>NZ_JAUORV010000020.1 GCF_030548205.1 Aliiglaciecola sp. 3_MG-2023 | reverse complement strand
CCATGATTTCCTTCATGGCCGAGCTTACATAGACACCCATGGTTTCCTTCATGGGCGAGCTTACATAGACACCCATGATTTCCTTCATGGGTGAGCTTACATAGACACCCATGATTTCCTTCATGGCCGAGCTTACATAGACACCCATGGTTTCCTTCATGGGCGAGCTTACATAGACACCCATGGTTTCCTTCATGGGCGAGCTTACATAGACACCCATGGTTTCCTTCATGGGTGAGCTTACATAGACACCCATGATTTATTCAGATTCGGTAACTGCTCGGTCGTCAATGGGGGTATAGAGTTGGGCTCCTTGAGCTTTAAATTCTTCTGATTTTTGTGCCATTGCTGAGTCGATTTCTTGTTGATTCAGTCCTGCTTTACTTAATTTCAGTCGAGACGCGTCTTGTTCGATCTGTATTTTTTGCTTCGCGGCATACTCGCGTACGTCTTGGGTGATTTTCATGGAGCAGAATTTGGGGCCGCACATGGAGCAAAAATGCGCCACTTTAGCTGACTCTTGAGGCAGGCTTTCATCGTGATATCGTCTGGCGGTATCGGGATCTAAGCCAAGGTTGTATTGGTCTTCCCAGCGGAATTCGAAACGGGCTTTAGACAATGCATTATCGCGAATTTGTGCACCCAAGTGGCCTTTTGCTACGTCAGCCGCATGGGCTGCTATTTTATAGGCTATCAAGCCTTGCTTAACATCTTCTTTATTGGGTAAGCCTAAATGCTCTTTTGGGGTGACATAACACAACATTGCGACGCCATACCAACCTATCATCGCTGCGCCTATGCCTGAGGTGAAATGGTCGTAGCCTGGCGCTATATCCGTTGTTTGAGGGCCAAGAGTGTAAAAGGGCGCTTCGGCACAAATTTGCAATTGTTTGTCCATATTTTCTTTGATCAATTGCATAGGAATATGCCCAGGGCCTTCAACGATAGTTTGCACATCATATTGCCAAGCTATTTTGACTAGCTCTCCCAAGGTTTCTAATTCGGCAAACTGGGCTTCGTCATTCGCGTCGGCGATACAGCCCGGGCGCATACCATCCCCTAAAGACAGGGATACGTCGTAAGCGGCGCACAGTTCGCAAATTTCCCGAAAATGTTCATACAAAAAGCTTTCCTTATGATGGAATAAACACCATTTAGCCATAATTGAACCGCCGCGAGACACTATGCCCGTGAGCCGTTTTGCGGTCATGGGCACGTAACGAAGTAGTACGCCGGCATGAATAGTAAAGTAGTCTACTCCTTGTTCGGCTTGCTCGATGAGAGTGTCACGGAATATCTCCCACGTAAGGTCTTCTGCAACCCCATTTACTTTTTCCAGGGCTTGGTAAATGGGAACTGTGCCAATTGGGACAGGGGAGTTGCGGATAATCCATTCTCGGGTTTCGTGAATATAGCGTCCAGTGGACAAATCCATCACAGTGTCGGCCCCCCAGCGTGTTGACCACACTAGTTTTTCAACTTCTTCTTCGATAGAGGAAGTGACCGCAGAGTTACCAATATTAGCGTTTACTTTGACTAAGAAATTACGCCCGATGATCATGGGTTCGGATTCGGGGTGATTAATATTGGCTGGGATAATGGCACGACCTCTGGCTACTTCGTCACGCACAAATTCGGCGGTAATAGGTTTTCCGACCATTGCTCCAAAAGCATTGCCTTGGGCTTTTTGGCATAACACAGGATCGCTGACATCTTCTCTAGCCATATTTTCACGGATCGCGATATATTCCATTTCTGGAGTAATGATCCCCGCTTTTGCATAGTGCATTTGGGTGACCGCTTTACCAGGTTTGGCTTTTAGTGGGTTCACCGAGCGGTTAAATCGCAAATGCTCTAAATCATCATCGCCGCTGCGTGCTTGGCTAAACTCAGAGCTAACTTGCCCTAGCTGTTCGACGTTTCCTCGGTGCATAATCCAGTTGTGGCGAAGCTTACTTAAACCTTGGTGTATATTAATTTTTGCCGCAGGGTCAGAATACGGCCCTGTGCAGTCGTATACTAAAATATCTGGATTTTGTTCGGTGATAGGCGCGTCTTTACTGCCACCTAAAATAGTCTCTGTCTGGGATATTGCACGCATACCAACACGAATATCGTGTAGATCACCTGGCACATACACTTTGTTCGAGTTGGGATAAGAAAAGGGTGTAAAGTTATCAATAAATTGTTTCGCATTAGCGCGAGTTTGACGACGATTTGACATTAGCAATCTCTCATATTGTTAAAAATGAAGTTGCTTGTCTGGAGAGGTTTGGTGTTGAAAAGCGCCAATTATCGAAAAGGGCAGGTTGCTTCTAACAATTCAGAAGATTACCCCAATTGGCAAAATAAGCTGTAAAACTAATCAGCAATAAAAGCACGTTAGTGGTTACAGCATTACGCTTGTTTCCTTCGCGGGTATTAGCCCGATCAGGTTCAACGGATCCCGAATTAACGGTCTCAGCCCACACTACTTAGTAACCTAAATGGTGCTAGCACTCCGACAAGAGGCACTAATATAAACACACTAATGAGATTTAACAAGGGAATTATTGAGTAATAAATTTATCTTAGATTGAATAATGGTTCGCCTAGATTAAAGCTAATAAAGCGATAATATCGAAGCCCTTTCTATTCATTTTAAAGGACTATAAAGCTATCTGGTGTTGACGGTTTCTAGTTGAAAATGAGGAATGAGCATACAAAAAGCCCTCGTTTTACGGAGAGCTTATTTGCATTTTTAGTTTACATCATCCCTTTAGAATCGAGGGATGGAGAAGAGAATGAAGCTTTATTCTTCATCGTATTTTATATACTCAAAATCATGCTCAGATTTTGACATGTTGAATGAATACATTTCAGATAAAACATGAATTCTGAAATCACGTTCAACCACGGCTTTCCAGGGGCGAACACAAATGTAATGAGTAAGACGGCGGCACGAACGACTTTTGGTCATGATATTTCGGGCTATTTCCCAAGCGCGGTCTACAATGTTTTCACGTTCAACCACTTCGTTAACTGCACCCAATTCTAAACAAGTTTGTGCATCCATGGCTTCACATGTCAGCATCATATAGTTGCCACGTTTTACCCCTAAAATCTCTTGTAAACAAAGACCCATACCATCACCAGGTACATGGCCACTGTCCATGCCGTAATGGTCATCCTGTAATACGAAATCAGGTGTACACAGTGTAATGTCGCTCATCATACACATTTCCCAGTGGATCCCTTTACCGTTAATCACTGCGATGGTAGGGATTTCCAGATCATTGATAAAGTTCTCAACAATTTTAAGGGTATCGTATATTTGCACATCAAAACGTTTGTCATCATCTGGTGATTGCTCAACTTCTTTGAATGATTCAACATCCCATTCGTTAATCCACTTATCGTCAGTCGACGTTAAAATTAATACTTCGTTTTCTTTGTCGTGACCGATGACTGTCCACAGTTCTGCAAGGGCATGGTGGAACTGATAACTCCATTTTACCGGGCCGTTTTTGGTGTGCATTTTCACTTCGAGAATGCCATTTTCCCGCTTGAACTTGAAAAAGTCCTTAAACTTTTCGCTATATTCTTCTAATTTAGGTACTTGATAATATTGATTAATAGCCATTATGTTGTCCTCGTTAGGTTGCGATTTTCGCTCAATTAGTTAGTGTTTGTTTCGCTTTCGCGACTAAATGTTCACGTACGCGATTGCGCACTTCGTCTGCGGCTTCAGGCGTCCATTGGCGAAAACCGCCACCCGTCTTCATGCCTAATTGTCCAGTTTCAACTCGCTCAACCAATGTGGATTGCGGCGTTGCACTGGTATCTAGTGATGGATAAATAGTTGTTAGAATGCGCAGGGTGAGATCCAGTCCCACTAAGTCAGATTGCTCAAGGGGGCCCAGCACAGCTAAGCGTTGACCAAACCCATGTTTAACCACATCGTCAATGGTCTGCGCATCACAGACGCCTGCTTCTAACATGGCAATCGCTTCACGTTTCATCGCGTGTTGCAGACGATTGCCGATAAAACCTGGAATATCCCGCTTAACATGGACTGACTTCATGCCCACACTATCAAGTAGCGCAATGGTCTGTTCTATGGTGCTTAGGCTAGTTTCATCTCCTTGCACCACTTCAACCAATCTCACTAAGTGTGGTGGGTTCCAGAAGTGGGCCCCAACAATGCGTTGTGGATGGGAAATGCCTTTGGCAATCTCCGAAATGGGGATAGCTGAAGTATTACTCGCTAGTATGCATTCCGGTCCGCTAAAGCGTGCTAGTTGGGTAAAGATATCTCTTTTTACATCGAGTATTTCTGGTCCTGCTTCGATGACCAACTTAGCGCCTTCCACCGCGGGTTGTATTTCTGTGTACAGGCTTAAAAGATCACCCTTGACATAAGGTTGTTCAAGCAGTGTGAAAATATCACTAATTTGCTGCTCAGCTTGCTCGAGCACTTGCAAATTGGGATCAACTAAATTGACTGGATAGCCCGCGGCTAAAAAGCGCTGAGCGATACCGTGTCCCATTAAGCCAGCACCAATTACGGTAACCTTAGGTTGATCTGCCATTTTCATTACCCCGCTGTAAAGCCGCCATCAACGTACATAATTTGGCCTGTACAAAAGTTTGATGCAGGCGACAAAAGATATAACGCCATACCCACTAAATCTTCAGGTTCGCCAAGGCGTCCCAAAGGTAAACGTGATAAAGAACGCTGCTTAGTTGCCTGTCCTAGTTCGTTGTCTTCGTCAAACATCCAAGCGGTGAGTTTTGAGCGAAATACCGTGGGTGCAATAGAATTGACGTTGATACCGTGCTGTCCCCACTCGGTGGCGAGCACTTTGGTTAACATATCGGTAGCGCCTTTGCTGGTGCAATAACCCGTGTAGCCTGAAATATTGCCATGGCGGCCACGCACCGACGACACCATCACCACTTTACCGCCAGTTAAGTTATTGTTGATGCGGTAGGTGCCGTAGGCTTTCGCCATGAACCAATTACCTCGTACATTGGCATCCATAACGGCCTGCCAATCTTCGTACTCCTGTTCGTGAATAAAGCCGGCTTTGTTGTAACCTGAGCCGATGAACATCAACTCAAGGTCACCATAAGCTTCAACCGCAGCGTTGACCATGGCACTGGCATCTTCTAATGAGTCTGGACGCAAATTAAGGGTTTGCACAGTGCCGCCCACTTCTCTACATTCTGCAGCAACGGCTTCTAATTCTTCTTTGTTGCCCGCCACTAAGGTCAACTTAGCCCCAAGAGACGCTAAGGTGATGGCCACAGCGCGACCAAATGCGCCGGATGCACCCGTAATCAATGCAGATTTGTTACTCACATCAAACAACGACAATGGGTTTTTTAAGGTTTCAGAAATCATAATGTGATGCTCCTAATTGGAAATGACAACAAGTATCGTAGCGACCTTGTTAGTGCGATTCTCTACTGCACGGAGTTCGTTGAATTCAATTAAACAGGAATCTAAATGTCCAAGGGTGGTTTCTTTTTGGACACCATCTTCTTTGGTTAATATTGTGATTTCACCGTCAAGTACGATATAGGCTTTTTCATTTGGAGAAGATGCCCACTCAGCGCCACCACCGGGTAAAAAATAAGATAAACAACAGCTAAACTTTTCAATCTCAGTAGCATCTGCGCCTTGTAAGCGTAAACCTGCCATATCCCAATGCTGTTTCGCTTCGTAAGTTTTTGCATCGCTTAATTTAGTTACTTGCATAATCGTCTCCTTTATCGATCACATATGATTGTTCGGGATCTACAATGGCTACTAGTCGAATTCCACAGCCATCGCCACCAGGCCAGCGCCATGGGAAGCCCATGAAAGTGCAACGTTTACCCGTGACTTTATCGATGTCTCCACCAACGTTTTCGATACCCGGGATCCCAGCGGCTAACAGAGCTTTGTGTGACGGTTCCCAGTGTGGGAAGTCTTTCATCACATCTCGCCCCGTTTCTTCTTTATATTCTTTGAATAAGTGGTGGTGAGTGGGGCCAGGACCATGATCAACCAGCTTGGTACCTAGGGGGTGATCTAGCGCCTGCACATCTATGCCTAATAGTTTGATTTTATGCTCAACTAACCATTCAGCACCTTCTTTATAAAGGCCTGGGGAGTATTGAAAATATTCATCATTATCTCCCAAGTTTTTGTGGCTGCCGGTGTTGATTATGACAATATCGTTTTCACGGATCTGTGGTCTGGCTTTTTCTAAATCTTCGGGTGTGACCACACCCCATTTACCCTTTGGAATAGACACAACAACGCCCGTTCCAAAAAAGCGCCAGGGCTCGAAGTCATCTAAATGAGGGGCATTTTCAGTAACATGAATAGGCGCATCCATATGGGTGCCGCGGTGCATAATGCCCTCCCATTCAAGCACTTGACAGCCGTTCATGGCATGAAATTGTTGGGTGCTAATGGCAATTCCTTTAGGGCTAGACGGCCATTGAGGCATACCGTGTCCCCAACGATTACTTAAATCAAAAAACTGTAAACCTTGTGTTGTTTGTGACATTACGCTCTCCTTATTCCTGATTCGTACCGGATTCGATACGGTATTGCCCACTTGGATCTGAAATTGCCATTAAACGAATTACGCAAGCGTCGCCTTCGTTCCAGCGCCAGGGCATAGCATGAAATGTGGTGCGTTTACCGGTGACAGCATCAAGATCGCCACCCACATTCTCGATAGTTGGAATACCGTTTTGTAACAATAGTTTGTGAGCGGGTATCCAATCTGGGAAGTCTTCTGTTGCACTACGGCCAGTTTCAGTTTCATATTCTGGCGCTAAGCGTTTCATGGTTGGGCCGTTTCTGTGCGGTCCCAATGAGGTAGCAAGCGGGTGGTCAACTTGGGGTGTATCAACACCTAACATTTTGATTTTCTTATCCACAAACCATTGTGCGGCATCTTCTGTCATACCTGGAGAATGTCCAAAGTATGCTTGGCTGTCAGCGTAAAGGTGATGCCATCCTGTATTGATTAGTACGATATCGCCAGAATTGATATATTGGTCAAATGCGGCTAAATCGGCAGCGCTAATCTTTTCCCATTTTTGTTTAGGAATAGAAAGGACGACGCCAGTTCCCCAAAATGTCTCAAGGGGTAATTCACCCACGCCTTTTGCGCCGGACACTAAATGTATCGGTGCATTAACATGAGTCGATGTATGAAAAGTAGTTTTAAATTTTTGGCTCATCACACCGTGTTTCGCATGGTTCACGGAACGGTATAAGATAAGTTCGTCGTGTCCAGGCAAAACGGGTTGGTTGTGGTGCCATGGGTGGCTCAACTCTACAAATTGAAGGCCAGTGTTTGGTTCTGTTTTAACGGTCATTTTGTTATCCACAGTTGCAAGGTGTGAAAAGAGTATTGCACGGGAAAAGGGACGCTTCGACAGGGTTGTCTTAACTATTGAAACACTATTTAAATTTAAATGGTTTTTCCCCTTAGACTGCAGAATACTTGGGTTGAAGGCAATTTATTGTCCGTTTTAAACTTAAGGGAGTTACAATTATGCAACAAATATCACCAGCATCTTTATTTAGCCTAGATGGCAAGTCAGCCCTCGTAGTTGGTGCTACGGGTGCGTTGGGATCTGCGGCGGCTAGAGCGTTGGCAGCAGCAGGTGCAAACATTACATTAACAGGCTCGAATAGTGAGACACTGTCTGCCCTAGCAAAGGAGCTTGAATCATACTCAGTGGATGTTTCCTATTTTGTTGGTAGACCCGAAAATGAAGAAGCAGTAGCAAGCATGATTAAGCATGCAACACAAAAGCACCCCCTAGATATTCTTGTCTGTGCTTCGGGCACCGCTGTAGTCAAACCCATCGCAGAAATGAGCCCAGCAGAGTTTGATAAAGTCATGGATGCGAATGTTAAACAAAGCTGGTTGGTGTCACGGGAAGCCAGTAAAGTGATGACCGAACAAGGTCGCGGTGGAAAAATCATCTTAGTGTCTTCGGTGCGCGCCCAATTTGCCACGGCAGCAGGAACTTCAGCCTATGGAACCTCAAAAGCGGCGGTCAATATGTTAACCCGTTCTTTAGCGGTGGAACTAGGGCCACATGATATTTGTGTTAACGCTATCGCTCCTACGGTATTTCGTTCGGCTTTAACTAGCTGGTTGTTTGAACCTGAAGCTGCCGATAAGCGGGCCGATGTGTTAAGTCGGATCCCCTTGGGTCGCTTAGGGGAGCCTGAAGACTTCAATGGCATCTTTATGTTTTTAGCATCCGCAGCTTCAAACTTGGTGACCGGTGAAGTGATTAATATTGATGGCGGATTTTCGTGTAATTAACGATATTGAAGAATGCCCAAGCGTACTAGCTCGGGCACAACCCGCTGATTAAACGCGGGTTGACTTTGAGTAATAATGGAAACGAACATTTGTTTATCTATAGGTTGTCCATTGGCGTCGTGAAACGCATTGCGCAAATCGCTCATTTGATCCCATGCTGAGCCAACATCACCAAATACTAATGCCCACAAATATAATCTATCTTTTATAGGCAGTAGTAATCGCGTACCTATAACCGGCGAGGCCAAAGGGCGTCCGTGTTCTAGGTGGATGTCTTGTTTAAGCAGCGTCTGATTTAAAACTGAAGGCATATACAGACTACCTTGTTGCAATGGGGCCTCAACAGGGTTCGCTAAAGACATCACTCTGGTTGCTAATAACTGGTTGATTAATTTCTCTTTTTCTAAGAAATCATGGCCAGTTTTTTGTTGATATTGCTGGCAAAAATGGGCTACTAATTCATTAATGGTGGAGCAATGTTTATGTTGTCTGAGCAAGGATATGATGCTCGGAGTGAGTAAACTTGCTGCTGGAAATTGGGCAGTAATACCTTTTATCACGGCATCACTAAGTGCGCCAGGTGCAAAATAAAAATGACAGTCACCGACTCTTTGCAAAATCGATGTAGTCGATGGTTTGCAACCCTTACAATAAATGTCTTTTCGCTGTGCCACATTCCAAGCTATATCTTGTAGCATTTGGCGAGTTGCCGTTGAAAATTGTTGACTATTTTTAGGCAATCCTAAATGGGCTGAAAATTCCTCGAGGTTGTGATGAAGTCCTGCACTGCCGACGAATGCAAGGCCGACATCTTCTGCCTTGGCTATAATGTCACGACTCCAAACACTGCGAGCTTGCAAGTTGAGCACTTCGTGAGCTTCATCTTCTGGAGGATTGGCTAGTAATCTATCAAAGCGTTCGTTCGCCTGGCTATTTTGCTGAAAAAACTGGCCATTATTACTTTTAACTTCGGCAAGTAACTGACTTGCCCCTTTTAGTTTTTCAGCACTGCTGCCGGAATATTCACTAGACAACTGCTGTAACATGCCATACAAAGTTGCGTTTTGAGTAATACCTGGCAAGGCACAATAATCTAGGAAAAATAAGCCACCTTGTGCCAGCGCGTGGTTGGCAACATCAAATAATGCAGCTTGGCGGTTTTCATCAAGCCAGGAATATACCCCACTAGCAGTACAGTAATCGAAACCGGTTAAATTCAGTGCCGAGGCATCAGCTATATCGGTGCAAATAAAGGTGAGATTATCTAACTTCCCTTCGCGAGCTAATGTTTGACCTTGTTCAATGTGAACGGGGTTGATGTCTAAGCCAACAAACTCAGCGTCAGGATAGGCATCTGCAAGAAGTGTCAAGGTGTGCCCGTTGCCACAGGCTAAATCTAGATATCGAAAATGGCCGCTATATTTAGCGGCATCCCAACCCGATAGAAGGGCGGCTGTTGCTAAGTGAACAGGTGTTTGTAATGCACCAAAATCTGAATTAAACGCGACGTCTTGAGTGTATTCTGAGTTCATTACTGCACCTGTATTTTAATTGTTATTTGGCTGCTTCCACCCAAGGCACTCGGGTTTCTGGTTTGCGGATATCGTAGACAAATTTGCCATCCGGTCCATAAAATAAGGATTCTGGAGGTGGCCCTTTCGCCGCTTTGGACGGTTGTGCGCTTTTAGTCATTAATTGTTGCGACAGTTTCGACACTATATCTGGGTGCATTGCCGCTAAGTTATGTTGTTCAAACTCATCTTCTAAAAGATTAAATAACAAGGTATCGCCACCATCATTTAACAATTTAAAAGGCCACTGATAGACCGCTTTTGATTTTGCGGTACCAATCACTATGGTTCTGTCGGTATTCTTTGCTGTTCCCGTTTCTAGCAGTGAAATCATACTTTGACCATTAAAATTAGCGGGATCATATTGGATGTTCGCTGCATCTAATAATGTGGGCAGCCAATCTTGGGTGAATAGAGGCGTATCTGCGATTGTCTTTTTCGCAAAACCTGCGGGCCAGCGTACTATTGTAGGCACTCGAACCCCGCCTTCATAGGCGCTGGCTTTACCTTTCAACAGTTGGCCATTACTTGCTCCGGCGTGTAAGTTACCGCCATTATCACTCATAAATACCACTAGAGTATTATCAGCAATGCCTTTTTCCTCAAGTGCTTGTAATACTTCCCCAATGCGCTGGTCAACGTGTGATGTCATATCAGCAAAGACTCTGCGATCAGCTGATTCAATGGCGCTGTAGTCGTAAATTGGTTCAGGTACGTACTGCAAAGGAGTGTGGGGGGCATTGAGGGACAAATACATAAAAAATGGCGCATCATTTTGATAGTTCTGTATTTTTTCAATTGCCTTTTTGGCTAACAAGTCGGTGGCATGGCCTTCTTCTCTAAGTGATGTGTCATTGTGCTGCCAGTCAAGGCCACCAAAATAAACATGAGTATAGAAATCCACAAAACCACCTAAGAAGCCGTAAAAATCATCGAATCCTCGGTTATGGGGCATGGCTGATTTTTTAGCCATGCCTAAGTGCCATTTACCCACCATCCAGGTTTGATAACCTGCTTGTTGAAACATTTCAGGCATAGTGGTCAAGTGTTCAGGTAACATGGCATCATTTTCCATTGGTCCATCAATACCAAATTCTAAAGGATTTTTACCGGTCATTAGTGCAGCCCGAGTGGGGCTGCAAATGGGGTAAGCATAACTATGATTAATCACCACGCCTTGTTCGGCTAGGGCATCAATATTGGGTGTGTTAATTTCCGAGCCCAAATACCCCACATCACCGAAGCCCAAATCGTCCAGCAGAATAAATATGATATTCGGTTGAGCGTTGGCTTGTGGCGCAATGTCCGTTTCAGTTTCTGTTTTAACACAGCCGTTAATACAACAAGCTAAAATCAGTACACCCATTAGATGTAATACAGATTTAGTTATATTCATGTTTCTTAATACCCCTAGCGTGCTAATTAAAAGAAGCTGTATGACAAATTGATACCAGCGGTTCTTGGTTCACGAAGTCGAACACTGGTGTTGTAATACATACCTGCTATGCGGCCATCGAAAAAGCGTACTGCGCCAGCCGGAGAGTCTTCATCAAAAAGGTTGTTAACATACAGTTCAACAGACCAGTTGTCAGCTTGAATTCCACTGCGAAGGTTGACCATCGAATAAGCGGGCAAATAATCGGTGTTTATTTGTTCAACATAACGTTTCGAGCGATATTGATAATCGATACGACTGTATGACACTAAGTCTTGATTGAGCTCTACCGTGTAGGTTGCATTTAATGAGAATGTGAAGCGAGATAACATAGGGGGCGCGTTACCGCCAATGGTTGCCGCACAGTTGTATGGTTCAGTGGACGTTGCCGCTACGCCGTAATCTAACGGAATTGGCGAACAAGCATCATCTTTAAATTCAAGTCCAGTGTAAGATATGGCGGTGCCTATATCTAGATAGTCAATGGGTTGCCACTCACCTTCGAATTCTATTCCTGCGCCGTCTAAATCACCGGTATTTAAAAATAATCGAGAGTAGTAATCATCTGCAGTGGTTCCATCAGCTAAGATACCATCAGAAGGCGTCCAGTTAGCTGTAGCGGGTTGTACATAACCTTCCCAGTCCAAATAGTATAGAGCTAAAGAATAGCGGAAGTCATGATCAGGCAGGTAGCCTTTCATACCGAGTTCATAACTGACAATTACTTCTTCTTCATAGGTTTGGAATGCGTCCAAATCGAAATCTTCTTCGGCAGCGGTTTGCAGTAATATTGGGTCAAGGGCATTGGCATTAAAGCCAGCCGGGTTGGTACCGCGAGCAAATTGAGCGTAGACGTTATTATTTTTATCTAGTTCATAACTAAGGGCAATACGAGGTTGGAAGGATTTCGTATCGCTGCTTGATTCAATGTCGGTTTCAGCGCCTCTAGCGGCATTTTCTGGATAAACACTGTCGATCTCATCCGATTGATAACGACCTTCAAGTGAACCGGTTAAACGGTCGGTAAATTGATAACCAACGTTAAAAAACAAACCGATATTTCTTGCGCCTTCGGAATATAAATCCATAACAGCGCCAGTGGATCTGTTGGCATAAACGGTATTCAAATAATCATATTCATATAAAGATGCACCCACTAACCAATTTAAATCACCTTCATCTGATGATGCTAAACGCACCTCGGCATAACTTTCGTCGCTTTCTGGAGAAGAGCCAACATGGATAAGCAGAAGATCGTCATAGGAGTCTCGATCAAACCAGGTATCGCCCTCTTCATCAGTTACCGCACCTAACACGGTTAATGCCATACCATTGTCAAACTCAACTTCCACTGAACCTTGAATTCGGTCGCGGCTAACTCGCGTTCCTGGATCCAAGATTGGATTGGCCGCTGAATCGAAATTGTAATCAAAGTAAGGTTCGATATGGTCAATTTCACCCATGATCACACATGAGTTTGTACCACCGTTGATGCTACATAACCCGTCACTGTCTAGAGCGTAAGGTTCTAATTGATCCAAGTTGGCGAACAACACCGCGGTATGACCATCATCGATTTCTTGGTTGATATACATCAATTCCGCTTTGATATTATCAGTTGGTGTATACACAAATTTTACCGAACCTAGGGTATCTTTTTTGGCTCCGAGTTGGTCGCCAGATGTAGTGACCCATTCACTAGGACCGCCATAACTGTTTGATTCAAGTGTTACCGCTACCGCCAGCTTATCTTCCACTAAAGGAGAAATAAGGGATAGACTGATATTTTTGGTATCATCTGTACCTATGGTTGCTCTCACATCAAACTCTAAATCACCGAGGGGATCGGGATCACGGGTAACATAGTTTATTGCACCACCAAAGGTTGAACGTCCGAATGCTGCACTTTGTGGGCCACGCAAGACTTCAACTTGTTGTAGGCCTGCAAATGAGCTCATGCCTTGTGCGCCGACGATGGGAATACCATCTATAAAGGTTGTGACCTTGGCTCTAATTGAAGAGTTTTCAGTGGAACCTACGCCGCGAATCGCCGGTTTGTTTGCGATACGGCTTCCGTCTGCGTTGTTTTCTACACCGGGCATTAATGCAAACATGCCAGTAATATCGGAAACACCTGCCTTGGCCAATTCATCTCCACTCATAGCGGTAAGTGATACAGGTACATCTTTTTCTTGCTCACCGCGTTTTCGAGCAAAAACAACAATTTGTTCAACGGCTTCTTCTTCCGTGAGATTTTGTTGTTCTTGTGCAAAAAGTTGAGTGTTACCAACTACCGGATTTAGCAAAAGCGTACATACTGCAAGTGCTAGGGGGTTTCTTTTAAAACGTCTTTGTACATCATTACTCATAAGTACTCCTCAATGCGCCATCGCATTTTCGTGAAACGATCAATGTAATAAATTTGTTAAATCTAGGTTACGAATGGTCGATTCTCCGGTCAATGGATGTGTTTCACATATTGAAACGCTTTGAAAGTAAACTCAGTCCCGTGCTGTGGCGCTATTTGCACATATTCCTGCAAGGTGTCTCATATAGTGATACGCCAGCCTTGCTGCTGAATCCTTTTCAGCCTTACTATTGTTAACGAAACTTTAACAACTATAAAGCAACATTCGGAATATTATTCATGATCTCTCAACAACTAAAAAATATAAAACGCGTAGCCGTTATTGGTGCTGGTGTAATGGGTCAAGGAATTGCGCAAGGCTTTGCCCAAGCCGGTTTAAAAGTCGATGTATACGATATTTCGGAAGATGCTTTAGGGCGTTGTGAAAGCGGCATCAGTCGTAACTTGGAGCAGTTCCAAACACATGGGCTTATTGCTGAGAATAAAGTAGAAATTTTAAAACGGATCAACTACACAGCGACAGAAGATGTGGCTAAACACCTGGAGTATTGTGATGTAGTTGTGGAAGTGTTGCCTGAGCTTATCGATCTAAAACAACAATTTTTCGAGAAACTCGACGGCTTGCCGGAAAACATTATTTTGGCCACCAATACTAGCAGTATGACAGTGTCAGATGTGGGCGCAAAAATGACGACTCAACACCGTTTAATTGGCCTTCATTATTTTAATCCGGCACATATTATTCCAGCTGTAGAAGTACATAAATGTTCGCAAACCTCTCAGCACACCATTGATCTTACCCTTGCCCTAATGAAAGCCATTGGTAAACAGCCGGTATTGGTTAGAAAAGAAATTCCGGGTTTTATTATCAATCGACTTACTGGTGCTATGGAACGGGAAATTGATTATTTGCTGGAGCAAGGCGTTGTGTCACCGGAAGACTTAGATACTGCGGTAAAGGCCAGTTATGGTTTTAGGCTTGCTTGCCTAGGCCCTATGGAGGCCGAAGATATGATTGGTCTTGATACCGCAGCGAGAGCGTCAGCTAACATTTTCCCTACCCTCAGCAAAGCTGATTTACCTTCTCAACAACTCATCGATAAAGTTGAGCGTGGAGAATTGGGATTGAAGTCGGGTGAGGGGTGGTATCAATATGACCAAGGTCGCGGAGAGAAAAAAGTGGCTGTTAATAACGAACGTTTGTTGCGCCAACTTAAGCTTTTCATTGAAAACAATTAACCCCCAGAATGCAAACAAAGCATACTTTTTATTGACGACAAATACTATTTTGCAAGGAGTACACCTGTGAAACTCATTTCTTTTTCTGTTGACTCGCCCTTTGGACCGATTAACCGCATAGGTGCGCAATTGCACGAGTATGTTGTTGATCTTAATTTCGCATACGCGTTTTTCTTAAAACAACATACTGGGTCTGAACGCTGCCAAGAAATTGCTGATGCTGTGGTTCCTGCTGATATGCTACTACTTTTACAAGGCGGCGCTTACAGCATGGACGAAGCGAAAAAAGGCTTTGAATTTGTAAAAAGTCGTTATGCGAATAATCAGCCAATGTTTGGTCCGGAAAATCAACCTTTGCAGCTATTAATGTCGCAAGTGACATTGCTTGCACCGGTTTTAAAACCAAATTCAATACGAGATACCATCAGCTTTGAAACCCACGCCAAGAATTTTGAAAAGCGCACGGGTAAGCCTATTCCAGAGCTTTGGTATCAGCAACCACTTTATTATAAAGGCAACACTAGTACGGTATGTGGTAATAACAGCGTGATCCCTTGGCCCAATTACACGAAGAAACTCGACTTCGAATTGGAGTTTGGTATTTACATTGGTAAAACTGGACGCAACATACGTGCTGAGGACGCAGCTGAATATATTGCGGGATACACCATATTTAACGATATCAGTGCAAGAGATGTGCTTCAGCAGGAAATTACCATGTTGCTGGGACCTGCCAAAGGAAAAGATATGGATATGGGAAATGTAATGGGACCTTGTTTAGTCACACCAGATGAACTTGATCCTGCAAATCTAAAAATGGAAGCTCGCATAAACGGTGAAACCTGGTCGCAGGGTAACACCTCTGATATGTACTGGAGTTTTGCTCAGATCATAGAGCATGTATCAAAGTCTGAGACATTACATCCCGGCGACTTTATTGGTTCTGGCACCATTGCCTTTGGTTGTGGTGATGAACTTGAACGCTGGATAGAGCCCGGTGACAATATTGAATTAGAAGTTGAAGGCATTGGAATTCTTCGCTCTCAAGTCGGCTCACCTGAGTAAATATAACACTTTCACAAGCCCTAGAGTGTGTTTGCCTGTCGCGGAATAAGCCCTGCGACGGGCCTTTTTTATTTAGGTGCTTGGGCAATTTATTGTGACTTATTCACCCCTAACGATGACCAAGATACAATTTTATATTACAAAGTGTTCACAATTTAAATACACTATATAAACTATTTGTCTCATATATTGAGACATGTTTATTGCGGAATTTGGTGTCCTCAGTAATATCGGTATAACTAATTTTAGGGGGCACTATGAAAGAATGTGACTCATCGTCTACCGTAGACAAAGCAATTCGTATTCTGATTGAACTGGCTAAAGAAAACCAAGAAGTGGGTACAACAAGTCTGGGTAGAAAGTTGGATATTCATAAAGCTACGGTTTCTCGATTACTGATGAAATTGGCGGAACACGAATTCGTCTATAAAAACAAAGAAACTGGCAAATACTGGTTAGGACCAGCCATCTATCAACTTGCTATGACCATGGCCGACGTAAATTTTGACGAGATCTTACATCTTGCTAGACCTCATATAGATGAACTTCGTGATGGATTACAAGAAACAGTTACTTTGGAAATATGGTTAGGTAATTCTACCGTGCCAACGTATTCCGCACCTTCTAATTTGCCGTTAAAAGTGGTTCTTCCGCCGGGTGAAGTTTTACCTCTGCACACTGCAGCGGGGGCTAAAGCCATTCTTTCCTATATTCATGATGAACGGGTCGATATGTTGTTGAAAGGGGAGCTTGAGAAAGTCACCCCGAATACCATCACCGACAAACAACAATTACGCGAGCGATTAGTTGAATACAACAAGCAAGGATATGCCACCGACAAAGAAGAATTACATTTGGGGATATGTGCTGTCGCAGTGCCAATCTTCAATAGTATTCGTCAGCCCATTGCTGCAATTGTGGTGTTAACGCCATCCTCTCGCTTTAGCCAAAAGCTAGAGCCTTCACTAATCAGTAAGTTAAAAAAGAAAGCCGCTGTGATAGGCACGGAGATGATGAAGCGTGGAATCAGATACTAAATTAAATAAACAAAATCCCTTTTTGGATGGTACTCATGATCCGTCATTGATAAGTTGGCTTGATAGTGCCAATGGCCATCCTCTTTTTTCTATTCATAATCTGCCGTTTGGGGTTTTTAAGGATAGCGACGGGGTTCGTAAATGCTGTGTCGCCATTGGCGACTATGTGATCAATTTACATGGGCTTTGGGCTGAGCGTCCATTTACCGGACAAGGGGAAGTGGGACTCGAAGCACTCACAGATACTTCATTAAATCGTTTTATGTCATTGGGGCGTGAGGTTTCTAAAAAGTTTAGGCAATCATTATCACAGGCCTTAACCCTTGGCTCTGATTGCGAGCCGCTAATTAGGCGCGCTTTATTGCCTATGTCAGATGTGAGTTTATGTCTGCCTTGTCAGATTGGCGATTACACGGACTTCTACACCTCTATCCATCATGCCACATCAGTTGGAAAACTATTCCGACCGGATAATCCATTGTTGCCAAATTATCAATGGTTACCCATAGGCTATCATGGCCGAGCATCAAGTATTCATCCATCGGGCACTATGGTTTATCGTCCCGTTGGCCAGTGTTTAAATCCTGATACTCAAACCCCTAAATTAAAGGCGACAGCTAAACTTGATTATGAAGTTGAGTTGGGCATATTCATTGGGCAGCCAACGCGCGCCTTCGAAGCGGTAACTATTGAACATGCTGAGGAACACTTTTTTGGGGTGTGTATGCTTAATGACTGGTCGGCACGGGATATCCAAGCCTGGGAGTATCAACCACTAGGTCCATTTTTGTCTAAGAATTTTATGACAAGTATTTCCCCTTGGGTGGTAACGGCGGAAGCCCTGGCTCCATTTCGAGTCCCTCCAACACACTATGCTAACAGACCGAAAGTGGTGACACTGGAAAGCAACGAAAATAGTGCTTTTGGGGGCATCAATATTCAAATGACATGTCAGATTAGCACTGCACAAATGCGGAAAAATGGCATCCCTGCAATAAAACTCAGTCAAACCAGTTTCAAGCATGCATTTTGGACCATAAATCAAATGATCAGTCACCACACCCAAACCGGTTGCAATCTAAATTCCGGCGACCTGTTAGGTTCTGGTACACAATCTGGTCCCAATGCAGAAGAGGCGGGCTCATTAATCGAGATTACGCGGGGAGGGCAAGAGGTGATTGCCCTTCCAGAGAATGAATTCAGAGGGTTTTTAGAAGACGGAGACGAGATCGAACTGAGCGGATTTTGTGAGTCAGAAAATGGCCTGCGTATCGGACTGGGAACCGTTGTTGGACGCATTGCTCCTGCACTTTCTTCCGCTAATTTTAGTCAACAAGGGGGAGTGTAAATCTATGAATATGTCGCTTATTTTATGTGTGCTGATTTACGAACTTGTTTTGATTGGTGGCGTTGGCTATTTAGTTGCCAGACAAGCAAATAAAAGCACCGTAGCCCACGACGCGGAATTTACCCACGGTGGACGCCAATTAGGAGTTACCGTGATAGCGGCAACGTTGGCTCTGACGGTTTTGGGAACGCCTCATATTATGGGCATATTCGAAATGTCGTGGGATATGGGGGCTACCGCCCTGTGGTTTTCTATTGCTCACGTTATTCTGCTGGTGGTGGTGTGTTTAACCACGGGATTGTGGATGCGTCGCACGGGAGTGAATTCCGTTCCACAATTGCTGGAAGACCTTTATAACCCGGGCATTCGAGTGGTTGTTGGCTGCGTGATGGCAGGTTCAATTTTTGGGGTGTTAACGCTTGAGACCCAAGGTCTAGCAATTCTACTTTCTGCGATGACGGGGTGGGATGTGCAATACAGTGCGATTGCTGGTGGTGTACTAGGCATTTTGTATGTGGTGTTAGCTGGGATTAAAGAAGTGGGTTGGATTAACGTCGCCAATGCCATCATCATGTACATTGCCGTTATTCTGGCGACCATATTTATCGCTTTTCAGCTACCCAACAATGACTTCAGTTCCGTATCTGAGTTCTATGTTAGCAGCGGCAATGAAGCGGCTCTATCTGTTTTTGGTTCCTCACATTTACTATGGACTTTTGCCTTTGGACTGGTTGTTGCCTTGGTGTTTAGTCAGCCAGCTAATCAACCCTTATTGCAGGTGTGTATGAGCGCAAAAGATGAGCGCACAATTGTTAAAGCGCTGTGGATTGCAGCACCAGTAAACGGGATGTTTGGTGTGTTTATTTGTGTCATAGGACTGACGGCTAAATCGATTCCTGAATTTGCCGCCCTTGGCCCGAAAACCGCGGCAACATCGATGTTGGTAAATATGTTGCCTGATTGGCTGGTGATCCTGTTACTTGGTTCGTTTATGGCAGCAATATTGTCTTCGTTTGCGATGACAGCGTTAGCGCCGGCTACTATTTTTAGTAACGATATTTATCGACGATTTTATCGTCAAAACGCCACTGAAAAAGAGATCGCTAAGGTGACCCGAATTGTTATTGTTTTATTATCTTTGGTGGCGATTTTAGTGGGCTCATTCTTGCCACAAATTCTCGCTTCAGTGGGGTGGGTGCTGGCTTGGCTAATGCCGGTGTTGTGGTTGATTCTAAGTGGTCTATTTTGGAAACGCTCAAGCTTAGGTGCGGCAATCACATTAGCTTGTGTATGGTGCGTTAACACTATTTGGTCCTTTACCAACTTACCACAAATATTAGGAATGGCAGATATTCCCAATTCTTACGTTATGTTGATTCTGACTATATCTGTGGGTGTGACCACTAATTTATTGTGTGCTGGGAAAGATAAGTACTTCAACTCGGTGGAATATAACGCTCAAGTTGTTGCAAATAGTAAAACAAATTGAAAAAGGAAGTAACATGTTCTGGAATATTTTTTTACAAGTATTTATCATCATAGTAACAATTATGTTGATAGGTTATGCCTTTTACCGAATTTTTTATGCTGGAAAATGGGAATAACCTTTTATAAATAGAAGAGGGTAATATCATGCAAGAGTTCGAAATCACTCATTTTTGGATGTTAGGCGTAATGTGTATCATGTTTATATTTTTAGGCGCAGCGCTTATCGGGCATTACCATAATCAACAACGATAAAACGTATTTCCTTTGAAACTCGACCATAAAAAAGGGTCAGTGTGCATTTTACACTGACCCTTTTTTGTTTTTATGTATTTAAGGTTTGCGGCGACGTAATCCCATAGCTAACATGCCTAAACCGAGAAGTGCCATAGCACCAGGCTCTGACACCACACCATAAGTTAGGTTGTCATAACGCACATCAAATGAATTTCCATCATTTTTAGCGTTTAAAATAATGTCCCCGAATGAGCTTGTTCCAGACGCTGTTTCTGAGTACACCATAGTACCGTTAACATAATATTGCACACCGTTATTCGCGGCTTTGTAGGCTATGGTGTTGAATTCGTCGATATTGAAAAGTGACACTACATCAACCCAAGCGTTATCCCAAATTGCAAGCCCTGCATCTGGTGAATTAACACCGGCTCCTTGAAATTCTAAAATGGGGTAGCTTGAAATAGTGTTGCTATCGTTTAAACCCACTCCCCACATACCCGCGAAACGCTCACTATTGGTCCAAGCTGAATCGATGTACATATCAATGGATACGAAGTTTGAACCCGTAGTGTCTATTTTCATACCTTGAGTATCGTAAAATGCACTCGCGCCAGCACCAAATGTTGAACCATCAATACTCATTACCAGTTCATTACTGACAATTTGGAATCCTGCTGGTGCCGCACGGTCTACGGAAAAGTCTGCCAGTGAGTCGCCGTTGTCAAATGTCTTGGTGACTAAAGTTGCTTGACTCGAGAGTGTGACAAACGCTGAACCTAAAACTGCTATTTTAATTAATTTAGAAAAATTCATAATACTTCCTTTTTTATTTAGATTTCACAAATTTTTAAATTTGCACAGTGGTTTAGCATATTTTAAGCCAAAATGTTAAATATAATATATTCAATAACTTACCTTTATTTTGTTATTTTAATGTTAATTTTTTTGACAGTGATATCAGAGATTCCGGGAATAAAAATACGCGGCGTTAATCTAACTTCAAGGCACTAAGTTTGCTGAAACAAGAGTTATTGATAAGCAGACAAAATCCTATCTTGTTTTATACTATTTATCATAATGGTTAGCGTCACTCACTTATTGTTGGATAAAGTTGATTTTCGGCCAGAAATAAATGAAAAAACAGAATAAAACGATACATAAGTCGGCAGAGACGGTAGATGTTAGTTCATCACCTTGCGAAATGGCGAGGTTTTCAGACTATTTTTTCGGTTTGGATAATAAACCTAAAAAATTGATAAATGCGAAACTCAAAACTAAAAATAAAAGGCAGAGTTAATTAAGTCTATATCATTAACTCTGACTCAATGTGGGAATGGGGTTTATAAGACTAAGCTAGCTTGATAGTCGTTAGCGTATTGTAATATGACTTTTTTAGCGCCTGTAATACCTTTTAATCGAGCAATATTAATATGTCCGGGGTTTTCAGACATGGCGTCAATATTGAAGGTCACTTTATTTACTTGTGCCGGTACATTGCTGGCACTAAAGACAAAATCACTTTGATGATCATCTAGATTTGTCTTAATGGCTGCCAATTTAACTGTTGTAGCGTTATTCACAATAATTTCACTGTGATTTATCAGATAGCTATTGGCTAATTCTAGGTTATATTTGCCTTTATCCGTCCACAGCTCGGATTCTTGATGATGTTTCAATAATGCTTGGTGAAGCCCGCCTAGGGGGACGCTAATTGTTAACGTCCAATTTCCATTTTGCTGTTGAGCTAGCTGATAGGTTGCTACCGCAGCACTATGAGCCTGGGTTTCTCCAACGCTGGATAAACACATTGCGATGGCTAAAATAGAGTATTTCTTCATCATCAATCCCTCTATCGAATGTATGGTGAGGTGCGGGTACTCACTGACGCACCGGTAATACAAGTGGGTAAGTTTGGCGCATCTAATGAAGCATGATAATGATATATGCCATCAGGATATTCTGCTGTTATACCAGTATGTCCATTGCATGAGTCCAAATCTGAGGGAGTAACCACCTCGCCATCGACTAAATCTTGATACGCGTAGATGGGATAACCGTCACGGGCAAAGCCGCTTAATGCTGTATTATCTTGGGTGATATACACACTGCAATCTGCTTGATCATTGGTGCCTTGTTCTGCATGCATTACGTCCGCAGATTCAGGGATCCCATGCCAATGATAGTAACCAGCAGGATCATGGTGGCCACCGCAATGATCCAAAGAAGGAATATTACCGCCTCGCCCTACAACTGAAGGTGGATCACCAGTGATGGGCACGCCATCAAGAGACAAACCAATATGTTCAATTTCACCCAACTGATCTGGCGTAGCAAGTGGCACTGGCGTAACTGGAATGGTGTAGGTTATCGTTAAGCCGTCATCGGCACTGGCATTCAGGCAATAAGAGGTGCAATTGCTGCCAATATTTGCGCGGCTTCCCCCAGGATCTTGAATGCAGATAATACCCGCTGATTCGTCAATTATATCGTATCCGTCAATGGCCATATTGTCCCATAGGGTTTGCACTAAGTTTTGAAACCCTGGGCCAGTGTTACCGTCGTAAATGCCAACTCCACCGTCATCACCAGTGTATGACGAAGGACAAAATGGCCCAGCTTCATCGTCAATGAGCTCTCCTGAACCACTGCCATCACGTATTTCATTCACGTTAAAGACTAATTCGTAGCAGGTAGTTTGAGTGCCGTCATCCAAGGTACATGAAACCGTAGACGAGGATGAAATGTCTCTGAACAAACTTAGCTCAATACCTGAATCTGTGGTGTCTAAACCGTCATTACCATCCTCGTCAGGATCAGTTACCACAGTATCCTCATCGGTTGTAACGGCATCAGTATCGCTAGTGTCAGTGCCCGAGCAGGCAGACAATACCAGTAGCAGTGTAAACCAGTAGAATATTTTAAATAATTGGAAACCATTGCCCATCATCAATTCTCATCTTAACCCTTTGTCGTGGTTAATTATTCCACACTGCTAAATTTGAATAGTGCAGAAAATGTGAAGATGTCGTGGATTCTGGAGGGAGTGTTATTGAGCAAGTAGGCTACTGTAAGAGGGAAAACATCATAACGCACTACATTATATTATTAATTCTGAAGATTGTGGTTGTGTGAATAACGAGAATTTCACACAACCACTTACTTAAGGCTGCTTTCTATCTAAAGTGCAAAAGATGCTCGAATATAAACATTGCGACCATCGGTATCATATGGCGCGTTACGGGAATATATCAAACCTCGGTTTGCTTGATAAACCGCTTCTTGCGGATAAGAATCAAAAACATTCTCTGCTCCTAAGCTTAACGTAAGTTTTTCGTTTACATCATAAGTAGCTGATATATCCGTGAAATACTCACCGTCAAAATCTTGGAAAACGTCTCCATCACTATTTCCTGAATAGTCAGTCCAAGAACCGTAGTAGCGAACTCGCGCCATTACACTCACGACATCCATTTGATAATTTACGCTAAGATTAGCCGTGTTTTGTGGCAAGATATTTTCGAAACGATTACGAGTTGTGTCGTTGTCAACTAAGCTACCATTTAGCACTTCCGTTTTATTGTGATTCAGTGCTGAGGTTAGCGATAAAACACCTTGATTCAAATTAGTGGTGTAACCTATGACTAAGTCTATCCCTGTTGTACGAGTATCAAAATCATTTTGATAAAAGTTAACGCGGGTAATACTTTCGCCTCCAGGAACACCCAAAGAAGCAAGCTGAGTCCTTTCATCATCGGTAACCGTGTAAGTAGAAGACGTACTTAGGCGATTATCCACATCCACTTGATAAAAATCTAATGATGAATGGAAACCGCTGTCATGGCGATACACTATCCCCGCACTGAAGTTATTTGATTCTTCTGCTTCAAGGGGATTGATGGTCACGTCTTCTCGTTGAGATATTACATTTGCGACATCACCTTCAGGTGAAAAACGACCAGTGGTGAATATATTTAAGGTATTAGTGTCTAGTCCTTGAGACGTGCGTTCACTGAATAGTTGCCCAGGTGTAGGGGCTTTGAATCCAGTGGATATTGTTCCTCTAATGGCTAGATCACTATTCATTTCATAGCGTGCAGAGAGCTTACCGGTTAATTTTCCGTTTCCATATTCTGAATATTTCTCATAACGTGAGGCTAAACCAATAGTTAACATTTCGCTTATTGGTAAATCAATATCCACATATACTGATTGGCTATTTTGACTGGATTCTCCTGATTGATTTGGCGAAAATCCAGGGAAACCATTTGAACCTGAAGGCAATCCTACCGTAGCGCCAGGTCCTATTTCATAGGATGCGAGATCACCGGGTTTTATCTCATAGGTTTCTTTACGATATTCAACACCAAATGCAATATTGGCAGCATCGCTGAGCATAGATGAAGCCCAAAGGTAATTGAAATCAGCGTTAACATTGGTTTCATTTTGGCTCAATTCACCAATGTAGAAATCGGTAGGACTTAGCGGGCCTAGGGAGGCATTAATGCTGTTGGACATGTTATATTCGATACTGTTTTGTCCAAAGCCAACACTGAGATCCCAATCTAAATCGTTGGATAAAGTGCCTTTTACGCCAACATTTAGTGAGTGGTCACTATCTTCATGACCAAACTGAGGAGAGAAGCCCGCTGGATAAGTGTCTCTTAGGTCAAAGTCTGGGAATACATCTGTTAAATTGAACGCACTAGTGCTGTCTGGATTACGCCAGTTAAAGTCAGTTAGGCCTTCTCCTTGGCCGAAAGTAGCAAACAAATAGGCCATGCCGATTTGGGTATCTAAACCTGAATTCAATGCAACTCTTAGGGTTTCTGTTTCTGGCTGTCCCCAGTTTTGCACGGGGTTAGGTACGTCAACTTCAGGATGGTCGGCTGCAAACTGAATGGCATCAGGTCGCTGTCGACTTCGGGAGGTTTTTTGAGCATCTGCATATTCAAAACTTACTGTAACAAAACCGTCGTCGCCTAATTCCATTCCGCCTTTGATACCAGTCCTGATATTTTCACCGTCTCCTTCGGCATATTCTGAATATTGCACAAAACCTTCAAGCCCTTGGCTATCGTCTAATATGATATTAATTACCCCTGCAATCGCATCAGAGCCATACTGAGCCGATGCTCCGTCTCGCAAAACCTCAATGCGTTTAATTGCTGAAGCAGGTATCTGCGATAGGTCGGGAGCCTGAGCGCCATTACCGCCTAAAAGAGCTGAACGGTGGCGGCGTTTACCATTGATCAATACTAAGGTGTGATCCGCTGATAATCCACGCAAGGTGGCTGGGCGAACAAATACTTGACCATCGGCCATTGGTAACCTTTGAACTTTATAAGAGGGCACTAACTGGGCTAGGGTATCTGACAAGTCTTCTGATACTGTTCCCATAAGCTCATCTGCAGCAATTAGGTCGATAGGAGCACTAGAATCAAATACGGTTTTTTCGGAAGAACGAGTTCCAGTAACAATGATACTCTCTAAGTTGTTACTCGCAGCATCATCGGGCGTTTGTTGAGCCTGACTTAAAGAGGGAAGAATGGCACTAACACTGCAAACAAAACATATAGAACGAGAAACCTTTGATAACGCAAACATAAATTAAACCCTAGAATTATTTAAATGTGAATGATGAAGGGCGCTACTGTTGCACGTTAAAATGACAAAGCGGTTAAGGAAAAATGGCAGTTTTATTTATCCTTTCCATTTGATTTTATTAGGTTTTATCTTCCGGTAAAATAAACTCTCGCAGATCAAATATCGATTACAGATTCCTTATTTTATTAAAATGTCATAAATTACCTTTACCCTAATTTTCGAATTGAAATGAATAAGCAGCCCTCATATGAACCACTCTAAATTTTCCTTAAGTCGTCGTAATTTATTAACTGGAGTTGCCACAACGGCTGCTCTTTCCTCATTTGGCGTTGCTGCTGAAAAAGAATCTTCGAGGTTAATATTGCCTAAAGCAAGTCATGGTTCTGCACAGAGTTTAGCCGCTGACGAAGGGTTCTGGGCTGAGGTCGCCACTTATTATGATCGAACACAGGGAATCGTTAATTTAGAGCACGGTTATTGGGGAAAAATGGCCAAGCCAGTCATTGAGGCTTACCAACGCGCCACTAAGATGGTCAACGATCAAAACTCGTTTTACGCCCGCAAAGATTTTCCTGGTGATATCCGCCATGCCATGAGTCGAGTGGCTCATGCCCTTGGTGCCCAAGATGGTGAAATCGTTTTGACCCGCAATGCCACTGAGGCTATCCATAATCTGATTCGTCAATATCAAGGATTAAATGTTGGAGACGGGGTGTTGTTTGCAGACAGTGATTATCCTAGTTTTAAAACAACCATGAAATGGTTGGAGCAGGATCAAGGGGTGGAAAGCATAGAGGTAATCACACCGAGTCTGGCTGACCAACAACAATTATTGCAAGCCTATATTGCCGCTTTCGATAAGCACCCTAATATTAAACTGATGTTACTCACCCATGTGAGTAATCAACATGGATTAGTCTTTCCTGTGGTTGAAATTGTCGAAGAAGCTAAAAAGCGGGGAATTGATGTTATTTGTGATTGTGCACAATCGTGGGGGTTAATTGATTATAAAATCTCTGATCTAAACGTCAATTGGGCAGGATTTAATTTACATAAGTGGATAGGCTCTCCGGTAGGAGTCGGTGCTTTATACATGCAAAAAGGGACGCTGGATAAAATCGCTCCTTATCCTGGTGAGTCCGATCCGAATAACAATCGAGCTTACACCCGCGTGCATACGGCCACTGCCAATTTTGCAGCGTTTTTAACAGTGCCTGTAGCGCTGGATTTTCATCAGGCCATAGGTGGAGAAAATAAACAAGCGCGACTTAAATACTTGCGAGATTTGTGGTTTTCAGAAGCGCAGTCAATGGGACATATTGAAGTGTTAGGTGGAAAAGACAGCATGTCAGCTACCGGTATGAGCTCATTTCGAATAAAAGGTAAAACCACAATCGATGATGCCAATCAACTGCAACAAAAATTGGAGAAGGATTTTGGTATTTTTACGGTTATCCGAAAGGGCTTAGATTCTGGTGCATGTGTCCGTATTACGCCCCAAGTATTTACCAGTGCTGATGAAATTCAACAATTAGTGGAGAGTTTAAAGAAGCTAGCTTAATAGGAAAATAAAAAAGAGGCGTTGTGACATCCTAAGAGACTTAGGGTACAAGGATTTAAACGTACTTCTAATTGCTGAAAACAAGTGGGCCAGAGAGAAGCCGTACTTTCTCTCTGGCTTTTTTCATCGTGTTTACAGAATAGTTTGCAATACTTTTTGAACAACTATGTTGCTTTGTTCAGCACAGACATCATAACCATTGCAATTAAAAAAGACGGTGAAAGCAATATCGTCTTCCAATATATAAAAGGTTTCTGTTTTATAACCAGGTTCGTCTCCGCCGTGGTGGTATACAGTTTTAGCGTTGGACATTTCTTTGAAAATACCCAAACCATACTCTAGGGTGTTCGAAGCTTGTACCATACTTTCAGGTGAGGTGATTAACGCTCTCACATCGCTGGCGACAACAGAGTCCTCATCTACTATGGATTTCAGTAATAAAGAAATATCGCTGACTGAACTCACTAATGGCGCATCAGAAACCCCAATGTTTTCGTACACGGGTTTGGCATTTTCCAATACGCCGTCAATGTTGACGTATCCAGATATAATAGTGCCCAAGCTTTTTTCTAAACCATTGTAGTAGGTACTATTTAATCCAAGGGGAAGAATAACCCGATTGCGCATTTCGGTATAATGATGTTCGCCCAATACTTCATCTAAAATAAGCCCTGCAAGCAAATAGCCAGTATTCGAATAATGAAAATCAGTGCCTGGCATAAAATAAGCCGGCTGATCTAGTGCAAATTGCAATGCATAGATATCGGTTTTGAGTGAGCTAGGGTCGCTCATTATTGTCGAGTACCAATTTGCTTGAGTCGCAGAGTCTAAATAGTCATAAACACCAGCGCTGTGGTTCAACAACTGACGCAACGTCATACTGCGACTATTTTCGATTCGATCTAGAATTTCATCGGGCAGCCAAGTATCGATAGTATCGTCAATATTTAAAACTCCGTCGTTATGTAACATCGCTACGAGCAACGCTGTGGCTTTTTTACCCGCGCTGCCATTGGGCATGACATGATCTATTTGCATGGGGGTTTGCTGTTGTATGTCGGCTAAGCCAGCGCTGCCGATGAAGTCTATTTCTGGTCCTTCAATGGACATTATTACGCCTGGGATACCCTGTTCGACGGCATCGTCTAGAAATTCCTGATAATCCACCTCTTGGGCAACAGGTGGTGAAATAGTTGTGTTGTCATTGCTGCTAGAGCCACATGCGCCTAATAGCAATATGGCAGCCGCGCTAGTTAATAAATAGTTGATTTTTCGAAATGTAGTCATTGTTAGTACCTTTATGCGTTGTCTGAAAGTGAGCATAAAAGTAACGGGTGGGAGGTGAACTAGAAGTGAAATTAAGACGGAATTATGTACTAAGGCAACGTTTATTCCTTTCAAACTAGTTTAATAAGCCGCTCTGCAAACAGCCGACATTGTTTTGATTAATTTCACCCTGCTTTTACCTTGCCGTTGTAAAAATGCCCCCACTGAATCAACTATAAACAGGCATTAACAGATGAAAAAACAACTCTCAATATTAGCGTTACTTTTTATACCCACCCACCTATTCGCAAATACCTTAAGCGATGCAAACCCGGTAATGCGCAATTTAACCCTGAATGACAACGAAATACTGATTGGATTAGGGGCATCCTACGGTACAGGTTATGGGGAAAATGATGTTCAACCCTTGTTCTCACTTGCCTACGGTGTTACTGACAATTTAACCATTGGCCCAGCAGGAGTAAGGTATGCTGTTTGGCAACGCCCTGAAGCGAATACCGGTTGGGAAGTTACCATTGATGGTGGCTTGATGGGGCTATATGAGTCTGCAGAATATGATGATAGTTATGCACTCGGGGGAGGATTAAGCAGTAAATACGTCATATCTAAAGACTTTTCCATTGGTGCATCGGCCCACTATTTACATTGGAATGAAGATAAGCGTGATAATAAAACTGAGTTCAGAGGCGAGTTGTCAGCAATGTGGCGGGTAAACAGTGACCTGACAGTGTATGGCAGTGGTATGTATCGAGAGCTCAAAGACTTTGCCCAAGATAATGCTTACGCCCTATCGACGGGACTAATTTGGAACCCATCCAAACAAATGGATGTAATCCTTGATTTTACCTACACGGATTTCGATTCGTTGCAAAACGGTTATGACATTGACGCGCATTTTAAACGTCAATATGGCCTTAAAGTCATCTATCGCTTCTAACTAAAAGGTTGTTTAACGCAAGTTTATCATCGATGCCGTTCCCGTCGCTATCGGTGATGGACTTGCTAAACATCGTGGACATTTTTTGGCAGCGCTGGCGCCGTATCGCGCACCTTTGATAAGCAGGAAGTTGCTAGCATTAGGTCGCATATTTTAATCTAGGAGGTATTATGAAGTACCACATCAATATAATCATTTTGCTAGTCGTGTTTGGCTTGTTGTTGAGCGGCTGTTCCTTAGTGAATAGTCTTCGAATGATGCATGCTAATGACGATATTGAGCCTAATTGGCCGAGCCCAAAAAACGATCAAGTTTTACCTGCAATCTATATTGGTGAAAAACCTTATGTGCGTTTGTTAGTAAATGACTCAACAGAGCTGCTGTTTTTAATTGATACAGGGGCTTCTTTCAGCATGGTTTTTGATACACCAAAAGGGAAATCTCTACTCACTAAAAAAGGTTTTGAACTGAAAATAGCAGGCTGGGGTGAAGGCCAAGATACCCAGGCTTATCAATCTGAACTAGCTAGTTTACATATTGGTGAAGTTGAGTTTGAAAACGTCAAAGTTGCTTACATTCCTATTTCATTAAGCCCTTACTATTTGCGCGAAGATGAGGCGATTTTTGATGGTGTTTTAGGTCACGACATACTCCGACATTTTGCCTGGACCTTGGATAAACAAAAAGCCTTAATAACCGCATCTGCTGAGCCGCAAACCGTACATAAAGGCGATGATGCTATGCCGATTTCCGTGTCATTTAGCAAGTTAAGCATTGATGCCACTGTGGAGTTTAATCAAAGCACAAAATTGCAACGAGAAGTATTGATAGATACGGGGAGCAGGCATTATTTTAAAATGAGTGCGGCCTTCCCAATTGAAAATGATATTGCGCTACCCACTAAAAAAATCATGGCTGCCGATTTTGGAATGAGTGGCATGACCGAACATCAAAGGGTTACGATTCCTGCAATACATTTTCAGTCATTACAGATAAACGGAGTAAAAACCAATCTAATCCCAAGCGATGATGAAGACGACTGGTGGGTGATTGGCAGCGCACTAATGAATCAATTTATTACCGTGATTGACTATCACAATCATCAATTCATTATGCGAGCTTATCCTCAGCATGTTTTCGCTTCACGATATAATTTAGCTGGCGTGGAGTTGCGAAAATTACAAAACGGAAATTTCGTAGTACGCTATGTCACAGCAGGACTTCCCGCTGAAGTTTCTGGATTACAAGCCGGGGATGAAATTATCAGTATCAATCAAATACCAGCGATACAGATTTCAGAACAGCAATGGATTGAACTCAATGCAACCCCCGGAAGCAGACAGATGTGTGTTAGAAACCGAGATTGTATTTCCTATGTCAGTCAACATATTTTAGGTTATTCTTCCCACATGTAAGCGTGATTAAGGAAAAGATATGAGTCGACTACAAGATAAAGTTGCCCTGATAACCGGAGGAGCCCAAGGTATTGGATTAGCCACTGCTCAGGCTTTCGTCGACGCTGGCGCTAGGGTCTATATTGCCGATATTGAAGATGATATCGGCCGAAAGGCGGCTGAGATGCTTGGCACCAACGCGGAATACTTATCTCTGGATGTTGGTGAGGAGACCCAATGGAAAGAGACTACAGCTTTGCTTTTACAAAAGCATGAATGTCTTGATATTGTTGTCAATAATGCGGGAATCACAGGGTTTACAGAGACCTCCACGCCTCAGGATCCAGAACATTTTGAGCTAGCGGCTTGGCACAGTGTGCATAAAACCAATTTAGACGGTGTTAGTTTGGGCTGCAAATATGCCATTGCCATGTTAAAAAATGCCAAGTCGGCGAGTATCGTGAATATTTCTTCTCGTTCTGGCATGGTTGGCATTCCTGGCGCAGCGGCCTATGCCAGTAGTAAAGCTGCGGTGAGAAACCATAGTAAAACAGTTGCCTTGTATTGTGCGCAACAAGGTTACCCTATTCGCTGTAATTCGGTACATCCAGGGGCAATATTAACCCCCATGTGGAATGCAATGCTAGGCGAAGGAGAGCAGCGCAAGGCCGCTATAGATATGGTCGCACAAGATATTCCATTGCAAACCATGGGCACGCCGGAAGACGTTGCTTATGCGGTACTTTACCTGGCGTCTGATGAGGCTAAGTATGTGACTGGCATCGAATTGACAGTGGATGGCGGTATTTTGGCCGGTGCCACTGCAGCACCTAAAAAATCAAGCTAACAAAATTTGATAATAACTGAAACAGGCATTCACCAGTCATATAGCAGATAACAATAAAAAGCCTAATTGTGTAATCAATGAATATGTAAATTTAAACACATTTTGAATTACTTTTTAGTAAGCCACTAACCTTACCCAAGACTTGGCCGATGGTTATTTGTGCTATATTCTCGCTTCATCAATAATGATCATAAACTCAGCATTGTGGAAACTGACGAGTGAAAACTCAAATTAATTTAGCGGCAATTGCGTCTTTAACCTGCGCACTATCATTTATCTTTGGATTGACTCTAATATTGGTGTGGGTGCCTGACTTCAATGACGGACCTTCTCAGCGTCTGCAGGTGTTTACCGAGCACCCAATGTTAATGCAATTCTGGTATTTTATTGTATATATTGTTTTCGCGGTGGCCATTTTATTATTGAGCATGCAGATCACGGCTAGAGGCACACTAGAACATTCAAAAATGCATAAACTAACGATGTTAGTCAGCTATATTTGGTCTTCATATATTTTTGCCAGCGGTTTAATTGCAATCCTTTCTATTGAGTTTTTATTCAATGCTTGGTTACCCGCTAAAGGGGAAATTTCGGAAATATGGCAAGATATTTACGCCATTCAAATGGGTTTAGGTGAAGGCGTAGAGTGGGTAGGCGGGATCTGGATGTTAGTCATGACTTTAACCCTCATTGAGCAACGGCGTTTCTCTAGGGTAATTCATGGTTTAGGTTATATTACTGCCGCCTTTGGTTTATTAACCTTGATACCGAGTTTAAGTCTAGTCGGCGCACTTTTTGGTGCCCTACAGGTTGTTTGGTTTGTATGTTTAAGCCTTTTACTGTTTAAACAAAATCAACCTGTGGCAATTAGTAAGGGATAACTGTCACTCGATATGAATCATCAAACTGCTCTATGGATAAATCCCAGCCCATCACATTGGCGATTCGATTAACTAAATATTGGCCGTGACCTAACCCTTGATAATAGGGTCTTTCGTCTATTTCACTCAACTCGTTTTCAAAAATTAATTTGTTGCCTTCTGCACTAATTTTCATGCCGCCTTTATAGCCGTGATAGAAACCATTATTGACTAGATTTTGGCAAAGGAGAGAAATTAAATAGTGGTTTCCAGTGACTTTCATAGAAGGAGGAATAGCAATATTGACTTGAAAACCGATGTGCGGATAAATACGGTAGATAGCTAGCACGGTTTTTTCAACAATGGGTAAAATTGCTAGGGAGTTGAATTCAAGGTTTTTTTCTCTGGCTAACGCTAATAAAACTTCTACTGTTTGTTTTAATTCATTGCTAGCTTGTTCTAAAATTAAAAACCCTTCTTTATCTAAAGGCGATGTTTTACTCAGCTCCAATGTGTTTTTAATCAGTGTTATTGGGGTTCGTAATTCATGGCTTACGTCACGTGTGAAATCTTGTTCTCGTTTTAGTGCTCTTTGCAACTGTTCAAAGGTTTCAGAAAATGCTACTGCAAGATGGCCAATTTCATCTTCTCGTTCTTTTCCTTGGATTTCACAATCTTGAGATGATCTGTGGGCGATTACGCTGTTGGTAAGAGATTGTACAGGACGGGAAATCAATGTCGCCAGATACCAAGAACTGAGGAGGGTTAAAACACTAACGCCGATTGAAATGCTAAACAAAAATAGTGGCATGACGCTCGACATATGGGAGGCAGATTCTAACTGTGTTCGATTGAGTAATAAAAACACTTGGGCATTGTTAGCCAAGGGCTGAGATAACAGAAAGCTATAGTTGGATTGATAGTGAATTTTATTGACCCCTTGATTTTGGTCGAATTGCTGTTGGATCTCTGGCGGAAGCTGACTTAGGTCGGAGTATATTGAAATATAGTTAACACTCGTGTCTGGGATAGTCTTGTACTGTTGGTAGATGGAAGCGATATGCAGACCTTCATTACGCAAAATAGTCTCTGCACTGTTCTGTTGAATAATATCGGCAAATAAAAAACTGAGTCGAATAAAAAAAAGACAAATGATTAAACTCAATCCACCAAATGCACAAAACAACTGTAGTTTCAGAGATTTAAATTTAATCATCTAAAGCCTGCAATTGGTAACCTATATTGCTGATAGTGCATAATACCGGCTTGTCTGTGACTTTTTCAAAAGATTTTCGTAAGCCGTAAATATGCGATTTTAGGGCATTGCTCTCAGGAGGTTCATCACCCCATAAATGACGAATTAATTCGGAACGACTCACGGGGTAAGGGTATTCCTCAACTAACTTTTGTAAAATACGAAAGCCAATACCTGTAGTGGTTAATTCTAAATTGTTAAAGGTGGCTTTATGGGCTCTACTATCAATGCTCAACATGCCTTTTTGCAGCAAAGTTTCACCATGTAGTTGAGGCCTTCGCGCCAATGCCTCACAACGAAGGACGAGTTCTCTTAAATCAAAAGGTTTTGTTAAATAATCATCAGCGCCAATACCAAATCCTTTCGCTTTATCTTCGAATGCATCGCGGGCAGTTAACATTAAAATAGGAATGTTTCGGTCAGCTGTGCGTTTTATTTCATCGCAAACAACCAGACCATCTATATCTGGAAGATTGAGATCCAACACAATTAAATCAAAGTGATATTGCAGGGCTAAATCTAACCCTTGTTTGCCAAGGGTAGCACAATCAATAATCCAGTTTTGCGCCTCTAAAAAGCCAGCAACCTGTTTCGCAATAGCTAAATTGTCTTCTATCAATAATACCGACAAATTACTTTTATTTTTTGCCATGACCAATCCTACAGGATATATCTTTGCCATATCTGCTTAAGGTAAATACTTCAATAGTTCTGCAAATATGGCAAATTTTTATCAATGTTATTTGTTTCGAAACCGCATACTGACATAGACAAGGTCAAACGAGGGTAAAATTTCTGGTTAGCGTGGGTGTCTATGTAATTGCTATGGGTGTCTCGATAATGTTGAAATTAACATGGGTGTCTCAATAACGGACGTTGAAATTAGCATGGGTGTCTCAATAACGGACGCTGATATTAACATGGGTGTCTCGATAAGGAGGGGGGGCTCTATTCCCAGAGGATGTAGCTGACTAATTTGTATAAAGCTGCTAGTTTTAGAGTGAAAATAATACAATTTGGCATGAGCCTCGTGGCTAGTCGTCGCTAATGGAAGTGAATTAAGGATGGATTTGTGTTTAATAAAAACAACCCAAAAGAGAGCGGTGGAGAGTTACTTCACAACCACATACCTATTAAGCTCGTAACTGTCCATGGCACTGGGGCGGGCGATATCACTAGCTCAGGAGATAAGTGGTGGCAACTTGGCAGTGTGTTTATGGACGAATTACAAAAACGACTAGACCTGGATCCTAATCAAGTCGAAATAGTACCGTTTCAATGGGAAAATGGTCCTAACAGCGAAGATAAAAGGCGAGATGCAGGCTCTGCACTAGCAAAACAGTTAGCATCCTATGACGAAGCTGAGCAAGATTACTATCTAATTGGACATAGTCATGGGGGCTCGGTTATTTATAATGCCTTGTTGAAATCAGTTGACAATAAAACCCCTTTTAAACGGCTTAAAGTGTGGTGTACCGTTGGCACTCCTTTTCTAGATTACAGACCAAATACGTTTCTATTTCAACGCCTTAGAAGCATAGGATTAACTATTTACACAACGGGTATTGTGTCTTTGGTGTTGGGGTTCTGGATCATGCTTATGGCGTTATTTAAAACTGAAGTTAACCAAAATATAGTAACGCTAGGTCATGCAATGACACTTTATGGAGTGATTACTTATGCTTGCCTGTGGTTATATGAACGTCGGAGAAAAAGTTGGTTTACGAAAAAACAGAAGAAACGAGTAGAAGCGCTGTACAGTAATTTGTGGTGTGGATTGTGGCATAAAGAAGACGAAGCGATTAGCGCACTTAGTAACGTGCAAAATATAAGTGCACCGATTATTCCAAGTACATTTCTACTCCCCGTTGTTGCCAGCTTTCAATTTGGGTTAGTTATTTTGATTGGTTTGATCTTTGCTTTTGATTTGGCTTTTAATAGCGGTGACATGCTCAATTATTTTCTCACATCTGAGGATGGCTCTGAAGGTTTTAGTATTGGCGGTATTACTTTTTCAATTGCATTTGAAATTTTGCTTATTTGGATTCCCATAACATGGATTCTTACCAAACTATTGAGTGTATTCGCCCACTTATTTGGTCGCCCTTTGGCTTATATACTGAACAAAATTGTTTGGGCATCCATTCAGAAACGCGCATGGGGTGATGATTTATTGAAAGAAGATGTCCATGCAATCAGTTCGCACCCTCCTGAATTTGAGCACAAGTGTGATTTTCTTGGTGATTCAATTGCAGATCCGTTACGTCAGCACAGCGAGAAAAATGCGATTAAAACCCTACATAAAGTGCGCTTAGTGTTAGGCATGTCTGAAAATGCCGATGCCACACCAGATATTCGCACCGAATTGAGTGATAGTATCAATTGGCAGGAGTTAATACATACCTCGTATTTTGATGTCCCTGCATTTATTGATTTACTCGCGGAGTCTTTGCAACAGGCAGGGTTAGTTAATGATAATCAAGCAACCTTAGCTGACAAATGACACAGAGGATCTACTCTTGTTTGAAAATTTCCAATACACGTGATGCTGGTTGCATAGTTCAGTCATTATATTTATGCTTCTGCAGGTTAATTTTGTCACAACTAATTGAACCAAAAGGAATAATAAAAAAGTGAAATTAATTAGTGTGTTATTTGTATTGTGGTTGCCGTTTTTTGCATTTGCTCAATTTTCAGACCCATCTCCGTGGCCAGAGATCCGTAAACAGCGAATTGCCACATTGCTGCCATCAGCACTGGCAAAAGCAGAGGTTGATGCTTGGTTGGTGATTTGTCGAGAGAATAACAATGACCCGCTGGCTGACCATGTGGGTTGTGAGAATGCGGGTCAAACTGCAGTGTTTTTATTCTATAACCACAAGAATCAATTCCATTCAATGGCGTTCTCGCCGGCGGGTGAATCTACCGCCCTCAAAGATGTCAATTTATTGGATGAAGTGGTTTCAGTGGAACGAAATGGATCGGCCATTCAAACCGCTGCGAATTTTATTATCGAAAAGAACTTTGCCAATATCGCAATTAATATGTCGACTAAAAATGCTCAAGCCGATGGAATAAGTTTCACCCAGTATCAACAATTAACCAAAGCCTTAGGCGCGAAGTTTACGCAACGTTTAACCTCAGCTGAAGAGGTCATTTATCAATGGCTGTCCATCAAGCTACCAGCGGAAATTGATATTATGCGCAAGGCTGCAGTGTTGACTGCGCAATGGCAGGTTGAGGCTTATCAGCAAGTTATACCTGGGGTCACCACCGATGCCGATGTGGCTCGTTTTCTTAAAATGAAAATGCGAGAAGCGGGTGTAACAGACGGTTGGGCGGCAGCGCAAAATCCGAATATCAATTCAGGTTCAGATCGTGGACACTCCCACCCAACCGACAAAATTATTCAGCCTGGAGATGTGATTCAAACTGATTTTGGTATTCGTGTTTACGATCGCTGGGTAACTGACATTCAACGCTTTGCTTATGTATTAAAAGACGGTGAAAGTGCTGCGCCAGCAGATATACAACGCTATTGGAAAAATGCTAAACAAGGACAAAATGCCGCGTTTACTGCAATGAAACCTGGTGTTAGAGGGATTGATGTAGATACCGCACAGCGCAAAGTGATGGAAGCCACCGGCTCTATACCATTGATGTGGAGTACCGGGCATCCAGTGGGATATGTTGCCCACGACACTGGACCTAACCTGGGTGGTTCAAGGGCTGTCAGCGTGCGACCCGCTTCTTTACGAACCTTAGCTGAAGGCATGACCTTTGCTTTTGATGGATTTTATAGCTGGTCATTAGACGATGGTCAACCTAAAACCATATCGGTTGAGGAAATGGTACAAATTACCAAAGACGGAGCTGAGTATTTAATTCCTGTGCAACAAGAACTTATATTGATTAAATCTAATTAGTATCAAGGTTCACTTTATGCAGATGCTGGAGGGATTGAGCAACCAGCATCTGCGTGCATTCAATACAAGTCTTTAGATCAAATTCAAAATACACGCGATAATAACGCCAGCTAGATGCGCTTAAGTTATAGCGAATATTGGCGGCAGTCCTGACAATTTCTTGTTCCGCAGCATGGGGATAAGCTTCAGTTAGCAGCTGGGTTAATTCAGTCAGTCGTTGTTTTGCCGTGGTTGACAAAACACGTTGAAAAACCTCACCTTTTAACAAAACCAGAACCTGTCTAGGTTGGCTGTCCAGTTTAGTATAAAAATGCGAAATGTAGTCGGGCAGCTGATTTATTGTTGTTGGCAACATGGGCAACGCCAATTGCTGATAAAGCAGTGCTGTGAGTTCATTTAAAAAAGTATCTCGACTCTCAAAGTATCTAAATATTGTGCGCTCAGAAATATTTGCATGTTGAGCAACTTTCTTAAAACTAATTTCATCAACATCTAGTTCATGTGTTAATTCACATGCCGCGTCCAAGATTAGGTTACGGGTAAATTCCATTTTTTTTTGCTGCAAAGTCGTCATCGGATCTAAGTGGTTTGTCATTTATAATGTAATCTTGACATAGGTACTGACATCTGTCTAATATTTATACTGATTAAAGTTTATACTGGCTAATATCTAGAATAGGAGCATATCAGATGGAGTCGAGATCTATAATTAAACATGCGAGTGACGAAAACTGGTTAGCTGTTCTAGGGATGAGACTAAAGTTTTTATGCACCGCAGAAGAAACCAACGGCCGTTACTCCAGTATGCTCAATACCGTCCCTAAGGGGCTAGGCGCCCCTCCTCATTCACATCCTTGGGACGAAAGCTTCTATGTTTTACAAGGGCAAGTTGAACTGCGTTTAGGTGACACAATCACGCGAATGAATCCTGGTGACTATGCCTTGGTTCCGGCTAATCACGTGCATGGATTTACTGGTTTATCAGATGAAGAAGGGTTGCTCATTACGTTTGAATCTCCCAGTCATTCCCATTCGTTCTTTCAGGAAATTAACGATCGCGTAAAAACCATGCCTGATGATCTGTACAAAATGCCAGACATTGGTGAGCGCCATAAGGTCACCTTTGTTTAAGGGGGTTAAATAAATCTCCGTATTTGGATAACGTTTAAGTGACAAACAATAGATGAACAATAACGCATTTTACATTACAATCCGCGACTTTATTTTTCACTAGTGTTGGACTCAAATGGCAGCGATTGGTATAGATTATGGCACCTCAAATTCCGAGGTAGTTTTTTTTGATGGTAAGAAACACCAATTTATCAAACTTGACCCTGATCTTGATGCAGCTAATAAGATTCGATCCTCAGTCTTTATTTATTATGAAGACGATTTACCCTTGCCACCCATTGGAATTATTGAAGCAAAAGTCGCGCAAATTAAACGTGCGGTAAATGACCAGATTGAAAAAGCCAAGCAAAGCTACTATGAAGCTGCAGATCCAAGAGAGCAGCGGATTTACAGTGAAAAAATAGATGACTTGCGGGGCGAATTACACAACTTGCCAGCGCTGCAGCGTAAGGCTATTCAACTGTTGCTGAAAGACATGACCGTGCAAGATTTATCCTTACAGCAACTCGTTGAAACAGGCAAATTCGCATTCGGTGAAGAGGGTTTCAAACGTTATTTAAAAATGCCGGAAAAGGGGCGTCTTATTTATTCACCCAAGAACTTTTTGGGAGCCACCTTGATTGCCGGTCAGCAGCAAGCATTCGTCGGCATTATAGCGAAACAATTGGAATTCTTTCGCCTAAGTGCTGAAAAACAATTACAAACTTCTGTGGATACAGCGGTTATTGGAAGACCTGTTAAGTTTCACGGTACTCGAGGCGATGCTGGAAACAATCAAGCCATTGAAATTATGACCCAAGCGGCGCAAAAAGCAGGCTTTAAACAAGTTGAATTTCTCGAAGAACCCATTGCCGCGGCATATCAAATTGAACGAACCCTAGATAAACCAACCAATGTGCTGGTGGTGGATATTGGCGGTGGGACGACCGATGTGTGTTGCATTAAATTATCCCCTCAAAAACGCACGAACCTAGACCGTCAACAAGACGTACTTGCGGTGACAGGTACGCGCTTGGGAGGAATGGAGTGTGACAAAAACCTCATTGTAAAATCCATTGCACCGACCATGGGGCAGGATTTGTTAACCCAAAGCGGATTACCTATACCACCTACCTATTTTTCAGATATGTGTGCCGTTGATGACATTGCGAAACTTAATCGGTTTTTCTCTGAAGATTATGGGTTAGAAATCGCACAAACCATGTCTATTACCAAAGATCCGAGATTGTTGGAAAGGTTGTTGATAGTACAAGAACAAAAATTGTCAGCTAGACTTGTCAACTCCTCGCGTTTAGCAAAAGAATTGCTATCTTCTAAAGATGAAGTGACTCTGCCACTGCATTACATTGAGCCAGATTACGATGTTAATATTACTCTGACTGATTTGAATCGTTCGATGCAAACTTGGATGCGCAGAGTGAAACGTTTAGTCACTCAGTGTTTAGACATTAGCAGTGAGCCCCCTGAAATGTTGTTTATTACAGGCGGTATGAGTTTGTCACCGATTGTCAGAAAGGAGCTTCAGGAAGTAATGTTGCCCCATTTACCGGTTATGGAAGGTGATGCATTTAATTCTGTGTGCGAAGGGCTAGCAATACAGGCCAGTAAACTGACAAAAAACAACTAAAATTTAGCCCTGAGTATTGATATCCATTGTGGGTGAATTGCCAAAGGTTTAAATCATTTATATTTCTCTCACGAAATGGTGCTTGGCTCGGTATCACCTGCGGTGAAATTATTCTATGGATTCAGAATTTGCCGTGGTATAGCAGGATGTAGGCGCATTTTTATTCCATTTCGATAAACTGTGTTACGGCGTTGGCCAATGACGGAAAAGCAATTTTACTGACGTCGATTTCATCTAGCGCTATCCAACGAGCTTCCTGTATTTCAGCTTTTTCTAATTGCACTTCTGGTTTTTGGTCTAGCTCACATGCAAACACACTATCTATGGTGTGGTAATTGATGTTCTTATATAGATATTGATTTGGGAAAGAACAAAAATATTGCCACTTTTGAGGAGCAATCGTTAAGCTTAACTCTTCCGTTAACTCTCTACTTAGGCCTTGTTCTAGGGTCTCATGGTAGTCTACAAACCCTCCAGGTAAGTCTAGTTTTCCTTGTTCGGGATTTTTTGCACGAACAGTGAAAAGCAGTTGATTGCGATATTTTATCAATCCAGCAACGCCGGCGGCGGTATTATGAAAATACACGAAATCGCAATTGCCACAATCCCAATAACGCTGACCTTCAAAACTGATATCTGAACTTTGACATTTAGGGCAGTATTTAAACATGCTAGATACTTTTTATTGATTGAATAGATAGGTTGAAGATTTTACATGAAAATCCAAGCAAATAGCGTTTGAAAAGTTACCATTGCACTATATTTTTAAAATGGCCTGTTTAATCGAAAATCGAAATAGAAAGAAAAGGCAGGATTGTAGTGCAAACCTCTGTCTGCACTACAATATGCAATATAACTATATATTCAGTCTAAGTTTTTTAAAGGGATAAAATCGCAGTAACACAATAGGAGCGAGCAAAAATAACCAAAACAAGCTGCCGCCTTGGCGTTCTACTTCTTCTTCAAGGGCATCACAATTATCTATTGATCCCCCGGAAATGGGTTCGAGTTTTACTGCTACATAACGGGTAGTTTCCACTTCAGCACCATAATCATCATAAATAATTTCACCTGATAGATTGCGACTAGCCTCTGTCACTGTGGCGGTGGCAACTATGATATTATCATCATTGATTTCATGGGCCTCTACGATGTTGTAGGCACTATTACACTCTATTAAAGTATTAATTTCATTGAAAATATCATTTCTATAATCATATAGAAAAGCCCCGGTACGACTAGAGCCTGATGTGGTGAGTTCAGAATCGCCATAACCGATAATCATGTTTTGATCATTAATCCCCGTAGCATAGCTGTTGGCTGAGGTATAAAAATCATCTGGATACTCGGTGACATCTGCATCCACATCGTGAACGAAGAATTTATTCACCAAACTGCCGTTTACCAATTTTGATGCATAACCAACCACGATATTGTCATTATTTATGGCTGTTGCAGTGCTAGAGTAAACATATTCATCTTCATTGATCGTGCTCGCTTCATCATCTATATAGATAGCGGCGGCAGTGGTTATGGTTGTGCCATCAAGGTAGTAGGCAGGTGATTCTCCCACGGCGACACCATAATCGTTGATGGCGACTGCAGTGCTGCTATAAATTGTTTCATCGTCACTGTCAGGTTCGATAAGCATAGGTAAAACATAAGTATCGGTTACGCTTCCTCGTTCATCTACTTGCCAAATGATGCCTCTGCTTTGAGAAATTGTCGAAACGCTACTGCTAAGTTCAACACTTAGACTACGTAAACATGACTCTTCAGGTACATCTGCCCTGGCATCATCATCTGCGCAGTCTTCTACACTTTGTGCAAACTCATCAGATACTAATTCAGTCGTACCAAACCCAACCACTTGGTTGCTGTCATTGATATCATAAGCGTAGCTTAAACCTCCAGCGGTTGTTTCGGGTGGTGGTAAGTCAACGGTATCGCCGTCAATGTATGCAAACCCTCTGACATAAAAGTCATTCAATACATAAGTGACATCGTCAATATCATCATTGATGTAATCGACGGTGTAAAACCCATCATGGCTGAATCCTACCGCGTAGCCAAAATCGTTGATCCCTTGTGCGCTAACGTATGCACTATTGCTGTAATCATCTGTTACCGAGTCAAAAGTGTCAAAACCATGCAACTCTTCACTGTCTGATTCAGTAGCAATAAACGCATTTTGAGCTGCAATTTGTTGATATAACTGATTCTCAGCAAATGATTGAATATAACTGTACAGAAATGCGTAATCCTCGTCGTTGAAATCACCTACTTTTGCCGACTCAACATCGGTTAGATAAGCAGACAATGCGTCAAAATCGAGTAGCGATATATCAATCGGGGGATTGTATTTAGTTACTAGATTGACCGTAACCTCTCCAATACTATTAATATCTGTGGGAGACGTGCTATTACCTAATTCGGTAACGGGTAACTCTATCACTTCGTATTGTGCAGCATAGACCTTAAAACCCAATATCATGGAGCAGGACAACGCTAGTACAAGTCGGATTTTTTTCATTGAATTTCCTGTTTACTACTTTTAGCTAGCCCGCAAGCAAATTTCAGATAAGCCCTATGGCAGGCACAATATTGTTGTGCCTGCATTAAAAGGGAATTGTTGTGATGTTTACTAGCGAGCTGTTGTCAGATTACTCGTCAGATGATTGGTTAACTAAGGTCATTTCATAACCAGATGGCATAGATTCATTTTCTGCGAATATTAGAAATTGTTCCACGCTGTCTTCATCTAAGGTCATCGACATACTGTCCATAATAACGTCGGTACCGTCTATTGTGGCGATGGCGAAAATATCGTAGGTGTTATTCAGTAAGGAAACTGAACCACTACTGGTTTCTAGAACCGATAATTTGTTTTCAGCTGTAGAAATTATTTCGTCATTTAAAACGAAATAGAATGTCACGCGGCTAAAATCGTCAGAATCAGATAAGTTAACCACTTTGATACCATGGCTATAGATACTAGAAGTGTTGCTCTTGGTAATTGTAAGTGACTTTATTGTGGCTTCGTAACCGTCAACTACACCATCACTGTCTTCATCAATGTCGTCGTCTTCATCATCATCAATAGGGTCAATCTTGTTATAAATGAAGATGGTACTATCGGCATTTTCTTCCAAACTTAATAATGCATCGCTGATATATGTATCGTCAGTGTAACTATCCGTAACGTCAAATCCATAGTCGCCATTCGCAGTGGTTGTGGAATCACTGAATTCACCTGTGCCTAAGTTTTCAATCAATATTTCTGAGTCGTCATCTAATTTGACATCAATATTGATATAGCCGCCGTAGTAAGGTAAATATTCACTTTCCGCCACACCGTTATAGAAACCGAAGGTGGCTTCTGAATCAACATCGTTCAACAAGGTTGCGCCATTTGTGCCAATACTATCGATAGCAAAAGGTGATGAACCAACCCCAACATTTTCTCGTAATACAATGACATACTGACTTACAGTGCTATAGGATTGGTCAGTAGAGGTATAAATAACTTCGTCACTACCTGCTTCTGTGATGTAGAAAATATATTGGTCTTGGTCCATTTTTATATTTTCAGACAATTCGTTATAACTGCTTGTATTAACGAATACCGCTTCATTAAAGGTTTCATTATCCGCAGACATATATACGTCAACGTACGTGTAGTCAGGGTGCAGATTTAAAAATCGCAGATTAAACAAATCATCATCATCGTCGTCATCGTCATCGACAATTTCAATATCAAATTTAAGTACCTCGGGGTCTCTAATATCGCCCGTCATAGCAAGGAACGTAATGCTGTCAGAGTTGATGCTTAATTGTTCCTGATAGACCATTTCGAGATCACTGCGATCACTACTTTCTTCATCCTGCCATGCTAATTCAACATAATAGCTACCCGTATCCAACTCGTTATTTGCACTGACTTCTGCAAACTCCACAGCGCTGTAGGTAAGTTCAATTTCATCGTCGTCGTCATTATCTAAATCTTCATCAACTGTGAGGTAAACCCCAGGCGCATTCGCCGATGCATTATAGAATTTAATATAACCTGAACTGTCGTCGTCACTGCCACAGCCAGTTAGTACGAATAGCATTAAACCCATACATACCCAAGGGTAGTAAGTGAATTTAAGGGGGGTCTTACTGATTTTCATGGATTCTCCACATTAATTATTGTTGGCAAAAGCGAGGTAATGAGCATAGAAGTCATATTTCTCACAATGGCGATTCGGACAGAGTTAAGTTCTACTTAGTTCATTAGTAAGGGGCGTCTTTACAGAAACTTTACGATCTAAATGAATTTGTTATCTCACTTGCTAAAAGCCCTTAAGAGGTCACCATGAAGCGTATGAATCAACGAGCATCCGATGATTTATTTTGGGAAAAAGGTAGCGGTTTTTCGCCTAACTAATCCAAATATCAATTTAGTATGCAAATACTCTGGCTTAGTTATAACTGTTTTGAGATGAGCTTTATTCAACGCACCTCATATGAATGTTAAGTGTTAACCACTAAAAAATTGAAATCACATTTCATGATGTAAAAAACATCCAATTTGGTGCAAAGCAGAAATGATTGAATAAAAATTCACTTTTTAGTGCATATTTACTCTTTCTTGAAGGTCAAAATGGGCTAGGGTAAGCGCGGCGTTTAGGGTTGAGCAAAATATTGGAAGTCTCATTGTATATTACAATATGTTTCTAAAATCATGACATATAGAAAATTATATCATTATAAGTGGTCATAATTAGGATGTTTATAACTTTAGGTCGGGTTAAAAAATTCTCCAATGTATAATTATCATCCGTATTTCCATTCCATTGCATCGAAATAGTGCGAGTTTTCAAAATGCATAAATGAAGTTTATTTTTGCATAAGATTTTTTTATCAAATTTAAAAAATATTAATTAATCTTATCTCAATCCTCAAATTTCAATAAGAAAATCTTATATGTTTCAGTCTGTAAATAAAATGTTTTTATGTCTGTCAAGTTGCTGTTATTAAAGATATTTTTTTATCTTTTTAGGTTGTTTCAATTTAACTTCTTCAAAGAAATTCAATAATAATTTTTTAAATCAATGTTTTAGGTATGACTTGTGCTTTTAACTCGTTGCAAGTGTAACGACGTGAAAATGCATTTATGTTTTAAGTCACAAAAAATCAGCAAATAAAAATAACTATTACATCCTTTGTACAGGAGAAGAACACATGAAAAGCCCCATTAAATCAAAAACGCATAGAGTTACCTATCTGGCTACATTGATTTCTAGCATGTTGGCAGTGAATACCGCTCTTGCTCAGGAAGCAGCTAGTGAATACGACAGTTTAAGCGAAGATGACAAATTAGAATCCATTCAAATTACAGGTTCACGGGTAGCAAGGGACGGCTATGACACGCCAGCACCCGTGACCATAATGACACAAGATGACATTAATGCTTACGCACCAGGAAGTGTGGCTGAGTTTGTTAATACGTTACCTTCTGTTACCGGCAGTAGTACCGCGTCTACATCATCCGGCTCATTGAGTAACGGTGCCTCAGGTATCGCAGCATTGAACTTAAGAAACTTGGGTGTCGGTCGTACCTTGGTGTTATTCGACGGTCAGCGTAACGTCGTGTCTGCATCAACGGGTCAGGTAGATACCAATACTTTCCCACAGGCATTGATCAAAAATGTTGAGGTGGTAACTGGCGGTGCATCCTCTGTATATGGCTCAGATGCCGTGAGTGGTGTAGTGAACTTTATACTCGATAAAGAATATACCGGTTTTAAATCTCAAGTTGAGTATGGCGAAACCACCTACAGTGATAGAGAAAATGGCAAAGTGGTACTAACCTACGGTACTGAATTGGCCGATGGAGCAGGGCACTTATTATTAAGTGGCGAATACTACTCTGCAAATGGCATTCACTATGAGACGCGAGATTGGGCTGAAAGAGGTTATGTTGGGATGATAAATCCTGATACCAGCGACGGTTCTCCATTCTTCTTAGTGGATGAAGGCATTGGTATTTCTAATTATACACCAGGCGGAATGATCGCCTCTGGTCCTTTATATGGTACCTATTTTGGCGTTGATGGCGCGGTTAATCAGCTGGCTTTTGGCGATGTTTCAGGTCAGTGGATGCAAGGTGGTGATTGGCAATATACTTCTTCGGGTATGGTCGGCACGAACTCTTTAGCAGCCGATGAAGAACGTAAAAATTTATTTGCTCGTCTGAGTTATATGATTGGCGAAACAGAGGTGTATTTGCAAGGTTCTTATGCTGAATATGAAGGCTTAGCTTATTACATCAATCCGACCACTAAAGGCGTTACTATATATGCTGACAATGCATATTTACCTGATTCAATAGCCACGCAAATGGCAGACGAAGGGTTAGAGAGCTTTAGTTTAAATACAAGTAATGTCGACATGCCTGCATCAGGCGCAAATAACGTCCGCGATACCACTCGAATTGTATTGGGTGCTGATGGTGAATTTGAGATGGGCGGCAAGTACTTTACTTGGGATGCTTATTATCAATACGGTAAAACCAAGACCGATGAGCATATGACCCCAACCTATAATTCAGCTCGTTTAACTTTGGCAACCGATGCGGTAGTTGATTCTTCCACTGGCGAAGTTGTTTGTCGTTCTACTTTAACTGACCCCAGTAACGGCTGTGTTCCATTAAATCGTCTAGGTGTGGGTGTTGCCAGTGACGAAGCATTGGATTATGTATTAGGTCGTCCGCGCCGTGAACAAGAATTTATTCAAAATGTGGCTGCGGTTAACTTCAGTACCGGTGATTTTGAGGGCTGGGCGGGTCCAATTTCTGTTGCTTTTGGTGCTGAATACCGTAAAGAAGAAATGGATGGTTATGTCGAGTCACAATATCAATCAGGCTGGAAATACGGTAACTACAAAGTGACTGAAGGTGACTACGATGTAATCGAAGGTTATGTTGAAACGTTGATCCCACTAATGGATGATTTAGACTTTAATGGTGCAGTCCGCTACACCGATTACAGTACCTCTGGTGGTGTTACTACCTGGAAAGCGGGTTTAACCTATCAACCAATCGAAGAAGCAACATTTCGTTTAACCAAGTCACGCGATATCCGTGCGCCTAACTTGAGTGAACTCTACGCTGCAGGTACTGCCCGTAGTAACTCTGTTACAATCGACGGCGCATCAGTTCCTATGATTCAAAACCTGCAAGGAAACCCTGATGTAGCGCCAGAAGAAGCCGATTCTTTGGGAATAGGTGTAATTTTACGTCCTAGCTTCTTAGAAAATTTCTCTGCTGCAATTGATTATTACGAAGTTGAAATCGATGGCATCATTAGTTTCGTATCAGCTGATGATACCGCGGAATTCTGCGTTGAATTTGGTGTCCAGAAATACTGTGACAACATGATTTATGATGAAACAGGTACGCTACAAACCATCAACCTTTTGTATGACAACCTAAACGTTATGACGGCCAAAGGTATTGATTATGACCTAACCTACACGTTCGATTTAGGTGACGTTTTTGATGATGCACCTGGCGCTTTTAAACTGCGTTTCTTAGCCACTAATTATTTAGAAAGTATCACCGATAATGGTGTTACTGCGGTTGATTCTGCTGGTGCCAATACAACTAGTACACCAGATTGGAAATACCGCGCTTCTGCAACGTATACCCTAGATGGTGTCACGGTTGATTTGACCGCTCGAGGTGTCAGTGACGGGGTGTTAAGTAATGCTTATATTGAGTGTACTTCTAGTTGTCCTGAAAGTGTTGCGCCTAACTACACAATCAATGACAACAGTGTTGATGGTGAAGTTTACTTTGATTTGTATGCCGCTAAAAAAGTTAGCTTTAGTCAAGACTCTGAAGCTGAATTTTATCTATCAATCCGCAATCTCTTTGATACCGATCCGGCAGATGTCGCATTTCCTGCTTCTCAAGGTTCTGAAAACCGTCCTGGCTATTTAGAAACACACCGCGGTTTGTACGACGTATTGGGTCGTCAGTTTAAAGTTGGCTTCCGAGTAGAAATGTAATGAATAAAATGCTAATCAAAAAGGACAAAAGCATGTTTAAACGCAACGTTTTAAACGCCATCATTGGCTTAACTATGACGTCAATTGTTGGTTCAGCTGCAGCTTTTGAAGATATGTCTCAAGTCGAGCGTATGGAAGCAAAAATGACACTGATTGATGCAGTCGGTGCTAAAGCTAAGCAAGCGCAGGTGATGAACGATATGATCTTCAGTTTTGGGGAATTAGGCTTCCAAGAATTTGAAACCTCTGCATACCTAACCAAAATATTAGAAGACAATGGATTTACCATAGAGCGTGGTATTTCCGGTATTCCAACAGCTTGGATGGCGACTTGGGGAGATGGCGGTCCCGTCATCGCCCTTGGCTCTGATATTGATGGCATCCCCAAGGCTTCTCAGAAGCCTGGGGTGGCTTATCATGATCCTATTGTTGAAGGCGCTCCTGGCCATGGTGAAGGGCATAACTCTGGGCAAGTGGTTAACATCCTTGCGGCGTTAACCGTTAAAGAATACATGGAAAAAAATGATATCGATGGCACCATTAAAATTTGGCCTGGTGTGGCCGAAGAGCAGTTAGGGACTAAAGCTTATTACGTCCGTGACGGTTACTTTGATGAAGTTGATGCTGTATTGTTTTCCCACGTATCCAATAGTTTCAGTACGAGCTGGGGAGCTGGACGAGGAAACGGTTTAGTCTCAGTGCAATATGACTTCTTTGGTGAATCTGCGCACAGTGCTGGTTCTCCTTGGCGTGGCCGTAGTGCATTAGATGCTGTTGAATTAATGAGTGTGGGTATTAATTACCGCCGCGAACATTTGCGTTTATCCCAACGCATCCACTCTATAATTGTAGATGGCGGTGACCAGCCAAATGTTGTACCTCAAAAAGCGAGTATCTGGTACTTCTTTAGAGAAACTGATTTTCCCCATATTAAATCCTTGTGGGAAATTGGTGACAAAATGGCAGAAGGGGCATCTCTGATGAGTAATACCTCTTGGTCATCGACGGTTTTAGGTTCAGCTTGGCCACAACATATGAACAAAGCTATTGCTGAAGATGCCTACGAAAATATCAAATTGGTAGGCATGCCTGAGTGGTCAGCTGATGACATCGCTTTGGCTAAAGCGTTACAAACTGAAATTGGTGTCGCGCCGGAAGGCCTTAAAACGGAGCTCAATCCGTTACTCGATCCGCCTGATCCTGCCAAGTTAACGGGTGGCGGTTCTGACGATATTGGTGATATTTCTTGGCAAGTACCTACTATCACCTTGCGCTACCCAGCTAATATTCCTAATTTACCCGGGCACAACTGGTCTAACTCAGTTGCTATGGCAACCCCTATTGCTCACAAAGGGATTGTTGCTGGTGCTAAAGCGCAAGCCTTGAATTTATTCGACTTGTTGACCAATAGTGCGTTGATGGATGAAGCATGGGATTATTATAAGAACGTGCAAACGAAAGAAGACAAATACACGCCTTTATTGCGTCCTCAAGACAAGCCTGCCATTCATTTAAACAAAGAAATAATGGCAACTTACAAGTCTGAATTGGAAAAGTTCTACTACGATCCTGAAAAGTACGATACCTACTTAGAACAATTAGGTGTCGAATATCCAACCGTTAAAAACCCTTAGTACAGGTATTTGGTGGCAGTCGTTGGCTGTCACCATATTTTCGTTGAATAAGTAATGGTCACCGTGATCATAGTTAATGAACGTCTCGGAGCATATCAAGATGTTAAGTTTCACTAAAAAAAGTCTCTCCAAAAAGGCAGGCATGGCAATGCTTGGCTTATTTTTTTCTCAATGCACTTTAGCAACTACCTTCACCGACGCACAGCGCGAGACGGCTAAGCAACAAGTTGCCGCCGCAGTCGATAAAAATGCAAAACTTGCTCAAGTCATGAACGACATGATTTTTTCTTTCGGTGAGTTAGGTTTCCAAGAATTTGAAACATCAGCCTATCTAACCAATCATTTAGCTGAACAAGGCTTTAAAATAGAAAAGGGCATTGCTGGTATTCCAACGGCATGGGTAGCCACTTGGGGTTCCGGTAAACCCGTCATTGCCTTGGGAACCGATTTAGACGGTATTCCCAAAGCCTCGCAAAAACCCGGTGTCGCCTATCATGATCCTATTGTTGAAGGTGCTCCTGGCCACGGTGAAGGGCACAACTCTGGCCAAGTGGTGAATATATTAGCTGCTATGGCGCTTAAAGAATATATGTCAGAAAACAATATTGAAGGCACCATTATGTTATGGCCTGGTGTTGCTGAAGAGCAGCTTGCCACTAAAGCCTATTATGTGCGTGAAGGTTATTTTGACGATGTTGATGCGGTACTGTATTCCCACGTAGGTAACCGTTTTGGTACGTTTTACGGCAACCCGTTCTTCTCTGGGATGGTGTCAGTCCAATATAATTTTTATGGTGAGTCTGCTCACAGTGCTGGTGCACCTTGGCGTGGCAGAAGCGCATTAGATGCCGTTGAGTTGATGAGTGTGGGTATTAACTATCGTCGTGAGCATTTACGCATCGCTCAGCGCACTCACTCGGTAGTGGTCGATGGTGGCGATCAGCCTAATGTAGTGCCTTCTAAGGCGACTTCTTGGTATTACTTTAGAGAGTTAGACTACCCACACGTAAAAGCTCTTTGGGAAGTGGGTGACAAAATCGCACAGGGTGCAGCTTTGATGACTAACACCACGTGGGATTCAACGGTAATGGGAACGGCTTGGCCTGGTCATTACAATAAACCTATGGCAATGCGGGCCTTTGAAAATATCCAAAAAGTCGGTATGCCTGAGTGGTCTGAAGACGATATTTTGCTGGCCAAATCATTGCAAAAAGAAGTGGGGGCGCCACAAACGGGTTTACCCACAGAGGTAATGCCTGTTGTTGCCCCCCCAGATCCTAAAACAATGACTGGCGGCGGCTCTGACGATATGGGAGATATCTCTTGGGTAACGCCTTCAATGTGGCTGTCTTATCCTTCAAACATTCCTAATTTGCAAGGACACCACTGGTCCAACGCAGTAGCAATGGCTACGCCTATTGCTCACAAGGGGATTGTTGCAGGTGCTAAAGCACATGCCATGACGATGATTGATTTATTCACCGATCCAGAATTGATGGCTGAGGTGCAAGACTATTTCGACAATGTACAAACCAAAGATATGAAATATCAATCATTTTTACGTGATACCGATAAGCCACAAATTCATTTGAATGAGAATATCATGGGTGAATTTAGAGAAAAGATGCGACCTTTTTATTACGATCCTGAAAAGTACGATACGTACCTTGAGCAGTTAGGTATTGAGTATCCAATGGTGAAAGAATAATGAAAGGTGGCTTTATCTCAGAACTTCTGAACCGCACCCTACCGGCAACTTTGCGAGTAGCGGCAATTTTCGTTGTCGCTATCAGTCAAAGTACGGCTGCGAGTTTAAGTGACAGTGAGCGTCGAGCCGCTAAAGAGCAAATCGCAGCGAAAATTGAAGGCCAGAAGAAATTAGCGCAAGTCATGAATGACACCCTCTATTCCTTTGGCGAGTTGGGGTTTCAAGAAATTGAAACTTCCGCTTATTTAACCCAATTTCTCACGGAGCAGGGATTTACAGTCGAAAAAGGTATCTCTGATATTCCCACAGCATGGATAGCCAAGTGGGGAAGCGGAAAACCGGTTATTGCGCTAGGTACTGATTTAGATGGTATCCCTAAAGGCTCGCAAAAACCCGGTGTTGCCTATCATGACCCCATTGTTGATGGAGCTCCTGGTCATGGTGAAGGTCATAATTCAGGTCAGGTGGTGAATATTATTGCTGCATTGGTCCTTAAGGATTATATGTCTGAGCATCAAATAGAAGGCACAATCATGCTTTGGCCTGGGGTGGCTGAAGAGCAACTCGCTACCAAAGCTTATTATGTGCGTGACGGGTATTTTGATGATGTAGATGCGGTCTTGTACTCACATGTAGGAAGTGGTTTTGGCACTTTCTACGGAGAAGTGGGTATGTCAGGTTTAGTGTCAGTTCAATATAATTTCTATGGTGAGTCAGCCCACAGTGCTAGTGGTCCCTGGCGAGGAAGAAGTGCTTTAGATGCTGTAGAGCTGATGAGCGTCGGACTAAATTACCGTCGAGAGCATTTACGCTTAGCGCAACGCATTCACTCAGTGATTGCTGATGGTGGTGACCAACCTAATGTAGTGCCATCTAAAGCAACGGCATGGTATTACTTTCGTGAAATGGACTACGACCACATTAAAGCGTTGTGGGAAGTGGGTGACAAAATTGCCGAAGGCGCAGCACTTATGACCGATACCTCTTGGGATTCAGTCGTCATGGGAACGGCTTGGCCCGGACACTTTAATAAACCTATGGCATTGCGTGCTTATGAAAACATTAAAGCGGTTGGTATGCCCCAATGGTCTGCTGAAGACATCACTTTGGCCAAAGCAGTTCAAACCGAGATTGGTGCCAGTGCTGTTGGTTTGTATAGCAAGGTGATGCCGATTGGTGATCCTCGCAAGCCTAAAGTACCAACCGGTGGCCCCTCTGACGATGTAGGCGATATCTCATGGAGTGTGCCAACTATCTTTATGTTGTACCCCTCTAATATTCCTAATTTGCCCGGTCATCACTGGTCTAATGCGGTGTCGATGGCTACACCTATAGCCCACAAAGGAATTATTGCGGGGGCGAAAGCCCACGGCATGACGCTGCTCGATCTATTTACTGATCCGGCTTTAATGGATGATGTGACAGAATACTTTACTGAAGTACAAACCAAAGATGTTAAATATAAGTCGCTTTTGCGCAAAGGTGATAAGCCTCAAACCCAGCTAAACGAGGAGATAATGCAGCGTTATCGAGAGAAAATGCGGGCCTACTATTATGACGCCAATAAATATGACACTTATATGGAGCAACTAGGCGTGGAATATCCGACGGTTAAGGACAAACCTTAATTCCAGTGAAATAGATAAATAACAATAACTAATTGTGTTCGTGTGTATGCTCCCAAGAGCAACTTTCAGCACCTTAAGTTTTCCTTAAGGTGCTGCTTTTTGGGTTGTTCGTTTCTAGATTTTGCAGGTTTGATTGATCAGCCGTTTAATCAAAAATGGAGTTTGATAGCTTAAATCGCCAACTGAGCAACCATATCCTTCGCTAACAATTCAATGGCTTCCGAGCGCACTTTTTGAGGATTCAACAAACATACACCAATGTGCCCTAAGTCAGGTAAATCGGCTTGCGGTGGCAACACAAATAAACCTGGTGGCACTGTACTTCTGGCTAATACGGTAATGCCTAAGTCTTCATTAATGGCCGCTTGAATACCGTTCAGATCTGAGATGGTATACACAACTTGCCATTGTTTTTTGCACTTTCCTAATACATGGGTTGCCCGTTTGCGATAAATACAAGGCGCAGGAGCGGCAATTATCGGTAGCTTGTTAGGCACTTTATTAACGTATCTCTGACTGCCCACCCAAACCAGTTGATCAGTAATGATAAAGCCTTCTTGTTCGGGATCCGGTTGTTCCTGTAGGGATAGAATCAAATCAAATTGACTTTTTAGGGGTTCACACACCAAATCTTTACTTAAAGCACAATGGACTTCTAATGATACTTCAGGGTAGGTGTGAGTAAAGCGGCGAATTATCTTCGGCATTAAAGTGGTGGAAAATTCACTAGGAATGCCTAATTTAATATTACCACTGACTTGTGGCTTACCAAATTCCGCCATTGCTTGATCATTTAGCATCAGTATTTTCATGCCAAACTCAAGTAACTTACTGCCGGCTAACGTGAGGGTAAGTCGATTCCCTTCCCGCAGAAAAAGTTTTTCTCCCACCACTTCTTCTAGTTTTTTGATTTGCAAACTAATCGCCGGCTGAGTACGTTTAAGCCGTTCCGCACACAATGTATAACTGCCTGTTTGTGCGATGGTCACAAATGATCGCAGAAAATCTATAGATAAATTTTTCATGGCTTCACTCCTTATTAAAGTGGGTGGCATTTATGTTTATGCCTTGTTAAAGCCATATTAAAATCTTATGAGCTCATATTTATTATTAATTTTATTTATTTCATTAGTAGTTCTAGCATAGAGTTTCTCGAAAGGCAATGGACATATAATGATGCAACTAAATAACCCGTTAAAAACTGTAGACCCTGATATTTTCGACATAATCGAAGATGAAGAAAAACGACAAGAAGCACACATCGAATTGATAGCTTCAGAAAACTATACCAGTCAAGCGGTGATGGAAGCACAAGGTAGCGTGTTAACCAATAAATACGCAGAAGGTTACTCTGGTAAACGTTATTACGGCGGCTGCGAATTTGCAGATAAAGCTGAAACGTTAGCAATTGAACGGGCTAAGCAACTTTTTGCTGCTGATTACGCCAATGTTCAGCCTCATTCTGGTTCACAAGCTAATGCCGCAGTGTACATGGCACTGCTTAAGCCTGGCGATACTATTCTTGGTTTGAGCTTAGATCACGGTGGGCATTTAACCCATGGTGCAAAGCCGAACTTTTCTGGGAAATTATACAACGCGATACAGTATGGCTTAGATACAGAAACCGGTGAAATTGACTATCAACAAGTGGCTGAGTTAGCACAAGAGCATAAGCCGAAAATGATAGTGGCAGGCTTTTCTGCCTATTCACGCGTGGTAGATTGGCAGAAGTTCAAAGATATCGCACAAAGTGTCGGTGCCTATTTATTCGTAGACATGGCTCATGTTGCAGGATTAGTTGCAGCAGGCCTGTATCCTAATCCTGTGCCTATTGCTGACGTTGTGACCACTACCACCCATAAAACCCTTCGTGGACCTCGTGGCGGCCTAATAGTGTGTAAATCAAACCCTGAGCTGGAAAAGAAGTTTAATTCGTTAATTTTTCCGGGTATCCAAGGTGGTCCACTTATGCACGTTATTGCTGCAAAAGCAGTGGCATTTAAAGAGGCCCTTTCCCCTGAGTTTACAACTTATCAGCAACAAGTGATTGATAATGCCCAAGCAATGGCTAACGTGTTCCTAGAGCGTGGCTATGGTGTGGTTTCAGGTGGCACGGACAATCATCTGTTCTTGGTGGATTTGATTGCTCGTGGAATGACCGGAAAAGAAGCTGATGCGTTACTTGGTTCGGTAAATATTACGGTTAATAAAAATACGGTTCCCAATGATCCACAATCTCCCTTTGTGACCAGTGGAATACGCATTGGTACACCCGCTGTGACTTCTAGAGGTTTCAAAGTCTCTCATGTTACTGATTTAGCAAATTGGATATGTGATTTATTGGATAACCCAGAAGATACTTCAGTACGTGAACAAGTGACGTCTAAGGTTGCACAATTGACCGCTGAGTTTCCAGTCTACGCATAAAAAAACGCGCTGTACCCAAAGGTGCAGCGCGCTTTACATCTACTTATCACTTAACTTTTAAAACAAGTCATCGCAATACTTACTTATTAAGCTCCTGCTAATTTTGACGAATTGCCTAACGATTTAGGTGAATTTGGGTCATTCTTAATAATTGTGACTGCGTATTCTAACGCGGCCAATAGACTATCAAACGACTCTACATCCGTTTGCGCAGCATTAATCCCTATCAGCACTTTTTGAATGTCGTCATTGGCACCGCAAATTAGTAGTGTTCTGCCGGAAAGTTTAGCGTCTGTTGCAACGGTTTCAACGGCCATACCTGCTGATACATCCATAGTGGGTACGCGGGTAAAATCCATTATCAATATCTGTGATCCAGGTTTTACTTTATCACGAACGTGATGCCCTACATCAGCCGCAGCACCAAAGCTCAGTGGTCCACCAAAACTGAAAATACTGACTTTTCCTTTTGCTTGTTTAAGCAATGCATTCTCTTTTGGATCATTCAACGTATCAGGGATTTTCTGTAAGTCTTCAATTTGAATTTGTGCAATTTGACGCACGAAAGCCAAGGCTGCAAGCACTACACCTACGCCAACTGCCGTTATCAAGTCAACAAATACAGTAAGTCCTAGTACCAGAATCATCAATGCAAAATCCCAGCGCGGGCCATTGTGGGCACGTCTTAAGTAACTCCAGTCAATAATGTCTAGACCTACTTTAACAAGTATCCCTGCTAAGACTGCATGAGGTATGCTCGCTGCCAATGGACTTAATCCAAGCACAACTGCTAGCAACACAAAGGAATGAACCATCCCTGAAATACGGGTTTTACCACCAGTACGGATGTTAACTACCGTACGCATGGTTGCTCCAGCACCGGCGATACCGCCAATCAATCCTGCAACAGTGTTACCAATACCCTGACCGATAAGTTCTTTTTTACTGTCATGGCGAGTACGAGTCATATTGTCTGCAACCAAAGATGTTAGCAAACTATCTATTGCTCCTAATATGGCGAGAATGAAAGCGGCTTCTAGGACGAGAAGGAATTTACTTTGTTCATACACAGGTAGATGCAAACTCGGCAGTCCAGTGGGGATATTACCCAGTGCTGGCACGTTAGAAAATGCAAAACTAGCAAGGGTCCCAATCACTAAGGCTGCTAATGGTCCAGGAATATATTTTGCTAAAGAAGCGGGCCATTTGTATGCAATAGCTAATGTCCCAATACCCAGTATTAAAGTAGCAAAATTAATGTCAGCCAAAGCCGTGGGCATATAGCTCAGGGCACCGATAGTGCCACCTGGAGGCTCATGTCCTAACAACCGACCTAGTTGAAGGATAATAATAATTGCGCCAATACCACTCATAAATCCAGAGATGACGGGATAAGGAACTAATCGGATATATTGGCCGACTCCCAACAAACCAAATGCAATTTGCAACAGGCCTGCCAGCATTACCGCAGTGAAAATAAGCGTCACATCGCCAGATAAACTCGCGAACAAACCAGCTAAAACCACGACCATTGGCCCCGTTGGACCGGATATTTGAGAAGGGGTTCCGCCAAATAAAGCAGCAAAAAAGCCTAATGCAATTGCGCCATAAAGACCTGCCATCGGGCCCAAGCCCGACGCAACACCTAGAGCCAATGCTAAGGGAAGGGCAACAATACCAGCGGTTAAACCGCCCGTTATATCACCCTTTAAGTTTGATAAATCAAATTTCATAAATGGACCTTAATTGCTATTACGCAACTGATAGTTTTTCTGCTTTTTCTTGCCCCAAAGGTACAAACTTAGCAATTTCGGCGTCATAGTTTAACACTTGACCGTTTTCAATATTATAAACCCAGCCGTGGAGTTTCACTTGTCCAGTGGCCAACTTAGCGGCGACAGATGGGTGAGTGCGAAGATGTTGTAGCTGTTGAACTACGTTCTCTTCGGTTAACTTTTCCAAATGCTCCATGTTCAGACTGCCATATTTTTCTTTCACCACTTCCGAGGCACAACGACTATGAGATAACCATTCTTTAACGTGAGGTAACCCGTCAAGCTTTTCAGGGTTCAACGCACCTTTCATCGCTCCACAGTCAGAATGACCACATACAATGATATGCGATACACCTAACGCTGCCACTGCGAACTCGATAGATGCAGTAATACCACCCGTTACGTTACTGTGGGGAGGGACAATGTTGCCCGCATTTCGGCAAATAAATAGTTCACCGGGATCTGTTTGAGTCAAAAGATTAGGATCGATTCGCGAATCTGCGCAGGTAATAAATAACACTTCAGGGTTTTGCCCGTTTGCTAACTTTTGGAAAGTAGCCTTTTTGTCAGGAAAGACTTCTTTTTGAAATTTAGCCACACCAGTAATTACATGGTCCATGATAGTCACTCCTATTAAATTATTTAAAAATTGATTATACGATTCGAATACACTTTTAGTTTTACCTGATAGCCATATAGAAGTATACTTTATGTCGTGATAGTAAATAGCTATCAGTTGGTGTGATGAAAAAACCTAAAATATTATCAGGTACGAAAATGATCTCAGACAATAAGTTCCCTTCAATAAATCAATTAAAGTACTTTGTAGCAGTGGCCAAAAGTTTGAGTTTTCGACGGGCTGCACAAAGTCTAGGGATCAGTCAGCCAACGTTAACGACTCAAGTTCAAGCTCTCGAAAAAACAATGAATTTGAGTTTATTTGAACGTAACCGAAGCGGCACTTTGCTCACTCCTCAAGGCAATACGCTGCTACCTCTTGCTGAAGAAGTTTTGCGTTCTGGCCAACGGTTTAATGACACTGCCCGTGAGCTTACTGATGGTGCCTCCACTACCTATCGCTTGGGCGTTCCTCCAACGTTAGGTCCCTATTTGTTGCCGTTTGTATTACCTGAATTACATCGTCGATTTAAACAATTAAAGTTTTATGTACGAGAAGAGTTTCCACAACAATTGGAAGAAGGTTTGCTTAATGGTCAGTATGACTTAATTATATCACCTTCAACACATGAGTCTTCGCAATTTATAGTCTCAGAGTTGTTTACTGAACCTTTGAAATTGGTGATACCCAGGGATCATCCTTTGGCAGGCCAAGATTTTGTTAAGCCGGCCGATGTACAAGGGGAAAAAGTGCTCACCTTAGAAGGTCATCACCATTTTCACCATCAAGTTCAAACCATTTGTGCTCAAATTGGTGCACAAATGTATCGAGATTATGAAGGCACTAGTTTAGATACATTGCGACAAATGGTAGTGATGGGGGTAGGTATCTCTTTTTTACCCGGGCTGTATGTGCATTCTGAATTGCATCGCCCCAATGAGCTGCATGTCTGTGAACTTGAAAATATTCCAATAACTCGTAAGCAGCATTTAATTTGGCGAAATACTGCGCCTGGTCGAGTTTTCTTCCGTGAGTTAGCACAATTTTTTAGGGAGGTTGTCGCCGAAAAACTCGCTGATGCAGTTCACGTTAAACGTCATACTATTCGCTAATTACTGAGTAATTAATAGGGTTTTAATAATCACTTTTAAAATTGTCTTTCAGTCGTGTGAATTACCTATCCTTAGCCATGCACCACTTTGGTAGTCTTGCACGAAATATGAACACTGCTTGCACAGTTTTGGTGGTGCATTGCTCAATGCTGCCATTATAAAAGAGGCTGCAAGGGGAAACAGCAGGAATAGATCTTGCTAAGCGACCATCACTTAACTGAAATAATGTATGTCTAAGGTCATCGGTTGTCTGATAATTTTTGGTTGCTTCTGTCAGCGATGTTTGTGTTTTTGATGCAAGCAGGGTTTCTTTGCCTGGAAAGTGGTAGAACCCGTAGCAAAAACAGTATCAATGTGGCCGCAAAAAATATTGGTGACTTCATTGTTTCTGCTAGTGTTTTTTGGTTGTTTGGATTTGGCATTATGTTTGGCCCTAGTCTTGGTGGCTGGACTGGCACTGGCGACTTTGTATTTGGCGATAACAGTTCTTCTTTTCAGATTACCTTCTTCTTGTTTCAAATGATGTTCTGCAGCACTGCGGCAACATTAACCTCGGGGGCTATTGCCGAACGAACTCGGTTTTCCGGCTACATATATATCACGTTAACACTAAGTGGTCTGATTTATCCCTTTGTGGGGCATTGGGTGTGGGCCGGTGTATATAATATGGACAATCAAGGTTGGCTTGAGTCATTGGGATTTATAGACTTCGCAGGTTCTACAGTAGTGCATTCTGTGGGCGGTTGGGTTGCATTGGCCAGTGTACTCATTGTTGGACCACGAATTGACCGATTTAAGGAAAATACAAAATTTCCTTCAGGCAGTAACTTACCTTTGGCTGCTTTGGGAACGTTACTTATTTGGTTTGGGTGGTTTGGTTTCAACGGCGGCAGTACCTTAGTATTTGACGACCAAGTTCCTTACATCATCCTGAATACTTGTCTTGCTGCGATTTGGGGTGGAATAACCGCTACATTCATACATTTGCGAAGCCAGAAATATGTAGATATGGGAGCTAGTCTAAATGGTGTTATTGCCGGTTTAGTTGCAATAACCGCGGGTTGTCACGCTGTTGCGCCTGTGGATGCAGCAATAATAGGAATTGTAGCCGGTATCGTTGTGCAATACGGCTCTAAATTAATGGATTGGGCGAAACTTGACGATGCCTTAAATGTTATTCCTGCCCACCTATTTTCTGGTATTTGGGGGACATTGGCGGTCGCCTTTTTTGGCGAACAAGCTAAATTAGGAACAGGCTTATCGTTTACCTCACAACTCACAATTCAACTTTTGGGGGTTGTTGTGATTGGCATATTTAGTTTTTTTAGTTGTTATCTCATCCTCTATATTTTGAATAGAATAACACCATTAAGGGTAACCAAAGAGCAGGAGCTGAGTGGACTGAATATCAGTGAGCATCAAGCATCTACTGAATTAATAGACTTGCTAGCAGATATGCAGAATCATCAAAACAAAGGTGATTTTTCTGTGCAAGTAAAAGAGGAGCCGTTTACGGAAGTTGGCCAAATAGCGCGCAAATATAACCAAGTTATCAGTCAAGTTTCAAAAGAGATGATACAGCGTGAAAAGGCAATAAATCAGTTCAAAATAAGTGAAAGACGAAAGAGTGCTATTTTAGATTCATCTATGGACTGCATTGTCTCCATTGATTGGCAGGGTAATATCATCGAATTTAATCCGGCTGCGGAAAGAACCTTTGGCTGTTTGAAAAGCGAGGTGATGCAACGAAGCTTTATTCACAATTTTGCTTTAGATAAAGATATTCAACGATTTAATGAAAGTTTAAAGTTGCAGTTTGTTTCGTCAAATGGGCTCGTACTCAATAGACGCAGTGAAATAGTGTTAAAGCGCGCAGCAGGACAAACTTTTCCTGCTGAAGTAACTATCACCAGTAGTAAGTTAAACGAAAGCCATGTAAATGAATTCACATTGCACCTGAGAGACGTTACCAAACAACAAAAAATTCAAGGGCGACTGAACTTTTTAGCGTATCACGACCCGTTAACCCATTTATCGAATCGCACCCACTTAATTAGTGAATTAAATTATCAGGTGGCAAAAGCCCAAAAAGATTTAGGGATTATTGCCTTATTTTTTTTGGATTTAGACAAATTTAAGAAAATCAACGATACCTTAGGGCATAAAGCCGGGGACTATCTATTGTGTGAAGTCGCTAATCGCTTAAAAAACATTTGTCGCGAAGAAGATATTATCGCGCGCCTAGGTGGCGATGAATTTATCGTCGTTATGACGGGGGAGTTAACTGAGTCTTTAATCACTGAAAAGGCCCAGCGGATCTTAACCATAATGCGAGAACCCATTACCTTGAATGATAAAAATTATCACATTGCGACTAGTGTGGGAGTGGCCGTTTCACACTGCGGTGAGTTTGGTACTGAGGAATTAATCCAACGGGCAGATATTGCTATGTATAACGCAAAATTATTTGGTCGTGATAACTTTAAAGTGTATACCGAAAAAATGGGGCAAAAAGCTCAGCAGGAAATGAGTTTTGAAAGAAAAATTGAACAAGCGATCAAGCAAGATGAATTCAGAGTCGTCTATCAACCCAAAGTTAAAGGAGATGGCGAGATATTATCATTGGAGGCATTGATTCGATGGCCGCAAAAAAGTTCAGATGATATATCCCCAAAAGCCTTTATACCCATTGCTGAGCAAAGTAATTTGATCGTGCAAATTGGTGAAATCATGATGACGAAAGTTCTTCAACAATTGCGTTATTGGCTCGATGAAAAATCACAAGTGGTGCCCGTCGCCATCAATATTTCAGGTCGCCAATTGGTTGCAGAAGATTTTATTCAGTGTGTTAAACAGTTACTAAGTAAGTATTCAATTCCCGGTGAACTGCTTGAGTTTGAAATTACAGAAGGTATTTTGATTCAGGATATAGAGAGTTGTATTGCCATTTTACAAGAATTGAAAGCCCTGAATATCAGAGTCTCTATTGATGACTTCGGTACAGGCTACTCTTCCTTGAGCTACCTTAAAAAGCTGCCACTGGATATTTTAAAAATTGACCGTTCTTTTGTCCATGAATGCGACTCGAAAACCGAAGATGCGGAGATTTGTGCGACTATCATTAATTTAGCCAAAAGCTTAAACTTGATGACTGTTGCCGAAGGGGTAGAAAGCAATTCGCAATTGAAAACACTGCAAAATATGGGCTGTGATCTTTACCAAGGTTATCTATTCCATCATCCACTTGCTGCCGAAGAGGTGATTAAACTATTAAATTCTAGATAAGGAATTTACGATTTTAACTCCCCTTATTTAATATTATAAAGTATAAAATATGGGATGCTCTTTCATCCTTAACTCTCATTTAGTCACGCCGAAATTCAGGGGATGCTCATGGACGCTTACCAACCTAAACCTCTATTTAAAGGACTTCCATTGCATGCACAACACTTTAGTCGTGCACAAATAGCGAATGCAGGCTGGAATATTCTACAAGAAGATGTGCCTTTGCCTTGTGCCATAATTAAGCAGCATGCGCTACAACAAAATAGTGAACGCATGAAGCAATGGCTTGAACAAAATAACCTATTTATTGCCCCTCATATTAAAACGACCATGAGTCCAGAGCTAATTTCACAACAATTGGTGGATGGAGCCTGGGGGTTGACTGTTGCTAATGTGATGAATTTAAGATTAGCTGCTCAGATGGGGGCCAATCACATCATATTTGCCAATCAATTGGTTGGTCGCGCGAATATCAAAGAAGTTGAACAACTGCTCGCTCAGTACCCTGACTTGTTGCTTTACCTTTTTGTCGATTCTTTAGATGCCTTTGAATTGTTAAAACAGGCCAATTTGAATAAATCAAACCAACTTAAATTACTCATTGAGTTGGGAGCTGAAGGTGGACGATGTGGCGTTCGAGAACCTTCAGTGGCCAAAGCCCTGATCCAATCCATTAGCGCGAATCAATGGGAGGTGGCAGGCTTTAGTGCATACGAAGCGGTTTTTGAAGGCGCGAATGAACACAAAGAGCAGCGAGTACGAGATTTTCTTAAGGTATTGGACGCGACTATAACACTATTTGTAGAGCGGCAAGTTATCTTACCCAACAAATCATTGATTATTACTATTGGCGGGTCTGAGTATTACGACTTATGCGCTTCAGCTTTTGTCGATTTGCAGGGAAAACTAGATGTAAAAGTCGTACTGAGAAGTGGTTGCTATTTATTTAGCGACTCTGGGGTTTACGAAAAAGCCTCAATAGCCATAGATGAACGCTTGGCTAACGCTCAAATTGCCTTGCCCGCGTCTGAAGCGGCGATTGAAGTTTGCTGTTATGTGTTGTCGAAACCTGAAGCGGGTGTGGTTATTTTAGGTGCAGGTAAGCGAGACTTTTCCTATGACAAAGGACTGCCTAAGCCTTTGTATGCTAAATCTAGACTAAAGCATCAACTCATAACTCTTGATCAGGAAGGTTATCAAATTACTCGAATTAATGATCAACATTGCTTTTTAGCTGTACCTCAAGACGATCATTTAAAGGTGGGGGATATAGTCGCACTTGGCATTTCACATCCATGTACCACCTTTGATAAATGGCGAAAAATGTTGGTTGTTGATGAGCAATACAAGGTTATTGATGCTTTCCAGGCATGGTTCTAAAAAATCAAACTTCGACTTCGGCTTTATCAAATATACTAATTTTCACTTAGTTTTTATCCTAGCACTCTATTGGGGCTTCCCAAGTTATAGATAAATAGGATGTAAAATGAAGATGAAAAAATTAATAACCCTTTCAAGTTTAATCTTGTTGTCTTTTAGTGCGCTCGCTAACACAACAATGACAAGACAAAACGGTGCACCTATTGGTGACAACCAAAACTCTCAAACTGCTGGTCCTTGGGGTGGAGTGCTACTTCAAGACAGTCACTTAATTGAAAAACTCGCCGCTTTTGATAGAGAACGAGTACCTGAAAGGGTTGTCCATGCTCGAGGTGTGGGTATTCACGGCTATTATGAAAACTATGCTGATTTGTCTGATTTAACCATGGCAGCTCCTTTCCAGGAGAAAGGTAAAAATACCGAAGTATTTACTCGTTTCTCAGCGGTAATTCACGGCCACCAATCCCCTGAAACATTGCGCGATCCTCGTGGATTCGCTGTGAAGTTTTATACTGAACAAGGCAACTGGGACTTAGTCGGTAATAACTTCCCAATCTTCTTTATACGCGATGCTATTAAATTTCCAGATATGGTTCATAGTTTAAAGCCATCACCTTATGACAATGTGCAAAAAGCATCCAGAGTGTTTGACTTCTTTTCACACGTACCAGAATCAACACAAATGCTAACCATGCTGTTTTCTGACTACGGTACACCAAAAAGTTACTTAAATATGGATGGTTCCAGTGTTCACGCCTACAAATTTGTCAATGACAAAGGTGAAATGAACTATGTGAAATTTAGCTGGAAAACCAATCAAGGCGTAAAGAATTTCACCTATAAAGAAGCCATGACGGTGCAGGGGCAAGACATGCAACCCCATACCACAGATGTGTATACTCGCATTGGTGAAAAAGGCGAAAGTGCGTCTTGGGATTTATACATTCAGGTGTTGTCGCCAAAAGATGTGAATAACTTTGATTTTAACCCCCTTGATGCCACCAAAGTATGGCCAGAAGATAAGCTACCCCTTCGCAAAGTGGGCAGAATGGTATTAAACCGAGTGCCTGACAACTTTTTTGAAGAAACTGAGCAAGCTGCGTTTGCACCGAGCAATGTCATACCAGGTATAGAGCCATCAGAAGATCGATTGTTACAAGGCAGAGTGTTTGCCTATGCAGATACCCAACGATACCGTTTAGGTGTGAATTCATACCGTATACCGATTAACGCTCCTAAGAATGTGAAAATTAATAACCACATGCAACACGGCAAGCTGCGCCCGACCAATACTCAGCGGGAAGTTAATTATCAGCCAAGTGAGTACATTGATTTAGCTGAAGACACACAGTACAAATATTCTGCGATGCCATTGATAGGAAGTTATCAGCAAATACCTTTCTACAAGCAGTTGAACTTTAGCCAAGCTGGGGATTTGTATCGCTCATTTTCTAAGGACGAACAAGCCAGACTTATTGAAGTGTTAGGGGGCGCTTTAGCAACGTCTGATAAAGAGCTTGTTCGGATCAATATAAGTGCATTCATGTACAACGCTGATAAAGATTACGGTACAGCTATCGCTAAACGCTCAGGTACCAACTTAAGTAAAGTAAAAGCCAGAGCAAAAACGCTGATGGCAGAGCAACAAGCATTAGCGGCCCAGGGCGAAAAAATTGCCCTTAAGTTAAGCGAATTGTTCTAATTTAATAAATGTTTAAATCAGTCTTACTGCCTGCCAGTGCAGGCAGTATCTTGATAAGGAAAACCTAATGAAAACTATAGCAATACTCTCTTTACTACTATTCATTGCTTCAGCGTTAAATCCTTCATTTGCCAATGAAACTGACCAGAGTAAACAACTTAAAACGCTGTATTTTGATGCCGCTAGAAACGGCGATATCGAATTGTTACAGACCTTTTACAAGGCAGGCTTGTCAGTTAATATCGCCAATGAAAAGGGATATACGGCACTCATTTTATCTGCTTACAATGGTCAGACTGAGACGGTGAACTTTTTACTTGATGTAGACGATATCAATCCATGCCAAGAGGATGCTAGAGGCAACACCGCTTTAATGGGCGCCATTTTTAAAGGCAACCTTCGCATTGCTAAATCATTAATGGGGCGAGACTGCGAAGTGGACCAAACCAATCAAAATGGTCAAACCGCACTGATGTTTGCTACCTTATTTGATAGACAAAACATTATTGAAGAGCTTATTGATCAAGGTGCCAACATAAGCTTAAAAGATAGTCACAGCCGCAGTTTATCAGATATTGCTGCAAGTCAGGGAAATCTGAGTTTAGCTGACAAATTTAAACAGTCTAAACCTTAAAATATAATTGGCTTGCGTTGAAAAAAGTTAGCCCAACCATATAGGGTTAGAAAAAAACTAAATTATTATACCAAGGGAAAGTCGAACTAATGCGCTCAGCAGCAAGAGACTATGTGGAATTTGACCCAGTTACTAATTGCATGTTTAATCAATAAATTAGTTTATTGAGGTGTAAAAATATGACAGTAGTAAACACCTTTGGCCTGGCTTATTTTAGTCACGATTATGGCAGCCCAAGCTTTGACCTGCTGGTTGATGGAAAATCGTATTTAGAAACTATCACTGATTTTGAAAAGCCTTTTGCCGGGCAAATAGCGGGTACTTATCAACCAGGGTTAGGAATTAATCAGTTAGATTCAGCCGATAGAGCGATTCCCTATGTTTGCACATGTGGAGAACCTATGTGCTGGTATTTAACCGTTGATATTATTTGTCAGAGTGACCTTAATGCAGAATACATTATCTGGCATCGCTGGGTGAATCCCTATCGAGAAGACAAGAGCAAAGCCGATTCGGGTCTATATTGGAACTATTCAGCCCTCGCCCCTTTAATATTCGAAAAACAACAATATTTAGGTGAAATCGAACGAAATCGCCAAGCCTATGGCTAATGGGTACCTAGCTACTATGCAAATCTGCGCTAAAGTGAGTATTCCCATTTATGAGTATTACCTTCTAAATATTGCGACTCATAATTGGCAACATTATCTTAGCGTAACCTGATTTTAGGGTGGGCAGTTTGGCTGGTTAACACCTATAACTTCAAAGCTCATCAAACTTATTTTTATGTAAATTTTTGATTTAAACGAAACTCTTAATTGACTGATAATAAATTTTTTATGCCTGTTCATAGATTTTGCGTTTAACGCCTATTAACTTGTTTTCAGCGCATTGCCCACAATATTGCTGACGTTGAAGGGAATGGCGAAGGATAAAAACGTGATAAAAGTAAGGAGGTGGGTAGGCACCTTGGAGAAAATGCCTACCCGGTTGGTTGCGTTAAGCCAGGACCAGTGAAACTTAACGATTCCAGGCAGAACCATCATATTGTAAATGAAAATCATTATCAATAGTGTTTGGTGGTTTTTTTGATTATTTATTTAATTGCTTTATTTATCAATAGTTTAGTTTTATTAATCGAGTTGTGGTTAGGTATTTATGAAATGCCGCACTGGGTTGACAAGCTATTTCAATCTCATGATAATAAGAATTATTATCATTTGGTGGGTGGCCTAGCCGCCTAAAAATTGGATGTGATTCTGTGAATGAAGCATTGGCATTCGGGACATTAGAGTTGACCATTCGTCATGGTTTACAGCCTGATAACCCTCATACTCTATACCATTATTTAGACGTGGTTGAAGATCGATTAGCCACAGAAAAAAACGAAAACGTAAAAAGAGCGATGTTAAAACGGGTGTTGCACACTTTGTTAGATACAATTTGTGATACTAGTATTAGTTTTCACTGGCGTTATTTGTGTTTAGATAACATTTACAAACCACTAAACAGTGTAGAGCAATACGATAAAACTGAGGGACAAAAGGCAGAAACACGACATTTTAAATATGAATTGTCTTTGTTAGGAACATATTTTTTATAAAAAAGGGGATTAACATGACAGAAGTAAGAATCGAAAAAGATAGCATGGGCGAGCTTGAGGTTCCCAAAGATGCGTTATATGGCGCCCAGACCCAAAGAGCGATTAATAACTTCAATATCAGTCACACTCCTATGCCTGAAGCTTTTATTCGCGCGCTGATTCAGATTAAATCTGCTGCAGCCACGGTAAATGTAAACCTTAAAGGTATTGACGAGCCGACAGCGCAAGCCATTAAACAAGCCTGTACCACTTTATTAGATGATAAAAATCTGATGCATCACTTTCCCGTTGATGTATTCCAAACGGGTTCTGGCACTAGTACCAATATGAATGCCAATGAGGTGATTGCCAACCTTGCGTCTAAGCAATCCAATTTGCACATTCACCCAAATGATCATGTTAACTTTGGCCAAAGTAGCAATGATGTCATCCCGACTTGTATTCATGTTAGTGCCGCCTTGGCAATTCACCAAAACTTAATGCCTTCTCTGAGACATTTGGCTAAAACCATCGATGAAAAATCCCTAAAGTTAGCGGGATATTGCAAAACCGGACGCACTCATTTAATGGATGCTATGCCAATTCGAATGGATCAAAGTATGTCTGCTTGGTCGGCCCAGATTAAGCAACAAATCTCTCATCTTGAGAGTTTGCAGCCTTCAATACAGTCACTTGTTTTAGGTGGTACTGCCGTTGGTACTGGCATTAATTCCCATCCTGATTTCGCCGACCAATTTTCTGATATTTTAAGTCGAGAAACCGATGTGCCTTTTGTTAAAGCAGCAAATTTTTTTGCTGGGATTGCTGCACAAGATAGCGCAGTGAGTTTGTCGGGGTTAACTAAATCCATCGCCGTTAGTTTTATGAAAATAGCTAATGATTTACGTTGGATGAACTCGGGGCCGTTAGCTGGGCTAGGTGAGATTGCTTTGCCAGCATTGCAACCGGGTTCGTCGATTATGCCGGGGAAAGTCAATCCGGTTATCCCCGAGGCAGTTGCTATGCTATCTGCACAGGTTATTGGCAATGACTCGGCTATCACCATTGGCGGTCAATCGGGCAATTTTGAATTAAATGTTATGTTACCCATGATCGCTCTTAACTTGTTGTCGAGCATAGAATTATTGTCTAATGGCGCGGTTTCATTGGCGGACTATGCCATTCGCGATTTTGAGGTGAATCAGCAAAATCTTGAAAAGCCTCTGCATAAAAATCCCATTTTGGTAACTGCGTTGAACCCCATTATTGGTTATGCCAAAGCAGCGGAAATTGCTAAGAAGGCTTACAAGGAAAATCGGCCTATTATTGATGTGGCTGCAGAAAATACTGATATTCCACGGACAAAACTAGAAGCACTTTTAGATCCTGTTAGTCTGACAAAAAACGATTCATAAACATAGTCGTTTAGATATTTTCAGCAAAGGGGCACATATTTTATAGGTTGCTAGAAAACAGGTTTTTAACTTCTATTAATGTATTTTTTTAATTGAAAAGTCGTCATGTGAGGTAAACTACCTGCCTAAGCGCATTAATTCTGCTAATAGGTTTTATGTCACAGACTAAATTTGAGCAAGTAAGTGGTTTGGGGGATAGTAACGCACACATTAATGTGTATATACAAAATCGCCCCAGATTTTCTTTCGCGGCAAGCCAACAGCTGGTTTATCCCCTTAAAAAAGGTGAAATTTATGCCATAGGTCAGGCTTGTGGGAATGGTTGGCGAAAAGTTTTCAATGTCTATGCAAAGTTGTTATTCCCGATGCTGAGCAAGTTTAGTGAACTGAATGATAGTTATTCTAGCTGGCAGCAATATCGTGATGACGAACTTTTGCAATTTGGCAGTCAAACGGCACTTTACTTTACCCCACCTAAATTTGAACAAACCGAAAAGTTGCACATAATTATGGGGCGCACTTATGCCAAGTCATGTACTTTGCCAAACACTTTTGAGTGGATTAACCAAGAATTTGCCATTGACCTAAATCATCGCACCATTGTCTGTCCGTATTTTGACTATCGTCAGTTATCCAACCAAAAAATTATATTTATGTCAGAGTTAATTTCTAAACACTTTCTAAAAAAATAACATGCCGTTACACCTTTATGTAGCCGCTACAGGGTTTTTTGCGATATAATTCTCACGTTTTTTAGTGTCCTGCAACGGGGCGCATTTTCTACTCTCAGTAATCTGGAACGCACACCATGTTCGATATGTTTGAAATATCCATTATTGGCTTGGCTATTTTAGCTTTGCTATCCATCGTCTTTGAAGAAGTTACCCATATCAATAAAGCCAAAACCACCTTATTTTTAGGGTGTTTAGTGTGGTGTTTATTATTCATTCGAGGGCATGGTTCTGGACAGGCAGAAATAGAGAATGCACTCAACGAGAATTTACTGGAAATCGCGAAATTGTGGTTGTTTCTTATGGCAACAATGACCTTTGTTGCATACCTAAATGCCAGAGGGTTGATTGGCGCTATGGTGAATCGACTCTTGCCCGGTGAATTGTCCTTACGCAAATTAACCTTATTGGTCGCTTTGTTCGCGCTGGTGTTATCAATGCTGTGCGACAATATCACTGCCACCCTAGTATCAATTAGTATTATCTTCGCATTTAAATTAAAGGTGGCAGAGAAAGTAAAACTCTGTGTATTAATTATATTTGCAGTGAATTCTGGTGGGGTGGTTTTGATCACCGGAGACGTAACCACGCTGATGATATTCAGTGAGAAACATGTTTCGATCGTCAAATTGTTAGGCTTGATTTTACCCGCTGTAGCAGGCGTCGTGGTGCTGGCTATATTAATGAGTTTTGGTAAAAATCGACGGGTTGAGGCGACCATTGGCAGTGAAAAATTCAAATCCCTTGATTTTGTTATCGCCGGTCTATTTTTTAGCACTATATGCTGCACTATGCTGTTTAATTTGTTGTTTGAAATTCCGCCTGTTTTAACCTTTTTATTAGGCCTATCTGTGATGTTCTTAATTGGTGGTATGGTGAACAAGTTTAAGTACGAAATTCATCTATTAGATTACGTCCGTAAAATACAGTTTGATACCTTGATGTTCTTTCTAGGAATACTGCTTATAGTTGGCTCACTCAAAGAAATCGGTGTGCTAATTTGGATGACAAATATTTACTTTATGCTCGATCCTGATTATTCGAATTATTTGGTGGGAATTTTATCTGCGTTTTTAGATAACGTCCCGTTAACTGCGGCACTACTTAAAGCGCAGCCAGAGTTAACCAATATTCAATGGTTATCCCTGACTTACGCTGTTGGTGTCGGAGGATCAATGTTGGTGATAGGCTCAGCCGCAGGAATAGTGGCCATGAGTCGCGTGAAAGAGCTCACATTCGTAAGTTACAGTAAATATATTGTGCATTTGTTGGTGGCTTATACCGTGGGGTATGGATTATGTTTAGTTAACGTATAACATAGTCTGACTAAACATTAGGCTCAAAGACAGCAGATTAATGCCTGGGTAGTAAAAGACCTAACGGCTTAATATCCTGTTTATTTGGGTAACCCATGGATTGGGTATTATACAAAAGTCTAATACCCTTTGATGGCGGACAGGGTTTTAATGCCCTATGGTCTCAACATAATATTGCTCAATTATTATTAAATCTAATGAACCTCGATGTCTTTAGAGTCTCCTGAAAGTTCCATCGACTATATTCGTGAGAAACTAACAAATACTGTTTTAATGGTCACGTTGGCTTTCGCTGGCGTCGCTTTAGCAGGCTCTCTTTCCCGTGTTCCTGAAATTGGTTTTTTGCCAGTGATGTGGGTACATATTGTTAGTACCTGTGTGCTATTGACGTTTTATTTATTTCGACGTCGTTTTTCAAATAATGTTACCGCTAGTTTGATTGCATCGTTATTTTTTATAATGGGGTTTGCGGGAATACATACCTTAGGTCTATCAGGAAACGGAATTTACCTGATTATGGCTGCTTCCATATTTAGTAGTTTCATGCTCAGTGTGAGAGTCGCTGTAGCAATTGCCATTTCAGGCGGCTTATTTTTATTCTATTACATGAGCCTTGTTTGGTTAGGAAAATTTGAGTTTACGGTAACGCAAAGTGCTTATGGTTTAAGTGTATCCGCTTGGATTACTGCGCTGCTAACATATGGATTTATCATTAGTATTGTGTTGTTTTTGATACAACACTTTTTACACTATTTACAGTCTCTATTGTTAGACAAGCAAGTCACTATTGATAGCCAGACCAGTAAAATCGAACACTCAGAGGCAATCTTCCAAACCGTTATAAATCACTTACCCTACGGCATTTCATGGAAAGATAAGCAATTAAGATATTTAGGCGCAAATCAGGCGTTTATAGAAGATTCTAAATTACAAAATATTGAACAATTGAAAGGTAAAACAGATTTTGATTTAGCCAATGAAACCCGTGCGCAAAAAATCATTAATATTGATCGACGCATCCTTTACGGTGATGAAACTAATATTCACTATCAAGAAAAAGAAGGCCAAGAAAAGGAAGGCCAAGAAAAAGGAAACCAAGGAAAACAGGGCCAACAGAAATCCCCATATACGAATGTTCAAGTTAAGTATAAAGAGGTGACTCACTTAGCATTGCATTCTAAAAATCAAGATCTGATTGGTGTGCTTATTTTCTACCATGACGTGACTAAAAGTAAAAATTTAGAATTAAAAGCCCAAAGGGCAAGAGAGCACGCAGAGCAGGCTAATCAAATTAAATCCCAATTTTTAGCAAATATGTCCCACGAAATTCGAACGCCAATAAACGGCGTTTTAGGATTGTTGGACTTGTGTATGCACACCCAATTAAACGAACAACAGACTGAATATTTAAACCGCGCAAACTTTTCTGCAAAACTTTTAATGCAGATTGTTAATGATGTACTTGATTTATCAAAAATTGAGTCTGGACATTTTGAGTTAGAGCAACATCACTTTTGTTTCGAAGACATTCTTTTGCAAGTTGAAAACTTGTTTACAAGTCAGGCTCAGGCGAAAAACATTGCGCTGAATACTAAAATTGTAGGCAGACAGAATACACTTGTTTTAGGCGACCCCACCCGCGTTACCCAAATATTAATGAATTTGACCTCAAATGCGGTAAAATTCACACAGACTGGAAGGGTCGATGTATTGGTTAAATTAGTCACCAATGATGTGTTAGCTAAAGTGAAGATTTCTGTGAATGACACAGGTGTGGGAATTGAAGATAAATCAATTAAAACGCTATTTAATAAATTCACTCAAGTGGATGAAAGTATTACCCGCAAATATGGTGGTACAGGGTTAGGGCTCTCTATTGTTAAAGAGTTGGTTGAAGCAATGGGCTCGACTATTCATGTTAAGAGTGAATTAGCTAAGGGGACTGAGTTCAGTTTTATATTGGAGCTTCCCATCGCTCAAAAACCGCGAGTTGATATTCCGATACTCGAGCTAAAACAAGATCTAGCCAATAAACGTATTTTACTGGTGGAAGACAATGAAATTAACCAGCAAGTTGCTAAAAATATATTAGAGCAAAACAATCTGCGTGTAACGGTTGCTAGCAATGGACAAGAATCACTGGATGTACTTGCCAAACAAGAGTTTGATTTAGTGTTAATGGATATTCAAATGCCGGTAATGGACGGTTGCAGTGCACTGAAAATTTTACGTAAAAATAAAAAGTGGATTGATTTACCCGTTATCGCATTAACAGCTAATGTCTTTGCTGACGAAGTTGCCCATTATAAGAAAGTTGGTTTTACTGACCATTTAGGCAAACCTTTTTCTCGGGATGCTCTCTTATCAACAGTGCAACAATATGCGGTAAGCAACAAAGATTTTATAGGCGTTTAGGCTAAAATTTGAGACATCGTTTAATCGGCATATCCACTGCCGATGGCATTAAATGGCAGGGTAAGTTCTAATTCGGGCACCTGTAATGCAATCCAAGCAGGAAAGGTATTGCTGTTAGGTCCTGGAAAAATAGTATACTCATTTGCCCAAGGATAACGTTGGATAGCTGCCGATATTTTCGGTATCAGATCACTGGCTTTTTCACCTTGAATTGAAAGCAGCTTTTCAGGTTTTGCTCCGTACCAAAAACGGTCTGGTATCGGTGTCTGGTAACTGCGTAAGGCAGGAAGCCCGCTTTTGACTCGCCAGCCAACCACTTCATACACCGTATAATTTGGTGCATTTTGTGTTTTTATGGCAATCCAAGTATGCACAGCGAACCATCCTCGCCAACTGTATGCATCCGCAGCATAAACTTCGATAACCGCATTTTTATTAATTTCGGGGTTAGGTGCAATTCCAGCAGATTCTCTGCTTGCCGTGCGCCAGTTGTTGTTTGAGCAGGCATTTATCAGCAAGCCAGCCAAAATTACATATAGGATCTTTTTCATTTAACACCTTACACCAGTAGAATTTGTTGACTGTTGTGCATTGATCTTTACCCAGAAACTTGAAAAATATTGCCAACCGCAATGGACACAGCCATGGCTAATGAGCCCCAAATTAGCACCCGAATAGAGCCTTTTAAAATAGATGCGCCTCCAATATTCGCCGATACGCTTCCAAGTAGTACCAATGACAGCAATGAAACCAGCACAATTGAAGGGATTAACCAGGGACCGTTGACGACTAATACGGTTAAAAGCGGTAATAGTGCACCGGCGGTAAAAGACAATGCTGAAAACAACGCCGCTTGAAAAGGATTACCCTGGGATTGTTCGGTAATACCTAGCTCGTCTCTAACATGACTGCCGATGGCATCTTTTGCCATGAGTTGCTTGGCAACCTGCATCGCTAAATCACCTTCCAGACCTCGTTCTATATAGATGTTTGCCAGCTCCTGTTCTTCGGCTGCCCAATGACGGTCAATATGTTTTTGCTCCAAGGAAATTTCGGCATGCTCGATGTCGGTTTGCGAACTCACAGACACAAATTCTCCCGCAGCCATAGACATCGCCCCAGCCACTAAAGCGGCTAGACCTACAATAAATAAGTGTTCTGTTGCAACTTGGGATGCGGCGATACCGACGATGAGGCTTGCCGTAGAAACTATGCCATCATTAGCGCCTAACACAACCGCTCTAATCCAGCCTATTCGGTCTGCTTTATGTTCGTGATTATAATCCATATGGAATTTATCTCTACTTCAGGAAAGGAATTGATTATCGGACGAGTTCATTGTTACAGAACATAATATTGCAAATATAAACACAGGCCAACTATAGCGGTAGTTTTATTGTTGTTAGCGCGCTGGCTATATTGTTAACTAAGGCATTATATTAATTGGATCTTAGAATTACTGTACAACTCTCAGTTGTTGAGTATGATCTTTTAATCATTCATTTTTGCAGGTATATAACGTTTTTGAACAAGCTCCCCGTCACCACAGTTGCCCTTATTGTTGTTTGTCTTGGTTCTTTTATTGGGCCATTGGGGATGGCGTCGGTTAATGTTGCTATTCCTAATTTAGCTGCTGATTTACATGCTAACGCTAAAATGGTGAGCTGGTTACCCACACTTTTTCTGCTCAGTAGTGTGGTTTTTATGTTGCCATTTGGCAAGTTGGCTGATAACTACGGAAGAAAACGAATTTATACCATTGGCCTGGCATTAAATGCCTTTACGTCTTTGATGTGTGCATTGGGCCAACAAGTAGAGTGGGTATTATTCTGGCGATTTGTTCAAGGCGCTGCTTCGGCTATGATCTTCGGAACTGGTGTGGCGATTCTGACCTCGGTTACTCCCCCCCACAAGCGCGGTGCAGCCCTTGGTTTGACCGCAGCATGCGTTTATATAGGGTTAACCTTAGCGCCAGCAATTGGTGGATTAGTGACTGAGATTTGGAGTTGGCGAGCGGTATTTTTGTTTCAACTACCTTTAATTCTGGTGCTATTGGCATTAATCAAGTGGGGATTACATGGCGAGTGGAAAAATGAAAACATAGCTTCATTTGATTGGCGCGGTAGCTTCATTTTTGCTGTTTCTTCCACGTCATTAGTATTCGGCTTTAGTTCCCTTCCTAAACTACATGGATTTTTATTATTGATATTATCGGTTATCACAATGATTTTATTTGTGTATCACCAAAGTCGGCACCATACTCCTTTAATTCGCGTTCAGATGTTCCGCGAAAGCCGTGTTTTTTCTATGTCTTTGACCACATCTTTATTGATGTATGGAAGCAATTTTCCACTAGCCTTTCTGTTGAGTTTGTACTTACAAGTTGTACAAGGTTACAGTCCTGCAGATGCGGGAAAAATATTACTTTTACAGGCCTTTGCGATGGCCTTTTTAGCACCAATGTCAGGTCGACTTTCGGACAAAATCCAGCCTAGATTTTTAGCTACACTAGGTTGTGCAATTGTCGCCTGCGGATTTTTGGTCTTGACACAAATGACCACAGCAACAGGAACAACTTATATTGGCGGCTCCCTGTTACTCATCGGCATAGGTTTCGGTTTATTTTCTTCGCCCAATAACAATGCCATCATGGGAGCGGTGCAAGAAAGTGAACTTGGCGTTGCTTCTGCAACCTTAAATCTAGCTCGAACGATTGGTAACCTGTTAGGAATGAGTGCAGTCAATTTATTAGTGCATTATTATCTTGGTGAGAATAAAATCACGCCTGAACAAACCCCTGCGTTAATGAACACATTATCGTTAGCGTTTTATATATCCTTTATCAGTGTCATTGTTGCCACTTTGTTATCTGGCTTTCGCGGAAAAGCGGGTCAACAAAACAAATGAAGATAAGCAAAGCCAGTTTTTGGGCTCACTGAAGTGAACTTATAAGCCAGCATAAATTCATTGTTTAAACTTCGGTATAAATTTTTTCCTCATCGTCAAATTCCCAACTAAAAAACTTATATCATTGTCTTTAAAGGAAAAACAGTTCTAAACTTGGATCCGTTTAGTAATTGTTATTTTCCTTAAATAAATACTTGTTCGACTTTTAAACAACCGCTAATATGAAATTTGGAACCCAATATTCATTGCCTAAAAGTGCATAATTTTTCATATGTTTACTAGTGACACAGTTATTAGTGTGGGTCGTTGCGCGCAAACAAATGACGTTCATATTAATGATCCAAGTGTTTCTCGTAACCACTTACAACTAAGATTCAATAACTTAGACTTTATCGAAGTCAGAGATTGTGAATCATCTTATGGATCATTTTATTGGGAACGGAATCAATGGCTTCAATTTGACGTTGTCACGTTAACTGCTAACGATTATATCGTTGTGGGTGAAACGAAACTTCGCATAATGGAAATCATGATCGCATATCAAATAAAGAGCAGGAGCCGTGGTATATGACCAGTTTGGAGAAAGAAGAATCTTACTATCGTCTGGTTGTGTTACTAGCAATGTCTTTCATTGCCTTTGTAATCATTATTATTGGGTTTGTTTTAACAGAAAAACAACCTAGCACCAGTACAGAAATGCGTTTAGCCGATATTCTTTTTGACCGTAGCGGTCCTTCTTATCCTTTTACCATTCAAAATCTTATGTGGCTGTTTTTCTTTGTCTGTGGCGGTGAAATATGGGTTCGTTGGCAAAGAGCTACCCAAGAAATTAATCAAATCAATCGAGGCTTAATCAGTGATGATGACGATGCCCTTTATCGTCCCAAAGATTTGGGACCAATCTATCAGGCAATAAAAGCGGATAAACTCGGTAGTCGTTTTTACCTACAACGCTTAATTAAACGCGTAATTCTGCAATTTCAACTTTCTAGAAGCACTGAGCAAGCGAATAACCTGATGAACTCCTCTTTGGAGTTAATGCAACATGAAGTCGATCTGAAATACACCATGGTGCGTTATTTGGTTTGGCTTATACCTACGTTAGGTTTTATCGGAACAGTGATTGGTATTGCTATGGCATTGTCTAGCGCAGGTGATATGCCGCCATTGTCTGATTCTGATGCCATCAAAGATTGGGTTGCTGTTATTACCATCAAATTAGGGGTTGCCTTTAACACGACATTATTAGCATTAATAATGTCAGCGGCCTTAGTATTTTTTATGCATCTGGCACAAGGACGCGAAGAAAAAGCGTTAAATCAGGTTGGCCAGTATTGTTTAGACAGATTAGTAAACCGCTTAATAGTGGCAGATTAAAATTAAGGAGAATACACCATGAGCTTTAGGCTTGGTCCAGACGGGAAGCCCGTCGAAATAGAATCCAGTTTTGTTAAAAGTGATGATAAACCCAAACATTCAATCCCCGAAGGAGGCACCAAACCGCCTCAAGGTCAGTTTGGTGGGCAAGGTGGTACGCCTAAAGAAGGAGCTACGCAGCCACCTGGAGTCGATTTGTTTAACCATATGAAATCTTCTGGTTCGGCGATGCGCCCAGGGGGAGTTGCTGTTTCACCTGAGCCGCCTACACGTCCAGCCAATATTCCTGGCGCGAGTAACCCTGCAGGAAGCTCGGACCAAGGTACAATTCCGCCAAAAGGGCAACAGGCCGCTCCTAAGCCTGTGGTTGAAGAACCCAAAACCTCGATTAACTTCGGTGGCGCTGTTAACGCGGGGGGGGATGCATCTAATGCCAGCGCAGAATCTTTTGTGTGCGGATGGTTAGTAGTGGTGGATGGACCAGGAAAAGGCAAAAGTGTGGTGATAGGTCCGGGGCAAAGTGCGATTTCACGCTCTCCTACTGAACGTATTACCTTGAATTTTGGTGATACCTCTATTACCTCTAAACAGCAATTGTTAGTCATCTATGACGATGAAAACCGCGAGTTCATCGTAGCGCCAGGAAATGGTTCAAGTTTAAACCGTGTGAATGGACAAATTGTCGCAGGGCAAACTGTTTTAGAAACAGGAAGCCTTTTAAAAGTTGGCGCAACGACCCTAAGGTTTGTGGCGTTTTGTGACCAAAATTTTAATTGGGAATAATGATGCTTCAAATCTCCGTAGGATGGGCTCAAACCGTCGGAAAGCGAGACTATCAGCAAGATGGTGTAACCAAATTGGTTTGGCCCAACGGGTTTGCATTGACTGTTTTATCAGATGGTATGGGTGGGGCTGTACATGGTGAAGTCGCCAGTCAGCAAATTCTTCAAGCTTTTAATGACGCCTTTTGCAATAGTGAAGAGGAACAAATGGAGGCACGTTTACAACTCAGTTTAAACGCCACCAATCAGCATTTAGCCGAATACATTGTAGAGAATCCTGAATGTAATGGCATGGGAGGGACACTAATTGCAGCGGCATTTACCGGTGAATATTTAGATTTTCTCAGTGTGGGTGATAGTCCTTTATGGCTTTGTCGAAATAATGCCTTACAACGCATCAATCAAGATCACTCAAAAAAATCGGAATTAATGCAGTTGGTTGACGAAGGGGTGATGACCGAAGATGACGTTGCCGTCCACCCCCAACGTAATCAGTTAACTTCAGCTGTTATGGGCTACGACGTCGACATGGTGGATATTAATAGTATTGAGTTAAGAGTAGGCGATATCGTACTTTTGGCCAGTGATGGAATCGAAAGCATTCCCGAGCAGGATATTGCGACCATGTGTCACCGATTTAATCAATCTGACCCACAGGTATTGGCAGAACATATCGTTAGTTATGTCGATAGTCTCGACAAGGATTACCAAGACAACGCCACTGTCATGGTATTAAAGGTTTCTCAGGAAGCCGACTCGGAAGAAATAACAGAATAATATACCTAAGGAAATCGGCATGTTTTTGTCACCTAAAATGTTTGCACTACTGATATTGGCTTTTAGTTCGACAGTTTTTTCCGCTGCTGCAGAGTACGCGTATCAAATTGAAATAGAACGCAAAAGTGGTAAAACCATAACCGCCATTGCAACTAAAGTGAACGACCATCAATTTGTCACTGATGCTGAAGTTATCGATGGCGCTAAATCGATTTTTATTGTCGATAACTCGGTAAGCCCAGCAGCTAAAATACTGGCAACAGTGATTGTTGAAAATGAAGACAAACGTTTAGCCATTTTGTCTGCCAGTAACGTAACTGGTGAGCCAATTACGTTAGGGAAAGAAGCGCAAACCCTGGGTGAACAGCTAATTTTAAAAACAAACTCTGCCGAAATGCCATCAATTGTGCAGCGATTGGAACCGGTGAAAAACCTTTCTGAAGGCAATATCTATGTCCACACAGCCCTCTACAAAGACGGCCAGTGGGCAGCTCCATTACTGAATAATTGTCACCAGTTGGTTGGGATTAGTGTCTTTGAAACGGCTTTATTTGCGGGTATGAAAGCCCCTGAGAACATCGCATATGCGCTGTCTACGCAAACGCTAAAGTCGTTTTTAGCTGCAAATAAGATCACTTTTAAAGTTGCTGATGAAGTCTGTCTCTCTGATGTGGAGCAAGCTAAAGCAAAAGCAGATAAGGCCGCAAAAGACGCCGAAGAAGCCGCTAAACTTGCCGAACTTGCACAAAAAGAAAAAGAAGATGCAGATTTAGCTGCAAAAGCGAAATTAGAAGAAGCGCAAAAGAAAGCCCAAGAGGCAAAAGAAGAAGCTGAAAAAGCACTGCAAGAAGCTAAAGATGAAGCCGCCAGGATTGAAGCTGAAAATTTAGAAAAACAGAAGAAAATCGAAGAAGCCATTAAGAAGGCTGAAGAAGAGCGTTTAGCGTTAGAAGAAGAGAAGAAAAAAGCAGAGCAAGCCGCAGAATTAGAAGCGCAAAAGAAAGCTAAGTCAGAACAGCAGAAAACCTACATTATGTTAGGTGGTGGCGTGCTGTTATTGGTTATGTTGTTGTTGTTCGTCATTTTGATGCGCAAGCGCAAAGAGGCCATGCAAGCTCAAACAGACGAGCTGCAAAATAAAGTGAAAGAAGCCAGTAACCTTGCTCAAGAAAAAGATAACCTGGCGGGTAAAATCGCTGAGATGGAGAAATCTTTCAATGATATTTTACTCGATGGTACTACCGCCAAAGGTGATTCGGTCAGAATTAAAATTAACGGAAAGACACTAGCTCAAAGTGAAGGGCAAGTCATAGGCCGCGAAAGCGCGCAAGTAGATTATGTTTTAGGTGAAAGCGAAATTTCAAGAAAGCACTTAATGATTCGCTTGCATGAAAATAAAATTTATGTGGAAGACATGGGAAGTCAAAATGGTAGTTGGGTGAATGAGGTACCACTTACCCCAGGGCAACCAGTGGAACTTTCTAATGGCATGGATCTTCGCTTAAGCACTATCACGTTTAAAGTGACTGTACTTTAAATTTACTTAGTCGACAGCGCCTGGTGCTGTCGGCGATGTAGTTAAAAGGGAAATCGATACATGAAGCTTAAAAGTAGGGAAATCAATATCTTTAGCATGTCTGCTTTAGATTTGTTTGCTTCAGGAATGGGGGCGTTTATTTTACTCGCTGTTATTTCACTCCCTTTCTTTGGGAATGTGTCGAAAATTCCTACATCAGCACCGCAACAGTGCCCAGAAGTGAAAGTGTGTCCTCCTCCTAGTACGCCAAAACCAGATCCTGTGCCAGCGCCAACCCCACCAGGTTTTCAGAAAATGCAAACTCTTGATTTAGTGGTTGTGCTGGATGTGACCGGCAGTATGGGCCAGGAAATTAATGGATTGCGCGCTGAAATAGGCAATATTGCTCGTATTATTGAGATGTTATCTGATTCGGCTGCCATGCGCATTGTTACTTTTGGTGATAAAAACTTTGATCGACCGGTATCTCAATTCCCCCTTACTCTGACCAAAGACATTGCCGTATTAAAATCCTATTTAGACCAAGTCAATCTTAACTTAGGTATGGGGAGAGGATTCAACCCTGGTGATAATGGTGAGTCTGTTTATGCCGGTTTTGAAGAGGGGTTAAATACGAAATGGCGTTCAGAAGCGCAACGTAGAGTGATTTTTATTATCACCGATGATGAAGCCCATTCTGGCGAAGCTCGACCGTTAATGAGAAAAGTTCAGCAGTTTGCTAGCGAAAAATACAGTGTTTCGGTGCGCTATTCCGGTGATGAAAAACACGAAAAAGAGTTTTATCAGGAGTTAGCAGAAATAGGCTTAGGTAATTATTTAGACGCCTCTGATGGTTCTTTAACCGCGGCGTTACTCATCGCGCTCATGCCCAAGTAGTGCGAGATAAATACCATGACGCGAGAACTGCAACCCGGCAATCGAATACATCGTTATGTAATTGAGAAAGTACTGGGAAGCGGTGGCTTTGGGGTGGTTTATTTAGCTCAACACGCTTCTCTAGAGTATAGGGTTGTGATTAAAGAATACCTGCCCAATCAAATTGCCCATCGTGTTGATGGGGTGGTTAAACCATTCATGGCAGATTTGGTGCAAGTATATGAAACCGCACTGCAGCAGTTTAAACACGAATGTGAAACTTTGCTGACCCTAGATCATGACAATATTGTTTATGTTTACGATTGCTTTTATGAAGCGGGTACAGCCTATATGGTAATGCATCAGGAAATTGGTAACACCTTATGGGAAAGTTTTGTACAACAGGTTGAAACCTATAACCAGCCATTTACATGGCAGCAAGTTGGTGCGGTATTACCAGGTGTGATGGCAGGTCTTGACTATTTGCATCAACAAAATTTAGTACATAGAGATATGAAGGCCAGTAACGTTTTTTTACGTTCAGGGTCTGAACTCCATCCGATATTGATTGATTTTGGCGCGGTAAAAGTAGCTGGCGGCTATGTCAGTCAACAAGCTCAAAATACCCAGTCTTATGCTGCGTTGGAACAAGAATATAATGTTTTTCCCATTGGCCCCTGGACTGACATCCATGCGCTGGGAGTCATGATTATAGAGTTGTTGACAGGACAACGGCCAATCAAGGCCTTTGACAGACATACCCAATCAGGCAACGGTGGTAGTGACCCCATTTTAATGTTGTTAGAGCAAGTAGCTCACTACTGTGGAGAAGATCTTGCGAATGCATTGTTTTACGCAACGCAACTACAACCTGAGCATAGATATCAGAATATTAGTGAATTTAAAGCTGCGCTGCCATTGTAGGGGCGCTCGCAAGGGAATTATACATGTCTAATAACCATATTATTTTTGAGAAATCTGAGCAAGCTGGTAGAGACTATAATCAAGACCGCTATGCTTACCATTTGAGTGATCACAACGATGATATTTTTATTGTTGTTGCTGATGGAGTCGGTGGTACTGAGCAAGGAGAATTAGCCGCGGAAATTATAGCCCATAAAAGTGGCGAGTTCTGGCAAAAGCGCGAAGAGTTCTCGAACGGCGAAGATTTTCTAAAAGCTTTCTCTGATGCATGTAATTTAGCGATTAAACAAACCTGTGAACAAGGGGTATCCACTGCCGCAACCTTAACTGCATTGTTACTGTTAAAGGGGGAGTTAGTTTCAGCTCACGCGGGAGATTCACGAATTTGCCAATTTGATCAAAGTGGTAAAGTTAATCAAACTAAAGATCATTCATTGGCTTACGCCAAATTCTTAATGGGGGAAATTCGTGAAGATGAATTGGCCACTCACCCAAGCCAAACCCAACTTTTAAATTGTCTAGATGGCAGTGAAAGTGCTCAGTGTGAAATTAACCATTGGCAGTTGGCCGAAGGTGAGTACTTTGCGCTATGCACAGATGGCTTTTGGGAAATATTTGATAATGATGAAATTTTAGAATTAATCAAAAATGAAAATAGAGATTACATATTCGCTAACCGAATCGATGAAATCTTGCAAACTAAACCGACACAAGACAACACTACTGCGGTGTTGTGCCAATTAGATAAGTCTATAGCCCCTCCCATTGTTGCTAGTTATCAAACAACGAAAACTGAGGCCGAGCCACAAAGTTCCCTTGCCAGTAGCGAAAGGGTTTCTGAGCCAGCTGACAGTGTGCCAGTTAACAGTGCGGCAGAGCAGGATTCGAACTCATTACTCAATTGGAAGGTGATCCTGTTGGCGCTAGTCGCACTGATGTTGATCGTGTTGTTGTATTTTACTTATCGCAATTACACTCAACCTTGCTGCGCAAATGAACCTCCAGTCATAACCGAACAACAACTTGAGCCTTCTTTTAATGGTGGCGACCCGTCTGATTTGTCCCCCAGTGAGTTAAACTCTGACGTTGACTCCAGCATTGGCGAAGAAGAAAAGCCTGCACAGGAAATAGCCACTCCGGCTAACCAGGCATCAGAAGAAGTTGAAGAAACACTAGAACCCTTACCGTCCTCTGTAACTAATAAGGCAAAAGACGCCATCAATGACACTATGGGTGAAGCTGAAGCGTCTTTGCATGATGTGAAAGAGACTATGGGTGAAGCTGAAGCGTCTTTGGATGATGTGGAAGAGACTATGGGTGAAGCTGAAGCGTCTTTGGATGATGTGGAAGAGACTATGGGTGAAGCTGAAGCGTCATTGGATGATGTGGAAGAGTCGTTGAGTGAAAGTAAAACGATTGAAAGTGCTGAACAGATAAAGGATCAAGAATCCTCAGCATCCCCTGTGAAAACCTTTGTTGATAGCAATGATGCAGATCCTAGCGCTGATGCTAATGAAGAGGGCAATGTCTCTGGACCGGCAGATTTAAACGCGAATTTAGATTCAGCTCCAAGTTTGTCGTTAGACGTAGCGCCTGGAGAAGATCCCATTGCCAAGCTTGAAACTCAGTTAACCCAAGATGGCAGCCTCGCCAAAGGCAGTAAATTAGATCAAACGGATGTAATGAAAGATCAATATGCAGAAATCATTACCGTTCAATTAGAAGTGAAAGGTACACCGGTATACGGCGCTGTTTTACGTTACCAGAAAACCAGTTCAGGTATTGAAGTTATCGCCGGTAAAGTCAGTAATTTACCTCAGGTTCCAGATGCTCCAACCCATGATTTTGCGCGCTGCTTCAGTCAATACCAGCAAGGGCAAAGTCAACAGAATAAAACGGTTGAAAAAGGTCAGTCTGATCCTGTGCTTTATATTGATCCTGCGAGTTCAGGTTATTTTTGGTTAACAGATATTAAGATCAAAGAAACAGGACAGGCATATGATTTATTTTTGCTAGATGTAAGTTGTGAAGCACTCCGTCTAGTGTCTAAACACGTAAGCCATTAAGGAACATAAGTTGTGAAATACTTAACCTTAGTTGCTGTTTTTATTAGTTTTATCAGTGTTGCACATGGCGAGTTGGAAGAGCAGGCTAGTAGTGGTGGTACTCGGTTGCACGCTCCTCGTATCGAAACATCTTTTGCGCCTGTTGATACGCCAATTGTCACAGAGCAGGGGTTCAGCGCTTGGGTAAGTGATAATAAACAGCTTTTAGGGATGTCAGACGCAGCGCAGATACAAGTACTGCAAAGCACCCAAGAAGACAATGGTTATAGTATTTATCGTATTCAACAACAATTGCATAATATTGATGTGTTTACCCATCAGTCCGTCGTCATATTATCTGCAGGACAACCCATAAGTGCGCATTTAGTCACCACAGACTTATCAGCACAAGCCCCGCCCGATATGGCAAGTTTACAACACACTGTTAGTACCACTTTAGCTGATTTGAAAATCGAATATCAGGATGAGCCTTTGCTTAAACCTGTTTATTTTAGAACAGCAAAAGCACTAGTCTCGGCGGCTATAGTGCGCGGTAAATTCAAAAAGAACCAGTTAGATTATTTGTATACTTTGGTTATCTCCAGTGCCGGAGAAGTTCTGCAAACCATCCCCAATCGCCTTGATTTTAGTTATGGTTTGATTGACGTTGATGAAATGTGTGGCGCTTTGGGTTATCAACGTCCAACCACAATCGTTGAACTCTTGATTATGGCTGATGGTGGATATTTGCAAACTCATCCTCCTGCTCAGTCGCCATCGACGGCAACTACCAATAGCGAGCTAAAATTAGCCTCCATGCTAGAAGAAGCGAATGCTTATTTGAAGGACCAATTTGGTCATTCTGGTATTGATAGAAACGATAAAGTCCGGGTTTTAGCATTTGTTGGACAAAATTTTTATGAGGAAAGTTTGAGTTGCGCTGGCAACAATACCACCAACGCATTTTGGACTGAACTTAGTGACACACTTGGTTTAATGCAAATTCATGGGCCTTTATTACAGAACCCCGAAGTGATTATGCACGAACTTACCCACGGTATAGTCGCTTATGGCGCTGGCTTAGTTTATCAACAACAGTCAGGGGCACTAAATGAGGCGATAGGTGATGCAATTGGTGTGGGCTTCGTAAGTTGGAAGCATAATCGGCTAAATTCTCCAGCTACTTCCGACTGGAAATTAAAGTTGGGAAAAGAAGTCATACGTGACTTTGGTTACCCGACACGTGTTCAAAATATGCCTGATCACTACAGTGAACGTTATACCGGTAGTAAAGATCATGGTGGCGTACATATCAATTCCTCGATTATTAATCATGCATTTTATCTATTGTCTGAAGGCGGAGAACATCGACGTTTAGGGGGGGATAAGGTACCCAAAATAGGAATGAAGAAAGCCTTACAAATCTGGCAGTATGGCGCAACAAAAATTTTGACTCAAACCTCAGATTTCGAAGATGCGCGCTATGCTTTTGCTCGTTCAGCCGAGATTATTTTTGGAAAATATAGCGAGGAAAGAACGGCAGTTCATATGGCCTTTGACGCCATAGGTGTAAAAGGTCGTTGGACTAAAAATGTACCGCCAGCACCAGCACCTAAACCGGATCCCAAGCCCGACCCAAAACCTGATCCCAAACCGGATCCCAAACCGGATCCAAAACCAGACCCTAAGCCCGATCCTAAACCTGATGGTAAGCCGAATGTTAGTAGCAAACTCACCACAGAGGTGATGCTGCTGACAGGTGTGTGCGTGTTTTTGTTGATTGTTGTGTTAATAATATTGCTCAAGCGGAGTCGTCCGGGCAAACCTGAGAATCCAAAATATACCCCTTATAATGTTAACCCTAGCTCTGCCTCTGTGCATCGTCAGCTAGAAAAGGATGATAAATCGAGTCCAGTTATTGCTGGAAATTATGGCTTTTTTGTGGCCGATGATAGTTACCATGCCCTCTCTAATGCAGCATTAAATGAGAAAGGAATAACCGTTGGTCGAAGTGAATCAGCCACTATTCCCCTCGCTCACCCATCGGTATCCAGTTTCCATATCCGTTTATTCTTAAAACAAAACCAGCTATTTGTTGAAGATTTGGGTTCTAGTTATGGAACCTTTATTAACGCTCAAAAAATAGATAAGCATCAAGGGGTTAAAGTTAACTTTGGGGATAAGGTTGTGCTCGCAGATTTACCTTGTCAGTTAGTTGAAAGTCAACCCTCCTCAAATCAGCAAGAGCGCAAAAAAACTGAGAGTTCATCCACTTTAACCTTAGTGACTGACAAGGGGCGTTTTAATCTGCACAGCGAGCAAGCACTAGGTGAAGGCGCGAAAATTGGTCGAAAAGAGACGTGTTCGTTGGTCATGCCACACAACTCTGTTTCAGGAACTCATGGTAAATTTACGTTTAAAAAGGGGCGTTGGTATTTTCAAGATTTGGATTCGTCATACGGGTCATTTTTGCAGAAAAATAGCAAGCCGGTCCGTTTAGAAAAATTCGTAGAACAGGAAATTGAAAATGGCAGCGTTTTGTATTTGGCCGATTTTAAAATTGAAGTGAAGATTCAACAGATGGAAGCAAAAGTCCGGCTGTAGTGTTGTTTAAATTATTTTAGGTAAATTGATTAGGGGTTTAATGGAATGGATGAAAATATTTTAGCGTTACCGCAAGGTACTGAGCTAAATCATTACATCATTGAATCCGTACTTGGACAAGGTGGCTTTGGGGTGGTGTACAAAGCCCACCATGCTCACCTAAAAAGTGCAGTAGTGATTAAGGAGTTTTTACCCCTTGAATTGGCAAGTCGGGAAGGTAAAACCGTGTCGCCCCATACGGCCTCCAAACACGATTTATATGTGAATTGTTTGAATCGTTTCATGTCTGAAGGACGTACTTTAGTAAGCCTTAGTCACTCGAATATTGTGCGCTGCAGAGATCTTTTTACTGCCAACGGCACTGCTTACTTGGTGATGGATTATGAAGAGGGGTTAGCCTTAGATGAACTTGTAACTAGTCTTGAGTCTCAAGGGCAACATTATTCCCAAGCACAATTATTGCACTTTTTATTGCCATTAGCAGATGGGCTGGCGTATATCCACAGTCAAGGCGTGCTACATCGCGATATTAAGCCTGCTAATATTTTCATTCGTCGCAGTGACGGTTCTCCGGTGCTTATTGATTTTGGTGCGGCCAAGCAAAACTTTGCTATCGCTTCACAATCCCAAGCCCCATACACAGAATTTTATGCGCCCATGGAGCAAATAGAAGGGGGGGGCGAGGCGAAAGAAACCATTGATATTTATGCATTTGGCGCGCTTATGTACCGCATTGTAACCGGCGCTGTGGGAATGAAGTCGGAAAGTCGGGCGTTAGCATTGGTAATGGGGAAGGATGATCCTCTAATTAGCGCAAGCAAAGCTGCCAAAGGAACCTACTCTGAAGATTTTTTATGCCTTATCGATAGTTGCTTAAAGTTTGAGGCGAAAGACCGGCCACAAACCATGGAAGCGGTCAAGAAACAATTAATGAGGGTAGCGAAACTCAATGAAGGCAACCCCAATTCCAATAATGCATCCCTTGGATTGCTTGATGATTTAATTACTATGGCTGGCAGTGATAGTGTGATTACTGACAGCGAAATGCAGTTAATTTTATCCAAAGCGCAATCAGCGAATATTGATCTCGCTGCGGCAAAAAATTATATTCTTACTATAGCGACACAAAATAATTGGCAAATCCAGAGCACCTCTTCTGACGGAACTGCATGTGATGAACCCCCAGAAATAGTTTCCTCGGAAATAGATACCCCGAAAAAACCAGAATCCCCCTTTGCTAAATCGCCCGTAGATATGGATGCTGAGCCTGTTGAAGAAACTCCAGAACATCATAAAAAAAACCTGTCATTTAGCCGCAAGTTGCTTGCTGTTGTTGTACTGGTTGGGGTTTCTGTTGGTATAGCCAAGATTGTCGATTATCAAAAACAACTGGAAAGAGACCGACTTGCCCAGGCTTACCAGCAAAAAAAGGATAGCATTGCTTTAAAACTTATGGCCGAAGATCAAAGAGCTTGGGATAAAGCCAAGTCACGCCATAGCGAGGAGGCATATCAAGAATACCTGGATGTTCAACAAAACGGTCGTTATCGTAACCAGGCGAATAGCGCTATTGCGCAATTAAAAATTGAACAAAAACGACAACAAGAACGGCAAGCACAGATTCAACAAGACGAAGCGGATTGGGCAATAGCGAAAAAAGGTAATACGGCTTTACACTATCAAGGTTACTTAGATAAAGGAGCCGTTCGAAAGTACCAACAAGAAGCATTAAATGCACTAGCCGATTTAACCGCGCAGGGGCTGAATCCTGCGGATGCTAAGGAGCAATTTTCATTAGGTTATAAGTTTGATATTGGTAAAGAAGGCTATCAGCAATCATACCAGCAAGCGGCATATTGGTATAAAAAAGCTGTCGACCAAGGTAATTCGGGAGCCATGAATAATCTAGGCATTTTGTATAACGCCGGTGATGGTGTTGAACAATCCTATGCCCAAGCTTTGACCTATTTCCGCAAAGGTGCTGAACTCGGAAGTGCCTATGCCGCAAATAATTTAGGGGAGATGTATCGTGATGGTACAGGAGTCACTCAATCCCATCAAACCGCGAATAAATGGTTCACTGAAGCAGTAGAAAAAAAGCACACTGGTGCATACTTAAATTTAGGTACTCAACACTACCATGGGCATGGGCTAGCACAATCCTATTCAGAAGCATTAAAATACTTCCAACTGGCCGCTGATAAGAATAACCGAGTTGGCCAATATAATGTGGCCATTATGTATGACAATGGCGATGGCGTAACTCAGTCAGATTCTGAAGCGATAAAATGGTATCGATTGTCCGCTAAACAGGGGTATGAAAAAGCCCAGCAAAAGTTAGAAAAAAGAAATCTAACTTGGTAAAAATTTAGATAGAACTTAATAGTCGAATTTAATTAGCATAAGAGCATTAAAAATGGAAAACATACTAGCCCTTCCCAGTGGAACAGAGATAAATCACTACGTTATTGAATCCGTGCTAGGACAAGGTGGATTTGGTGTGGTGTATAAAGCCCACCACGCTCATTTGGACGAGGAAGTGGTGATTAAAGAGTTTCTGCCCGTTGAGCTAGCAAGTCGACAAGGGGAAACTGTCACGCCCCATGGTACTTCTAAACAAGATGTGTATGGCGATTGTTTACGACGCTTCATGGAAGAGGGACGCACTTTGGTGAAGCTTCGTCATCCTAATGTAGTGCGTTGTCGTGATTTATTCACTTCCAATGGTACTGCCTACTTGGTCATGGATTTTGAAGATGGGTTAGCCCTAGATGAACTAATCAACAGCTTAGAATCCCAAGGCCAACATTATTCACAAGAACAATTGATGCATTTTTTGCTGCCTTTGGCTGATGGGTTGAGTTATATCCACAGCAAAGGTGTGCTACATCGCGATATTAAGCCTGCTAATATTTTCATTCGTCGCAGTGACGGTTCTCCGGTTTTGTTGGATTTTGGTGCGGCTAAACAAAACTTTGCGTTGGCATCTCAATCCCAAGCGCCTTATACCGAATTTTATGCGCCCATGGAACAAATTGAAGGTGGAGGTGAGGCTAAGCCTAGCATCGATATTCACGCTTTTGGCGCGTTAATTTATCGAATCGTAACCGGTGAAAAAGGTACAAAAGCGGAAAGTCGGACATTAGCATTTGCCATGGGCAAACCCGATCCACTGGTGTCAGCTAGTGAACTTAAAAAAGGGGATTTTAGCCCATCATTGCTTAATTTGGTGGATGATTGTTTGCAGTTTAGAGCTGTTGATCGTCCGCAGACAATGCAAGAAGTGAAAGAACGATTATTGAAAAGCGCCAGCAATACCGAGGAAGTGGCAGATAGCTCACAGCAATTACTGGCAAAATTAGACGATCTCATTGTTCTGGCAGGAAGTGATGGTGAAATCAGTGAGGCTGAAATGAAACTGATTTTAGACAAAGCCGTTATGTTGACGATTGATCCAGTGGAAGCACAACGATATGTTGTGTCTAAAGCGATTGAGCATGGCTGGCGCTTAGATACAGCCATCGAGCCTGGCCCCGTGGTTACTGATCCTCCGCCCCCTCCGCCTCCTCCTCCGACACCTGAGCCGCCTAAACCTGAGCCAACAGGAGAGCCGGTTTGGCCTGCCAATGAAAAAGTTGAATCCTCGGGAGGGGGGAAATGGTTGGCAATCGTGATTGTGTTAATACTGGTATCCGGTGGCGGTTTCTACGGTTACTCAGAGTATGAAAAAAAGCAAGACGAGCTGGCGAGACATGAACGTTATCTAGCGCAAAAACAACGAGAGTTAGATAAACAAAAACAACAACAAGCAGAATTACTTGCTCAGCAACAAGCAGAACAAAACAAAAAAGAAGAGGATGACCGAGCATGGCAGGCTGCGGCAAAACTCAATTCACGTTCCTCTTACCAACATTATCTTGATGTGCAAACTGAAGGGCGTTACCGCACCTCTGCACAAAACCGAATTGACCAGTTTGAACGGCTAGCGAAACAACGCCAAAAAGAGTCTGCAGAAAAGAAAGCCTGGGATAAAGTGAAAGCGGCGAATACGGCTATGGCTTATGATAATTTTTTGGATCGCTACCCATCTGGAACCTATGGTTCTCAAGCTGAGGCCGCACTGCGACGCTTAACTGAAGAGGGCTTGAACCCGTCAGATGCTAAGGAGCAGTTTGAATTAGGTAACGATTTTCGCACCGGTGATAATGCTGATATTGCTAAGTCTTATGAACAATCAGTGTATTGGTACAGACGTTCCGCTGATCAGGGATATGCTGATTCAGCAAATAATTTAGGTTACATGTATGAAAATGGTTTTGGCGTAAACGAATCCTTTACGGAGGCAGCAAAATGGTATTTAAAAGCTGCTGAATTGGGCAGTAAATACGGTCAAAATAATATTGGAATATTGTACCGAGATGGCGAAGGGATTGAGCAATCCTATTCCAAAGCATTTTATTGGTTTCGAAAATCTGCCGAACAAAATCATGCAAGTGCCCAGCATAACCTAGGTAACTTGTATCGGGATGGTAATGGCGTTACTCAGTCACATACAAAAGCCATTGAGCTATATCGCCAAGCAGCTGAACAAGATAATGCGAGTGCTCAAGTGAGTTTAGGCTTGCAATATGAGCGGGGACACGGCGTATCGGTCTCTAAAAAAGATGCGGCCTATTGGTATCGTAAAGCAGCCGAGCTGGGCAATCCATGGGGGCAATATGATTTAGGTCTGTGTTACGAATTTGGTCGAGGGGTTGAACAGTCCCTATCGACAGCTGTTGAGTGGTATAAAAAAGCCGCTAAACAAGGTCACCAGGACTCTCAGGGTAGGTTAACAGACAAAGGTTATAGCTGGTAATGCGGGTACTTTGAATACTAACTATAAGCATAATTTTGAAGGCCGATTATCGCTAGAAAACAGAGCATGCAGTTACTTTCCCTGCAGGTATAGAGCTTAATCATTAGGTGATGGAATCTGTATTAGAAATGAAGGTATTTGATGTGGTGTGCAAAGTACAGCATGCTTTATTTCGCCAAATGGAAGTGGAATAATACAATCTGACGAGAACGCCGTGTAGTGGTATAAAAAACAGCACAATATGGCCATTCCCCGCAAAAGAAGCATTAAGCGGCAAAGGGATTTTATGGTTAATAATATTGTGCGAAGAGGAATAATAAATGATACAAGCGGCAACGTTAGGGGACGTGATAAATGGATGAAAATATTTTAGCCCTGCCTCAAGGCACCCCGTTAAATCACTATGTTATCGAGTCTGTTTTAGGACAAGGTGGCTTTGGCGTGGTGTATAAGGCCCATCATGCTCATTTGAAAGAACAGGTGGTGATCAAAGAGTTTTTACCGGTGGAACTTGCCAGTCGGCAGGGGACTACTGTTATTCCCCACGGTTCATCTAAACAAGATGTATACAGTGATTGTTTGCGCCGATTTATGGAAGAAGGTCGCACTTTAGTCAAGTTACGCCACCAGAATGTGGTGCGTTGTCGTGATCTGTTTACTGCCAATGGTACGGCTTATTTGGTGATGGACTTTGAAGATGGTTTAGCACTTGATGAATTGATTTTAAGTTTAGAAGCCCAAGGCCAACGATATTCACAAGAGCAATTACTCCATTTTCTAATCCCCATGGCCGATGGCTTAGCCTATGTCCATCAGCAAGGGGTATTGCATCGTGATATTAAACCGGCAAACGTATTTATTCGTCGTTCAGATGGATCCCCTGTGTTAATCGATTTTGGTGCGGCCAAACAGAATTTTGCTTTGGCGTCTCAATCCCAAGCCCCTTATTCTGATTTTTATGCGCCTATGGAGCAAATTGAAGGCACAGGAGAAGCCAAACCAACAGTGGATATTCATGCTTTTGGTGCGCTTATGTACCGAATTGTTACGGGCACTGGTGGCATCAAAGCGGAAAGTCGCATTTTGGCCATTGTCAGTGGCCGTGAGGATCCCCTTAAAGCGGCTACGAGTTTTACTGATTTAGGGTATTCCGCTAAGTTGCTGAGCTTAATTGATGATTGTTTGAAGTTTAAACCCCTCGAACGGCCACAGACAATGCAAGAAGTTAAGGCCCGTTTATTAGCCAGCGTGGAAGTGGATGGCAGTGATGTAAAGGGGCAAGACAATCCCTTGTCACGGCTAGAGGATATGCTTGAATTAGCTGGCTCTGATGGTGTCATAAGTGAAACCGAAATGGCCTTACTCATCAGTAAAGGCATCAGTTTTGGTGCGGATGAATCTACCGTCCGTCAATATGTAGTGGAGGAGGCAACACGCAACGGTTGGCGATTAGAATTAGCAGGCAGTGGCGGTAATAAGGGCCGTTCAACTGCGCAGACTGACCGAACTGAAGATGTGTCCGCAGATACAGTATCAAAAGATATCAATCATTCCCTGGCTTATTCTTTAGAAAATTCCGCTAGCGAAAATGTGGTAGATATCAATTTTAGCAAAATCGTGTCTTGTGAAACTTGTCTTGCTGCCGGTGCAGTTAATTCCAGCTGCGCTACATGCGCTGGTAAAGGGCTGCAAGAAAAGAATCAAACCTTAAGGGTTAAAATTCCCCAAGGCGTGATGACCGCCGACCGAATTCGCTTGCGTGGCGAAGGAAATGTTACTGAATTTGGGCAAAGTTCGGGTGATTTGTATATCGTAATAGCCATTGAGCCCCACCCAGTATTCACCATTCATGGGCAAGATTTACATGCTTCCATAGCGGTGGATGAGAAAGACTTGTTCTCAGGAAATCAGATACCTTTCAATGCAATAGATAGACAATTCAAGTTGAAAGTCCCAGAAGGTTATAAAAAAGGCCAAGCCATTCGCTTAAATGGCATAGGCTTACCCTTCGGCGGTGAAACCCACTTGCGAGGTAGTCTTTTCCTCACCCTCGAACCTAAGAAAGCGAATAAAAGCAAAACCACGAATGATGGTGCTATCGTTATAGTATTGGAAAGGAATTGCCCTGCTATTAAGAGTGGTGTCCTGCAAGAAAATATTGGCATTGAAACATTAGGCAGCACCCTGACACCTTTGGTATCCAAAGGTACTAACCTGATGAATCCAGTGGCACAAACCTTCTCAACATCTGAAGATAACCAAACTGTGGTTTCCCTCAATATGTATCGAGGAAATAGCACAACACTGAGCAAAGGGATCTTTTTAGGTACCTTTGATATCAGCGATATTTCAACCGCGCAAAAAGGCATTCCTAAAATTGAAGTATCTGTGTTTTGTGAAAACAACGATGTCTTTCTGAAGGTGAAAAGTTTAGATGGCGATAAACTGCGTTTAACCAGTGAAAATCCGGTAAGTGCGCAAACGATTAAGTCCCAAAGTGCAAAGTCAGCGACTCATCAAGCGCCTCCCGACGCCACAGGAAATGAGGATGATGACAAAAAGTTCACCAAGTGGGGGATTTTTTGGCGGGTTTTAATTTGGGTGGTGTTTGTTTTGATTGCAAAAACACTCATTTCCGTTGCCATCAACTAGCTGCTTGGTGTTGAAAGAGAAATACCCTGTCAAACCCCAGTAATTGTTGTCATCAATTACTGGGAATTAAGCTGGCAAAATTAAATGTGTTTTTGCTTAGCAATTTATTGGTTTAATTGGCGGGTAGTTGTTTGGGAAAGGCTGCTGTGCCCCACAAAGGCACCGTTGATAAACTGTGTTTGTAACTGCCGGACGTTTCTTTAGTGGAATAGGAAAGGTACATCAGGGTTTGCGATTGCGGATCAAAAATACGTCTTACTTTCATGTTTTTAAAAAAGATGCTCTTCGACTTTTTAAAGACCACTTCACCGGAATCAGACTTATCTATTTGATTAATCATTTCGGCAGTAATTTCACCGGTTTGTCGGCATGCAATGGAACTATCGGAAGGATCGGATAAATCTAAATTAGCTTCAATACTTGAGATGTGACAAGTGACGCCCGTTACTATGGGATCTTGCAACGCATCTAACTTAATATCTTTGGTTGTGAATACACCCAAAGACACATCACCCACTTCATTGTCACTGCATGCAGACATACTCAGTGATAGGAGTAAAATGGTAATCAATTTTTTCATGCTGTTCGTCCTCTTTGGTATTTTACTACCTATTTAAAAGCCACTTTTCATAACGTGCTATAAAAAGCTGCAGATTTCGGAAAGTGCTTTTTTATTTTGCGCGTGTTTAGGGATGCTGGCATTGTCGGCAGGATACCCCGTTATTAGCAACATGTAAGGGCGCTCATCATCAGGCCGGTTACAAATTTTCGATAAAAAAGACATGGGTTTTGGTGTGTGGGTTAGGGTAACTAAGCCTGCATGATGCAATGCGGTAATTAACATGCCTGTAGCTATGCCTACTGATTCATGCACATAGTAATTAGTGTGTTTTTCGCCTGCGGTTACACCGCCTTTTTTTTGGCTAAATATGGCGATTAACCAAGGAGCATGCTCTAAATAAGGTTTTTGCGCATCTGTGCCTAAAGGTTTAAGGGCATCAAGCCACTCTTCACCAGCACGGCCGGCATAAAATCCTTGTTCATGCTGTTCGGCTTGTTCTCTAACTTGTTTTTTTACTGCAGTTGAATGAATCGCAACAAAATGCCAAGGCTGATGATTGGCTCCACTAGGTGCTGTTCCCGCAGCTTTAATACAGTTTTCAATAATTGACTGAGGCACGGAACGATCACTAAATTGGCGGATACTGTGTCGTCGTTTAAGGTTTTGGTAGAAGTCTTGGGAACGCTTTTGCATATCCTCTACACAATATTCAATATAATCACACAGTGGTGTCGCATCATGTTGTTTCATCTAATTCCAATTTTTAGTTTGCCTATCGATTATTCACAATGAGTATATCGAGTTATCTAATTAAACAGCAAATTTAAGCTCTGTTGCAAAGAGTGAAATAGTACCAAAGTTATAACCGTTAATATGATAAAGATCATTGATCTCTGCTTCTTAATGCTCTAGTTTGCTTCTACAATTTTTCAAAGGAAAACCGTTGGCAGCTATTAGACGTCTTGTTTTCGGGGCATTTTATGCTGCTAATTCAGTATAAGGGGTTATATAAATGAGTAACGATACTATAGTTATTGTGTCTGCTAAACGTACCGCCATGGGTGGTTTTATGGGGAGCTTATCCGCTGTCGATTCAACAGACCTAGGCGCAACTGCGGTTAAAGCTGCCTTAGGTGATGTTGATAAAAATATCATTGATGAAGTTATTATGGGCTGTGTATTACCGGCAGGTTTAGGCCAGGCTCCCGCTAGACAAGCAACAATAAAAGCTGGGTTACCGTTAAGCACAGGTGCATTAACCATCAACAAAGTCTGTGGTTCGGGTATGAAAGCCGTTATGTTAGCCAACGATTTAGTCGCCTCAGGTTCAGCACAAGTGGTTATTGCTGGTGGCATGGAAAGCATGAGTAATGCTCCTTACATTTTACCTAAAGCCCGAGCCGGTTATCGCATGGGCCACGGCCAAGTACTTGACCACATGATGTTGGATGGTCTTGAAAATGCTTATGATGGAAAGGCAATGGGATGCTTTGCACAAGATACTGCGGATGCTGAATCTATCACCCGAGAACAAATGGATGAGTTTGCCTTATCTTCGTTAACGAAAGCATCAAATGCCATTGAAACCGGTGCCTTCAAAAATGAAATTACCGGGGTTACGGTAAAAACCCGTAAAGGTGACGTTGTCGTGGATACCGATGAAGGTCCAGGCAATGCAATGCCAGATAAGATTCCTAAATTACGTCCAGCATTTAAAAAAGATGGCACTGTTACGGCTGCCAATTCTAGCTCAATATCAGATGGCGCGGCTGCGTTGATGATAATGACCGAAGCGAAAGCTCAATCCCTTGGCCTGACACCATTGGCTAAGATTGTAGGACATGCTACCAACTCCATTAAGCCAGAAGATTTTACCGTTGCTCCTGTTGGTGCGATGGAAAAATTATTGGTTAAAACAGGCTGGGCAAAAGAAGATGTCGATTTATTTGAAATCAATGAAGCCTTTGCCATGGTGACCATGCTAGCCATTGATAAATTAGGCTTAGACAGCGATAAAGTGAATATCAATGGCGGTGCCTGTGCCCTTGGTCATCCCATTGGAGCCTCAGGAGCTCGCGTTATTGTGACCCTTCTTCATGCATTGCAAAATAAAGGTTTGAAGAAAGGGATTGCCTCATTGTGTATCGGTGGTGGAGAAGCGACTGCTGTTGCCGTTGAAATGTACTCGTAACGTTACTGAGTAGGCGGGGCTGTTGCCCCGTTTGAAGCAATTTGCTATTTCCACGGGATAAATCCCGTGCTACAGGGTTAATTCAATGGTTATTTCCACGGGATAAATCCCGTGCTACAGGGTTAATTCAATGGTTATTTCCACGGGATAAATCCCGTGCTACAAGGTTAATTCAATGGCTATTTCCACGGGATAAATCCCGTGCTACAAGGTTAATTCAATGGCTATTTCCACGGGATAAATCCCGTGCTACAGGGTTAATTCAATGGTTATTTCCACGGGATAAATTCCGTGCTACAGGGTTAATTCAATGGTTATTTTCACGGGATAAATCCCGTGCTACAGGGTTAATTCAATGGCTATTTCCACGGGATAAATCCCGTGCTACAGGGTTTAATTCAATGGCTATTTCCACGGGATACATCCCGTGCTACAACACACTTCCCCCATGACATACTGACAAAATGGGTGTCTTTACTGTCTACTAATTCATTTATTAAGAATAATATTATATTCTACTGAACAATCACCTTTGATTAGAAAAACGTTATAAATAGAGTGAACCGCAGGGAATGTGCGAATGGGTAGATACATTGTCGTTATTTTAATCACTATTTGTTTATCAGCCTATTCACAATATGGAATGGGGCAACAACATAGTTCATCGTCTCATCTGAATACTAAAGTAGCATTAACTACTGGCTCTAATTACTATCCGTATGTGGATCCTAAAGCGATGGATAACGGCTGGTCGGTATCCATAGTCGAAGCCGTATATCAGCAAATGGGTAAACAAATTGATATTGAAATATTACCTTGGCAGCGAGGTTATAAGTGGACAGCTGAAGGACTCTATGAAGGCACTTTTCCATATGTGTATACTGAACAACGAGCAAAGTCGTTTATCTATTCAAAGCCCATTAATTTAATCCCTGTTCGAATATATACAAACAAAAACAAGGTTGTGAAGTCTTTGGCGGAATTACACAACGCTCGTTTGTGTTTACCCTACGGTTACAGCCTAAGTCGTGAACAACTAGAATTAATTAATAAACATCAGTTGGTTATTCAAAAAGCCGCAAATGCAGGGGGATGTTTATTACAAGTCGCTAAAGGGTGGAGTGATTTAGGCTTTATCAATGGTTATCTGCAAAGTGAAAACAACGCTAAACTCTTTGATAGCTTGTCAAAAGTCAACATATTGAAAATCCCCGTTGCCAATGTCCCCTTGTTTTATATTGTTTCTCGTCAGTTAAAGAATGCACAACAGCAAATCGACCAATTTAATCAAGGGTTAGCGCAACTTGAACAGTCAGGTAAAAGGCGTGAAATAGATGAAAAGTTTGAGTCATTTCTGAATGCGCCAGAGTCGCTAATTGGCTTGGAGTATTGAAAAAGTTTATTCCTCTGGATTTAAAGGTATTTGAGCCGAATTATCATTACAACTTGGGTTAGTTTGCGTAGGATACCCAAAACGTTAAGTGAATGAGAGCCCATGTCATCAGAAAGAATCGAAACTCGCCAATTAATTAAATGGATTTTTAGTCAACTTAAACCCTACCGTCGAAAAGTGGTGTTGGCAATTCTTGCCCTTGTCATTGGTGCTGTATCTTGGTTAATGCTAGGGCAAGGGGTGAAAGTGGTTGTCGATGAAGGTTTCCTCGCCGATAACAGTAATAGATTAAATCAAATGATGTTCGCGGTTTTAGGCATTGCTTTGGTGGGAAGTGTCGCGGCATTTTTTAGATTTTATTTAATGATTTGGCTCGGTGAACGGGTTAGTGCTGATATTCGCAAGCAAGTCTATTTTCATCTGCTGGATTTGTCCCCAGGATTTTTTGAATCTACCCGTACCGGTGAAGTCATTTCGCGATTTACTGCAGATACCACAGTTTTACAAACCGTAGTGGGAATGGGGCTCTCCATGGCACTACGCGCCTCTATTACCTTTATTGGTTCAATGTTGCTGATGCTGATCACCAGTCCTCTATTGACCTTATATGTTTTTATTGCCGTCCCCTTGGTGTTGCTGCCAATCAAATTCTTAGGCGAACGGGTAAGGACTTATGCTAAAAATAGTCAAGACAGAGTGGCTGATATGGGGGCCTATGTGGACGAAAGTTTACATGAAATTCAAACCGTACAAGCCTATACCCATGAAGATATCGACCGTAGTTTGTTTGGCGAACGCATTGAGGCGGTGATGTTAGCGGCTAGCCATCGAATTAAATACCGTGCATTAATGATTGCTTTGGTGATGGGGATTAGTATTACCGCTATTACCATTGTTGCTTGGTTAGGGGCTAAAGAAGTGCTCAGTGCAGGCATTAGTGCGGGTGAACTGACTGCATTTATGTTTTATGCCGTAATGGCCGGTGGCGCTGTTGCCACTATTAGTGAAGTGATTGGTGAAATACAAAAAGCAGCCGGGGCCAGTGAACGTTTGTTAGAATTACTGAAAACACGTCCTCTGGTTGAAGCACCTGCAAAGCCAGCGGCGTTGCCTGAGGTGATTTGTGGACGCTTAGACATGTTAGATGTCAATTTCGCCTATCCAAGCGCAAAACAAGTACCCGTTCTCAAACATCTGAATTTACACATTCAAGCGGGAGAACGAGTTGCCTTAGTCGGGCCTAGCGGTGCTGGGAAATCCACCTTATTTCAACTACTGCTCAGATTTTACGATTTAAGCAGTGGCAGTATTCAGATTGACGGTATTCAAAGTCAGATGTTATCACCAGAGACACTGCGCAAACAATTTGCATTGGTACCGCAAGAATCTGTCATATTTGCTACCAATGCCTTTGAAAATATTCGCTATGGAAGGCCAGATGCTAGTATGGATGAGGTGATTGAAGCCGCAAAAGCGGCAAGGGCAGATCAGTTTATTAGTGAACTAAAAGATGGTTATTTTACGGATTTAGGTGAGCGCGGTGTTAGATTATCAGGTGGGCAAAAACAGCGTATTGCCATTGCCAGAGCCATTCTTGCTGATCGTCCTATTTTACTGCTCGACGAAGCGACGAGTGCACTGGACGCCAGCAACGAACAATTAGTCAAACTTGCCCTCGATAAATTAATGGAAGGTAAAACTACGTTGATTATTGCCCATCGATTATCTACTGTGGTCAATGCTGACAGAATCGTGGTGATGGATAAAGGTGAAGTGGTAGCCATAGGTAGTCATCAGGAATTGATGCAAGGTAACAGTGTTTATCGTCAGTTTGCGGAATTACAACTTGTCAGTTAACGGCCATTACTGATAAAAATAGTCAGACATGAATGTACTCAAAATGAAAATACGCCAATTTTCATTTTGACTTAGCCTAAATGATTTCGCCACAGGCACATTACTAGGAACCCAGATCTAACATGTTGCAACTTATTGATGTTAAAAAACAGTTTCAGAATGGTGAGGAAATCGTCACTGCTCTGGACGGTGTCTCGCTGAGCATAAAAGAAAATGAATTTGTTGCCGTAATGGGCAGTTCAGGTTCGGGCAAGTCTACCCTGATGAATGTGCTAGGTTGTTTGGATACCCCAAATCATGGTCAATATTTACTTGCCGGTCAAGACGTCGCCAAATTAGACGATGACACCTTATCATCCATCCGTAATAGTCATATCGGTTTTATTTTTCAAACATTCCATTTATTACCCAAACTCGATGCATTGGGAAATGTACTTTTACCCCTGCGCTATGCCCAAACCAGTGAGGAGGAGGCAATGCAGCGGGCGTTAACACTTATTGATAGGGTGGGATTAAGTCAGCGTAAACATCACAAACCATTCGAAATGTCTGGAGGACAGCGGCAGCGTGTGGCTATTGCCCGAGCACTCATAAATCAGCCTAAAGTTATACTGGCGGATGAGCCCACTGGAAATCTAGATAGTAAAACCTCAGTTGAAATTATGGCGCTACTAACCGAATTACATCAAGCTGGGCAAACCATTGTCATGGTGACCCACGAAGAAGATATTGCCGCTTACGCACAACGGGTGATTAGAATGAAGGATGGCCAGATCATTGATGAACATTAATAAGCCTGGGGTTGCCTCTAAATTAAGCGTTTTTCAGCGACTGGGTTGCATCTTAGTTATGCTGCTTTTCAGCCATCCTGTTGTTGCCGCGGGTGAGTCATTATTGTTAACAGGAAAAATTAGCTCGGCCAAGAAGCAAGTGGTGACAGCCCCACGTGGACGCAGTTGGAATATTCAAGTTCAATGGTTAGAAGAGGAAGGCAAAGTAGTTGAAGCCGGTGATTTGATAGCGGTTTTTGATGGTTCCTTAATCCAAAGCCAGTTGGAAGCCAACGAAGAGATACTCGAGACAGAACAGTTAGAATTAACTCAAATTACCATGGACTTAGAGCAAGCTTATTTAGAGGCAAAAGGCGCTTTAACACTTGCTCAAATGCAGGTTGAACAAGCTAAAATTGAAGCCAATGTACCTGATTCACAGGTTAGTCAGTTAGATAAAGGCAAATTTGAGTTAACCCTACAGCGTACCCAAATGGAGCTGGTCAAAGCCAGGGAAAACCTTAAATTGGCAGAGCAAGCCATGCAAACGGGAGTTGAAAAACAACGAATTCAGATCCGTTTAATTGAAGACGAAATAAGTTATCAACGCAGTCAAATGGAAAAAATGAGTGTTACTGCTAATTTCAAAGGGCCAATTAGCTATGCAATTCACCCTTGGACGGGAGAAAAAATGGCGGCTGGGATGACCGCCCGTTCAGCGTGGAATATTATCGATGTGCAAGCCACAGATGACTTTCAAATTGAAAGCTGGGTTCATGAAATTGATGTTGAACGAGTTAAGGCTAGTAATAGGGTTGAGCTAGTGTTAGATGCTTACCCCAGCAAAAAGTTTAAAGGCAAGCTCACCTTTTTATCTACTCAAACAGAGAAAAAAGTACAGTGGAGCAATAGCGTTTATTACCCGGTGATCTTTCAATTTGTAGATATGCCTGATTTGACCCTGCTACCAGGTATGAGTGTGCGTGTGGATATCCAGCAATCAGCTAACCAAGAGCAATAACATGAAAAATTTTTGTTTATTACTGTTTGTCATCTGGCTAAGTCTTTGTGCTTTGTGGGGGTGTTCTGAAATTGTTACTGCCACGGATGAAAAGGACAACAGCAAAGACTCTATTATAGCTCCGGCTGAATTGGTTTCACTGCAAGACGCGCCTATCGGACCCCCCTCTATTCGCCGCATGTGGCAGTTTAAAATTGAATATTTAGCACCAGAAAACGCTTTGATAAAAAAGGGCGATTTAGTGGTTAAATTTGATGGTGACAAGCTGATGGAGGATTTAGTTAGTAAGCAAAGTGATTTAGAGGCCGCAATTAAAGAATCTGAGAAACGAAAACTCAAAGAGCAAGCAACGGAAAAAGACCTTGAATTAGCCATGGCTGAAGCAAAAATGAACATGGAAATCTCCCAGCGTAAAGTGGCGATTACTGATGCTTCACGTTCAGAGGTAGAACGCTTAAAACAAGTGTCAGAATCTGCAATAAACCGCGTTATATATGAACAGTCCATACAGAAATTGGCACAACATAAAGAGCGAATGGTGATTAATGGAGAAGTTCAAAATGGTCGAATTAAAAAATTACAGCTAAGGGTGAAAACAATTCAAGACAGCTTAGACAGGTTAGTTGTTAAAGCCCCCAAAGACGGTTTAGTTGTGTATCAAGTGGATAACAATGACAACAAACCCGCAGTAGGTGAAACTGTCTATATGGGGCGTCCTATTGTGACCCTACCATCATTAGATAAACTTGCTGTGAAAGTGGAATTTGATGAATCAGATTCTTCAGTGGTCAAGGTTGGTCAGCAAGTAAAAGTAATATTAGATGCTCATCCTGAAAAGCCTTTTGCTGGCACTATCACATCTCTTGGCCAAGCCTATCGAAATCGATCTCAGCATAACCTGAAGGTGGTATTTGATGCATGGGTAAAGCTTGACAAGCTAGACTTGGAAATGATGCGTCCGGGCATGAAGGCGAATGTGGAATTGCTGACAGAGGACCGTACATGAGCCCAATAAAATACTATTTCAGCGTACTGTGCTTAGTGCTTTTAACTGGCTGTGAAGAGGAAGTGAGCCAAATACCGACCTTTGAGGTGAATACCAAGCCCTTTGCTATCAGCCTCGATGGATTCGGTGAGATTGAAGCAGTCCAAGCTCAAAAAATAGTCTCTCCTGGCAGGCGTCCTATGGTTATCTCCTGGTTGGCAGATGAAAATAGCCTAGTTAAAAAAGGCGATATCATAGCCCGTTTTGATGCCGAACAATTATTAGTTGATAGCAAAGAAGAAGAATTACGAATGGCACTGTTCAGCCAAGATATTATTCAAAGCGAAGCTGAACGATATCAACAACAAAATGATATTCTCTCTGAACAAGAATTCGTTGATTACGAGTTCGATTTTGCCGATAAATTTGCCATTGATGACTTGCGGGTGTACTCCAAGTTGGAAATTATCGATTCCTTTCAAAATCGCGATTTTTTGGGAGCCAAGGACAAGTTTTTGGATTGGAAGCGAGACAGTGTTGAACAGCAAAATAACAGTAACGTGGGGGTGTTGGAAATAAAGCGCAGAGGCCATGAACTCAAATATTTACGTCATCAGCAAGCTCTGTCGCAACTTCAGGTATTTGCTCCTAATGATGGACTGCTTACCTATGAAAAAGACCGTATGGGAGAAAAACCCTCTGTGGGGCAAACTGTTTTTCCTGGTCGTGCCATTGCTAAAATCCCTAATTTGAATAACATGCAAGCCCGCGTTTTTGTATTGGCTAAAGATGCCATTAGTTTAAAGCCAGGCATTGAGGTGAAAGTCACACTCGATGCATACCCCGATAAAACCTTTAATGGCAAAGTATCGACTGTTTCGGGTTACCCTCGTTCAATCGAAAGAGGTAATCCTGTAACGTATTATGAGCTCGTTGTTGCCTTAACCCAGCAAGATATTCGCCTAATGCAGCCAGGTCGGAAGCTCAAAGCTGAAATATTAGTGCAGGATGCGAAACCTGCTTTATTGGTACCTTTGCAAGCGATACATCATCAACATGGTCAAAGTTATGTTTACTTGAAAACAGGTTTGAACTTCGAACAACGTCCTGTTACCACAGTGAAAAAGAATTTGTATTTTGTAGAAGTTGAAAGTGGATTACAGGAAGGTGATGTTATTTCCCTGAGCTTACCGGAGCCGTCATCATGAAGCGTTACTGGAGTTTAATTGCTGACGCCATAGCTGAATTGTCGGCGCAAAAATTACGTACCTTTTTGACATTGTTGGGTATGATCTTTGGTGTCGGTGCGGTGATTGCCATGCTGAACATCGGCAAAGGAGCAGAAAACGAAGCACTTAAGCTGATCGACTCCATGGGGGTTAACAATATCATTGTGCAAGGTGTTAATTATGATAAAGACGAGTTAGTAGAAATCCGCGAAGAAAGCATGGGGTTGACCATGGGGGATGTGCGTGCAGCCCTGAGAACCTTGCCCTTCGTTGCAGATTACAGCGCCAGTAAAGGCATTAAAGTACACGATATTTATAGTGACTACGGAAAATCTGATGCCCAGTTAATAGGCGTCTCTAGCAGTTATTACCAACATGCTAATATGCGCCTCACTTCCGGACGGTTTACGAACCAAGATGACAATGACAGCTTAGCACAAGTGGCGGTTTTGGGCATTGATGTTGCCAATGAGTTGTTTCCCAACCAGGAAGCCCTTGGGAAGTACGTTAAAGTGAACCATATCTGGTTGCATGTTGTGGGGGTGCTAGCCCCGCCGGAAGGAAACAAAAATGAGTTTCAAGGCGTAAAGATAGGCGGCGATCGTTATCGCATTTTTATTCCTATCTCTACTGCCGAACAAAAACTAAAAAGCGAAAAGTTAGCCAGTGAATTAGACAGTATTAAGCTGAGCATTGAAAAATCCACAGATCCAATTGTCGCTTCTAAAGCCGTTGCTGAGTTGATGAAAATGCGCCATGGTGGTGTTCAAGATTATGAGTTAATTATTCCGGCCGCGCTGTTGGAGCAACAAAAACAAACCCAAGAAATTTTTAATATTGTCATGGCCTGTGTGGCGGGTATTTCTTTACTAGTCGGTGGTATCGGTATTATGAATATTATGTTGGCCAACGTGATGGAAAGGACCACTGAAATTGGCCTTTTGCGGGCTGTCGGCGCACGCCAGATCGACATTAAGCAACAATTTCTTGCTGAGAGCTTTACTATTTCTGTATTAGGCGGACTTTTGGGGGTGTTCTTTGGTTTAGTGTTATCTGAGATTATCGGTTTCTATTCTGGTTGGGCGGTGAGTTGGTCTATGACAGCAATTGTTTTATCCTTGTCGATTTGTATGATTGTAGGTGTTGGATTTGGTGTATTTCCAGCGATTAAAGCATCGAGACTTAACCCCATTGAAGCCTTGCATTCAGACTAACCTTAAGGCCCATTGAATGGAATTTGAAAACAATACAATCGTTGCCCTCGTTGGCTCAAAAAATCCGGTAAAAGTTAACGCATTTAAAGATACCTTAGCGAGAATTTATCCAGACAAACTAATTGATTGCCGAGGGGTAGATGCACCTTCTTTGGTTTCTGAACAGCCTCTGTCAGAAAAAGAAACCTATCAAGGCGCAGTTAATCGAGTTAATTACTGCCAGTCTCATTTTGAGGCGGATTTTTACGCCGCTATGGAGGGCGGTGTAGACCATTTTGAATATGGTCCCGCTACCTTTGCTTATGTGGTGATTTCGGCAGGATCTAAAATGCAAGTGGGCAGAAGCGCCAACTTACCCATCCCTGAATCCGTGTATAATCGGCTGCAGCAAGGCGAAGAGCTTGGGCCCTTAATGGACCAGTTGTTCGGTACCAGTAACATCAAACAAAAAGGCGGTGCAATAGGGTTGTTAACCAATGGACTTGAAACCCGAGGTGGCAATTATACCCAAGCCCTAACCTTGGCAATGGCTCCCTTTCTCCACGCAGATAGGTTTTCGTAGGCAGGTGCTTGGCCTGTAGTCGGCGGCTTTAGCCCCGAGCGAAGGATATCAATAACCCATGGAACGCCCATGGCCTAAAGACCATGCTACAGGGGTACATTTCCCCGCTGTAGTCGGCGGCTTTAG
>NZ_JAUORV010000002.1 GCF_030548205.1 Aliiglaciecola sp. 3_MG-2023 | reverse complement strand
TTACATACATATCGGTTTCATGTAGGCGGGTGCTTTAGCCCCGAGGAAATGCCTCATGGCCTAAAGACCATGCTACCACTCCGCGACAATTCCCGACAAACCCATGGTCTAAAGACCATGTTACATACATATCGGTTTCCTGTAGGCGGGTGCTTTAGCCCCGAGGAAATGCCTCATGGCCTGAAGACCATGTTACCGCTCCGCGACAATTCCCGATAAACCCATGGTCTAAAGACCATGTTACATACATATCGGTTTCATGTAGGCGGGTGCTTTAGCCCCGAGGAAATGCCTCATGGCCTAAAGACCATGCTACCGCTCCGCGACAATTCCCGACAAACCCATGGTCTAAAGACCATGCTACATGGAGTATTTTTGTGGAGGTGGTTGAATAAGGACTTAAAGGTTGGGTTTTGGCATACTAAAGTAATAGCCTTGGGCATACTGAATCCCCAATTCTTTTAATTTTTCCAAGGTTGCCCAATCTTCCACATGTACGGCCACAACACTAATTTCTTTTTGTTTCGCTAAATTAGTAAAATGTTCAACAAATTCGTAGGTTTGCTGATTTTCCATTAACTGAGATATTAACCCACCGGCTATTTTTATACCGTTGACGGGGAGGCTTAAGATACTATTGATATTGCTAGGTGTAGCGCCAAAATGGTCGATATAAATAGCAATATTTAAATCACGACATTGAGCGGCGAAGGTCTCAAAGCTATCCACATTCTCAAGTACTACCGCAGCCGTCAATTCTAATCCAATCCGTTTAGGATTCGGGTAATCATGAAGGGCTTCCGCCAAGGTTTGGATTAAGTCTGGATTTAACATATCTTGTTCATTGATATTGATGTTCCAGGCAGCATTAAGATCTCTAAAATAATTAGCACTACGATTTAAAATTGTTTCCGTTAATTGCGAAATACAGGCTTGTTGTTCGATGATATGCAAGAATTCACTTGGCACAAAGGTTTGCTCGTCAGGCGTCACTAATCTGGCAAGACACTCAAAACGCCAAACCGTTTCATGAGATATATCCATTATGGGTTGAAAAAAAGGAACGATTCTATCCAGACTAAAATTATCCGTGACTTCTTTAATGTGCATAAGTGTCCTCGTTACAGCATTATGTCCTCTGAGCGTCCGTTTATTTTTAAGTCATAATTTATCTTTGCTCAGATTTACAACAATAGCATCACTTTTTCAGTTCAGAAAATGAAACTTCTGGCGATTTGTTAAAAAACTGTATTTTTTATTAACTTAGTTCGTTTTAAAATTTGGCGATATGACGGATTTGCGCTAAAGTCCGCGTCTGAAAGTTTTCACAAGGGGTTACAACGAGTGGTTAAAGCGACAGCCAGTTTGGAACACATGTTCCGGGTATTTACCATGCCAGAGGGTAAAGATTCCAAACTTGCGCAAATAGAAGAGCATTTGTCAGATAATCTGTCGGATTTTCTATCGCAACATGTTGTGACCACAGCTAAATCTCTGGAAGATATTGAGCAAAATTTTCAAGAATACAAAGTACCCGAATCTCCAGAGTTTGTTTCTGCACACGCAGAAATGCTACTAGAAAAAGTCGTTGCCAACTCGGTTAATACCTATGCACCCACCTTCATTGGGCATATGACATCAGCGTTACCCTATTTCCATCTACCCCTAGCAAAACTGCTAGTAGGCTTGAATCAAAACTTAGTCAAAATTGAGACTTCAAAAGCCTTTACGCCCCTAGAACGTCAAGTTGTCGGAATGTTACATGAACTGGTTTACAGTGAGTCCAGTGCCTTTTATCAAACTCACTTACACAGTGCGAAACACTCTTTGGGGGCGTTTTGCTCTGGTGGAACCATTGCAAATATTACCGCCCTATGGGTGGCCCGAAATAAAGCTTTGGCTCCGAACGGAAGCTTTCGAGGTGTTGCGAAACAAGGCTTAGCCGCAGGATTAAAACATTACGGCTATGCCAATATGGGCATACTATCTTCTAAACGAGGACATTATTCTCTATCTAAAGCCGTTGATGTTTTAGGTTTAGGACGTGAGCAAATGCTGACAGTGGATAGTTTAAACCAGCGCTTATCTCCCGAAAAAGCCTTAGCAACAGGACAGGAATTTGAACGCCAGGGCAATAAGTTATTAGCCATTGTGGGGATTGCAGGTACCACAGAAACAGGTCATGTTGATCCCCTAGATGAACTGGCTGATGTTGCTAAAGAATTACAATGCCATTTCCATGTTGATGCGGCTTGGGGAGGCGCTACCTTATTTTCTAACCGCAATAAAGTTAAACTCAAGGGTATCCATAGAGCAGATTCGGTGACCCTTGACGCCCACAAGCAAATGTATGTTCCCATGGGCGCAGGTGTAGTGGTATTCAAAAATCCGCAAGACAGCAACGCTGTGCGACATCATGCGCAATACATATTGCGTGCTGGCTCTAAAGATCTCGGGGCGACAACCTTAGAAGGTTCCCGAAATGGTATGGCAATGATGGTGTATTCCGCATTTAACATATTTGGTCGTGAAGGATACGAATTGCTCATCGATCAAAGTATCGAGAAAGCTCAACGTTTTGCTTCCCTAATAGACCAACATGAGTATTTTGAACTCATCACAGCGCCAACCTTGTCACTGCTTACCTATCGTGTAAAGCCCCCTCACACTGACGCACAGGGTGAAATAGAGAGTGAAATGCTAGATAGGTTAAATGTCGCTGTTCAGAAGCAACAGCGTGAAGCCGGTAAATCTTTTGTGTCTAGAACCCGTTTAACCGTTGAAAATTATGGTTCAAGGTTACTTACTGTATTTCGGGTTGTGCTCGCTAATCCATTAACAACGGATCAAGATTTGAAAAATATTTTGCAAGAACAGGTGCAGATTGCCAAAGGCACTAAAGTTTGGAAAGAGCTTGAGGATCAAGCTCTACTGGATTCCAAACGATCAGTTGGTTAGCACTAAGCTATTCTAGGGTTACCTGAATATTATCAATCAAACGGGTTTTGCCTAAGAATGCGGCGCCTAAAATTACTAACTCTGTTTCTTCATGTCCCGGGCTTAACAAGGATTCTACTGAACGAATGTCGATATAATCGACGGTGAAACCTGCTTCGGCTAACTCTTCAGTTGATTGATGAATTAAACGACTGAAATCTCGTCGCCCCAACTGAATGTTTTCACTCAATTTCTGTAAGCAACTATACAAAGCGGGCGCTTTTTGTCGTTCAGACTCAGTTAAATAGTTATTTCGTGACGACATAGCTAAGCCGTCATGCTCTCGCACCGTAGGCACACCAAAGATTTGCAGGTTCATTGATAAATCTGTCACCATGGCTTTGATAACTTGTAATTGCTGAAAGTCCTTTTCACCAAAAAAAGCCATATTCGGCTGCACCATATTAAATAATTTACATACTATGGTGGCTACTCCACGAAAATGCCCAGGGCGACTCGCACCACAAATCATATAGGATAACCCTGGTACTTCTACAAAGGTTTGCTTTTCCAATCCCCGGGAGTATATATCATCCGCTTTTGGGGTGAAAAGAACATCCACACCCAAGGCTTCCAATGCCGCCATATCCTGCTCCATGGTGCGAGGATATGAGGCTAAATCTTCATCTGGTCCGAATTGCAAAGGATTCACAAAAATTGAGACCACTACAATGTCTGCGTGTTCTTTTGCTTGCTCAACTAGGTGTAAATGTCCTTTATGTAAATTCCCCATGGTAGGTACAAAAGCAATGGTTTTACCATCGTTTTGCCACTTCCTACGTATTTCTCTTAAGGGAGTTATATCACTAATTTGTTGCATAATTTGTCCTGTGTATTCTTAGCGATTAGTTAAAGCTATGCTCGGGGCCAGGGAAGACGCCATTTTGAACTTCTTCAATATAGGATTTTACAGCTTCGCGCATATCCCCTGTGATTTCCAAATAGTTTTTAGAAAATTTAGGCATATAATTGGCGCTCACACCAAACATGTCATGCATGACTAAGATTTGTCCGTCGGTATGTACGCCTGCGCCTATACCAATGACAGGAATATTAATTGCCTTGCTAATTTTTTCAGCTAAAGAGGATGGGACACACTCTAAAACTAGCAATTGCACACCAGCATGAGCCAAGGCCTCCGCTTGTTCAAAAAGTTGTTCTGCTTGTAAGTCTTCGCGACCCTGGACTTTGAAGCCACCAAAAACGTGAACAGACTGGGGAGTAAGTCCTAAATGCCCGCACACGGGCACGCCGCGTAAATTGAGGCCTTTAATCGACTCGAGTAGCCAATCACCGCCTTCAACTTTCACCATACTCGCGCCCGCTGCCATCAGCTTAGCTGCGTTAGTATATGTTTGTTCTGGTGTGGCGTAGCTCATAAAAGGCATATCGGCGATGACAAAAGCGCGTTCGGTGCCTTTGCGAACAGATGCGGTATGATAGGCGATATCTTCTATTGTAACGGATAAGGTGTCATCGCAACCTTGTAGCACCATTCCTAAAGAATCACCAATTAAAATCACATCAATCCCTTGCTCATCAAATAGCTTGGCGAAGCTAGCGTCATAAGCTGTTAGCGCTGTAATTTTTTGTTTATCTTGTTTCATTTTAAACAAGGTTGACGTAGTTACTTTCTTAGTCATATTAATCACCTTCTGCTAACTGAAAAGTGCAACAAAGTTAGAAGCTTGCTCACTTTTATTTATTTCCAAGTCACATCCTTTCTGATCACTTCAAGGCCATTTTTAGGGACACTTTTTAATACAGAAACTAAAGAATCGCCACATGGTAACACGAGTTCAGGGGCTATCTCACGTAACGGATAAAGTACAAACTCTCGTGTTTTCATTCCGTAATGGGGCACAACCAAATCGTTGCTTTGGATTTGCTCATTGCCGTACAAAATAATATCTAAATCTAAGGTTCTAGGCCCCCAACGTTCGGATTTTCGTTGGCGTCCATGGGTCTGTTCAATTGCCTGTAATTGTGAGAGTAAGTCTTCGGCAGACAGCTTTGTGGCTATTTCGACAACGGCATTCACATAATCTGGCTGATCTTGGGGACCCATAGGTTTGCTTGCATAAAAACTAGAACATTGTGTTACATGAGTGTCTTTCAGTTCGTGAATTGCCCGCAACGCCTCTTGCAATTGCTGGTCAGGTTTGGCCAAATTACTGCCCAAACCTATGTAGCTAGTTACGGGGTGCATTAGGAAGCGCTGGGTTTCTTTCTTTTCGGGCGACGGCGAGAACGACGAGCTGGGCCGCCTTCCGCTTCCCTAAGCTTAGTTAGCATTTGTTTGCGTTGTTCTGGAGAAACCTCTTGAAATTCAGTCCACCAATCCGCTAGCTCAAGCAGTTTTCCACCCTCAATTTGACCACGGATGAGCAGGAAATCATAGGCTGCACGAAAACGAGCATGTTCCAGCATTTGATAAGCTCTGCGCCCAAATCTCTTTGGCAAGCGTAATTGCAATAACCAGATTTCTCGCATCATGCTGGAAAAGCGTTTGGGGATCATAATGCGTTGTATTTGTCTGTGCAGGACGTCGTTAACGGCGATATTAAATGCATCGAAATGATTCAAGCCGGCTTCGTCCATCAGTTTTTGACAGTGCTCTTCAATTGGGTACCACAGAAATGCGGCATACATAAATGCCGGAGTGACTCTTTGACCGGTATTAATACGATTATCCGTGTTCATTAGCATTTTGCTAATAAACTGAATTTCCCGGCTGTCATTGCTTTTCAACAGGGGCGCTAGCTGTGGAAAAAGCGGTTGAATAAGATCATATTCCTGCATTAATTCAAAGGTTCTTAACCCTTGCCCAGAAATAAACAGTTTAATGACTTCCTCGAACAGGCGGGCAGGGGGAATATTGTTTAATAAACTACCCAATTGATGTATTGCTTCGGCAGATTTTGGACTGATTTGCATATTCAGTTTGGCAGCAAAGCGTACCGCCCGTAACATTCTCACCGGGTCTTCACGATAACGGGTTTCGGGATCGCCAATTAACTCTAGACGTTTGTCTTTAATCGCTTGCATCCCGTTGGCAAAGTCTGTCACCGTAAAATCGGTTACCCGGTAATACATGGCATTGACCGTAAAGTCACGGCGCTCGGCATCTTCTTCAATGCTACCAAAAACATTATCTCTAAGAATTTGACCTTCTTGACTTTGTTTACCGAGTACTTCGGCAGCTTTTTTACCTTTTTCATCGGTGCTGTTTTGGTGATGGCCTCTAAAGGTGGCCACTTCAATGATTTCTCGACCAAAAACCACATGGGCTAAGCGAAAGCGACGACCGATTAATCGACAATTTCTAAACAGGGCTTTTACTTCATCAGGAGTGGCATTGGTAACAACATCGAAGTCTTTGGGTTGTAATCCCAAAATCAGATCGCGGACACAGCCGCCGACTAAATAAGCATCGAACCCAGCACCATTTAAGCGATACAAAACTTTTAAAGCGTTGTCACTGATGCCTTTTCTAGAAATGCCATGCTCAGCGCGAGTGATAACCTTCGGATTGAGTAAATCCGAATGATATTCTTCCGTGTTTTTTGTCAAAGCGTTTTTGACCTTTTTGATCACTCGAGAAATGATGCGTTGGCTCCTGATAACACAAATTATTTTAATTGGCGCGCAATGATATACTGGATGAAAAGTATTTTCTATCTGTTGCTATAGCAAGTTATGGCTAATTTTGTGTCATCTGCACCAGGCAGTGACAAATTATCCCTGTTTTGCTTTGCAAACAATGCAGAATCCCGCCACATTTTGAAACGTTCTTTTCAGTTTAAGGGCCGTTTCGTAATAGCGATACCAACATAATTATGACGTAGCAACGAAATTACGACTATGATTATTATCTAGTTCAGGAAAGTGAATCAGCCCAAGCTTGGGTAGCCCAAGCCAGAATTTTGTCTACCTGTTGATTGCTTTGAAGCGCCTTCGGTAAGGTTAAATTAAGATAAGCCAAAGCCTCAGTAAGGTTTTTCGCGGGCCTGTCTAAATCTAAACTCGGCGCATGGTTTTGTTTACTAAATTTACGCCCATCTGAAAACGTCACTAAGGGTAAATGCAAACATCCTGGTACAGGCTTACCTAAGGTCTTAAATAACGCCCATTGACATGCCGTTGCAGTAATTAAATCCTCCCCCCTAACAATTTCAGTAATACCCATCTGAATATCATCCGCCACTGATGCGAGATGGTATGCATACAAACCGTCCTTGCGCTTCACAATAAAATCTTCTTGGGTTGCTTGGTTATTGACTTTGAGTGTCCCTAACCGGCGGTCGTTAATCTGGGAAATTTCAAATTGATTTTTTATACGTAAGGAAAAAGGTGGCTTGACCTGGGCTTTGTCTCTGCAGGTGCCAGTATAGAATTCACCTTTAGCCTTAATTTGTCCACGAGTACATTCACATGGGTAAAGCAAATTTTGGCTATGGAGTTGGCTTAATATAGTGTCGTAATTCAGCTTATTTTGGCTTTGAAAAATAGCGTCGCTATCCCATAACAAGCCATGGGCAATTAACGTGGCCTGAATATTTTCAATCGCGCCAGCTTGAATTCTAGGCGGATCAATATCGTCAATACGCAGTAGCCACTTGCCATTATTTACTTTGGCTTGTAAAAAACTGCCAAGGGCCGTGACGAGTGAACCCATATGCAGAGGCCCAGAAGGACTTGGTGCAAACCTGCCGACATAACTAGTTTGGTTCATAAATAATCAGCAACTTAAAGTTAACGCCCTAGAAACGACAAAAGCCGCAAGTTAGCGGCTTTTGAATTATCTTAAAAAAATTAACCTTGCAGCTGTTTTTCTTTAATTTCAGCTAGGGTTTTACAATCAATACATAAATCAGCGGTGGGGCGAGCTTCTAAACGCCTTACACCAATCTCAATGCCGCATGTATCGCAAAAACCAAAATCGTCTTCTTCGATTCGTTTTAAGGTTTTTTCAATCTTCTTAATTAACTTGCGTTCACGGTCACGAGTACGAAGCTCTAAGCTGAACTCTTCTTCTTGAGCAGCACGATCTACTGGATCTGGGAAATTAGCCGCTTCATCCTGCATATGGTGAACAGTACGATCTACTTCCTCACGAAGTTGAGAGCGCCATGCTGACAATATTTTACGGAAATGCTCGAGTTGAGCATCGTTCATATACTCTTCGCCGTCTTTTTCCTGATAAGGAGTTAGACCAGCTAGTGCTATTAATCCTAAACTTTTTTCTTTTCCAGATGGCATGTGCCAATTCTCCTACACTACGACACAAACGTTGTTTAGCGAATGAGGATATATAGCAGATTGCTATTATCCTAGCAAATTAGGCTCGGTCGAATATATGTAACTGTTACGCTTTAAAAGCGGTAAAATTGGCTTAGTAGATACCAATTTTATTGAATAAAAAACGATGTGCCGTTTTTTACGACTCGCAAACATAGACTCCTTAAATAAAAAATCAACCTTTTTTTTACAGATTGAAACTTAGTTTTTGATTTAATTGCACTTTTTGTTCAGACATTTTACAGCCATAGGCGATAATTTGTACCCCCGCATCAATTGCTGCTTGTAAAGTCGCCGAATATTCTGGATCTATATCCTCAGCAATGCGGATATTTTTAATCCCGGTATGTTGACTGCAAAATAATAAAACCGCATGTTTTCCGGCTTTTGCAATTCCACTTAATTCGCGTAAATGTTTACTACCGCGTTGGGTTTTTGCATCAGGGAAATATCCCTGCCCATCCCTTAGTAAGGTAACGGATTTTACTTCAACATAACAATCGGGCAGATTATCGGAGGTTAACATAAAATCTATTCTGCTATTTTCTTCTCCATATTTTACCTCTGCTTTATAGTCTTGGTACTGAGCTAATTCTTCTATTTTGGAGAGGGCAAAAGCTTCCGCTACCAACTTATTCGCATTTTGGGTATTCACGCCAATCCAATCACCTTGCTGGTTCTTGCTTAGCTCCCAGGTATAGGCAAGTTTTCGCTTAGGATTGTTAGCTGGACTTAGCCACACTTCAAAACCAGGGTCGCCGCAACCTGTCATTGCACCTGTATTTGGACAATGAGCCGTGACGATTGAACCATCTGAAAGTTCTACATCGGCTAAGAACCGTTTGTAGCGTTTTATTAGTTTGCCCTTGATAAGTGGATTAGGGAACAGCATATTACCTCTCATACCATGCGCTTTAGACTGCGCAAACTTCTCTGATACTAAGTGAAATCTGTATCGGATGCCAAAGAAAAAGGAAACCAGTATGTCACATCTTTTAGTCGAACTCAGTTATCAAACAGCACCTGCACAATGGGGGGAGAATGCCCTTGTGAGTTTTGATGCTGGTAAGGCGACAATTCACTTGAGCACTGACGATGCTATCGATACGCAATTATCCAAAATCGCAGTGGTAGGCCGTAAGTTGGATGGGATGAATTTGGCAGGTATCACCTTTAGTGGGGAGTGGAGCGAAGAACAACAATGGTCGTTAGCTTCTAGTTATCGTCGAGCGCGAAACGCAGGGAAAATTACCTGGCTAGACAGTGCTGATAAGAAAAGTTTAGAGCAACGTTATGCCGCTTTATGCTTCACCCGTGACCTAATTAATGAAACCCCAGAGCAACTGTCACCGCAAGAGTTGGCAAAACGCAGTGTTGACTGGTTAACTGAGCTGGCTGGTGATCATGTATCTGTTAAATATTGTGTAGGTGAAGAACTAGCAGATGCTGGCTGGGTAGGAATTTATAACGTTGGCAGGGGCAGTGAACGTCCCCCGGTATTGTTAGAAGTAGACTACAACCCATCTGAAGACGAAAATGCTGAAGTGGCTGCAGCCCTTGTAGGTAAAGGTATCACCTTTGATAGTGGCGGTTACAGCATGAAAAGTAGCGAAGGCATGTTGAGTATGAAGTGCGATATGGGCGGCGCAGCGACCGTTACAGGTGCTCTGGGACTTGCCATCATGCAAGGTTTGAACAAGCGAGTTAAATTATTCTTGTGTTGTGCTGAGAACCTAGTCAGTGGTCATGCATACAAACTCGGCGACATTTTAACTTATAAAAACGGCGTGACAGTTGAAATTGTGAATACCGATGCAGAAGGGCGATTGGTATTGGCCGATGGCTTAATGGCGGCTAGTGAAACCAATGCTCCTTTAATTATTGATGCGGCTACTCTTACTGGCGCAGCTGTTGCAGCTACCGGTGGTGACTACAATGCGGTTTTTTCACTAGATAAACCTGCCCTACAACAATTTATTATCCAATCCGAAAAACAAAATGAGCCAGTTTGGCCGCTTCCCTTAGAACTCTGGCATCAGGATAAATGTCCTTCGCCGTTCGCCGATACAGCAAACAGTCGGGCACAAAAAGGAGGAGGTGCAGGCGGCGCGTCAAATGCAGCAGGTTTCCTATCTCGTTTCGTGGGTAACCAAGGTAAAGGATGGATACATGTTGATTTAGCCGCTGCATATAATGGTAGCGGTACCAGTCACATGCCCGCTGGTGGCAGTGGTATCGGCATCAGGGGTATTGCGCAAGCTCTATTAGAGGCATAAAAGACAATTTCTACTCTTGCTAGCGGTTCACTACTATGCTGAACCGCTTTACCATTCAATTCTGAATCTAGGGTTAGATGTTATTAATCCTGCCATTAAGGTTTTGTTCTCAATTCTGCTGTAAATGGATACTTCAATCCATTGTTCAAATTTACAAAAGTAATACAAAGTGGGCGGGATTGCCTTTGGGAGTCTGTTGAAGGGATTGGCTGTTTGCAATTTTCCAGAATTAGAGGCTAACTAGGCAAAGGAGTTACAATAGTTTTATATTCGATTATGGATAAACTCTAAATAGGTTTACAATGCCGCGAATTTGAGATTTTTGGAGGTATAATGGATATTTGGTCTGCTGCGGTAATGTTGTTTCTTATCATGGATCCGTTAGGAAATTTACCTATATTTATGTCCATCCTGAAATCGATAGAACCCAAGCGACGTCGCAAAGTATTAGCACGAGAATTGATTTTATCATTGCTAATTATGTTCATCTTTTTATTCAGTGGGCAGGCTGTACTCGATTTCTTAAATGTGAAACAACAAGCCGTGAGTATTGCTGGCGGTATCATTTTATTTTTGATTGCAATTCGCATGATTTTTCCGAACAAAGGTAGCCACGACGACGATGTTGGTGAGCAAGAACCTTTTATTGTTCCATTAGCTATCCCGATGATAGCCGGTCCCTCACTGTTGGCTGCTTTAATATTACTGGCTAATCAGGACCCCTTAAGAATGTTTGATTGGTCGTTAGCGCTTTTTTCAGCTTGGGCTGTGTCGGCAAGTATTTTATTGTTTTCCGGTGTGTTTTTTAAGATTCTTGGAGAACGAGGCTTGATTGCCATAGAGCGTTTAATGGGCATGATACTTATTATGTTGTCGATACAAATGTTTCTCGATGGCGTCGGTAATTACTTTTCAATTGGAGTGACGAATTGAGCGCTAAATTAAATACATTTCAAAAAGTTCGAGAGTTAACTGGCTGGCATGCAGTTGCTTACGCAGCAACACTAGCTGAGCGGATGAAGCCAAACTTTCAATTGTTTTGTGAAACGGCAGAGTTCGACGATGAAGGGCAATTCCATAAGTCTATGGAAGCGATATGGCAGTGGCTGTCTCGCACTGGCTCAAAAATCAACTTCACTTTACAGTTAGAAAAAATTGAGAATGTGACCCCTGATGCCGCGGAACACGATAGCTTTGGGGTGTATCCCGCTATTGATGCGGCCATTTCATTGGCGGCTATTATCTCTTTAATCACCAATGATGAACCTCAAGGTGCTGTCATAGTATCGAAGTTATCCCAAGGCAGTGTAGAAGCTTTTGTTGAACTAGTATCTGAGCAATCATTGAGCTCTCAAGAAATAAAAGAGCATCCTCTAATGCAGTGGGAAGTGGCATTTCAGAATGAATTATTAGAGCAAATCAGCGACTTGCCTGAAGGGGCGAAGAGCGTGAAACTACTTAGGGAAATGGCAACAAGCGAAGGTGTGTCAAATATTGGTTTAGAAATTAATTCACTTTAAAGAGTTTACTCGACACACTTTGGGTAGATTTTTCTTTGATACACTGCCAATTTTCTGGAACTGAGTATCCTTGGTTTTGAGTTTCACACTCGATGTAAATAATGCTGTCGGTAGTCGCCAAATTATTTATGCTAATGGCATCGATTGCCTTGGGGACTAATCCAGCATTAAAGGGCGGATCGATAAAAATCAGATCGAAATTGTCAGATAAGCGATTACATACCTCAAGACTATTACCCTGAATAACCTGAGTCTGTTGTTCGGATACCTGTAACCTTTCAAGGTTGCTGCTAATCACCTTCGCAGCCATTTTATCTAATTCGATAAAGGTTGCACTAGTGGCATGTCTTGAAAGGGCTTCAAAGCCAAGGCTACCGCTGCCTGCAAACATATCTAAACAACGACTTTCATGCACGTAGGGCATTAACCAGTTGAATAAGGTTTCTTTCATCCGATCCGTTGTAGGACGCAAACCTTGTGCCTCTAAAACAGCTAACTTTCTGCCTCGCCACTTGCCACTTATCACCCTGATTGAGCCAGTGATGGCATTTTGCTTTTTTACGCCTCGCTTCATGAATCCAAGAAATGCTATGATTGTCAAAATTGGACGATAGTGTATACCTTTAAGCACTTTTCTGCATGCACACTTTGTGAAAAGTCAGGTCGCTATCAAGAAACTATATATAAGTCGGTTTTTGTTGCTTAGAAAGACAATTTCGCAGACTCACATTATCAAGAGAATTAACTTAAGCATGTCTAAATTTTTCCGCTGGTTCAATAAAGATAAAGATGAAAAATCAACACCGTCCGTCGAACAAGATGAGGCGCTGCAGGATATCAATGAGAAAGACGTTGAGACGCAAGAATCCTCCGTGTCGGAAACGCCAGAAGAGCTGATTAAAGAAACCGTATCTAATGAGACTTCAAGCACTGCTGCGGAGGGGGAAATTGAGACTCCTAATCGTGTCGACAATGACAACATTAAGTCGTCTAAACCCGTTGACGATTTGCCCCCACCGCTACAAACTGCTGTAGAGCCAGAGCCAGAGCCAGAGCCAGAGCCAGAGCCAGAGCCAGAGCCAGAGCCAGAGCCAGAGCCAGAGGGCTTCTTCAGCAAGCTAAAACGTGGGCTATCACGAACTAAGCAAAATTTAGGCAGTGGTTTTGTTAGTTTGTTTAAAGGCAAAACCATTGATGACGACTTATTCGAAGAGCTTGAAACTCAGCTGTTAGTTGCCGATTTAGGTATGGATACAACCACTAAAATTATTAACGAATTGACGGAAAGTGCCAATCGTTCACAACTCAAAGATGGCGAAGCCTTATATCAACTTTTGAAACAGCAAATGTCGGATATCTTAGGACAAGCCAGTGAGCCACTTGATATTGATGGGACGGACGGACCTTTTGTGATTCTTATGGTGGGTGTTAACGGGGTGGGTAAAACCACAACCATTGGCAAACTAGCAAAGCAATTCCAACAACAAGGTAAAAAAGTGATGTTGGCCGCTGGAGATACCTTCCGAGCCGCAGCCGTTGAGCAACTTCAAGTTTGGGGTGAACGTAATAATATTCCTGTCGTTGCACAACAAACTGGCTCAGACAGTGCTTCGGTCATTTTTGATGCGTTGCAATCAGCTAAAGCCAAAAATATGGATATTTTGATTGCTGATACTGCTGGTCGACTACAGAATAAAGATCATTTGATGGAAGAGCTCAAAAAAGTGGTGCGGGTGATGAAAAAGATCAATCCCCAAGCACCCCATGAAATTATGCTTACTATCGATGCGGGAACCGGACAAAATGCGATTAGCCAAACTAAACTATTCCATGAAGCAGTAGGACTAAGTGGGATTACGTTGACGAAGTTAGATGGCACCGCTAAAGGTGGCGTCATATTCGCACTCGCCGACAAGTTTGACGTACCTATTCGTTATATTGGGGTGGGTGAAGGAATTGATGATCTTCGTCCATTTGAAAGTCAACAGTTTGTAGAAGCGCTATTTCAAGATAACGAAAGTTAAGTGTAGGTAATATCGTGATCAAGTTTGAACAGGTAAGTAAAACCTATCCGGGCGGACAGCAAGCTTTACGTAAAGTTAGCTTTCATGTTGAGCCGGGTGAAATGGCATTCTTGACCGGCCATTCAGGTGCGGGTAAAAGTACTCTGTTGAAACTCATTAGCATCATGGAACGCCCAACTGTGGGACGAGTACTTATCAATGGCCATGATCTAAATACCATACATCGGCGACAAATTGCCTACATTCGTCGAGACATCGGAATGATCTTTCAAAGTCATCAATTACTGCTGGATAAAACGGTCTTTGATAATGTTGCATTGCCCCTTGTCATTGAAGGTTATTCCCACAAAGAAACAACCAAACGAGTGCATGCCGCCCTGGAAATGGTAGGCTTGCGTGACAAAATTAGAAGCTTCCCATTGATGCTCTCAGGGGGAGAACAACAACGTGTTGGGATTGCCAGAGCGGTAGTGAATAAACCACCATTGTTGTTGGCTGATGAGCCTACAGGTAATTTAGATCCTAAGTTATCCATGGAAATCATTCGTTTGTTCGAAGATTTTAATCAAGCTGGGGTGTCCGTTTTTATTGCGACCCATGATTTAGGCTTAATAGCTAGAATGAAATATCGTTCCTTAACTTTGAAACAAGGGCAAATGATCACCGATGGTTTGAGTGAAGAATGGGACAATGAAGAGACTAAGGAGTACGATTTTTAATGAGTATTCTGTTTAAAGGTCGACCTCAGGGGGCTTATTCGTCAAAAATTGGCATGCTGCAACGTATTAACATGTTTTTTGTCAGTCACGTTAGACAAGCATTGGGTAGTTTAGGTGAATTATGGCGAGCCCCTTTAGCATCACTGATGACAGTAGGTGTGCTTGGTTTAAGTATCACATTGCCTAGTACCTTTTATATTTTAGTTAAAAATGCAGAGTCGATTGCTGAAAATTGGCAACAGGCTTCTGAAATAACACTATTTCTGCGTAAAGGAACGCAATCTAAAGATGCCAATCAATTGGTTACACGGCTTGGTCTATGGTCAGAAATAGATTCTGTGACTTATATTCCAGCAGACCAAGGGTTGATTGAGTTTCAGCAACAAAGTGGCTTGGGTGAAGCTTTAAACTATTTGGATGAAAATCCATTGCCTGATGTTATTTTAGTTAATCCTACTTCGCAAAATACATCGCCATTGGCGGCAAAACAGTTACTAGACAAACTGAATCGAGAACGCCATGTAGAGGTGGGTAAGCTCGACATTAAATGGTTGGAGCGCTTACATGGTTTTTTATCTATTGCTAAAGAACTTATCTACGCAGTTGCCCTTCTGCTATTCCTTGCGGTGGTGTTAATTATAGGCAACACCATTCGTCTCAATATTCTAAGTCGACGGGATGAAATCTTGGTCATGAAACTGGTAGGTGCTACCGATGGCTTCATTCACCGCCCATTTATGTACACAGGAATGTGGTATGGCTTATTGGGAGGGTTAATGGCTTGGTTTGCAGTCATTCTCTTGCTTTGGTGGATGGGAGGAAGCATTGATGCATTGACTGCCCAGTATGACAAGAATTTCGACCTGACTGGCTTAGACCTGACTTCTCTGCTCGTTATGCTTGGTGTATCGATCTTTTTAGGTTTAGCTGGTTCAATGATTTCCGTCCAAAAACATGTCAGAAGTATCGAACCAAAATAGGTTTAGCGGTTTTTTCGGCCCTTAGTCACATAGTTAAAGCTATTATGGCTCTATACTATCTAAGCGATTGCTTTGGGATAATGGGGAGAGATGGACTGGCGAATAGTATTGCCCCATAAAACGGCTTGATTGAACATGTGATGTAAGTATTTTTGCTCAATTTCCAGTACTTCAGAGATTTTTCTGACTTTCATCCATGTCGCACTTTCGAATGCTCTGGCCAATAAAATGTACAGGTAAAAATCGTTTTTTCCGCCGCACAATGCAAATTTCACTTCATCTACAATGGGCATTTTCGTGACGAGTTCCTGCATGTCTTGATCTAACAAAGCGTCTAATAAGGAAAATAATCCAGCCATGAATCCAGTGGGTGGGTTATCTCCAACTTTGCGGTGCTTTGCAATTAAATCACAGAACTTGGCTCGCACCAGAGACATATGCAGTAACTCCATCGGCTTATCATCAGCAAGATTTGCTAATGCCAGCAACGCGATGAATTTTTTAATCTCTACTTCACCCATGTAGTTTAAAGCATGTTTCAAAGACGTGATTTTAAAACGTTTATTAATCATTGGGTTGTTGATGAATCTCAACAACATGTATGACAACCCCACATCTCTTTCAATAATTTCATTTATGCGATCAATACCAAAACTTTCATTGGCCGTTTCGCCGATTAATTCGACCAGTGACAATTTGTTTACAGGCAAAGGGGCTTGGTTAATATTAAGCGGCTTCGAAAAGAAATAACCTTGAAAATAATCAAATCCTAAATCATTGAATGATATAAAGTTTTGAAGTGTATCTACATTATCTGCAACCATTTTCACGTTGGCATGGGAAAACCGCGGCATTTGTTTCGCGATATTAGGAAAGGCGTGTTGGAAAGTGTCAATTTTAACAATATCAACTAAGCTCAATAACTCGCTACTAGTGGTTAATTTTGGTTCATTTAGGGCTATTTGAAAGCCCATGTTGCGGATATTTTGACAGGCTTCAATGATGGAATCTTCGCCATCGCTCGCTTCTGATACTTCCACCACCACGGTGTTGGGATCCAGGCTATTTGGTAGACCCTTTAAAATAGTTTCATTGGTAAAATTGATAAAAGACGTTTTCTGACAGGAAATATCGTCTAAGGCTAATTTTAAATTTGATTGATTTTGTGGTTGAGGTTGAGAGGGATCAACAAGTTTGTCAGGAAAACAGTTATTTTTGCCGTCCCTGAAGAACAATTCATAGGCAAATACTTCTTTATCCCTGTCTAAAATTGGTTGCCGAGCCACAAAAGCGAACATCTAAAGCCCCTATTATTCCATTGATACAAAATCTAATTTGTTATTTCTGATCATCTGATCATTGACGAATTGAGCTCGCTAAAGCGGATGCCCATTTTATCGACTCATTGTAAAAACTATGCAACATGTCTTGATCAAGTTCAAGTTTAGTTGAATGATGACTGACACCTTTCCAATCACCATATTCAAATGCGCGAGCAACCACTAAATAATCTCTAAGTTGTCCATTTACCCCATTTAGCGCATCGTTTAAGTCGTCGCTTAGTGGTAATTTTCTAAGTAATTTTGACATATCCTGATCTAACAGCGCATCTAACAGCGAAAATAGACCGACCAGATAACCTTTGGGCGGATTGTCAGCATTTTGTTTAGCCAAAGAAATAAGTTCACATAACTTAGCACGCGCCAAAGATAACCGAATTAATTCGGTTGGCTTTTCATCACTCAAATTTGCGATAGCGACCAAAGCGATAAACTTCTTGATTTCTACTTCACCCATGTAATTCAATGCATGACTTAAGGAGTTAATTTTATTCCGTTTATTCATAATTGGGTTGTTTATGAAGCGCAATAGCATGAAGGAAAGGGCAACGTCTTTTTCAACTATCTGACGTATTTTATCGAAGTCGAATTCTTGGTTAGCGCTTTCACGCATTAAATCGAGTAAATTAAGCTTAGCACTCGGTATGTTTTTTTGTCTGTGGGTTTCAGGTTTAGCGAAAAAGTACCCTTGATAAAAATCGAACCCCAGTTCCGAACAGCGTGTAAACAACGTCTGACTTTCAACTTCGGTTGCGACTAGCTTGATTTTTCCTTGATCAAAACGTGATTTATTATTTTCAACTAATGTTAAATCAGTGTTGGTTACATCTATTTTAATGAAGTTAATTATGGCCAGTAAGGGGTCCCATTTGGCGTCAAAATCATATTCGCTAATGGCGAACCTATAGCCTAAACCCTTAATGTGTCTACAGGCTTCTATTAATGTTTTTGATACCTCTGTATTACTCGCTAACTCAACGATTACAGTGTGTGGCTCTAGCATGGTGGGGAATCGGTAGAGTAAGGTATCCGTTTGAAAATTGATAAAGGCCCCTTTACCATCAGTGATTTCTTCGATCCCTAGGGAGAAATGACTATTTGCAATTATTTTTGCCGTTTTTTCATTAGATTCAATATCAGGGATCGCGTTATCTTCACCATCACGGAAAAGTAACTCATAAGCAAATACATGCAACTGTTTGTCAAAAATAGCTTGTCGTGCAATGTATGAAAACATTTATCCTTGCCTAATACTTGTTCATCTTGATCGAATTTTAGACGAGTATATTGATCTATTTTAATTTAAAATTAAACCTTTAAATATGATTCTTCGTCCCCATATAACTTGGATGTCTGTGATATAGACAAATTTTTTCAGTTTAAGTGAATTATTTTTGACCTTTTACGGTCTATATACGTAATAGATAATTGGCTTTGCCCGTATGTGTTGATAGAATACTGGGCTGTAACGAATAACGAGGTGAACATGAGCACAAATATGCAAGCTATGGCATTAAGCGTTCCTCACAGTGGTAGCATTGAATCTTATATTCAAGCTGTTAGCAGCATTGAGATGCTCACTGTGGAAGAAGAGCGACAGCTAGCAGAACGGTTGCAACGAGATGAAGACATTGAAGCGGCGCGTAAGCTGGTGATGTCTCATTTACGTTTTGTTGTACACATTGCTAAATCTTACTCTGGCTATGGATTACCCCAAGCTGACCTTATTCAAGAAGGTAACATTGGTCTGATGAAGGCAGTAAAACGTTTCGACCCAACTGTGGGTGTGAGATTAGTTTCTTTTGCTGTACATTGGATAAAAGCAGAAATTCACGAATTCGTACTGAAAAATTGGCGTATTGTTAAAGTTGCAACGACTAAAGCACAGCGTAAATTGTTTTTTAACCTGCGTAAAAACAAAAAACGTTTGGGTTGGTTTACCCATGCTGAAGTGCAGAAAGTAGCTGAAGAGCTAGGTGTAAGTACCAAAGAAGTACTGCAAATGGAAGCTCGCATGAGTAGCCAAGACCAAGCCTTCGATTTGTCTGCTGATGATGATGAAAGTGGCAGTTTTGCTCCTGTTCAATTTTTAGAAGACAAAACCACTGACGTAGAAAATGAAGTGATTAACTCCGATTGGGATACTAATGCTTCTAAACGTCTGCATTCGGCAATTAAAACCTTAGACGAACGTAGTCAACATATCATTCAAACTCGTTGGTTGTCAGATGACAAACTAACACTTCAAGATTTGGCTGATAAATACGAAGTCTCTGCGGAACGTGTGCGTCAGATTGAAAAGAATGCAATGAAAAAGTTGCAGTCTGCAATGGCAGCATAATTAACGAGTTCAATTTTGGTTGAATGCCGTTTTTAAAAGCGCGAATTATTCGCGCTTTTTTGTGTCTGCTTATTTCCTCAGTCTTTTTGTTCTAATTCAGTGTTTTTACTCGGCAATATCCAGAAGACCCCTTTAAATTCAGCTACCGGTGATTCACCATCTAATATATCTACCTGTAGTTTCACGGCGGCTTTTTTCTTTCTTTCTAGCAAATCGAGTTTACCTTCTAGGGACTCAATATTGCATAAAGCTCTAGGTTGCATGGTAATGGGTTTGTGGTAATGAATATCGCCGTCTCCCAACACTATTTCTCCATCTAGTGCTTTTTCTTTGAGTTTTAAGTGGATCATGCCCCAGCCCGTTAATGTGGCTAACGAGAAAATACTGCCGGCGAACATAGTGCCATGCAAATTAATGTTTTTATTTAACGAAGCACGAACCTCTAGGGTTTTGCCGCTATATTGATAAAGCTGTATTCCCATTTGCTCACTAATTGGAATAGTTTCATGCCAGGTGTTCTGAAGCTCTTGGCACCACTTGGGGTGCAACATGACCTGGTTTACATCGGACAGCTTTTTGATCATTTGAGAACGTTTTAGTTTTCCCATTTCAGTTGGCGCTTCTTTTTCAACCACAAATCCACACGCTTCGAAGAACTCAATGGAAATACGACGGCTGTTGGTTACTAAGCGCTTTGCACCTTGCTGACGCGCCACTTCCTCTAAAGCAGAATAGATCAACTTGCCTAATCCTTTGCCTTGGCATTCTTTTGCAACGGCAATGTGTCTGATTTGGGCCTCTTCAGACATGTTCAAATGAACTCGGCCTACGGCAACGACTTTACCGTTTCCATCAACCACCATTCGATGCTCACCTACTTGTTCGTATTCATCTTTCTCCGAACCTAATGGATGATTCCACGGCTCTCTCAACATTTCCCAGCGGAAATGGAAATACTCTTCAAGTTGTTGCTCCGTTTTAGGTGTTTCTATTCTATACATACAATAAGTCGTCTCTTTTATTACAGGTCAGTTCAAGCCAGATATTTTAACCAATGACGCAGTCAACTCTTCACTTGATACAGATATTAGCCCGCGAAAAATGTTCATCATTAAAACGCAATCGCAGACGACGCACAATAGATAGGTTAATTTATTTGAAGATGAAATGTAACGGGGCCATCGTTTGTAAGCGATACTTTCATGTCGGCACCGAACTGGCCTGTCTGGCATTCAACACCTTGTTGTTGGCAATATTCAACAAATTGTTGATACAAATGTTTCCCCTGTTCTGGAGGAGCCGCATCGGAAAAACCAGGCCTATTGCCTTTGCTAGTATCAGCCACTAAGGTAAATTGTGAAACGATTAGCATGGCTCCGCCAAATTGCTGAATATTAAGGTTCATTTTACCCTCAGCATCACTAAATATTCTTAATTTCATCAGCTTATTGGCAAGCTTTTTAACTGTTTCTTCGCTGTCTGACTTTTCGACTCCTAACAACAACATCATGCCCTTGTCTATTTGGCCAACAATATTATTGTCAATTTCTACATGGGCTTGGGTTACCCGTTGAATTAGTGCTATCAAGATTGTTTCTCTTTCAAAAATTTAGCCATTCTATCGGTTGCGTGACAAATTGCATCGCTTATTCTTGGGTCAGATGCACTGTGTCCGGCTTCAGGTACAACTAGCAACTGGCCTTCACGCCAAGTTTTACTCAAAGTATATGCGTTCTCCATCTTACATACGATATCAAAACGCCCATGGATTATGGTACCTGGAATGGCATCGATTTTATGAATATTCTGTAAAATTTGGTTTTCCGATATGAAGCAGTTATTTTTAATATAATGACATTCCAGCAGCGCTAAACTGGCAGCGCGACTCAAGTTTTGATGAAAATCGTGTTCCTTTATGGAGCTATTTAACACTGATATACGTTCTTCCCACATACACCAAGATTTTGCAGCATGCACGCGGCTGAGTTCATCTCCATGCAAGAAAATCTGGTAGAAGCGGTCGGTTATCGACATGTTTTTGGGGCCGTTCTTCACCAACTCTAGGAATTCGGTGTAATAATCGGGGAAGAGTTGGGCGGCACCGCCATTTGCTTCAATGAACCATTCGAAATCTTGCTTTCGCCCTAAAAAAACGCCTCGTAAAATAATTGCAGTCACTGTCTCTGGTTTAGCGATGGCACTAAGTAAAGCTAAAGTAGTGCCCCAAGAGCCACCGCAAAGCATCCACTTTTTGATAGCTAAATGTTGACGAATAAGTTCAATGTCTTCGAGCAGGTGCTTTGTGGTATTGTTTTCGAGTTTTGCAAAGGGCAATGACTGACCACAACCTCGCTGGTCAAAGCCAATGATTCGGTAAATTTCGGGATTAAAAAAACTTCGATACATTGCTGATAGACCTGCACCTGGTCCACCATGAAGGTACAAAACCGGCAAGCCCTCAGGGTTACCAGATTGTTCAAGGTAAATTTGATGCCCATCTCCTACGTCTAACATTTCGCTATGATAGGTTTTTATAGGTGGATATATATGGCTCATAAATTCCGCTTTTGTTTGTTTATTGAATCCATTTGCTTTAATTTAGCACTTAATTGATAAAATATAAGTTTTCTATTTAACAATAACGCGATTTTGGAGGCAAAAATGGCGGGACAAGGATCTGGCGGTAATGTGATTGCTGCAATTTGTAATATCTTTTTTCCTGGATTAGGACAACTGGTGCAGGGCAGAATTTTGGCGGCGCTTATTTTCGCCATAGTATTTTTTGGTGGCGCGGCCTTGTGGTTCTTAGTCGTTCCAGGAGTCATAGCGGGGATAGCTTATATTTGGGCTATCATTGATGCTGCTAAATACAAAGGCCCATAAGATGAACAAACTAATCATCATATTTTTTAGTCTAGTGCTCTTTGGTTGCCAAAGTGCATATTATGCAGCTTGGGAAAAACTTGGTGTTGAGAAACGCGATATCTTAGTTGATCGTGTCGAAGACGCAAAAGATTCTCAAGAAGATGCACAAGAGCAATTTGCATCCGCCTTGGATGAATTCAGTCAATTAATTAATTATGACGGTGGTGAATTACAAGACGTTTATGAAGACCTCAGCAGTCAATATGAAGCAAGCAAAGATGCTGCGGATAACGTGACCAACCGTATTGACAAGGTTGAGAGCGTTGCTGAAGCGTTATTTGACGAGTGGGCTGAAGAACTTGAAAAGTATTCCAATGCTAAGTTAAAACGTGACAGTGAAAGACAATTAAGAGAAACACAGCGACGTTATAAAACCTTGATTACTGCGATGCGCAAAGCTGAATCAAAAATGCCACCTGTGCTTTCAGCGTTGCAAGATAACGTTCTTTACTTGAAACATAACCTTAATGCCAACGCTGTTGGGGCTTTACAAGGTGAGTTTAATCTTATCAAAAAAGATATTGATGTATTGATTCAAGAAATGAATTCCGCTATTTCCCAAAGCAATACCTTTATCAGCAGCATTCAATCATAATAGAAGGGGCTGTTGCCCCTTTTTAATTATGCTGACTAAACACTGTTGTTTATCCCTGAATTTTACTTTCTCACTTAGATAGTCTATTCAGAATTTTCGTCAGTCGGCATTAAATTACGTTCTTCGCCTGTATCTTCTTCTGGCATCACTCGCTCAAGTGCGCGGGTGAATTCAGCGCCCACTAACACCAATATCCAACTTAAATATACCCAAACGAAGAGTATGGGAATAACTGCAATCGCACCATAGATCACTTGGTATGAAGGAAAGTTTTCGACGTACATGGAAAACATTTTTTTAGATAACTCAAACAAGCCGGCGGCCAATACTGCTCCGGACAACGCATGTTTGTAACTGATTTGTTTGTTGGGCACCACCATATACAGGATAAAAAAGGCCACTACCGAGGTGATAAAAGGAACGACTTTTAACAACAGCGTACTAAAACCAGGGGTATATTCATCGGCGTAATTTGCCAAACCAACCAAATACGAACTGACCAGAACACTGACACCTATTAACAAAGGAGCCAAAGTCAGTACCATCCAGTATATAGCAAAGGTGTAAATGGCTGGGCGCTCACTTTTAGCTTGCCAAATTCTATTGAGGGTTTTATCGACATTAGAAATGAGGGTTAACGCTACCACCACCAGAAACGCGATGCTCAACGCCCCCATTTTAGAGGCGTTATCGACGAACTCCGTCATATGTTTCTGTAAAACGTCACCTGATGTAGGAATGAAGTTATTAAAAACAAACTCTTCTAAGTGAGCTCGCACTTCTGAAAATGCAGGAAAAGCAGATAGAATACTAAAAAATACGACAATAAAGGGCACCAACGAAAGTAAAGACACATAAGCCAGGTGGCCTGCGGATACACCGATATTGTCTTTTTGGCAGTGGTAGAGCACATTGCGCACTATTATGTAAACGTGCCCTAAGAATGCTTTTAATTGTGCAAACCCCTTTTGCTCCGTCATGCCACTCTCGTCGTTAACTTATCACCGCACTAGTTTATCCGTTTTGTGCTCGAACACCTAATAAATGACAAATGGCGTAGCTTAACTCACTTCTATTGAGAGTGTAGAAGTGGAAATCACGAATTCCTTCCTTGGCCAATACTTTAACCGTATCCATTGCGATACTTGCGCCTAGCAGGTTTCGCGTTGTTTGATCGTCTTGCTCCAACCCATCATACATTTTATGTAACCAGCTAGGCACGTGTACATTAGTGAACCCAGCGAATCGCTTCAGTGTTTGATAGTTTGTCACCGGTAAGATGCCTGGCACAATGTCTAGGTCGATTCCCGCTGCGGCAGCACGGTCTCTAAAACGCAGAAATACCTCTGCGTCGAAGAAGAATTGACTGATCGCTTGGGTCGCGCCAGCTTCCGCTTTACGCTTTAAATTGAGCAAATCAAATTGCGCATTAGGGGCTTCTGGGTGTTTTTCCGGGTATGCCGCAACAGAGATATCAAAATCGGCGACATCTTTTAATAAGCTGACTAAATCTGCAGCGTACATCTCAGTTTTTTCAGTACCTGCCGGTAAATCGCCCCTTAGCGCTACGATTCGTCTTATGCCTGACTGCCAGTAATCTTTCGCAATTTGGATTAATTCCTCTTTACCCGCATCTACGCAGGTTAAATGTGGAACCGCTGCAATACCTGTTTCATTTTGAATTCGTTTAACCACGTCATGGGTGCGATCTCTCTCGCCACTGTTGGCCCCATAGGTCACAGACATGTAGGCTGGTTTTAAAGGCGCAAGGCGCTCTACCGATTTCCAAAGTGTTTGTTCCATTTGTTCCGTTTTAGGCGGAAAAAATTCAAAAGAAACATTGATATCACGTAATTCAGACAGCGACTGATTGAGTGACTCAATACCTTGTGCGTAAGAGACCATGCTGTACTCCAATAGGTAAAAAAATAATAATATCGATTCAATTAGTCAGTACTTTTCAGTGAAAACTAATATTAGCCGTTTAGACGTCTAAACTAAACTGAGAATGATAAGCCGTCAAGATGTTTAGACATCTAATAGACTTGAGGTTAGACTTTCCTCTTATAAGAAAGATAAAAGAGCAACAGTATGGCAAAATGGAACGGAAAATACATACATCCCTACGCTGAACACGGTAAAAAAAGTGAACTCGTAAAAAAAGTGACAGTGTCAATTCCGTTGAAGGTATTAAAAGTCCTTACGGATGAGCGAACACGTCGACAGGTTAATAACTTAAGACACGCAACCAATTCGGAATTGTTGTGTGAGGCGTTTTTGCACGCTTTTACAGGGCAACCGCTTCCAGATGACGACGATTTGCGCAAAGATAACCCTAATCGTATTCCAAAAGAAGCCAGAGAGTTAATGGAAGCCATGGGGTTAGAAGTCAAAGAAGTGGATGACTAAAGCAAGGAATAATTGGTTCAGTTAGTAAACTATGTTTTATTTGCGTCAATACTCAATTGTAAAATCCCAATATTGGTGCAAAAATAGTCAAGATTCGAGTGAATTTCATGATTTATTCATCTTTGTGTATTAATCTTGCCTTGGCAAGTAGATTGCATCAAGGCATTTAGATACAGGACATGAGTTGTTTTAGTTATAAATCAACGAAATGAATAGATAGTCATATAAATATCGCCAATTGAGGACAAGCCAACATGGTAAAAACACCACGTATCCCGCGCAATACAATGAATGATCATAGTCTCGAGTGGGCCCAAAAACGTCGTGAATACCTTACTGAGCAAACTGGCACGGAACTGCCACACACAGGGCATTTTTCTATCGACCCTGAAGCGCTCCCAGGTAATATCGAAAATTTCATCGGTGTAGTACAGATGCCTGTAGGCATTGCCGGACCCGTTCAAGTAAATGGTGAGTATGCGAATGGATTATTTCATGTACCCCTAGCTACCACAGAAGGGACGCTAGTTGCTAGTTACAGCCGAGGTATGCGGGTGATTAACGAGTGTGGTGGGGTTAACACCACAGTAGTAGAACAATTCATGCAACGCGCCCCTGCGTTTATCTTCGCAAACGCCAGAGAAGCTCGAGAGTTTGGCAAGTGGGTTGATGAACATTTTCTAGCAATTAAAGCTGCCGCAGAAACAACCACTAGTATTGGTAAGCTTGAACACATTATGCAGTGGTCTGTTTCGAAAACACGTTATCTACGTTTCAACTACACCACCGGAGATGCTGCGGGTCAAAATATGGTGGGTAAGGCCACTCTGGCTGCCTGCGAGTGGATTGTCGCGAACTATCCTGAAAAATGTGAATATCTGTTGTCAGGCAATATGGATACGGATAAAAAGCACTCTCATCTGAATATGCTGCATTCTCGTGGTAAACGAGTTATTGCCGAGATCGTGTTGAAAAAAGACGTACTCAAAAAAATCATGAAGGTAGACACTAAAATGTTGGCTCGCGCTACTGTGCTGGCTAATACTGGTGCGTTGATGGCGGGTGCTGCCTATAATGGTCCACATTCAGCGAATGGGATCGCGTCGTTATTTATTGCTACAGGTCAAGATGAAGCTAATGTGGTGGAGTCCCACGCAGGTTTACTTTCTCATGAGTTGCTAGAAAATGGTGACTTCTACCTGTCAGTGACTTTACCTTCGTTAATTGTCGCAACTTACGGCGGCGGTACGGGGTTGCCTACGCAAAAAGAGTGTTTGGAATTAATGGGCTGTTACGGCACAGGTAAAGCCAATAAACTTGCTGAGATAGTTGCTGCAACAGTGTTAGCTGGGGATATTTCCCTTGCCTGTGCAGTGATTGGCGGTCATTGGGTGAGTAGCCACGATAAGTTTGGTCGCAATAGAGACTAATTAAACCTTAAAATCAGGCACCTCATATTCCCTTGGGGTGCACTGATATTCTAAGCCCATTCAAGTGTTATGTTTTAGCATTCGCAATAGTTGCTTTTGCACATTGGCGCATAAGCAACTAATCGCACTTATATGAGCTAAAAAAGAAGGCGCATTGCGCCTTTCCTTTGTGGCTAACATCAAGCCAAATAGTTTTCCGGAATCTCTGTAATTGCTGCAACTCCTGAATCGATTGCAGCTTGTGCAACCGCTGTTGCCACTCGTTTACACAGGCGAGGATCCATAGGTTTAGGAATGATGTATTGACGACCAAACTCTAAACTGTCTATGTCACTGGCATCGAGCACTTGTTGTGGAACGGGCTCTTTGGCAATACTGCGAATGGCATTAACGGCAGCAATCTTCATTTCATCATTTATGCTAGAGGCTCTAACGTCTAATGCGCCACGGAAGATAAATGGAAAACACAGAACGTTATTAACCTGATTGGGATAATCAGAACGACCCGTTGCTATAATGATATCATTACGAGTTTGGTGGGCTAATTCGGGCTTTATTTCCGGATCAGGGTTTGAACAAGCAAAAATGACCGGATTGTCCGCCATTAATTTAAGGGCTTCAGCAGGCAAAACATCAGGTCCTGATACACCCACAAATACATCTGCTCCTTCCATGACATCTTCTAAAGTACGTTTATCAGTATTGTTAGCGAACATTAATTTATGGGGAGTTAAGTCGTCACGGCGGGTATGAATAACGCCTTTAGTGTCGAGCATATATATGCGTTCACGTTGCGCACCACATTTAATCAATAATTCCATACAGGCAACAGCTGCAGCGCCCGCTCCCATGCACACAATATTGACGTCACCGATATTTTTTCCCTGGATCTCTAAGGCATTTAGCATTCCTGCGGCCGTGACTATGGCTGTACCATGTTGGTCATCATGAAACACGGGTACTGAGCAACGTTTTATTAATTCTTGTTCAATTTCAAAACACTCAGGAGCTTTAATATCTTCTAAATTAATGCCACCAAAGGTATCTGCGATATTTGCCACTGTATTGATGAACTCTTCGGTTGTACGGTGAGTGACTTCAATATCGATTGAATCTAAACCGGCGAAGCGCTTAAACAATAATGCTTTGCCTTCCATTACAGGTTTGGATGCAAGCGGCCCTAAGTTACCTAAGCCTAAAATGGCAGTGCCGTTGGTGATAACTGCCACAGTATTACCTTTGCCGGTATATAAATACGCTGCGCTTGGATCTGCGGCAATCTCTCTAACCGGCTCAGCCACACCTGGGCTATAAGCCAATGCTAAATCTGTAACACTTTCCGCTGGTTTAGTTAGTTCTACGCTAATTTTTCCCGGAATAGGTTTGGAATGATAATCCAATGCTTTTTGTCGAAAATCAGACATAACTGTCTAGGTCCTTACTTTGTAGGGTACATCCACTTATTGTTATATCAGTCATTAGTGGCATGTTTGGTTAAGGGTAATTAATTGGTATCAGCTTATTATTTTAATTTTAACGCTGTTGTATATCTTTAAAGATATGGCAAAGCGGCTTTCACCTGTTAATGGAATGTAGCATAGCTCAAACCAAAGCACATATCAGATGAGATTATGAATACTATTCATGATTTCTGGTATGAGTTTGCAACTAAGCACATTCAGACTCATATTCTATCCTTTTATGCTATAAAAGTTTGAGTTGTTTATATATCGTTTCATTAGGTCATACTTCAAATCTTTCACTTGTGTTAGAACCCATATCCCTTTATAACGTGATTACCATACGCAACATAATACTAATCTAATTTTCCTTAGCCTATGACTGATAACCGACCGTTAATCAAACACATAAAAAACCATGATGCGTTATTCACCGATTTAGCGCTGATTAGAAATGCCCATGCTGCTGAACTTGGTTTTGCTGAATATGATTATCATAAAACGCCTAAATTTATGAGTTCTGATGGGCAACGGCAATGTATCGAGCCTGAACGTAGCATCGTTTTGCCTAATTTGGCCATTCTAAAGGGGGTTAAATCGGTTCTGACCAAGGTATTACCTGGTCTCTCTTTAGTGGCAAAAAGCGATTTAGGCTTTCGTTATCCCACCGCTGCTCTTGCGGGCTTAGATGCCCCTTTTATTAAACGTTTCCGTTCAGAATATTTTCACCGTGTGGGCGAAGATCGTAATATTTGTCGACCAACAAATTTGTCCTATGGGATCAAAAGTCGTGGTAAAGGAGATAATCGTCAGGAATATGAAATATGGGTGCCAGACGATCAGCTTCAGCAAGATCCACTTCCTTTATATATTGAAAAGTATGGCGAAGATTTACCTGATGATGTGCGTGATTTTGCTACCCAAACACCTATGGTACATGGCTGGATGGGGGTAAAGCGGGCAGCATTTGAAGCCTTATATCATGACCCTAAGGTCACTGGTGATTTAGTGATCTGTTTAGGTTTTTCTGTTGATGTGTACAACATTGGTGCCCGACCAGATTTGTCTTTTTCTCAAGAGTTGCAAAGCTCAATAGCCATCAGCAATGTTGAATTGGAATGGGAAATAATGGGCTACTATGCACCCCATAATCATCCCTTTGAGCATGATTCAGTCTGGCAGGCTATTAATAATACACTTTCAGCAATTGGCGATCCCCTTGCTCAGGTTTACACCAAACAGATAATTCCAATACAAGAGAGTAAAACAGAACGTATTTTATCTGCCATTCATGCTCAGGGAATTACTTCTGAGCAGATAGCTAGCATGAATTTAAAACCTTGGGAGTTTTTACAAACAGCAAGCTCACATCGCCGCAAGCCGAAAGATCCGACTCGCTCTATTAATTTGTTGGGACGATTAAATCGTTTATTCTATCAATCAGAGAGAAAGTTGCCATCACTCAAACATATTCATGATGTAATTGCCCAATAACCTTGCCTTTGGACTAAACCTAATAGGCACAAAAAAAGGCGCTTGAAGCGCCTTTTCGAAGTCGTAGCAGTTAGGCTTATTTTTTGCCCAATGCACCGAAACGTTTCTTGAACTTATCAACACGGCCACCAGTGTCAACGTTACGTTGCTTACCAGTGTAGAATGGGTGACATGCTGAACATACGTCTAGGTTCATGTCTCTTCCAAGGGTTGAACGAACAACAATTTTGTTGCCACAAGAGCAAGTTGCAGTCATTTCAGTGTATTCTGGATGAATATCTTGTTTCATATGGATTACCTCATTTCTGGGCCGTATCGCTATACAACCCGAAGTTGCACACCATACGCAAATTAAATTAAATAGCGGCTTGCCGCAAAGAGGCGCGCATATTAATGTAAAGGACTGTATTGATCAAGTTGTTTTTTGACTGTTTGTTAACCATATAGTGTCTTTGATGGCACTAAACCGTCTAGGATAATCGAATTTCGCCCATGCCCATTTATCAAGTTGCCCTGCCATTGCCCAAGCGACAATTATTCGATTATTTGTGTGAACAGAGTGGTTTACTGCCCGGGTGTCGTGTTCGAGTGCCATTTGGTCCAAGAGAACTCATTGGTATTGTTATCTCTACAACAGATGACTCACCATTTTTAGACAAATTGAAGCCCATTAGCCAGGTTCTTGACCAGCAACCGGTTATCGACAAAAGCCTATTATCCTTATCTAATTGGTTAGCTAGTTATTATCATCACCCCATTGGTGAAGTGATGCACACCGTTTTGCCTGTGGCACTGCGCAAAGGCGAGTCTGACAAGCCAAAGCCTATCCAAGTTCTAAGTTTAATTGTTGCTAATCAGGATGAAATTCCTGAACAGCTTAATCGCGCTAAAAAACAACGAGAGTTATACACTGAACTACTTGAGCATCCGATCGCGGTAAGTTCTATTCGACAGACATACACCGATGGCGTGATCAAAGGGTTGGTTGAAAAGAATATCGCCAAATTAGACTCTGTAGATCCTCAAAGCGAGACTGCAGAATTCATTCTCCCAGCAACTATTTCAAAACCTCAGCCTAATGTTGAGCAAGCCTTAGCTATAACTGCTATCAGTCAATCGTTATCTCGTTACACATGCTTTTTATTGGAGGGGATTACCGGCAGTGGTAAAACGGAAGTGTACTTACAAAGTATTGAAGAAGTCCTTAAGAAACAGCGGCAAGTCTTAATACTGGTTCCTGAAATTGGTTTAACACCGCAAACCGTAAAGCGTTTTGAAAAGCGTTTTGAGATTGAAGTGGGCATTCTACATTCCAATCTTACTGACAACGAACGTTTAGTGGTTTGGCAAAAAAGCCGCTCAGGCAAATTAGGCATCATCATAGGCACGCGTTCGTCTATTTTCACACCTATGGCCCGTCCTGGTATGCTAATTGTTGATGAAGAACATGATGCGTCCTATAAACAACAGGATGGCCTGAAATACAGTGCTCGTGATTTAGCTGTAATTCGTGCTAAAGAACATCAGATCCCGCTTATACTCGGTTCTGCAACGCCTAGCCTCGAGTCTCTAAACAATGCATTATCTGGACGTTACCAGTTATTACAGCTCCATCAAAGAGCGGGAAATGCACTTCCGGCAAAACAGAATGTATTAGACATTACTAACCAACCCCTAACTGCTGGTCTTGCTGCAGGTATGTTGACACGTATTGAACAGCACCTAAAAGCGGGTAATCAAGTGATGTTGTTTGTAAATCGCAGAGGATTTGCACCAGCGTTATTGTGTCACCAATGCGGTCATGTAGAGGAATGTCGTCGATGTAATAAACCCTACACAGTGCATAAAGCATTATACAAGATGCAATGCCACCATTGTGGCGCGGCTAAATCGTTACCCAAGCAATGTAAAGAATGTGGCCATCAAGAATTAATCACCCAGGGAGTGGGGACAGAACAACTAACCATGTATTTGCAGCAACAATTTCCCCAATACAGTTCGGTTCGCATTGACAGCGACAGTGTGAGAGGGAAAGCCAAGTTAGATAATTTACTAACCGAAATTAATCGCGGTGCGCACCAGATTTTGATTGGTACCCAAATTTTATCTAAAGGCCACCATTTTCCGAATGTAACTTTAGTGGTGATACTAGACGCTGACGGTGCTCTTTTTAGCGCAGATTTTCGAGCCTCAGAGCATCTTGCTCAGCTGATCACGCAATTGTCGGGTAGAGCAGGCAGAGCAGAAAAACCTGGAGAAATGTGGTTGCAAACTCATCAACCTGGACACCCACTTTTACAAGATTTAATTCATAACGGCTATGGGCATTTTGCCCGGTTTGCACTCAGCGAAAGAAAGTTAGCAAATCTACCGCCGTTTAGTTTTCATGGGTTGTTTAGAACTGAGTCTTTAAAAGCCCAGGATGGGTTTGAGTTTCTATCGCAAGTATCGCAGATGATGCAACATCCGCAGGTTCGTCTGGTTGGGCCTATTCCAGCTATTATGGAAAAACGTCAAGGTAAGTATCGAATGCAACTGTTAATGCAGAGTCAAAGTCGCGCTGTACTCAACCAGATTATTGGTCATTTTGCAGCTGAAATTGAAGCATTGCCGGCGGCTCGAAAAGTTCGCTGGTCAATTGATATAGATCCACAAGATTTCATATAAATATTGGTTTTATCACGCGGTTCACGATACTATTTGCCTTCACTCAGAAGTAAAATGCATCTACTGGGTATTCCAATTCAACTATTTCAATTGCATTTTCATTAGTTCAATACCTTAGAAATCAGACTCTCATTAATAAAAATAATTAAAAATATGGCACACAAAGATTTTGTAAAACGAGGTCAAGCACCTAAAAAGAAACCCACCAAAAAAGTAGAAAAGCCAAAACGTCCTTGGTTTCCGCTTTTCATTACCGTCATTCTTGTGGGTGGTTTCGCTTATTTTTTATGGGCTATAAGTCATCCAACTAATTCAGAAGATGATCCTAAAACTGAAATTCAGCAAGCATCTTCAAAAGATCCTCAAAACAAAGCTCAGACGCAAAAGCTAGAAGAAAAAACCAAAGAGCAGGATGACTTGCCTGAAATGCCAGAAGAGGAATATATCTATCCAGAAGAACTGGAACACGGTAGCGTAGAGATAGATCGCAAAGAACAAGAGAAGTCAGCACGCCCATATTTGATGCAATGTGGTTCATTTAGGCAAAAGCAACAAGCCGAGAAAATGCGTGCCCAGCTTGCTTTGCAAGGGTTAGAATCTTTGGTGAAAGCCAGTGAAGGAAAAAGTGGTCTATGGTATCGCGTCATTCTGGGTCCTTATGATTATAAACGAGATGCTGAGACCGACCGACATGTTATCCAACGCATCGGCATTGGATCTTGCCAAATTTGGTATTGGGATCTTTAAACTCATCAACATATTTGTAGCATGGTCTTTAGGCCATGGGATGTTGGGCCATGGGATTTTTCACGGCAATGATTGCCGCGGGGCTAAAGCACCCGCCTACAGGATTCCCCCGTGGATTTATAACCCCCCTGTAGCATGGTCTTTAGGCCATGGATTTTTCACGGTAATGATTGCCGCGGGGCTAAAGCACCCGCCTACAAGATTCCCCCGTGGATTGATAACCCCCTGTAGCATGGTCTTTAGGCCATGGATTTCAGGCCATGGATTTCAGGCCATGGGATTTTTCACGGCAATGATTGCCGCGGGGCTAAAGCCACCGCCTACAGGTTTAACATTCCATGGATTTTTTCGCGGGGCTAAAGCACCTGCCTACAAGATTCCCCCCGTGGATTTATAACCCCCCTGTAGCATGGTCGTTAGGCCTAAAAAGAGAAATTCGAGTCTAATCCACCTATATCGCCTTCATTTTTTAAGATACTTAGACCTTAGCGCTTGAAAATTCCTTACCGCTCCCCACATATACTGCATGAATCGTGACTCGCATATGAAGTGAGTCGAAAGTTGAGCCAAACAAGGAGCAGACGTGACTACCATAGTATCCGTACGCCGTAATAATCAAGTCGTCATCGCCGGTGACGGTCAGGTTTCGTTAGGAAACACTGTAATGAAAGGGAATGCACGAAAAGTGCGCAGACTCTACAACGATAAAGTCATCGCGGGTTTTGCAGGAGGCACTGCAGACGCTTTTACCCTTTTCGAACGTTTTGAAAGCAAATTGGAGATGCATCAGGGGCATTTAACTAAAGCTGCCGTAGAGTTGGCGAAGGATTGGCGCACAGATAGGATGCTGCGTAAGTTAGAAGCGCTGCTGGCGGTGGCCGACCATACGGCTTCTTTTATTATCACCGGTAATGGTGATGTTGTTCAGCCAGAGCAGGATCTTATCGCTATTGGATCCGGGGGGCCCTATGCTCAATCTGCCGCGACTGCACTATTAGCAAATACAGATCTAAGTGCCAAAGAAATTGCTGAAAAAAGCCTGACGATCGCCGGTGATATCTGTGTCTTTACCAACCACAGCCAAACTATAGAAACGTTAGATTACTAATTTTAATAGCACTGATTAAATTGCTTCAGTGCGACACATTTTAAAGGTTTTTTATGTCTGAGATGACTCCAAGAGAAATTGTCCACGAGTTGGACAGTCACATTATTGGTCAACAAGATGCCAAAAGAGCAGTGTCAATTGCCTTGCGTAATCGCTGGCGTCGTATGCAATTAGACGCTGAATTACGTCAAGAAGTCACACCAAAGAATATCTTAATGATCGGTCCCACTGGTGTGGGGAAAACGGAAATAGCCCGTCGATTAGCGAAGCTGGCAAATGCGCCTTTTATTAAAGTTGAAGCAACGAAATTTACTGAAGTGGGATATGTTGGTAAAGAAGTAGAGAGTATTATTCGCGACCTGGCGGATATCTCTATTAAAATGACCAAAGAACAAGAAACTGAAAAAGTGAAATATCGAGCTGAAGAAGCCGCTGAAGACCGTATTCTTGATGCACTTTTACCGCCGCCAGAAAATGCCTGGGGTGAAAAAGAAAAAGTTGAAGATAAAGGCACTCGTCAAACTTTCCGTAAAAAATTACGTGAAGGTCAGCTGGATGATAAAGAAATCGAAATTGACGTTGCCCTGCCTCAAGTGGGGGTGGAAATCATGGCTCCTCCAGGCATGGAAGAGATGACCAATCAACTTCAAGGGATGTTTCAGAATTTATCCGGTTCGCAAAAAAAGAAAAAGAAACTGAAAATTAAAGAAGCATTCAAACTACTTGTAGAAGAGGAAGCCGCTCGATTAGTGAATCAAGAAGAACTGAAAGAAAAAGCACTCTTTAATGCTGAGCAGAATGGCATCGTCTTTATTGATGAAATAGACAAAATTTGTAAACGTGAAGGCACTGGTAGTGCTGATGTTTCCCGTGAAGGAGTTCAGCGCGATTTACTGCCTTTAGTTGAAGGTTCTACGGTCTCGACTAAACATGGAATGATTAAGACTGACCATATCTTGTTTGTCGCATCAGGCGCTTTTCAGATGAGCAAACCGTCAGATCTCATTCCTGAATTACAAGGTCGTTTACCCATCCGAGTTGAGCTCTCTGCCCTGAGTGTGGAAGATTTTGTGCGTATATTGACTGAACCCAATGCGTCATTAACTGAGCAATATAGCGCGCTTATGGCAACAGAAGGTGTGAACGTCAGTTTCACTGAAGATGGCATCCGACGCATTGCTGAAGCAGCTTGGCAGGTTAATGAACGAACCGAAAATATCGGGGCGCGACGCCTGCATACTGTGATGGAGCGTCTGATGGAAGATATTTCTTTTGATGCTTCTGAAATGCAAGATGAGTCGGTATCTGTGGATGCACAGTATGTGAATGAGCATCTTGATAAGTTTGTCGATAATGAAGATTTAAGCCGCTTTATTCTATAAATTCAGCGCTTATTTTGAGATTAAAAAACGCATTCCTAGGAATGCGTTTTTTATGTTTACTGTTGGCAACAAGATATGCTTTGTGCTTAGAGGTTGCTGGCTGTCGCAACATTCAGATTATCAAGGGGTGATAAAATACCTTGAATACTAGAGTAAACAACTTACTAAATGCTATCCGGGAATTGTTCTCTAACTTGATTAAACTCACTAATATTACTGAGTAGTAAATCGACCAATTTAGGTTCGAATGCTTCACCTCGTTGCCCCTGAATAAAATCGATCACTTGCTGATGTCCCCAAGGATCTTTATAACAACGCTTACTGCCTAGTGCATCAAATACATCCATCAGTGCGGAAATGCGACCGGCTATATGGATTTCTTCCCCTTTAAGACCTTGAGGGTAACCCGTACCATCCCATTTTTCGTGGTGCTGTCTGGCTATGGTTGCACCTAACTGCAGAATGGGGTTATCCGTTCTGGTAAGCATTTCATAGCCGATTTGCGCATGGGTTTGCATGACTTTCCATTCATCTTGACTGAGTTTGTCAGGTTTATTTAACACGTAATCGGGAATACCTACTTTGCCTACATCATGAAGAGGGGATGCCAGTTTAATCATTTCGGACTCGAAATCATTTAATCCGTAGAGTTTGGCGAGCATAAAACTGGTTTGTGCGACTCGTTTAACGTGACTACCTGTTTCTTTACTTCGCATTTCAACGGCTTCACCAATAATATAAGACAATTCCTTTTGAGACTCTTTGATAACATCAAGCAGCTTCAAATTCTCATGAATGACGGCGATATTGTTGGCAAAAAATTCCAACAAGCTATGTTGCATGGGCTCTAGTTGTTTACTCTGAGCCACGTAAAGTACATTTTCGGTATGCTGTTTGGTGGTAAAATATCCAATGAAATAGTCTTCTTCATAAATGGATTGCTTGAGGGCCAGGGCGCGTTTGATACGTCCCTCAATCTCTTTATTTAAGGGCGAGGAAGTATCAGATTGAGCTTGGTTCATGGCGAGTATGTGTACGTCACTGAAATGGTTACTGGCATCTTTTGATACTGCGCAACAAATGACAGTTTCTTCATTAATACCTAATACTAGGGCGACTTGCTTCAAGATTGCAGAGCCAAATTGGGGGAGGGTTTCACATTCAATAAACTCGGAAGAGGCTGCTATGATTTTCTCAAGGCCAACTCTATGTTTTTCAATGATTAATATATCCCTATAACTGCGTAATGCAGAGTACACTGACGTTTTTAATCTAAGGGCTGTTAATTCTGTCTTGTTTTTATAATCATTAATGTCGTAATCACGGATCACGCTTTCTTCGGGGGCTTCTCCTGGCTGTCCTGTGCGCAAAAACAGCCGTATTTTATGGTCGTTTTGTACTTCTCTGACCCATTTAACGAAATCTAAACCCGCATGAACCGTTTCCATAACCACATCAACAATGGCAACGGCAAAGCCTTCAGAGCTATTTAAGATCAGCTCTTTTGCTTCGGCTGCAGAATAAGCGCTGTATAACGTTAATCTACCATTATCAAAGATCAAATCATTGAGAACTATCCGGGTAATATTATGAACTTCGGGTTCATCATCAATAACTAGGATATTCCATTTGTTATTTAGGGTTTCTTTTTCTTCAGGTAGATCTTCTGCAAATAAAAACCGTTCATTCATAAAAGTTCAGCCAAATTAATCAATTACAAAAGGAATGTTCAGGACACTACAAGTAAGTATAGATTAGTCTGAAATCATAAATTATGAAATGTTTTAGGGTAAATTTTTATACAGGTTAATCGTGCGTAGAGTTCTTCGCTAATGCTGAGCTGAAAATTTGACTGTCACCTTGATTTGAAGAGGTTAGAACGAATCCTGCCCAATATTTAGGATGTCTATATTTACCTGAAGAGTGAAACCTATACTGGGTTACCTGCAGGGCTTTTGGTGCATCGCCGCCTAATTCCAGCAAATTGGCATAAAATTGTTTAACAAACTCTGAAGTAGGTCTATCTTGAATCGCCCAGATAGTTCCTACTACTGTTTTTGCCCCTTGGGCTAAAAAGCCTCTGGTAATACTGCGCATTCCTGAGCCTTTATAATTCTTCCCCACCATAGTTTCGCAGCCACTCACAAACACTAAATCAGAAGATACGGGTTTGCTTAATAATTGACTCAAACTCAAAAATCCGGGGGTAATATTACCTGCAACTGTTTCCCCTGCAGTTAATACGCCCACAATATCCGGCGACTTCTTGTCAAAGTACCCATGGGTTCCAATGTGTAATATTTTTGAGTTTCGTACTTTATTTGACATCAAAAATTGGCTAGTAGCATTTTCAGCAAAGCCTTTATTAATTTGGTGTGCAGAAAATAAATTCGCTACAAACTCTGCTTCTTTGAGGGTGCCGGGTAAAGATGCTAAAGAGAGTCGCTCAGGTAAAGTACCTATGGCTTCACTTTCTGGGCCGCTGAAATCAGGGTTGGCAAATATCGATATTTCGAAGGTTTCAGATTCAGAAGCATGTAATTGTTCAAAATATGAGGTGGCAGATGTAATAAAAACCGATTGCGATGTTTCTACTAGCGGCTTATAACGACTTCCTTTGCTATTGGTATTCCACATTGAAAAGGGCATCTTATGTAAGCTTTCATCAGGAATAATTAAAATTTTATCGATGTGTTGTTGTTCAATGATGTCTATGGGTAGCAATGAAATATCTTGATACTCAGCATTTAACCAAGGTCTACTTGATGCTGAAGTGCCGTCAACGTAACTCTCTACCATTTTGGCAAGTAAGGTCATTTCCGCCACTTTTTGAACCGATATGCTATTGCGGGTGACAGAAAGCGAATACATGCATTGTCCGTCAGAAAAATATCTGACCAGCATTTGCTCAGGTGGCAATAGTTCCTGAAAACTATCCAATGATATATGCGAAACTTCAATGCTATTATTTTGTTGATTTAGTACTTGTGCAAAATAGTCATCTCTTGCTTCATAAAAACGCAACTTCTCGTCTGCTGAATCGGTTAACAGCATCCGCTTTTCTTCTGCTAGCCATACATTATAAAAAAGTTGAATTTGCTCGGCGTTATCTTTGGCTGCCTCGTCGATGGAAAATAGGTTTTTTTCTTGTTTAGGATCAACAGAATAAAACTTTTCTAAAACTTCGAATAATTTCGAATAGTGAGTATTTGATTCGTATTTAAATCGTTTAGAGTCGAGTAACGAACTAATATAGGTATTGATAAAGCTAAACCTCGCAGCATTCCAAGCCTGAGGATTGGCCACATTCGAGCGGCTTTTCTCTATTAATGACATGGCTTTGTCTGCAAATATATCTATCCATTTAAAGGATTTTTCTTGCTGACTTATTTGCACTAACAGGGTAAATACTTCGATTTGCTTTATCGGAAGTGTGGCGTCGTTAATGTTACTAACATTTTCGTCGTAAAAACTATCGTAGCCCAGCAAAGCGGCTAATTCATCTAGTTCTTCGCGGTTACTTGGTTTGGCTAAATGGACATTATCTACTTTCAATTGTAGGATTTTGGCGTCTATTTTAGTGGTGTCGAGGGTACGTGGATCATTGAATACCTTGTCTAAATGCGCTTTTGCCTTATTGAACTCTTTCTGTTTAATGGCTGTTTTGGCAAGCTCTACCTGCAATACAATTTGATAATAATCGTGCTGGTCTTTTAATAAATGCTCAGCACACTGCAACCATTGGTTGGCCCCTTTAAAGTTACCCTGTTCTCGACTAGTCGCTCCTATCATTACCGCTGCTCGTGCAATCATTAAGTTCTGTGGGCCTAGTTTTAAACAGCTCGCGAGCTCCCATTTTTGACTAGACGAGGTCTTTTGAACTTGCTTTATGGTATCGAAAAAGTAACTTTCGCCAGTGTCAAACTCACCGGTTTGAAAGAGCAAAAAACCTTTGCTATATAACAATGGAGCGATATTGGACTGGCTCGATGGAGTGCCTATATTTAGCCCTTTATTTAAGTAATTATGGGCTTGAGCGAATGCGCCTTGCCGATAAGAAGACAAAAACGCGTTACTATACAGCTCTGTCATCAAAAACTGGTATTGGGGGGCTTTTTCTGCTTTAGCAATCGCACTTTTAACGGTTTCTAAGGCTAAACTGTGCTTATCTTCGAAATTATAATAAAACCATAGGTGATGAAGAATATCTGCAGTTAACCAATTCGGTGTTTTCGATAGCGTTTCAAGTACCCTTTGATATAAATTTTTAGCGTAGATATCAAGGTCTATATCTGCTTGTTGATTGGGGGGCATATCTGAAAAAATGCGTCCGCAGCCGGACATAAATTTTGCTGAATTAAATAGGCTGCTGTGGTCATCAACTAGTTTACCGTGGTGTTTAGAGTATACATAAAGCGTAGCGGCTAGTTGCGCTGCAAACTTAACATCGACAGCGGTTTCTAATTGCTCTACTGGATCACTGTACCTAGTCCATGCATTACATTGTTCAAGAATGTCTTCGGCTCTAAACTTATTTAAATTAAAATTAATTAAAAAGCTAAGGTAGCCTTTTTGAGCTTTGTTCGCGTCTACCAAAAGGTGTCGAAGAGCCCAATCAGAAAAGTCTGTTTGTAAATTTGGGGTGGTGAATCGAGAGATGATTTCATAAGGCTGTTGATCATGGCTAGGCGATGAATCGGTTAACACTGCTAAGGCATTTTTGTGAGCGCTATAGTCCTCTTTATCTAACGGTATTACCTCTATTTTAGGCGTTTCTTTACTGTAATTTACAATGACTCTGATAGAGCTCTGTGCAATATTGGTTTGAGGTAATCGAATTAAAGAAAAGTACTGGTGGTCGCGATTATCGAGTTGTTTTTTCTCAATGGATTGATTATTTACGAAAATTTCGACATCTAATAGCTGATCTGCATCGCTAAGCTTGAATAGCGCAAACTGGCTCACTTGAGTGAAGGTGGAAGTTGTAGATTCCATTGCACTGCAAACAAAGCTGGTACAGAACAACACAATACAGTACGGCAGAATACGAAACATACTTAGCAAAACACGTCTTGATATAACAATGGTTGCGCCATTGTAACCTATAAATTCTGTTTGCCATAAGAAACTTGAGGTAAGTGTCACCATTAAACAGTGACACTTTTAATCATAACCTAGACTTAATCGAGGAGGTAAACGATCCAACTGTGTTTAGACTTAGCCATATTTCCATGTTTATCTTGCCAAATCACATGAGCCACAATTTCACTTTCGGGGTTATCATCTGCAGGTAGATAGTTGGTCCATTCTGTAATATGCCAACCCTCTAAATCGTCGAAAATAATGGTTGAGATACCATCGTTAATATTGACGAGCTGTGTTTTATCTTCATTCAGCACAAATACTGTATTATCCGACGCTAGCCGGAAAAGTTCCGGCCATTCATTAGCACTTGAACCATCTTGATTGACAGCGGTTTCCTGTACATAAAGCAAATCACCTATTTTTTGCTTACTGATCTCTATAAAGTATCTTCGATCTGGAACAAAAAACCATGGACTAATTTGTGAAACTATTTCTTCTAATGATTTAGTTGCCGCGGATTGGTCAAGGGCTTCAATACCTAACGCTTTGATCTCTCTTATAATTTGTTCAGACATGCAGTTTCCTTAGTTCACAGTGAAAAGCTTTTGCAAGTCTACATTGTTGTGCTCATCGAGCAACTTATCTTTCACTTCACTCAGTACATTCAATGCGTGGCGTTTATCATAGGTGCCATTTTTAAAGATGGTTAATGCTTTAGTATTTATGGCGTCATGCAAAACATCGGCAATAAGAATACTCCCTAGTTTACCTAGTCGCTCGCCATTATGAGTAGTTGCTGCCTCATGGAGTATGTATGTCCATAGTGGCAAATTTTGCATATTAAGTTCTTCTATACCCTCGAATTCCTTTGGAAGTTGAGTGAGGGGCATGAGTTGGAAAATGTCCCTAAGGGCCTCATCAGAATTGATTTTTTTGACGATGTTATATCCTGAAGGGAGCTGCTTATTCAGTCCAGCCAGCATATTTTTATAGATAATTCGAATCATTTCTGAATTATCCGAAGGAAATCGAATTCTCGACATGGCATCGGATAAAGATAAATCAATTTTATTGGCTTTTTGATTGTCACCAAAAAAGCGATGCCACTGGATGACATGCCTATCTTTTATTTTTTGCGAAGAGGTAAAGAGTGAGGTTAACGGTACTTCAGGTTGAAAACGCCTAAGTGCATAGCTATTTCTTACCATACTGTGACCAAAACGAAATGCGCTATTATGAAAATAGTCTAAACGCTGCTCTGGCTTGAATGGCAATTCAGGTTTTACCTGTTGATTAAAATACACGTCAAAAATGTGCGGATCCAACAGGTTCTTTAGAAAATACTCGATAGTCACAAACTGAAAACTGAGAATGGTATGACATTTTGCATTTTCGAAATCAAAATGATAAGGCGCTTCAATGAGTTGATTATGAAAATTTTGCCAGAAGCAATGAAGTTGACAAATAATATCGTTTATATCATTGCGATGCTCTGGAATTAGTGCTTGCCCCTGTTCATCTCTTACGACGTCGAAGCCTTTCACTCCTTGCCACTCAATTGAGCGCATTTCAAATCGATCGTTAACTATATTTTGATTACCACCATATAAGCTGTCGAGTAAAAGTTCGTTACTGATATTTCTGACTGCATGCTCAGGAAGTGTGGTGTGAGGAGCAATATCATGGGCGATCATTTGACCAAAATAAGTCATTCCCGCATCTAGGTTACTTGATGGTACCGTGTTGTTATTTTCCATTAGCTTTTCTGCAATTTGCAGTAAAACAGGGTCGCTTAAATAATCATTCTTCCACATTTTTTTTATTTTATGGGTGAAACTAAAGTCCAACATAACTAATCTCTTACTACTACTACCAGTACTTTTTTCTTTTTAGTGTTTGACTCATCAAGAGAGTATTCAATCTTCATCAAACCAGGCTGCAACATTTCTTTATACAGAGAAATAATTACTTCTCTATCGGTATTGGGTATGTATGTTCCTGTGTACGAAGGCTTTTTTTCGGTATTAGCGTAAATATCAACTTGATATTTATCGTTGGCATTGAATTCGTCTTGAAGGACTAAAGAAACTGATGAGGATATTTCATTAAGAGAGAAGCTTGCATCAACACTTGTGGTATTCCCTCTAACCGAAGAAACGTAAACCATTGAAGGCGAACTTAGCGTCTTCTCGAAAAAGCTAAAATGGTTATAGTTAAGCATTAAAGTGAACACTAAAATACAACTGCCCAAGGTCGTTAAACTTGCTCGAGTTGGCGTTTTAAATAAGGATTGCCAAAAACTGTTTTTAGGTTTCGAAGTTGTATTAATTAATGGCAATGTATTAATCAACATTGAGTCCAACTCCAATTGATCAACAATTTCAGAGTTCTCCATTAAATAGACTTCAAATTCTTCACTTTCTTCTGCACAAAGTTTGCCTTGCATATATCGATTGGCAATATCGTTATTTTGAATATATTCCTGATCCATTGGTCTCATGAGCACCTCTCATTTTCTCTGGTCAATAAACTACATATACATAGTTATTAACTGGCTGAACTAATCTTCCTTGTTGGTCTTAATGACTAAGTGCTGTGGGCCTTGAATTTCTCTCACCTTAGTGAGAAATAATTTTTTAATTGAAGGGGGGGGAGCAGATAAAGGATCATCTACAGGTATATCTAGTGCAAGATTTTGCTCAGACGCTGAGAATTGTAGTGCCAAGGCAAACGCAAAAATTGAGGTTAAATTGGTTTTATCGAAATCAATATCTAGCTTATGTTGAACTAGTTGTTTTAATCTATTGCGTGCTCTATACAAAACTCTGTCAAAATGTTCAGGACTCAAATCAAATTCGTTGCAAATGACTTTTTTAGTTTGGCCATATACAAAATAGCGATACAACATATCGCGATCTCGTTGAGCGGGTAACTCATTAATTATTTGTTGTACTATTTCCAGTAGTTTTTCGGAATGAAGGGAGTTGATTAGAGATTGTGATGGATCCGGGTATTCTAAGTCGATGGAATCGGAAAACTCGGTTTTACGGCGAGATTCTTTGCGAAAGTGAGCAATCAGCAAATTAATGCCAGTTTGACGAATATATGCGCCCAAAGCCGAGGAATTTTCTATCTTACCATTACGGATACTATCGATGACGATGAGGAATGTATCTTGAGCAATATCATTGGCCAATTCGTCATCATCAGACTGCTTTTTTAAAATGAAAAAAAGGCTCTTCCAATATTTATTAACTAATTGTTGTTCAGCTCGAGTTTCGCCAGAGGCAATTCTGTCTACCAGATACTCAGACGTAATCATCCCAACCGTGTCTCCTACTGCTGACAGAACAATCAAATTATTGATCTACATATCGATTGATTGAAAGAGCAGACCAGAGTTTTAAAACTTAGTGGAATTTTGAACATGTTGCAACCGCTTCACGAGTGTAATTCAAAGTTTTTTCATTGATTTCATTGTGTTTTACCAAGATAGCTTAATTAATAGCCTTCATATTTTGGGTAATTCAATTTCCCGCTGACCTTGGGTTAATATTTCATCATTTCAGCTCTTCAACTCAAACAGGATAAAACGTCATTTCCCCCGGGTTCTGTGCATCTGAAAAATCGATAACCCCCCCCCAGCTTTCATGCAAACTTTTGGGGGAAAGTTTCTATTTGAAGCTTTGTAATAATATGATCAATATCACAGGAATTTAGTGTGTTTTTTGATATTATGTTGAGGTTCGAAATTTCAAAATAAAATCATTACATTGAGTTGCTAAATTCTTAGCTCAGTCTAATGGTAATGGAAGATTCCAAGAAGTTTATTTTTGAATGTGCGTGGGGCATACAATTCATCTGTCTGAACTACAATAAGAAGCAGAGAAACCGTCGTAATCTATTTTTAAAAGGTCAAGTAGTTGATTGGGAAACACTATATTCAACAAGGTACCTTGCAAGAGGCACTGGTTTTAATTGTCGATGATGAACCCATCAATGCGATGGTGGTCGCTGATTTGCTATCGAATTTGTATCAAACCAAAGTGGTTCATTCTGGGGAAGAAGCCTTAGCATTTTGTCGGCAGCAGACGCCAGATTTGATTTTGTTGGATGTAATGATGCCAGGGATTTCAGGTTTAGAGACATGTCGCGCCATTAAAAATAACCAAAGTCTGCAACATATACCGGTTATTTTTATTACTTCTGTAAAAAGTCAAAACGATGAAAATAAATGCTGGGAAGCTGGTGGAGTGGATTTTGTAAATAAACCGGTTAATGGGATTACCCTATTAAACCGTGTTAAAGCCCATCTTACCTTAAAAATGCAGTCTGATTTTCTAAGGAGAATGTCATTCACTGATGGTTTAACCGGGCTTTATAACCGGCATTTGCTTGAAGAAGTGTTGACTAAGTCTATTCTGCAGTCAAAACGGACTCAATCGCCTTTGTCATTGTTTATGCTCGATATTGACTGGTTCAAATTATTTAATGATAGTTATGGGCACCTAAGTGGCGATCAGTGCTTAATCGCGGTCAGCAAAGTACTGAAAGAGGTGTTACATCGACCCGTCGACATGTCATTTCGTTATGGTGGTGAGGAGTTTCTGTGTCTATTGCCTGATACAGACAGCCTTGGAGCCCAACATATCGCTAAAACAATCTTACAAAAAGTAGCAGATTTAAACATTCCCCATGAATCTTCTCCTTATGGAATTGTTAGTTTAAGCATTGGTATATATAGCTCTACTGTCCACAATGAATGTTTTAAGGCCAATGAAGTTATTCGTAGCGCTGACAAAGCACTTTATTTAGCAAAGCAAAAAGGACGTAATCAATTCGTTTGTTGATTTGCTTAGTTTTTACTGAGCAACTAAAGTTTGCAGAGGCGAATTGAAATCCTACGATTTTAATTTCGTCTTCTTTTAATTTTCCAACAGTTTTATATGTTGAACAGTAGCTTTTCATTGGAGTGATTAATGTCAGTTGAACCTCGGACCTCCAAATTAAAGTCTTGGTACAACAGAAAAAACTTATTCGTACCTACTTTTTTTCTGTTTGTAGCAATAATGGCGATCGCTGTTGTTATTTTTGAAACTCAGCTCAAAAACAATATTCTTCTTTCGGTGGAAGAAACTCAGCGTCTAACAAACAACCGAATAGACACACAAATACAGCAATCTTTGTCTAAGTATCGAAACGACTTACGTTTTTTATTTGGTACACCACCCATTGAAGGGGTGGCAAATACTATTGGACAGAATAATCAATTCGATGGTTCAACCTATGAGCAGTGGAAAAAAAGGTTGGAAACAATTTTTGTGGCCTTTGTCGAAAATAATTCAGAGTATGAACAAATGCGTTTTATCGGCACCGAAAACGATGGTAAAGAATTGGTACGAGTTGAGCGCACTGGCGGGGGGATAAAGGTTGTAAATAGTGCCTATTTACAGAAAAAAGGTGACCGAGACTATTACGCACAAAGTACACAATTATCGGCAGGACAAATTTATTTGTCCGGAATTTCACTGAATCGCGAGTTCGGCAGAATCGAATTTCCCTATCGCCCAATGCTCCGATTGTCGATACCACTTTTTAATCATCAAATGGAACGTTTGGGTTTTTTAATTCTTAATATCAATGCAAGTGAGTTTCTCAACTCCATTCAAGCCCTTGTCGACAAACCCAATCAGCTTGCATTGACCGACAGTAATGGCTTTTTTTTAGTTCATCCGAAACCAGAATTAATGTTTAGCAAAGATTTAAACTCCGACGCAAATTGGGATAATTACCATAATGCAAAGTTAGAGCTAGACAGTGAAAGTGACTTTTCCTCTTTGCAATACTTCTCAAATGGAAATTTTTATTCTTCTGCTAAAAAGTTAATTGTCAGCGGGGACTTTGAAGACGGCTTTCTGGTGTCCCATATTATGACCCCTGAGTCGGTTATCAAAGCTTTAGCAATGGAAAGACGGACTTATGTTTACACTGTCCTATTTATTATACTCGCAGTTTTAGCCGTTGTTTTAGCTGCTTTTCAGCGAGGCTTACGGAAGAGTCAAGAGCTTGCCGAAGCTAGGGCTGAATCGGATGCAATTGTTAACGGCTCCCAAGATGCTATTTTTGGCCTAACGAAGGATGGTCGTATATCGAGTTGGAATCGTGCAGCTAAAAGTTTGTTTGGATTAGATTTCGCCAGAGTTAAAGGTAGACCTGTTGATCAGCTATCTTTATTTCCAGATTTTAATTTTGTTGAACTCTTAAATAAATTAACTGCAGGTAAGGTTCAGCAACCTTTTGAAACTAGCTTACGACAAAATGAAAATATTAAATTGCTAGTATCATTGTCTGAAATTCTAAAAGACGGCGTTGAGTATAGTGGTGTGGCCGTCATTATTCGCGATATTACTAGCTTGCGAAAAGCCGATGAAAAAATCCGTAAAGCCAATGCCGAGTTAGAAATTAAAGTGGCGCAGCGGACTGAACAATTGGAAAAAGCCAGCAACGTTAAAAGCGCATTTATTTCCAATATTAGCCATGAAATGCGAACGCCCCTCAACGGTATTATCGGTACATTAAATCTGATCAAAAAAGAGCCACTTAGTGAGCAGCAGATGCAGTATCTGGAAATGACGGAAGTCAGTGTGAATTCTCTTGCGGTGCTGATCAACGATATTTTAGATCTGTCGAAAATCGAAGCAGGGAAATTAGATCTTGAACATAAAGCGTTTAATCCGAGTAAGTTAATTGAAAGTTTATGTGGAAGTATGGCGGTCAAAGCCCAGGAAAAAGGGCTTGAATTTATACTGGATAGTATTGATATTGAGTGTGAATCCATTGTAAGTGACCCCCATCGCTATGCACAAATAGTCACTAATATTTTAAACAATGCCATTAAGTTTACTGAACAAGGGCATATCCTAGTTACAGCTAAATCAAAACAAGTGAATGGTCGTTTTTGTCTTCTTGAATGTTCAGTATCTGATACCGGAATTGGCATTGCTAAAGAAAATCAGCAACGCTTATTCAATGCATTTTCTCAAGAAGATAGTGGCACGGCTTCGAAATACGGTGGGACAGGTCTTGGTCTGTCCATATGTAAACAGTTAAGTCACTTGCTTAATGGCCAAGTGACCTTCGAATCTGAAAAGGGTAAAGGCAGTACCTTTTGTTTTGAAGTAAAGATTCCAAACGCCAATGTGACCTTTAAAAATGCCGAGAAATACCTTAATGGTCAATTTGTTTCAATTTTAGTAGAAAATTCGAAACTCCATCAAAGCCTTAGTAATTTAGTCAATAAATTAGGGGCGACTGTGCTACCTGATTCTGATCTTAGTGAATATTTAGAATCAAAAGCTGAGATACCCAAACAGTTGCCGGATATCGTCATCGTTGACCAAGTTGATCCGCGTGCACAATTGCTAGAACATCGCTGGGAAGAACTTAATGAGGGAACGAAGAATACTGAAAAGGTCGTCATGCTTTTCAATGCTGTTGACGCGAAAACAATGTTTAAACGTTTGAAGCCTATTTACCTTTCCAAACCCGTTTCAGTTTCCGAGTTTTTATTAAAGTACGTAGATAAAAAACACCAAACATCAGGCGATGTTACTGAACAACAAAGAAATAAGATGTTAAACCTTGACGTCTATTCTGGTAGTAAATTGACTGGCGCTCGTGTGTTGGTCGTTGACGATAATGAAATAAATGTAGAAGTAGCCGTTGGCATTTTAAAACCGACAACAGTCGAAACTGTGCGAGCCGCCAATGGCCAAGAGGCGATACAAAAACTTCAGGCATCGGTGATTAACGGGAAAGCTATTCACTGTGTACTAATGGATTGTCAAATGCCAGTGTTGAATGGATATGAAGCAACAACACAAATTCGAAACGGTGAAGCCGGTGAAGAATATCGTCATATTCCGATTATCGCTATGACTGCAAATGCCATGCTAGGGGAAAGGCAGAAGTGTCTGGATGCAGGAATGAATGACTATGTGACTAAACCTATTTCTGCTGAAAAGTTGATAAGTAAACTCACTAGTTGGGTATTGTCGGTGTTTACACCAGACGTTAAAGTCATAGATGAAGGTGAAGAGAATCGATTATCTACAGAGCACCCTGCCTCAACTTGCGAAGTGTGGGATAAAGATGGGGCGCTTACCCGATTGATGAATAATCAAACTCTGTTAAACAAAATTTGCAGAATATTTTTAGAAAGTTCGGCTGGAAAGATACAAACACTTAGAGAAAGCGTTGCTAATCGCGATGCAGAACAAACCAGTCAATTAAGCCATTCACTTAAAGGGGTTAGCGGTGATCTTGGGGGGATGAGATTGCATGGAATATTCGGCAATATAGAGCTTGAAGCCTTGAAAACAAATTTTACAGCGATTGATAGTTTATTAGTTAAAATGGAACAGGAATATGACATTTTCGTTGGTCTTATTAATAAGCATTTAAACGAAAGTGAATAATTTCAGTGATTTTTAACTAAAGCGAAAAAATGATGGCAACTCTAATTTTTAGCTAGAAAATACGCCAAAGTTAGAGTTAAACGCCATCATTCAAAATTAAGTTGGCTTGTTTACATAGTCACGTATTCTTCGCCCGAAGTCGGATGAATGGCAACGCAGGCATCAAAATCAGCTTTAGTTGCTCCCATTTTCATGGCTACACCAAATCCTTGCAGTATTTCATCCATTCCAGCCCCTATACCATGCAGGCCAACGACTTTTTCTTCTTTCCCTGCACAGACTAATTTCATCCGCGTCATTTGACGGTGTTTTGTCACTGCCGTGTACATTGCCGCGAATCCAGAAGTATAAACTTTGATATTGTCTTCGCCGTATTGTGCTTTTGCTTCGTCTTCACTCAAACCTATAGTGCCAATAGGCGGATGACTAAATACTACAGTTGGAATTAAAGAATAATCCATTTGTGCATTTGTTTGACCATTGAATAAGCGCTCCGACAACAAACGTCCTGATTTCACTGCAACAGGAGTAAGTTCAACATAGCCAATATTATCACCTACCGCATAAATACCATCTACATTGGTGTTTTGGAATTTGTCGACTTTGATGTATCCACGGTCGGTGAGTTCTACACCGGTATTTTCCAAGCCAATTTTATCATTAGCAGGTTCACGTCCAATGGCCCAAACCACACAATCGGTCTCAATTTTTGTTCCGTTTTCAAACTCAATGGTTAATGAGTTATCCGCATTTTTGACCACTTGTGTTGGTGTAGCATGGGTGTGCAGAGTGGGGCCATCTTGGGCCATTAATTCCACTAAGGTTTCAGATAACATGGTATCAAAGTTACGTAATGGAGCATGTTTACGCACGGCTAAATCCGTTTTCGTACCTAAGGCATGCATTACCCCAGCTAGTTCAACAGCAATATATCCTGCGCCAATTACCACTGCGCGTTTGGGTTGTTCGTTTAATTCAAAAAAGCCGTTAGAGTCAATGCCTAATTCGGCACCCGGTATATTGGGAATGGTGGGACGGCCACCAGTGGCTATTAGAATATGATCCGCGGTGTAGTGTTTACCATTTACTTCAACGGTGTTCTTATCAACAAAAGTGGCAAAACCAGAGATTAAGGTCACACCATTTTTTTCAAAGCCGCTGCTATAACTACCATGGATCCGCTTAATGTAGGCTTCTCTGCTTGCTACTAAGGTTTTCCAGTCGAATTTATTGATGGTGACATCGAAACCATAGTCTGGCGCATATAAGTTAATTGCTTCAGCGACATGGGCACCAAACCACATTACTTTTTTAGGGACGCAACCCACATTAACACAAGTACCACCAACGGCAGTTGCTTCTATGATTGCTACTTTCTTGCCATATCTAGCCGCGCGATTGGCTGAAGCAATACCACCACTGCCTCCGCCGATACATATATAATCAAAATCTGCCATGTTTTATCCTGAAGTTAGTTATTTTCATTAGGTTATTGTAGATGAACAAAAAGTACAAAGCCTGCAGATTCAAATTTCAAACAAAAAGTTCATGAAGGGAATAAAAATCTTTGTTTATCTCTTGTAATTACCTTAATGAGGCCTCACCTACAAAGTTCCAACCCTTAAAATATTATTGGATACAGTTATGAATCAAATTGCCTCTCAACATTCTCAATCAGATATCAAGTCTTTGCCACAATTTAGCCAAATTAACATTGCTGAAATTAAAGACTCAATAGAAGAGGCCATTAGCAACTGTAAAAACACCATTAATCGGGTATTAGAGCAAGAGACCGTGAGTTGGCAAAATGTTATTCAACCAATTGACGAAATAGATGATCTTTTAGGGAAACTTTGGTCACCAGTGTCACATATGAACTCTGTAGTGAGTAATGATGAATTACGTGAAGCCCATGATGCTTGTTTACCTTTATTGTCTTCTTATGGAACTTGGGTTGGCCAGCATAAAGGTCTTTATGACGCTTATATGCAGATTAAAAATTCAGCGGAATTTGCTAGCTTAACGGTTGCCCAGCAAAAAGTGATCGACAATGGTATCCGTGATTTCACACTGTCAGGGGTTGCCCTGGAAGACAGTAAAAAACAACGATACGGTGAGATTAAAAGCCGACTTTCAGATTTATCTTCGACCTTTAGTAATAATGTCATGGATGCGACTTTGGCATGGCAAAAACATATTACTGATAAAGCAGAGTTGGCTGGATTACCCGACTCAGCGTTAGAAGCCGCAAAACAATTGGCTGAAAGCAAAGAGCTAGAAGGTTGGTTATTTACCCTAGATATTCCAAGCTATTTACCTGTAATGACCTATGCCGATAGCCGTGCGTTGCGTGAAGAAATGTATCGCGCATACACTACCCGAGCCTCAGAACTAGGCCCTAATGGGGGCGAATTCGACAATACGAAAATAATTGAAGAAACCTTAGCGTTGCGTCATGAATTGGCGCAACTTATGGGCTTTGAGAACTATGCAGAACGATCATTAGCAACGAAAATGGCGGAATCTACCCAGCAGGTAACAGGATTTTTAGAAGATTTAGCCAAACGCTCAAAACCTCAAGCCCAAAAAGATTTGCAAGATGTCACTGAATTCGCAAAAAAACACTTCCAAGTTGCAGACCTGCAAGCATGGGATCTTGCCTATTACAGTGAAAAACTAAAGCAGCAGCAATATTCTATTTCCGATGAACAATTACGTCCTTACTTTCCTGAAAAACAAGTGGTTTCTGGCCTCTTTGAAGTCGTCAAACGTTTATACAAAGTGGACATTGTGCAGCGTGAAAACGTCGATGTATGGCATAAAGACGTAAAATTCTACGATATTGTTGATAGCGACGGTGAATTGCGCGGAAGCTTTTATTTAGATCTTTATGCCAGACCTCGCAAGCGTGGCGGCGCATGGATGGATGAGTGCCAGGTTCGTAGAACCCGAGTGGATGGTCAATTACAATATCCGGTGGCCTATCTTACCTGTAATTTTAACGGGCCAGTGGGAAACAAACCCGCACTATTTACCCATGATGAAGTTATAACCTTGTTCCATGAATTTGGCCATGGTATTCACCACATGTTAACTAAGGTTGATGTGGCGGGTGTTTCCGGGATCAATGGAGTACCTTGGGATGCCGTGGAATTACCTAGTCAATTTTTAGAAAATTGGTGCTGGCAACCTGAGGCGCTAGCGTTTATCTCAGGGCATTTCGAAACGGGTGAAGCACTACCAAAAGATTTGCTAGATAAAATGTTAGCAGCCCGTAATTTCCAATCTGCGATGCAAATGATGCGTCAGTTGGAATTCAGCTTGTTTGATTTCAGCTTACATGAGCAATACCAACAGCAAAACCCAGTTAATGTGCAAAGCTTTATTGAAAAAGTACGGGAAAAAGTGTCGGTCCTCAAAGCGCCTGAATTTAATCGTTTTCAAAATAGTTTCGGGCATATTTTCGCTGGTGGCTACGCGGCCGGTTATTACAGTTATAAATGGGCTGAAGTATTGAGTTCAGATGCTTTTAGTCGCTTTGAAGAAGAAGGTATTTTTAATCCCCAAGTGGGCTCAGACTTTTTACATAACGTATTGGAAATGGGCGGAAGTAAAGAGCCTATGGCGTTATTTGTCGCGTTTCGCGGACGAGAGCCTGAAGTTGACGCATTATTACGCCATTCGGGCATAGCGGCTTAAACATCTACAAATAGGGTCAATATCTTTTGCCGACTTTAGAAACCTTTGACCACCTTTACCAACGCGCCTGTGAGCGTAAAGGTGGTCCTAAAAACTTAGGCTTATTGTTGTCAAAGCCTCTACCGCCTAAAAAAATCCAACAGATTGGTGATGATCGTTTCTTAGCCGAATTCAGTAAAAAGGTTTTTCAGTCGGGATTTGTGTGGCGAGTAGTGCGCAATAAATGGCCTAATTTTGAACAAGCATTTTTCAATTTTGAGATCGATAAAGTGATTTTAATGCCAGATGAAATGCTTGAAAAAAAAGCACAGGATCCGAGCATTATTCGCAATTACAACAAAGTAAAAACGATCCGCGAAAATGCATTAATGATCCAAGCCGTGCAGCAGGAGAAAGGTAGCTTTGCTAACTTTGTTGCTCAGTGGCCTAATCACGATATCGTTGGCTTATGGGCATACCTTAAAAAGCATGGCGCGCGTTTAGGTGGAAATACGGGTCCTTATGCTTTGCGTGCTATTGGCAAAGACACTTTTATTTTGAGCCAAGATGTTGTGGCTTATTTCAGTCAACGCGACCTTATCAGCGGTTCCGCTTCATCTAAACGCAGTTTGACGGCGATTCAACAAGCATTTAATGATTTTCATCAGCAAAGTAATCTTTCACTGCAGGAAATTAGCCAAATAATTTCTTACAGTGTGGGTGATAATCATGTTCAAGTTGAATACTAACTCTAGTATCAGCTTTAATAGTCATGTTTGAAGATTTTCGGTAAACTGACGAGATTAGTTTAAAAGGAAATACCATGAGCAACAGTCAAGTCCCCCAGTCTGAACATAAAACCAAGGACGCGGATTCTTCAAACATCCCTCCTATACCGCAAGAACCAACTGGCACGGGAGAAGACGACTCTCAAACTCACTTCGGTTTTAAACAAGTTGATAAGACCAAAAAAGCCTCCATGGTGGCAGATGTATTTCATTCTGTAGCAGCCAAATATGACATTATGAATGACATGATGTCCATGGGTATTCATCGCTTATGGAAACGCTTCACCATAGATTGCAGTGGCGTAAGGGCTGGGCATAAAGTCTTAGACCTAGCGGGTGGAACCGGTGATTTAGCGGCAAAGTTTTCTAAAATTGTGGGTGAAAAAGGTCAAGTCGTATTAGCCGATATCAATAACGCGATGTTAAAAGTTGGGCGCGATAAACTGCGCAATAAAGGCGTGGTTGGCAATTTGGAGTATGTTCAAGCCAACGCTGAAATGTTGCCCTTTCCCGACAACTATTTTGACGTCATTACCATTGCTTTTGGACTGCGTAATGTTACCGATAAAGACAAAGCTTTAGCTTCAATGTATCGTGTATTAAAACCCGGTGGCCGCCTACTGGTATTAGAGTTTTCTAAACCGCAAAGTGAAATGTTAAGCAAAGCCTATGATTTATATTCTTTCCATTTACTGCCCAAAATGGGGAAATTAGTGGCCAATGATAGTGAAAGTTATCAGTACTTGGCTGAGTCCATTAGAATGCACCCAGATCAAGAAACCTTAAAAGCTATGATGGAATCAGTGGGCTTCGAACAAACCACCTTTCACAATCTCACCGGTGGAATAGTGGCGCTGCATAGAGGGTTTAAATTTTAATGCCAGCCGCTCAATTAGTGTCATCTGGCATTGAACGTATTATTAATCAACTACTGAAACTGGATGCTAGTTCAGTTTTGCTGTTGCAAAAATTGAGCAATAAACAACTTAGCGTTGATATTCATGAATTACCTTGGATATTCAAGTTTAGTTTCTCGGATCAAGTGGATGTGTTGACTGTGATGCCTGATGAAGAGCTGCTAAGCGATTGTCATTTGGCGTTATCTCTGTCTACGTTGCAAAAACTAAAAGACACCAGCCAAATTACTCGTTTAATTCAAAATGGTGAGTTAGTGCTGGAAGGTGATGTGGCCATTGCCCAACAATTTAGTCAGTTAATCACTGAATTAGATATTGATTGGGAAGAGCTGTTATCGAAATATACCGGTGACCTACTTGCTCACAACACGTTTAGGCTAGGCAAAAAGCTCATTCACAGCGCCAAAGCTAAGGCCAATCGATTAGCTACCACCTTAGGGGATGCAGCCATCGAAGAAAAACGCATTGCCGCTCCCGCAATTTTAGTCGTTGATTTTTGTGACCAAGTAAATGAGTTACGCAGCGCTACCGATCGACTTTCAGCAAAGATAAGTCGGTTGGAGAGTCAATCCACCCTCTCACCTAATAAGCAGAGCAATTAAATCAATGCGTACCCTTCGCCTATACAAAATTAACAAAGTGATGTTGCAACATGGTTTGGACGAGTTAATTCCCGATCATTGGCTGCCGTGGTACGCAAAGTTGGGGAGGGCGTGTCAATTTTGGTTGCGTAATCAACATCCTGATAAATCCCTAGGGGTGCGAATTCGCTTAGCACTGCAAACCCTTGGACCGGTGTTTATCAAATTTGGGCAGATGCTGTCTACCCGTCGAGATTTATTGCCTGCAGAGATCGCAGATGAACTAGCCATTTTGCAAGATAAAGTCGAACCTTTCGATAGTGATGTGGCAGTAGATATAATTAAGCGCTCACTGAATATATCTGAATTGAATGAGCTGTTTTCCCAGTTTGAAATTTCGCCATTGGCCTCAGCGTCCATTGCACAAGTTCACAGTGCAGTATTAAAAAGTAACCAAAAAGAAGTTATCGTAAAAGTCATCCGTCCGGATATTGCGGGAACGATTCATGCTGATATTGAATTGATGCATTCCTTGGCATTTGCGGTACAAAAGTTATTGCCTGACGGTAAACGCCTGAGACCAGTGGAAGTGGTTGATGAGTATCGAAAAACCATTGTCGAAGAGTTAGATTTAGCCAGAGAAGCGGCGAATGGGATCCAATTAAAGCGTAATTTTGAAGGCGCGGAGTCACTATACATTCCAGAAATATACAGTGACTATTGCTCTACCAATGTTATGGTTATGGAGCGTATTTATGGTATTCCCATTTCCAATATCCAAGCACTAGAAGCGCAAAATACCAACATGAGATTGCTTGCCGAGCGTGGCGTAGAGGTTTTCTTTACCCAAGTATTTCGTGATAGCTTCTTTCATGCCGACATGCATCCTGGCAATATTTTTGTTTCGAAAATGAATCCCGATAATCCCCAATACATAGCCATTGATTTTGGTATCGTAGGGACTCTGAACAGAGATGATAAACGCTATTTAGCCGAAAATTTTATTGCCTTTTTTAATCGCGATTATCGCAAAGTCGCCGAATTACATGTGGATTCTGGTTGGGTACCTGCAGATACAGACATTGAAGCCTTTGAAGTGTCTATTCGTACCGTTTGTGAACCCATTTTTCAGAAGCCATTGGCGGAGATTTCTTTTAGCAATGTGTTGTTGCAACTGTTCAATACTGCCAGACGTTTCAATATGGTGGTGCAGCCGCAATTGGTACTATTACAAAAAACCTTACTGTATGTGGAAGGTTTAGGGCGATTGCTTTATCCCCAGCTAGATCTTTGGCAAACCGCTAAGCCATTTTTGGAACAGTGGATGAAAGAACAGATCGGTGTAGCGGCGATGCTGAAAAAAATTAATGCGAACTTGCCCTTCTGGTCAGAAAAGCTGCCCGAGATCCCTGATTTAATCTACGATAGTTTGAAACAAGTTAAACAGCTTCCCGCGTTACAACAGAAACATTTTGAGCAACAGCAATTGCAGCAACGTCGGGCACAGAAAAACCTGTTTTACGTTCTTACTGGCTCTACGTTACTGATTCTGGCAGGAATATTTCCCCTTTATGTTTCCAGTTATATCCCCAGCATACTGGTTGCGGGAAGTGGTTTAGGTGCATGGCTATATGCGTGGTTAAGACAGTAATTTCTGCGCATCTGACGGCAAAACGATACCTAAAATCTGTCAAATTAGAGCACATCAATCTTTCCATCTATTGTATCCCTTCGCGTTATTTTAAACTTTAATTTGCATTTTACTAGACGATCGGTCTATTATACTTCCATGAGCATTTCAAAATTACAAACGCCAAGACGGGGAAGACCACCAAAAGTGGCCCGTGAAAATCAGGATACACGAGCTGAACTCATTCGCAGTGGTTTAGAGCTTTTGACCGAGCAAGGGTTCTTCGCTTCGGGTATTGATAAAATACTCAAAAAAGTGGGGGTCCCGAAAGGCTCTTTTTATCATTACTTTGCCAGTAAAGAAGCGTTTGGCCGTGCAGTGATAGAAAACTATGCAAGTTACTTTGCTAATAAATTAGACAGCCACCTGTTAAATACAAATTTCGACCCTATTCAACGAATTTGCCATTTTGTCGAAGACGCTAAATCAGGCATGCGCAAACATCAGTTTAAGCGTGGTTGTTTAGTGGGTAATCTTGGCCAAGAAGTGGATGTTTTGCCTGAAAGTTATCGACAGTTGTTACTCGATATCTTCATTGATTGGCAAGGGCGAATAGAAGCCTGCTTACTTGAGGCGCAACAGCAAAATTTAATTGCTAAAAAGGCCAACTGTCAGCGCTTAGCTGAATTTTTTTGGGTAGGATGGGAAGGAGCCGTGAGTCGCGCTAGATTGTCTCAAGACGCTCGGCCCCTTGATAATTTTTTATTACAGTTTATCGACGGATTACCAAGATAATAACTTGGTTTTTATTTTAACTATTTATAGACGACTGGTCTATATTCGGAGGAAATATGTTTCAAGGTATATTAATTAACAAAGACGACAACGGCTATCAGGTTGAATTAAAAGAATTGGATGACAGTATTCTGCCAGAAGGCGATGTGACGGTTAAGGTGACCCACAGTACATTGAATTACAAAGATGGCTTGGCGATCACTGGTAAAAGTCCCGTTGTTAGAAAGTTTCCCATGGTGCCAGGAATTGATTTGGCGGGTGTTGTTGAGCATTCGGACACTGACAAGTTCAAAGTAGGTGACAAAGTACTACTTAATGGTTTTGGGGTAGGTGAAGTGCACTGTGGTGGATTGGCGCAAAAAGCCCGTCTAAAAAGTGAATGGCTAATACCCTTGCCTGATGCTTTTACTGCAAGTCAGGCAATGGCTATTGGTACTGCTGGTTATACGGCGATGTTGTGTGTGATTGCCCTTGAAAAAAATGGTGTAACACCAGATAAAGGTCCAGTACTAGTAACAGGTGCCAATGGTGGAGTAGGGAGTTTTGCCATAAGTCTTTTAGCTAAGTTAGGTTATCAGGTTGTCGCCTCAACGGGTCGTCCTGAACAAGCTGAATATTTGGAAAAACTGGGTGCTAGCGAGATCATTGACCGCGCAACACTATCTGAGGCGGGCCGACCTCTAGGCAAAGAGCAATGGGCGGGGGCCGTTGATTCGGTTGGAAGTCATACTCTGGCAAATATCTGTGCGGGTCTTAAATATGGCGGTACAGTGGCAGCCTGTGGCTTAGCTCAAGGTATGGATTTCCCTGCATCAGTAGCGCCTTTTATTCTGCGTGGTATTACCCTTGCTGGAATTGATAGTGTAATGCGTCCTTTGGAAGATCGCATTGAAGCTTGGCAACGTTTAGGAGAGTTGCTGGATCCAACCTCATTTGACGATATTGCGAATAATATTACTCTGAACGAAGTGGTTAGCACCGCTGAGGAACTGCTCAAGGGCAATGTTCGAGGACGGGTTGTCGTCACTTTATAGTTGTTAGCGCTGAGGTTTAACCCAGCGCTTATCTTTATCCTACTGTCAGGTTGATAGTGGCTTTTTAGTGGCAAGCAAAGTAGGCGTTAATATAACGGGTACTTTGTTTGTCATGAAAGTGGTTTATGATAATGCATCACGATTATGGGGTTCCCATAAATCCATTATCGGCCCAGCTGGGATTACCTGAGTGGGGTTGTATTGGGTATGGCTGAAATAGTAGTGTCGCTTGATGTGCACAAAATTGACAGTTTCGGCTACTTTGGGGTATTGATATAGTTCTCGCAAATAGCCTGATAAATTCGGATAGTCTGCTATGCGGCGGATATTGCATTTAAAATGTCCCACATAAACAGCATCGAATCTTATTAAGGTGGTAAATAACCGCCAATCAGCTTCAGTCATTTGTTGACCAACCAAATAGCGTTGTTTCCCTAGTCTTTCATCCAGCCAGTCAAGGGTTTCAAATAATGGAATTACCGCATCTTCGTAAGCCATTTGATTAGTCGCAAAACCTGCTTTATACACACCGTTATTAACCGTGTTGTAAATACGTTCATTTATTTCATCTATCTGGGCTCGCAAAGGCTGAGGATAATAATCAGTGTGGTTGTTGGTAATTGAATTAAACTGAGAATTGAAAATTCGAATTATTTCTGCAGATTCATTGTTCACTATTGAATCGGTTTTCTTATCCCACAGCACAGGAATTGTCACGCGAGTGGTAATATCTTTGTGTGCCTTAGTGTATACCTGATGCATATAATCGAAAGCGAATAGTTTATCTCCAGTTGCGTCGGGAAATTCGGAAAACTCCCAACCATTTTCTAACATGTCCGGAGCAACTACTGAAACCTCTATGTGAGGTTCTAACCCTTTTAACTTTCTGAAAATGAGGGCTCTATGTGCCCAAGGGCAGGCAAGTGCCACGTAAAGATGATAACGACCTGATTCAGGCTTAAATTTCGCGTCTGGTTGACTGGATATTTGTTCTCTGAATTGTGACGCTTGTCTTTCAAACTTGCCGCCACTGGATTTGGTATCGTACCATTGATCAACCCACTTGCCATCTACCAGCAGTCCCATGTATTCCCCCTTCTAAGATGATGCAAAAAGTCCAATAGTCAGTTTTGATACATTAGGATAGTATAAATAATGGACGATGCTATGGAAATGGCATTCATCGCTCGCCAAAATAACCTTCTATACGTAAAGCTAAACCATAGGAAGCTGAAAAATGTTCGTCACGGTGCCATAAGATAAAAGGTTCAACTTCGTAAAATAACCAATTTCTCTTCGTCTGTTCGCGCAATTTAACACTGACTAAATGCTCTTCAAGACGGTAGCTAGGGCGAGTGACCCCTTCGATGTAATAACCATAAATGACAGCACTTTTATCATTAATTTGTTTAAACCCTTGCCAACTATGTTGCCACAACCAGTCGTTGCTTTTATCTCTATATTCAAAGCGGTTGTGGTATCTAAGTAACAGACTATTGGTATAGTCATAGTCGAACGTAAGACTGAGGGAAGTACCGAATTTGTCTCGATTATAATAGAAAATGGAAGCGTCGTAGCGCATCTCCAAAGAATTACTTAGGCTTAATGCATCTCGGTATCTTGATTTTGCGTAATACTGAAACCTGCGACCAAAGCCAATTCTATGGGACAAACCGCTATCCGGTGAAACTTTATAGCGTAAAGCTAAGTTAATACTATCTTCCCGATCACTTCGACTGCCTCCACTGCTAGCTATTTTGTCGTCTTGGTCTTCATCAAAATCAGTCAGGATCAGATCGACACGATTTTTTAGGTTAGGAAGCTTAACTCTCACCTTTAATCGGGCTTCAAATTCTTCTAAATTTCTTGAACGGGGTTCAATTCCAAGCCTAAGACGGACTTCCCCAAGCGCTTTTTGGTCTTCTTGCAGGTTTTCATTGGCAAAAAAGTTGTCAAACCATTGGGCAGTATCCAAAACTGATTCAGAAATATTTTTGTGCATTGAATCTAGCCACACAGCTTGTTCTTCTTGGGCTGATATGGCTTTGCTAAAATGCAAGCTTAGAAAAAATAATGCAATAATTCTATAATTAGGCAAACTTACTGCTCCAAATGGGGTCTATAAATCATGCTCTTTTTTTTTCTATGTATCAAATCCAGTGACGTTTCAAATTAGCTACGTATAATAGCCTTACTAAATTTATAGGAGTTTTCAAATGGGTAATATTGGTTGGGCGCAATTGTTGATTGTTTTGGTTATCGTTTTACTTTTATTTGGTACCAAAAAGTTACGTTCCTTAGGCGGCGATTTAGGCTCCGCAGTGAAAGGTTTTAAGAAAGCCGTATCGGATAAAGATGCAGACTTCGAAGAAGAATCGGCAAAAAAATCTGACGAAAAAATTGAGTCCAAAGAACAAAATGTGCAGCAGCAAAGTGAAGCTGAAAAGCAACATCAGAAAACGGAATAGTTGAAAAGAAAAACTAACTTATGTTTGATATTGGATTCTTAGAAATACTAGTTGTGGGTATTCTCGCTCTGTTAGTGCTTGGTCCTGAAAGATTGCCAGGCGCAATGCGGAGCGTGGCTAAAACATTTCGCAGTGTGCGTTCAATGGCTTCGGGGTTTAAACAGGAAGTGGAAGAGCAATTACGCGTCCACGAGTTACATGAAAACCTCAAAAAAGCAGAACGGCAAGGTCTAGAAAATCTATCTCCTGATCTGCAAAAAACCGTTGATGAGTTAAAAGCATCTGCAGAATCTGTCAACAAGCCTTATGATAAAGATAAATCTTAAATGTCTGATCCAAATAGTTTTATATCTCATTTAATTGAGTTGCGCAGTCGCTTGTTAAAAGCGGTTTTAAGTATATTGGTGATATTTGTGCCTTTGGCTTTTTTCGCTCAAGATTTGTATCATTTGCTGGCTACCCCGTTGTTAAACGCTATGCCTAATAATTCTCAAATGATCGCTACCGACGTTGGCGCACCTTTTTTTGCACCCTTCAAATTAACCTTAGTGCTGTCTTTCTTTCTTGCAATACCCTTTGTGCTTTATCAGGTTTGGGGGTTTATCGCGCCAGGTTTATATCGCAATGAAAAAAAGTTAATTGCACCTCTACTGCTTTCCAGTACGCTACTTTTTTATGCAGGAATTGCGTTTGCTTATTTTGTGGTCTTCCCCGTTATTTTTGCCTTTTTTGCAGGTATCGAAATTAGCGGTGTTGCCTTTACAACTGATATTAGTAGTTATCTTACCTTTGTATTAAAACTGTTTTTTGCCTTTGGTCTCGCATTTGAAATCCCCATCGCTGTTATTTTAATGTGTTGGGTTGGCATTACTGACGCTGCTTCTTTGAGAGCAAAGCGGCCTTACGTCATTGTGGGTGTATTTGTGGTGGGGATGTTATTGACTCCGCCAGATATTATATCTCAATCATTATTAGCGGTTCCCATGTGGATACTGTTTGAAATTGGCATCATGATTGGTGCTTTGTACTCACCCAAAGCAGATGATGAAGACGAAGATGAAAAAGAAGAAGAAAAAAATAACCAGGAAGTATCATGAACAAATTAATCACCTTATTACTATCAATCAGTGTTTATGCAACCAGTGTATCTGTTCAGGCTGAAACCATTGGTGATGCACTTAAAAACTGTGGGCAGGTGCAAAATAGTCTAAAACGTCTCGTATGTTATGACAAAATCGTTAATCAATTGAATAGTTACGGTGGCGTACAGGATTTGATGCAGGTACCCGCTCCTTTACCTGCTAACAAGCCGCCAACACAGCAAAACGTTAATTCTGACAATGTTAATCAGACACAACGCAATGCTGAATTTGGTAGACAGGCTAAACTGCCGGAAAACACTGATGACAAAATTTATGCGACTGTAGTGAGTGTCACCAAAGATGGGAAGAAGCGCGCTATCTTCAAATTGGATAATGGACATCTTTGGCGAGAACAAGAAGCTACTAACTTTAAAGTGAAGGCCAATGAAGTTATCTACATTGAACGAGGAGCTTTGGGCTCTTACCATCTAGGAAAAGACAGTCAAAATCGCCGAATTAGAGTAAAACGGATTAACTAATATTAGGATAACCAAGGTGGCTATTGGATAAAGGAAGTCACCTTGGGTTTCACCACTACAAATATTTAAACTTACCTTTATAAATTTGTTCACTTGGATCTAACCCAAGATTACTGGATTGAGCAATTGTTTTAACAAAGGTGCTATTGATAAGCTGTCTAAAATTCCAGTAAATCTATTGGTAATTTTATACTGACTAAGGATTAGTAGTTTGCCACATTGGTTTGACATTGGTATCAATTTACCTGACAAGCGTTTGTCATTGCCAGACGTTATTGAGCACGCCGTTAGTAAAGACGTAACGGGAATCATCTTAATTGGAACAGATGTTCAGCAAAGCATAGAGGCTCACTCCATCGCTCAACAATTCCCGAAAACTCTGTTTTCCACCGCGGGAATACACCCCCACAACGCAAAAGATGCTCCGTCTGACTATATACAGCAGTTAAGCCAATTGGCGTCAAACAACAAGATTGTTGCAATCGGTGAATGTGGATTGGATTTCAATCGTAATTTCTCTCCCCCGGCAACACAATTACGCATTTTTGAACAGCAACTAGAGTTAGCTTGTGAGTTACAACTGCCAGTCTATTTGCATGAACGCGATGCTTTTACTGAACAACTTCGCTTGTTAAAAACTTATTCATCTAGATTAGTCGGCGGCGTGGTGCATTGTTTTACGGGAAGCATTGAACAAATGGAAGCCTATTTAGAATTAGGGTTTTATATTGGCATAACAGGTTGGGTGTGCGATCCCAAGCGCGGAGAATCGTTAAGAGAAGCGGTGTTAAGGTTACCGTCAGATAGAATGTTACTTGAAACTGATTCACCCTATTTATTTCCAAAAACGTTAAAAGCAAAATCACGTAATAATCAACCTGCAAATATCCCGCATATTGCCGAATTTATTGCGAATTTACGCAATCAGGAACTTCAGGACTTGCAGCAAAGCTGTTGGCAAAATACTATGGATTTATTTGCAATAGGCGCAAATTTTGAAAACGATTAAGAACCAAGTGAGGACGCACAAAACTTGGTATGTTGGATTGGTTATTCTACTGGGCTTAATCAGTATATTTGCGATTGCAAAGCTTGGCTCGGCCAGCGATTATTTATTAGAGATAAACAGAGGTACTCTTTACCTCGAAGACACCACAAACTCCCTTTCAATAAAGCAGTTACAAAACTTTCAGAACGCCCAATGGAACCAAGAAACATCTGAGGTTTTAGCCTATGGCATGAGCAAAAATCCTTATTGGTTTAAGTTTTTCTTGCCAAATAATTTAAGTAGTCATCCTACCTTATTAGAAGTTAATTATGTCATGCTCGACAAAGTGGATGTTTGGTTTTTCAGTAATGGCAAGTTAATTTCCGAGTATCACGAAGGGGACAGTTATCCCTTTAAATCTCGCCAGATAGAAAGTGAAAAGTTACTCTTTCCCATTCCAGACTCTCAGAAAAGAGTTTCAGTGATTGTTAAAGTTGAAACTACCGGTACAGTAAAGCTGCCTTTGCGCGTGTGGGAGGAGAAACAGTATTTAATCTATTCCTCCGAGCAAAACCTGCTTTTAGGATTGTTTTTTGGTTTTATGGTGGCAATGGCCCTGAGCAATTTATTTTTCTACGTTTCCACCAGAAATCGCAGTTTTCTCAGTTATAGTTTGTATGTCATCTCTGTTGCATTAACCCTAGCCACCATGCATGGCGTAGGATTCAAATACATTTGGCCTGATTGGGTGTGGCTACAAGGTCGCAGCGTTGGTATTTTTGCCACCCTCACCATTTTGTTTGCGTGTGTATGTACCCGACAATTGCTGGATGTGTACAAACATAGTCAAAACCTAGACAAAGTACTGAAATATGCCGTTTGGTGGTTGACTCTCTCGTTGCTTGCCAGCCTGATTGTTCCTTATTACTACTATATCATGTACTTTCTTGTGGCCTTGTGCCTGTCATCCATTTTGGTTTTTATTGTGTCGTCATTATTGATGCTGCGTGGTCTTAAACTCGCCCGTTTATATTTGCTCGCGTGGTCGGTTTTAATTGTGGCAGGTTTTTTAGCTGGATTAGAAAGTGCGAATGTACTCGATATCAACATTCCAGCACAATATTTTGTTATGCTAGGCGCGGCGATTAAAACCTTTATGTTAGCGTTCGTCTTAGTTATCTCATATACCAATCAACGTGATGAGCAATATCAAAACCAAGAGCTTGCTTTACTCGAAGAGCAGATGGCAAGAAAAGCCCAAGAAGAGGCGCTAAAGTTAAAAGAAGAAGCACAAGAGAGTCTAGAATACAGTGTTCAAGAACGAACGCTTGAGCTAGAAATAGCATTGCGAGAATTATCTGAAACAAATAATGAATTAGAGCAGCAAACACGCACAGATAGCCTCACCGGAATTCGCAATCGTCAACATTTTGATAAAAAATTCCAAGCCGAAGCTCGACGTTGCCGACGTGAACGCTCAGATTTATCCTTAATCATGTTAGACATCGATCATTTTAAGAATATTAATGATACTTATGGTCACGTTGTTGGTGATGAAGTTATTAAAAAAGTCGCCAAAGTGCTAAAACAAAATCTAAAACGTACCACTGACGATGCTTGCCGGTACGGTGGTGAAGAATTCGCGCTTATTTTACCCAATACCGATTTTGATGGCGCTAAAGCCTTAGGGGAAAAGCTGAGAGAGTCTATCGAGAACACAGTCACTGAGGTGGATGATTTACAACTGAAAGTGACGATTAGTGCGGGTGTTGCTTCTACTATTGTAAATGGGGTAGATGATGAAAAAAGCCTGCTAGAAAGTGCCGACAAGGCCTTATACCAAGCCAAACGAGATGGTCGAAACAGGGTCAGAAGTATTCATTTACATCCCCGCGATATTGTTTAAGAGTTTAAAATTTAAAGAGGTACAGGTTTTTATGTTCGAACAAAAGTTTCCTGCTAATCGTATGAGAAGAATGCGCAGACATGGTTTTACCCGTGAGATGATGGCAGAAAATACCTTATCCGTGAAGGATCTCATCTACCCTATGTTTGTTGTCGATGGAACACAGCAACGTGTCCCAGTGCCTTCTATGCCTGGTGTTGAGCGTTTATCAATAGATTTACTGGTGGAAGAAGCCAAAGAACTAATCGAACTCGGTATTCCGGCCATAGCGATTTTCCCAGTTACACCGCTTGATATTAAGACAGAGTGTGCCAGTGAAGCATTCAACCCCCAAGGTTTAGCACAGCGAGCGGTAAGAGCACTCAAACAGAATACGCCAGATATTGCCGTGTTAACTGATGTGGCTCTTGATCCTTTTACGTCTCACGGGCAAGACGGTTTACTTGATGAGTCTGGGTATGTGTTAAATGATGAAACTTGTGAAGTACTAGTCAAACAAGCTTTATCCCACGCTGAAGCCGGTGCAGATATAGTGGCTCCTTCGGATATGATGGATGGGCGTATTGGTATTATTCGCCAGGCACTGGAACAGCATGGTTATATCAATACCTGTATCATGGCGTATTCAGCAAAATATGCGTCTAATTACTATGGTCCGTTTCGTGATGCTGTCGGCTCTGCTGGCAATATCAAAGGTGGAAATAAGCATAGTTACCAAATGGATCCGGCTAATTCCGATGAAGCACTTCACGAAATTGGACTTGATCTAAAAGAGGGCGCTGACATGGTTATGGTCAAGCCTGGCATGCCCTATCTAGATATCGTTAGACGCTGTAAAGATACCTTCCAGGTACCTACTTTCGCCTATCAAGTCAGTGGTGAATACGCCATGCATAAAGCTGCCTTTGATAAGGGTTGGTTAAATGAAGAAGCCGTGATTATGGAATCATTGCTGGCTTTTAAACGAGCCGGAGCCAATGGCATATTGACCTACTTTGCCAAGCAGGCTGCGCAGATACTGGCAAGGTAACTATTCGCTAAGCCACTCTACTACCAGCACCACTTTTCCTTAGTGGTGCTAATCCACCCTGGTCAATTTTAGCCTTTAATTTTTAAATCGCTTGTTTAACTATAATAAGAACTAAATGTGATGGGGTGCTGTGAAAAAAGTAACAGCCCTAAACGAATTTTAGCTATCCCTTTTAGTGAAATACCAGCTCAGTCCTTTCGTACCAGAGTAATCACTCAGTAAATGTGAAAAAGTTTCTAGATCCAGTGTACTTTTTGCAAATGAAACCTTATCCGGAATTCGTTTAAATGCTCCCACTTTCAATATTATTGTTAAAATTCAATTGGTTATAATTTTGTTTTAAGTTGGCATGTAAAGCGCATTACAAATATCGAACACAAACAAAAGGAGAATATTATGTTGAGCTGGGCACTAACATTTTTAGTTATCGCAATTATCGCAGCTGTATTTGGTTTTGGTGGAATTGCTGGAACTGCAGCTGGTATCGCTAAAATCATATTTTTTGTATTCGTAGTTTTACTTGTGATTTCCCTTATCGCGAATGCACTACGCGGTAAAGGTCCGAAAGTTTAGCGACCTTTATTAAAACCATGCAAATCAATTTATAAAAACATTAAATAAACGGAGAAACACATGACAAATTTTAAACTTACTCTTAAAGCACTATTCATTGCCGGTTCAGTATTTGCTATTGCAGCTTGTGAGCAAGGACCTGCAGAAGAGGCTGGTGAAAGTGTTGACGAAATGGTTACCGATGCAGGTAATGCTCTTGAAGATGCTTGTGAAGATGTAAAAGAAGGCGCAAATGCCGAAGATAAAGACTGTTAATTTTTAAAAGATTAACGGCTTATCAAGCAAACTGAAAGGGCTCTTAGAGCCCTTTTGTATTTTTAGATGAGGTGATTTATGGACATTAAATTAATTATTATCGCATTAGTTATTAGTGTAGGCTTTTTTGTAACATCCACAGGACTTTCTGGTGGCAGCCCGATTTACACCTTCTTAGCTTCTTTTGGCTTATTTATGATTATACTAGTCATTAGCATGCTACTGTTTGCCAAGAAAAATTCTAAAAAATAAATCGACTTATAAGCCTTCCTTGCTGTTTTAAGGAAAGGCTGACCTTCACCAATTCAGTGGAATTGGCTTTTAAAGGAGCTGTGAATGATCAACCTAGCCAGTCTAGATAAGCTTTTTGACTCCATAAAGACTAGTTTCTGGTTTGTTCCACTGTTAATGGTTGTGACCTCCATTTCTTCTGCTTGGTTAATGGTTTGGATTGATCACGCTCAAGCTTGGGGAAAACTCGATTGGTTACCTTTTTTATATGAAACAGAACAAAGCACGCTACTTTCTTTACTTAATACTATAGCCGCTTCAATGATCACGGTAACTAGCATCGCTTTTTCCATCACAATCGTGACCTTAACGTTAGCCTCCTCTCAATTCGGCCCCCGTTTAATTCGTAATTTTATGGATGACAGAGGAACTCAAGTCGTATTGGGCACCTTTATATCAATATTTTCCTACTGTGTAGTACTGATTTATTCCATGAGCCTGGACTCCAATCAGGGTATCAAAATGGGCTTAGCTATTATCTGGTGTCTTTTAGCTACCCTTTTTAGTGTGATAGTTCTTATCTATTTTATTCACCACGTTTCACGTTCAATTCAAGCAGATAATGTCATTAAAGAACTCTGCGACGAAATTAACCACGCCATCGAACCCTTATTATGCGATGAACTGAGCACTAATTTGAGTGCCGAAACAAGGCGAAATTTTTCTTATACTTTAACCATCTATGCTGAACAAAGCGGTTATTTGCAGCTTTTGAGTAATGATAAATTACTGGATATTGCCAGCGAACATGATCTCTTTATTGAATTTCATTGGCGTCCGGGACACCTAATAAATAAAGATGCAAAGCTGGCGACTTTGAATAGTTTAAAACCCATTGAGGACTCCCTAACTAAGGTAATTAATCAATGTTGTGTTATCGGCAGCAATCGAACACCGATTCAAGATCCAGAATACGCTATTCATCAAATGGTAGAAATTGCTGTGCGTGCCTTGTCTCCGGGGGTTAACGATCCTTATACGGCGATTACCTGCATAGATAAGTTATGTATGGTGCTTTGTAACATCGCACAGCAGGATTTACATTCAGGAAAATATTATGATCAACATGGTATTTTAAGATTGTCCCGCAATCCCTATGATTTTGAAGGCTTAGCAAATTCTGCGTTTGATCAGATTCGACAATACTCTGTTAGCTCTGTGGCGGTAAGTATTCGTCTACTCGAAAGTTTATTCCGGATTGCATCGATAACTGATAAATCGGACATTTACTTAGTTATCCACCGACAATTACAGGCTATTGAACAAGGAAAACTACATGTTCAATACACTGATAAGGATACTGAGGATTTCATTCAAAGCGCGCTTAAAGTTAAAAACCAGCTTAAAACCAAACCTTTTCAATCATGACGTTTGAATAGCTAGCAGTTCGACTGTCATAAACGGTCACTAGACAGATTGGCTGACCCCGATATGCATCCATAACAGTATATTGACTGTCATCAGCTCCTGATTTCAGTCTCCAATCTTGCAACTTCAACCATCTCAATTTCCTTTGCCAATAAGCTTATTAACTATCATTGAAAGTTAACTTTGTCCGGGGACCCACCAGGTTTAACAGCTGTTAACGGTTAACTATTGTTATTTTTCATGCTGTAGAAATTACATTTCAGTATTTCGAATCTACATAGGATTAGTTGGGAATAGTAGGTTATAAATAAAATATTATAATAAAAACAGTGAGTTACGAGTTGGCATTGAATTGGCATTGTTAAATGTGTCTAAACAAAAAGGAGAGACTGATATGAAACGTACTACTTGTTCACTAATTATAGCCGCTGCTTTATCAACTGCTTCAATGAGTGCTAACGCAGAAAACGACTGGTCAGATAACGCAAAAGATGCATGGATTGATGGTAAAGCTGAAACCACTTTATTGTTTAATGGCAATCTAGATTCTTTCGATATTAATACAGACGTAAATGATGGCGTTATTGTTTTAACCGGCAAAGTCGATACCGAAGTAGATAAAGCATTAGCAGAAGAGTTGATGATATCCCTAGATGGCGTAGAAGACGTCGATAATCAACTAACCGTTATCACAGATAATGAAAACTCAGAAGACTCTGATACTGCGCAAATCATGCAGACACTAAAAGACTCTAAAGTCGAGTCAGTCGTCAAAACGCGATTACTCTTTGAGTCAGAAGTTAGCGGTACTGATATCGAAGTAGAAGTTGAAGACGGTATTGTGACGCTCACCGGAGAGTTAGATTCAAATGCTGAGCGTGAGTTAGCGGTTACCATCGCGGAAAATACTGATGATGTAAAAAATGTTGTTTCAAACCTTACTATTGGTAAATAACAGCAGCGAAACTTAATAATTTCATAATCAAAAAGCGCCTTTGGCGCTTTTTTTATGGAGCAATTAAGCGCTTTACATAAAACTCTTTGTAACGATGAAACGGAATCACTTTAAGGAGCTCCTCTAACGGGATCATTGCAAAAGCCCAAAATATTGAAACCTCAAAGTACAAAATCAACAGTGCGCATATTGGCAACGAAATCGCCCATTGAGTGATAAAGTGAATTTTAAGCACAAGATTGCTATTTCCCAGGGCACGAAGAATATTTCCGCTAACAGTATTATAAGCTCTGATAATTGGAAGAATGGCGTATAACGGCGCTATGACTATGAGCGCCTGGTGAACTTCAACTTCAATATCCGGATAAATAAATTGGATATTTTGACTAAGGATTAAAAATAGCAAAGCGATAAAAATTGAAATGACCATGCCTATTTTTATACATCTAGAAATGAAAGCGTTCAGTTCTTGTTTGCCTATTTGACCTAAAGCCTGACTGATACTGATTGCGGATGCTTGCGCCCATGCGTTTGGAAACTGTGTGCCAGCGCGTATCCAAGGAAAGATAAGGGTAATGGCGACAAATGCGAATAGATCCAACTGAGCAAATAATAATTGATAAACCGTAGCGCCGATAAAAAGGACAAAAAAGTTTGCGGCAATTGGGTATATCTCTGCAAATTGAGGGCGAATTTCGCTGAACAAAGGTCTATTCGCAGGATAGGTAATATCCACTTTATTATTGAATTTAAGCGCTAAAAACAGAAATCCTGCTCTTAAAAATACGGATACTAAACTCCCCCAGGCTGCCCCTTCTAGACCCATTCCTCCATAACTTGCGACGCCATTTATTAGGAAGTAACTTAAAAGGGCGTTGATAGGTAACTCGATCAAAAACCCTTTAAGAGGAACCTTTGTATTGCCTATACCATTACAAAATGCAGTACAGACTTGTGTATAGGCGGTGATTAAAACGATGTATTTTGTTATTGAAATATAGGATTCGGTTAGTTTGGCCAGTTCGGGATTATCAGTAATACTCCCAACTAATTGTGAACTAAAAAAAGTAAGAACCAGCATAAAAACCAATGCGGTGGATAGATTGATAATGAGTCCTGACCAATATGCAATAGCTAGTTCGGCTTGGCTCTTAGAGCCAAATGCTCGACCAACAAGAAGTTGAATACCATTACCTATGGCGATTTCAATTCCCAGCACAAAGGCAACAATAGTCGTTGCAATTCCCATTGCGGCGACCGGCAGTTCACCTAAAGGTGCAACTAATAAAGTATCGATCATCAGCATGGATTGGACCAACAAGGCATTAAAAGCCAGTGGCCACGCAAGTGCCATATTTTTTTTAATATGAGAATTGGAGTTTATCAATGGGTTATCTTTTTCAAAACGCGTCAAATCCCTAAGGTTGATACAGGTAAAGGGTATGTACACTATCAATCAAATTATTTTAGATGAGGTTCAGGGGTGCACGAAGTCGTATTATCCCACAGCGCTTGCAATATGTAACTAAGGAAGGGAATGACTGATTTACCTGTTTAATCTTAAATTGAAAGCAATTTTCTTCGATTATTGACTATCATCAGTATCTGTAGCCACCTAGAAAAATGAAATTGGTGTAAAGTTTAAATATTAGTTAGCGAAAAATCGCTCAAAGTTTATACTGTTGTTAGAAAAGGGAGGGAATCTTGATGTCGACAACAAAAAAACAAGCGGTAGTGTTAGTGCATGGTATTGGCGAACAGCGGCCAATGGAAACGGTGAGAGAATTCGTAAAGTCAGTTTGGGTGAAAGATACCAATTTAGAAAATACTCGATTTTGGAATAAGCCCAGTGAAGTATCTGGTTCGTTCGAACATCGCCGGCTGACCACTGATTACGCGACTATCAAAAATAACCCCGACAAAGGCACTACATCGCGAGTGGACTTTTTTGAATATTACTGGGCCCATCATACGGTTGGAACCACACTCGAACATCTTCGCGGGTGGGTGTTTTCCGTATTAAGTCGCAAACCAAGTGATTATCCTTCTGCATTGAAACCAATGATCTATTTATTGTGGGCCTTAATCATTACCATAGGTGTTATTTTAATCACCATCAATTTTTTCGAGCCTGCAGATGCTGAGCAAGGAGGGACAAGTCTGCATAAAATTTACGAGAACTATATTAGCCCCGTTTTACTCTTTATCTTGGGCATCGCCGTGGCTAAAATCGTCAGCTATTTAGGTGATGTAGCCAGATACATTACCGCTACACCATCGAATATTAAAGTCAGGAAAGAGATTAGAGATGGTGGCGTTAAATTACTGGAAAGTATTGCTAAAACTGGAAAGTACGATCGCATTGTACTGGTTGGTCATAGCTTAGGGTCAATTATTGCTTACGATGTTTTAACCCAATATTGGGCACGTAAGAACAAATTCAAAAATGCTGCTGGTGAATCCTTACCACTGTCCGGTGATGCATTAGAGTTGATTCATGCGATGGAAGATATAGACCATCTACCTAGAGGGGAGGAATACCGTAAACTACAACGTCAACTATTCAAGCAGTTAAAACTCGACACTGAAGCGCACAGTGAAAATGGCGAAACCTCCCAGTGGCTAGTATCTGATTTGGTCACTATTGGCAGTCCATTGACCTATGCAGATTTTCTACTGTTTGAGAATAAGATGGATTTCGTGGATAGAAAGTTAGACCGAGAATACCCAACATCGCCTCCAGTGAAAGAGAACGAACACTATTATTATCAAACAGCCGATAATAAATTTTTGCATCATGGCGCCGTCTTTAGTTTAGTACGATGGACCAATATCTACTCTAAACCCTTTAATATTTTCTATGGTGATTTAATTTCTGGTCCTGTGAGTAGAGCTTTTGCTAACCCGCAAATTTCAAAAGACTTAGTGTCTGAAGAACAACCAGACTCGCCGATTTTAGATATTGATGTAGAAGCCGCGTATCCTAAAAGATATCCCCGTTTATTCACCCACACTAACTACTGGCGTTGGCACGACAACTTCGACCGAGAAGGCGCCCCAGATCACATTTTAAAATTGCGTGAAAGCTTAGGGCTGGTGGATTGGTAAGATTGGTACCAACTCAGTTTTTAACTGCTTCCATGTCTGTATTGAAGTAGTGAATTGCATTGCGGCCTTGAGTTTTAGCGGTATACATAGCTTGATCAGCATTTCTGAAAAGGGCGTCAACACTCTGTGCATCTTTAGGAAACAAGGCAATTCCGATACTGGCGGTACAAAAAACTTCTTGTCCTTTGAGCTGGTATGGTTGAGCTAGAGTTTCTGATAGTTTTTTAGCAACCTGTTCAACATCTTTAGGTAATGAAGTGCCGATAAACACCACAATAAATTCATCTCCACCTAAGCGAGCGGCAATGTCATTATTTCGAATACAGCTTGTTATACGTTTGGCACACTCAATCAGTACTGTGTCTCCGGCTTCATGACCTAAGGTATCGTTTACGTTTTTAAAGTTATCTAGATCTAACATAGCGATAGCAAGTTGTTTGTTATCCCGTTTGGCATTGGCGATAGACGAAGCTAAATGTTCGTGCAATAAATTACGATTGGGTAAATTGGTTAAGCTGTCATAGTGGGCTTGTTGCCATATGATTTGATCCGTTTTTTGCCGCTCTATTGCGATACGAGCAAGATTCACAAATTGCTCAATGAGCTTAAAGTCTGAATTTTTTAGGGAGGTAGCTTTGCGGTAATATATGCACAAAGTACCAAGTAGATTTCCTTGATTACCTATGATTGGTTCGGACCAGCAGGAGGCTAACCCCGCTTTTATTGCCAATTTTGCCCACTTATTGGCTTGTGATGATACATCAGACACCATCACTCGTTTACCTGTATAAGCCGCTTCACTGCAAGGCCCCATTCCAAGGCCTATTGGTGAACCATCTATGCCGTCATTATAAAAAGCGGGGAGCTTTGGCCCTGCTCCCAATATTAACGTTTTGCCTTTTTCATCGATTAATAAAATGCCACACATTGCTTCTGGGATCTCGTTCTCAATACCTTGGGTGATGGCAGGCAATACTTTAGACAGGTTATTCGATTTGACGATCAACTCTAAGATAGTATTGTTCAGTTGGTTAATTTTGTCCTTTGCTAGTAATTGTCGGTTTTTGTTCTGCATAAAAACCGAGAATATTAACGAAAAAGCATTGGTTACGATAAACGCAGCGATAATGCGAGGTAAGGTAAAACTGTCAAATTGTTCATATGTAAGCAGGCAAATTATACTGATTAACAGGAGGTTGAATAAGCATGCAACTAGGGTCGGTAATAAATAAAAGCTTGCAATGATGATGGGGAAAACCCAGTAAATTAACCCAACGCCTTTGAAATGAATGCCTAATATGATGGTGACTTGCGCAACTATGGCAAACAGTCCGCTAAATAATTTAATTTTACTGGTAAACCACACCCCAAGAAATATTATGAAAATTCCACTAACCGCAACAAGGTCCACCAAAATGTGCGCCTCATCGTCACTTTGCAAACTCAAAATAAAAAATGGAAATAAGATTAATGTTGCGGATCCGGTAATAGCTAAAAGAATTATATCTTCTAGTGAGCGTTCTTTCATTTTAACCGTCATGGGGAAGTCAATCCTATTCATGAGTTAGTATTCTCAATTCCCTTCATCTATGGCTCACTGCCTATGAAGTGTTAACAGCATAGAGAATCTTAAAGGTGAAGTACAAATATCTGTCTATTATCCGTTTAAAATTGATAAATCGATATTGAATATTAGTCTAAATCAAAGACGATCCAATAGGAATCTTGGTTTGGTTAACGACGTTACGGGTTTGATTCAAGGAGCTAGAGTGTTTATTTCCTATGTGAATCGCCTCAAGGATGAACATCCGGGTATTTAGGGTTTTATGCTGTATGTATTAAAACTGTTTTTGGAACATTTTTCACGAAGTTTGGAGAGAAAGGCGAATCCAGCTAATTCTCATTAGCTGGAAATCTTTAAGCTATAGTAATATTTCCTAATTATCCCTACTCCATTGGAACGGGTAATGAATCAAATATCAGTCCGGTTCTAGATTAGAATTGCTTGTGGATTGAGAATTCGCTTCTGCGTCGCTATTAGCGTTATGACTTTGCTTGTTACTACGTTCACTGCTTAACATGGTATTTAATTTTTCACCGCCTTTGGCACCAAAATCGAGTGTTCTGATTGGGAAAGGGATCAAAATATCTGCGTCTTCTAACGCTTTTTTAATTTTTACTACGGCTTCGTGCCTTGCCTGCATAAACCCTTTCTGGCCAGGATATTTAATCCAGAACCATACCAATAAATCCACACTGCTAGCGCCAAAACCTTCAGCAAAAACAGCAGTGTCTTCCTTATTGATCACGAAATCACATTGATTAATCACCTCTACTAGCTTTTCAGCGGCTTGTTCAGGATCGTCCCCATAAGAGATTCCGACAGGGACCTCAATCCGCCGCCGACCGGTGGATGAATAGTTGGTTAGAATATTTCTAAAAAGGATTTTGTTCGGTATGACTTCAATCTGGCCAAAGAAGGTTTCTACTAAGGTATTTCGCAGGTTGATAGTCTGTACCGTGCCAAACACTTTGTCTGCCTCTATTACATCACCAATCTGAAAAGGTTTTCGGATACCCATGGCAATCCCTGCGATGAGATTTTCAGCCATATCTTGGAAAGCAAAACCTAGGGCCAAGCCGACAATTCCCGCACCCGCTAGTAAAGAGGTTACCGTGCCAGTCAATCCAAGGAAATCTAAGGCTATAAATAACCCTGCTACAAGCACTAAAGTTTTTATAATCGACGCCAACAAGTCAGCAATTTGCTTTGATTCTAGGGTTCTTCGTAATACATTCCGAACGCCTCTGCCCACAAATTTAGCGATAATACCGAACAAGATGGCAAGGAGAATGGCGACAACAAAATTAGGTAAATGTTTGACGCCCGATTCCAACCAGCCTTCTAATTTGTCGTGAATTAAGTTCCAAAATTTGTCTATTTCAATGAGTTCCATGTTGAATACCTGCATCTTTACTACGCTTCTTTATCTGAGATTGTCGAAGTGAGTTCTGTCAATTTTTGATAAGTGACAACAATTTGAGCGACTAAGTTGGCAATTGCAGCTTTGACTTCAAGTTCGCTGGTGGCATTAACCGCATCATTTAATTGGCCCAGGTGTTGCTCTTCAACTTCAATTAAATGATGTACAAGATCTGGTGGGCTTAGAGTGATCTGTTTACTTAATATATTTTGATAATAATCTTCTATGGAAGTGGAGGTCATAGTTTCCTGCTCAGGTAAGTTGTAGTGATCTTTACCAATTTCAACCAGCGCAGGGATCTGATTGAAATAACTCTTTGCCATATCAAAGCACACTTGTTTGACGGCATAATGCTTGATACTTTGCCCTATGAGGTTATAAAAATCGCCTCCTAACCGACACATTTGGATGACCGCTTTGAGAAGTGCTCGATTTGCTTCTCGTTGTTCCCCGTTGCCATTGTTAGTCTCTGACATTTCCAACTCCTTAAAGCGCTTATATAGGTTATTAGGTGCTTGGGATTTCTCACCTTAAATATCTATTTTTAAAGCTTATCAATCTTACCGGTCTTACCAACCTTACCAGTATTACCTTATTCAGTATTCATGCCATTGGTTAACATGTTGAATATTAATGATTTTTTAACTTTTCGAACGTGAAGTGTATTTGTGGTGAGTAAATATTACATAATAATGTTAGACCAACTTGTAGGTTTAACAACTCCACTCAAACATTCGAAGATGATTGTTTGAGTGGAAATTTGCTATTTTTAGGTGCTACTTTTCTGCTAAAGCTAATGATCTAATTGGGTGAAAACTTTTAGGGACTTTGGTTTTTGCATTACCTGAATACTATCTGCTTCTCGATTTTCTCCATCCACAACGTACTTTAACTTGCCTTCTGCTTTTACTGTTATGCGTTTGGCTGTGACGTGTTGAATGGTGTCATCGTCATCACTTTCAAATAAAGTGCGCAATGCTAACTGGGCAAGTTTGAGGTAATTTTCACTTGCTGTTGATGTTCTGGTAAGCCAAGTTATATCTAATAAGCCATCAGTAAAATCTGGTAGTCCACCTCCTTGTGCTAGCACTGTGGTAGCGGGAGCGGCATTAGCGATCACTAGACTGCCTGTCCGAATGGTTTGGGGTTCGTTATCGTCAATTTGAATCGTTAAATTCGCGCTATTATTAACTTCTATTGCGTCGTACAAGGCTCCGATATAGGCTAACTGACCACTGTTATTCTTTTCATCGCGATCCGCTTTTTCAATCATTTTTTGTTCAAAGCCAATTCCGACAACAAGGAGAACAAGTTCATCATTGCATATGGCTGTATCAATTAATTTTTCGTTACCCTCTACAATAGCGTTACAAGCAACGGTTACCGGGGACACCTTAGACGCAGGGCCATACAAGGCATGGCCAAGGGCATTGGCTGTACCCATGGGCATAATACCCAAGGTTAAGTCCGTATTGACGATTTGCGAAGCGACTTCCGTTAAAGTGCCATCTCCACCACAAGCAACTACGTATTTAGCGCCTTGTTGAATGGCTTTCTGGGCCATTTCTTTGCCATCAAGTTCTGGTGTTGTTTGGTATATTTCAAGGTCATAGTGGGGTGATAAGCGTTGAATGATTTCGTCTTTGCTATCCTGCCATTTACCTCCGCCAGCTACAGGGTTTGCAACTATGGCTAGGCGGTTTTTCTGAGTCAACACCCCTTGTTTGTGCAAATCTTTCAACTTTTTAAGTTGATGTTTATTCAATCGAGCGGTAGAGCGTGTTTGGTTAATTTCTTGGATAGCCTCTTCAACCGTCAAGTCTGGACTTTTGCGTAATAAGTAGGCCGCCATCACTAACACTGAACGTCCTCTACCTAGGGCACAATGCACTACCGCGGCTTTGCCATCCTTTATATGGTTATCTAACCAATTAATGGCTTGTAAAAGATCCTCTTTAGAAGGGCTCTGGTGATCTAGCACTGGGACATTTAAATAATCCATATTTTCACCTTGTGCCGATACATCAAGGCCGTCAAATTCCGCAGTTACATCCAAAACGGCTTTAACGTTCAAATGATTAAGCTCTGGCATGTCTGAAGGAAAAAGCCGACAAGCTAGAAATAGGTTTTCTCGAATTTTTTGAATGGGCGGTACGCTATCGTTCTTGCGTGCCCAGGCATTGTATAACTGCACACCAAAAAAGAAGGGAATAAATAACCACTTTACGTAAAAAGGGATAGAACCATCAATTTTTTTACGGAAAATTGATGGTGACTGAAGGGCGTAGGCAAAGGTGACAATGACAAGAGAAAAGCCAATCCAGATAAATAACACTTTGAGCAGAAAACTCTCTACCAGCAACGCCAGTGCTAAAGAAAATAATCCACCCAGCCCATAGTATTTTATAATAAACATACTTCACCTATTTCGAAAACTGAATCTACTCGACAAAGTAAAGCGAACTACGTGCCAACCTTATTGTTTTTTAACGTCTTGATTTGCATATAAAAATAAAATAAAACCTTTCTGCGAGCAATTTTGATCGCAATAACTACAGGTGATTTAGTAGTTTTTACATTGCTCTGTCTGCATTCGTATAACCAGCAGAATTAAGCCTTACAAATACTTGAGCTGAATACCTATTCCGTAACGTTGTTGATGACGATTGTAGTCAATCAACGAGTCGCCATAACCATTGAAATACTGAAAAACGACGTCGTATCTATCATTCAGGGGGTAGGTAATATTGAGTTCAATACTGCCTTTATTATCTGACTTCAAATTGTTTCTCACGAAAGTGAGAAAATTGAAATTCCCCACTTTTTTGCCATAGCCAATCTCAAAATGACCTAAATAATCGGTAATGTCAGGATTATCATCACCATCAGGACTATTTACTGTTTCCTTTTCATCTTCAGGGATGCGATACCAAGCTTTTAAATAGTAAACCGAATCTACATCGCTAAACAAAGCTGAAGCGTACAAGCGGTTCCAGCTTCTTGATTTTAGACCACTTTGGCCATTAGAGTTATGATTCAGGCCTAAGTGAATTTGATCGAATTTAATTCCCAGAAAACGATACTGAGTTTTCCAAAAATAGAAAATCTCTGGTTCGTAGTTCGTTTCTCTAAAGGGCTTCGAAGCTTCATCGTTATATACTTGCCAGAATGAAGTGACACTAAAGCCTGCATATACGCCGGATAAGGCGTCGTCATTTATGTGGATAGGCAGTTTTACACTAATTTGGTATTTAGCTTCTAGGTTATCAACGTTTTCTGAATCTAGTTCTGTGACACCTATGGTGTTTGGATCTTTTATGTAAGATACCGGCAAAATATAATTGGTTTTATACTGGGTTATGGCGAAGGGAATTTTTAATGCCAATTCATCAGAGGCATCGCGTTTATCCGTTAAGGTTTTCTCGTTCTCCTCTGGTTTTGCTTCTAATTCCGCATCACTAATGGCTTGGGCCATAGTAAATTGACAGCTAAATAGGCTAATTAGACAGACAAAATTCACTATCCTTTGTTTTAAAAATGCCATGAAGTTGTTGCTCTGATGAAGTAAGTGCAGCGATCTTTCCATTATTCATTCCTTTTTAAAAGCACAAAAGGTAATTTTCTCTTAATTAATCCTGTTTTTCTTCGAACTTAGGTTATTTTAGCCAGAGGGGGCGCTGTGTTGGTAAACAATAAGTCGGTTTTCACTCTTTATTGCCAGTAAAGTCTAGGTTTGTTATTTCAGTTTCGGTTATCTTCATTTGCACTTAATCAGCTTCTACTAATAACCAAAGTCAAAGAATACACCAAAAAAAACCACCGGCCCCAGTAGTGATGAGGACGGCGGTTTGCTCTAGGTTTAGTCAGAGCAACAGAACCCTTTGTAAGGGGAGAGGAATCAATATTTAGTGAGGAGCCTTCATTTCACTTTGGTACTTGTCAGCAAGGTTGTCTTTCTGAGACGCTGACAATACTTTTCCCGCTTGTTGGAAGAACTCCTGCTCTTCTTCTTGCAAATGATGTTCAACTAAATGTTTCAGCTTTTTCATGGTTGCTAACCATCCAGGAGATGACATGTCAGTGTCATCTAATTTTTCAAGTAGCTCATCAATCTCATGGTGTTCCGCTATGGCGTGTCTGGATTGTTCAATCGTTTGGTCAGACTTCATCAACGGAGAGTAAAAATAGCGTTCCTCTGCGATAGCATGATCTACTAATGCTTGCTTGAGCTCCTCATAAAAATCGCGACGACTCTCTGAATCGCCAGAGGTTTCCACTAGTATTTTCATTAATAGTCTTTGCTTCTCGTGGTCTTTACGGATAGCTTCAAAAATTTCCATCGTTTTCTCCTTACTAACATGTAATTTGATTAAATTGGACTCAACTAAACGTCATGTTGCGAACTTAATGCCACATCGCCAAGAATGAGGTAAGGATCTGAATTGTATAGGTAATTTTACTTTGTGAATTAATCTGGAGTTGTTGCTGCCCCCCATGTTACGGAAATAATTACAGCACAAATGTATCTTTTTCAGACTTCAAGGGTATAAATACTTAAAGTACATAATCAGCAAACACAGGGAGTTAAATATGAAGTCATTTCTAGTTGCATATTTGGGGGTTGCAGTATGTTATCTGATATTGGATGGTATTTGGTTGGGGTTAATCGCTAAGAATAGTTATCTGGAAGCGATGCAAGGGATGTTGCGAGAGTCTTATCCAGTTGCACCTTGGGTAACCTTTTATTTATTGTATTGCGCTGCGGCTGTCTATTTAGTGGTGCTAAAAAACCAAGATGCACAATGGTGGCAGGCCTGTTTAGACGGCGCTATTTTAGGGATGGCGGCTTACGGTGCTTATAATCTCACTAATTACGCAATATTAGAGGGCTGGCCCCTAGGAATAACACTAAAAGATTGGGCTTGGGGGACTTTTGTTACTGCAGCGAGCTGTTTGTCAGGTTGGTGTGTGCTAACTTATTTTAGTCACGAAAGCCTGTAATCTCATTTCTCTGGAGGGGCGGAGGACACAAATAGCCATCCAAAAAAATGCGAAAGCTGACTGCAGCTTTCGCATTTATGTTTAAGTGTTGGTATATAGGCGGGATACTAACCCAGACTTTGTTAAGCCCGTACTTGGCCACTGCCATTAACTAAGTATTTTTCTGTAGTTAATGACTCTAACCCCATGGGACCATAAGCATGCAATTTAGTTGTTGCGATGCCAATCTCAGCACCTAAGCCTAATTGACTGCCATCAGAGAAACGTGAAGATGCGTTAACCATGACGACAGAGGCATCAACACTGCGCTGGAAGCGTTTTGCTGAAACTTCGTTTTGGGTACAAATAACTTCAGTATGGTTGCTGCCGAATCTAGCAATGTGATCCATAGCATCATCCATGCTATCTACTGTTTTTATCGCAATTTCCAGATCTAAGTATTCCTCACCAAAGTCTTCATCTGCAATGACATTGCAGCGGTCGATATACTTTGCAGAGCGCTCACAGGCATTAATGGTCACCGAGTGACGCAGCAGAACATCACTTACGATGGGCAGGATTTGCTCTGCAATGTCTTGGTGAATGATCAAACCTTCTATTGCGTTACATACGCCAGTACGTTGAGTTTTACCGTTTATCAATAACTGAATTGCAGTTTCAAAGTCTGCGTCAGCGTCAAAGTACAAATGACAAACGCCTTTGAAATGCTGAATAACCGGGATTTTACTGTTTTCAGTTACGTAATTGATCAGACCTTCACCACCACGAGGGATGACCACGTCAATAAAGTCACGTTGCTCTAACAATTCCTGCATCAATTTCCGATCAGGGTTAGGAACTACCGTAATGAGTTCAGGGGGTAAACCATGCTCAACCAGTACATTTTGCAGTATTTCTGAAATTGCCTTACTTGAGGCTAAGGCTTCTTTACCACCTCTTAATATAACTGCATTGCCCGATTTAAAGCATAATGCCCCAGCGTCTGCAGTTACATTTGGACGAGCTTCGTAAATCATGCAAACAACCCCAAGAGGGACGCGCATTTTACTAATTTCTAATCCGTTTGGACGTTGTCCTAATTCACGTTGGATACCCACAGGGTCAGCCAAATCAACAATGGTTTCAATCCCCACTGCCATATCTTCTATTCGCTGAGTATTCAAAGTGAGTCGGTCCATCATGGCATCAGATAATTCAGCTTGTTTCGCATTATCTAAATCCACTTGGTTCGCTTTCAATATATGTTGTTCGCCATTTCTCAAGGCTTTAGCCATGTCTCGTAATACATGGTTTTTCTTTTCGGTATCTAATACCGCTAATGTTCTGGCTGCCTTTGCAGCCTGTAGAGATAGGTCTCTAATTAAACTCATTGTTTCTCCAGTAGTGCAATATTTTTGTCAGATATTATTGGGCCCGTCTGACGCTGAAATTCGTTGGCAAAATCTTGATCAGTCTGCTCAGTAATAAAAGTCAACAGACAGCTACTGTAGTTTGACCGTGCTTTTGCTAAACGAGTGCCGTCATCTTTGCGCACAAGTACTGTGTCACCAACTGAAAAGCTACCTTTAATTTCGAGGATTTCATCACTGGTTAAGGCTTCATCATCGTCAAGAGAAGAAATATCAACATCGTTGTCAACCACTACAACACCTTGTTCTTTAGAAGTATGTTTCATCCAATGTTCGTGTTCTTTCATCGGTGTTTCATGAGGTTGGAAGTGAGTACCTGGATTTTTGCCTTCTAACAGCATATTAAAGGTTATTTCGGTAAACCCGTTGACGATGAATGTGTCTATTCCATGGGAAACGGCTTTTTCCGCAGCTTCAATTTTGGTGCGCATTCCGCCTGTGCCCGTGGCACTGGTAGCGCCTCCAGCCATGTTGTAAATATCTTCATCGATCACAGAAACCCAAGATAAAAGCTTCGCATCATCATGAGTGTGTGGATTTTTGTCATATAAACCATCGATGTCAGAACAGATAATTAATGAATCAGCATCGGCAGCGCCTGCTACCATTGCAGCGAGGTTATCATTGTCACCTACACGCAAGTTATCGGTAGTTACTGTATCGTTTTCGTTGATGATAGGAATGATGCCATTTTCGAGTAAGGAAAAAATAGTTTCTCGAATGCTCACATAGCGCTCTCTATCCCGAAGGTCGCCGTGGGTCAGTAAAATTTGTGCAGATGGAAAGTCGAACAAACGGTCCCATGTCGCCATCATTTCAGTTTGTCCTGCTGCAGCCATTGCTTTTTTAATTGCAATGTTCTCGGTTTCACCTTTAAAAAGGTGACGACCTGCAGCCACTGAACCAGAAGAAACCAAAACTACTTCAATTCCTTTAGCGCGACATTTAACAATAAATTGTGCGATTCCCAATAGAAAGTGTGAACTGCATCCTTGATTTTTAGGAGCAATAAGTGCGCTTCCCACTTTAATTACGATTCGTTTCCAATTAAACGTATTCATTTTTCCTGCTTAGTTACTATTAATAATATTATTCAAACCAATTAATCGTATTGAATTAATTAGTGTACGAACTATATTATCCCTTTTTTTGCTCAAATAAGCAACGGTGGGGTATCTGGGCAAGCCATGGGAAATGTTAATATAATGATCTTGATGGATAGCTATTTACCCTAATCATCAGTATGTGAATTTATATTTATATGAAGTGAATATTTATTCATTCGAGACGATATAATTAATTGTAAATTATTATATTAAAACGCTTTTTTATTGCGCTATCTGCTTTATTTGGTAGAGTTCAATGCAAATAATTAGGTAAATAGCATTATGAAAAAATACGAATCCCTTTTAGTTTCTCTGCGTAAAGTTATCCGCGCAATTGACTTATATTCAAAAAAATTGAGTAAAGAAACAGGCTTAACGGCTCCGCAACTTATTGTCTTACAGCATATTTCCTTCAGCGATGGGGTGATGGTAAAGGATATAGCAAACAGTATTAATTTAAGCTCAGCCACTGTCACCAGTATTCTTGATCGACTGGAAAGTCGAGGGTTTGTGATCCGTGAGCGCTCTGCAATTGACAAGCGTAAAGTGGAAATTCATCTCACAGCGGAAGGAAAAGAGGCAATTAAAGGCTCTCCCACCTTATTACAGCAGCATTTTATCGCACGTTTTGAAGCCATGGAGGAATGGGAACAATCGCAAATGCTTGCAACTATGGAACGAATGGCTTTAATGATGAATGCTGAGGATATTGATGCCGCCCCCTTACTTCAAGTTGGTGGAATTCAAGCCCCAGAATAGCTCGCTCCCACATCCTGGTTAAAATCATCGTTTTATAAATTGTTTAGTATTCTAATTGATTTGCACAAAATTACTTCAGACTACCAAATCAATAAATTTAACGCTAACGAACTTAGCTCAAATACTCTAACAACTGCCTAAAAAATCTAGTCCGATTATCGCAATATACTTAGTCGTCATCGGAACTAGATTGAGAACCTAAACTGAACTGGTAGTACACATCCAGAGCTTGCTCCACTCCGCTGGTCGCCTTCAAAAAGAGTTTAGGTAATATCTGATAACGCAAAGCAACTTCTGTAGACGAATCGAACACATTCACACCGTAACTTAACTGCACGCCAGGTGCTATATTGCCTGATAGCGAAATCTGGGTACCGTCATCGTCGCTATTTGCACCTAAGGCTAAGTCTTCGATACCGAGTTTTCGACCTAATTGATCTACTTTGTTTTCGCTGCTCTTAAGCCCCTGACTTAGCAGGGCTGCAGCCAGCGCCTGATCATTAGACGCCTGACTTTCACTACTTAAGCTTCGACCTAGTAATAAATAAGATAAGGCTTCACTTTGTACCATTGTCGGTTCAGAAAATATCTCCACTGAAGGTTGCTCGGCAGCGCCTGTTACTTTAACACCTGCAATAACGTTATCCTCAGTTTGGGTTTCATCACGTATGGCTTTTATGTCTATACGAGGATTGTCCATAGGGCCTGAAAATAAAATATTACCTTTTTGAATCACTAAGTCTTGCCCGTAGGCCTTATAAGTACCATTGATTAAACTGAGGCTACCGTTACCGGTTAGTTTTTGGTTTGTTTGTTTCAATTCTAATGTACCGCGAAGATCGGTTTTTAGACCAAAGGCTTCGAGTTTTACGTCATCCGTTTTCTGCGGATCTATGTTGACGCTAAACACCATGTTGAGGTCTCGTGTCGCGGTTTTTTCCTCAACTGGTTGATTGATAATAATTGTGTCTTCTGAGGGAGATTGCGCACTTTCTGGTAAATCTTTTACTTTAATTCGTGCATATAAAACATCTGCATTACCGCTTACATTAATGGCATTCTGTGTCATATTTATTTGTAGATTTGGCGAGAAACGAGTTCTCACAATGTCCCGATACTCTAACTCAAAGGTATCCCCTTTGAGGTTAAAGTCACCGATAAGTTGATCCGTCCAGTCTAGCGTTCCGGAACTACTTCCTATGCCGTTGCCAAATTTAAAGTCGCCTTTTAATTTGGCACTTTGGCCACCAAATTCCATTTCTTGGTTCCAATCTGAAACGCGCCCAGGAATTGATTCACCAGCAAAGTTGAAGTTTTTGAGTTGTAATTTACCGTCTAAAAGTGGCGTTTTTAAATCCCCTGTTAACGCCAAATTGCCATTCACTGAGCCTGATAACTCAGTTAATTGGGGAACTAATTCTTGGTAAGGTTTAACCAGAATTTCGGTTAACGTCAATTGCCCTTGTAAGCTGCGTTGTTGTTCGAGTTCATTAATAGTTAGGTCTAAATCAATGGCGCCGGAGCTTTCAGTTTGGAAGTTAAAATGAGATTTCAGTTGTTGACCATCAACAGACATATCAAATGACAAAGCTTGCATCTGAACTGGTTTTTTTAAGCCCTTTATACTTAAGCTGCTAGGGGAAAAGTGTCCTGCAATATTGGCTACGGGTAAAGCGTCAGCCAACCATTTTCCTTTAGCGGTGAAATAGAATTGGGTATCTGTGGATATGTCCCGTAGTTGTGGCACAAATTGCCCCACTACTTGCAATAATTCTAGTTGATTACCGTGAACATCGAAGGTTGCAATTTGATCTTTAAACCTTGCTTGATTAACGCATAGTTCAGCTTCCTGATCGTTCCAGCAGTGAGGGTCTATTTGATAATGTTGGTTTTGCCAATCTACAACAAGCTGAGGTTTTTGTTGTTCTAATGAATATTTGCCCCATTGACTGGAGAAATTTCCTTTTGTCCAACGTCCTGTCCATTTAGACTCTTCAAGGTGTCCTTCAATCTTAGAGTCGATTTGAAAGGCTTGGCTATCGACTTGGGTGATGAGCGCATGTTGCTCGGCATCCCCAATGAGTTCGAATTGAATGCTATTAATTGTTTGCTGATTGACGATGAGCTGTTCAAGATCTGTTTGGATCGTAAACTGTTTGTCTTTATTCCATTCTATCTGGCCTGTCGATGCTAAGCGTTGTAATGACATGGTTTGAAATTCAATTTGCGAGGCAGATAACTCGTAATCAATAGTCGGTTCAGTTAAGGTGCCTGAAATAGTGGCGTCTAACCCCGCGTTTCCGAGTAGATCAGGATAGAGTTGGGTTAATGCTTTGCCGTCAAGGTTAATCGCCGCTTCCAAGGTCTTCTTATTATCTAACTTTCCTTTAATGGTGAGGGTATTATCTCCACTGGACAAGAGTAGTTGTGGCACCTCAAGGCCTGTATTTTTATCGAAAGAAGCCTGGCCGTTAGCATTGAGGGGGTAACCTAACCAATTACCATCTGCGGTCAGTTTTTCTAATCTTGCTTGCAGGGTTTCGGGGCCATATACGCCATTGTGTTGCAAGGTTGCGTTAATATTCCCTTCTAAATCCGGCCAGAATAAAGCGGGCTGAATCTGACTGACCTGGGTGGTACTTTGCCAGCGTGCTTGTTCCCTTAAGATAATTTCAGCAGTGCTACTAATACTGCCACCAAGGGTGTTAAGTTGTCCTTTACTAAGCTGTATTTTTTGATTATTACCCTGTGCTTTGACATGCACTTGAGTGTCAGGAATATTACTCGCCGATAGGCTAGTCCCTAGCTCCAATTGATAATTTTCTAAATCACCAGACAAACGAAGGCTGCCTGAAGAGACATGCATTGCTTGCTCCAGTGGAAGGCTAAAAGGTTGCCAGTTGATTGCGACATCTAATGGTAATTTAGGCGAGCCCAGGGTTACTGAACCTTTAGCGGTTCCTTCAATATCGCCAGTCACCTGAGTTTCAAACTCCAATGCACTTAAGTCTCCATTGACGGAGGCCTGAAGTCTAAATTGTTCCGGGTTATCGGCGCTTGTTTGTGCCGCCCCGGAAAATCCTAAAACATAATCTTCGGTTAAAGATAGCTCCATTTGTAGATGGAGCAATGGATGTTGCAATTCAAACTTATTCACCGAAAGATTGCTATCGTCGATGGTAACGCCAGTAGTTAGATTATTGAATTCAAATAGCAAATCATCATTTTGCAGGAGGCGGGCAGAGCTGATCTCTATATTTTTAGCATCCAAATCAATGGGGATCATCAATGGCGGTAACTCAATGGGTTGATACTGCCAGTTAGAAATTTTGGCAATATCAATTGGAGTTGATTGGTTGTCAATTGGTTGCTCAGGTGTCTGATTACTGACTAAATGAACCTTAGGCTGACGAATTTCCAAGGTTTCTATATTTAAAACATCGTGCATATTCAAATTGGCAATTAATGACTGCCAGGATATATCGGCGACGTTTTCTAATTCAATTGATACATTGTTGAGCTGGATGTTTGGCGCGAATACGGCCATAGGCAGGGTGATTTTCTCAACGGGGTCTTGACTGTCAGAAGGCTCAGATTGGGCTAGAGTAATAGTGGCATTGTCTAAATACAACTCGCTCAAACAAGCTTGCAGCAACATACTGCAAGACCAATCGATATTGGTTTTGAAATTGGTCGCTTCAATATTAATTGTGGCTGACTGGTACTCGATTTTTTGCAGTTCAAGGGTACCTAATAAACCACCGGATTTATGCTTAATGGACAAACCATCAACTGTACCATTAGCAATGGCAATGATGGTTGAGGCTCCCCAAGGCGTGAATAGAAAAACCATTAAGACAATCAAAAACAACAGTATAAATGTTATCCACTTTCCAGTTCGTTTTAACCACATCATAAAGCAGGCCCCATAGCTAAATGCAACCGTATTGAATTGCCGTAATCGCCATGGCCACTGGCGAGATAAACGCGTATGGGGCCAACGGGTGACATCCAACTTGCGCCAACACCTATACTATAAGCCAACTCCTCTAAGGGATCATTGCTGGCACCACCCACATCAGTGAAAATCGCTGCTCGCCAATCATCGGCAACCGGGTAACTGTATTCCAAACTGGCAACATTTAAGTATTTTGCCCCCAGGAGTTCTCCCTCTTCTCCATCTTCATCGATTTGTCTTGGCGCTAAAGATTGATATGCAAAGCCTCTTACACTCTGATCGCCACCGGTAAAATAGCGTAGATCTGATGGTACTTGTTCAAAGTCGTTGGTTGATAGGGCACCCACTTCTGCGCGCAGTAAAAATCGATGTTCACCAAAACTTCTTAACCACTTGGTTTGAAAGGTGACTCTGGCTAAATTAATATCTGAAATAACAGCATCACTCGCCGTTTCTATGGTCAATTGCTGCATGTCTCCCCAATTCACATCTAATCCGCCTCTACTACGATGGCGTGAAAGAGTAAAACCTGGAATTAATAAAGTCGTGGTTTGTTGAGGCGTTTCAGCTTGTTGGAAGCGTGATTGTTCCAGACGAACAAAGGCAATTTTATTCCACTCGTTATCTTCACCTGTCCAATGTCGCTGTAGTGCCAATGAAATGGTGTCACTGTTGGTATCATTATCATATATGGACTGTACACCGAATTGAGCGGATACATAGTTGTTCAACGGATCTTCAACGGGGATCTTATATTTAACGGTCGCGGTTTGTTTCGGTTCAGACACGTATATATTGGCGCTCATACTATGACCGCGGCTATTCACCCATGGTCGTTGCCAGCCTAGAGTAACTCTAGGCCCTGTATCTGTCGCACCCCCCAAGCCCACATCAAAAATGTCTCTTGGACGGCTTACTGCAACCACTTCAATAGGCACTTTATATTGTTCCGCTTCGTCTAATAATGGGCGGGCGACCACTTGCTTGAAATAGTCAGTTTGCCCCAAACTTTGATTAAATTCGCCTAAGGTTGAAGCTAGGTAGGGATCACCTTCTTTAAAGGGTAAAACTTGGGTAATGAGTTCAGACGCTCTTTCATCGTCTGGTATTTTTAATTTACCAAACTGATAGCGCGGACCTGTCTGGTATTCGATACGGATTTGTGCACTATTGGTTTCCACATCCACCTTTATTTCACTGGTGATAAACTTGCTATCAAAAAAGCCGCGATTCAAAGCTGCCGAGTCGAATTTGGATTTAGCCGCTTTATATTTGCTATGAATTAACTTGTCTCCTTTTTTAATTGGAAACTTATTAATAATTGATTTGAAAACCTCGTCGTCTTTACCTTCACCGGTAACTATGACATCGACTTGGGTAATTTTTACCTGCGGGCCCGATTTGATGGAGAGTTCAAGTGAGCTGCACTTCTCTGTCGAATTTAAATCTATAGATTCAATTGACAGGTTATAATAACCAAAGGCTCTGCCAGCTTCGGTCACTTTATTTTCAATGGTGATTTTTTCGTCTATGGATAAACTACAATCGCCTGGAGCCGAGAGCGTGCTTAGGTGAGCGGCGATGTTAGTTTCCAAATCGCCATCTTCTGCTCCCTTTAAATTCACGTCAATTCCTAAAGCTTGTCCACTGCTGAAAGTCAAACATAAGCTCAAAAACCAGGCATTTTTAAATTTTTTAAACACTAAATAAATAATCCAATTGATAAGACTTCATGACTGAAAAAATAATTTAGTCATTTTCAAAACTATGGTTAAGCAAAATTCGTGACAAGCTTAGGTAAAATTCGTGACAATTTCATCAGCAATTAAGCTAACAACTCACTTCAAATTCAAATTATCATAGTAAAAAGAGTGCGCCTAAACCAAGAAAAGACACAAACCCGACTATATCCGTGACAGTTGTTAAAATCACTGAGCCAGATAATGCGGGGTCTAGTTTTAATTTATCTAAGAGTACCGGGACTCCAACACCCGCCAATGCAGCCACGCATATGTTGACTAGAATTGCACAGCCGATAACCAGTCCTAACATTGCACTGCTAAACCAATAAGAAGCAACTGAGGCGATGACGATAGCCCAAATTACGCCATTTAAACCACCCACTTTTAGCTCTTTTATTAATAGTGCTTTTAAGTTCGCTGCATTGACTTGTTTTAATGCCAAGCCTCGAATAATCAGAGTTAAGGTTTGGCTTCCCGCTATGCCTCCCATACTTGCTACTACTGGCATCAAAACCGCTAGGGCAACAACCTGTTGCAAGGTTGCTTCAAATAAACCAATAAACCATGATGCTAAAAAGGCAGTCAGTAAATTAATCCCTAGCCACAATGCACGATTTTTAGCACTTTTTTGTACGGAAGAAAAAAGATCTTCATCTTCATCCATACCGGCACTGGCCATTAATTGGCGTTCATAAGACTCGTTGAGCAATTCGCAGGCGGCACCAATATCTACACGCCCTAAAAACTTAAAGTTTTCATCAACTAGTGGCAAGCTGGTATAGCCCGAACGCTGCACACTTAACGCAGCGCTATTACAATCATCATTGGCTTTAACAATGGTGATATCGTCCTCTGCAATATCTGCTAAAGGGGTGTGCTCTGGTGTCGAGTAAATTTTGAAAAGTTTTACGGCCTCGGAATATTGTCCGGCTCTGTTGACCAAGTAAATACAGTCTGCATAATCCGGTACTTCCCTGCGCAGAAAGCGTTTGGCATCGCTGACTTTGGCGGATAAAGGTAAAATTAAATTCTCTGAATTACGCCAATGACCAATTTGTTCTTCTGGATATTGATTCGCCCCCTCGTACAGTTGCCGTTGTTTCTTATCCATGGCCTCTAGGGCAAGGTCTAATAAACGGCTATGCAAAGAGTCAGATAATTCAAGTAGGCTTTCTGCGTCAACATCGGTAAACAGGTCCTCTAATTCCTCATAAGGAGTGGCCTCTAGCAAAGTCTCTCTGGGATCACCGCGCATCTCTACCAGTACATCAATTTGTTTATGTCGAGGTAAAGCATGCCAGGCACTAAGGCGCTGTTCTAAAGGTAAGGATTCTAATAGCAGTGCAATATCAGCTTCGTCTTGAACGGCTATTTTACTGTGCAGTAACTCACTATCAGCGTCATCATCTAAATTGACGGCTTCGTGGATTAAATCGGAAATTTGTTCTGCCATTTTACTTCTACCTTAATTTATAACCATTTTTTCCACAGCATGGCTGCCAGCATAATGATTGCTAGGACTAGCATTGAAGTTGCCAAATAGTTGAATGCTTCTGGATCCTCTGTACCGGGTAAACCAGCAACATTCATTCCAAATATACCCGTTAAAAATGACAAGGGTAGGAAAATTGCGGTCACTAGTGACAATACATACATGCGCATTCCTTGTTGCTCAGCAATACGGTTACGGAGCTCATCTTGCAAAACCATTGCGCGCTCTTTAGCTAGATCGAGATCTTCAACATAACGCGCCATTCGATCGGTTAAATCCCTTAATTCGAAAGCCTGCTCTTGACTAAAGAATTTAGCCATTCTAAATAAGCTATCTAGGGCATCTCGTTGCGGCGCAAGATATCGTCTAACGGCAGCTGACTTTCTGCGTATTAAACTCAACGTATATCGGTCACTACTTTCCAGGCCGCCTTCAGACTCAAAAGTTGAAAGTTCGTCATCTAATGCCTCTACTACCTCACTAATTCGGCTGGCAATTTTGCCAATGAGCAATAATATGAAATCGGCGGTGTCGGTTGGTGCATCACCGCTTTCAATCATATTTCTGGTATCTTGGACAGAAAATAACTTGCGATCCTTGCGACGGGCGGTGATGACATGGTGTTCATTAAACCAAATCCGTAACGACACCATGTCCTCTAAATCTGAGTCTGGATTGTAATTTATTCCACGTAGATAAATTAACACGCCATCGTTTTGCAGCAATGCTCTAGGACGAGTTTCTAAGGCCGATAAAGAGTCACAAATTACATCCGACAAACCCAGCTTTTTCATGGTCTCCCAAGCATCCTCGGTATCTGCTTGTAAATGAACCCAGTTATAGCCTGAGGTGATACCTGGATTGAAAATGTCCGCAATTTTTCCTTCACCACTCCCCCCTTTTTCATCAACAAAGAGTGACCAGATAAGACTAGTTTGTGATGAATCAAGTGAATTGTCGTTAGACATCTTTCGGTTTCCTTTTCGCCCTTGTTAGCTTTTGCGTCGCAGTACAGCTTATTTAATGGAGCATATGTTAGTTGGGTGTTTTCTTGCCTATATTGAATCAATATTAGTGGATATCAAATGGCACCCTGTTTTAGTCTTTATGACAATGACTAGGGATCCATCACTTGATTATAGTCGCGGGATCATCATCTATTACGAATATAATAACAATATATATTGTGGCTTTAGTTGCGATCTTAAGAGACTATTTGACAATACATTATCAAGGTTGCGTAAACCCTCCTGCATAAGCATTACAAATGAGCAAAACACTTAACAAAAAACAGATTAAAATAAGTTTAAAGGAAGGGCCGTGAAAGTAAGATTGATGATGATATTAGGTGTAATGGCGGTTATTGCCTCGCTGAAAAGTCATGCCTTTGTTTTTACTGTGTCAGAAAAGCAACTAAATGCCGTGTTGTTGCTTAGTTTCCCAATTATTCGCGAATATCAGGGCATAGAAACAACGTTTTACGACCCTAAGGTGAAATTAGATGCGTTGGATAAAACCGTCGATATCACAACAAGCATAAGGGCCTTACAAGATGGTAAATTGGTTATTGCCCGTGGCACTATTGAGGGAAAATTTGATTATGACCCTTTGAATCGATTGCTTAGAATTGAAAAACCCATTCTCAAAGATTTCATCTTGCTCGAAAATCAACTGGAAGACAGTAAACATGCAGTCCGAACGATTAAACAAACCATTGGCCGCAATTTACCGGAGATTATGCTGGTGGATTTCAATCAGCTTAAAATGGGGATTGGTGACATTGCGCCAAAAGATGTTGATATTACGCCACAAGGGTTGGCTATAAGTTTTTAACCAACAAGTAGAAATCAGCATTAATTGATTCAGATTGTTGGTTATATAGTTATATCGCCCGCCGCGAATTTGCGCCATCAGGCTAACGACTTGATGGTTGAAGTTTATTAAATTCAATAAACCACAGCTCCATGAATTCCTGCATAATCTTTTGCTCTATTTCTATGGCTCTCTCGGTCGGACAAAAAATAGTACAGCGAATTTCGGTATGCCCCACGTTATTTGTAGACACTTCAATCACAGGCTCTGGACCTGGTATTGATACATCCAAGCGTCGTTCAATGATTTGATTGTAACGGGTGGCGACATCATAAAAATCTGCGCATTGGTGTTTGGCTTTTTCCCGCAAATTATCAATGATTAGGTACGGATTAATATCTTCATCGCGAGTAATCGTGAAGTGATGGGTTACATAGCGCTTTAAAAAGTTTAAGTTTTTGATTGGGCTACTAATTAATTTGTTATTCGGTACATAAAGAGTTTTACCTGAGTATTGATAGCGGTCAATATCTACTTCTAACATGGTCGTTTTCACCCAGTCGATGGCCGATACCTCACCAGCGAAACCGTCAACTTGAATCCAATCGCCAATTCTAAAAGGGCGAGTAGACATCACGTAAAAGAACCCGATAATGCATTGAATAAACTCTCTGGTGGCAATCACAATCGCCACCGCAAATGCCGCGATTGAAAGGGCAAAATTTTGAATTTCATTTATCCAAAAACTAAGTAACAAAACAATTAAAATAAAATTCAGTAGGTTTTTAATATTGCTGACTAGATAGCGCTTATCTTGGCCTTTTTTCTTTGCTCTTTTACGCACTAAGCTGACGAGCAAATATTTGAACGAAATCATCACAATGGCAACCGCCAAAGTGGAAATTAAACGATACTGGTAAATCAATTCGATCATGTTAAGAGTGGATTGTCCTTGGTTAATACAATTTACAGATTGCAAGACTAACGATGTTTTGATTGCTAGGCTACATGACACTGGAGGCTAGTACAAAACGTTTATTGGTGGCATTTTTGACGTGGACAAATAGACATTCAAATTTAGGATGTATTTAGGTCTTTTAGCGACTATTCTTTTACAACGGCAACATCACATTTAAATCACATCATAAGCCCATTAATAGTGCTTTGTAGTTTAGATAAAGCTAAGTACTATAGGCACACTTTATTATACGGAGTTTTACAATGCGCATCGCAATATTATCGCGAAATCCTAACCTCTATTCGACCAAAAGGCTAAAGGAAGCCGGGGAGTCGCGGGGACATACTGTCGATATTGTCGATACCATGCATTGTTATATGGACGTTACCAGTAGTCGGCCATCAGTGCGCTACAAAGGTCGCGCATTGCCAAAGTATGATGCCGTGATACCACGAATTGGTGCTTCAGTTACGTTTTATGGCACTTCTGTTGTAAGGCAATTTGAAATGATGGGGACGTTTTCCATAAATGAATCCGTTGCTATTAGTCGTTCTAGAGATAAGTTGCGCTCCCTACAATTGTTGTCCCGTAAAGGTATTGGCATGCCACGTACTGGTTTCGCTAATCATCCTGACCGAATCGATGATTTGATTAAAAACGTGGGTGGCGCCCCTGTGGTGATTAAATTATTAGAAGGAACTCAAGGTATCGGGGTGGTGTTGGCTGAAACACAAAAAGCAGCGGAATCTATTATTGAAGCTTTTATGGGGCTTAACGCCAGTATTCTAGTTCAAGAATTTATAAAAGAAGCCGGCGGTTCAGATATTCGCTGTTTAGTGGTTGGTGGAAAGGTTATCGCAGCCATGAAACGCCAGGCAGCAGATGGTGAATTTCGTTCAAACCTGCACAGAGGAGGCACTGCAACCATTGTTAGACTCTCACCAGAAGAGCGCAAAACGGCGGTAGATGCAGCAAAAACCATGGGCTTGAACATGTGCGGCGTAGATTTATTGCGTTCCAACAATGGGCCGGTGGTAATGGAGGTTAACTCATCTCCTGGGTTAGAAGGTATTGAGAAGGCTACCAATAAAGATGTTGCGGGTATGATAATTACCTTTCTGGAAAACAATGCAAAGCCCAATCGTACTAAAACCAAAGGTAAAGGCTGATGGAAGAGCTGATAATTGGTGGTGTTGCTATACGAGCTGGAGAGAAAAAGCATGTGCATATCGAAATGCCTCCGCTTTATACCGATACTAATATGTCGATTCCTGTCTACGTGCAACGGGGTAGAAGGCCAGGGCCTACTATCTTTGTAAGCGCCGCAATTCATGGTGATGAGTTAAATGGGATTGAAATTGTTGGGCGTTTAATCAGAAACCGTTCAATTAAAAATTTACGAGGTACATTGATTGCTGTGCCCATGGTAAATGTGTATGGGGTACTGAATCAAAGCCGTTATTTACCCGATAGACGTGACTTGAACCGCAGTTTTCCCGGCAGTAAAAAAGGCTCATTGGCTGGGCGTATCGCACACACTTTTTTAAAAGAGATTGTTAGTAAATGTGATGTGGGAATTGATCTCCATACTGGCGCTATACATCGCAGTAACTTGCCGCAAGTCAGAGCAAACCTGGATGACCAGGAGACGCTAAAAATGGCCAAAGCATTTGGTTTGCCAGTAATGCTCAATGCAGACATCCGGGATGGCTCTTTACGTCAGGCTGCTGCTGATTTGGGCGTGAAAGTTGTGTTGTATGAGGCCGGACAAGCCCTTCGTTACGATGAGTTTTCCATTCGTGCTGGGGTCAAAGGTATCATTAACATTATGCGAGACATTGGCATGTTGAACAAAAGCAGCTCCAAAAAAGAACATGCCATTGAGCAATTTATCGCACGCCAAAGTGGGTGGGTGAGGGCCCATGAAAGTGGTTTTGTTCAGCATATTGCGCAATTAGGTGATCATGTGGAAAAAGGCGATCCCTTAGCTCGAATCGCCGACCCCTTTGGCAATGAATTGGGTATGCTTGTGTGTCCAGCAGAAGGTATTGTGATTGGAAAACAAAATATTCCGCTGGCTCAAGAAGGTGAAGCCATGTATCACATCGCCTATTTTAAAAAGCCAGATACGGTGGCTGAAAATGTAGAAATGCTGCAAGATAATTTGGTACTCGGTGAAGTGCCGATGGTTTATTAGTTGGAAAAATATAAGATGCAAACATACCAAAATATGCCAGTGATAGGTGCCTTAGAGTTATGTAACTTACCTGAATTAACCATTCAGAACTTGAATGTTCGAGTTGATACCGGAGCGACCACATCATCTTTGCATGTTGATGACATTGAAGAGTTTGCAAAAGATGGCGAAACCTGGGTAAGTTTCAATATTCATCCAGATATACATGATGTCAATGAAACGGTTCGGCGTGAAGCGAAAGTGACGGCCGTACGCAAAGTAAAAAGCTCTACTGCGACCCGTGAACGCCGCTACTTAATTGAAACACGCATTGAAATGGCGGGCGCATCTTGGAAAATTCATTTAACCCTTACTGATCGTTCGGAAATGACCTACTTGATGTTACTCGGCCGAGAAGCCATGAGTGGACGTTTAGTTGTCAACCCTGGTGAGGAATATTTGTTAGGGAAAAATGGTAAGACTGATTAGATGTCAATTGACCTAACGTCTTGGTACTTGCCATTCTGTTGTAATATTAATCTTTAGTCTAAACAAATCATTCTGCGACCAAGTTGCTTATTGTTGCTTTGTATTTATTGTGTAAACTGAGGGAATATTTGAAGTTTTGAGGCTCAACCACGAGTTTTTTGGAAAAATGGTTAATTGATGTCGGCTAAGTCACTAAAGCAACATATTTTTAGGTTATCGAGTGTATTGGTTTTGCCCTGTGCCATCGCCATTTTGGCGAATGTCTGGATATCATCTATTGATCAAGCAAAGTTGCAATTAGCTAATAATCTTAAAGTGGCCGAATCAGTATTTACCCAAGTGCTTGATGCCAGAGAGGCTCAGTTAATTAGCTCAACCAAAGTGCTTATCTCAGATTATGGGTTTAAGGAAGCTATCGGCGAACAAGATAGTCGCACTATTGGTAGTGTGTTGGTTAATCACGGCAATCGTATATCGGCTGATTTAATGGCGCTTATATCGCCAGAGGGAATAATCACTAACAGCACATCAGACCGCTTAGCTTTAGGCAGTAGCTTCCCCTTTCCGCAATTGGTTGAACAAATTAAATATGAGCTTTTTATCAGTGAAATATTGTTGATAAACGACAAGCTATATCAAGCGATATTAATGGACGCTAGGGTGCCAGGCGTTCCAACTTTAGCGCTGGTGGGTTTCGAAATAGATAGAAGCCTACTTGAATCCATGAAGATTATTACCCAGTTAGATACCACCATTAGAGTTTTGAAAAACCAACAAAAAGTGTTTCAGGTATCAACGTTAAAAGAAGCACATTTTGACACTAATGTTATGCTCGAAAACCAAGATCTTTCTTGGTTTAAATTATCTTTCACGCCAGAGCTGCAATTTATCTCTAAGTCTTTTTTATTGAAAGAACGAGAAAACGGTCAAATATGGGCAATGATGACGGAAGACTCTGAACGCTTGTTTGGCGAATTTAATCAATTACAAATTAAAGTTACGCTAATTGCCTTGTTAAGTGTGCTGTTAGCGCTATTTTTTGGGGCAATAGTCGCTCGAAGATTATCCAAGCCCTTAGGTCAATTATCCTTTGTAGCCCGCAAGATTGCGGCAGGGAATTATGAACAGCCAATAGATATTAAGAGCAATACTCTTGAAATAGATGCGTTAACCAGTTCATTTAAGACCATGCAGGCTAATGTGCACGAACGTCAAAAGCAAATTAGTTATCAAGCAAGTCATGATATGTTGACCGATTTGCAAAACAGATATCAAATTCGAGAAGTCATATCGGAGTTGTTTGCAAAGAAGCAACATTTCCAGGTGGTTGGCGCTAATATTCTTGGTTTTCGTGGTGTTAATGATACCTTTGGATTCCAAAATGGGGATAGCTGTCTGCAAGCGGTTGCGAGCAGAATCAGGCAACTAGGAGGACAAAGCGCAAGATTAAATGGCGGTGAGTTTTTATGGATCCCTGAATCACCTATTTCCATGGAAAATTTAACCGATATCCAAAAAGAGATTGAATCGCCCATTATGATCGATGATGTGGTTATGAACATCAGGTTGGCCCTAGGTATTATCTCTTGTCCCGAAAATTGTGAAGATGCAGAAAGTGTTTTTAAGCGCTTGAATATCTTACTGGATGAAGCTCGTACTTCGCCTAGTTTGATAGTCAGTTATCACCAAGATTTTGAAAACCGTTATACCCGCAGACTAGCCATAATCTCTGAGCTTAAACATGCATTAATATCAAATCACTCTGAACTGAAAATGGTGTATCAACCGAAATTAGATTTAAGTTCAGGTCAAATTACTCATGCAGAGGCATTGATTCGTTGGAATAGTGCGGCTCTGGGGTTTGTGCCTCCTGATGAGTTTATTGGGATAGCGGAGCAAGCGGGTCTAATTGGCCAAGTAACCGACTTTGTTATTCGCTCAGCCATTGTCGACGCCAAAAAAGTAATAGACAGTGGTTTACATATTTGTATTGCGATTAATTTATCGGCAAAAGACATTCTTAACCCTAATCTGTTAGAGACTATCGAACAACATTTAAAGAATTACGGAGTGAGTGCGAGTTGTTTATCCTTTGAAATTACAGAAAGTGATTTAGTCGCCGATCCGCAAAAAGCGGTGGTGGAATTAAATAAATTTAGAGACGTCGGTTTTTCTCTCGCCATCGACGACTTCGGAACAGGTTACTCATCTTTAGCCTATTTAAAACAATTACCGGTTTCTGAATTAAAGATAGATAAAAGCTTTGTACTCAACTTAGTGGACCAAAGCAGCGACCAGCAAATTGTGCAGACCATTTTGGAGTTAGCCCATAATTTTCAATTGGGGGTAATTGCTGAAGGGGTAGAAAATCAACAGAGTCTTGAATTACTAAAAGAATGGGGGTGTGATTGGGTTCAGGGATATCATGTCTGCCGTCCAATAGCCGTTGAAGATATGATTGACTGGTGTTTGCAAAATAAACGAACTAATTGGTTTGAATAAAACCGGGTTAGTATAAAGTTCGCCAATTCATTGGAAATTTCTCATATTTGCAGTCTATTTTAAGGTTTCGTCATTATTTCGTGATAATTTTGGGATAACTTGAGTCCACAATTCTTCTCGTCAACTAATCCAATTGTCGAGGAAAATTTATGAAATCAAGTACTAAAATATTGACTGCTAGTTTACTTACTGTCGCTATGCAACCAGCATGGTCTGCTGATCTTAGCGTGGAAATCCAAAACCTTACCCAGGGCATATACTTCACTCCCATACTTGTGGCTGCACACACTCCAGATGCGAGCTTGTTTGAATTAGGTGAAACTGCCTCTGCGGAAATAGAAGCTATGGCCGAAATGGGCAGTTTGGATGGATTAATGACCATTGGCACATCTGTAAATGCTGATATGGTTGCAGACCCTGCTGGTGGCTTACTTGCCCCATCAATGTCGACTAGCACTGCGCTTATGACAGATGATTCTAATACCGTGTTATCTATCACAGCGATGATATTACCTTCAAATGATGGTTTTGTTGGACTGGACAATTGGTCAATTCCAAGTGAAGCAGGAACCTATACTTTCTATTTGAACGCATACGATGCAGGCACTGAAGCAAATGATGAATTGCGTACTAGTATGCCTGTCCCTCCTCCACTTGATCCGCTATTAGGTAGCGACGGCTCCGGGGTTACCAGTGAAGAATCGAATGCGACTGTTCATATTCATCGCGGGAATATAGGGGATGATGAAGCTAGCGGTGGAACCAGTGACATGGTGAATAGTATTCACCGTTGGTTGAACCCAGTTGCCAAAGTAACAGTAACCGTAAACTAGGAGGCTGTAATGTTGGAATTATTTAAAAATAAGCCACTACGATTAGCAATTGTTGCGTCCCTGACTTTAGGACTCGCCGCTTGTAATGACGACGATGATCCGGAAACGCCAGTTGTACCTGAGGTTGTGGATGTGACATATCAAGTTACCGTAACTAACCTAACCAATGGACAGCCATTATCACCAGTGGCGGTCATGTTGCACGCTGATGACAATTTCTGGATGATTGGTGAGTCAGCATCCGTTGAGCTGGAAACCATGGCTGAATCTGGAGACAATTCAGGCTTGCTCGGATTACCTATGGTTTTAGCCTCTGCTTCTGGAGAAGCACCCATTGGCCCTGGTGGAAGTGAAACCTTTGAGGTGACGATTGAAGATATAACGGATGCCAAGTTAACTGTTGCTACAATGTTAGTGAACACAAATGATGCTTTTACCGGTCTTAATGCTTGGGACTTGTCTGAATTAGCGGTCGGAGATTCGTGGAAACGCTCAATGTCTGCTTATGATGCGGGAACTGAGGGGAACTCGGAAGCGGCTGGAACAATTCCTGGCCCGGCTGATGGCGGTGTTGGTTTTGAAGATGCCCGCGATGACGTAGATTATGTCGCCGCACACCCAGGTGTAGTAACGTCTTCAGACAACTTAGCTTCTTCAGTGTTGGACTCACAACATAAATTCGACAACCCGGTTATAACCATTAGTGTGACTCGGATCGAATAGTAAAGCGATAATCAGTTAACTTTAGTTAATCGAGCCTCGCTAAAGTTAACTGACTTTTTAGGTAATTTACGATGACAGATAATGTGCTTTTGGTAGAAGACGATAAAGATATCGCAAACTTAATTCGACTCAATTTATCTGAATTAGGTATTGAAACCACCCATATTGATAACGGCAAGGCTGCTTTAGAGTCAGCATTAAATGATGATTATTCATTGATGATTTTAGATGTTATGTTGCCTCAAATTAGTGGCTTAGATATTTGCCGTCAGGTTAGGGATAAGAAACCCCAACAAGCCATAATCATGTTGACTGCAAAGAATTCTGAAACTGATCGGGTGCTGGGTCTTGAGCTAGGTGCCGACGATTACATGACCAAACCTTTCAGTGTCAGGGAATTACAAGCTAGGGTGCGTTCACAGCTCAGAAAAGTTGCTCTTTTGGCGGATGCTGGTCGTAAAACCGAATCTGAAAATGAAAAACCACTGTCTATTGGTAGTTTAGTGATCAATCAAAAAAATCACTTAGTGCTGTTTGACAACAGTCCTTTGGATCTCACGGCGACTGAATTTGAGTTGTTGCTGCATTTAGCCAGTCACCCGAATCAAGTATTCAGTCGCAGCCAATTACTTGAATCTGTATGGGGATATCATCATAGTGGTTATGAACATACGGTTAATTCCCACATAAATCGTCTTCGCGCTAAGATAGAACAAGATGCAACTTCACCGCTGATTGTGCAGACTGTTTGGGGAGTGGGCTACAAATTTAACCCTGAAGGGGTACACAAACTCACCGCAAATAGTTGATGTGCATGCATAAGGTGAGTAACTTTAATTCCAATTTAATATAATGACTTTGTCCTATTCTTACCAATATAAGGCATACTCACTGTCGCAAATTATTGACACTGTTATTCTCTGAGGGTTAAAAAATCTGTATACTCTCAGTTTTTAAACATCAACTATATTTATTGGGAAGTGACTTTGGGCAGTACTCTACTTATCGCTTTTTCCATTGTACTCGTAATTGAGGGGCTTGGGCCTATGTTGTTCCCCAAGCGGTGGAAAAGTTACATATATCAAATCGCCACTCAACCAAGTGAACAGCTTCGCACTATTGGCGGTGTGATGGTAATTGTAGGTGCAATTAGCTTATTCTTTTTAGTCGGAAAATAATCCCCTAATAATGCACAAATCTATTGATTTACCCCTTTCAACTCGGTTTTTAATAAAAAAATTGTCATAAGTTCGCAATAAACCCCTCAGAAATTGAAAAAACGGATGATTTATCAGCACAAATTTTGGTAGAATCCACGCCTAATTTCCTGACAGTTTTCTTCAATGGCTAAAAATGTTGTAGTGCTCGGTACCCAATGGGGTGACGAGGGTAAAGGTAAAGTAGTAGATTTACTCACAGATCAAGCGACCTATGTGGTCCGTTATCAAGGCGGACACAATGCGGGTCATACACTGGTAATCGATGGTGAAAAAACCGTCCTGCATTTAATTCCTTCAGGTGTTTTGCGTGACAACGTTACCTGCGTCATAGGTAATGGTGTGGTGTTAAGCCCAGAGGCTTTATTAAAAGAAATGAAAATGCTCCAAGATCGCGGTATACCGGTCAAAGAGCGTTTGGTTATTAGTGAAGCTTGTCCTTTAATACTTCCCTATCATATTGCCTTAGATATGGCACGGGAAGAAGCGCGTGGTGCTAAAGCAATAGGTACGACTGGTCGTGGTATTGGTCCCGCATACGAAGACAAGGTTTCTCGACGTGGACTGCGAGTCGGTGACTTATTTAACGCAGAAGATTTTGCGGTTAAATTGAAAGAAATTCTTGAGTACCACAACTTTGTATTGACTAATTATTACAAAGTAGACCCTGTAGATTATGAAACCGTATTGAAAGATGCTCTTGCGGTGGCTGACATCTTGAAAGCCATGGTGGTGGATGTGACCGACGTATTGGATAAAGCCCGATTACGTGGTGATGCCATTATGTTTGAAGGTGCCCAGGGTACTTTGTTAGATATCGACCACGGTACTTACCCTTATGTTACCTCTTCAAATACGACTGTAGGTGGTGTTGCTACTGGCGCTGGTTTTGGTCCTCTTAACTTAGATTATGTGCTCGGTATTGTAAAAGCCTATACCACTCGAGTGGGTTCTGGTCCTTTTCCTACTGAATTAGATTGTGAAGTAGGCCAACATTTAGGCGTGAAAGGACACGAATTTGGTGCGACTACCGGTCGTAAGCGCCGCACAGGATGGTTTGATGCCGTTGCAATGAAACGCGCAGTCCAAATCAACTCCATTACGGGGTTCTGTCTAACCAAACTTGACGTGCTAGATGGCTTGGAAGAGTTGAACATTTGTACTGGGTATCAGCATGCAGATGGCAGCATAAAAGATGTTCCACCTATGGCAGCTGACGACTACGACCTAATCAAGCCTGTTTACGAGACTATGCCCGGATGGAGCGAAAACTCTTACGGTGTAACTAGTTATGATGGGTTGCCTCAAGCGGCTAAAAATTACATCAAACGTCTAGAAGAGCTAACGGGTGTCCCCATTGATATTATTTCAACGGGTCCTGACAGAAATGAAACTATTGTTTTGAATCATCCATTTTCTGCCTAACCTCTGTTGTTATCCATGGAAGCCGCTTATTAGCGGCTTTTTTTATAGGTTAAATCCGAGCAATATTTCACAAAAAGCATTGTATATTTAGGTTATAACTATATGTGTACTAGTAGGGATGTAAAACTTTTTAAGGGGTGTTTATGAATGCTGTCAATCCAAACGCGGCTGCAAAAGAGCAATTATCTCCAATTGGGGATAAGGTCATGGCCATACGCGAAGTATTTGCCAGTGGATACACTAAAGAATATGCCTGGCGCGTAGAGCAACTTAAACAATTGGAATTGCTGATCCATGAAAAACAAGGCGTGTTACTAGAAGCCCTAGCTGCAGATTTAGGAAAGTGTAAAACCGAAGCATGGATATCTGAGTTGGGTTTTGTGTTAAGTGATATAAAACACACCCTAAAGCATTTAAAAAAATGGATGAAACCCCGTAAGACCTCGACGCCTATGGGCGCACAGCCAGGCAAAAGCTATGTTCTTCCAGAACCCTTGGGTACGGTGTTAATTATTGGGGCATGGAATTACCCGTTTCAGTTACTACTTGCACCTTTAGTGGCAGCAATAGCCGCGGGTAACTGTGCAGTATTAAAACCATCGGAATTAGCCGAGAACATGTCTAAATTGCTATCTGAGGTTATTCCAGAGTATTTAGATAATAACGCTTTTGCGGTGGTGGAAGGGGCTGTTGATGAAACCACAGAGTTATTAGCCCAGCGATTTGACCACATTTTTTATACTGGCGGTGAAGCCGTTGGTAAAATCGTGATGGCAGCTGCAGCTAAACACCTCACACCAGTTACACTCGAGTTGGGTGGCAAAAGCCCATGTATTGTAGATAGCACTGCAAGTATTGATGTCACTGCAGCTCGAATTGTGTGGAGTAAATGGATGAATGCCGGCCAAACCTGCGTAGCACCCGACTATGTTCTGGTTGATAAGAGCATTGCTGACCAATTGCTGGTGGCGATTGAGAATAAAATAACTGCTTTTTATGGCGAGTCAACTGAAGCGAGTAAAGACTATGGCAAAGTTATAAACCAACGACATTTTCAACGGTTAGCGAATTATTTAGAAGATCAAAAAGTAGTTTTTGGCGGCAGGCAAAATATTCAAACGGGTTATTTTGAGCCCACCTTGGTTTTAAATCCGCCACTAGATAGCGATCTGATGCAACAAGAAATATTTGGACCAATCTTACCCATCATCACCTTAGATTCTATGCATCAAGCTATACCCTTCATCAATGAGCGCTCAAAACCTTTGGCTTTGTATCTCTACTCTAATAATGACGAATATAAGAAAAAAGTTTTACTCCAAACCTCGGCAGGTAACGTATGTATTAATGATGGCTTTATGTTCATGACGAACCCTAACCTACCTTTTGGCGGTGTGGGCAATAGTGGTATGGGCAGCTATCACGGTCGTGCTGGCTTCGATGGACTAAGCCATTTAAAAACGGTAATGGAACGTAGTTTCAAGTTTGATGTGAGTTTGCGTTACCCCCCGTTTAACAAATTAAAATTGTCGCTACTAAAGAGGATTCTGTAATGGAAAATTGTGAGATTCGCCCATTTCACTTGGCTATTCCAGTAGATAATTTACCAAAAGCAGAATGGTTTTATGGTGAGGTGCTTGGCTGCTCCAAAGGTCGGCAAAGTGAACAATGGATTGACTGGAACTTTTATGGTCACCAACTCGTCACTCACTTAGTTGATAAAATGCCGTTAACACCGACGCCAAATCAGGTCGACGCTAAATATGTTCCTGTGCCCCATTTTGGCGTGGTTTTAAGCATGCCTGATTGGCGCATTTTGGCTGAGCGAATGCAGCAGCATAATACAGAATTTGTTATAGAGCCTTATGTTCGATTCGCTGGCCAAGCTGGAGAACAGGCAACCATGTTCTTTCTAGATCCTAGTGGGAATGCATTAGAATTTAAGGCATTTAATGACTTACAACAATTGTTCGCTGTTTAAAAACATCGGCCAAATTATGCTCAGAATAGCCGCTTGTATACCTTTATGCTTGTTGAGTTTTTACGCTCAGGCAAGCCAGTTAGGCGCGAAGGTAGAGAGTGAAATCAGATTTGATGATCGTTCGCAAAAACCACAAAGGTATCAATATCGTGTTCGCGTCTATCCTCACGTTATGTTGGATGAGGACCAATATTGGAGTGTTAACGCGTTTGCGGTTACTGGTGAGGAGTTCTCTTCTAGCCATAATACTTTAGATGATGGCACTGGGGATCACTTCTATTTGAGACGTTTGTACTTGCGGTATGAGAAGGGACAAAATAAAACTGAATTTGGTGTAATCCCCACTTATAAAGGGCGAGTGTCTTCTACTGGTTTGTCTAAAGATGGTTTTATTGCGGGTATTCGTCAAGTTGTGGGGATGCAAAATGGTCGATTTGAGGTAGTTGTGGGTGATTTAGATACTACCCAAGCTGAAGAGGCATTTGCAGACATCAATGAACTTAATTACGCTGAGGTAGAATATTCCAGCTCCTTTGATGGGCCACTCAATTATGAGATCAGTGCTGATAGGGTGTTACAGCAAAATTTTGTACGAGGAGAACTGCGCTACGAGGGAAATAAGCAAACCACTTATGCATTCGAATTGATTAACCGCTTAGATACTTCAGCCAAGAAAATAGTGTTGAGTGTTGAAACAGAATTTAATCTATTTAATCAAACTGCTGAAGTGTTTAGTTATTACGCCTACGTCAATGATGAATTTGGTCAACGCACCGCTTTAATTGAGGATTTTCTGGCCACTGGACACGGGGTCGCCTTCGAACTTAAATCGCGGTTTAATGACGAATGGCCAATAGAATGGTTTACAAAGTTCGAAGCGTATGAGAGTAATACTCGCGTTCAATTTGGGCTTAAATACGGGTTTAGCTTATAACGCAAATTCTTTGGCTAGTACCCTTAGTGAAACCCTAAGAGCTGGTCACTATGCTATTGTGACTGTTTTTCTTGCCTTTCTTGGTAGCAGTGTAGCGACCCGGAATGTGGTTTACTGCAATTAAAATATTCAGGGTCACTGCGCCTAATACCGACAATAGTACAATGTCTAACTCAAACATTAATAACGATGAGGTTAGAATAGTACAATCTGCTAATAACCCAATATTACCCGCTCTAAGATTATATTTGTTCTGTAAATACAGGGCTAAAATACCCAGTCCACCGAGACTTGATTTATGTCTAAACATGATCAGCATACCAATACCGATGAGCATGCCACCCACAGTTGCAGCAAACACAGGGTCAAGATCAGAAATGACAATAAATCGATCCATATACTCAGTCATTAGTGAAACCAAAGTGACCGAGATGAAGGTATTAATGGTGAAACGTTTACTCAGTTTTGTCCATGCCAAAAAATAAAATGGAATGTTAACAACAAAGAATACGGTACCAAAACTGTACGGCAGAAAATGCGTACCTATAATGGCGATTCCTGCACTACCACCGGTTAAAATCCCCTCGGTTCCGAAAAATACGACGCCTAGAGATACGAATATACCAGCACTGAAAAGTGCTAACACATCTTCGTAGAATCGGTGAGTAGGGAATGGCATAACTCGTTGTTTTCCTCTTCGCAATGGTGGTTCAAGAATTTGCCGCAAGTGTACCGCAATTCGCTCAGCTTAAAAGGTTGTAGCCGGTATGTGCTGGTGAAATATTGAACGCTAAAGTATCGCTTTCTTTACGACTCTTTACACTCTGGTAAACGGACTGTTGATAAGATGTAACTATTGTTTGGAAAGAAACAAAATGTCCCAGAATTACAATTTTAAGTCCCATTTTTATGCTTTTTATTGTCCCAAGATTACAAGTTTATGTCCCAAATCTAAACGTTCCCCTTAATTAAGGGAGTGAACAAATACTCATCAAGGATAAGTGTTAAGAAACTTCATTTCCTATTGTATAAGTTAATTTGAGTATGTAAGCACTCACTTTATTAAGTGTCTTATTGAAGGGATAATTGCGGGTTATTAGAATCGGGTCATTAAAGTATAATAACCCGAATGTGAGCTGACAGCTCTTAGTCGTATTAGTCTGTATATTCATCATCAAATATTTCTTCAATGGGCATATGAAATAGCCTCGCTGCTTTAAACGCCAAAGGTAAACTAGGATCAAATTTACCTTTTTCAATTGCGTTTATGGTTTGTCTAGATACCTCTAGCGCTTCGGCTAAATCAGCTTGGGTCCAGTCACGTTCAGCCCGCAACACTTTTAGTCGATTTTTCACATGTATCTCCTAGAACCAATGGCCACTGAAACGCCATAACTGATCCCCATAACAAACAAAATATTAGATGGATTTGGAGAATGGGATAACAAACGGGTTGCCTCTATCAATCCATAAGCTGCGCCAAAGACCATACTTATACCTAAAGACATTGCCATCGCTTCTAATTGTATTTTTCGTTGCATTTCGTCCATACGGCTCAGATGGTGTTTGTTGGCCATAATCATTTTGAAACCAAATCCAAAGTTGATGCAAAGAGCAATAACCGTGAAAGTTGGATCATAATCCCATAAAAGCTTGGGGCCAAATGCGAATAACGCTAAGCTGAATACCCAAGTAAACGTCCAAACGGCTAGATGTATAGTAGCTGTTTTCCCTCGTCCCTTCTTGTTTTGAGAATCGTTATTAATGGCGTTCATAGATTTTCCTCATTTGTCTGCTTTGGTTGATATAAAGTAAATAAAACTTTACTTTATATCAAGGTTAGGTGTCTTTTAGGTTGAAGTCAAGTGTAGTTTACAAAATGTTTGGTCTTATAGATATTTCTATGGCTGGAGGATGCTCAGAAGTGGGGATTTGAAGCAAAGTTCTAACCCACCGTCGCCTTATCATTTATCGGAGTTTTTAGGTGCTGCACTAAAGTACTATAGCCAATTAACATTTCATTAACTAAAAATAGTGTCTCTACTAAAGCAAGAGTTCTCATTATGAAAATTATTTTTAGTTTGTTGGTTATGTTAATTTCGTCTGTCAGTTTTAATGCATTTGCAAACAGCTGCAAAGATGCGGTCGTGTTAGTGCATGGCAATACCGCATCGCCAAATAGCTGGGATAACACCTATGATCTTTTAATCGATGAGGGATATTCTCCTTCAGAGATTTTTCGGCCTGATTGGGGATCTAAGTCCTGTGCAGTTTGTAATAATCACTCCGGTAGTGAAGAAACGCCAGTTCGTCAAGGGATTAACGATGCCATTGCACAATCTTGTACCGGCAAAATTGATATTATTGGCCATTCCATGGGGGTGACATTAGCGGCGCAACAGGTTTCCAAGTTAGCGGTATCTAGTAGTGTTGATACTTTTGTTGGTATTGCTGGTGCATTACGTGGTCTTTGGTCATGTGGTGTGTACCCATACAATGTGTGGAATTCGACTTGCGGTTATTATGGATTATCAGTGCAAAGCCCTTTTCTGGATAGTCTCTACGGCACGCCTTTAGGGGACAAGGTGTATTCTATCAAAAGCAATATTGATCAGATTGTATGCAGCACAGGGGTTTGTTCCGTTGGCGGCGTGCATAGTAGTCGAATTTGGAATGAAGATGCTAGCTACACCTATGTTTTAGGGCATTTTGGTTTGCAAACTGACACCGCGACTCAGCAAGTTAACTTGATTCAGTAATCGAGTTTATAAACTATTACAAAACAGATGATTTAAAGGACCTGAAAAAAAAACACCTAATGAACCAAAGTTCATTAGGTGTTTTTAAATCAAAGCTTAGCTTTGATAATTGTGAGTTTAAACTCGTTCAAATACGGTTGCTATCCCTTGACCAAGACCAATACACATAGTGGCTAGACCAACTGATTTGTCGTTAGCTTCCATTAGATTTAGCAAGGTTGTGGAAATTCGAGAACCGGAACAACCTAGAGGATGTCCTAGCGCGATTGCACCGCCATTCAGGTTTACTTTGTCTTCGTATGTATCGAACCAGCCTAACTGTTTGATACATGACAATGCTTGAGCTGCAAACGCTTCATTAAATTCTGCTAACTCAATATCGTCCATGGTCATACCTGCACGTTGAAGGGCCTTTTTAGTTGCCGGAACTGGACCGAAGCCCATGATCGCGGCATCACAGCCTGCAACTGCCATAGAACGAATTTTGGCTCTAGGGGTTAAACCAAGAGCCTTAGCGCGCTCAGCAGACATTAATAGCATGGCAGAAGCACCATCGGATATGGCTGAAGAAGTACCCGCAGTGACTGTTCCATTTACTGGATCAAATACAGGACGAAGCGCCGCCATGGTTTCAATGGTAGAATCTGGGCGAATCACCTCATCTGCATCAATCAGCTTCAATACGCCGTTAGCATCATGGCCTTCAATAGGCACAATCTCATTCCAGCGACCTTCCAAGTGAGCCTTATGGGCTAATTGGTGTGAACGCGCGCCAAAGGCATCTTGCATTTCACGGGTAATACCGTTCTGTCTACCTAGTAGCTCAGCGGTCATTCCCATATTGCCTGATGCTTTCGCTGTGTATTTCGCTAATCCTGGGTGAAAATCGAGGTTGAAGGTCATAGGCACGTGGCCCATGTGCTCAACTCCGCCAATCATATACACATCACCCATACCGGTCATAATACCTTTGGCAGCATCATGCAGGGCTTGCATAGATGAACCGCATAAACGGTTAACTGTCACGGCGGCTGTGGAGCGGGGGATCTGAGTTAGCAGTTGGGCATTACGAGCAACGTTAAAACCCTGTTCTTTGGTTTGCTGAACGCATCCCCAAATGATGTCTTCAATTTCGCTTGGATCAACACCAGGGTTGCGTTCCAACAATTTAGTCATCAAATGAGCAGATAAGGTTTCTGCTCTTACGTTACGGAAAATACCGCCTTTCGAACGACCCATAGGGGTACGAATGCAATCAATAACAACTACGTCTTTCATGTTAAGTCTCCTTGGGTCTGTTTAGGCTGAAAGTTGAAAATAAGATTTACCAGAAGCGGCCATTTCGCGCACGCCATCTGTAATTTGGTAAATCGGTCCTAAATGCGCATATTTATCCGCCAAGGCTACAAAATTACTCAATCCCATTGTTTCAATGTAGCGGAACACACCCCCTCTAAACGGTGGGAAGCCCAGGCCGTATAGTAATGCCATATCCGCTTCAGCTGCACTGCCTACAATGCCTTCCTCTAAACAACGAATCATTTCATTTGCCATAGGGATCATTAAGCGTGCAATGATTTCGTCTTTATCAAACTCTTTAGTGTCTGCACAAATAGGCTTGATTAAATCATAGGCTTCCGGTGCAGGTGTTTTGCTTGGACGACCGCGTTTATCCACACCAAAATTATAGAAACCTTTACCGTTTTTCTGGCCAAGTCGTTCGGCTTTGTACATAACAGTAACCGGATCATCGCCAATTTTTTGCATGCGCTCTGGAATGCCGTCGGACATCACACTTGAAGCGTGGTCTGCGGTATCCATACCAACAACATCTAACAAGTATGCTGGACCCATGGGCCAACCGAAGATTTTTTCCATCACTTTATCTACTGCAACAAAATCTGCGCCATCTAGCACGATTTTGCTGAAGCCAGCAAAGTAAGGGAATAAAACACGATTGACTAAGAAGCCCGGGCAGTCATTAACCACTATGGGGGTTTTTCCCATTTTTAAGGTAGCAGCCACCACTGTATTAATGGTTTCTTCAGAGGTTTTTTCACCACGAATAATTTCCACCAACGGCATCTTATGCACAGGATTAAAGAAATGCATGCCACAGAAGCGCTCTGGCTTGTCTAAGCTTTTAGCCAATTGATTGATGGAAATAGTTGAAGTGTTAGAACAGATGATCGCGTCATCCGCTACCGCTTGCTCTGTTTCTTTCAACACAATGCCTTTGACTTTCGGGTTCTCCACTACCGCCTCTATGACTAAATCAGCGTCTTTAATCGCAGAGTATTCCAGAGTGGGGACGATATTGTTTAATGTAGAAGCCATTTTTGCAGCATCCACTTTGCCACGTTGCATGCCTTTACCTAAGATCTTGGCTGCTTCATTTAAACCCAGATCAAGAGCTGGTTGGGCAATGTCTTTCATAACAACAGGTGTGCCTTTTACTGCTGACTGGTAAGCAATGCCACCACCCATAATACCTGCGCCTAAAACAGCTGTTTGCTTGATTTCTTTGCTAGAAGCTTTCGCCTGCTTTTTGCCTTTGCTTTTGACCAGCTGATCTGCGAGGAAAATCCCCACTTGAGCTTTTGCTTCGTCAGATTTTGCTAGCTGAGTAAAACCTTCATTTTCAAGTTTCAATGCACCTTCACGGTCAAGGCCTGCCGCTTTAGCAACGGTATCAACCATCAAGTGTGGTGCTGGGTAGTGCTTTCCTGCTTGAGCTGCGACCATGGCTTTGGCGGTTGAGAAACTCATCATGGCTTCATTCTTACCCAGGGTCAGGGGAGCCTTCTTTTGCGCCCGACGAGCTTGCCAGTCAAATTTTCCAGCAATTGCGTCTAATAAGATACTTTTACCGGCTTCAATTAAGTGTTCTGGGGCAACTACACTATCAACAGCCCCTTCTGCTAAAGCTTTCGCTGCTTTTCTGTTACGTCCTGTTGTCATCCATTCAAGGGCATTATCTGAGCCAATCAGCCTTGGAAGACGAACTGTGCCACCAAAACCAGGCATCAAACCTAATTTTACCTCTGGTAAGCCTATGCTTGCAGTCGTGTCGGCAACACGCAGGTCACAAATCAACGTCATTTCACAGCCACCACCTAAAGCGAAGCCGTTTATTGCTGCTACTGTGGGAAAAGGTAAGTCTTCGAATCGATCGAACACTTGTGAAGTTTGAGCGACCCAATCGAGGACTTTTTCTTGGGGCATATCAAAAAGACCTGTAAATTCGGTGATGTCTGCGCCAACAATAAAAGTAGACTTGGCAGAACGAACTAGCAGACCTTGAATGTTACCATAGCTGGCTAGTGCTTGGGTTGCTTGGTCTAATTCACTGACGGTTTGCTGGTCAAATTTATTCACGGAACCGTGTGCATCAAACACGAGTTCAGCGAGACCGTTGTCCAGTAATTTCGCACAAAGGCTTTTGCCTTCAAAAATCATCGTTATCTCCTTCAGTTTAAGGCAGAATAAATGGCATTCATCAAGTAAACTAAAAATCTAAAATACTCTGAGCCATGTTGTAGGGTTATTTATTTTAATCTGGTTTTAATTCTTGGTTATTCACATATAAAGGTGTAATTTTTTGCACTAAAGCAGTAAATTGTTGTCGAGAGTATAATTACTCTCAGCTTTAGGCGACTAATAATAACATGTGGTCGGATGTCTATTATTCAATTTATTTATGTATTAATATTTTCTGAACGAAATGACTTAGTGGATACGCTGTTCAGATATTTTATTATTCGGAGTTATAACAGCTTTTATGAACTATTTTTTCCGGAACGCTTTTGTGGTGCTGACAATTTTGTGCAGCTTCAGCATCCGCTTACACGGACAACCCTTGGATATAGCCCGTGAAGATGCTTTAGCCCATCAACGGAATGTCTTCAAAGCGCTAGAAAATATGGTTGCTAAGCCTAATTCACCGGAATATCGACGTTTAAGAGAGCAGTTGAAAGGTTATCCGCTAGAGCCTTACATTGAGCAGAAAACCCTCAAAGCTCACCCTTATCTTGCCAATCAACAAAAAATAAAATCTTTTTTAGCTCAGCATGAAGGCTCGCCGTTAGGACGCTCTCTTCGCTATGCATGGCTAACCTATTTAAAAAAGAAAGATTATGCTGATTTATTCATGGAGTATTTTCGGCCGACTTCCAACGTTGAGCTCACCTGCCAATACTTAACTTATCGGTTGCAAGACCCTCTAAATCGAGAAAGTGTATTCGAGAAAGTATCGCAACTTTGGGTAGTAGGTAAGTCGCAGCCAAACGAATGCGATAAGGTATTTGAAGCATGGACACAGGCGGGCTTCAGAACTAACGATAAAGTCTTAAAACGGGTTGCTTTGGCTGGTAATGGTGGTAGCCACACCCTTATCCCTTATTTAAAAACCTTATTGCCGAGGGAGCAACAATATTTAGCTGACTTATGGTTGCGGGTGCGTCGTTCACCGAATTACGTAAGTAATCTATCTAAATTTCCAAACAAGAATCCAACATTAGAGTTGGACATTATCCAGTATGGCCTAGGACGTCTGATATGGCGTGATGAAGAATTGGCGATTAAAACCTGGCAATCCGTATTGAGCAAGTTCAATGTTGAGCAACGTCGGCAATATGATGTTGCTGGCAAGTTTGCAGTGGCATTAGCTATTTCTGAACATGATAAAGCCGATGAATGGCTGGAGAAAGCCAGCCATGAAAATGCTGAAGAGCAATTATTTCGCTGGCATTTAGCCCATGTACTAAAAAGTGGTAACTGGCAACATGCATTGGAAGTGATTGAACAGATGCCTGAAAAAAACCGCGCGGAATTGAGCGCTCGATATTGGCAGGCCCGTGCCTTGGAGCAAATGCAGGCCATTGATAGTGCTAATCAAAATTACCAGTGGTTGGCGAAACAACGACATTACTATGGCTTTTTGGCCAGTGGTAAGCTGGCCAAAACGCCGCACATCATCGACCGCCCGCTGGAGTTTGATCAACAAACCCTCAATACTGTTGCCAATATGGATGCAGCCAAGCGAGCTTACGAGTTTCTTCAGTTACAGCGGTTTACCTCGGCAAGGCGAGAGTGGTTTCATTTACAATCACAACTTAATCAGCAGCAAAAATTAGTGTCAGCGGTTTTGGCTGATAGCTGGGGGTGGCACGATCGCGCAATTTATGGCTTTTCCAACACGGGCTATCTAGATGATATCAAACGGCGCTTTCCAATGGCCTATCGCGAAGAGTTAGTGAATCAATCTGAGGCGAATCAAGTTGATCCTGCTTGGGCTTTCGCTGTTGCCCGCAGAGAGAGTTCGTTTATGTCGGATGCCAATTCTAGTGCAGGTGCCAAAGGATTAATGCAATTGTTGCCGGGGACGGCTCGTTATTTAGCGAAAAAACAGATCAAAACAAATGTGCTTTTTGATCCGAATATTAATGCTGGATACGGTACTCAGTATTTGCGCTATCTAATGGATAAAATGGACAACAATCCCGTGTTGGCAACAGCATCATACAACGCTGGTTGGCGTCGGGTGCAAAAATGGATACCCAAAGATCGCAGTTTGCCAATAGATGTTTGGATTGAAACCATACCTTATAAAGAAACCCGTAATTATGTAAAAGCAGTACTTGCCTACCAGCAAATATATGCCATGCAATTGGGTAAAGATTCTCCACTTTTTAATGAGCTAGCAACTATGCAGTTGGGCGGAGAAACCTTATAAATGGCTCAATTGATTTACAGCAAAAGGATTAACTTTCAGTGCCTTTATTGACCCCTTCCCATTGGTATATGTTAATCTAGCGCCATTCTGTTTAATCCAAATGAAGTCATATAATTACTATGCAAACATTTTCTGATTTATATCCAAGCCACATAATTGAAATGCAAAAGCGCACTAAAGAAGCCTTGCTGCGTGAGGGCATTGATGGCTTGATTATCCATTCCGGTCAAAGCAAACGGATGTTTTTGGATGATAATCACTACCCATTTCATGTCAACCCACAATTTAAAGCCTGGTTGCCGATCATTGATAATCCCAATTGTTGGTTGGTTGTAAATGGCATCGATAAACCCAAGTTAATATTTTATAGGCCTAAAGATTTTTGGCATACAGTTCCACCAGAGCCGACTGATTTTTGGGCGACTGAATTTGATATTGTATTTTTGACTCAAGCCGATGCAGTGGAAAAACACCTTCCCTACGATAAGAAAAACTATGCCTACATTGGTGAATACTTGGAGGTTGCTACTGCTCTTGGTTTCGAAATGGTCAACCCTGACAGAGTGTTGCATTATTTGCATTACTATCGCGCGTATAAAACCGACTATGAATTGTTATGTATGCGCGAAGCAAATCAACTGGCGATTAAAGGACATTTGGCTGCTGAACAGGCTTTTCGCAGTGGCATGTCTGAGTTTAATATTAATCAAGCCTATTTAAAGGCGGTGAAACAAAGTGACAATCAAGTTCCCTATAACAATATAGTTGCACTTAATGAAAATGCGGCAATATTGCATTACATGGAGCAAGACACCAGTGCGCCTACTAAATTTCGCTCTTTTTTGATTGATGCGGGTGCAAGTTTTCACGGTTATGCTGCGGATATTACACGTACCTATAGCCATCAAGATGGTCGTTTCGCTGAATTAGTGACAGCAATGGATGAGGTCACTCTCAAACTGGTCGACCTACTGAAGCCTGGCGTGGCTTATACTGAAGTGCATTTAGCAGCACATAGGTATATTGCTGAGCTGTTGAATCGCTTTAATATTGTTAACTTGTCGGCACAAGATATAGTGCTAAATGGCATAACAAAAACATTTTTTCCCCATGGTATTGGTCACTTTTTAGGATTACAAGTACATGATGTTGCCGGACATGTGGCAGATGATCGGGGTACACCTAATCCGCCACCGAAAGAGCATCCGTTCTTGCGTACTACGCGCATTATTGAATCGAGACAAGTGTTTACAATAGAGCCTGGGTTGTATTTTATTGATAGTTTATTAGCGGACTTGCGAGCCACTGAACAGTCAAAATACCTAAACTGGGATGTGATTGATGCTTTTAGACCTTATGGCGGCATCCGTATTGAAGACAATATTATTGTGCATCGCGATCGCAATGAAAATATGACCAGAGAAATGGGCTTGAATTAGTCGCTAACGATTTAGCGACTACTAGGACAGTCGCCGCTGTTTAAGCGGCGCGTTCCACAGAGATATGGGCCAGCCCAATCAGTGCTTGCTTGTAATCTGAGTCAGGTAAAGGTGCAAGAGCGTCAATGGCTTGTTTCGACGCTTCCTGTGCTTTTTGTTTGGTGTAGACCAATGAACCCGTTTGTTCCATTGCCGCTAATATTTCGTCTAAGCTTTCCATACCGTTATTGAGCTCAATGGCTTCTTTGATCAGCGCTGATTGTGCTTCATTTCCATTCCACATGGCATATAGCAGTGGCAATGTGGGTTTGCCTTCAGCCAGATCATCGCCAACATTTTTACCCATTTCATCACTGTCTGCAGCATAATCAAGAATATCATCAACCAACTGAAATGCGGTTCCTAGATAGCGTCCATAATCTTGCATTGCTTGCTCTATCTCGGGACTTTGGTCAGTGATCACTGCGGCTAATAAAGTAGCAGCTTCAAACAGCCGTGCGGTTTTGCTGTAAATTACCTCCATATAATTTTCTTCTGATGTCTCGGGATCATTGCAATTCATTAATTGCATAACTTCGCCTTCAGCGATGACGTTAGTTGCCGATGAAAGAATTTCCATTACTCTCATCCGTTTTAAGTCGACCATCATTTGAAATGATCGCGTATACAAAAAATCACCCACTAAAACACTGGCTTGATTGCCAAAAACCGCGTTGGCAGTCTCTTTTCCACGACGCATGGTCGACTCATCGACAACGTCGTCATGTAATAAAGTGGCAGTATGTATAAATTCAATAATGGCTGCTAGTGTATGATGTTGTTGGTTTTCAATTCCTAAAGCGCGGGCTGCAAGCACAGTTAATAGTGGGCGTATTCTTTTCCCGCCGCTATTAACAATGTAGAATCCCAGCTGATTGATCAGGGCTACATCTGAATTCACTTGAGCCTGGATTAAGGCGTTAACAGCTTGCATGTCAGGATCGGCAAGACGGTGTATGTTATTTAAGTCCATTGTAAGTCAATTGGCTCATTTTTTTGGTCTGTTAATATGCGTGCAATTCTACATAAATACACAAATCTATCTAGTCAAGTAACCGAATATTATGGGTGTTCACAGAAAAAGGCGATCTTTTCCCAAAATAATTAAGAATTAGGCTTGCTACGATAGCTCAGTTCACGTACAATTCGCGCCCTGTTTTTGAATTGTAGCGCCGTGGGCGCAGAGCGGAGTTAAATATGTACGCGGTTTTCCAAAGTGGTGGTAAACAACACCGTGTGGCCGAAGGCCAAACCGTTCGTCTAGAGAAAATCGAAGTTGCACCGGGTGAAGCGGTTGAGTTCGATAATGTCTTGATGGTTAGTAATGGTGAAGATGTAAAAATTGGTATGCCTTATGTTGATGGCGGCAAAGTAACTGCAGAAGTAGTTTCTCATGGCCGTGGTGACAAAATTAAAATTGTCAAATTCCGTCGTCGTAAGCATTCTCGTAAGACCCAAGGTCATCGTCAGTGGTTCACAGAAGTGAAAATCACTGGCATAAACGCTTAATAGGAGTACGAACTAATGGCACATAAAAAGGCGGGTGGTAGTACTAATAACGGTCGTGACTCAGAAAGTAAACGTTTAGGTGTTAAGCGTTTCGGTGGCGAGTCTGTATTAGCTGGTAATATCATTGTTCGTCAGCGTGGAACACGTTTCCACCCTGGAGATAATATGGGTATCGGCAAAGACCACACTCTTTTCGCATTGTCTGATGGCAAAGTGGAGTTTGGTGTTAAAGGTCCTAAGAACCGTAAATATGTAAGCATCGTTGCTGAGTAAGACGAGCTAACACATAAATCAAAAAAACCCCGCTCTTGCGGGGTTTTTTATTGCTAGAGAAAAAAGTAGAGGCGGAGTAATATATTACTTAGCCTGTGAATGCTTAATTGAGGTGTGAGATGAAATTTGTAGATGAAGCTGAAATACGTGTTGAAGCTGGAGACGGCGGCAATGGCGTTATCGGTTTTCGCCGCGAAAAATACGTTCCTAGGGGAGGCCCCGATGGTGGTGATGGCGGTGATGGCGGCAGCGTTTATCTGGTCGCAGATGAAAATCTTAACACCTTGATCGATTTTCGCTTTGAACGGTTTCACCGCGCTGAGCGCGGTAAGAACGGTCAAGGCAGTGATTGTACCGGCCGTGCAGGAGCAGATTTAGAGCTCAAAGTGCCCGTTGGTACCCGAGCAACTGATAAAGATACGGGTGAGGCCCTTGGGGATCTCACCAAGCATGGTATGCGCTTGAAGGTGGCTCAAGGTGGATTCCATGGCCTTGGTAATGCGCGATTTAAAAGTAGTACCAACCGTGCTCCAAGACAGAAGTCCAACGGCTCTCCAGGTGAGATTCGGTGGTTAAGTTTAGAATTAATGTTGCTTGCTGATGTGGGCTTATTGGGGTTACCTAATGCAGGTAAATCCACATTTATTCGTTCAGTATCTTCTGCAAAACCCAAAGTTGCCGACTATCCCTTTACTACCCTAGTACCTAACTTAGGCGTAGTAAGACAAGACGCCCAACGTAGTTTTGTGATCGCTGATATACCTGGTTTAATTGAAGGTGCCGCTGATGGCGCTGGATTAGGCATACGCTTTTTGAAACATCTCGAGCGCTGCCGCATTCTATTGCATTTGATCGATTTAATGCCTGCGGATCAATCGGATCCTGTGGAGAATGCTAAAGCGATTATTGGTGAGCTTGAAAAATACAGTCCCAAATTAGCCGAGAAACCGCGCTGGTTGGTTTTCAATAAGATTGATTTGCTACTTGAAGATGAAGCTAAAGAAATCTGCGATAACATCATTGAAGCCTTAGAATGGGACGGTCCAAGTTTCCAAATTTCTGCCTTCCAGAAGAAAAATACCGATGAACTGTGTCGTGAAGTGATGAATTACTTAGATACATTACCAAATGAAATGGACGCCTTGGAAGAATCTAAGGAAGAAGTTGACTTCAAATGGGATGCTTATCATAGTCAGACACAACAAGATGACCACCTTGAAGACGATGATGATGACTTTGATGACGACGACGATGATTACGATGTGGAAGTGGTTTATACCCGAGAGTAGTGTTTAATCGTTAACGCTAGCGAGCCTAGATCTTACGCCTGAACAAGTTTCAGGCGTTTTTGTATCATAATATACTGTCTTAAAATGGTGATCCCCTGATAGACCAGAACATGCGTATCACTATTTAAACTTGGCAACCTGAGTAGTGCTTTGTGGCAGACATTTTCACGATTAAAAGTGTTAATATGCTGAATAATCCAAAATAACAGTTACCACTGTGTATTTGAAAATCGATATTTTAAAAAACCTTTAAATTTTCGGTCAATTGCTCTAATTCATTTTCTAAAATTAATCCTATTTTAAGGCTGAATGCTTATATGTTGATATCAATGATCGCCGCCATGGCAAAAAATCGAGTAATAGGGGCGGATAACGCTATGCCTTGGCACCTTCCCGCAGACTTAGGTCACTTCAAACGCACGACTTTGGGTAAGCCCGTTGTAATGGGAAGGAAAACCTACGAGTCTATCGGAAAAGCGCTCCCAGGCCGATTAAACATCGTTATTAGTCGTGACCCTGATTATCAGCTGGGTGATGCTAAGGTTGTGGCTAGTTGTGAGCAGGCCGTTAGTGCTGCAGGTGAGGTAGATGAACTTATGGTGATTGGTGGCGGCACTATCTACAACTATTTTTTACCTTTATGTCAGCGTTTGTATCTAACTGAAATAGAGTTAGACGTAGAGGGTGACACCTATTTCCCCGACTACAACAAGTCTGCTAAATGGGAGTTGGTTGATACTGAATCACATCTTGCAGATGAGAAAAATAAGTATAATTATCAATTTCTCACTTTGGATCGTATTGAAGGTTAAATGAAACATTATGGGCGTGCAAAATAAACCTCAGTAACGTCAAAACCGGGGAATTTAGCGCGCTAATTGCTTCTGTGTTTTTACGCTTCGTGGTACTTTATTAACACGCAATTTTTAAGTTGAGCAAAACAATGCCAAAAGCTAGTGAAGTAAAAAAGAACGCAGCCATTGAACACAATGGTAAAGTTTACCTTGTAAAAGATATCAACAAACTCACTCCCAGTGGCCGCGCCGGCGCGAGTCTTTACCGAATGCGTTTGTATGAGGTCTCGACAGGGGCAAAGGCGGACGAAAGTTTTAAAGCGGATGAGATCATCAATACTGCTGAGTTTTTCCGTCGTAAAGTGATGTTCTCTTACGTTGACGGTACCGAATACGTCTTTATGGATAATGAAGATTACACGCCGTTTTCGTTGGATAAAGAGACTATTGCTGATGAATTACTGTTTTTCACCGAAGAAACCGAAGGTTTACAGATACTAATTGTTGACGGTAAGCCCGTAGGTATAGAGTTACCACCATCTGTGGAGCTTGTTATTACTGAAACTGATCCTTCAATTAAAGGCGCGTCAGCCAGTGCTAGAACCAAGCCTGCAACGCTTTCAACCGGTCTCGTTGTTCAGGTGCCAGAATACATTGCCTCAGGTGAGAAAATTAAGATCAATACCGCCGAGCAAAAATTCACTAGTCGTGCCTAACTTTGGTTTGATAATCGTTTTAATTAGATGAATACCTTTAGCAAAATAACCTTACTCATTTGTGGGGTTATTTTGTCTGTGTATTTAATTCAACTTTCACTATTTAATCAAGGAAAGCACAAGGACGATTCGACTCAATCCCCTACACCTAAATTGTCTGATACTGCGACACCCCCGAAAACACCATCTGTGCTATTTAATCAAACTCCAAGTTTTGACGGCGAGGGTGAAAATGATGCAGACTCAAATGGATCAGAACCAGAGGCAATACAAGACTACATTGTAGAATGTGATTTAGGTCAAATTACTGATTATGCAGAATTGAGCAACTCAGAAGTCTTTGCCACCTTTGAGACCTCCCCCTCGATGGACAAACAGTTGGCTTATGCATTTTTCTCTGATGTATCTGAACAAAACACACGATTAGACAAGTTATTATCCTTTAACCAGACTTTCCCCGGCAACCCATTGGCCTTGGAGCAGCTGTTAGGGTTGTGTACAGAAGTGAAAAGTCATCAGGGCTGCAACCAGCAATTAGTCGATCAGGCGATATCTGCTGGCGGCGATAATGGTGGGATGTGGTTTGCCATAGCCAACTTTTATGCCAGTAGAAATGCCACAGATTTGGTTAAAAATGCCCTTCGTCAAGTCACTACATCGCCACTATTTAAAGAGAGCTTTGCTGAGTATATTCGACTCTATACTGACAGCTTACAAGGCCGTCCAAATGAGAACTTTACCCAAAATGCCCTTTCTGCTTTTGCTGCTGCAGCTTCACAGCCCAGCTTTTATAATATTATCTCTAGGTTGTGCACGGAAAAGCCCAAACAGGACGAAGAGTTCTTGCAGCTTTGTTTATCTTTAGGGGAAACCATGGAACTTCAAGGTAAAACCAATATTACGCAAAATATTGGTATGGCTTATCAAGAGGTAGTTTATGAGCTTGAAGGGAATGATTTGGCTTTGGATGAACTGGCGCTAAGAAGAGAACAACACTTTGAAAATTCAATTGTTCTTTTTAATAAGGCAACGAATCTGGCGTTATTTGATCAGCGCTTATTTCGCAGTTGGTTAGATAACCTTAGTAATTTAGGTGAACAAGCAGCAGCTAATTTATTGGTTGAAGAAGCCATCGAACTGTCGAAAAACCGTTACTATAAACCTTGTTCTTAAGGGGTCTTTAGCTTTATTGGAAAATTAACTGTGAACTTGGTACTAACCTTTTACAATCATCTGTGAGGCTTGTGCCTTGCAAGCCTCGAACTCATATTTAGTTTGCGACACTCGGGAAGACACTAAGCCTCCTTGCAGCAAAGCAAACACTAGCACAGCGAGTTCTTTGGGAGATTGACTACTAAGTGCAAATTCTCCTGAGTCTCTGCCGTTTTGAATGATCCTGATTAATGAATTCTGATGCAGATTATATAACTTTTGTACTTTTAATTTTGTCCCCTCGGGTACTGCATCCCAAGTGGCTGCAAAGCTAGCGGCAGGACACAGCTTTTGCGCAGCTTCAATATGTTTTTCAAACCAACTTAGATAAATCTTTAATTGAATTTGTGAGGGTTCATGTTGAATATCCAGCAAACTCTGCTGCAGCATCGTGGTTAATCGCTCAACGATGGCTTCGCCTAAATCTTCCTTAGTTTTGAAATGATAATAAACACTGCCTTTTTTAATGCCAATACCTGACGCGAGTGTTTGGAAGGAAACACTTGAAAATGATTTGGTTTGCAACAATTCTTGCGCCAGATTCAAAAGTGCAGTTTTAGTGGGATTTACGCTATTCATTTCCCTACCTTACGATAGGTTTTGAAAGGGTTCAACATTTCTTAAAAGTAAATATAGGCATGCAGAACCTTCTTTGTTGAAGTTGAAATTACAAACTATCTTTTCTTTCTTTGAGTAATGTGAATGTATAAATGTATCCATACACACCGGTAAAAAAGATACTGGGTGCAACGGTCAACCATAGATTAGGGGTGTGATTTAACCAATTCACCGTTATCGCAATACTGGCTTGAACCAGCAAAGGGAGAAGGGGAGCCAGAAGTGTTCCAGGTACAGCAGCGCCACTGGCTTTTTGCGCCGACAAATTTAATGCCGCATTAAAGGTCTTGAAAATGGCGATATTTTGAGTAGTTTTTGAATGTACTGTGCAGATAATGGGTACGACAAAGATTAAGGAAAAACTACTTTGACCAAATTTCTGTACGGACTTTTCCAATGCAAAAGTGAACATTAAGGTAATGGTTGCACTTAACGTGCCCTGAACCATGGCTGAGCGTAACACCAAGGCGGAATCCGTTGAAACCATATTGTTTGCCCAATATGTCCAAGCAAAATAAAATACAAAGGAAATAAGAGCGGATAGCACTAAACGTAATCTAGATGACATAGTTGTCCTTGCTTGGGTGAAACTAATGAATAACCTGTGTTTTAGGCTAAAATTAAAGGTAATTAACAAACTGAAATTCAGTTGACTACCTCACTAGACCTTTAATCTTCGACTTCCATTTCATAACAATGATCCTTTGCATCATTTGATAACTATACTGTAGTCTATTGTGAAATTAATCCTCAATAAATGGAGTGTTAGATGGCAACTGTTACATTACAAGGTAATTCTTTTGAAACTGTGGGAGAGTTACCTGCAGTAGGAAGTAAAGCGCCTGACTTCAACTTAGTTAAAGTTGACTTGTCACCTGCTAGCCTGTCTGATTATGCGGGAACGCGCCTTATTCTGAATATCTTTCCGTCCGTTGATACTGCTACTTGTGCTACTTCAGTCCGCAAGTTTAATGAAAAAGCGGCAAGTTTGGAAAATACCAAGGTTATTTGTGTGTCAAAAGATCTGCCTTTCGCAGCCGCTAGATTTTGTGGTGCAGAAGGAATTGACAATGTCATAAACGGATCGAGTTTTCGCAGTTCTTTTGGTGAAGATTATGGTGTTACTTTCAAAACTGGGCCCTTGTCTGGTTTACTATCAAGGGCGGTCGTGGTTATAGATACGGATGGCACAGTAATGTTTACTCAACAAGTGGCTGAAACCACTAACGAACCGGATTACGACGCTGTCCTCTCTGCGTTGTGAGCAGTGATTACCATTTAAGAATACAACAAGTGAGCTTATGAGCTATTAAGTCTCTTCCTGCAAAGGAAGGGATTTTTTCACTTTAGGTGCGAGATTAACGTGAGTTTTTGTGTTTTGGTTATTCATAGCGTGCCAAATGGCATGTTATTCACTGCTGTACTTGCCTTGACTGATTTAACTTGGAGTAAGCAATGATAGTGATTGTGTGCGGAGTGTGTGGAACAGGGAAGTCAACGATTGGCAATCAATTGGCCCTGGAGTTAGATCTGCCTTTTTTCGATGCAGATGATTTTCATCCCCAATCTAATCTTCAGAAGATGAAAAATGGAAGCCCACTTAATGATAGTGATCGCCAGCCTTGGCTCGAAAATCTATCGTTAAATCTAGCAAATTGGGAAAACAAAGGTGGCGCAGTACTAGCCTGTTCCGGCTTGAAAGAGTCGTATCGGCAAACCTTACAAGGGAAATGTAGTGGAGAGGTCAAGTGGATAGTACTTAATGGTCCACGAGCACTGCTCCTTGAGCGACTTAAGGATAGGCGCGGACATTTTTTCGACCCCAATCTACTCGACTCACAACTAGAAACCTTTGAATTACCCGACTACGGTTATTGGGTTGATATAACGCAAAGACCGGATGAAATCGTCGCTAGCCTTTCGCAACGTTTGCAAAAATAAAAAAGACGTCACAATTGACGTCTTCTTGATGATCCTATTAAGCGGTCAGTCTTCTTTATTAAACAGCGCTTCTAGGTTTAACCCTTGATGACCTAACATATCTCGTAACCGCCGCAAGGCTTCTACTTGGATCTGTCTAACTCTTTCTCTGGTGAGGCCAATTTCAGAGCCAACGTCTTCAAGAGTAGATGGTTCGTAACCCATTAAGCCAAAGCGACGAGCCAACACTTCCCGTTGTTTTGGGTTGAGTTCTTCTAACCAGCGAACGATGCTACATTTGATATCTTTATCCTGTAGATCTTCTTCTGGGCCATAACCTTTTTCGTCCGCGATGATATCCAACAGTGCCTTATCATTTTCACTTCCGATAGGGGTATCTACAGATGTTATCCTCTCGTTTAATCGCAGCATCTTAGTGACGTCTTCTACGGGTCTGTCGAGGGAACCTGCAATCTCTTCTGCGGTAGGCTCGTGGTCTAGTTTTTGGGCGAGTTCACGTGAAGCCCTAAGGTACACGTTCAATTCTTTCACCACGTGGATTGGTAATCGAATAGTACGGGTTTGATTCATTATTGCTCTTTCGATGGTTTGTCTTATCCACCAAGTAGCGTATGTTGAGAAGCGAAATCCCCGCTCAGGGTCATACTTTTCAACGGCTCGAATTAAGCCTAAATTTCCTTCCTCTATCAAGTCTAATAAAGCCAATCCACGATTATTGTAACGTCGTGCTATTTTGACCACCAAACGCAAGTTACTGACGATCATCCGTTTGCGGGATGCTTCGTCCCCCTTTAAAGCGCGTCTTGCAAAATATACTTCTTCTTCTGCAGACAACAAAGGTGAAAAACCTATTTCACCTAAATACAACTGCGTAGCATCCAAGTTTTTTTGAATTTCATCTTGGCCTGCTAGTATTTCTTCCATGGGATCTTTCTCATCATCGGCTTCAATTTTTGCTAACTCAGAGTCGATTTCTTTTTCGTCTACAACCGGCTCAGCCAAATTTACAACGATGGTATTTTTGTCACCCATATAATTCTCCTAAAAGATTTTTATTTAGTCCACTTTTCTCCTGTAGGCCTTTCTAATTATTATTTATTGTTATTATTTGCTAGGTAGATACTTTAAAGGATCAACTGATTTACCCCTGTACCTAACTTCAAAACGAAGCTTAATTTTGTCGGTACCTGTACTACCCATCGAGGCTATTTTTTGCCCCGCTGCAACCCACTGCTGCTCTTTAACAAACACAGTATCGTTATGCGCATAAGCACTCAAAAACGATTCAGAGTGCTTAATTATGATCAACTGACCATAACCTCTCAAAGCATTACCTGTATAAACAACCTTACCACCAGCGGCAGCAACGACTTTGTCGCCTCTCGAGCCACTGATTTCAATACCTCGGCTACCTTGCTCTGAAAGAGAAAACTTAGTTGCTAATTGTCCTTTTGCAGGCCATATCCATTTTTCTATTCTACTAGGGAATTCAATGGTTTCTGACCGCTTGTAAGGCTTGTTAACATCTTTGTTACTTTCACCATACGCTTGCTTTTGCGGCGGGTCAACTGTCCTGTTTGTTTTTGTTTTTCTGGTCTGACCAGGTGGGTTATTTATCCTGTTTTTAACCTGTTTAGGTGCTGATTTCAAGACTAATTCTTGCCCTGGATATATGGAATAAGGCTTTTTGATTTTGTTAATGGAGGCAATGTCGCGATAATCATTGCCAGAAAACCAAGCAATTGAAAATAGGGTATCACCTTTTTGGACGATGTACTTATCGCCTTTGAATTGGTCTTTTGGAAAGTCGCGGTAGTCTCTACCTTGATATAGTTCGATTACTGGGGCTGGGGTAGAGCGACTGGAACAGGCAGCCACAAAAATACTGGTTAAAACTAACAGCAATATCAAGCCTCGCTTCGAGATTAAACTGTGTTTTATCGTATTAGTCCATAACCTCGTCAGCGTTTGCATCTGTTTTAATCCGGTGTAGTGCCTAACTTTTCTAAAAGAAACACCATCATCACGCCAATAAACATCAAGGCGATGGCGGGTAAGAGTTGGGCTGACAATCCGCTGGCTGCTTCGTATGTAGCTGGTAAAACATTATTTTCAACTAACGGAATGACTTTTCCATGACGGTTTACCACGCTTTCCACAACCAGTTTCCATGGCCAGACTTTATTTAAAGATCCCAACATAAAGCCACCCAGTAAGGCTAACGTCATGGTTTTATGTTTTTCGAACATCCAGTGCAATATGCGCGAAAATGAAAGTAACCCCACTACACAGCCTGAAGCAAATAAGGTTAAAGTTGCTAACTGAAATGATTTTACGGCACTTAATATCGGCATATACATACCTAATAATAGTAAGATGAAGCTGCCTGAAATGCCCGGAAGGATCATCGCGCATATTGCGATCATACCCGACACGAAGATCATGATATTTGTGGCTTCAACATGTGTGGGAGTAATAGTGGTGATATAAAAAGCCAAAAGCGCGCCCAACAGAAAGGCCGCTATTATACTCGGATGCCATTTTTCGATATGCCGCACCACAGACCAAACTGCAGCCAATATTAAACCAAAGAAAAACGACCAGAGTAAACTGGGGTAGCTGTCGAGCAAAAATATAACAATGTGAGAAACACTAATTACGCTGACTAGAATTCCTGCAAATACGCAAGCCAGAAAAGCACCATTGATATGTTTCCATGCAGCTAAAATACCTTGTTTAAATAGTACGCTTAAGGCTTCAGGACCACATTGCTTAAGGGAATATATGAGTTCTTCATAAATACCTGTCATAAAAGCAATAGTCCCGCCAGATACGCCAGGAATGGCATCTGCTGCCCCCATCAAGGCTCCTTTAATCCCTAGGCTAACAAATTGCTTGGTGTTTCTTTTAATTGGTTTCACTTTTACTTCCTGTAATTAAAGCCTTTAAATGATATCGCCTGCCACCAAAGGAACAAAACGCACGGCTTCTACTATTGTGGTATTAAACTCGTCTTGGTTGCGCACAACAACATGGAGCTTTTGCTCATCAGTGCCCACCGGAATGACCAACATACCCCCGTCATTCAGTTGCTGATATAGATCTGTGGGCATGTGGCTGGCCGCCGCGGTGACTATAATACCGTCAAATGGCCCTTTATTCGCCCAACCTTTCCAGCCATCACCATGCTTCATGGATACGTTATGCAGATCAAGTTGGTTCATTCTGCGTTTCGCTTGGAACTGCAACGCTTTAATACGCTCAACACTAAATACGTTATCAAATAGTTGAGCCAAAATCGCCGTTTGGTATCCAGATCCTGTACCAATTTCTAAAACAGAGTGGTTTGGAGCATCAGAATTGAGTAAAAGTTCTGTCATCTTAGCGACAATATAGGGTTGGGAAATGGTTTGCCCTTGGCCAATAGGTAGTGCCGTGTTTTCGTAAGCTTTATGATGCAATACATCTGGCAGAAACAACTCTCGAGGAGTAGCGGCCACAGCCCCTAATACTCGCTGTTCCTGTATACCTTCAGCATGTATCAATTGAGCTAAAGTTTGACCTTTTCTAGTGGCGCGTTTCATGTGATTCCTTGTACTTCATCTTATTGTTATGTGATTTCTATATTTAACCATTCTTTCATGTCATTTAGGCTATTATAAGCCGTCATATCAACACTTAATGGCGTGACGGAACAGCGGTTTTGAGCCACAGCGTAAAAATCTGTTCCTGGTCCCGCATCTTGCTCTTGGCCGATTGCGCCATACCAATACACATCCTGACCCTGAGGGTCTTTATCTTTTACCATGCTTTCCGCTCGATGGCGACGGCCTTGACGGGTCACTTCGATACCTTTTAAATCTTGGTAGGGAATATCGGGTACATTAATATTGAGAATTTGATCTGCAGGTAAAGGGTGTTTATGTAAGCGCTGAAGAATCTCTACCACGACTTTAGCGGCTGTTTCAAAATGTTTACCATCATGACTTGCTAATGACACTGCAATAGCCGGTAACCCCATGAAACGGCCTTCTGTTGCTGCTGCAACTGTACCTGAATAGATAACATCGTCACCTAAATTGGGGCCGTGATTAATCCCAGAAACCACTAGTGTTGGATCGTTATCTAAAAATTGATTTATACCTAAATGGACGCAATCTGATGGCGTACCATTGACGGCGTAAAATCCGTTGTTCTGTTTTTCTATTCGCAAGGGTTTACGTATGGACAGTGCATTACTAAATGCGCTGCAGTTTTCTTCAGGGGCAATTACGGTCACATCATAAAGTTCACATAAGTGGCTGTACAAGGTTGCTAGCCCTTCGGCAAAAAAACCGTCATCATTGCTCAGCAGTATTTGCATTAATTAACTCTCTTAATACTGACGTTGCAAAGCATCCTGCAGGCAACGAAAATTGTATATTTAGCGTATCAGAACTTATTTGCCACTGTAAGTTTTGTGGTTTCAAGCAAATAGCGCGACGCTCCTGTTTTAGGCCTAAAGATTCTAGTAATTGACACACATTAAGGTGTTGTTTTGCGATTTGTTGTTCCAACTCTTTAACTTCGCCTTGTGTGGCCAAATCGCCGGCTCCCCACATAGGCGCTGACAATACGATATCATTTTTTGTTAAGCGTAACTGAGTTTCAGCATCAATTTGCGAGGCAATGAAAAAACTATTGCTGCCAGTTAAGATACAGGCTTCGCCAGAAAGAGGTGTTGAGTAGTTTTGTTGCTGAAGGCGTTGATGGATAAATTCGTTAAATAACCAGGAACGTAACGCTGAAATTGCCATAGAGCGTTTATTGCGGTTTCGAATGGTTTCACCATTTAACATAGTTTGCGCCAGCAATAAATTTCCACCACTTTGATGATGACGAGACTCACCAAAACGTTGAGCCCCAAAGTAATTTGGCACACCATTTTGTTGAATATACTCTAGCCTTTGCTCTAACTGCGAGGTATCTGATACGCCACGTACAACCATCTCAAAGCGATTCCCTTTTAAAGCGCCTACTCGCAGTTTTTTATTGTGTCGTTTAGATTCCAATATGTTTAAGCCATCTAGGCGTAAATTTTGCCATTCGAAGGTTTGTTTTCCCGGAGCATGCACACCAAACCATTGTTGAGTTAACGCGTATTTATCTTTACGACCAGCATAGGTAATCGCGCGTAATGGTAGTCCACAAAACTTAGCTAAGTGTTCAGCCACAAAAGCGGTATTCAACCCTTCTTTTTGTATCCACAAATGAATATGCTCGCCTTCACCCGTAAGTTCGTATCCTAACTCTTCACGTACGATGAAATCTGCATAACTCGATTTAATCGTACCTGTTGAGGTGGGTGCAGGTTGTTGGTGAAGCCAATGTTCGGTGCTCAGCGCTATCATGAATTCGCTTCTTGAAGTAACACGACTGCATGGCATGCAATCCCTTCTTTTCGACCGGCAAAGCCCAGTTTTTCAGTGGTCGTGGCTTTGACATTCACCTGCTCAATATCAACTTGCAAATCGTCACAGATATTTTGCCTCATGGTGGAAATATGCGGAGCCATTTTGGGCGCTTGGGCAACAATGGTCATATCTAAGTTAGCTAATTGATAACCTTTTTGACGGACTAAATGGTATACATGTTTCAGTAACTGTCGGCTATCTGCCCCTGCATAAGCAGAGTCTGTATCAGGAAAGTGCTTACCAATATCACCTAAGGCACAAGCTCCTAGCAATGCGTCACATAAGGCATGTAACGCAACGTCGCCATCTGAATGGGCAATTAAACCCAATTCATACTCTATCTGCGCACCACATATCACTATGGGGCCTTCACCACCAAACTTATGTACATCGTAACCATGACCAATTCGCATTGTTATTCTTCCTGAGATAAGTAAAAGGTCGCCAATGGTAAATCATTGGGACGGGTAATCTTAATGTTGCGTTCACTACCTTCCACTAAATTCACCGGCCACCCGGCCCATTCCATTGCCGACGCTTCGTCGGTAATAGTGACCCCTTGCGCTAACGCTTTGTGCAGTGCGCTTCTGAGCTGTTCAAGGGGGAAAAGTTGGGGGGTTAAGGCATGCCAGAGTCCTTCCCTATCAACGGTGTTGGCAACACGGTTCAATGTGTTTTGCTGAGCACGCTTCATGGTATCTTTAACGGTCATAGCTAGTATGCCGCCACCATTATTCTTATGGCATAAGCTAAACAACTGATCCAAATCGTGATGGTTGACACAGGGGCGGGCAGCATCATGGACCGCAACCCAATGTGAATCGGTGACCGTATCTAATCCGGCAAGCACTGAATCTGCTCTTTGCGAGCCTCCATCTACTCGGGTTATCCACTTCTCCTGACTTAATGGCAGAGATTCAAAATATGGATCTTGTGGATCAAGTGCAATAACAATATGGGAGATTTTGGGGTGCGTAATTAGCTTTTCAACGGTGTGTTCCAACACCGTTTTATCACCAATTTTCAGATACTGCTTAGGTCTATCGGCGTTCATTCGCTTACCAACCCCTGCTGCAGGTACTATGACGGTAAAGCTTTGCGTATCTTGAGTCATGGATTCCTAGGTCGTTTGCTGTTATTTTGGGCGTGAATTTGAAGGCTATTCTTTAACGTTCAAATCAACAACGTCTATATTCAATAAATTGTTATCGTGGGCAGCGGATTAACGTGGCTCATCTTGTGCTGGCAGTATGCGGTAAAAGGTTTCCCCTTGCTTAATTAATCCAAGCTCATTTCTCGCCCGCTCTTCCATAGCCTCCACGCCTGTTTTTAGGTCGTGAATATCGGCTAAAAGCAAATTATTGCGTTGAATTAAATCCGCATTTCTCGCTTTTTGTTCTTCAACTAGGTGTTTAATTTCAATATAGTCAGGAATACTGTTTTTGCCGAACCAAAGACGGTATTGCAGCAAGAAGCATAAACTCACGAGAATTAATGTGATCCATTTCATATTCGTCTGCCCTCACCACGGTTTCAATCACAATATTATGCCGAGAATCCACAGTCAAAGCCAGTACTAACCGACAACTCAATGGCCGCGGATTGCGTGCAAGCTCTTCTTCACCCAATAATCTATTTGTCTAAACTTTTAAACTCGAAACCTGTAAGACTATGCCCACAGGTTCCGGTACTGTTACAAATGGAATAATTGAGTTAGCTCATGGAACTAATCGTCTGCCTCTTCTAAGGTCATTAACTTGGTATTTCCACCCGATGCTGTGGTATCAATACTAATGGTTTTTTCCGTTAATAAGCGTTGAATCAGGTTATCTGAGTATTCCGAAGTGATAACGGGCAAAATAGCCCCTTCACGCTCGGCCAATTTTTTCGCGAAATAAGCTTTACTGTGACTTTGACTATCAACCACAACCCCAGCAAGTTGGGGGGCTTCTAATAAAGCGTGTAAATGAGACAGTTTAGCCACCTGAAGGACAGCTTCCGGTGCTCCATTTGAGCGCCATTTATTCGCGAACTCAGTAGCTTCATCGTAAAATAAGTCAGACACAACAGCGATAACCACATTACCTGTTGCCAACGCGGTTACAATGGATAGAGCCCAATATTCAAAGGTTACCTGTTCATCGGCGTAACACAATAAAACACCCCTTGGCTCGAGATAGAGAGTATTGGATTCACCTGTTGGACCTGGCAATTCTTTAGGGGCTTTGAGCATTCTCTCAATTTTAATCAACTGCGCTCTAGATACCGCAAGAGTTTGATCTAAATCTTCAGCCAGTTCATCAAGAATATCGACTCTAGCCAGCTTAGCGAGTAATTGACGTACCCAAGATATGCGTGAGGTAAGGTTAGTGGAACGCCAATCAAATTCGGCGTCAGCAGCATGTGACATGATCTTTAGCGCGCCTTTTTCATCAACGCCAGCAGCTTCAAAGACTTGTTGAATTTGCAATTCATCTTTTGCTGGACTTTTCGATGGCGTAGCTTTTTCTATCATTAATCTCGGCAAATAGTTAGGTCCACCTGCTTTAGGGCCGGTGCCCGATAGTCCGCGGCCACCAAAAGGTTGCACGCCAACAATTGCGCCAATCATATCGCGGTTGATGTAGACATTACCGGCGCGAGATAAGCGCCCTAGCTCCATGGCTTTTTCATCAATTCTAGAGTGAACGCCCATGGTTAGACCAAAACCAGTGCTGTTGATTTGTTCTACCACTTTAAGTGTGTCTTTTTCCTTAAATCGGACGATATGCACACAGGGACCGAATACTTCTCGGGTCAATACGTCAATATTGTCAATTTCGTATAATTTTGGTGTGAAATAAAATCCATTTTGACAATCTTCTGGCACAGGAGCGTCATATAACAATTTGCCTTTGCCTTGCATATCAGTGACATGTTGCTGCAAGCTATCAAGGGCTTTTTGGTCAATAACAGGGCCAATATCCGTTGATAACATGGCCGGGTCGCCAACTCTAAGTTCCTGCATGGCACCCACTAACATTTCAATAATGGTATCGGCAATATCTTCTTGTAAAAACAATACTCGCAATGCAGAACAGCGTTGTCCCGCACTTTGGAAGCCAGATGCGATGACGTCATCTATAACTTGCTCAGGTAGTGCAGTCGAATCGACAATCATGCAGTTTTGGCCACCTGTTTCAGCAATAAGGGGGACTTGCTCCGTTCCTCGATTGGCCAATTCTTTGGCAATTAAGCTACCGGTTTGGGTTGAGCCGGTAAAGATCACGGCTTTAATTCTCTCATCGGGTAATAGGGCATCTCCCACCACAGGACCTCTATTCACTACTGTCTGTAATGTGCCCTTTGGCAGTCCAACATTTTCCATCAATTCAACCGCACGAATGGCGATTAAACTTGTTTGCTCTGCAGGTTTGGCAAGCACAGTGTTACCGGTAACCAGTGCTGCAACGACTTGGCCTAAGAAAATGGCTAATGGGAAATTCCACGGGCTAATGCACAGAACAACCCCTCTTGGATTGAGGCGGTTGTCTTCCGATAATTCTTCGGCTCTTGCTGCATAATAACGGCAAAAATCAACCGCTTCACGGATTTCATCAATGGCATCCTGAGCTATTTTTCCAGCTTCTTTTAAACACAAAGCGATTAATTCATCGGAATTGCGTTCTAGGGCATCTGCCGTATGTCTTAATATATCTGCGCGGGCTTCAACAGACGTGTTTGACCATTGATCGAACGCACGCTCTGCTAGCTCAAGTTTGTGTTTTATTTGCGCTGGCGAATCAAAGGTTAAATGCCCTATAGCTTCATCTTGATTGGCTGGATTACGTACCACATGGATGCTTTCATTTTCCGCCGGCTGGGCACCGCAATTTTCTGACTGCCAACGATCTAGGGCAAGCTTAAGTGGCGCAATGTGATTAATATCGGTTAGGTCTAGACCTTTCGAATTAGCTCGCTCATCGCCATATAAATCGATTGGTTTGAGTATTTGCTGATTGTATTTATATTTTAATCTTTGGGTTTTTTCGACTGGGTCTTCGAGTAAATCTTCAACCGGTTTAGTGTCATCAACAATGGCGTTAACAAAAGATGAGTTGGCACCATTTTCCAACAATCTTCTCACCAAATAAGCAAGCAAGTCTTCGTGTTCACCAACGGGCGCATAAACCCGACATTGGACTTTTTCTTCAACTACAATTTGGTCATATAAACTATCGCCCATGCCATGGAGACACTGGAATTCGAAACCGTCTTTGTCATCTCCGGCCAATTCTAGAATGACCGAAGCTGTGTAGGCGTTATGGGTGGCAAATTGCGGATAAATGGTGTCTTTATAGGCTAATAAACGGTTTGCGCAGGCGTGATAGGACACATCTGTGGAAGATTTACGGGTAAATACCGGGAAGTGCTCTAAGCCATCTTGCTGAGCATTCTTAATTTCCGTATCCCAATACGCTCCTTTGACCAGCCGAACCATCATGGTTCGCTCAGTTTTCAAGGTTAAATCCCTTAACCAATCTAGAACGTATAAAGAACGCTTTTGATAGGCCTGAACCGCTATACCGAAGCCACTCCAATTACCCAAATCAGGATCGGAAAATACCTTTTCGATGATATCTAATGAGATATCTAAACGATCCGCTTCTTCTGCGTCTACCGTTAAACCAATGTCATACTCTTTACATAACATACATAGTTGTTTTAACAGCGTTGGAATGACGTCCAACACTTCTTCGCGGTTAGTAAATTCATAGCGGGGATGAATAGCTGATAATTTAACGGAAATACCTGGGCTACGCTTAGGCCCTTTTTTATTCGCTGCTTTACCAATTGCATGAATCGCCTCTTCGTATGCTTCGAAATATTCCTGAGCATCATTGGCGTTGCGAGCCCCTTCACCAAGCATGTCATAGGAATAAACATAACCTTGCTGTTCTTTTTCAGCTGCACGCTCTAAGGCGTCATTGATGTTTTCACCCATAACAAACTGTTTACCCATTACTTTCATAGCAATGTTCATGGCTTTACGAATGACGGGTTCACCCATTTTGCCTAAGGTTTTCTTCAAAAGCCCAATACTATTGCGTTTACGGTGGTCGGTGTAGGAAACCATGTTTCCTGTGAGCAATAATCCCCAAGAAGAGGCATTGACAAATATTGAGTCACTGGTTCCTAAATGCGTACTCCAAGCCCCTTTAGATAGCTTGTCGCGAATCAATGCATCTTGTGATTTTTTGTCTGGTACCCGCAACAATGCTTCTGCTAAACACATCAATACCACGCCTTCTGCGGTGGACAGTGAGTATTCATTTAATAACGCATCTACACCGCCGTGCCCTTCTTGTTCACGACGGATACGTAAAACCATTTTTCTGGCTCGCTCCCACGCTCGACTTCGAGCACTAACAGAGACTTCTGCATCAGGCAGAATATGGTCTACAGCCAAATTCTCGTCAATGCGATAAAAATCTCTTATCTTTTGTCGAATTGGACAACTAGTAACTAAATTACCTTCAAATAGCATGCAGTTTCTCCGTTAAGAATTGTGACAGTGTTAATTGCGCGAGTGTATAGATTGAATTAGCAGAAATACAGTCCAAAAGTAGACCTATTTATACTAGTTTGGAAGAAGAAGTGACGAGAAATGGAAAAAAGGATATTAGGGGTACAAGGGGGGGAATTCAGATTGCAATGCACCTCAATATATGAAGTGCATTGCGCAAATGTCAGATTACATCCATTGGTCACTGCGTTTACGTTTTTTCGGTAAGTAGGCAATGATGACACCAAGCAGAATACTCACTAAAGCAATAATACCCCCACGGGTAAACCACTTCATTTGAGCACTTTGATCTAGCATATCTAGCTCTCGTTGCAGCTTTTGAGTTTCCTTGGTTTGACTTTCCAAGTCTTTTTCTAACACTTTGTTTTGACTGGTTAAGTCTGATAATTGTTGACTTAATAAATCATTGGACTTGTTCAGCTGTGCAATTTGAGAACTGTATTCTTTGACACTTTGCTGTAGTCCCGGAACGAGCACGCGAATACTCTGGTCGCGACTAACATATTGCGACTCTACCCAGCCCGTGCGTTGCTTATCATCAATGACCTCGATAAATCCGGTTTCCTGGTTTTCCTGTAAAACCGTAATGCGAGTACCCGCTGTAACTGAGCCAAGGATGCGATAATTCCTACTCGGACCTGTATGCATAAAAGCAGTTAAGTCATCGGTAATATAACGAATGTCGCCTGAGCCATCATTAGGCTCTTGTTGTGCACTTACGTTGCTAATTGCCAACGCGAAAATAAATAAAATTGTGGTTGAAAGCTTGCCCATAATTCATCAATGTTAATACAAATTTAGACAAATGGTATGGCCTTGGATTGCCAAAGGCAAGTGAAGCTTTGATTGATTGCCTTAGATTGTTCTTAGGAGTATTGTTTAGGCCATTGATTACCCGCTAATTTATCCTCTCATTGGACATAAGTTTTAATGGAAAAAGAAATTGAACTAAAGTTGTTATTACCCAATGGTATTGACGAATCTGACTTATTATCCGCCTTAGGAAAATTTTCAGCGAATATTGAAACGTCAGAATTTACGCTGTTTAATCAATACTTTGATACGCCGGATTGGTTGCTAAGCGCTAATAGCATCGGATTACGCGTTCGAAGTAGCGATAAGGGCATTGAACAGACTGTAAAAACCGCAGGGAAAAGTGTTGGTGGTTTGCATCAACGTCCAGAATATAATGTCTCCATAGACTCATTGTCCCCTTCGTTGGAATTATTTGAGCCTAGCGTTTGGCCGCAAGATATTTCGGTGGCAGAACTACAAGAAACGATCATTCCAATTTTTAACACGGACTTTAAACGGAAAGCTTTCTTCCTGCGCTTATCTGATGGTACTGACGTAGAGTTGGTTTTAGATAAGGGAGCCGTTAGTACTACAGATAATAGTGCTGATATTTGTGAAATGGAATTGGAGCTGAAAAATGGTGATGTTGCAGTGTTGTTCGATATTGCTGAGAAAATGGCAACCTTAGCCCCTAGCCAATTATGTAATTTGAGTAAAGCGGGTAGGGGCTTTACCCTCGCTCGCAATGCGCTGGCGCCATACCCCAAAAAAATCAGCAATGTTAGCCTATCGGACAGTGAAAATTGCGAGTCTGGTTTTATCAAAGGGTTGGGGTATGCCTTGTCGTTTTGGCAACAAGCTGAATATCGTTATATGCAAACTAAAAAAGTGGCCGATCTAATTGATATATACATCGGTTTGCGACTAACCCGCGATTGTGTTCGCTTATATTCTAAACCGCTTAAATGCAAAGCGATGGATGAAGTCAGCCGAGGGCTAAATTTACGCTTAAACAAATGGGCCTGGATTGAACAGGTCAAGAGTATTCGAGCGTTGCGTTCAAAACGCGGAATGTATAGCAAACGTCTAACTCAGCACGATGCACTGGTGAGTTATTTACGGGGCTTGCAAGATGGCACTCTAAATTTGTCTCGTCCTCATTATTTGATTACCCATCAAGATAATTCCATATTGCAACTGCGCTTATCGCGACTTTTGGTAACCTGCCCCTGGCGGAAAAAATCCGACGGCTATACTAAGCCGTTGAAGGAGCACGCAGTTGCGGTTTTGCAGCAAAAATGGCAAACCGTGTTTTCTAGTATTAATGAGAATGTGAGTAGCATGGAAGATTACTTAAAACAGTATAAAGATTTACTCAGTGCTTTGAATACAGACTTGTTGCTTGGGTCATGTTTAGATAACCCGCGGCGTCAACCCTTTTTAGATCCATGGCAGGATGTTTTGGAGGGGATTCAAGAGTTACGCAAGCTTAAAGTCTTTCAAACTAAGCTACTGGATTCTGACGTAGATGATAAATCTGAGCTTTTACAATGGAGTGAGGTTAAGAAAAACAGTCTTTTGTCCGTTATAGAGTTAAGTAAAGGCGTAGCAACCACAGTGGAAACATATTGGTGAACACATAATGGATGAAATGAGTCTCTATCAAATTGCAATCAGCTCTATGCTGGTAGGGTGGTTCATTGGGCTCATTTTAATCTGGGTAAGGTATGGGCAATTTCCCCATGCCAAATTGGCTTTAGTTGCTCTGTTACTCTGGCCTTTTTTACTTTTAGATGAGTGGCTGAAGTTATCCGGTTATGAATCCCAGTTAAGTTTCCTGGTCGGCGCTTCGCAGATCTTTAGTGCAATCATTGCCGCTTGTTTAGTGCTCAGCATTAGGAAACTGACACTGACTAAGTTTGCTAACAATAATGTCTTGTTTTTTATACCTTGCTTAGTGCTGCTGGCAGGTCAATTGCCACTTTGGTTGACGCCAAGTGACACTAGGGTGGGGATGCTCTTTTCCCCTCCAGTTGGGGACGTTTTGGTGAACTGGCCCTATTATGCCACCTATTTATTTAGCGCCATTGTTACTTTGAGTTTTGCGGTGCACGCTGCTGAATACCTCGCTTCTTACCATTATTATTTGTCTGATCAAGTAGTGGATATTGATATTTTTGAAATGCGATTCACCGCCAACGGCTGCTATGTACTCATGTTCACGTCATTTTTATCCATTTGCATCATTGGACTCGCTGTTTTTGATTGGTTACCGGCTGTTGTGCAATGGCAGACGTTAGTCAATATGCTAAACGCCACCGGTACTTTGTACTTACTTTTATTGTTAGTTCAAAACCGAAAATATTCTCCGACGCCATTTGCTTACGCTCAAATGGATAAAAAAGCCTACTCCGAAGATCACCTTAGGTTTACCTTAAAACAGGCTGAAAAAGCCATCATTCAACATAAGGCTTATAAACGCAAAGGACTTAGAATTAAGCAAGTAGCCGAAGCGGCAAATGTGGAACCTGCGGCGCTAGCGTTGGCAACCCGGTTTGTGCTTAATCGAAACTTCCGCGCTTTTGTTTATCACTACCGACTAGAATATGCTAAAAAAGTACTTATGCGTACGGATCAAAAAGTCACCAGCGTAGCTAAACGCCTAGGATTCAATTCTGAAAAATACTTAAGCAATGTGTTTGTAAAATACATTGGTTTGATGAGTAAACGAGATAAGAAGAAAAACACCGAAGACGTGAAAATGCGTTCCCCAAAAACAGCCAAATAATCAACTTGGCAAACTATATTAGCGGTTTTCTGCTTTGATATAATTAAACGATTAAAGTAATCACTTTTAAACATTTAAATTCAATGGGTACTCTGTGTACACTCAATCTAGTTTTTGGACATGGTAACCAAAGCTAACATTTAACGAGTTCTACTAGAATATATTTAACATTTAGCTTGATGGGAATTATGGACTATCTTTAAACGTTTATATTAGTAGTTCTAGCCAACAATCTAATGGGAAGAATATGAAAGCATCAGATTTATTTGTACAAGCATTAGAAGCCGAAGGAGTCGAATATGTATTTGGTATTCCCGGCGAAGAAAACCTCGATTTATTAGAGTCTTTAAGAAAGTCGTCTATCAAGCTTATACTTACCAGACATGAACAAGGGGCTGGTTTCATGGCTGCAACCTATGGTCGTTTGACCGGAAAAGTTGGCGTCTGTTTATCGACTCTTGGTCCAGGTGCTACAAACTTAGTTACCCCAGCAGCTTATGCACAACTTGGTGCTATGCCGATGTTAATGATCACCGGTCAAAAACCCATTAAAACGAGTAAGCAAGGTCGTTTTCAAGTGATAGATGCGGTTGATATGATGCGTCCATTAACTAAATATACCACTCAGGTAGTAAGTGGTGACCGGATTCCTTCTATCGTTCGTGAAGCATTTCGTTTGGCCCACGAAGAACGTCCTGGTGCTGTGCACATCGAATTACCTGAAGATATTGCTGCCGAAAAAACCAATGCTCAGTTAATTGAAGCGAGTGTAGTAAGGCGTCCAATTGCAGAAGATAAGAGCATCAATCGTGCTGTTGATATGATTGAATCAGCAAAATCACCTGTGTTACTTATTGGTGCTGCAGCAAATCGCAAACTGACTGCAAAAATGCTCAAAGAGTTCGTTGAAAAGACCGGTATCCCATACATAACCACACAAATGGGCAAAGGCGTTTTAGATGAAAGTGGTCAGCTATTTATGGGCAACACTGCATTGTCTGATGGCGACTTTGTACACCGAGTAATTTCACGGGCTGATTTAATTATTAACGTGGGCCATGATGTAGTTGAAAAGCCGCCATTTTTCATGAGTAATGATGGCAAAAAAGTCATTCATGTTAATTTTGCGTCCGCTGCGGTAGATCCTGTTTACTTCCCGCAATTAGAAGTGGTAGGTGATATTGCCAATAGCATATGGCAAATTAAACAAAAAATTACTCCATCTAATAATTGGAAGCTTGATTTTTACAGTGACGTTCATGATGCCTATATTGCCCATCGCAAAGTGTCAGAAGATGATGATCGCTTTCCTATTTTACCAGAGCGTTTCGTGCGAGACATACGCACGGCCATGCCAAAAAATGGCATTGTGACCTTAGATAACGGCGTATATAAGATTTGGTTTGCTCGAAATTATCCGGCTTACCTTCCCAACACGCTATTACTTGATAACGCCCTAGCGACCATGGGTGCAGGCCTACCTTCGGCCATGGCTGCTAAAATTGTGTATCCAGAGAAATCAGTTATTACCGTATGTGGTGATGGCGGATTTATGATGAACAGCCAAGAAATGGAAACCGCGGTGCGTCTTGATTTACATATAGTCGTCATTATTTTACGTGATGACGCCTATGGCATGATTAAATGGAAACAAGCGCATATGTCGTTTGATAATTTCGGTTTAGATTATGGCAATCCCGACTTCGTTAAGTATGCGGAAAGTTATGGTGCTAAGGGGTGGCGAATTAACTCTGCAGAAGAGTTGTTACCACGAGTTGAAGCTTGTTTAGCTGAACCTGCTGTGCATCTAATTGATGTGCCAGTTGATTATTCTTTGAATGACCAGACGTTAAATAAAACCATTCGCGAACTTAGCCAAAAACTATAGGAGCAACTATGTTACAGAAAGCTTATCCATATTACTTAGCGAATAAAGCGGTCTATGCCAATCAAGATTTAGTCGTGACGAACAAATATACTGGCGAGAATGCTACCACAGTGGCGATGGCTAAAGCTGACGTGATTGAACAAGCAATTGACGCTGCAGAAAAAAGCCAAGCGGCGCTCACAGCAATGAAACCTTACGAGCGTCAAGAGATCTTAAATCATTGCGTAAAACGTTTTGAAGAGCGTTTTGAAGAATTAGCTTATGCCTTGTGTATTGAAGCCGGAAAACCCATTAAAGATGCTCGTGGTGAAGTGACCCGCCTAATTGATACCTTCAAAATTGCTGCTGAAGAGTCGGTTAGAATCACCGGTGAAGTGATGAATTTGGAAATTACACCTCGTGCCAAAGGTTATCAGGGGATGTATAAAAAAGTACCTATCGGTCCTTGTTCCTTTATTTCTCCCTTTAATTTTCCATTGAATTTGGCGGCGCACAAAGTCGCGCCTGCGTTAGCCGTTGGTTGTGCTTTTGTACTAAAACCAGCCAGCCGTACGCCGTTGGGAGCCTTAATTATTGGTGAAATTTTAGCCGAAACTGATTTGCCTGAGGGAGCCTTTTCAATTTTACCCTGTAGTCGTGATGGTGCAGACTTATTTACCACAGATGATCGCTTTAAATTACTAAGCTTTACTGGTTCACCTGATGTGGGCTGGGATCTGAAAGCGCGAGCGGGCAAAAAGCCTGTGATTTTAGAGCTTGGTGGTAATGCAGGTTGCATTGTTGACCATGATACAGACTTAGATGATGCCATTGAACGTATTGTTTTTGGTGCTTATTATCAATCTGGTCAAAGTTGTATTAGCGTGCAGCGAGTATTAATACATGAATCCATCTATGCTGAATTTAAACAGCGTTATGTGGAAAAAGTGTCGAATTTAGTGCATGGCGATCCATTGAGTGAAAACACTTTTATCGGCCCTATGATTTCCGAATCTGAAGCGTCTCGTCTTGATGATTGGATTGCTGAAGCTAAATCGAAAGGGGCCAGTGTTCTATGTGGTGGTAAACGTGATGGCGCAATGCTGCAAGCAACGGTAATGGAAAACGTACCTAGCGACGCAAGTATCAATGCTGATGAGGCTTTTGGTCCAGTATCAATTATCGCGCCTTTTCAAGATTACGACGATGCCCTTGAGGAAATAAATAACAGCCAGTTTGGTTTGCAAGCCGGTGTGTTTACCCGCGACATTTATAAAGCTCATAAAGCATGGGATGTATTAGATGTCGGTGGCGTTGTGATTGGCGATGTACCGAGTTGGCGTGTAGATAATATGCCTTATGGTGGCGTAAAGGAGTCAGGCTTAGGGCGTGAAGGTATTCGCTATGCTATCGAAGATATGACAGAACTGCGCTTAATGGTGTTAAGAACGCCGCAGTAGTTTAACCAATAAATCATTTAAAGGGCCTGCTAGGCCCTTTTTTAATTTTTAGCCTGCATCAATCAACAAAAGCCTCTAGGAGTATTTGCTGAGTAAATTGTTTACGTAAATAAAACCCTCTTGGCCGGGTTTTTACCCTTTGTCCATCAGCACCAATTGCGTCCGTTAATGCTTTACCATCGGCCGCTTTAGGACGAATTTGTAATGCCTGCCCATGTTTTGCAGTGATGTGTTCTACCCCACCTAATACAATCATGTCCATTAACTCTTCCCAGTCTTGTTTGAGTACTGCCAGTTGAGCTTGACTGGGTTGCCAAAGTACTGGTGTGGCAATCCTTCTTTGTGCTGGTAATAGTTCACGGCTACCTTCTACAGGCACCCACAAAACACAATTGAGTTTATTTCTAACATTGCTAGTCTCCCAGGTAACGCCAGAAACGTTAAGTAAATGTGCGAAACACACATAGGTTGTTTCTAATGGCAAGCCCTGTGAATCTATGGGTAAGGTTTTTAATTCTACGCCTAAGTCGGGAAAATCCTGTTCGGGATTAGATCCAGCTTGAGCACCTAAAAACAGTTCTAATAACTGTCCCGTCCAGCCTTTTTCGCGTTTAAAATTAGCCGGAACTTGTATATTTGCCCAATTGGCTAATTCGCCTAACGTTAGACCAGCTAACGCTTGAGCACGAGTGACAAGCTCATCAATAGTCTTTGGGGGATTGGTAGCGGGCTTGATCAAATTTAACCTTTTTTACTATTTTTTATTCGTTGTTACGCCGGTTTGGCGATGATATTGCTTTGCTTGACCCTTAGTTTATGGAAGAATGGCAAAATATTAAAGAAATCAATCCCCCTGGGAGTCAAAGTGATTGATGCCGAAGGTTTCCGCGCGAATGTCGGTATAGTGATTTGCAATAGAATGGGGCAAGTATTTTGGGCAAAGCGCTATGGACAACATTCATGGCAGTTTCCACAAGGCGGAATAGATCAAGGTGAAACTGCTGAACAGGCTATGTATCGTGAGTTAAATGAGGAAGTTGGATTAAAACCAGAAAACGTTAAAATTCTTGGAGTGACTAAAAATTGGGTCAGATATAAATTACCCAAAAGATTGATTAGGCAGGGAACTAATCCAGTTTGTATTGGACAAAAGCAGAAGTGGTTTTTGCTGCAACTTGAATGCAAAGAGTCAGACGTGGATGTGTTGAGTTCCGGGCATCCTGAATTTGATGATTGGCGATGGGTCAGTTTTTGGTATCCAGTAAGAAACGTTGTGTCATTTAAACGTGATGTATATCGGCGCGTAATGAAAGAATTCGTGTCTTTTGCCATGCCGATTTACACAAAAAACAATCAGTCTCAACGGAATCGTAGACGACGGAGATAGTTTTAAAGGCCCATGATAACTAGCTTAAAACGGATAGTTCAGGAAGTCAGTAAAATCCCCGTGTTGGAGGAGGCTTTAAAGCACCTGACTAGCAGTATTAAAGGGGCTATTGGAGTAGACTCTTGCTCGGTTTATCTTGCTAATTATGAAAAACAACATTTTATGCTTATGGCTACCGACGGTCTTGATTCTGGCGCTGTCGGTAAAGTCGCCATTGGCTTCTCAGAAGGGTTAATTGGTTTAATCGGTCAGCGCGAAGAACCTTTAAATATACTCGACGCTCAGTCTCACCCCCGCTACAAACATTATCCCGAGGTTAAAGAAGAAAAGTATCACGCGTTTCTAGGTACGCCAATCATACATCAACGTAAAGTGTTAGGGGTATTAACCTTACAGCAGAAAAAAAAGCGTCGTTTCAGTGAAGATGAAGAAGCTTTCTTAGTTACCCTATCTACCCAAATAGCTTTAGAAATAGTGCACGCGGAAACCCGGGGTTTCTTGTCTTTTGTTGACGATAATAATCGAGATAAGTGGCAACGGAAAATATCAGGTGTACCGGGATCTGCAGGTTTGGGGATGGGAATTGGCTTCGTCCCACATTTTAAAGTCAGCTTGGCCAGTCATGTGGCTAAACGCTCCGCAAACAAAGAGCTAGAAATCGCCCGCTATCGCGAAGCGGTAAACATTACCCGCAGTCAAGTAGAAGAGTTGTCTAATCGTGTTGAAGGGCAAGTACCAAGTGATGTACAAGCTATTTTTCAAATTTACAGCCACCTTTTGGATGCCAATAGCCTTGGTCATGAAGTCGAAGGCCGAATAAAAGATGGCTGGGATGCGGCTAGTTCATTAAAATATATTATTGAAAATTATATCCAACAGTTTCGCAATATGAGTGACCCATATATGCAAGAGCGGGCTGTTGATATTGAAGATCTGTCAAACCGCATATTAGCCAATATTTTGGGCACAGATAGTCCGGATCAGCGCCCGTTAGATGTGAATCAAAACGCGATTCTAGTTGCTGAAGAAGTAACGGCTCCAATGCTTGCTGAGTTTTCTACTATGAAATTGTGCGGAATTATATCCGTACGGGGATCTAGTAACTCACACGCCGCGATTTTAGCCCGTGCCATGGGGCTGCCTGCAGTTATGGGATTATCCGATGCACCCCTTTCTTTGCTCGATGGTAAAAAATTGCTGGTTGATGGTTATTCGGGTGAGGTGATTGTTTCACCTTCGGAAAGTGTGCGACAAGAATTCAATATACTCGTGACTGAGGAGCAAGAACTCTCTGACCGCATACTGGAAAAAGCACACCTACCTTCAGTAACACAAGACGATTATACGGTGTCACTGTTTATTAATGCCGGTCTTTCGGCTGAAATGGAGAACACCAATTTCACCCATGGTGAGGGCGTAGGACTATATCGTACTGAAGTACCTTTCATGCTCCGGGAACGTTTTCCTTCTGAGCAAGAGCAGATGACTCTGTATCGCGAAATGCTGGAATCTGATCCCCATAAGCCCATTACCATGCGGACGTTAGATGTAGGCGGTGATAAACCACTGCCATATTTTCCAATTAGTGAAGAAAACCCATTCTTGGGCTGGCGTGGAGTTAGGCTTACCCTCGATCATCCAGAAATATTTCTGGTTCAGATACGCGCTATGCTGCGGGCTAACATCGGTTTGGGCAACTTACAGATTATGTTACCTATGGTGACATCAGTATCTGAGGTTAATGAATCTAAACGCTTAATAAAACAGGCATATCATGAAGTTTCGGAAGAAATTTCTGATACCGGGAAAATCCTGGAAATGCCGAAAATTGGGGTGATGCTGGAAGTTCCAGCGGTCATTTATCAAATTCCTCAATTGGCCAAAAAAGTCGATTTTTTCTCGGTCGGGAGTAACGATTTAACTCAGTATTTGCTGGCAGTTGACCGCAATAACGCGCGCGTTTCGGGTTTGTACGACAGTTATCACCCTGCAGTGCTAGCGGCACTATTAAGTATTGTTGAACAAGCCAATGAACATAATGTCCCTATTACCGTTTGTGGAGAGTTGGCCGGTGAACCTGGCGGGATCATATTATTACTCGCCATGGGATACAGTAAGTTTAGTATGAATAGCCACAACTTATTAAAGATAAAATGGGTTGTAAGAAGCGTCACCGTCAAACAATCTAAATTGTTATTAGACAGTGTTCTGAGCTGCGATGACCCATGGGAAGTGCGCGAACAAGTGAACCAATATCTAGAGTCAATTGGCTTGGGCGGATTAGTTCGAGCAGGTATTTAGTTGTCTGAAATACCCATGCTTTTTGCTATTTATTTGTTATTAGGAGCGGTTGTTGGCTTCCTCGCGGGGTTGCTGGGAATCGGCGGCGGCTTAATTATTGTCCCTGTTTTGATGTTTGTTTTTGAACGCTATTTGGGCTTGCCTTTACAGCACGCTTTACCCATGGCCATTGCTACGTCGTTATCAACTATCATTCTCACAGGGCTATCTTCCACTTTTTCTCATTTTCGCTTACGCCATATCAATTCAAAGATTGTCATCTGGTGCGCACTTGGTATTATTCTGGGCGCATTACTTGGCCCTCAGATCGCTGTGAGAATTCCCGTACAAAGTTTAAAACTTATTTTTGCTTTTATGGTTTTAGCGATTGCCTTGCAAATGATTTTTCTAAAACCGAAAAGTGTCAAAAGTCACATTTCTAAACCCATGTTGATGGCGATTGGCTGCATGACAGGGGTTATTTCAGCTTTTATGGGAATTGGTGGTGGTGCGATTATGGTGCCTGCTTTAGTTTGGTTCCGGGTTGATATTAAACAAGCCATTGGCTGTGCCGCTTTCTGTGGAATGGTTATCGCCATATTTGGTTCGTTTAGTTTTATTTTAGCGGGCTGGAATATACAAGGTTTACCTGAGGCTTCTTTTGGCTATATTTATTTGCCAGCGGCATTGGGCATCGTCTTAACATCAATATTTACAGCACAAACCGGGGCTAAAATTAGCCACCGATTAAATACACAACGTTTAAAACAAATATTTGCAGCTTTCTTAGTGATAGTCAGTCTGCAAATGTTCTTAGGATAATAGAAATTATGTCGCAAAGTTATTACACCCTTCCGGAAATAGATCCGGCCATTTTCAATTTGGGTTTTTTAAGTCCTAAATGGTATGGAATGATGTATTTAGTCGGTTTTGTTGCGGCGTGGTGGTTAGCTAATCGTCGCTTAGCTCGCACGGGCTGGAGTAAAGAACAGCTCAGCGATATGTTATTTTGGGGGTTTCTGGGGGTGATTCTTGGGGGACGCATCGGTTATGTAATGTTCTACCAATTTGACTTATTTCTCGACAACCCATTGTACCTGTTTAAAATTAACGAAGGTGGGATGTCCTTCCATGGCGGATTGCTAGGTGTTTTAACTGCGCTATGGCTAAGCGCTCGGCGTTTAAAAGTCCCTTTTTTAGTGGTTGGCGATTTTATTGCACCTTTGGTGCCGATTGGGCTAGGTGCAGGGCGAATTGGTAACTTTATCAATTCTGAACTCTGGGGGCGTACAACCGACGTTCCCTGGGCGATCATTTTCCCGAATGCCGGTAGTGAACCGCGCCACCCTTCGCAGCTTTACGAATTTGCTTTAGAAGGGGTTTTGTTGTTCATTATTTTGTGGTTATATTCTAAGAAACCCCGTCCTATCGGTGCCGTAAGTGGCGTATTCTTGTTAGGTTATGGATGTTTTAGGTTCTTTGTGGAATTTTTCCGTCAATGGGATAGTCATTTAGATTTGTATTTAGGCTTCTTCAGTCGCGGGCAAATGCTGTCTTTACCGATGATTATCATTGGTATTTTATTGCTTTTTTGGGCTTACAAACGCAATCAAATACATCAACCTCAAAGCACTAAATTAAAAAAAGGTAAGAAAGTTTAAATGCAGCAATATTTATCACTAATGCGTCATGTATTGGAAAGTGGCAGCAAAAAAGAAGATCGCACAGGAACGGGCACATTAAGTATCTTTGGATACCAAATGCGTTTCAATTTAGCCGATGGTTTTCCGTTAATCACTACGAAAAAATGCCATTTACGCTCAATAATTCACGAACTACTGTGGTTTATTAAAGGTGAAACCAATATTGCGTATTTAAAAGACAATGGCGTCAGTATCTGGGACGAATGGGCCACGGATGAAGGAGAACTGGGGCCTGTCTACGGTAAGCAATGGCGCAGCTGGCAAGGAACTGATGGCACTGTGGTGGATCAGTTAAGCGAGTTGCTAGAGCAAATAAAACACAACCCTGACTCTCGCCGCTTATTATTAAGTGCATGGAATCCTACTGTGCTACCCGATAGCAAATTATCGCCAAAAGAAAATGCTAAACAAGGTAAACAAGCCCTTCCTCCATGTCATACCATGTTCCAGTTTTACGTTATTGATAATAAGTTGTCGTGCCAACTGTATCAGCGAAGTGGCGATATTTTTTTAGGGGTGCCATTCAATATTGCCAGTTATGCTTTGTTAACTATGATGGTTGCACAAGTATGTGATTTGGAACTAGGCGATTTCATCCACACGTTCGGTGATGCTCACCTTTATACAAATCATTTAGAGCAAGCTAAACTGCAACTTAGCAGGGAGCCTCTAGCACTGCCTAAAATGAAGTTAAACCCAGATGTTAAAAGCCTATTCGATTTCACGATTGATGACTTTGAATTAGTGGGTTATGAATGCTACCCACATATCAAAGCGCCGGTTGCAATCTGATGAGAAATTTCCGTGTCTTTTAATATATTGATATGCGACGATTCTGGTTTTGCACGAAAGCAAATGGCGCGTGCTTTACCTCGTGGCTGGGATATCAGTTTAAGCTTCGCCGAAAATGGCAAGCAAGGTATCGAAATGATCAAGGCTGGTAAAGCTGACTTGGTTTTTTTAGATTTAAATATGCCTATTATGGATGGTTATCAAACCATGCAGCTGATCAAAGAACAGGACTTACCCACGCTTGTGATTGTGGTCTCGGGCGATGTGCAACCTCAAGCCCGTGCCCGCATGAAGCAAATGGGGGCGTTAGATTTCATTAGTAAGCCAGTGGATAATGAAAAACTAACCACAATTTTAACCCAATATGGTCTTTATACAGAAAGTGATTTGCAATCAGACTCTACGGCTAGCAATGACATCAATCCAGCTGCAATGCCTACTTTGTCCCATTCTATGCATTTTACTATGGCCGAAAAATTGGACGTCTATCGAGAAATGGCCAATGTGGCAATGGGCCAAGCAGGTGAGAAATTGGCCAAATTGCTCAATGTGTTTATTGATTTGCCCATCCCCAACGTTAACTTGATTGACACTACAGAGTTACATATGGCACTCGCTGAAATTAGTGATAATGAGAGCGTGTCGGCCACTTCTCAAGGTTTCATTAGTGCGGGTATTAATGGCGAAGCCATTATGATGTTTAATGATTCAAACTTCACAAATATGGTAGAGCTATTAAATTACAAGCACGTTGAAATTAACGAATCCATCGAGTTAGAAGCATTGATGGATGTGGCAAATATTGCTGTAAGCGCTTGTTTGACGGCACTGTCAGAACAATTAGATGTAACCTTTACCCATAATCACCCGATTCTTTTGGGACAGCACTGTGGTCTAGATGAACTATTGAAAAATAATGTGTCGAGATGGAATAAAGTGTTAGCTATTGAGATCGGCTATGGAATAAAAGCGAAGTCTATAAACTTTGATTTACTCTTGTTATTTCCAGATAAATCAATCGATCTGATGTTTGAAAAACTGGTAGAAGGTAACAGATAAATAATGAGTGACGACTTCTCTGACATTAATGCACTGCATTGGCAGTTTGATTTACTTGGCTCAATTGAAGTGGGGATCACCGTACTAGACCGCGATTTTAATGTGCTGGTGTGGAATCAGTTTATGGAAAACAATAGCGGTATTCTGCCTAGTCAAATCAAGTATAAGAACCTTTTTGAATTTTTTCCTGAAATAGATAAAGAATGGTTTTTATTAAAAACCGAGCCTGTTGTTAGCCTTAAAAGCCCTGCGTTTATTATTTGGGAACAACGACCGTATTTGTTTAAATTTGAAACCAGTCGACCCATAACCTCAGCCTCAGACTTTATGTATCAAAATGTCACATTGTTTCCACTGACATCATTAGAAGGTGTGGTTGAGCAGATTTGTATCGTTGTATATGACGTGACTGATGAAGCATTGAATAAAAATGGCATCAAGGCCCTAAACCAACAATTAGAGCAAATTAGCCGAGTTGATGGCCTCACAGGAGTATTTAACCGCCGCTATTGGGAAGAGCAGTTCTCCCTTGAACACAAACGGATAGTGCGTAATGGTTTGCCGGCTTCTGTGTTGATGTTAGATATTGACCACTTTAAGAAAGTGAACGATACCTATGGTCACCCTGCCGGCGATCACATTATAAAAACCTTGGCTAATGTGGTGCAACAATCCATTCGAGAAACCGATCTTGCTGGGCGTTATGGTGGAGAAGAGTTTGCGATATTATTGCCCGACACTAACGCCGAAAATTCGATGATAGTGGCTGAAAGGATAAGGAGTAGTTGCGAAGCTTTACTGCCGGTTTATGACGGTAATGAAATACCGTTTAGTGTCAGTATTGGTATTGCAGAGTTTAAAGTGACTTATCAAGATCATATGGCTTGGTTAGAAAAAGCCGACCAAGCTTTGTACACATCTAAAAAGGAAGGACGAAACCGAGTCAGCAAGTTTTAGCAAAAAATTATTTGTATCTTTCATCTTTAGTTGAAAAACTCATCTCTGATCACGTTTTTCTAGCGCATAAATGTGATCTTTAATCAGCCATAATATAACTAAACTTGGCATCACCATTATGGCAGTGAGGATGAAAAAGAACGCCCAATTGCCATCCATCCAATCAACTAAGAAACCACTGGCAGAAGCCATAAGGGTGCGACTTAATGTGCCTAAGGAAGCCATTAGTGCATATTGAGAAGCTGAAAATGCTTGGTTACATAGTAGAGAAATAAACGCCACCAATGCAACTGAGCTCCAGGCTGCGGTAAAACCATCTACAAAAATAGTAGCGGCAAAGAGTGCCTTATCAGGGCCCACTACTGACATCAGCGCAAACATGAGGTTACTTGCTGCCATGGCAACGCCTCCGGTCATTAAGCCTCTGTATATACCATAGCGAACATTTACCATTCCACCTAACACAGCAAAAACAATAGTTACCCACCAGTTCAACAGTTTTGAATAGCTGCCAATGTCACTGTTGCTAAAACCTAATTCTTTATAAAAAACAATACTCATGCGACCTAAGAAGGCTTCACCAATTTTGAATAAAAAGATGAATGCTAAAATGGAAAGTGCCAGTTTTACGCTATTGCGACTAAAAAAGTCGCGAAAAGGCTCTACTAGTGTTACTGCCAACCAGTTAATTAAGCGCTGAGAACCGTTTAGTTTAAGATCGCCCACCATGGCTTTGGCGTAGCGTGCACTGGCTGCCGCTTGTTGTTCAATACGGCTAGTGACAGGCTCATCACTAAAAAAGACCATTAGCATGAGTCCTGCCATAATAGCGGCAAGAATGAAGTAAATATCCGACCATTGCCACCCTGCCATGTCGGCTATAAAAAAGGGAATTGCACCTAAGCCACCGTAACCTGTCCACCAACCTGCCGTTGCCATCGAGGATGCTGCAGCAAGTTTATCTTTTTCATGGGGGTGAATTATATCGATTCGGTAAGCATCAATTGCAATATCTTGGGTGGCTGAAAATATGGCAATTGAAAAGCCCACTAAACCAATAATCAACAGGTTTTCCTGGGCGGGTACCACAGCCATAGCCACACAAGCAATAATGATCATTAATTGGGTAGTGACAATCCAGCCTCGCCGTTGCCCTAACAGTGGAGGTTGAACCCTATCCAGTAAAGGTGACCATAGAAAGTTAATTGAGTAAGCGATTGTAATTGAGCCAATTAAGCCAATAGAAGAGCGGCTTAGGCCACTTTCTTGCAGCCAAGCAGATAGTGCTGAGCCAATCATCACCCAAGGAAAACCACTGGCGATACCGAACAAAAAGACAAAAAGCAAACGCTTATCTTTGTAACAAAGAAGAGTATTTTTTATGGTTTCAGACACAGAGATTCAGTCGCTTAGGAAAAGCGTTATTGGATCACGTATGACCTGACAGTTCAATATCTATTTTAGTTAAGCAGCACAATGGGGGTAAGTTTGGAAGAGTTACGGTCGGATACCGATACAATCGAGGGGGTATTGTCCTTCACCCTCTAAATAATTGATACAGGCCTCTAGTTCAGAACGGAGATATTGATCGTGTAATAACTTTTGTTCTGGCCAATAGTTTAATTGATGCAGCAAATGCCAGAATACTCGTTCTTTCTGGGAGTATGGTTCATCATCTCTTTTTTTGACGTGGGCCCATTCTTCAAGGGTATCCCAAAAATACAGGTCTAACTCTATATAGGGGATTTTATAGGACCAATACCCCCGGACAAAAAAAGCGAGTTGACCAGCTTTACTGTTTATAAAGTTCTTAATATTCACGGCTAGTTTGAGAGACTCCGGTTAGTGGAATACTAAGAAGTATAGACCGCAAATACGATATATGTTCCCAAGAAATCGAATAAAATTTTCATCTGATTGAAATACTGAGACATTCACTAAATATAAAATACTGGTTGCGGGGAGAATTAATTCACCAAATTAGCCTTCTTTAATTACCAGCCCATAAACGTTAACCAGCCATATATTTCTTTTCCTAAACGGGCGAATTGCTGGCTGTCCATCGTTTGCCCAGTGAGTTCCCTTTGTCGATACATCATTTTCAACGTTTTGGTTGATTGAATCTTACGTTGACTCACGGTTGCTTTTGCCCATGATGTATCCGCTGCAGAATATACATCAAGGTAAGGCATCGGTGTTTCTGCTACCCACTTAGGCAGCTGTTGATTGTAACTACGGTCTGGCCACTGAAGGCTGATTGACACCATAGCATCAGGGTATTCTAATTTTTTCTCAGCATATATTTTGGTTAGCCACGCTGCGCTTGTGCCCTGAGCTATGACTAAGAAGAACCCATTGTATTGACGGGTTTTATCTTTGATAGCTTGCATTTGCTGGATAATTTGCTGTTCATGAAGATCAAATGCTTTTTGTTCTATTTGACTCATTGCAGCTTTATTTAGGGTGTTGTTGTTTGTTCCTGCGGTAGCGGAAGCAGGGGGCTGGCTTGATGCATTAGCATCTGGGTTGACGACAGGATTTTCATCGGGAGTAGGCCAAAAGCCACTCGTAGGGGCCGGCATTATCATCGTTACCCAGCCAACGTTATTCAGGGAAGTCGAAAGTTGAGCCAACCCTTGAACACTGAATGGGTTTCTTCCTGATTCACTGACCATAACAGCTACGCCACGGGTCAGTGGCGTATTTGATTCAGAAATCACAATCGGTATTTGTTTTTCACCTACCAGAAGGACATCGAATTGATCGTCAAATTGGCTGCGCTGAATATCACTCAAAGCGGCTTCAGGGGATTGTATACCATGGGCAGTATAGCTGATCATGAATATGACCAAGCTGAGTATTCTGCTTAATGATAATTTAACCACGAGTGCTCACAATTCATTTAATTCCCACTATGGTCTATATCGGTAAGACCCCTTGAAGACTTGAATGAAAACGGCACTGGGCATTCAAATGCCATGGGTTCATCAGATAACGGGTGGTTGAATTTAAGTGTTTTGGCGTGTAACTGTAAACGGTTAGCAGCTTGTAAGGCTTGTTCATGGGCGTACAGCCTATCTCCTAATATTGGATGTCCAATACTCAACATATGTACCCTTAATTGATGAGAGCGTCCTGTCACCGGTGTGAGTTCCACAAGAGATTCTTGATCGTCACAGGCCAATCGCTTCCAGTGAGTTAGCGCTTTCTTCCCTCGTTCGTGATCTACCATTTGTTTTGGGCGGTTAGGCCAGTCACAAATCAGCGGTAAATCGATGCTACCTTGTTCTTCACTTAGCTTACCAAATACTCTGGCAACATAGGATTTAGCCGTTTGACGTAATTCAAATGCTTTGGATATTCTCCGATGGCTATCCATATCCAATGCCAAGACGATAAGTCCCGACGTTGCCATGTCTAAGCGGTGAACAATGGTGGCCGTTGGAAAGGCTCTCTGGACTCTAAGCTGTAAACTATCCTTATGTTCAAGTGCCTTTCCTGGCACAGTTAACAAGCCACTAGGCTTATTTAACACCAAAATGTTTTCATCTTGATAAACGATATCGAAATAGGGATATCGGCTAGGGGCATAATTCAAAATTGCCATTTAAGCTGCATTTCCGTTGTATTTTATGATTTTCATTAATGATTATTGACCACTAACCTAACCGCTTCTAAATGCACTTCCGCATTCTCTAGAGCGTTGTTTAGGGCATCTAACTGATTACGGATAAAGTCTAATTCCTCTTCGCGAATGGACTTATTAACTAAACTCAAACTTTGTAGACGATTCAGTTCTTCCTGTAAATTATTCTGCATACTGTCGATACATTGTTGTTTGATTTCTGCAGCAGTTTCGGTTGCCATAGCAGTGGCTTGTTGGATGGCGTTTTCAATTTTTGATTGCAGTGCATGAATCAACTGAGCAGACATTTTAGGTTTCACTCTATCGAGCATATAAAACACTCTATCTGTTTGCTGTCCTTTAGGATCGACGGTAATTTTAATCGGAGTGGCAGGCATATAGCGATTAACTTGTAAGTGCTTTTCGGCTTTTGTTGACAGTACAAACAAACATTCTAACCAATAATAGCCAGGTGGAAGAGACTTATCTCTGTTCATGGCTATGGCACTTTTACCTTGCACATCGGTAGTAATGGTATCCATAGCATGTTGCACCATGGGATGGTCCCAACTAAAAAAGTGTACGTGTTCCAGTTTTGTGGCAGTGTCGCGCTCATAAGTGATCGTCATGCCTTCTTCTTCAAGCCCTGGAAGTTGGGTGTGCATAGACTCTGTCTGTTTGAGTAAATAGCAGCCTTCGTCCGTCTCTTCCTGTAAAACACCTATGGTGTCGAACAATTGGGTCATAAAGCGTTCAAGTTTCGGGGAATTATCCGAGTCTTCAATACCTTCAATAAGTTGTTGAATTTTACCTTTGCCCGAAGAATTAATTTCTAGTAGTTTGTCTCTGCCTTGTTCTAATTTACTTTTTAGTTCGGCATAAATGCTTTGAGTGTCTTCAATGAGTTTGCGTTTGGCCAACTCATCATGGGGATTTTGTAGTGAACTGAGTAGCATTTCTTCTACTTCTTCGTAGACACTAGTGCCAGCAGGACAGGTTAGTTCAAAAGCATTCAGTCCATCGTGATACCACTCCAACATAACTTGTTGGGCAGAGTTCACAAAAAACGGCACGTGCAATTTAACGTCGTGTTTTTGGCCAATTCGATCAAGTCGACCAATGCGCTGTTCGAGTAAATCTGGAACTTGTGGTAAATCAAATAACACCAGATGATGAGCGAATTGGAAATTTCGCCCTTCACTGCCAATTTCGCTACAAATTAACACCTGAGCGCCGTCTTCTGATTGGGCAAAAAAGTTGGCTGTGCGGTCGCGTTCAACAATACTCAAGCCTTCATGAAACACACCAGCTCTGATACCCGACTTACGGCGTACCGCCTCGGCCAACATCAATGCTGTGGAAGCTTTGGCACATATGGTCAACACTTTTTCGCCCCGTAGTGTCTGTAAATGGTCAATAAACCAATCTATTCTGGGGTCAAAGTCTGTCCAGCTGTCAACTAATTCAGGGATCCGTTCCGGTGATAACAATCGGCTAGAATCAAGTTCAATTTCAAGATGATGTTCATACTCTTCGGGCATTTGCAAAGGGTAGGACAGTAATTCACGGGCTGGAAAACCGCTAACCCCTGAGCGACTGTTTCTAAACAGTACTCGTCCTGTACCGTGTCTGTCTAGCAGTTGGTTAATTAGCTTCTCGATGCTAGCTGTATCAGTTAAGTCTAAATTCGCAACTAAATCTTCACCGGCAAACTCTTGTATTCTTTGTATCGACTCTTGACTCAGGGTAACCTTAGTATCCGCTATTGTTAATAAGGGTTCGATGGCTTTGGCTAGCTGGCTATATTGTTGTTCTTCATGCACAAACTCTTGATAACTATGGAAACGAGCAGGATCCAAAATGCGTAGGCGTGCAAAATGACTTTCGTGACCCAATTGGTCAGGGGTGGCGGTCAATAGTAGAACGCCTTTTGTAACTTGAGCCAACTGCTCAATCACCTCATATTCCTGGGAAGGCTGGCCTTCAGACCAGGTTAGGTGATGCGCTTCGTCTACGACCATTAAGTCCCAAGGGGCTTCACACGCTTGTTGGAAATAGCGACTATTGTGAGTCAGAAAATCTAGGCTACAGAGTACTAATTGCTCTGCTTCGAACGGGTTACCGCTTTCTTCCGCCATGGCCTTGCAGCGTTCTTCATCAAAAATCGAAAATGCTAAATTAACTCGTCTTAACATTTCCACTAACCATTGGTGAACAAGGCTATCTGGCACCACAATCAATATTCTTTGTGCCCGCCCAGTTAACAATTGTTGGTGGATAATTAACGCCGCCTCTATGGTTTTACCTAAACCGACTTCATCGGCTAATAAAACCCGTGGAGCATGACGACGTCCTACTTCTGAAGCAATGTGCAACTGGTGAGGGATAATATCCACACGAGCACCTAAGAAACCTAATAAGTCTGACGTATCATGTTGGTACTGCTGGGTAATACACTTTTCTCGAATGTCGAACCATTTAGGTTCATCAACCTGACCCGCTAAAAGTCTTTTCTGTGGTTGGTTCAATTGAAAATGATGATCGACAAAGGTTTCTTTTAAATCAACATCTTCCCCCGTGTCTAAGCGCTTACCGTGATAAGTTAGCATGCTGGCTTGTTCACTTATGCGCTCTACTATGAATTGCCAATTAGCATGGCTAGTAACCTTGTCGCCTATATCAAATGTAACGCGGGTTAGCGGTGCTGAGGCCGGCGCATAAGTGCGGGTTTCACCGATGGCAGGAAAAAGTATTTCAACCGTTCTATTGTTCACGGCAATGATAGTGCCCAGGCCAAGTTCTGACTCAGTATTGCTAAGCCAACGTTGCCCTAGAGCAAAGTTGTTTGTTTGTGTCATAGTAGAAAATCTCTTGAGCGTTACAGGCCAAATCTAAGTATGCCTATGTTGCCAATTAAGGGCTTTCGCCAAATCATAAAGAGCGCGATTATAACGCTTATAATGGAGTTTTGCAGTGTGTTCTCACTCCCCCTATTAAATTAGTTGAAGGTTCGAAGAGAGTAATCGAAAATCACCCTAGTGACCTTCAGTGACGGTTAATTAATGACCTAATTTTGTTTGTGGAAATTCCATAGCCTTTAAGCAGTCTTTTGATATTTATAGAGTTTTTTATAACTTTAAAAGTCTTTTGTAAAAGTTGATGAAAGTGCTGAAAAAGTGGTTTATGGTAAGAATGGATTTAGTCAAAACCATGCCATGGGCCTATGTTATCTATGTGGGCAGTTAAACGGAGTAGCGGATGCCAGAAAAAGCTGAAATGAATACCAAACTTTATGTGCTCGATACCAATATCCTCTTACATGAACCCCTCGCTTTTCTCTCTTTCAAAGAACACGATGTAGTTGTCCCCATGACGGTTCTAGAAGAACTGGATTACATTAAAGACAGTAAAAAAGACGTAGCTCGGGATGCGAGAGTCTCAATTCGTGCAATGGAAGACTTACTCCATGAAGCGACACCGGAACAAATGATAGAAGGTGTTGCAATGACTGGACTTGGCTCAGGTGAGTCAGCCCCTACTGGCCAGCTATCTATTTTTGCTGATCACGGTCTTCCTTTTGAGCAGCAAGTGTTCACCAGTAATGATAACGACAACCGCATCATCAATGCCGCTTTGCATTTACAAAAAATCAAGCTACCCAGACAGGTTGTTTTGGTGACCAAAGATATCAATATGCGCTTGAAGGCAAAAGGAGCCGGCTTAGCCCATGTTGAAGACTATCGAACAGACCAATTAATCAGTGATATCAAATATTTATCTAAGGGGTATCACACCTTTAACGGGGATTTTTGGGAGTGTGTGAAAACCGTGGATAGCCGAACCGAAGGCCGAGATACCATTCACACTATTGATAAAAAAGCCCTTCCCGAAGCCTATATCAATGAATTTTTAATTGATGGGGAAGAGCAATTCGCCGGGTTAGTGGAAAACATTACAGAAGATACGCTAGAGGTCCTTGATTTAGGTTACGATCGACTAATGGGGCGCAATGCCTGGGGTATATCGCCGAAGAATATTGGCCAAGCAATGGCATTCCATGCACTCCTTGACCCACATATTGATTTGGTGATTTTGACCGGACCTGCGGGAAGCGGTAAAACCCTGCTTGCTTTGGCAGCGGCGCTGGAAATGGTTATTGAAAAAAATATGTACGATAAAATTATCGTCACCAGAAGTACGCCAGAAATAGCCGAATCCATAGGCTTTTTACCGGGCACAGAAGAAGAAAAAATGGCACCTTGGTTAGCTGCCATTACTGATTCTTTAGAGGTATTGCATAAAAACGATGAAAACGTCAAAGGTTCTATGAGTTACATCATGGAGAAGGCCAATATACAGTTTAAATCAGTTAACTTTATGCGCGGTCGTAGTATCCAAAATGCCATTGTGATTTTAGATGAATCGCAGAATCTTACGGCTTCCCAATTAAAAACGATTATTACTCGTTGTGGCGAAGGAACTAAACTAATTTGTGGCGGAAACCTCGCGCAAATTGACAGTAATTACTTATCAGCAGTGACCTCTGGCTTAACCTATTTGGTGGAGAAATTTAAAGATTTCTCAGGCAGCGCTACCATTAATTTGGATGGGGTTGTACGTAGTCGTTTAGCCGAATTTGCAGAAGAGAATTTGTGATTTTTGTGTTGTCAGCTTAGTCAACTTATAGCAAGGAAACGATAATGTGTTTCCTTGCTACAACCCCCCTCCGACTACTTTTATATCGTTATTCACTTTTCTCCTAAAAATGCATAGAAGCATTTCGTCGCTATCCAACTATTTGACTGGTTTTAGACATTCTTCGCGGATCCTTATGGCAAGATGGATTAGGCCTAATGTTTTAAAAAATTAAAACAAAGGGTTGAAAGTTTGATATTTAATATTGCCAATGAATAGGTTTCAATAGGCCTTTGAATCAACGCAAATACGTTAATCTGAGGCACTATGACCAGTATTATTTATCCAGCCAGCAATCTTAAAAGCCAACCTAATCTCGTTATTGAAAAAGGCGACGGTGTGTATGTATACGACAATAAGGGTAAAAAATACCTGGAAGCTATGTCTGGTCTTTGGTGCACATCCTTAGGTTATAACAATCAAGAGTTGATTGATGCGGCGAGTGAGCAATTAAGCAAACTTTCATACTCACATATGTTTGGTGGTAAAACCCATCAGGTGGGCATTGATTTGGCTGAAAAACTAAGTGCTATGGTGCCAACCAAAGATGCAAAAGTGTTTTTTGGAAATTCTGGCAGCGACGCTAATGACACTAATATTAAATTACTACGTTATTACTACAACGCAATCGGGCAGCCTCAAAAATATAAAATTATTGCCAGAGAACGCTCGTACCACGGAGTGACCGTTGCCTCCGCATCATTAACTGGATTACCGGTAAATCACACTAATTTTGATCTGCCCTTTTCGGCATTAGGCATTCTGCGAACCGACGCACCACACTATTATCATGGAGCACTTGACGGAGAATCAGAGTCAGATTTTGTGGAGCGAATTACCGGCAATCTTGAAAAGTTAATTGTTGAAGAAGGTCCAGATACAATCGCAGCGTTTATTGCAGAGCCGGTGACGGGCGCAAGTGGTGTGATAGTGCCGCCTAAGGGCTACTATGAAAAAGTACAACAGATACTGAGTAAATATAATATTTTATTTTGGGCTGATGAAGTTATCACTGGCTTTGGTCGGTTAGGGGAGGATTTTGGGAGTAATGCCATGGGGATTCAATCACCAGATATTCTTACCTTCGCTAAACAACTCTCATCGGGCTACATACCTATTAGTGCATCTGTTATCAGCGGTGATATGTATACCCAGATTAAAGAGTCTAGCGAAAAGGTCGGGGTGTTTGGTCATGGTTACACGTATTCTGGCCACCCAGTTGGTTGTGCTGTGGCATTAAAAACCCTTGAAATTTATCAGCGGGATAAGGTCTTTGAGCATGCGGGGCACATTGGTGCTTACTTGCAAAGTCAGTTGCGAAGGATACAAGACCATCCACTGGTGGGCGAGGTCAGAGGTAAAGGTTTGATTGCTGCAGTTGAGTTGCTAGCCTGTGAATCACCCGCGAAGACTAGTGAAGTTGTTACTTTTGCTATGCATACCTGTCAAGAACTGGGAATGATAACCAGAGCTGTGGGAGGTACCTCCTTAGCGTTCTGCCCTCCGCTTATAACGACTAAAAGTGAAATTGATGAAATAATCTTTATCTTAGAAAAAGCGCTGGATAAAACCCTAGATTACATGGGAAAAATATAACCTCACCGTTAAATACAAGTTGAGCTTATTCCATAGGATTAATAATCAGCAGAGCCATGAATTGACGACATATTGGTATTATCAATATGTCGTCAAAGGAATACAGGCTCTTACATACGCGCCATTACTTCGGTTAGTGTATCTTGTTTACGAATACACGAGATATCTATGTGATTGTCGTTACCTTTTACGGCATAAACCGACACTCTAGGAAGACTGTTATAGTCAAAGTGGTTACTGAAATAGTAACCACCAGTATCGTGGATTAATACATAATCGTTTGCTTCTAATTTAGGTAAAGGTTTGTCTTTACATACTAAATCTCCAGCAAAACAGCATGGACCAGCTACATCTGTTTGTACTATTTCTGTATTCTCAGCATTTCGCACTTCTCCTTGAGGCGTAAAGCAAGATACCCTGAGGGGCCAAGATTTAGGGGTAAACGCAGTTCTGGTTAATATTTGAGCGCCAGCATGTGTAATGGCTATGTGCCGCCCCCCCATAGACTTGGTGTACTCTACCCGTGTTAAAATAAAACCGTTTTTAGCGGTAATTGCCCGACCAAATTCGGTTTTAACTCTGTATTTTCCATCGAATAATGCAGGTACAGTTTGTTTTAGAACATCAGCGTACTGCTGAAAACTGGGAGTGACTTCTTCACTTTCGAAATTAACCGGTAAACCGCCACCTATGTCTAGTTGCTGAATTTGCTGGTAGCCCACTTCACGATTGATATCTTCGGCAAGTGACAGTAGTTCTTTTATGCCAAATGCCATCAATTCTAGCTCACACCCTTGTGAACCCGAGTGGGTATGCAGGCTCGTCAACCAAGGTCGTTGTTTATAAATTTCAATGAGTTGATTACGATTATCACCATCTGCAAGGGCGTAGCCGAATTTCGATGTGGCAGTAGCTGTACTGGTGGAGGATATGCTTCCGGAACCGCTTTGAGGATTAATTCTAAATCCTATTATTGATGTGGAATTCAGGTTTTTTGCTTTTAAATGATCTACTCTTTCTAGCTCTTGCAGATTATCAATGTTTATGGAAATACCTTGCTCGATACATTGAGTTAGATCAGATAGCGTTTTTGCAGGCGAATCAAAAATAGTTTCGCTGTTCTCAAAACCGGCTTTTTGGGCAATTAATAACTCCCCTGGACTTGCCACCTCCGCTCCCATGCCCAACGATTTTAATTCTTTTAAAACATCGACCAATGCATTTGCTTTAACGGCAAAGGTGTGGATAAAAGGTTGCGGAAACGCGCAGTGTAGTTCTGAAACGGTTTGCCTAAGACGCTCGAAATCTGTTACGCCGATCGCGGTTACTTCATCATTCAGTATGTTATTTTTTATCGCTAGCTGAACAATATTCTGCTTTCTGAACATCTTCAGATTCCTTCTGTAAATCTAATTTAAAGTTAAGCTATTTCCCGCTAAGCGGTGTGAACTAACAGAAATATTTCTGAATAAAATATAAGGTATGCCTGTTACTAGGTATATTAGTAATCCTTGTTAGTGGGATAACCTTGAGTTATACCCATGTATTCTTGCTCAATCTTTCATAGGAAATGACGTTCACTATGGTAATTGGTTTAGTCCCCGGCAATAGTGTCTTTTAAATAAGGAATAAACTCTTCAGCAACTTTTGCAATTTTTCGATTTTCTAAATGCAATAAAGTGACGTCAAAATTAAGTTTCGGAGCGAAAGAAGCGATGGCGATATTGTCCGATGTATTAGCTAAAGCGGTAGGCTTATCAACAACACAAAAGCCTAGGCCTTTGGTTACCATTCGCGCCGCAATAAAGTAGGTTTGCACTTTCATATGAGAAGAAAATTGTATTTTTTCTTCCATAATTCTGCTCCAAAGTAAGTCACCTAAAGGACCACTATCGGATATGTCAATGAATTCTCTGCCAGCTAGTTGAGCCAGGGTTAAAGATTCAAAAGGTTCATCGAACCAGGTTATGGGATACATAATCACAAGTTCCGAGTCTGCACATTTTAGCGCTGCCACGCTGGCCATTTTCCTAGGCGAATACAATAGTGCGAAGTCGCATTTATGTTCGACTAGGGCTTGCATGACTTCATCATTGTGGACAGTTTTAACTTCGAAATTTACATTGGGGAAATCTTGTAGAAAACTAACGATTGCTTCTGGAATTGCGTCAAAGCCTAGTGCTGGGGTGATACCCATTCGAATACTGCCATAACCCGAATTTTTTATGTTTTTTGCGGTATTGTTAACCGTTCGCATTTGTTGATATATTTTTTCAACTTCATCAAATAACATGTCAGCTTCGTTGGTTGGATAGAGACGTCCTTTTATTCGCTCAAATAATTTGAACCCAAGTTGCATTTCCGCATGGGTTAAGACCTTACTTACCGAGGGTTGCGACACATGCAAAATTTTAGCTGCGTTGGTCACTGATCCTGTCGTGTAAATTGCATGAAATACTTCTATGTGACGTAGTCTCAATGTATGTTTACCTCTTTAACGTGGCAATGAAGTGTACTCGTTCTCATTCTGACCCCCTTTCAAAGCAAAATAAACCGTTAGTAAAGGTCTTTAGGTAATGAACGTTAGGTATAACTGAATGACAAGCGCATTGGTAATATCAATAAAAAATGCGCCTACCAAAGGGACAACTAGGAAAGCTTGAGGTGAAGGACCATGTCTAGAAACTAATGCTTCCATATTCGCGACTGCAGTGGGAGTGGCTCCCAATCCAAATCCACAGTGCCCACCTGCCATGATTGCAGCGTCGTAATTTTTACCCATTACTCTGAAAGTAACAAAATAAGCAAATAGCATGAGTACGATTACCTGGATTAAAATGATAAATAGCATTGGTCCTGCCAATGCCGTTAATTCCCATATTCTAAGAGACATAAGCGCCATAGCTAGAAAAATTGAAAGGGCCATTGTTCCCCACAGGTCAATACAGGCTTTACTGATGTTATACAGTTTGGAAAATTCACATATATTAGTGACAGATACAGCAAACAGTAGGGGCAGTAAAAATGCAGGCAAAATTATCCCTGCATCTGCCAGTTTTAAGTGAGCAACATGGCCAATTGCCATACATAACAAAATAAAGAATAGGGTTTCCATCATCTTTTTGGGTGTCACTAAGTCATGATCCTCAGGACTAAAGGTAATAGTGTCATCAAGATTTTCGTGGAATTCGTCAGCCTTAAGATTATGTTTTTTAATTAATTTTTTACTTACTGGCCCACCCACTAAGCCACCTAACAATAAACCTATTGTTGCTGAGGCCATTGCAAGTTCAAAAACACTACTTGGCATATTGTATTGTTGTATAAATAAATCCGCATAGGTTGCTCCATTACCATGCCCACCAGAGAGCGTAACTGAACCACCAATTAATCCCATTAAAGGTTCTAGACCAGAAGCATAGGCAAATGAAACACCTACAGCATTTTGAACGATTAAATAAACTGAGGCTATGCCGAGAAATAACACGACTTTTGGACCGCCTTTCAAAAGTAAACTAAAACTCGCTCCTAAGCCTACAGTAGTGAAAAATACGGTCATCAGCGGGCTTTTGAAGCTCATATCGAATTGAAAGTGGAAATCAAATAAATAATAGGCAAACCCGGATAATACCGAAAAGATAATGCCACCCACGACGGGCTCAGGAATATTGTTGTTTTTTAAAAAACTAATTTTATTATTGCAAAAGTAACCTAAAAACAAAATTACCAGAGCAACTAGTAAAGTTTCTACTACGCTAGCGTTAAAATTCATATCTAATCACAAACCTTAAAAGTGTGATGTACATCGTCCTCACATAGATCTAGGTAAGGAATTGAGTGCATCACATAAACAGTAAACAAAAGATGCGAAATTTAAATTAGCATTTAACTCTATTGGGGTAAGTTACAATTAATAACACGAGGTATAGCCTTAGGTTATGAGTTGGCTACAATCCGTCAATTGATATGGGTAGGTGATCTATTCATTCTAGTTAAGTCAAATACCCAGGTGGAATTCCCAACATTAGAGATAACCGAATGCCTAAGTTAGTACTTATTTATTTTTTACTGTTATTTTCAAATTTACTGTATAGCCAAACTCTTTCGGCTATTGATAACGCAGCGAATCCAGAGGAAAGCAAAGCTAAAGCCTGCCATATAGGCCATGTGAAGCTTTTAGATGATTTTCCAACTGCACGTCTTGATTGGTGCGAACGCATTGGTGATAAAGGGTTTAGAATAAAACTTAAACCCGAAAATGTACCAATTAATTCTAGCCCTTGGTATGCATTTAAAATCGTGGCACAGCAGCCAACAAAAGTTCAAATCTTTATGGAAGTCGATGGATATAAACATCGCTACCTACCTAAGTTAAGTTCAGACCTAAGTACATGGTCGTCTGTGGAATTTCATGATGAGGGAAAAGTTCGTTCATTTATGGTCGAGGCAAATGTTTCGCCTCGTTATATTTCTGGGCAAGAAATTGTTGATAATCAAACATATATTGATTGGGCTAGCAATTTAAACGATACCAAAAATATTCATTACCAAATTTTAGGGCGGTCTGTACAAGGCAGACCCCTATATAAAATAGAATCTAAAACGAGTGGAACTGATAAATGGCTAGTTCTTCTCGGGCGTATGCACCCACCCGAGGTAACCGGTGCCTTAGCGCTTTTTCCCTTCGTTGAAACAGTATTAGCTGACACAACTTTAGCGAAACGATTTCGTGCAAAATACAATATCTTGATTGTGCCAAATATAAACCCTGATGGCGTTGCTATGGGGAACTGGCGACATAATGCCAATGGAGTCGATTTAAATAGAGACTGGAAGACCTTTGAACAGCCTGAAGTGCAGAGCGTGCATGCTTATCTTCAAGAATTAATACAAGCAGGCGCGACCTTGTCTATGGCGGTTGACTTCCATTCTACGAGAAAAGATGTGTTTTACACTATGCCAAGTAATTATGGGGTAAATCAGCCTTTCTTGGTGGAGAATTGGTTGAATTCACTCGATGCAAAAGTTGATGACTTTAGGGTTATACAGCAACCCGGTAATAACCCCGGAAAAGGTGTTTTCAAACAATATTTTGCGGATTTTTATCAATCTCACGCGATTACCTATGAAATGGGTGACAACACCAATAGAAACTTCATTGATGAGCTAGCGCAAGTAGCTGCAAACTCGTTGATGGAAACCATGTTGGAAAATAATAAGGAGTTAAAAGGTGACTAAATTATGCAAGGTATTGACCAGTGCTATTCTAGTGTTAATTGTGCTTACAGGTTGTCAGTCTGTTGATACAGAAATATTAAAAGCAGACTATCTAATTCAAAACGGTAAAGTATTTTTAGGTGACGGTTCTGGCTTACAGAGCGTTGATGTTGCAATTTGTGATACAAAGATATGTGCAATATTGCCTTCGGACGAAAGTGACAAGGTTAAGGCTGCTAATATCATTGATGCAAGCGGTAAAATAGTCAGTCCCGGATTTATCGATCCGCACACACATACTATTCAAGAATTACTTAGTAAGGACAAAAACAGTAACGTAAATTATCTTACCCAAGGTGTCACTACTGTCGTTAACGGTAATGACGGTGGTGGTGTGTATAAAATATCTGAAATGGCGGCTAAGCTAGAGCAAAATGGTATAGGGACTAATGTGGCTATGTTTGTGGGCCACAATGCGGTGCGTCAGGCTGTCTTAGGAAAAGAAAATCGTCATGCAACTGCAGCAGAAATCCAGAAAATGCAATCTCTGGTTCAACGGGCGATGGAGGAGGGAGCTATTGGCTTGTCCAGCGGATTGTATTATGTTCCTGGCAGTTACGCGGCAACTCAAGAAGTTGTTGAATTGGCCAAAGTGGCTAAACAATATGGCGGTATCTATGATACCCATCTAAGAGACGAGTCTACTTTTGATATCGGTTTCATTGCCGCCTTGCAAGAAGCCATAGATATAACTAACAAAGCAGATATTCATCTGCATTTAGCTCACATCAAAGCACTGGGAGTTGATGCCTGGGGACTCAGTGAGCAGGCTATTGATATTATAGAGCAAGCCCAGAAAAAAGGAGCAAGCATCAGTGCAGATCAATATCCTTGGCTTGCATCAGGCACTAAACTGCACAATGCTATTATGCCAAAATGGGTAATGGCAGATTCTCAGCAAGCTTTTTACCAAAGACTAAATGACCCGAAACTGGAAGCTCAGTTAATTTCTGAGATCACCGAAAATATTCGCCGTCGTGGAGGGCCTGACGCTTTGTTAGTTACTGCGTTTAAAGAAAAGGAAATAGTCGGAAAAACATTAGAACAGCTAGCTTTAGAATTACAAATGAGTCCGGCAAAAGCGGCAATGCAGTTAGTCCAAAGAGGTGCAATTAGAGTTGCATCTTTTAATATGTCTGAGCAGGACTTAACACGTTTTATGACGAAACCTTGGGTTGTCACTTCTTCTGATGGTACCAATGGACATCCGAGAAAATATGCGAGTTTTCCTAAAAAGTTTGAAACCTATGTAATGGCCAATGGGGTGCTGTCTGTAGAACAATTTATCCTTGGTAGTTCAAGTCGCACAGCAGAGATCTTAGGGTTAAAGGATAGAGGGTTGTTAAAGCAAAACTATGCGGCAGATATCATTATTTGGGACCCCAAGACGTATGGGGCAAATGCAGACTTTTCTGTTTGGAATCAACTATCAAGTGGTATTGAGACTGTCTGGGTAAATGGCTCTATGGTCATTAAAAACGGAAAGTATCAAGATAAATTAGCAGGTAAGTTTTTAAGTAAACCCCATTAGTTAATTTAATTTCAATAAATAAAGCTTCGATAATCTAATCTCGAAGCTTTATTTAGTGCCTTGAACATAAGGTCATTACCACTGTTAATTGTAACCTAAAACAAAAAACGCAGTTTCAGCTTCTTGTGGTTCTTCTAATTTAACTCGTTTCGTTTTCTCTGTGTCTATATCTAAAACCTTAGGTTCGGGGGTTTTGGTTTCATCTTTTTGCTCGTTTGTATTCATGGCGTTAGTCTCGGTCATAAATTCCTTCTTGTTTTTAGTAACTATCTAACAACAATACAGAGCGATAAAATTCTTAAATTAATTGCTCCTATAACGTTTGGTTAACATCTATCTACCCACGTTGCGTTAGTTTGGTTGATTTCCCTATATATGATTGCGTTAAGGTCTTTGAAGCGACTCGTATTTTTCGTATTTAGTATTGCTAACACTTCAGTTAATAAAAGCTAATTTACTCTACCTATAGCCGAGAGTTATAGGCAGTAAAAGCAATCTTATTGGTTATTGAACGCACAGCACTTTAGGTTAAAAGAACAATAAATAGAGACAAGTATCAACTATGTCTTGACTAAAAACCGACAAGTGGGAAACACATATGTTTAAACTAAGAAAAATATCGGAGTCCATGGTTATCGCGTTTAGCGGTTACTTAATCGCTAGTTCTTATGCTTTTGCACAAGAAGAACAGTCTAAAGATGTAGAACGAATCTCTGTCGTAGGCTCAAATATTAAAGGCAGCACAATGACAAGTGTATTGCCAATTACAGAGCTTAACGCTGAAGATATTGCGACAACAGGTGCGCTGACTGGTGATGAGCTTTTACGTTCCATTCCGCAAATTGGCGCGGTTGGATTTACTGGAACCCGAGGCGGCGATACTGGTACAAATGCGGCTCGCGGTGATATCGGCTCGGTTAATTTAAGAAGCATTGGGGAAGGTAATACATTAGTGCTTTTGAATGGACGACGAATGGTTAATCACCCTATTACCCAAACCAATTTTGGCGTTCCAGTCACCTCTGTGAACTCGAATACACTGCCTGTATCAGGTCTTGCTCGTGTAGAAGTGCTGCGCGATGGTGCAGGTGCACTATACGGAGCAGATGCGGTAGCAGGTGTAGTTAACTACGTAACTAAAACCGACTTTGAAGGCGCTAACTTAAATGTGCGTTTTGGTGCAGAGCAAGGTACTAATCGAAATGATTTTACAATATCTGGCAACAAAGGGATTGAGTTCAACGACGGCAAAAGTTTTTTAATGATTAGTGCTAACTATGACAAGAAAAAAGGAGTTATGGCGTCAGAAAATGATTTTTCGAGTAATCAAGATCTTCGCTCAAGAGCACCTGAAGAGTTTGCTGATGATACAGATTTCGATAATCGTTCTAGCTTAGAGCCTTGGGCAGATCTGCATTTCATTGGCCTCGACAGTAGCATCGACGACTACATTATACGTCCAGTCAATTACTTGTCCGACTCGGGTAATCAGGTTGATGCAACTTCTTGTGGTGGTGGGGCTTTGGCAAGCGGAGCGGGAGTTTTAGGTGATGTTTGTCTAGAAGCCGCTGGTAGTCACGACAGAGCGTTACGCCCTAACCGTAATGAAGAACGTACTTTAGTCCCAGATATTGATCGTCTGAATCTGTATGTGAATTTTTCTCACCAACTTACTGAAGAGCTTGAGTTTTACAATGAGTCCACTTACTACAGTTCAAAGACTGAACGTCAATGGGAGCAGTCTGCAATTTTAAGTAATGGTACTTTCGATGTGCCTGCTGATAGTTATTGGAATCCCTTCGGACCTGTTACCTTTGCTGATGGACGTGTTAATCCAAATCGAATAGCCGGATTAGATACTGGTATTGTTCCAGAGGAAGGCTTGGCATATAACCTGATTATTCGCCCTACTGATGTCGGCCCACGTCAAATTGAGGTTAAAAGCACCAGTTTTCGATTTCTAAATGGACTCAGGGGCACTTACAATAATTGGGACTGGGATAGCGGGCTATTATACAGTGAAGCTAAAACAGATGATAATATGAGTAATCGTATTAGTTCTCCTTTGTTGTTAGCGCAATTAAGTTTGGATACACCAGATGCATACAATCCATTTACTGGTGTGAATCCAAACGACCCTGCTAGTATTATTGATTTGTCACCAAACCCTCAGTCGAGTATCGACCCATTTCTTACGACCGCTCAGCGTAGTGCAACAACAAAGTTGACATTAGTTGACTTTAAAGCTTCCAATCCCTTCATATTTGAATTGCCTGGCGGCGATGCAGGCATTGCATTTGGTTTCGAATGGCGAAAAGAGGAGTTAGTTGAAGACAATAGTGATAATTTTGACGGTTCTACTCCTTTTGTTGAAGGAAACGCAAATCCAGTAAACGGCAGTAGTTTGCAAGGAAGTAGCATAAGGCTAGATGTTTCAGGTGAACGAAAAGTATTTTCAGCTTTTGGTGAACTTGCACTGCCTTTATTAGCCGACTTACCGGGTGTTTACAATTTAGATATGCAATTAGCTGTTCGTTATGAGGATTTCAGTGATATTGGTAATATAACTCGACCAAAACTTGCTTTGTCGTGGTTTCCAGTAGAGTCTTTCCAAGTAAGGGCCGCTGCATCTAAAGGATTTAGAGCACCAAATTTAATACAACTGAATTCACCTGGTGCGACTCTTACTACAAGTGTGGATGATTTCGCTGAAAATTCACTTGATGAAAATGGGGAGGTTGTAGTGAATACCACCACCTTATCTGATGGTGGTCCTGGAAATGGGAACTACAACTTGAGTACTGCTGGTAACACAGAGTTGAAGCCCGAAAAAAGTGAAAATATTAGTTTAGGATTCACATTACAACCGTTAGACGGACTAACCTTAACGTATGACTGGTGGGAAGTGGAAACCACCGACACTGTGGGGGTTTTGAGTGATGAAAATATTTCCCGCTTAGATCTTATTGCTCGAGCAAATGGATCTTCGAATCCAGATGTCATTCGAGGAGAAGTTGATGAAGATAATCCTCTAGGCGAAATTGTGCAAATAAACCGTCGCTATGAAAATCTCAATACTCGCACTATCACAGGGTACGATATCAGCGCTAATTATGTACTAAATACAACCTCAGGTAGGTTCGAAGCCATGCTAAATGGAGCACGAACACTCAAGTTTGACCAAGCTGCTGGTGGAGATGCACTCACTATTGTTAATGCTGGCGCTTCAGAAGATGTGCTGGGCTCTGACGTAGGCGACATTGTCGGTACCAGTAGCATTCCTGAATGGCAAGCAACAGCGTCATTAAAATGGAAATCGACAGATGATTTATGGGGCGCAGGCGTATTCGTTAAGTACGTTGGTGATGTACTGAATACAAGCGTCAGTAAAGTCGTCGATTCAAATACAATTTTTTATAATATGCCTTCTCAAACCAGAGTAAACCTATCTGTTACGCGAAACGACTTTCTCGGGTATGACGGGTTACGGTTTACCCTTGGAGTGAATAATCTAGCCGACAAAGAGCCGCCTCTGGCTGATACAGCTTTCGGCTATGATGGTTCATTACATTCAAGTAGAGGCAGGTATTTCTATACAAGCGCAAATTATAGTTTTTAATTTGATTATTTGAACAGGTCAATTAGGTCTAAGCTCCGGCTTAGGCCGTTGAAGGGAGGATTTCATGTGTATTAAAACCATTATAATGAGTATTTTGTTAACCACGTCTTTTGGCCTAATCGCCGAGCCTATCGAACAGCCTTACAACATTTCTGAGTTAGGTATCGCCAGATACCAAGATGTATTCCACCCTGTAGTCGGACAGCAAGGAATGGTATCTACACAAAATCGAATTGCAACCCAAGTCGGTCTCGATATTTTAAAACGGGGCGGTAATGCAATTGACGCTTCCGTTGCTGTTGCATTTGCATTGTCAGTCACCTTGCCAAGGGCTGGCAATTTAGGAGGGGGGGGATTTATGCTTTTTCATTCTGCCGACGCAGGTGAAAATTACGCCATTGATTACCGTGAAACCGCACCTACGGGGGTTACTGCTAAGCATTTCCTAACAAAGGAGGGAAAGAAAGATAAATCGTCCGCAACATCTTGGCACGCAGCAGGAGTGCCGGGTACAGTCGCTGGTATGTATAAATCATGGCAAGTATTTGGCAGTGGCTTGCTAACTTGGCAGCAGTTATTGCAGCCAGCAATAGAATTAGCGCAACAAGGTTTTATTGTTAACTACGATTTAGCGCAAATTCTAGATATGAAAAAAGATTGGCTAACGGAAAACAGCAATACCGCTGCCTCTTTTTATAAAGCTGATGGCAGTGGGTATCGTAAAGGGGATATCCTCAAACAACCGGATTTGGCGTGGTCTTTACGACAAATTGCCACCCAGGGAGCGGATGCTTTTTACCATGGTGAAATTGCTAAGAAAATTGTGAAGGATATGCAGAAACATGGCGGACATATCGAGAAACAAGATTTGGCTAACTACCAGGTGAAAATTAAACAGCCATTGAAGGGTAGCTATCATGGTTATCATTTTATAGGAATGCCTCCACCAAGTTCAGGCGGTGCTACCATTATTGAAATGTTGAATATTTTGGAACGTTTCCCTATTAAACAATGGGGCAGAGGTAGTCAGAGCTTACATGTAATGACTGAAGCAATGAAGCTGTCATTTGCTGATCGAGGAACTTACATCGCTGACCCAGATTTTTACAATGTGCCAGTAAACTGGTTAATAGACAAAGAGCGGACTAAGGGATTGGCAGCTAAGATATCAATGGATTCTTCAATAAACGCGCTGCAACTTAAAGGTGAGCGCTTGGTCGATGAAGGCCCTTCTACTACTCATTTTTCAATTGTCGACAAGCATGGTAATGCGGTTTCCAACACCTATACTCTTGGTTATTCTTTCGGTATTGGAAAAGTGATTGAAGGTACGGGAATACTACTAAATAACCAAATCCATACATTTTCTGTCCGCGCTGGGATTGAAGATGTTAAGGGTTTTATTGCAAGTAAAGCCAATAAACTGGAGGCAGGGAAACGCCCCGTTAGTTCTCAGTCACCGGTGATTGTGCTCAAAGATAATAAGCCATTTTTAGTGTTAGGTAGTCCTGGTGGTAGCAGAATAATTAACGTAGTCAGTCAGATGATCTCTAATGTGATTGACCATGATATGAATATTGCTGAAGCAACCAATCAACGTCGAATACATCATCAATGGATCCCCGACTTATTGGAAGTTGAACCAGGCTTTAACAAAGATACCATAAAGCTCTTGCAAGCAAAGGGGCAAAACGTAAAGGAAACTTATACTATGGGAAGTACTCAGTCTATTTTAATCAAAGATGGTTTGCTATTTGGTTCATCTGATCCTAGAAGACCAAATGCATCAACCCGTGGTTATTGATTGTCGTGTTCTAGGCTGAGTTGACCATCAAGTGAATTACTCATCACTATTGCCTGAACCAATTGTAGATTCGGCAATTTTGCGTTTTATTCTCGGGTGATAACTAGCTAAGGAATCATAACGACTGTGTAATTGCCGTTTGTTACATGCCTGGCTGTTTCATCCGATATTTCGCCTATGTTGATCACTGCTGGACCGGTTGGCTCAATTAAAACGTGCTGAGCGCCGCGAATATTGATGGACTCTTCATTTGGGCGCTCCCCTAAATTAACCGCTAGTAGTGCGTGATTGGGTAAATACACCATTGCCATGCTTAGATCTGGCAGCAGTGAACGCATTAAAGACGCTGTTAAGGTCGCTTTGCTATCGCAATCTCCTTTATTATTTGTGAGAACCTCAACAGGTGTGAAGAAGCCGGCACCATTAGAATCCACACGATTAGTTAGTTCATTGTACGGGATTGTTTGAATCCAACTCAGTAGCAGATTCACATAGCCACGGGTATCACTGCCTTTTTCTAGTTGTTCATATATAGCTTGAGCGGCGGGCAACACTATGCTGCGGCTCTCTTGAATGTAGCGGATATGATCTGGAATCACTCCCTCTTGGCCAACATGGTTAGTAAATCGGGTATAATGATGTTCATGCAGATAGTCATCAAAAGCACTTTGCTGTTTTTCCGACATGAGAGATTTCCACTTGTCTAGCATCTCCAGATGCCGACTAGCAACGCTTACCTCTAATTGTTCCCCGCGCTGTTGAATGCTAACGCGGGCTTCTTTTGGATCGATTTTTTGTGCTTGTTTCATGAGTTCAACGTAAACGTAACGTTGTGCAATTTCTGGTTTGAATACCGTTTGATTTTTATACTGATTTTGGGCGACGGTTTTATCTATTGAAAAAGTTAAGGATTTGTTTTGATTACCTTGGTCTACCCACTGGTAGGCGAAGCGGTAACTCGTTTCGTCTGACGATTTCTCAAATTGCAATTGTTTCGCATGTATAGGGGCTACGAGCCCCGTGATCATTAATATGCACAGATTAATCGATAGTGATTTCATTGGCATTCACCCTCTGTTTACCTTAAGCATAGTAGCGAATATCAGAGTTGAGGTTAAATTTGCCCTTTCTGTATTTTATGGCTAGTGAGTGCTTTGTTCCGTTGCAAACCAGTTTAATTTGTCCCGCAGAGTAACAACAGTGCCTATTATGATTAAAGATGGTGGCTTTATATCTGCTGCTTCAGCAACTTCTTGAATCGTAACTAGAGTACCGGTGACAACCTTCTGTTTATCTGTAGTGGCGGACTGTACCATGGCGATGGGCATATCTTTAGGCATGCCGTGCTCAATAAGCTTATCACGAATGATGGCCAGTCCAGTTATCCCCATATAAAAGACGATAGTTTGATTCTTTTGCACTAACGCAGGCCAATCTAGATCAATGGTATTGTCTTTTAAATGACCTGTAGCAAAAACCACCGATTGGGCATGCTCTCTATGGGTTAAAGGAATCCCTGCATAACTTGCTGCTCCGGTCGCTGCGGTAATCCCTGGTACTACCTGAAAGGCTACATTCCGATCGACAAGGGTTTCTATTTCTTCTCCACCCCGACCAAAGATAAAAGGATCGCCACCTTTGAGCCTGACGACTCTTTTGCCCTCTGTTGCTAGATCTGCTAGCAACACGTTAATATCTTGCTGAGGTAAAGTATGTTGGCTTTTTGCTTTTCCCACATAGATCTTTTCAGCATCTCGGCGAACCAACTCTAAGACTTCTTTGGATACTAGCCTATCGTAAACCACGACATCAGCTTTTTGCATTAAACGTAGGGCTTTGAAAGTGAGCAGGTCCGGATCACCAGGTCCTGCACCTACTAAATACACTTCACCGTGCTTTTTGTTTTGCTCATGGTTCGCCAATGATTCGGCAAACATAGCTTCTGCTGTTTGCGGATTCGTGTTTAACACTTGTTCAGCCACTGGGCCATCTAAAATATCTTCCCAGAAAAACCTTCGAGCAGTAACAGAGGATAAACGCCGCTTAACCTGATCTCTAAACTTTTCCGAAAACTCACCCAAGAGTGCGATTTTTTGGGGAATAAAAGACTCTAATTTTTGTCTTAAGTAGCGCAATAATACCGGTGCGACACCACCACTGCTCATCGCAATTACGATTGGTGAACGGTCGATGATAGACGGGGTTATAAACTTACACAGAGGTGTATTATCAACTACGTTCACCAAAATATTGGCCGCACTGGCAAGTTTATGAACCTGCTGATTCACGTCACTGTCATCTGTAGCAACAAAGATCAGGTCGCGTTGTTCTATATCACTTTGATGAAATTCTCTGGGTATAGTGGTAATTACCCCTTCCTCTGCAAACTGTTCAACCGTGTTGCACATCCAAGGTGCCACTACTGTTATCTCGGCTTTACTTTTAAGCAATAATTCTATTTTACGGGCAGCCACTTCTCCACCGCCTACCACGAGGCAATTTAACCCTTGAGTATCAATAAAAATGGGGAAATAACGCATATTGGCTGCCTGTATTAATCGTTAAAAAGTAGATTCTGCGTGAAATTCTATATATAGCAAAAGTATTAAAAGCGAATTGATAGTTCTTTTGGTTATTTAGATTTTAAATCAAAAAACCCGCCTTGTGAGCGGGTTTAGTATTTTATCGTTTATCGAATTTACGTGATTTACGCTTTGGTGGCTCATCACTCCACTCGCGAATAGCCAATCGTTGTCCGGCTACACGGGTTTTTTCAAGTACCCCAAATGTGTTGGCTGGCATGCCCTTAGGTAAGTCAACGGTACTAAAGTTATCGAAGATTTCGATGGCACCAATATTCTTACTGCTAATATTCGCTTCATTGGCTATTGCCCCAACGATGTTGCCAGGCTTAGCACCGTGAGAGTGGCCTACATCGATTCTATAACGCTGCATACCTTCATCTGGCTTACTACTGCGATTACGACCTCGGCCACCACGCTCTTCTCTAGAACCGCGATCTCTACCACCGCGAGGTGCACGCTCTCTCTCGTTATAAGCAGGTTTAGCGTTTAGATCAGGACGATCCCCTTCCTTAAGAATTAATGGCTCATCACCTTGGGCAATTTTAGCCAAGGCCGCCATAATTTTTTCTGGGGCCGCTTCGGTTTCTTTTTGAATGGACTCAACAATAGGAATTAAACTCTCGATTGAGTCATCTTGAATGGCTTCAATGACACTGGTTTTAAAACGTGACAAGCGAGTTTGATTGATTTCCGAAATCGAAGGGATCGGCATTTGCTCGATACTTTGCTTCGTTGCTTTTTCAATTGAGAACAACATGCGCTTTTCACGATGTGAAATAAATAGAATCGCATCACCTTGGCGTCCTGCACGACCGGTTCGTCCAATTCTGTGAACATAAGACTCAGTATCGTATGGAACATCATAGTTAATAACATGGCTTACGCGTTCAACATCAAGTCCACGAGCGACTACGTCAGTGGCTACTAGAATATCAATTTTGCCTTGTTTCAGACGATCAACGGTTCTTTCCCTGGCGTTTTGCGCAATGTCACCGTTCAAAGGTTCAACATCATATCCACGAGCGGAAAGTTTGTCGGCCAATTCCACCGTCGCTGTTTTGGTACGTACGAAGATGATGACACCATCAAACTCTTCCACTTCCATAATACGCGTTAATGCTTCTAACTTGTGATGCCCTGCAACCTGACAAAAACGCTGTTTTATAGTACTGGCTGTGCTCACTTTAGAAGCAATTTTTACATGTTTAGGATTGTTTAAATAGCGTTCCGCGATTTTTTTAATTGGCGCAGGCATAGTGGCTGAAAATAACGCGGTTTGGCGTGTATCAGGTGCATGGCTTAATATCCATTCTACATCGTCAATGAAACCCATTCGTAACATTTCGTCGGCTTCATCTAATACCAAAAAGCGCAACTTGTCGAGTTTAAGAGTACCGCGCTTGATATGGTCAATAACACGTCCAGGTGTACCAACAACCACTTGTACACCACGTTTTAACTGGCGAATTTGGTTGTCATAAGATTGGCCACCGTAAATCGGTAAAACGCGAATTTTTTTCGAAAAGCTCGCGTACACTTGAAACGCTTCTGCTACTTGAATCGCTAATTCTCGAGTAGGTGCAAGAACTAGAAGTTGGGTGAAATCAGCCTCAATGTCTAAATTCGCCAACATAGGTAGTGCAAATGCGCCGGTTTTGCCGGTTCCCGTTTGCGCTTGGCCTAATAAGTCATGGCCTTGTAATATTAACGGTATACTCTCAGCTTGAATCGGAGAAGGTTTTTCATAGCCAACTTTTTCAATTGCTTGCAAGAGCGCTTCAGGTAGATTAAGTTCTTTAAAGGTTATATCTGTCGTACTGGTCATTCATGATCCCTGGTTACCGGATAAGTAATTAACTGACATCAGCTAATTACAGCTAAACAGGCAATCTTGAAAAGTGCCTAAAGGCCGGTATTGATTAAAGTCGTAGTATATTAGATAACCTTATTTTAAGCCAACAAAGGTCTCATTTCAGGCGATAATTTTTTGTTTTTTAACTGACTATTAACGATGGTTTAACATTAGAGGCTTAAATTTAATAAAATCGGTGTTAGTCTATAGTTTTTTAAACTAAAACCCGCTGTAAAAAAAATAATTAGCCTTGTAGGATATAGCCAATTAGAGCTAATTTGACATTAAGGAAGAGTTGACAATATGAGAACATTACTAATAGCAATTAGCGTTAGCCTCATTCTCGGATGTACCCAGAAGACAAGCGAAGAACATTTAACCTCAGCACAAGAATTCATTGCACAAAATAAGTTGAACTCCGCAGTTATTGAACTGAAAAGTGCAGTTCAAGCTGATCCTAGAAATCCTGCAGCCCGGTTTGAATTGGGTAAAGTGTACTTAAAACAAAAACAATATGAGAGTGCAGAAAAAGAGTTAAACCGTGCGCTAGAATATGGTCAACCCGCGTCAGATGTTATCCCCTTATTATCTCAGGCTTATCAAAATTCTGGGGCCTATGCAGAATTGAGTGAAATTGATCACTCCGAAGCGGGAATGACGCCAGAGCAAGAAATGGAAGTGGGCTTTTTCAAGTTGCAATCGCTGGCTCAGCTTGGCAAAGAAGCGGAAGCGAAATTGTTATTGGAACAGCTAAGTACGATTAATGCAGATACTGTGTACACCGGATTAGTGGAAGTTTTTGGTTTAGTGTTAGAGCAAAACGTTGATAAGGCGGTAAGTAAAACAGAAGCACTTGCACAAAAATATTCCGACAATGCTGATGTACTTAAATTGCAAGGTCAATTGTATCTGCGCACTCAACAGGCTGATAAAGCTGCTGAAGTTTATGTGAATTATTTAGAGCAATTTCCTGAAGATACACAAATTGTTTTTGTTTTGGCTAAACTGTTAGTCGATAACGGCAAAGTAACCGAAGCGGAACCTTATATCGACCAGTTGCTAGCAATTAACCAAGAGAACGCGCTACTAAATCAGTTAAAAAGTGTTGTTAGTGCAGCGAAGAATGAGCATGAAAATGCGCAAAAATACGCTGAAAAAGCAATTCAAAGTGGCCGTGGTGACCCGGTCCTGAGATTGATTGCAGGTTATGCGGCTTACATGCTTAAAGATTTTGAAGCTGCGAACACCCATTTATCTTACATTGCCAGTTCTTTACCACCCAATCACCCAGCATTAAAAATGCTAGCTGCAAGCCAATTGGAGCTTGGTTTATCTGAAGACGCTAGCAATGTGATAGAAATGTTCAGTGAAGTGACTGAGGAAGATGCTAAGTTGTTTAGCAAAGCTGGATACGAATTAATTCGTGCGGGCAATCTGAATGAAGCCAAAGAAGTCGTAGCGCGCTCAGCTGAAATAAGCCGCTCGGCAGAAGATTTAACTCGACTAGGGGTGTTAAGGCTTTCTCTAAACGACGTCAGTGGCATCATAGATTTAGAAAATGCACTTGAACAAAGTCCAGATATGGATGTGACCAAAGCCACATTGGCAAATGCTTACTTAATGACTGGACAGTTCGATAAAGCGAATACACTAGCTGAAGAGTGGATTGCATCTAACCCGGATGATTTTAAAGGTTATATGTTAGCCGGAGAGTTAGCCACTAAGCAAAAAGACTATGACACGGCCCTAGCGATGTACAAAAAGGCTGAAGTCTTAGACCCGGAAAACGGTTTAATACAGTTAGCTATTGCTAATTTAGATATTGCTAAAGGTAATAGAGATGAAGGTCATCAAAAGTTATTGGACATTTTGGCGAAGAAGCCAGATTTTGTGCCTGCGTTAGCATCATATTACCTGTCTCATTTGCAATTGAAAGAAAATGCGAAAGGCATGGAACCTGCCTTAACTGCTTTGCAAAATGCTCCGCAAAATATCGGGCTGAAATTACTTGTCGCTCGTATGTATTTAACCGAGCAAAAATGGAACGAGGTTTTAGCAACTTTAGAGGGCGTTACTGCAGATAAAGAAACCCCCGCAGCTTACTGGAATTTAAAAGGCAAAGCATTGTTAGGAATTGGTGGTATTGCCGATGCAAATCAACATTATGATAAATGGATTGAGGTATATCCAAATAGTAAAGCTGCCAACTTAGGTAAAATGTTGTTGCTTGATGCCAAAGGCGCATTTACGGAAGGTGCAGAGCTAAGTAGTCGTTTTCTTGAGGCTCGCGATGATTTAAGTGTTGAAGTATTAAGAACCCACTTTTTAGTGATGTCTAGGCAGTTTGACGAAGCTCAAAAAGCGCTATCTGAGTTACCTGAAGCAACTCAACAGCTTCCTGTTGCGAAAGGATTCAAAGCTCGGATTCAAATGTCTAACAATGAATATGCTGAGGCTCTTGAAAATTCTGAAGCGGTTTATAGTGCGGTTCCTAATAGCCGAAATGCGGTTTTATTAGCAATAAATTTAGAACGTCTTGAGCAGAAAAGCCAAGCCCTAACATTTTTACAACAACATGCGGAAAAATACCCCGATGATATTGCTGTGAAGATGATGATTGCTGAGCGGCAAATAAGTGGCGATGAAGCAACCGCCATAGCGACGTATGAGAAAACCTTAGAGCTAAATCCAAATAATTTTGTGGTGTTAAACAACCTAGCTTATCTGTATGCACAAAATGGCCGTTTGAAAGAAGCTGAAAAGTACGCTAAACAAGCGGTAGAACAATATCCAGATAACCCTGATGCTGTTGATACTTTAGCGCAGGCCTTAATGAAGCAAGAAAAGTATGATGAATCCTTAAAATATTATGATCGAGTCATCAATGATTCCATGAAAAATAATGAGATTTATCTTAATTATGTAGAAGTGTTATTTGCAAGTGGCAACAATACTTTAGGTAGAAGAAAACTGAGTGAACGCACGTTTACTGCTGAAAGCAATATTGAGCGAGTTAAAAATCTGAAGAATCAATATGGAATTTAACGCAACAAGGTTTTAGCTGGAATGTTGGAACTCGCGGTTTTTTAAAAAGGGAGCAATTGCTCCCTTTTTAAATTTACAAAATAATTCAGAAAATATTTCTAGTCTTTTTTGAAATTCTTACATTTCTTTGAAATAGGAAAATTAACCACATTATTCACTGGAACTGTGGATTTTTGGTTTGAACTTTCCCTATTCAAATCTATACAAACTAACTTAAAAGACTTTCCAGCCAAGTGCTTGAATGGTTCTGAGACTCTTTTAATACGCATAATTTTATTCCATTTGTGATTTTAGTAGTGCTGAAATTAAATTCGCTCACTACTATTATCTTTGTTAGCTATTCTGTGTTTTTCGTTATCTAAACTCTTATAAGCGAAAACAATGCCAGCTTTTAGAAATTGAATAATACAACTTTTGGCGCTTTTTTGGTTATTTAATTTACCTGATTGTTATGATTAGCTATACTTTTGACGTTTGATTCCTTTTAGAACGCCTCAACGTCAATTATTTTTTGACGCTCTATCTTTATAGTGCAATTAACACCAATTTACTCTCATTTGCGATGAATATATTTCTAAATCGGTGAACATAAATCTTTACACGGTGAAGAGCGCATAAGGGAATATGCAGGAGAGATGACGCTTCTATTTTGAAATTTTACCTGACCAATCCGCTAGTTGCACTTTGGCGGGAAGTATTAGCAGATTGGCAGGTTTGTTGGCGCTATTGTATTTCAGTATTTTTACATTGATGGGTTTGATTCAACTTATGAATCTGTTGATGGATATCACTCAACTGTTTAGACAAGTCTGCAATTGTTGGCTCGCCCCGCTCTAACATTTTCTCACTGCGTGCTTTTTCATTTTCCTGCTCCATGACATTAACGACAATGCCTATAACCATATTTAAAAAAGCGAAGGCACTTAAGAATATGAATGTTAGATAAAAAATCCAACTAAGGGGGTAAACTTCCATCGTTTCATACATCACGTCAGTCCAATCTTCAAAGGTCATGACTCTAAATAGGGTTAACATTGAAATGGTGATGTCACCCCATAACACAGGGTTAATTTCCTCAAACAAGGTGCTGCCAATCGCTCCGTATATATAAAATATAATAAACATGAGTAACATTACGTAGCCTAATTGAGGCATGGCTTTTACCAAAGAGGTTAATAACAACCTTAATTCAGGAATAATCGAAACCATTCTGAGTACCCTAAATACTCTCACTAAACGCGCGATGATAGCCATATCAGTATTGTCTGCAGGTATAATACTGACCAGTACGATTAAGGTGTCAAATAGGTTCCATAAACTTTTAAAGAAATCTCTTTTTCGCGGTTCTGCAAAAAATCGTATGGTTATTTCAGTGAAAAAGAAAAAGGTGATAAACCAATCAAGAAAGGTAGTAACAGAAATGAGGGTAGGTGACATTTCATAGGTTTTCGCGCCAACTAATAACGCAGAAAAAATAATGACTGAAATCACTACAAGCTCGAATATTTTGTTAGAACGAATTTTTATAAATTTGGCTTTTATGGCAGAGGCATTCATGTCAATTGAATTCCAAACAAAGAGTTAAATAACGCGCTTTAATGATATCAAAGAGTGGGTTTAAGAAACCATAAAAAATCCGCTACCGACAACGCCGGTAACGGATTTTTTGAGCATTCAGAGGATTAAGATGCTGGTCTTAGTCCTTGATTGATATCTATTAAGTCTTGTTCAGTCAAATTACCCGCAGAACGTTTTAAAGTCATGACAGCAGAGATAAAATCATAACGCGCGCCTGCAAGATTACGGCGAGCATCAAACAGATTACGAGTGCTGTCTAAGACATCAACTATTGTACGCGTACCCACATCAAATCCAGCTTCTGTGGCTTGCAGTGCACTTTGGGCGGAAATGACAGCTTGTTCGAATGCACGAATAGTGGATGTTGCTGCCACTACATCATTATATGAACTGCGAATAGAACGAACCGTTGAGCGATGAATCAGCTCTAGGCTTTCACTGGCTGAGATGTAATTATATTTTGCCTGAGCTGTTAGCGAGCTGACGCTACCGCCAGAATAAATAGGTACAGTTAAACTCAAACCAATTGAATCATTATCTCGCTTAGGTAAGGAAAGGTCACCAACCTCAGTATCGTCACTGCCAATTGAGGCGGTAAGATCTAATGTTGGGTAATGTCCTGCGCGAGCATTTTTAATATCTTCTTTGGCTATCTCTGTTGCTAACTTACTGACCATTAAATCTAGGTTTTTTTCTTCCGCAATTGATAACCAGCCATCAACCCGTTCTGGTATTGGGCGGGAGGCTGAAAAGCTCTCGGTGTTGAGCACGGACAAGTTGTCGTGATATTTACCGGTAATTTCACGCAATTCTTCTAATCTAAGTTCAACTAAGTTCTCAGCGACAATCTCTTGCGCAACGGTGTTGTCGAAATTAGCCTGAGCTTCGTGAACATCTGTAATGGCGGTTAATCCCACTTCAAAACGTTGCTTAGTTTGTTCTAACTGGCGTTCGATAGCGCGTTTTTCTGCTTGCACAAATTCTAAGCCATCTTTAGCCCGCAGCACTGCCAAGTAAGCAATGGTTGTTCTAACAATTAGCTCTTGTTTGGCTAATGCGAAACTAGTATCGAATTGTTGAGCGATTTTTTCGGCACGATTTAGACCAACCCAGTTTTGGTGGTCATAAACAGATAACGAAAGACTAATGTCCCACCCTAAATTAGTGGTTTCATTATCAATTACGATAGGAGCAGTATCTGCGTTGGCAAAAGTAATGGATTCTTGAGAGCTTTTACTGTAGCTAATCACACCAGAAACTTGAGGCAATAAATTCGCCCGACTGATTGAAATGCCTTCAAAGGCTGCGTCGCGATCTGCTTTCGCTTGATTGATCGTGGGATCTTGTTCCAGTGCGCGTTGATACACCTGATAAAGATCATCTGCATAGGCTTGAGTGGCCACGCTAAAGCCAATAAGCAGAGACAGAATTGATTTTTTCATTTGCTTTCCTATTTTTGTTCCGTAGTGTATTGCATGATGTTTGTTTATTCGATTATTTTTATTTCGATTCAAAGTGTAAGTAAATCAAGCGTTAACCGAAAACGATAAGTGGTAACAGTATCCTGTGAAGTGTAACAGAATATGTGTGGTAGAACCTATGTTCGGTATTATTTAACTAGGTTTTTGCACTGATGTTGCACTTCAATAGTTTATTTCACGTATTTTACCTCAATCTTTAAGATAAAAGTGTTTAAGCTCAAAGTAACTTGCTATTAAGCAATGAGATTAAAGGTTTATCAAGGTAACTGAGCGGATAAATTAGCAGATCTATATGAAATATGGAGTTTAAAAATTGAAACCTTTTCCAACCTTCGGCAAAGACGATTTGAAAATTAGTCAAACTAAATCCTTGTACAATGGTTTTTTCAAGCTTATCGATTATCAATTTACCCATCGATTATTTGCTGGTGGATGGAGTCAATTGGTTAAACGTGAGGTATTGGAGCGTGGTCATGCTGTCGCAGTTTTGTTATTCGATCCCAAAGTGGATGAATTCGTTTTCATCGAACAGTTTCGCATAGGAGCTTTTGCTACAAGCCAATCACCCTGGTTGATTGAGATAGTTGCAGGTATGATAGAACAAGGTGAATCTATCGAAGAGGTATGTCGTCGCGAAGCGTTCGAAGAGGCTGGCGTGACGATTAAGCGTTTGCATAAAGCATTGAGCTACCTTTCAAGTCCTGGTGGAACCACTGAACGCATCCATATTTACATTGGAGAAGTGGATGCTTCCACTGCGCAAGGCGTGCATGGCTTGGAGCATGAGAGTGAAGACATCTTGGTGCGTCGTGCAACTAAGTTAGAAGCAATTGATTGGCTAAACGAGGGTAAAATCGATAACGCTGCCACGCTTATCGCGTTACAATGGTTTCTTATTAACGAACAAAAAGTACGTGACATTTGGCATGACAACACTTAGTAGACAGCGCAAATATGTTCCAAACTTACCGTCACTGTTGGCGGTATGTGAGGCTAATTATGCCCGTTTACTGCGTTTATTGCCCGATTGTGACACTGTGACCTTAAGTTATACGTTTGAAATTAACGATGGTTTGTACTACCGAGTTAAAATCATTGATAGTAGTCGTTATACCAGCACCCTTGAATTGGCACAGTTAGCCGATGGCGTACCGGCTTTTTTGCGTCCAGTAATGCAAATTCGACTTTATCACGATGCCAATGTTGCTGAGGTTCTCAGTGCGCAGCATATTGGTTCGTTAAAACCCAGTTACGCCTACCCCAATACGAATATGCATCAGCCCAATGAGAAAGAAATGACCAACCGTTTCCTTGCAGAGTGGTTATCGTTTTGTTTACGTCATGCTGAGTCAATAGGCTCATCTGAGACTTAGCGTAAATTAGCATGGCTAAAATAGTACAATTAAGTGATTGTCATTTGTTCAAAGATAAGAACAAAACTGGCTACAATAATATTAATCCCTACCAAACCCTACAATTACTGCTTTGCAAGGTTGCGCGGCTCAATCCCGACGGCGTCTTAGTGACTGGCGACATTTCAGGTGACGATAGCGCACAAAGTTATCAGCATTTTTTTGAATTGTTGGAGCAATTTAATTTGTTGAACAAATTCAAGGTGGTGGCTGGTAACCACGACCAATCTGATTTATTCGACGAGTTGCTAACACATTTTGATTTAGCTAAAAGCCGACCTTGGCAACAAGATAGCTGGTTAATTCATGGTATCGATACCCGACATGAAGGAACCCTAGGACAGGTTTCGGTTGAAAATTTGCAAAACTTAAAAAATAATTTGCAACACGCTTCAGAGGGCTTTCATTTAATTGCTTGCCATCATCACCCCATACCATGTGGTGGTTGGATGGATAAACACCAGTGGCTTAATGGGCACAATTTTGTTGAACAAATAACGCAATTACCGCAAGTAAAATTGGTGATTTATGGGCATATTCATCATGACACTCATCAAATGATACGCCAGTGTTGTTTTCACTCATGCCCGTCAACATGCTGGCAATTTGCTAATCAAGCCGATTTTTCCGTAAGTAATGAAATGCCGGGGTTTAAGCTCTATCAATTACACAATGATGGTACTTTTAATTGCACCACTATTCGCTTGCAACAGGAACAACTAGATTAAATGGAAAACGTATTAATTTATATTCACGGTTTTATGAGTTCTCCGCAATCTGTCAAGGCACAACAAACTATTGCTTATGTGGGGGAATACCATCCAGATTTGACAGTGGAAGTACCACAAGTACCAAATTACCCTTTAGATGCGGCGCAAATGCTAGAAAGCCTGGCAGGCAAATATGAAGGAAAAAATCTACGTTTTATTGGTAGTTCTATGGGCGGGTTTATGTCGACTTATTTGGTCGAGAAGTTTGGGGGAAAAGCGGTATTGATTAATCCTGCTGTTCGTCCTTTCGAATTATTGGAAGGGTTTTTAGGCACTCATGTCAATCCCTATACCAATCAAGAGTTCACTTTACAAGGGACCCATATTCAACAACTTCTTGATTTAAATACCCCAGAACTGTCTGATCCCCAAGCCTACTGGGCGCTATTGCAAACCGATGATGAAACTCTGGATTATCGCCAAGCTGAGCAAAAGTATGCGAACAGTCGACTGACTATTGAACAAGGGGGGGATCATAGTTTTCAAAACTACGCTGATCATCTACCCGATATTTTTAAATTTTTGCTGTCGTAAGCTGTTTTCCATGGCGATAGCCTTCAGGTTAGCAAAGGGTTTAAAAAATGTCATGAGGGAATGAGTTGAGAAAACCCAATATGTTGATTGCTCAGCGCATCTTGAGTTGATAACATCAATGCTATTATGGGTGTTACCAAGCACCTCCTTTTGGCAACAAAAATCGAATAAAAAGCATGTCAAACCAATATAATTCTGATGCAATTGAAGTCCTTAACGGATTAGATCCGGTAAAACGTCGTCCTGGGATGTATACCGATACCACTCGCCCTAATCATCTAAGCCAGGAAGTTATCGATAATAGTGTCGATGAAGCCTTGGCTGGATTCGCCAGTAATATCAAAGTTATCTTGTATGAAGACCAATCCTTAGAAGTGGTTGATGACGGACGCGGAATGCCGGTGGATATTCACCCAGAAGAAGGCATTTCTGGGGTCGAATTGATCATGACCAAATTGCATGCTGGTGGTAAATTCTCCAACAAAAACTATCAGTTCTCTGGTGGTTTACACGGTGTGGGTATATCTGTGGTGAACGCTTTGTCTACACGGGTTGAGGTACTGATTCGACGTGACGGTAATGTTTACAGTATGGCGTTTGAGAACGGTGATAAGGTTGAAGACCTAAGCATTGTTGATAGCTGCGGTAAACGCAACACCGGAACCGGTCTCAGGTTTTGGCCTGATCCTGTGTATTTCGATTCAGCTAAATTCTCGGTAACCAAATTATTGCATATTTTGCGGGCGAAAGCGGTTTTATGTCCCGGCCTCAGAATTAAGTTCGATAATAAAATCAGCAAAGAAAGCCAAGAGTGGCACTATGAGGATGGCTTAAGAGATTATTTGTATCAGTCAGTTAGTAATTACATTTCGTTGCCCGAAGATGCGCCATTTGTTGGCAAGTTAGCCGGTAATCATGAGGCCGCAGATTGGGCGGTAATGTGGTTGCCTGAAGGTGGCGAGCTTGTCACCGAAAGTTATGTGAATTTGATCCCCACAGCTCAAGGGGGAACTCACGTTAATGGACTTCGACAAGGTTTACTTGAATCCATGCGAGAGTTTTGTGAGTACCGAAATCTTTTGCCTCGCGGTGTTAAATTATCGCCAGAAGATATTTGGGACAGATGTGCTTATATCTTGTCGACTAAAATGCAAGATCCGCAATTTGCAGGGCAAACTAAAGAGCGTTTGTCATCTCGACAAGCTGCTGCGTTCGTATCTGGCGTGGTTAAAGATGCCTTCAGTTTGTGGTTGAATCAGCACACTGATGTGGCGGAATTGTTGGCCGACATGTGTATTAACAATGCCCAACGTCGTTTACGCCAAAGTAAAAAGGTCGCTCGTAAAAAGGTCACGCAAGGGCCTGCGTTACCCGGTAAATTAACCGATTGTACTAATCAGGATATCGAACGCTCAGAATTGTTTTTAGTGGAAGGGGATTCTGCTGGCGGGTCGGCCAAACAGGCGCGAGACCGTGTTTTTCAAGCTATCATGCCCCTGCGGGGTAAAATACTAAACAGTTGGGAAGTGGATTCTTCACAAGTGTTGGCATCTCAGGAAATACACGATATTTCGGTTGCATTGGGTATAGATCCTGACTCAGATGATTTAACTGGGTTACGTTACGGTAAAATTTGTATTTTAGCCGATGCCGACTCCGACGGCCTGCATATTGCCACTTTGCTGTGTGCATTATTTGTGCGCCACTTTAGAACACTGGTTAATCGCGGTCACGTGTATGTAGCTATGCCACCGTTATTTAGAATTGACGTGGGAAAAGAAGTTTACTACGCCCTCGATGAAGGCGAAAAACAAGGAATTTTAGATCGTATTGAAGCCGAAAAGAAACGTGGCAAGGTGAATGTGCAACGATTCAAAGGGTTGGGTGAAATGAACCCCATGCAACTGCGAGAGACTACCATGGACCCCAATACTCGCCGTCTCGTTCAACTTACCGAAGGTGATGCTGGGCAAATGATGGAGCTAATGGACATGCTGCTTTCCAAAAAGCGCGCGTCGGATCGTAAGGTATGGTTGGAGTCTAAAGGCAACATGGCTGAGGTTTAAGTAACGCAATATTTAAAACAAGGATGAATTTTATCAGCTCGGTGTTGCAAGGTGTTTGGACTTCCCCTTATGTCTAAAGTCATTAAATTATGCAAAGTATTATTGCTAACTTTAGTTGCATGCTTAATTATTTTAACGGTGTTAATTGTTGAATCAAAGCCCATTGTCGTTGCCAACGCATCTGTACAAGTGGATGATGCAGACACCATAAATTTACTGCTTTCTCAAGCACGACAAGTCACTCGTAAGCGCTACATTCCCCAAACCATTGTTATTTCCAAAGCGCAAATGAACAGTATTGTAGGCTTTTTACAACGCGCTGTTCCGGAGTTCTCAGGGCAAATAGACACAAGTAAACAAAAGCTAGGCGTTAAATTTAGCTATAAAATTCCCATCAACTGGCTAACAGCTTATGTTAATTTCGAAGGTGAGTTAGTCCCTGCTCAGGGCATTAAAGTGGCTAATGTACATTTAGGTGATTTACCCATTTCAGGGGACTGGGCTATTTCGATGATGACGTATATTATCAACCGCTGGACCAAAAGTGATTTGGGAGACTTGGCGTTAAATCAAGTCTCTGAAGTGACTGTTTCTGCTGATGAGTTAAACGTAAGGCTAATTCCTATTCATGAGTTTTTGGTTAGTTTAAATGAAATTAAAAACGGTCTGTCAGGCAGCGGTGATGAGGAACTTAAACAAAGAGTTAGCTATTATTTGACGTATTTAGACGGATTGAGTTTTTCTCAACATCCAGCAGGGTTACCATTAGCAGATTACATCAATCCCTTATTCAAAAAAGTAAAGGTTAGAACGGCTAAGTCGTCAGCGGTACTAGAAAATGAATCGGCTTTACTAGCCCTAGCGATTTATGTAGGTCATCACCGCATGGCGAATTTTATTGGTGACGTGCAACCATATCAAAACAAAGTGGTTATGCCTTATTATCGGCCCCTTTTAAGAGGGCGCAGTGATTTAACTCAACATTTTGTTATTTCCGCAGCAATCAAAATTTTAACCCAACAGGGGATAAGCAATGCTGTGGGCGAATTTAAGGAGTTGATGGATAGGGCTGAAGGGGGATCAGGTTTTAGCTTCGCTGATTTAGCCGCTGATCTGGCCGGAATTAAATTCGCTTCTATGGCGATTGACCCGATTTACGCCGACGCTTTCCAAGATGTCTTATCACAAGTTCAAAGTGAAGATTTATTTTTCCCAGTCATTGATAGCTTACCTGAAGGTTTGAGCAAACGAGATTTTGTTCAGCAATATGGACATGTTGAAACTGATGAGTACAAGCTAGTTGTTGCGCAAATTAATCAACATTTAGCACGATTACCTCTCTATCAAACCCTGAATAACGAAAAAAGCGGCAGTAATAAACCGCAATAAAAGACTTATAATAGATCTTGAATAGAGCGGTAAACTTCTGTTGCCTTTTCCGTGGTTAGATTATTCTTAGCAGTAGAACCAAGGCTACTGGAAACGCGAATAAATTCATTGCCTGCCAGTGCTTCAACACTATCCGTTTGATTCTCAGTGTCTGTATTTGGTCTTTGTTCTGATTGAATACGTTCCCGCTGGGTTTGTTCATTCTGCTGCAAAATTCTAGCTTGCGCTGACAGTTCAACCTCTGGCTTATTAGCATTTCCTATTCCAAAGGCATTCAGGCTGGGCTCTATATTATTTAGAGTATTTGAAGTATTTGAAACAGCGTTAGATAAATTATTTAAGCTGTTACTTAATGTAATTTCCATGATTCCACCTCCAAATTAAGAACATAGCTCACATCTATGCCCTGCTCTTTGAAATAGCCTTTAGCCTGCTTTTAAAATAGCCCTTAGCCTGCTCTTTGAAATAGCCCTTAAATAGCCAAAGCACTCTTATTATTATGGTGTATTTTGCTCAAAAAACAACCTGCAATATGCTGTGGTGGTTGTGCCAACTTTCATTTAGGGTCCTTCAAAGTTGGCGATGTGTTTAAAGAGTGGTTTTCAATTGACCTAACGTACTGAGCAATAACTCCATTTTTTTAACTATAGCAGGCAGAGCATTTTCAAATTTTTCTTGGTCTGCTGTCTCTAGGGCAGCTACCTCAGCGGCGAGTTCTTTCACATATGGCATAAATCGTTTACTTTGAACGTTAAACCCTGCGTCCTGTGCAAATATATGATTAAACTTACCTTTTCCTGATTGTTGCAACTTCGATAGGGCTTCATCTGCGTCAATGGCTTTACGATAAATAAGCTGCATATTTTCTGTTAATTTCTCAAATAAAGGGCGAAGTGTCGTGTTCAATTGTGGGGACATGAAAAATGATCTCAATAAAGTGAAAAAAAATACTCAAGAATGTTTGATGAGAGCCGATAATAACCGTAGACGGGTAATTCTGCCTGTTTTTTTAAATTGCTACAAGCAATGAGGTAATTGGTATGGAACTTCAGGGTGTAAATGCATCTGGAACTACCGGTGCGTCACTTGAAACTAAAGCTTTGCAGCTCGCGAAATCAAATCAAGAGACGCAAGGTCAAGCGACGCTTCAGTTGTTGGAATCAGCGGCTGACGTACCAAAAGTTTCTTCTAATCCTGCAATTGGATCGAATGTAAACACATTCGCTTAAATTAAGGATGAAGATGTAAGTCTAAAGGTGTCTTGCCAGGTTGTCCGCCTATCTCTCGTACGAGTTTTGGGACTAGAAAACCTGGCAAGCGCTTTATCATTTCTGCCATTATTTCCCTTGCGCGATTCTCACTCACATCAAAATGAGTCGCTCCTTTTACTTTATCTAACATGTGCAGGTAATAAGGCATAACACCGGCTTCAAATAAACGCTCACTCAAGGCAATTTGGTTTTCGGCTGAATCATTCACCGTGGCAAGTAAGACGGATTGATTGAGCAGTGTCACCTGGTTTTCCCGCAATAACTTTAACTTTGTGATTAATTTCGTGTCTATTTCATTGGCATGATTAATATGCAGTACCATTATCATTTTTAAACGAGACTGAGTAATCCACTTGAGGAAATGCTTATCAATTCGGTTGGGAATAACAACGGGCAAGCGAGTATGCATCCTTAACCGGGTTATATGAGGGATCTGTTCTATCTGGCTGGTCAGCCAGGCTAAAAAATCATCCTTTGCCATCAGAGGATCACCACCAGAGTATATTATCTCATTTAAATTTGGATCTTGCGCAATATACTCTAGGGCTTCTAACCAACCTTGCTTATTTAAACTATTTTGCTGGTAGGGAAAATGTCTGCGGAAACAATATCGACAATTCACCGCACAGCCCCCACGGACCATCAATAACGCCCGCGTTTGATATTTATGCAGTATTCCTTGCTGAGGCGTTTCTTGTTCCTGCAATGGGTCGACCGTGTATGCTGGATCTTCAAGATATTCGTCATATAGAGGGAACACTTGTCTAAATAGCGGATCTTGCGGATCGCCTTTGTGCATCAAATCCGCAAAATATTGCGGAACACGCATCGGAAATAGTGACCTAGCTTCAATATTTTTCACCTGCTCGGCCACTGGAATATTCAGATATTTCAGTAGTTTTTGTGGATCAGTAAAGCTAGTTGCCAGTTCTTTTTGCCAGTTACTCTCTACAGAGATGGATTTTTTAGGTATTATCTTCGCCAAACGAGTACTCAATCGATTAATTTAGAGGTTTTATGGCTAATTACAGCACAAATGAATTCAAAGCGGGCTTAAAGATAATGCTCGACGGCGAACCTTGCAACGTTCTTGAGAACGAATATGTAAAACCAGGTAAAGGTCAGGCCTTTAACCGCGTTAAAATTCGTAAGCTAATTTCCGGAAAAGTATTAGAAAAAACGTTCAAATCCGGTGATAGCGTAGAAGGTGCAGACGTGATGGATACGGAATTAACCTATTTATATAACGACGGTGAATTCTACCACTTTATGAACAACGAAACCTTCGAACAAATTGCTGCAGATGAAAAAGCGGTGGGTGAAAGTGTGAAGTGGCTGGTAGAGAATGATAGTTGCACTATTACTCTTTGGAATGGCAGCCCAATTGTTGTTACTCCACCAAATTTCGTTGAACTTGAGATCACTGAAACCGATCCCGGCTTAAAAGGTGATACTGCAGGTACAGGTGGTAAACCAGCTACGTTGATAACTGGCGCTGTGGTGCGGGTTCCTTTGTTCGTGCAGACTGGCGAAGTGATTCGAGTCGATACTCGCAGCGGCGAATACGTTTCTCGGGCGCAAAAGTAAGTTTTTAAGTCTTGGGCCCAATTTCTATTGGGCTCTAAAATTATCTGGTAAGTATGAATTCATCAGTCAACTGGCGACCCACCGCAACGATCCAAACCCTACAAAAACGAGCACAGATTAATGCTCAGATACGTGAGTTTTTTGCACAACGTAAGGTGTTAGAAGTGGAAACACCGGCGTTAGCACACGCTAGTGTTACCGATATTAATCTTCATGGGTTTAGCACACAATTTAATAGTCCATTAAAACCCGAGCCTGATAATTTATTTCTGCAGACGTCTCCAGAGTTTGCCATGAAACGGTTGTTGTGTGCCGGAAGTGGCAGTATCTTTCAGTTATGTAAGTCTTTTCGCAATGAAGAGGCCGGTAAGCAGCATAATCCTGAATTTACCATGTTGGAGTGGTATAGAGTGGGGTTTAATCTATCTCAGCTAATAGATGAAGTAGATGAACTTTTACAAAAGATACTAAAAACCGAACCCCTTGAACGATTATCTTATCAGCAAGCTTTTCTTACCTATTGTGATATCGACCCCCTAGCGTGCACCTTAGAAGAGTTAAAACGCAAAGCATCAGACTTGGGGTTTGCCAATATCGCTGACAATGAAAGTGTGAAAGATGTGCTTTTGCAGTTGCTTTGTAGCCAAGTTGTAGAACCTGAAATTGGTCGCACTAGACCTGTGGCACTCATTGATTTCCCCGCATCCCAAGCAGCGTTAGCCAGAATAAAACAACAAGATCCTCGAGTGGCGGAGCGATTTGAGATTTATTATAAAGGGCTTGAGCTTGCGAATGGTTATTATGAACTAAGGGATGTGAACGAACAACTATCACGGTTTGAAAAGGATCGTCAGGTACGCCAACAAAATGGGCTAAGCAATATTGCTCTGGACAAGTATTTTATGGCGGCGATGGAGAATGGCTTGCCTGACTGCTCAGGAGTGGCTTTAGGTGTGGATAGGTTAGTAATGTTAGCCTGTGGGGTTCAAAATATCGAAAAGGTTATGAGTTTTTCCATTGATAACGCTTAGTTTGATAAACTAGACTAAAATTTAATCATTAATGACAACAAAATACATGGTATGCCTTCTAATATTTGGTAAACTGAGATTGAAGGACTTTTAATCGACGCACCAACATCTATTATTTTGTTTGTACTCCAGTGAATGGAAGCGTGCTTCGGTTTCGATTTGACGAGTGGATTGATGTCACAACTTTTTCCCAAACCAAAACCTGCTTTTCTAGCGGAATATTTGGTACAAAGTAACTCCAAAAACATTCAGTATGCCATTTACTTCTCTAGTTTGGCTTGCGTCGTTTTTGGTATTCAACTACTAGCTCACTTCCGTCTGGGAGCAGGCGTGCTGTTTGCTGCGAATATCCCTTATACTCTGTTGTACTTAGTGTCGTTTATATTCGCATTATCCACTGCATTCTTATTAAGTAAATTACAAACTTTTCCTAAGTTATTGCCTTTCAGCAACGCAATTGAAATTATTTTTTCAGTTTTTATTGCATCAGTAGGTGTATTTTGGTCGTTGCTGAGTGTCATTGATGGAGAAGGGATTGCGCCTTTTGTGATTACCTTGATGCTGTTGTGCTGTGCATCCCAAGGTTACTTGGGGTATTTCTTAAGCCTTCTTGTGGCAGCATTTTTTGGGTTAGTTATTGGGCTTTTTTGGCTCCCAGAAAGTACAGATAGTTGGCAGCATATTAGTATCGGCTTTTGCAGTGTTATTGTTTGTTTTGCGGTGGCTAACTTGATTGAAAAAACGAGATTGAAAAATTTTGAAAAGATTCACAGTTTAACTAGTACCAATAAGCAATTACAGACACTTTCCCAACAGGATCATCTTACTAAATTACTCAATAGAAGAGCGATTGATAGTGCATTAAAGCGAGAAATGGCCCGAAGTGAACGTTTTGACCATTCGTTGTCTCTACTGATGGTTGATGTGGATAACTTCAAGCAAATTAATGATGGTTTTGGGCATGTGTTTGGTGATCAGATCTTAATCGATATTTCAAGTAGCATCAGAAAACACGTTCGTGATGTGGATTATGTCGGTAGAATGGGGGGAGATGAGTTTTTAGTTATTCTGGTTGAAACCAATCAAAATAATGCTCTGCAAATTGCAGAAAGAATGCTCAATGAAGTGCGAAACATAAATAGTCAAAAATTAGATTGTGATATTTCAATTAGTATTGGTTTTACAGCAATGGAAGGAGAGAGTGTTGTGGCATTATTAGAAAAAGCGGATAAGGCATTATATCTAGCCAAAAAGGCAGGTAAAAATAAAGTCCGTAGTGTTTTTTCGCAGTTAAATGATGCATCAGATTCATGAATTGTAAGGGAACTCTCGTTGCTCAAACTGAGCGTTTAAATATCCGTAAGGTGACCTTAGCCGAAGCCTATTTTATTCTAGACTTAGTGAATGATCCTGATTGGATTCGACACATCGGTGATCGTAATATTTCAAATCAAGCCGAAGCGCGGGAATTCATTGAAAAAGGTCCTTTTGTTTCTTACCGAGAAAATGGCTACGGTTTATATGTATTTTGCGATAACCGTAAAAACCGACCTATGGGTATCTGCGGAATGTTAAAAAGGCCTTTCCTCGATTATCCCGATATTGGTTATGCTATTTTGCCAGAATTTAGGCGTAAAGGATTAACCTTAGAAGCCTGTGGCGGAGTATTATCAGCCGATTGCAAACGCCTAGGTTTGCAAACCGTTCACGCGATGATATCGCCAGATAATACCCAATCAATTAACTTAATCGAACGCTTGGGGTTTGAATTTACTAAGGTTATTCAACATCAAGATGCAGATACAAAACTTTTTACCTACACCAATCAAGCAAAATTATAGAGGCGGTAAAATTGTCACTTTATTTAATATTACTGGCTCTATAGGAACATCCGCCCAGCCCACAATGGCGTCATATTGCGTTTCTACCTGAGATATGGCGTCTAAAATATCTGTGCCTTCTGTTACATAGCCGAAAACAGCGTAACCCCATTTTCTGCCGGGGTCTAAACTCTCGTTATCGTTAAGGTTGAAATAAAATTGACGATTCGCCGTATGGGGACCATTTGAACGAGCCATAGCGATGGTATAAGTTTGGTTTTTTAAACCATTTCCTGATTCGTTATAAATGTCAGGAAATTTAGACAAATCTTTGTAATCCTTATCGTAGCCACCCCCTTGCACAACAAAATCAGAGATTACCCTATGGAATAGGGTGCCTTCAAAGCTACGCTTATCCACATAGCGTAAAAAGTTATTCACTGTGATAGGGGCTCTCGATCTATCAAGTTCAACAACAAAGTCGCCCATGGTGGTATGCATCATGACTCTTGGATAGTAATTATCGGGTTGAATTTGCGAACCATCGTCTTTAGGTTTGCCATGGGACAAAAAAGTAACAAAGATAAGTGTGAGGGTGAATAAAGCCTTTTTCATGATAAATACTCTCTACTTCAACGAAGATAAAATACTAAATTTTTTGTCACTAGAAATCACATTATAACCACCAAATAAGCGTTTTAACTTTTGTGGGTATTCTAAATGTCGATTGCCGATTATCCGCAATTCCCCACCTTTTTTTAATTTTAAATGTGCATCTTCAAACATCTGAGTCGCTATATGATCGGTAATGGTATTCAGCTGGTGGAATGGGGGATTACAAATTACCTTATCAATTTGTTGATGGTTTTCCAATTCTTCCAGACAATTGCTGACAATAAAACGCGCGCGGTCCATTTGATCGGGTAAATTATTTTGTACATTCAGTTTTGCAGAAGCCACCGCCATGTGGGATTCATCCATAAAAATAACTTGAGCATCCTCATAACGTTTTAGAATACACAAGCCTAATACACCGTTACCACAGCCTAAATCCACCACGGTTTTTGCCCTACAATCGGGTAAGTTATCGATTAACAAGCGTGCGCCTATATCAATTTGCTGGCGAGCAAATACATTGGCATGATTGCTAATGCTAAAGGGTTCTTGTTGCATTTCCCAAACCGTTGGGTAGGGAGATGGTTGCTGTTGCAGTGGCAGGTCTGGTTCACAAAAAATTAACCGCGCCTTTTTCTTGGCTAAGGATGTATGGGTTGTGCCGAGATATTTTTCAAATAGGGCTAACGTGGATTTTTGAATCATTTTCACTTTAGCGCCCGCCACTATTTTAGTCTTCGCAGATACCACCCCTTGCAATTGAATTAACTGGTGTTCCAACAGAGCTAAGGTTTTCGGGATTTTTATGACCACCCAGTCTGGGGCTTGAGGCATAGGGGTTAGACTGTCGATATAAGTGATTTGAGAGTTGTCTAATTGATTAAGCTTGATATTTTGTTTACATGCCTTTTGAGAAACGAGAGAATCACTTACATGGTGAATATCGGCCTGATTTAACCAACAGCTCAAGGCGCCAAAATCGTCGTTAAGAATGACTATGCGAGCTTGATGTATATTTTCTTGGGTTTGTTGGATATGGGTGAGCAGTAACTCATCTGCTGCATCCCATGCTTGCCAACTCGGGTGGGTAAATCGCTTTGGATAGCGGTATAATTCCAGAGACTTTTCTAAAAAATTAAAGCTAGTATTCATTTTTAGCAGGATTCACGTAAGTTATATGCAACAGGATTTATTTTCATCCCACCAAACAGGCCTAAGCCAAATGCCAATGCAAGACGCAGATGTGCATTATCAGGCAGATTTTTTGGACTCAGGCACCGCCACTGAATTGTATCAGAAATTACAAAGCAAATTAGCTTGGCAGCAAGATTCAATTCAAGTTTACGGTCGCAAAGTAAAAATTCCACGTTTTCAGGCTTGGTATGGGGATAAAGAGGCCAACTACCAATATTCAGGATTGAGCATGCAACCTAATCCTTGGATCAAAGAGTTAGCACAATTGAAACTTACCTTAGAACAAGTTTGCAAAACCAAATTCAATTCAGTTTTAGCGAATTGGTACCGAAATGGCCAAGACAGTATGGGCTGGCACGGCGACAACGAACCTGAGCTAGGTTACCAACCTATCATTGCTTCATTAACCTTAGGCCAAACTCGCGATTTTGATTTTAAACATATACATACCGGTCAAAAGGTAAGACTGCCACTGCAAAATGGCAGTCTCTTAATGATGGCAGGAAATACCCAAAAATTTTGGCAGCACAGTCTGCCTAAGCGAAGCCAGTCACTAGGGGGACGCATAAATCTCACTTTTCGGCAAATATTTTAACCAAACAAGACGTTATAAAAACAGCATTATCCTTTACCGGAAATTATATCTAACTGACTCAACCACTTAGTTAAAAATTGCAAAAAATAGTTTTTTAAATTTCGCCGAACAGGCTAAATTTATAATGGGACACACAAAGGAACCACACAATGAATATCCAAAATAATATTGAAAAGAAGTTGCTATCGCATTTCAATCCGGCGCATTTAGAAGTGATCAACGAAAGTTTTATGCATAACGTGCCCAAAGGGTCCGAGACTCACTTTAAAGTGGTTCTTGTCACCCCAGAGTTTGCGGGTAAGCGTTTAATCAATCGTCATAGAGCGGTCAATGCGGTACTCAAAGAAGAGTTAGCTGAGCAGATCCACGCCCTTGCATTACATACTTACACCGGGGAAGAGTGGCAAAACTTGTACGGTAACTCGCCAGACTCTCCTAATTGTTTAGGTGGGATGAAGCAGGCCGTATCCTAATACTGACTGCAGCAAAGAGTGCCACTTTTTTTGAGGCACTCTAATACTTGTTTTTAGCCATATATGTGAACGACTATTGCTACTGATACACATGTCTGGCTCGTTGAATTTGCTCGCACAAGGTTTGCACTTCGCTCAATACTCGAGTGGTCATCCGAAATAATTTATCTGCGTCAGGTTGAAAAATAAGATTATGCTGAACCGCGGGTAAAAACGTAAATTTCTGCCAATCATAAAGCCTGCTGGCTAACTGCTTAGTCGATTTAGGTTGAATAATGGCTTGAGGTGATTTGCTAATGACTTGCTCAAGTGACACTGACGGATAATCGTTATCTAACCCAGCAAAAATGTTCTTTGCTCCACAAATGTCTAAATGCTGTTGGGGCCATGCGTTACCGGCAATGGTTTGCAGCGGCGCTGGCCAAATTTCGAAAAATACGTCAACTGGTGTTTGATTGGCAAATTGGTGCCGTAAGTTTGTCAGTTGGGCTAGGTATGTGTCGGCGCGATGCTGTGCAAGGGGGTGCCTTCCGGTGAGATCACCGAATAACAACAACTCTTGAGCAATATCCTCTAACTTTTTTGGGTCAGAATAAACCACTAGGATGCCAAATTGCTCCAATCGAGCTAGGTCTTCCAACGGATTTCCACTTTTCCAGGCTACTACAAGGTCGGGGTTTAACTGCAGAATTTTTTCGATTTGTAATCGACTATGATCACCCACACGTGGCAATGTTTTGGCTTGTTCCGGGTAATCTGCGTATGAACCTGTGGCGATGATTTGTTCACCGGCTCCGATATCAAACAACAGTTCCACAATATGGGGAGCTAAGGCGATGATTTTTAGTTTTTGTTTATCGGTTTGTTTTACTTTTTCAGTGGCCTGTGCGGCTGCGCAATTGGCGCATGAGAATACTAGAACAGCAAATCCCCACAGCCAATAGACCAGCATATTTTTGAGAATAGGCAAAGGCATCATTAACGTCCTTGGTTTTTTTGTAGGGCAAATAAGAAAAATAGGCTGCCGATTGCTGAAGTAATTATGCCAATGGGGATTTCTTGATTTTCGACTATCACCCTGGCAACAACATCAATCCAAATTAAAAAGCTACCGCCAATTAACACACAACCCACTATTAAATTTCTACTTGTCACCCCAAACCAACCTCTGACGATATGCGGGATCATCAACCCCACAAAGCCAATGCCACCACAATATGCGACTATGCACGATGTTAGCGCCGCGCAAATGACTAATACCAGTAAACGCAACGAATCAACTTTTATCCCCAAAGTTTGGGCATTTTCATCACCTAATAACATTGCATCCATATGACGGCCAAAAAGCCAAAGCAGTATGACACTGATAGAAACCATTGGAAGCATGATCCAAACGAACCACATTTGTGAATTAGCTAAGCTTCCAAGTAACCAAAAAATCACTTTATTAGCAGCAAAAGGTTCTGCCATAAACAATAAAAAATGACTCAGCGCACTTAACATAAATGACACGGCTACACCTGCTAACAGCAAGTGCTCTGTACGATTTCCAAATAGCTTTCGAGATAAAATTTGTACAATAGTAACGGCTAAAAATGCCCCTAAAAACGCTGCTAAGGGGAGTGCATAGGTAAAGGGGATTTGTGCCAAGAATGCAAAAGCTGGAGAGAATGAAGCTAAGCTGCCGTTAAATAGTAAAGTCGCAATGCTTGCACCTAATCCCGCCCCAGATACTACCCCGAACAAATATGGGTCGGCTAATGGATTCCGATAGACATTTTGCAAAGTCGCCCCTGCTACTGCTAATCCTGCTCCCACTAAAAATCCCACCAAAACGCGAGGTAAGCGAACTTGCCAGAAAATAACCTCGTCAATACTCCCTGCACAGTTGTTCGCCATGCAAGCTAATACGGTGCGCAAATCTAACTCTGCCGCACCAAAAAATAATCCACAAAATATACTCAGAAAACTAATGCAGACCAGTGCCGCCCATTTCCCCTTAGACATCGGCTATACCTATTTCGATGTTTTTATCCAAGCCATCAATTTCAGGCGGGCAGAACTCGATTCTTATTTTGTTATTAGTGGGCCTTTCGATAATCTGGCATGGGGTTTTGAAAACGTGTTGCAGTCGATCTTCGGTGAATACCGCTTTTGGCGGCCCGAAGGCTAACATCTGTCCTTGGGTAAGTAAGCAAACTTTATCGCAATAATCCGCAGCATGATTTAAATCATGTAAGCTCATTATTATTGTTACCTTGTTTTGTTTCGCTATTTTGCGTAATAAAGATAATATTTGATGCTCGTAAAACACATCTAGATGATTTATTGGCTCATCTAAAACGAATAATCCCGCTCCTTGCACTAAGGCTCTGGCTATTTGCCCTCGCTGCTGTTCCCCACCAGAGAGAGAACTAAATAATCGATGGCGCTTTTCAGTCAAACCAACTTGCGCAATTGCCGTTGAAACCTTTTGGTTATGTTCAGGTGATACTTTAGAAAATATGGACTGGTGGGGAAGTAAGCCCATACTAACTATTTGTTCAAGGTTGAGGTTAAAGACACTATTATTGAACTGATTTACAACAGCAATTTGTTTCGCTCGGCTATTTGCCGTGAAACTTTCAACAGGGGTCGAGCGCCAAAACACCTGCTGTTTTGAGGGATATTGGCCAGATATTAACTTTAGCAATGTCGTTTTACCCGCACCATTGGGGCCAACCACGGCAATGATAGCTCCTTCATCTGCCTGAAATTGAATATCAGAGAGTATCTGCGTGTCATCAATATTGTAATTGAGGTGCTGTAGTTTGAGCATGGCTGTAACGGACTTTCCCATTCATCTGAATCAGTACTGATTTAACCGTACTATTTTATTTTTATGCTGGTACACAGCGTATTTATACATTTGGTGTTTAACATTGTTGATCGGAGGGAAGTCGCAATGAAGTGATTACGCAAGCCAATCGTGAATTCCCGCACGCTAGAAACAATATAATTTAAGATTAGGCTGGTATCTGACTTATGGTTGGCAATATTGCCACCAATTACAGTTGCGGGTACAGTTTTGGATTCACACCAAATTCCCATTTTATTTCCACTCGACTACAGGAAACAAAACTACCCCTTGTCTAATTAAAGTGGAAAACCGAATCTAATATATAGCCAAAATATAGCAATCTTTACGCTTGCACCCTAGCGTTATTTCTTAAAAAAACGTGTAATATCGTACAAATAGAATAATTAGATAGGTGCATGGAAATGTTTAACGCCGCAGCACTCTCGCGGAATATTGACGTTTTTAACGATAATATAAGCAAACTAGTTAGCTGGTTCACGTTGTTTATGGCACTCATTACACTGCTTATTGTGGTGCTACGGTACGGCTTTGATATTGGCTGGATTGCGATGCAGGAATCGGTGATGTATCTACATGCCTGTGTGTTTTTGTTGGGTAGTGCCCACACACTTCGTGTTAATGAGCACGTTAGAGTCGACATCTTTTACAGTAAATTCGATGGCACTAAAAAAGCAAAAATCGATACCTTTGGCACCTTATTTTTTATGCTACCGGTGAACATTTTTATCTTTATTGTCTGTTGGGATTATGTGGCTTCGTCATGGGCTATTATGGAAGACTCACAGGCTGCAGGGGGCTTACCCGCAGTGTTTTTGCTTAAAACCTTCATTTTATTGTTTGCTGCCCTGATGATTTTGCAAGGGGTCTCAGAACTGATCCGCAATATGCATGTCTGGTTACATCAATCTAATACCGTGGTTAGTGAGGATAAGTAATGGAATACCTCTCTTTGGTTATGTTTTTAATTGTTTGTTTAACCTTATTATTGGGTTATCCGGTGGCATACACTTTGGCGGGTACGGCTTTAATTTTTGCTGGGGTCGGGGCGTTGTTTGGGGTTTTCGATACGGCCTATCTCCATGCTGTACCTAGTCGACTTTACGGTATAGTGACTAATCAAACCTTGATAGCTGTGCCACTGTTTGTCTTTATGGGCGTTATGTTAGAAAAGTCAAAAGTGGCTGAAAATTTACTGGTTGCCATGGCGCAGGTCTTCGGTCGGTTAAAATCTGGCTTGGCGATCTCGGTGGTTTTGGTTGGCATGTTGTTAGCAGCAAGTACGGGTATCGTCGGTGCAACCGTGGTTACCATGGGATTATTGTCGTTGCCAACAATGTTAAAACAAGGGTATTCGCCCTCATTCGCCACTGGCGCTATTTGTGCAACTGGCACCCTAGGACAAATCATCCCTCCTTCCATTGCGTTGGTTTTGTTAGGTGACGTGTTATCAAGTGCGTTTCAACAAGCGCAACTGAATATGGGAATTTTCTCACCCGAGTCTGTATCTGTGGGAGATTTGTTTATTGGGGCTTTAGTCCCAGGCATGATGTTGGTCGCAATGTACTTACTTTATGTGGTGTTATTTGCCAATCGACACATAGATAAAGCCATGGGTGATGAGCACCGTGAAACACAGGCTTCCATTTCTTTAGCAGGGGCCTTGTTACCGCCACTTATTCTTATCTTCGTAGTGTTAGGCTCTATTTTAGGCGGCTTTGCTACTCCCACAGAGGCTGCAGGCGTGGGCGCTGCTGGCGCCCTAGTGTTGGGATTGGTGCAAAGGCAAGTCGATTGGGACAAATTAAGAGAAGTCATGTTAAGTACGACCCGCGTAACTGCCATGATATTTTTAATTCTCATTGGCGCTTCTATATTTTCCTTGGTATTTCGAGGCTTTGGTGGTGAAGAACTGATTGAGCATTTTTTTGAACAGCTTCCCGGCGGTACTTTTAGCGCTGTTTTAGTGGTAATGGTGGTCATCTTTTTATTGGGTTTCATTCTTGATTTTATTGAAATTACCTTTGTTGTTGTGCCCATAGTTGCCCCTGTTTTGCTGGCTATGGGGGTAGACCCAATCTGGTTGGGGATAATGATTGCGGTGAATCTGCAAACGTCATTTTTGACGCCACCCTTTGGCTTTGCGTTGTTTTATTTGCGTGGTGTTGCACCGGCAAATGTTCAGACCACTCAAATATATAAAGGCGTGATACCCTTCATTATTATTCAATTGCTCTTACTAATAGGCTTGGCTATTTGGCCGGATCTGGTAACGTGGCTGCCTTCTACACTGTGACCCTAATGGATTTAATTAAATGAAAACCTTAACGTTTATATCCTTGTTTGTTAGCATCATTGTACTTACTTCCTGCGGCGGTAAGACATCAACCGATTCTAGTGCCACTGCATCTCAGCAGAGCTATCAATGGAAATTAGTGACTTCCTGGCCGAAAAATTTTCCGGGGCTAGGCCGCGCCCCTGAGACGTTTGCGGAAAACGTCGAACGTATGTCTAACGGACGGTTAAAGATCAAAGTCTTCGGCGCAGGTCAAATGGTTCCTGGGTTTGAAGTGTTCGACACTGTCTCTAGTGGCGCAGCTGAAATGGGTCATTCAGGTTCTTATTATTGGAAAGGTAAAGCGCCCGCAGCACAAATTTTTACGGCTATTCCCTTTGGTATGAATGCCACTGAGTTCAATGCTTGGTTGCACTATGGTGGTGGTTTAGAAATGTGGCGTGAACTCTATGCCCCCTTTAATTTGATTCCTTTTGCTGGTGGCAATACCGGAGTGCAAAGTGCAGGGTGGTTTAAAAAAGAAATTAATAGCGTTGACGATTTACAAGGTCTTAAAATGCGTATCCCAGGATTAGGGGCTGAAGTCCTTAAAAAGCTTGGTGGGATCCCCGTTGCCTTGACTGGGGGCGAGTTGTTTACCGCTTTGCAATCTGGTGCCATTGACGCCACCGAATGGGTTGGCCCTTACAACGATTTATCTTTCGGTCTATACAAGGCGGCGAAGTATTACTATCACACGGGTTGGCATGAGCCTGGTGCGAGTTTGGAATTTATCGTCAATAAAACGGCCTATGAATCCTTGCCTGAAGATTTGCAGGCGATAGTTGAGGTTGCTGCCAGAGCGGTAAATCAAGATATGTGGGACGAATATACCGCCGCCAATAATGATGCTGTGGGAGCCCTAGTGGAAACTCACGGTGTTGATATGCGCCCCTTGCCAAAGGATGTGGTTGCCGCTTTACATGCCGCCAGCATTGAAGTGATGCAAGAACAGTCTGCTGCGGACCCAACATTTGCTAAAATTTACGCTTCATATCAAAAATTCCAAGAAGATGTTTCTAAATATCATCAAATCTCCGAAATGGAATATTATAATAATCGACAAGAATGAAAATAAATTAGCTGTTCAGATTTGTTGTTGTGGCAATGGCCCTTACAATAGAAGATTATCGAGTAAAAGCTATATTTGAGCCTTTTAAAAATCTCGTTTGAGAATAGATTGTGATAGTTAACCGGCTGTTTGAAATGTTCGGAAAATTTTTGAGGAAAATAGATTATGGTAATTAAGCCTAAAGTACGTGGCTTTATCTGCACTAACGCTCATCCCGTTGGTTGTGCTGCGAGTGTTGAAGAACAAATCGAATATGTTAAAAGTCAGGGAGATTTAGGCGAGGGGCCGAAGAATGTTCTGGTCTTAGGTTGTTCCACAGGCTACGGTCTGGCATCTCGTATCGTGTCCACTTTCGGCTATGGGGCAAATACCCTTGGTGTGTGTTTTGAAAAGCCACCAACGGAGAGAAAAACCGGCACCGCAGGCTGGTATAATACGGCCGCATTTCATCAACAAGCTAAAGACGCTGGTGTCTATGCTCAAACCATTAATGGCGATGCGTTCTCCAATGAAATCAAACAACAAGTGATTGAAACCCTTAAAGCTGATATGGGCAAGGTTGACTTAGTTATTTATAGTTTGGCATCTCCTCGCAGAACCGATCCTGAAACCGGTGAAGTGTATAAGTCTACCCTTAAACCTGTGGGGCAAAATTATAAAACCAAAACCTACGATACCGATAAGGATCTGATCCACGAAGTGGAATTAGAAGCGGCGAATGAAGACGAAATCGCCAACACTATCAAAGTGATGGGGGGGGAAGATTGGGAGCTTTGGCTAAATGCGTTAGCTGATGCTGATTTATTGGCAGAAAATTGCAAAACTACCGCTTACACCTATATTGGCAAAGAGTTAACTTGGCCAATCTATGGTCAGGCTACTATCGGTAAAGCCAAAGAAGACCTGGATCGCGCTGCAAGTGAAATTATAAAGCAACATAGCGACAAAAATGTTTCGGCTTACGTTTCTTCCTTGAAGGCGCTAGTAACCCAAGCAAGCTCAGCAATCCCTGTGATGCCTTTGTACATATCATTAATTTACAAAGTGATGAAACAGGAAGGTACCCACGAAGGCTGTATCGAACAAATTACCGGTTTGTTCCAGCAAAAGTTGTTAGTCGAGTCTCCTGAAACTGACGAAGCTAATCGACTTCGCATGGACGGAAAAGAAACTAATGAAGCCACTCAGGCTGTGATTAAAGGTTTGTGGGATCAAGTTACCCAAGAAAATTTTCATGAATTGAGTGATTATGCTGGCTATCACCACGAGTTCTTAAAGCTGTTTGGTTTTGACATTGATGGTGTGGATTACGAGCAGGATATCGATCCACTAGTTAAATGGTAAACGTTTACTAGATTTTTTTAAACTAGACTTTGAACCCTAATTTACCTTTGCGTGTTAGGGTTTTTAACTTTTTGGTGGATACTTAAAAAAATTAAGTGCTGTTCATAAAATGCACTATATTTAGAAAAACCCTAAATATTACACGGAAAATTCTTATTTAACCGTAAATTGCGTAGCGTAAACCGGTGGATTAATGCTAAAATTCCGGAGTTTACTGACATGAGTTTCTTTAAATAGTTCATAATTAACTCATTTGCTCAATCATTCTCTTGCGAGGTGTGGACCAATACAGAAGTGATTCTGTGTTCACCTGGTTAAGGATTCACACTCAACAAAAGACAAAAATAGTAGATAAGTAAGATCACCTTTGAGTTTTCAAGCGAAACTGCGGATGTCGTCATTTTTCGCATTTACTAAGTAGAATTCAAAATTGATATTTCTTTCACTTTAATTTTATTTTTACAAGACTGCGGTTGCATATGATAAAAATCAAGCAAGGGTTAGACCTTCCTATTAAGGGGGCACCTAACCAAACAATTCAAAACGGCCCAAGCATCACACGCGTGGCTGTATTGGGGGAAGAATATGTTGGCATGCGTCCTACCATGTTTGTTCAGGTAGACGATGTAGTTAAGAAAGGTCAGGCTCTTTTTGAAGATAAAAAGAATCCTGGTGTTCTCTTTACTGCGCCAGCAGCGGGCAAGGTAGTTGAAGTTAATCGCGGGGCAAAACGTGTTTTGCAATCTGTGGTTATTGAACTAGCTGGCGATGAACATGAAACCTTCGACAAATATGATGCAGGGCAATTGAGTTCAATGCCTCGCGAAAAAGTTGAAGAGAATTTGGTTAAGTCAGGTTTGTGGGTTGCTTTAAAAACACGACCTTACAGCAAAGTACCTGCACTGGGTAGTGAGCCAAAGTCAATTTTTGTCACAGCTATGGACACCAACCCATTGGCTGCCGATCCTCAAGTGGTGATTGCCCAGCGTAAAGCTGACTTTGAAAACGGTTTAGCTGTTTTGAAGCAACTTACTACAGGTTCGGTTTATGTGTGTAAGGCTCCAGGTGCTGACATTCCTACTGGTTCAACTACGGTTGAAGTGGAAGAGTTTGCAGGCCCTCATCCTGCAGGCTTAGCTGGCACGCATATCCACTTTTTAGATGCTGTTGGTGCGAATAAAACAGTTTGGTCAATTAACTATCAAGATGTCATGGCGTTCGGCGCCTTGTTTACCTCTGGTGAGTTAAATAACCAGCGTGTTATCGCATTAGGTGGCCCTGCTGCGAAGAATCCTCGTTTGCTCAGCACTATTCTTGGTGCCGATACTGCGCAATTAACTGCAGGTGAAGCTGAAGGCGATGATGTTCGGGTAATTTCAGGCTCAGTGCTAATGGGTACAAATGCCCATGGTGTTCATGGTTTCTTGGGGCGTTATCACACCCAGATTTCATTATTACCTGAAGGTCATGAGAAAAAGTTCTTAGGATGGTTAGCGCCAGGCGGTGACATGCATTCTGTTACTCGTGCTTATCTTGGACACTTGTCACCTAAAAAACTATTTAATATGACAACGTCTACTAACGGTTCTGATCGTTCTATGGTGCCAATTGGTAACTATGAGCGCATTATGCCGTTAGATATTTTACCAACTTTGTTGCTTCGTGACATTATATCTGGCGATACCGATAGTGCACAAACACTAGGTTGCTTAGAACTTGACGAAGAAGATTTGGCGTTGTGTACGTATGTTTGTCCGGGTAAATACAACTACGGACCTATTCTACGTGACTGTCTCACCACCATTGAGAAAGAGGGTTAAGTCATGGGATTAAAAGCCTATTTAGAAAAAATAGAACCGAATTTCGAAGCCGGTGGTAAATATGAAAAGTTTTATGCGCTTTACGAAGCTGCAGCAACTATTTTTTACACACCCGGTAAAGTAAATAAAGCATCCACTCATGTGCGTGACAGCATTGATCTTAAGCGCATCATGATCATGGTGTGGATGGCAACGTTTCCAGCTATGTTTTACGGTATGTATAATGTAGGTGCGCAAGCTCATGATGCTCTAATAATGGGCGCAGGCACTTTGCCTGACATTTGGCAGGCCAACTTGTTTACCGCCCTAGGTGGACAAATTGGTGTTGAAGGCACAGGCTGGTTAGGCATGATGTCTTACGGCGCGTGTTTCTTCCTTCCTATTTACGCTACCGTCTTTGTTGTAGGTGGTTTTTGGGAAGTACTCTTCGCTTCAGTGCGTAAGCACGAAATAAACGAAGGTTTCTTCGTTACATCAGTACTCTTTGCATTAACCTTACCTGCAACTATTCCGTTATGGCAAGTTGCTTTAGGTATCACCTTCGGTGTTGTGATTGCAAAAGAAGTATTTGGTGGAACGGGTCGTAACTTCCTTAACCCAGCGTTGTCTGGACGTGCTTTCTTATACTTTGCCTATCCAGGGCAAATCTCAGGTGACCAAATATGGGTGGCTGCAGATGGCTATTCTGGCGCGACTTGGTTGAGTAAAGCAGCTTCTGGTGAAATGGACTATACCAATATGGAACTGTGGTGGAATTCCTTCTTTGGAAACATCCCAGGTTCAGTGGGTGAGGTATCTACCCTTGCGATTATGCTTGGCGGACTCTTCATTATATATATGCGCATCGCTTCTTGGCGTATTGTTTTGGGTGTGCTGTTAGGTGTTGCATTCTTTGCTTCCTTGTTGAACTTTGTCGACAGCAGTACTAACCCAATGTTTGCTATGCCGTGGTATTGGCATATGGTAACAGGTGGCTTGGCATTTGGTATGTTCTTCATGGCAACCGATCCCGTATCAGCCTCTTTCACAAACAAAGCTAAATGGGCATATGGTTTCTTAATTGGGTTTATGACGGTGATGATTCGTGTTCTCAACCCTGCTTTCCCTGAAGGGGTTATGCTAGCCATATTATTTGCAAATTTATGGGCGCCACTATTCGATTATTTCGTGGCTCAAAGTAATATCAAGCGGAGGGTTGCTCGTGTCGGATAAGAAAAAAGAAACCTTAGGCGGAACTATCGGTGTTGTTGTTGCCGTATGTTTGGTTTGCTCTGTTGTCGTTTCTGGTGCAGCAGTAGGCTTGCGTGAAATGCAACAAACCAATGCTGCTAATGATAAGCGCAGCAATATATTACAAGCCGCTGGTCTAGAAACCACTGCTGAGTGTGACGTACCTTGTACCTTTAACAAGTTCGTAACCGAACGTTTTGTTGATTTAGAAACCGGTGAGTATGTAGAAGTTGAAGAAGACTTCGATATGTATAAAGCGGCTAAAGAAGACAAGTACAGCGTTAAGGTCGAGAACAGCAACGTTGGTTTTCAACGTCGCTCGAGTGTTGCAAGTGTTTACCTGATCAAAAATGAAGGCAATGAAGTCTCTCGTATCGTTTTACCTGTTCACGGTTCAGGATTATGGGATTTGATGTACGGTTTCCTAGCAATTGATGCTGATGGTAATACCGTTCGTGAGTTGGTTTATTATCAGCAAAAAGAAACCCCTGGACTTGGCGGTGAAGTGCAAAACCCGAGCTGGAAAGCGAAATGGGATGGCAAGAAATTGTTTAAAGATGGTGATGTAGCAATTCAGGTTAAGAAGAACGCAGGGTCGAATAACGATTATGCGGTTGATGCACTATCAGGTGCAACTTTAACCAGTAATGGTGTGCAGAATACATTGACATATTGGTTGGGTGAGAATGGTTTTGGACCTTACCTTAAAAATCAGACTTGGAAATCATAGGGCGAAGCACAATGGCTGAAACTAAAGAAATGAAAAAGGTGCTGTTCGGACCCATTCTGGACAACAACCCCATCGCATTGCAAGTGTTAGGTGTTTGTTCTGCACTTGCGATTACAACTAAATTAGAAACCGCGTTGGTTATGGCATTAGCTCTAACTTCTGTAACGGCGTTTTCTAACTTATTTATCTCTCTAATTCGTAAGCAGATCCCTTCAAGCGTACGTATTATTATTCAAATGACGATCATTGCCTCTTTGGTAATTGTTGTTGACCAAATTCTAAAAGCGGTCGCATACGACATAGCTAAAGAGTTATCCGTATTCGTTGGTTTGATTATTACCAACTGTATCGTAATGGGTCGGGCAGAGGCTTATGCCATGAAGAGTCCACCTTTTATGAGTTTCCTTGACGGTATCGGCAATGGTTTGGGTTACTCTTTTGTCCTCATCGTTATTGGCACCATTAAAGAACTATTTGGTTTCGGTACAATTCTCGGATTTGAGATTTTACCATTGGTTCAAAACGATGGTTGGTATCAGGGTAACGGTTTGTTGATTTTACCTTTCAGTTCATTCATTTTGATTGGTGGCTTGATTTGGTTTATCCGAACTATTCGTCCTGAACAAGTCGAACCTAAGGAGTAAGACATGGAACATTATTTAAGTCTTTTTGTTAAGTCTGTCTTCATTGAAAACATGGCATTGTCCCTGTTCTTAGGTATGTGTACTTTCTTAGCGGTATCTAAAAAAGTTAAAACTGCTATGGGACTTGGTGTTGCGGTAATCGTTGTACTCGGTATTTCGGTACCCGTTAACCAAGTTATTTACGTGAATATTCTTGCTCCTGGCGCACTTGCTTGGGCAGGTTTTCCTGATGCAGATTTGAGCTTCTTAAACTTCTTAACCTTTATCGGTGTTATTGCAGCATTAGTTCAGATTCTAGAAATGAGTTTGGATAAGTTTTTCCCAGCGTTATACAACGCGCTAGGTATCTTTTTACCGTTAATTACCGTTAACTGTGCCATCTTTGGTGGTGTAGCTTTCGCCGTGCAACGTGAATACAACTTCACTGAAAGTGTGGTTTACGGTATTGGTAGTGGTGCAGGTTGGGCAATAGCTATTACCCTACTGGCAGCGGTACGTGAAAAATTAAAATATGCTGATATGCCTGAAGGCATACGTGGATTAGGCTCTGTGTTTATGATTGCAGGTCTTATGGCATTAGGTTTCCAGTCGTTCACTGGCGTAGCCCTTTAAGCGAAGACACTAAGGAGTATTTGTAAATGAATCCAAATGAAATTTACCTTGGTGTAGGTATGTTTATTGCCATTGTTTTGGCACTCGTACTTATCATCATGTTCGCAAAGTCTAAGCTTGTTCCATCAGGCGACGTGACTATTACAATTAATGGTGACCCAGATAAAGCCATTACGGCTTCACCTGGCGGAAAACTATTAGGCGCTTTGGCTGATTCAGGTATTTTTGTATCGTCTGCCTGTGGTGGCGGTGGCTCTTGTGGTCAGTGCCGGGTTGACATCAAATCGGGCGGTGGTGAAATTCTGCCTACTGAACTTGATCATATAAGTAAGCGCGAAGCGAAAGAAGGTTGCCGTCTATCTTGTCAGGTTGCGATTAAGCAAGACATGGATATTGAATTGCCAGAAGAAGTCTTTGGTATTAAGAAATGGGATTGTGAAGTTATTTCTAACGATAACAAAGCAACTTTCATCAAAGAACTTAAGTTAGCAGTGCCAGATGGTGAAAGTGTACCTTTCCGTGCCGGTGGTTATATTCAAATTGAAGCTCCACCTCACCATGTTAAATATAAAGATTACGACATTCCTGACGAGTATAAGCCTGACTGGGAACGTTTTGGTTTCTTCGATATTGAGTCTAAAGTTGATGAAGAGACTATCCGTGCTTATTCAATGGCTAATTATCCTGAAGAAGAAGGGATCATTATGTTGAATGTGCGTATCGCGACGCCTCCACCTAACAACCTAAGCTTACCTGCAGGTAAGATGTCTTCGTACATTTGGAGTTTGAAAGAAGGCGATAAAGCCACTATTTCTGGTCCATTTGGTGAGTTCTTCGCGAAAGACACTCAGGCTGAAATGGTATTTGTGGGTGGTGGAGCTGGAATGGCGCCTATGCGTTCTCACATTTTCGACCAATTACGCCGTCTTAAAACCGATCGTAAAATTACTTTCTGGTATGGTGCTCGTTCACTACGTGAAATGTTCTACGTAGAAGATTTTGATATGCTACAAAAAGAAAATGAAAACTTTAAGTGGCACGTAGCATTATCAGATCCACAACCAGAAGATAATTGGGAAGGTGATACCGGGTTTATCCATAATGTATTGCTTGAAAATTACCTAAAAGATCACCCTGCACCTGAAGATTGTGAGTTCTACATGTGTGGTCCTCCTATGATGAATGCAGCGGTCATCAATATGCTTAAAGAATTAGGCGTTGAAGACGAAAACATCATGTTAGATGACTTCGGTGGCTAATTTTTAAATGGAAATTTGTAGAGAGGGGCATTGATATGCCCCTTTTTTTTATGACCTATCAAAATATGTAAATGGCGTTTTAAATGAATAAATTAAAATCCCTTGGTCTACTGTTGTGTGTTGTAGCGGTCGTATTCCTTGTTTGGAAGTCACCTGAAAACTCCGGAGAGATTCATTTGTCTGGAGCTACTATGGGCACCAGTTATAACGTGAAAGTGTTATCTGCAAGCCGGATGGCACCAGAGGAGTTACAACAAAAAATCGATAATTTACTGGTGGATATTAATAAGTTGATGTCTACCTACGATCCAAATTCTGAATTATCGCGTTTCAATCAGCAACTAACGTCTGAACCTTTTGAGCTGTCACCAGCAACCGTCAAGGTAGTTAAGGAAGCGAAGCGGCTCGGTGAGGTGAGTTTTGGGGTGCTGGATGTTACCGTAGGCCCATTGGTCAATTTATGGGGCTTTGGGCCGGAAGCGAGACCGGATAAGATTCCCTCTCAACAAACCATTGATACGGTTAAAAGCAAAGTTGGCTTAAATAAGCTGGTCATTCAAGGTAATAGTTTGATCAAACTACAACCAGACTTGTACGTGGATTTATCAACCATTGCAAAAGGCTATGGCGTTGATGCAGTTGCTGAGTTATTGGAGTCTTATGGCTATAGTAACTATCTTGTGGAGATTGGCGGTGAGATGCGCGTAGCTGGGGTAAAAAGTAATGGCCAAGGCTGGCGCATAGCAGTAGAAAAGCCAGTTAACAATGAGCGCGCTGTGCAAACTATTTTAACTATTGGTAATAATGCGGTGGCCAGTTCAGGAGATTATCGTAATTACTTCGAACAAGATGGCATGCGTTACTCCCATTTAATTGATCCGCGAACCGGTTACCCTATTCAACATAACTTAGTTGCCGTAACAGTGGTGCATCCTTCTTCGATGACTGCGGATGGTCTGGCAACGGCGCTAAATGTGTTAGGTAAAGAAGAAGCGCTACGAGTTGCTGAACAGCATAATTTAGATGTGATGCTAATTACACGAGAAAATGGCGACTTTAAAGCGTATACTACAGGTAAGTTCGACGAGTATATTCACGCTGCAAATGAGCAGTAAATTAAATTGAAATAACTAGGATACATTGTGAGTACGTTTATTTTAGCCTTTGTGTTTTTTCTTGTTGTGGTACTAGCCATGGCTGTAGGTTACATATTTCAACAAAAAACGATTGCTGGTAGTTGTGGCGGATTAGGTGCTTTAGGTATTTCCAAAGCCTGTGACTGTCCAGAGCCTTGCGACCGTAAAAAAGCACGTTTAGAAAAAGAAGAGCTGCGCCAGAAAAAACTTGCTGAGTGGAAAGAAAACCAAATTCTATAGTCTCTATTGCCGATTTAAGCCAACAAGGTTGTACTGTTTTTGCAACCTTGTTCCTTCCACTGATTTGCCCCCTTATTTAACTGCTTTTGCTGAATATTACACTAGCGATCGAAAGTTTTTCATAAACTGCTGCAAAATAAATTACCTTTACTACACTTAATAAAAAGGTAAGCAGGGAAAGAAAAATGCCAAATGAAACTCCTATTGAACGCCGTCGCCGCATCGCTGCCCATACCGGTGTTACAAGTCTACGTACCGACTTTTTACATATCTGTAAAAAGCACCCTGATAGAATCGGTATTATTACCGAAGGTGATTCCTGGTTTGCCTATCCCAAGAAGTGGGTCGCATTTGGTGGTGATATAAACGTTATACATCACATTGAAAATGTGGTTTCTAGGACGGATAAAGTGAATTTGCTGCGGTTGGCTAGTAATGGTGACGAGGCGGTTAATATGATGTCTGGTCAGCAGAAGGCCGATTTAGCCTCAGTGATGGAGCAAACTGCTAAGTACGTGAAACTGATTCTTTTCTCTGGAGGCGGGAATGATATTGTCGGTAAACGTGATATGCCTATGATATTAAATCAATACCAAGAAGGCTTCACTGCTCAAGAGTGTATTCACGCGGAACGTTTTAATCGTAAAATGGATGCAATCATATTAGCGTTTGATCAACTCATTGATTTGCGAGATGAATATAATCCCGATGCAACTATTATCACGCATACTTACGATATTGCTAAACCGAGTAAAGATGGCGCTGAATTTTTTTGGGGGTTAATAAAAACCAAACCATGGATTTATCCTTATTTAATCGAAAAAAACATCCCGTTAGATCTACATCTACCTATAGTTGAAATTCTTCTAGGGACCCTCAAGACCCGGCTTCAGGCTTTGGCCAGTAGACCTGAACATTTAAATAAATTACTGGTTGTGGATACTCAGGGAATTTTGCGACCGGGTAATAAAACCGATTGGTTAAATGAAATTCATCCGACTGAATCGGGTTTTAAGAAAATTGCTAAACCTATTTATGCTCAGATGAAATCACTACTCCCAGGGCTTCCTGCTTTCAAATAGCTTGACCTGAAATTACCAATACTGTATAAAAAAACAGTTTTTGGTTTTGGTCGAGAAAATGCGCAAAATTATTCATATCGATATGGATTGCTTTTATGCGGCGGTAGAGATGCGTGACAATCCTGCGCTGAAAAATGTTCCTATCGCTATCGGCGGCCGTTCCGATAAGCGTGGCGTCATTTCCACATGTAATTATCCCGCGCGAAAATTTGGCATACGTTCGGCGATGGCCACTGCTCACGCCCTCAAACTTTGTCCTAATCTCGTTATGGTGCCGGGACGAATGGAGCTTTATGCTAAAATATCAAAACAGATACGCGCTATTTTCCAACGATATACCGACAAAATTGAACCTCTGTCTTTGGATGAAGCTTATTTAGATGTATCTGACTCAACTCTATTCTCCGGCAGTGCGACTTTAATTGCACAAGATATTCGTGCCGCTATTGAAAATGAAACAGGGCTAACTGCCTCTGCTGGCGTTGCGCCTGTCAAGTTTGTAGCCAAAATTGCGAGCGATGAAAACAAACCCAATGGCATTTGTGTGATCACTCCTGAGACACTTGATGACTTTGTTAAAACCTTGCCACTTGGGAAAATCCCCGGGGTAGGCAAAGTCACAGTGCAGAAGTTACACAATTTAGGATTATATACCTGTAATGATGTTCGCACTTATCCCATAGAGCAACTCATTAAGGGTTTTGGCAAATTTGGCCCGATAATTTGGAAGCGTAGCAATGGTATCGATGATCGCGACTTAAGCCTTTCTAGGGAGCGCAAGTCTGTTGGCGTTGAGCGCACCTTACATGAAGATATTCAAACCAAAGAACAGTGTTTACAAGTATTGGAAACTCTCTATCCAAAACTGCAAGAACGATTAGAATCCGCCAGAAGCGATTGCAAAATCCAAACCCAGGGTGTGAAACTGAAATTTAGTGATTTTCAGCAAACCACCGTAGAGCATAGGTGTGCTGAACTGGATAAAAATTACTTTGTTGAGTTACTTGATGAAGCATTTGATCGCAAAACAGAGCGGGGTATTCGTTTAGTGGGCTTACATGTGGGGTTACCGGCAAAAAGTAAATTTCAGCAAATGGATTTGCCTTTTGATAATGTGCTCCAATAAATCTCGTTGGAGAGTTGTTTAGTAATTTTGTTTAACCGTTTTTTGCCAAGCTATGTTATTTTGAATAGCTTATTTTATTTTATTGGGTAATTGCCTCCTTGTTTTCCCTGCCTCGTAATGTCTGGATTTTGACCTTAATACTCGCCTTTGCCATGAGTGCCGGGGCGATGATGATTATGGTTGGTGGCCTTGTTGGCACTAAGCTCGCTCCTTCCCAAGGACTTGCCACTCTGCCTGTGGCTATGATGATTATTGGAACCGCTGCTGGGGTGTTACCCGTTACTCGAGCTATGGGCAAACTGGGTCGTAAATTGGTTTTCTTGACTGTTGCTCTGCTTGCCTGTTTCGCTTGCTTGCTCGCTGCATTAAGTATTTACATTGCGCATTTCAAGCTGTTTTTATTGGCTACATTTTTACTCGGGGTCGCAATTTCCGGATTCCAGCAAATTCGTTTTGCGGCCATGGAGTCTGTGGCTCTTGAACTCGCGCCTAAAGCCGCATCAACTGTGTTACTTGGGGGCTTAGCTGCAGCCATCATAGGTCCGGAACTGGCTACCTTCGGCAATCAACTCTTGCCCATCGCTTATGTTGGATCATTTGTATTAATGGGCGTGCTTTGTTTGCTCTGTTTTGGATTGTTCTGTTTATTTACCGAGACCCACAAACCTATCCCTAAGGCGCAACGGCAAAAAGTGGATATTAGCGACGTGTTATGCAAACCCTCATTTATCATCGCTGTTTCTGCATCTGTTGTGGGTTATGCGTTAATGAGCTTTATTATGACGGCCACACCTGTGCACATGCATGTGAATACCCATCATAGTTTAGAGCAGGCGAAGTGGGTGATCCAAAGTCATATATTAGCCATGTATTTACCATCAATATTTAGTGGGGTATTAATTGCTAAGCTTGGCGTATATCGAGTGATTTGGGCCGGTTTGTTCATCTATTTGTTGACTATCATCGCAGGTTCCATCGATAGCCATTTGATCAATTATTGGAGCGCATTAATTTTACTGGGTATCGGTTGGAACTTCTTGTTTTTAGGTGGGACAGTATTGTTGCCACAATCGCATACAGCTAACCAAAAATTCCAAGTTCAGAGTGTCAATGAATTTGCGGTATTTAGTGCCCAAGGACTTGCTTCGTTAGGGGCGGGAGCATTGCTTTTCGCATTGGGCTGGCAAGGACTTATGTTAACTAGCTTTATTATTATTTGCTGTCAGATAATTTTGCTGTCGTGGCAAGTTTGGCGAATCAAAGCGGCAAGCACATCTCAATTAACCGAAGAAGGATAAGTATGCTAAAAACAGGAAAGTATCGTCATTATAAGGGTAATGATTACAACGTGATTGGAGTGGCGAAACATTCTGAAGATGAATCCGAATTAGTAGTATATCGTCCTCTGTATGGTGAAGGTGGCTTGTGGGTGAGGCCGTTAAAGATGTTTACCGAAGAGGTGGTGATTGATGGACAATCCGTTCCGCGCTTTAGATTCTTGGAAGAGTAAAGTGAGTCGATGGAAGCGCACCCAACCTTTAGACTGGATTGGGTGCCTAGGATTAACTCATAAACAGTGCGCATAACGTCCATAAAACCGCTGCGATTGTGGCGGCGAATGTGGCTGGCACTATTTGCGTTTTTACATGATCCATTAAATCACATCCCGTTGTCATCGAACTAAGAATGGTGGTATCAGATATTGGTGAACATTGGTCGCCATAGACACTGCCATTGAGCACTGCAGCAAAGCAAATCATCATGAACACTTCCGGATTAGCTAACATTTCATTTTGAGAAATGTCCCAAACCAAAGGCATGGCTAAGGGAAAAGCAATGGCAAAGGTTCCCCAACTGGTTCCTGTGGAAAAAGCAATGAGCATAGTGAGTAATTGTAGAACCACCGGCAGGATCCAGAAAGGCATTTGTTCGCCTAATAAGTCCACTAAATATATTCCGCCACCAAGTTGTTTACTGATAGTGCCTATGGTTATCGCCAACATCAAAATGACCGAAGCGACAACTACCCCTTTCCACCCTATGCCTAGGCCATTGAGCATTTCTCGAATTTGCATACCTTTGACTATGGCAATCAGCACTGCGATTAATAGCGCTCCACCAAATGCCCAATGAATCTGAGGCGTCCCCGTTATTATGAATGTCACCACGGCAATTCCGATTAGGCTGATTAACGGAAAAACAAATTCTATCCAGTGAGAGCTATACCCTTCAGGAACACTCGTTTCTTGCAGCTCTTTGGCACTAATGGGGGAGGCGTCAGGGGCATCTAGCTGGCCTGTTAATCGAGCTCTAGAAATGGCTTTACGAATTGGCTTTCCAGAGAATACAGTAAACTCTAAACTAAGAAGGAGGGTACCAATTACCGCAAAAATACCATAGAAACTGAATGGGATACTGGAAAAGAAGAACGAAATTCGGTCGCTTTCCGTGGCTAAAAAGGCGACGCCAGGTACAAATATGAAAGCCTGAATATAAGCTGGCCAAGCATTAAAAGCGAGTACCGCAGCGATAGGCGAAGCGGTTGAGTCAACTACGTAACTCAGTTCTTCATGGCTTACATTGGCTTTGTCGGCCATGGGTTTGACGGTTGTACCCACTAATACGGTGCTCATGGTGCCGCCTTGGAAAAATAACACTCCTAACATCCAGGTAACTAGCTTCGCTGAGCGCGGACCTGTCACAAAACGCTGGCTCATCATTTCTGCAAATGCTTGAGCCGCCCCGGTTTTGGACCAAATTCCCATCAGACCGCCCAGCAACCATAAATACAATATTAGGATGGACGCAGCGTCTGTGGTAGCCATATTCGGTATCAACACGTCTTGGCTTATATCAAACTTACCTAGCATAAATGCCCCTACTACTATTCCGCTAAACAAGGCGAGTAAAGGTTCTCGACTTATTAAACACAAGGCAATTGCAATGAATGCTGGTAATAAAGACCACACTTTAAAGTGATAATATGCTCTAAGTAAAATAGGGTTTTGACCCACTTCCGAGATCACCACCCACTGTTCTTTCATCTCTGGCTCTGTGGTAAGTAAATCTAGTTTATGTTGTGCCAGTGGTGATTGCTCGTAAGGGGTAACCGCGTTAATAATTTGTTCACTACCTTGCTTTACGTACGCCCATTGCCCTTGCTCGGTTTGGTAGGTTTGGTATTGAATTCTTGATTCGACCCAAGTGGCTGGAACATAAAAGTTGACATACAAAGCTCCTAATAAACCTAAAACAATAGATAAAAAGGTTAACTTATTTTGCAATTTATTCATTCTAGCGCCACTCTAAGTAATTATGTCATTAGCAAATTGAGAAAGTACTAGTTTAACATCCATGAAGTCTAAACTTCTAAGCAAATTGGGTTCAATTGTCGTTAAATACTAACGAAAACTTGGTATCTTAATATTCAAAACTGACTAAACAAAAAGGATAGAAAAATGCGTAAACACGTTCTTTTATTGATGTTTCTCTTAACTGGATTTTTCACTACCTCTGGCTATGCTCAAAATAGTCCTGAGGACGTTACCATGAAATCTGAAAATTTGGGCGGTTCTGTTTATATGCTTACGGGGATGGGGGGAAATATTGGCGTATCAGCAGGCGATGACGGACTGCTTATTATAGATGACCAATACGAGCCCATGGCAGAGAAAATCTCAGCAGCCCTAGATTCCATTCTTAAAGACAAATTAAGATATGTTATCAATACTCACTATCATGGGGATCACACTGGTTCTAATGCGTATATGAAAGAAGTGAAAGATGCCACCATTTTTGCTCACGATAATGTGCGTATAAGACTTCTAGACAAAGAAGAACATAAACATTCTGAATTGCCAGTCGTCACTTATTCCCAAGGTGTTACCTTTCATTTTAACGGTGACACGCTCAAAGTGATGCATTTATCCAATGCCCACACCGATGGCGATAGTGTGGTTATGTTTGAAAAAGCCAATATTTTGCACACCGGAGACCTATTTTTTAATGGTCTTTTTCCCTATATCGATATTGATAGCGGCGGCTCAGTGAAGGGATATATTGCGGGTGTTGAGAAGCTTATTAGCATGATTAATGACGACACTAAAATTATTCCAGGGCACGGTCCATTAGGCAATAAGGCGCAGTTGCAAGAGTTTGTGGATATGATTAAACAAACTTCTGCGCAAGTTAAACAATTGAAAATAAATGGGTTGCCCGTTGAAGATGTTATAGATGCTGGGTTAGATGAAAAATGGAAAGATTGGAGTTGGGCGTTTATCAATGAAGAAAAATGGATAAGAACACTTTACCGTTAAGCTTAGTCGCGGCAACTGAAAGGGATGTCGCCAACCTTTGCGACTGGTTTAAAAGTCTTGATGAGGTTCGTGATTGGGGAGGACCTAATATGTCTTTCCCGATTAGCTCCCACAGTTTAGTCAAAGAAACTAAGTTAGAGCATGGATTGAGTTATAAGTTAATTGATGACAAAAACAACCTACTTGCTTTTGGACAATGTTACGAGCGAATGGGGCGATGTCATTTAGCGCGCTTAATTGTTAATCCTGAGATGCGAGGGAGTGGAATTGGAAGACAGCTCGTCATTTATATGATGACTCTAGGAGCTGAGTTAGTAGCAACTAGCGGCTTCTCATTGTTTGTATGGCCGCACAATAAAGTGGCTAAAAAATTATATGAATCTATGGGATTCAAAACTGCAATTTACCCAGAACCTTTAGCACCAGAGCTGGCTAAGTGTGATTATTTAATTAAAGATTAAAAGACTAAATTATTCATATGAAATAATCCGTTCTAATCAGTTTAAGGCAGTTCTAGCGTGCAAAACCCAAGAGCTCGCTATAATTGGATTAGTGTGATTACCAAGGGAACTTGACGGCAAAAGTACCAAGCGATTTTGACGTAAACACTATAGCACGCAGTAATCGAATCTCCTCAAGTAACGTATTGTTTTTTTTCATTTCACCCAGATATAAGCACTCCTAATCTAGAAATAAAAGGGAATTTTATGAATGTAAGTTTGTGTGAAGTTACGAAAGACAATTGGCTTGATGTGATTCATTTAGAGATTACTAAAGAGCAAGAAGATTACGTAGCTTTAAATTCAGAGTCTATTGCTGAGTCCAGTTTTTACCCCCATTACGTTAATCGAGCAATATATCTTGACGATAAAGTAGTCGGTTTTATGCAATATTATCAGGAGCTTGAAGAGGGACTACCAGATGAGTTTTATATTGCTCAGTTCATGGTTGATGTTAACTATCAAGGTCAAGGTATTGGCAAAATCGCTACAGAACTGGTAATTAATGAAATGAAAGCAATTCCAGAGTGTAAAAAAATCACCATACTCTATATGCCCGGTCATCATGCAATGCGCAAATTCTATTCACAGTTTGGTTTTATTGTGACTGAAGAAGATGAGGAAGACGGTGTTGTAATGGAGCTTGATGTTTAATAGTCCAAACGGCCATCAGGCCGTTTGTTTTTTGAACTGAGATTTTCTCAATCGAAGCTCAGTAGTATTCATCTTTTCCCTCAGCCAGATATTCCGAACACCGCTCCCGTGTATCGTGACGTTTTTCTCAGATTTTAGTAGTCTCGACACTTGTTGCTGACCGAAGTGTGGATTTGCCAGAGAGAACTCAATAACGATTTGTTCAATGGCCTTTTCAGTGCGGTTTTTGTGATGCAGGTTTGGCGTTTTTTGGCGTTTCAGTGCGTCAATACCGCCTTTCTGAATTAGCTTTCGATGTTGGTAAATAGTTTCACGCGATACACCACTGAGGCGTGATGCTTCAGCCACATTACCCAGTTTGTCTGCCAACGCCAGTACATCCAGTTTTTTCTGGATTTCAATATCTTCTAACGATGCCTTTGTTGGCTCAGTGACCTCCGATACCTGCAATTTTCGACCAGCGAAGAAGGCGTCAAACTGTTTACCTTTCCCTTTTCGTATCTCAATCTTCTGATGGGCGATTGAGTGCTTAATGGGGGAATCAATAAAGTAAAACGTATTGCCGTAGCTGAAGGTATGATCATTACGGATCTTACGGTATTCCTTCGCTATGCAAATATCATCAAGATTAATATGAGGAGATAAGGGCGTAAAGCTCGACTCGTTACCCTTGGATTCAACGGTGAGTTGCTTGTGCCAGAACTGCGGGATAAACACGTGTTGCAGATAGCTGGTTGCACCAGACATATCACTGATGTTGTTCAGCCGCAGCTCGGGTATCAGTCTATCCTGAAGGGTATCAAAGGCACGCTCTATACGCCCTTTACCTTGAGGAGAACTCGCGAAGATGATTTCTATACCCAACTCTTCGCAAGCCCGTTGCATCTGCGAGAAGTTACAGCGTTTAGGACCGCCGAAGATTCCTGCACGATCTACGTAGAGTGTTTTAAATACACCACGATTCTCAATGACTGAACGTAGCACTTTCAAGCAGCCTGCCGTCGTTTCAGAAGGAAAAAACTCGGCATAAAGCTCGCTGCTGGCATCATCAATCATAGCAATAAGGCATGACTTCTTTGTGCCGAACCAACGATGCGTGCTGCCATCCATTTGCATCATTAAACCAGTGGTTTCCATACGCTCCCTGCGCTTGTGAACGCGTCCACGTCTGCGTTTAGCCCGTTTTACATGGTGAATGTCATGTGCCCATTTACGCAGGGTCTCACGCTTTACGGTGATGTGTTCATTGGCCAGCAATAACTCTCCAAGGTGAAGCAAGTTCACATCGTAATACTTGTCGCGAATTAGTGATTGAACCACGCGTTTTAATGAATCAGGCGTTTTATTGACTGGCGCATTACCCGTATTGCCATGTACAACAAAACGAATACCCATTTCACGATATCTCTGCAAATAACGTTCGACAGTGCGTCTAGATTTATTCAGGAGTTTGGTTGCATTATCAATAGTAATTTTATTTTCAGCCACTTTGGCAATGACATCAACAGTAAGTTGAGCTTTGGAATTTAACATGATCATCCTTAGCGTCTCTCCCATGTAAAAACACAGAAGAAACACGGTTAAAAGATAACCGTCAAATTCCCTTGGTAATTAGTGACTACGACAGAATCGCTTGGTGTTAACAGCTATAATTGAATTAGTCTGAGCTCAACCTTACACTTTCTATATGAAGAGCTTGACCAAAACTTACAGACGGCTCCGTGCCAGCAACTGCTGTTCAAGTTTTGAAATTTGAATGGCAGCTGTGTAGTAAGAGAAGTCACAAGCCATTCAAAAATATAAAGAAAGTTTTTACCAAAAGTTGGACGTTAAAAAGGTTTCGCCAAGGGGCAGCTATTACCGAGTTGGCAGCAGCTTGCTAAACTGGGGATTAGTGATTACTCTGAGTAGGTGATAAGCCTCTCAAATTTAATTTTCTCAGCGAAATGTTAAGAGTGCACACTAACGAAGATGATAACAAACATGTGTAATAGTTCTGAAAAAGTAAAACCGAAGAGTGATGCAAAATCGATAGAAAAATGGACGCTAACCGGAGTAGTATTTAACTCTGTAATCGGAATGAGCGCAATTTTCTTCACAATACATATGTGGTTTAGTGCAGAAAGAGATTTGGTCAAAACTAGCACAGCGTTGAATGAAACTAGTTCAGCGTTGAATGTAGTAAATACTGAGTTGAGTAATACTCAGATTTCCTTAACAGAAACTGAAAAGAACCTTGCTGAAGTGAACGTTCGTTTGGGTGAAATTAAAATAGTAGTTGAAGAAATTTCGGCAGATAATATTAAATTGGATAGTGCACTTAAGGCTGTTGAACTTGATACGAAATCTGTAAGAGATAAACTTTTAATGGCAAAAGAAGTTAGAGAATCTGCACAAATTCTTACTCCTAACATCTCCATTAAAAATATGGAAATTGGTCCAGAGGACAAGTTCGCAGCTATAACATGGGAGATAGAAAACATCGGCAAAAGTACAGTGGAGATTATTATGCTTGATTTTCAAGTTTCAAAAACGCCGCTACTTTTCACTAAGTTGAGTATTTTTAAGGCCAGAAAAATTTTTCAAACAATTACTGGTGATACGTCTGAAATACAAGACGACAAAAATAGAATCGTGTCACTAAATAACGCTGAATTTACCCATGCCACTGACGCTATACTTGAACCTAATGTTGTTTTTTCATATCCATCATCTGTACCTTCAAAGCAAACGACCAGATATCAAATCCAATTTGCATTAGATTCACCAGAACCACACAAATTATATTTCTTTCGGGCAATATTCGGTGTAAGGACGATACCAAGGGAACTAGAACTTTATCTTAATATTCTGGAGCCAGACAAAGACGATGAAATACGCTTAACACGTGCATCTTCTCAAGTCATCCAATATAAAGATAACTTTCGAATTGGTGGACCAGAAAATGAGTGGGGTACTATAGAAAATTTTATTTCTGCAAAACTATTGGAGATAAAGCCATATCCTATTGAGATTAAATTGGCACAATGGAATCTCAACTGGATAGGATACTGTTGCAATAAAGCAGATGGTATTTTGGGTCCAAAGACCAGAGAGACGATCAAACAGTATCAATTAGATCATGGAATGCCAACAACCGGTAAGCTTGACGTGCGAACTATGACATCAATAACTAACGCAGGGAATAAGGTAATCAAAAAAGAATGAACCTTTAAATTATTTGATTTCATCTTTTTTTAATACTAAAAACTAGACGGAATTATTCGAAATAAAGTCCTCTCGCTTTTTGACTTAACCAAACCCAGTTCAGTAATTATTCGTCTGTAAGATTATTCAAGTCTGCATCGGAGGATTTAATCGGTGGTTATGCATCCAGATTTACATTTCAGATAAAAATCTGAACGTCGATTATCTAAGCAAACTTGTCGTAGAATTCGTCGGCACTGACAACCGTTGAACACTCGAAGGAGCTGAAACTCAAGAAATAGCTACGTCCGCTCTCTTGGGCATAGCAGTCATTCGACTGAGGTAGGTCGAACGTCTGTTGATCGCTCATTGCAGTCTGTCGGCGGAGGTCAAAACCTATCGAATTAAAGTGTCTGATCAGATGTGAGCCACAACACTATAATCAACACTAGGAGTAATAACCTTATTGCTCGCACCGTTACTCATTGTCGATTTCCCCTAGGCAATACACCTCGTGTATAAAATTTCTCATATTAATCAACTATATGTACACATAACGAACAAATAAGTGTGAGATAAAATGTGCACAAATTCGATCCTTGCGCCCTAATAAAGTGCTAATGCACCAAACTGGTAAGATGTGAGACAAAAGGTGTTGGTGTTTAAATTTTAAGTTATTGAATTATATAGATAAAAAAGTTGGCACTGAAACTGCTAAATAAGCTTTGATTACGCATCTACGATAGAAAAGTTATGTGTGTAACCATTGATAATAAAAACAATAAACAATGTTGAAATACTTCAGACGCTAACTAAGTTGTTTGAGGCAGGAAGGCAATACTACCCGCACAAATTTTCGTGTCCTGTGGTTTGTGCGGGTTTTTTCCTTCTGTTATTTGTCGCTTTTCTTATAAACGCGTTTTCCTGCTAGCCAAGTCTCCAATACGTTCGTTTTCCAAATCTCTTTTTTATCAATTTCGAAAATATCCCTATCAATTAATATAAAATCAGCCCATTTTCCTGTTGTTAAGCCGCCTATTATCTTTTCTTGATGAGCAGCATAAGCAGCGTCAATGGTAAAGCCTTTAAAGGCCTGTTGAAGGCTAAGTGCTTGACTAGGAATCCAACCCTCCACTGGCTGATTATTTCTATCCTGACGAGTGACAGCTGCGTGAAGACCATAAAAAGGATTGCTCATCTCAACCGGAAAATCTGAACCTAACGCTAGTGGTGAACCTTGAGCAATAAAGCTTTTCCACGCGTAAGCACCACGTAAACGATCTTTTCCTAACCTGTCTTCAGCCATGTTCATATCGCTGGTGGCATGGGTAGGCTGCATAGAGGGGATAATATCCAATTGTTTAAAGCGGGGGATATCCGTCAGGCTAATCACTTGAGCATGTTCAATTCTATTTCGAAGCTCTTTACCTCCCACTGTCTTAAATGACGCTTCATATTGATTTAATACTCGATTATTCGCTTGATCACCGATTGCATGGACGTTCAATTGAAATTTATATTTTAAAACGAGATCAAACAAAGGTTTAAATTGTTCCTCTTGTAAAACCATTAGACCCTTGTTGTGGGGGTCGTCAGAGTATTCCTCTAACAAAGCTGCACCGCGACTGCCTAAAGCGCCATCAGCCATGGCTTTAACACTGCGAACCGACAGAAAGTCATCGGGGTCATTGTAATATCCGGCTTTAAGAAGCTCTTCTAAATTCGGGTCTTCAAACCAATACATTGCATATATGCGGGTGTTTAAATTTTTTTCTAAGGCATTGCGTTTATAAAAATCAAATTCTGATTTGCCGATTCCAGCATCATGTACACTGGTGATACCGACTGAGAGTAAGCGTTCAGAAGCGACCTCTAAGCTAGCTTGCATATTCTGATTAGTGCCTGTTGGCAGGTGCTCTAATAACAAGTCCATCGCTGTATCGACTAAAATGCCGCTAGGGTTCCCTTGATCATCTCGAATAATTTTGCCTCCGGGGGGATCTAAGGTATCTTTATCAATGCCTGCGATTTGTAATGCTTTACTGTTAACCCAAACGGCATGACCATCCACCCGAGATAAGGCGACAGGAGTTTCACTGACATATTCATCGAGTATTTGGGCAGTTGGAAATTGCTTATCTGGCCATATGACTTGATTCCAACCACTACCCAATATCCACTCTAGCTGTGAGTTTATCGCTGCGTAGTCCCTTACCTTTGCCGCTGAAAGTTGTGCAGATTTTATATCTCTTATATTCACTTCCAAAAGTGAATCTCCGAGGAAAATGATATGCCCGTGAGCGTCTATTAACCCAGGTAAAAGAGTTTTTTGAAGACCATCAATGAATACGCTATCTGGATATTGATTGATTAAGGTTTGATCGCCGATGGAAAGTACTTTGCCATTTTCAAAGACTAAATGAGAAAATTGCACCATAGCCCCATTATTATCTAGGGTATATCCGTTTACATTTCCAATTATTGTTGGTTTTGCATGTGTCATCGCGCAAATAAAGCAGGCAGCTAGTAAAAATAGATTCTTCATAAATCCTCTTATTTTTATAAGTTAGGTATTTCACCAAGGTGATCCATTGACCAAATTTGTTGCATTTTGGATTGATCAATATTGCCACCAGATAAAAGTACTAAAACCGTTTGATTTTTAGGTTGATGTTTTAACCACTCAACAACTGCTTGCATGGACATGGCGCTCGTTGGCTCCAAATGCAACTTGAGTAAATGTTGTAACCACTGGGTCCAGTAAGCAATACGAGACTCAGATACCTCGACTATACCATCAAGCAATTTTAGCACCTCAAAGGTATGTTCACCCACTGACGGTGTGGCTGCTCCGTCTGCCAATGTTATGGGAGGTTTGCTTAATGAAATAATTTTGTTTTGTCGCAAAGACTCTGCTGCATCATTTGCCGTCAGTGGCTCAGCGCCAAATACTTTTGCTGCTGGACAAAGGGTCTTGGCAGCAATCAAAGTTCCCGATAATAAACCTCCCCCACCGCAAGGGGCAAATATGCCATCTACATCTCCAGTTTGTTCGAGTGCATCCATTACCAAGGTACCCTGCCCAGCGATGATGTCGGGATGATTAAACGGAGGTATCCATAATGTTCCGGATTCAACTGATGCCTGTTTTACGGCTTCATCTGCTTCTAAACGAGTAGGGTATAGTGCCAGTTCAGCACCATAATACTGAGTTGCTTGTGCTTTTACTGCTGATACATTTTGGGTACTAAATATTTTCGCTGGAATATCGTAAAGGCTACATGCGTATGCGACTGCTTGAGCATGATTGCCCGAGCTATTGGCAACCACTTGTTTGGGTAAAGCATTCTGTTCGGCTAATTTTGCCAAGGTATTAATGGCACCCCGAACTTTGAATGCACCGGTTCGTTGTAAACATTCCCCTTTAAATAAAATTCGGCTGCCCAACCATTCATTCAACAACGAAGATTCTATTATTGGGGTTTGATGTATCATTGAAGCAATCCGTTTGCGGGCTTGAACAATGTCAGAATAGCTTGTCATCTTGATTCCTTTTTAATTCCATATTAAGCAGGCAAATGCACATCTTATGTAAACTATACCGCTAACTTGGTCTGACGTTTAATTTTTATAAGCTAGTGAAGCATAAAGTCGACACAAAGGGTATAGGTGTATTGTGTTTTGCAACCAATCCCCTATCCTTGACATAGCTATTTGAATTAGGAGACAGAAATGGGATTGTTAGACAAATTAATGGGAAATGCATCAGAGATAGATGTAGCTGATGTAAGCGACGAATTAGCCCCTATTATCGGCGAGAATGAAACCGTAGAACGCGTATTCAAGGAAATCCGCGATATGTATGTTTTCACTAGTAAGCGTTTGATATTAATAGATAAACAAGGTTTAACCGGAAGGAAGGTCGACTATCATTCTATTCCTTACCGGGCCATCACTCAATTTAAACTGGAAACTGCAGGTCATTTCGATTTAGATGCAGAGTTCAAAATTTGGATATCTGGAATTGATGAACCAATAGAAAAAGAACTAAATAAAAATGTGGTAGTGGGTATTCAACGCACCCTTGCCGATTATATGTTTTAATTGGTATAGCAAAATTGGGTGGGAATCATGTCCCACCTCTTCCACTTTATTCGTAGCCGTTGGCAAGTCAGTGACCCCCTTACAATGACCTCTAAAACCAAATTTAATGGATTTCGATTTAAACAGTTCGATATTGAACATGAAAACTGTGCCATGAAAGTGGGGACCGATGGGATATTGTTAGGAAGTTGGGTGGCTAATGGCCATTATTCTTCTATTTTAGATATTGGAACTGGCAGTGGTTTAATTGCCATTATGATGGCCCAACGAACTGGCGAACAAAGCCAAATATTGGGTATAGATGTTGATGAAAAAGCGGTTTTACAGGCGCAGATAAATGCTCAAAAGTGCCCATGGCAAGGGAAGCTTTCTTTTCAACATATTAGTTTACAACAGTTACCTGAGTTGCCTCAGTATGACCTCATCGTTAGCAATCCTCCTTACTTCCAAGGGAAAACGGGAGATCTCAGTATTTCTGATCCTAATTATATGCCGGAATCGAGACGACAAGCTCGTCATGATACGAGTTTAAGTCTTGTAGACTTATTTAAATCAGTATCTCGTTTACTCACGGAACAGGCCCATTTTTATTGTATCTTACCCGCCAATAGCGGCGAAGTATTGGCTCTAGCTGCTGAACACGGTCTCTATTGTCAAATGCAAACTTGGGTAAGTTCGAGTCCTGCTAAACCTCCGATACGCCAATTATTGAGGTTTGGTTTTTCGCAAAACGAACCTTTGATAGAGCATATTACTATTCACAATTATCAAGGTACGTATTCTGATGAATATGTGGCTCTTTGTCGGGACTTTTACCTTAATTTTTAAAGCAGCATTGATGATTTAATCGCGCATTAGTGAAGATTTTTTGTTCAAACAATTTTCTCTGGGCAGATTTGTTGCTATATTTAATTCAGATGGTTTAGATAAAGTGGTGATGTATGCGCGACATTGATCTACCGGATTCAATCTCTAATTTAGCCGATAAGCTACAGGTTGTTGAAATAGTGTGGCAGGCTATCCCTTTTCAAATCCCCAAGTTTGCGGTTTATTGTATTTTGGATAATCCTGTATTCGACCGTTTTATCTATCGCGAAGGTCGGAGAGTCGCACTTATCAAACTGGGGCGCTATGAAGTGCCAGTCATTGATCCATTTCGAGGCAATATCGATAAGCCTCCAGCCCACGTTGTCATCATTACCCATAGCAAAGAAGATAGGTTTGGCTTGTACGGTTATCCTGCTGATCATGTGGCTGATGATGTTTCCATTCCTAGAAATCATCGTTCAGTGCAACATATAGTCAAAGATTTTGTGTAACCTACATTGCTATAGTAGGTACTCACTCGTTAACTGCAATGAAAACCAAATAATAGATACAAAAAAGCCCTTCACAACGGAAGGGCTTTTTAAATAGCTTGAAATGTATCAGCTGTCTTTAACAAGAATCGACACTTTGTCTATCCCTGCTTCTTTGGCTTGGTTCATAACTTCCACCACGATACCGTGTTTGGTTTTTGAATGAGCCTGGATAGCTGCAGAATCCGTATTATTCTCTGCTAAAAAGCTTTGGATGTTTGCCACAACTCGACGTATATCAACTTCGCGGTTATCCATTACAATGGTGCCTTGCTGGTCAATACGTATAGCCAAGGTTTTTGCATTACTTGGCGGTGGCGGCGCATCTGGAGCCTTTGGACGATTAGCCATCAAGCCAGCTTCTTTCACAAAAGACGTCGTTACAATGAAGAAAATCAACATAATAAAAACGATGTCTAGCATGGGGGTCATATCAATTTGAGCTTCGTCATCAGCGGAGCCGTGCTTTTTCTTTCTCATAAATTCAACCACAGTTACTAATCGTTAATGCCCTAGTATAGAATTACTTTGGTGTAAGAGTAAATGCGTTAAATGCAATTTGTTGATAGATTTTGGCAATTAATTTTATTTTGGGTTTAAATTTGCCCGTTATTTAAGCGCTTTACCTAAAATTTTAAAATAATTCAGTATGCTAGCGTTACTTTCTAACCTATGTTCGTCAATGGGATAAATCCCCACTTGCGCTTCGACTGTTTGTTTTGTGCCTTGCACCAAAAATGCGTTTTTAATGGTCTGATCTTGGATCGCCGCTTCAAAAGCTCGAGCGGCCATTTCTTGTGGCTGCGCAAAATAATAAAATTGCAGGCTTTTATCTGCTTGCACGCAGCGTGTCACGTAATCGCTTGGATTGATGCCATTAGTATCTAAAAATAATGTTTGAAACCAATGGGAAAGGGTTTGGTTTAACGGGTGGGAATGCATGTTGGCGTCTTCTAACCACAGGCTTGAGGCAAATCCATGTGGTACATTTATAGCGTACATTTTACTGCTAATATAGTGGTCGAAACCATGGAACCATTCGTGAGCTAAAGCGCCACCACCTGCATTTTTAGCTAAGGATAATTGTCTTTTCGGCGCATGATAATGAGCACTACTGTGTTTTTGGCCACCAATACCAAAGGCCAATGATAAACTCCCATTCAAGGAAATTACTTGTTCATTAACTTGCAGAATGTCCATTAAATCACAGAGTGCATCGAAGAATAGGTTAGCCGCTAACTGCTGTTCAGTTTGTGTTACCCACTTGCCAATTTGAATGGTTTTAAAACCAAATATTTTCCGAATATCGCCAAAACTTACGTCTGCCCCTGCCCGATGCTCTGGACCGTTTCGATAGAAAGGTCGTTGGATTCTAGGGCGCATATCAGGCATGAGATAATTAGCTAAGTGGCAGTTCAGTGAGAAGTTGTTCACACCATTGGCTGATGCGTTCATCGCTTAAATCATATTGGTTCTCATCATCCAGTGACAGTCCAACAAAATGACTTTTATCTGCGGTTAGCCCTTTTGAATGATTAAACTCATAACCTTGATTGGGCCAATAGCCAATAAACTCACAATCAAGCACGGCGAGTTCATCGTGTAACATTCCTAAGGCATCTTGAAACCAGTCGGCATAACCGATTTGATCACCTAAACCAAATAAAGCAACGGTTTTGCCTTTTAGGTTAAGGGTTTTTATATCATCCCAAGTCGACTCCCAGTCTTCCTGCAACTCACCAAAGTCCCATGTAGAAATACCAAACAGCAAAATATCGAATGATTGTGCTTTGCTTAGGGCAACGTCTTTTATGTTAAATAGCTCAACGACAGGAGCATCAAAAAGCTCGTTGATTTCGGATTGGATTTTCTCTGCGGCCATTTCTGTGTAGCAAGTGGTAGAACCGAAAAACAAACCAATATTTACTGCGTGTTCTGACATTTTTTTCCTCATACTCATTTCATTAAACAAGCCTTTACTTGTCACCTACTTTTTAATGAAAAAGGTATTAACGATTATTCAGCCATTATTGTCTCTGTATGTGCTAGTAATATCCAACAATTTTTTGTTTTATATTGTTGCGACTATCCCTTGTTTACTCTTTTTAAAGGCTATGGTTTTGGGCACCTTGTAGTCAAAAAATCGAGTCGATACTCATATTTTATACTGACTATATCGGGCTAATATTAATAAAAAGCAGTTCGCAATATAGAGTACCCCAAACAGGGTGCAGCGTTGCATGGATTGAGTGCGATGGTATTTTGAAAACATGTGTATGTATTTTTTCTTTATATAATTCAATAAGCTACATCACCAGAATTATTGATTTTGGTGGTGTAATAATTGCTTCGTAGATTATTAAAGCTTTTCAACAGGGTGCATACTTTCTTGCAGGCAATTACAAATATTCCGAATTGGATCGCTCAGTGGGTGCCTTTATGGGCAATTGGGCCAATATTCTTTTTCATGGTATTTATTGGTCTTTGGCTAATAAAACGTGTTCTATATTTCTATTTAAGCGGCTTGAATCACCCTAGCAATTATCACTGGTCGGGAATAGCAGTGCGAGGGGCCAAACGGCCATTAAGTTTGCTGATAATCTCAATTAGTTTGTTGGCTACAGAACAGCTTGTGAAACTCTATGACGAAACAGTCAGTACCTGGGTGACGCAGATTAACCTTGTTGCATTGCTGTTAGCGATTGTTGCAGTGCTAGTGTTTGCCGATCACTTTGCTCGAATGAGTATTACGAGGATTATTTCAAAAGGAAGTGGCTTGCGAAGCAGTGGTACCCTTTTAAGAGGACTTCTGCGGGGGACTATTATTGTCATCGGTGTGTTGATTATACTGAGCAATATTGGGATTTCCATCACACCACTTGTCGCCTCATTAGGCATTGGTTCCCTTGCGGTTGCACTAGCATTGCAACCTACCTTGGAAAACTTTTTCTCGGGCATTCAAATGCTGGCCGATAAACCAATCAGAGTTGGAGATTTTATTGAACTGGATTCAGGTGAGCAAGGCTTTGTCGAAAAGATAGGATGGCGCTCTACATGGATAAAAATGCTGCCAAATAACATCGTCATTATGCCCAACAGTAAACTCGCACAATCAAAAATCATCAATTATTATTATCCTGAAAAACAGCTATCAGTGCCGGTAGATCTTGGAGTGCACTATGATTCCGATCTAGATCATGTTGAGAAAGTGACACTTGAAGTGGCAAAACAAGTGCTAAAAAGTCACAAATGGGGTATTCCTGAATACGATACCTTTGTCATCTTTACTGGGTTTGATAATTCTAGTATCAATTTGACAGTGATGCTGCGTGCTCAGGAATATTTCAATCGCTTTTTTATCAGGTCCGAATTTATCAAAGCCTTACACAAGAGATTTGCCCAGGAAGGTATTGTGATTCCATACCCAATCCAAGCAATAAATCTACATCAAGAAGGTAGCGATGACGTGTTAAAAAGTAAATAAACCTGACTCTTTCAGCTCTTCTGCCAGTTACTTCATTAGGTCGGGGAGATAGCTCGTTGCTCCTCCTTATACAGGTTATCGACTCTCTGCTTTCGCCTGCGAGTTCAGTCGAAGGATCTAGAAGTTGACGAAAAGTGTTCACTATTTAAATGGTTTTGAGCCAGGTTAATCCCGTGTAATAAATTTCACTTTTTTACCATTCGCTAGCAATACTGATGCATCGACTTCTGTGCAGTCGCGGTTTACCTTAACTTGACCGATACCCGAACCATTCAATAGGGTGTTGATCTGTTGATTATTAGGGCGACGGTGGCGAATTGTCATGTTACGGCGTTGAGTAAACCAATTTAACGGTGACTTAGTACCGAATAGAATACGGTTTAGTTTATCAAACCAGCTTAAAAGTTTATGGGGGAACTCATTTTTAATTCCACTGCTGGTTATTTGCGTGATGTGTGGGCTGTTGCGTCTAAATTTTAAGGTGATGTCATACACAAACGAGTAGTGTACATCACCAGATAAAATGACAAAGTGGGGTGGGGTTTTATAGTGTCTAAAAATATTAAGAATGACACTTGCAGTGCCTTTATGGGCCATCCAGTTTTCAGCATCGACCATTAATGCACGGCCAAAAAAGGTAAAAATGCGTTGAATGGTTTCAATTAACTTCACCCCAAAAATAGGGGCTGGAGATACCATAATAACACTTGGTTGATTAATTAACTCTTGCTGCAAATCACATAGTGCTTCCCAATCCATTAATCCAGAAGGCTTGCTTAAACTAGACTCGGAGCGCCAGCGCTGGGTTCGTGTGTCTAATACGACAATTTTAGGCTGAGTATCTAACGTGTAATGCCATTGATCCCAATGCAATAGTATATCAATGACTTTCTCGTGTTCGGTGATACCCGTATCAGTGAAAAAAGGTACTAGCTTTTCGGTTAAAGGTGAAAGTTTAGATACGTCATTTCCCCAGCCTTGGCATAACCAATATCCAATTAGGGCATTACCTACAATACGCTTTGCAAATGCGTTGTTGTAAACAGCTTCCTCCCAGCCTCTGGTTAAATTCCAATCATCTGTCACATCATGATCATCAAAAATCATATAAACCGGAATATGTGCCATTGCACGACGGACTCTTGGTAAGCCTTGCTTGAAGTCTTCAACCCATTTCAGTTCTTCTGCATAGGTTGCAGCAAATTGAGGGGCAATATTGTTGGTCTTTAACTCAGTGTTATGCCACATTTCAGGCGACCAAATTAGCGCATACATGCCAATTACTTCGGCGAAGCTGATCAAATGGTTATTGGCGTTAACAGAAGTAAATATCGGCTTTTTCTTACCTTTGAAAAAATACGACATAACAGTTTCAGTTGTATCATTGTCGGGTAATAAAGTGGGCCGTTGGTAATAACAATGTTTATCAGTTAGTAATTGCTTACTATTTTCAATGGTTGCCCCTAGCAGCTCTTCTTGAAATAAGCCTAAACGTTCAATAACGTGATTTATGGCAACTAAAGTGGGGCCTGCTACATCATCGATATACGCCTGATCACCTGATAGTAAGAGTAAATCAGGTGATGATGTATGATCTTCAAAGGACTCCTCTAGGGCTAAATCAACTGCTAGCATGCCGTCTTGACTTGTATGATGGGGCTTACGACATGAGCCGTGCAAAACATTTTTAATTCGTTTATTAAAATAAAAACTGGGGGTGGATTGCTGACCGTAAACAATATCTGGCATCAAATCCTTAAGATTCTTACGCGCACCTCGATAGTCGTTAATCGAAATGTCGTAATAACACCGACTGCCTTCTGTTAATGTTTCAGATAAGGGAAGAGTGGTAACATAAATGAAGGCTTTTTCGCCTACTTTCACAATATTTGAGAATTGCTTAATATTCTGGTCAAATAAGGATTCAGACTGTTTGGTCCAAACTTTAGCGTTAAATTCATATTTGTGGCTTACCAACATCCATAATGTAATGCTAGTTTCACTAATTGCACGCAGAATTGGCCCCGCGATAATGGGCGGGAGCACTTGTTGTGAGTTTTGAGAAGGTTTTGTTTTTTGCAAATCAATATTAAAAAATAGCCACAATTGCAGTTAAGTTTGCATTAGTTTCAACCGATCAATCAAATTGTTTTATGAATTACTTGCTATTGAATCATGTTAAATTTATCCACCTTGCCCAGGGAGAGGAAGGAAAATGAAAAAATTCGGACTAATAATGCTGGTTGCTACAGGTTTAATCAGTTGTGCATCTACTACCTTTAAACCAGAACTTATTTCCCTTAAGGGGCAGTGGGTCACTGAGTCAAACGGTGAGGTTATGTTAAACCCACAAACCTCTGGACTTAAAAGTTGGCGAGGCAAGCTATTATCTGTTTCAGACGGAAGCGCGCATATTTCTCAACGCAAGCAATTGCACATTATTGACCCACAAACTGCGCTAGTGTCTGAAGACGCTTTATTATTTAAGATGTCAGATAACGTGCAGCAAAGCTGTTTTGCCGATTATTTAAATGACTCTCCCGATTTAGAAGCCTTGGCCGTTGATCCTAAAAATGACAAGGTTATTGTCGTTGTAACGGAAGATGCGACCCGTGGTAAAACCATGTCTGATAGTTGTTTTGAAAAATACCAGGGTAGCGGCTCAACGGATTACCCTAGCTTATTAGTGAGACTAGAACTTCAAGACGATAATACTCTGCTTATCACTCATGCAAAACCCCTGCAATTTGAAGCCTCCTACCAGATTGGAAACTTTCCTAATGATGGTCTTGAAGGGTTAGCGTTTGGTTTAGATGGCACCTTATATCTTGGTAAAGAAAAAGATCAAAACGTACAAGCTAGGGTGTTTTCAGTGAAAATTGACGATGCATTTTGGAATTCTGAAGGTTTTGCTCAGGTAACTGATACAGAGCTTAATCTACCGCAGTATGAAAAAGGTAATCATCCAATTAATGGTATGGATTATTTACCTAGAGATAATCATCCAGGTTACTTAGTTGCTGCAGCGCGAAATGACAACGATATTTGGTTAATCGATTTAGCCAAGGAAAAGCCAACTTTAGTCATTCCTCTTGAGTTTTACGCCCCTACTCATTCAACTGATGGAAATTGTGAGGAATGGGAATTAATGAATAACGCTTCCTTAGAAGGTGTAGCGGTAGATGGTGATCGAATTTGGATGATTAATGACCCTTGGAAAAAGAATTATACAAAAAATGTAATTTGCGAATCTAATCGTGGTAAATATGAAAGAATGGCACCGTTATTGTTTTCGATGCCGATTAATCCAAAATGGTTTCACTAGTTTAATTATTTAAGCCGGCTCGCGAAATTTTGTTTAAATTTGGCGAGTTTAGGCGCTACCACCATATTGCAATACTGGTTTTGTGGGTTTTTGCTAAAGTAATCCTGATGATAATCTTCGGCTTGATAGTAATTGTTAATTTCAGTCACTTCAGTTACCACAGGGTCTGGCCAGATTTGTTGTTCTTCAATCTCAGCAATAATTTCTTCGGCTAACTTCTTTTGTTCATCATTGTGATAAAAAATGGCGCTTCGATACTGGCTACCCACATCATTACCCTGCCTATTTAACTGGGTAGGGTTATGCAACGCAAAAAATATTTCTAATACATCTCGAAAAGAAATTTTATCCTCATCAAAATTGACTCTTACGACCTCTGCATGCCCTGTTGACCCAGAACAAACTTGTTCATAACTGGGGTTATCTACGTGGCCTGCAGCATAGCCTGAGTAAGCCGATTGGATCCCTTCCACCGAGTTGAATGCTGATTCAAGACACCAGAAACAGCCACCAGCCAGCGTTGCTTGTTGAATATTTGCCATTTTTTCCTCAGATAATTAATTAATAGGATTGAGATTAACATGGTCATGAATTTAGTTTAGTTCAAGGCATCCACAACAGATAGTTTTGCGTAATAAATTGTAATCCCGTTTATTTGCTCTAATTGAACATAATGGGGTAATTATTTAACGCACCAAATACAGGTTTTTCGCTGTTGAGTGTTTATTGCAAAGAGGTATGCTGTAATGTCAGAAACAAACGCGCTAGTTATTGGTAGTTCATCAGGTATTGGCGCTGAACTGGTGAGTCAATTATGTGATAGCAATCTATATCATCAAGTCCATGCAATATCTCGAAATGAGATCGCCGTAGCTCATCCGAAGTTGCATTCTCATGAGGTAGATAGTAGCGATGAAGTACAAATTGCGAAAATCTGTGAAACCCTGCGTGAGTCTGGTCCATTTGCTCTTGTGGTGTGTTGTATTGGTATGCTCCATTTAGTTAGTAATGTGGAACAAGTTAGTCCAGAAAAGCGCCTAGAGGATGTAACGGCTAACCAATTAGAGCATTATTTTAAGGTCAATACAGTTGCGCCTATGATGTGGTTAAAGCATCTTCCCAAGCTGTTATTAAAATCTGTTGATACCCAAGTGGTTTTACTATCGGCTCGAGTTGCCAGCATTGAGGATAATAAATTGGGTGGTTGGTATGGGTATAGAGCCAGCAAGGCTGCACTAAATATGTTGATAAAAACGAGTCAAGTTGAGTATCGACGCCGTTTTAAAACAGTTCAAATTGTAAGTTATCATCCCGGTACCGTCGATACCGGTTTGTCTAAACCATTTCAATCTAATGTCCCTAAGGACAAGTTGTTTTCTGTGGATTTCACTGTAAGACAGTTACTTTCGCTGCTGCCAACACTAGATATCAATCATGCACCACATTTTATTGATTGGGATAATAAATCTATTCCATGGTGAGCTAAACCCGCTCCCAATGGAACAAAAACTCCATAGCCGTTTAGAGCTGGCTTTTTGATAAACCTAGCTTTTTAAGTGAAAGACATTTTAAAATTAGGCTGTTAACATCGTCATTCTAACCTAAAAACAATAAGGTTGATTAACCCCCCGCTAATTGAAGTTGTAGGGAGTCATCAACTCATAAAAAGGAAAACATTATGGCAGCAGATCGTGAGCAGTTTGGTTCTCGTCTCGGATTCATTTTAGCGGCAGCTGGCTCAGCAGTGGGCATTGGTAATATGGTGGGATTTCCAGTGGCGGCGACCAAAAATGGTGGAGGCGCTTTCTTACTCATTTATGCTATTTTTGTCGCATTAGTTTGTTTACCCGTCATGTTGGCGGAAATGTCGGTTGGCCGCCGTAGTCGAATGGATCCCCTAAACGCTTATGTAAACCTGAGCAAAAATCAGCTCCATTGGCGGATAGCGGGGTGGCTGTCCATCATTACACCTTTTATGATCGCAGTGTTTTATTTAGTCGTTACCGTGTGGATTTTTGGCTATTTATTCCAAATCGCCATGGGGAACTTAGATAAATTAGCCGATCCTGCCACTTTCCCTGATTTTGTTAAGTCATCTCACTTGTTCATCTATATGGTCGGTGTTTTAGGGGTGGTATATTTGATTCTGCAAGGTGGGGTTAAGCAAGGCATTGAGAAAGCCGCTAAAGTAATGATGCCCGCATTATTTGTGATGTTGATTGGCTTAGTGATTTTCGTATTGACCTTAGATAATGCCTTTGCTGGGGTGGAATATTACTTAGTTCCAGATTTTAGTAAAATTAACGCCTCCGTGGTCAGTGCTGCATTGTCTCAAGCATTCTTCTCTCTATCATTAGGAATGGGGATCATGATCACCTATGGTTCCTATTTAGATAGTAAGAGTGACGTGCCAGGCTCTGCAAAATTTGTTGCATTGGCAGATACTGGTGTGGCATTTATTGCTGGGCTTTTGATTCTTCCCGCCGTATTTTCGTTTAACCCGAATACCAATACTGCTGAGTTGAGTGACTCATCGGTGGGCATGATCTTTACTTTCTTGCCTAAAATATTTTTAGCCTTACAAGCGTCAATTGGCTATGTGGGCGCAAGTATCGTTGCGGGACTATTCTTTTTACTGGTGTTCTTTGCGGCGATAACCTCATTAGTTTCAATTTTTGAAGTGCCAGTAGCTTCCTATATGGAATCAAAAAAAATAGGGCGGAAAAAAGCCCTTGGGGTTATGGGATTATTATTGGTTGTCACCTCAGGTGTCACCTCAATGTCATTCGGTATCTGGGATCCTGTTACCACATTAACCAGTTATGCCGGTCAAAATAAATCTTTATTTGATGTAATAGTTGATGTGTTCTACGACACTATTTTGCCTTTAAACGGTTTACTGATTTGTTTATTCGTGATTTATCGTTGGAAAAAAGAGAACTTCAATGCCGAGTTAGATGAAGGCGCCCCCAGTTATAAAGGCAGCTTTTTTGAGAGATACGTAGACATCTCGGTGGGAACTTTTATTCCGTTAATTTTGCTTTTGGTGTTTGTTAACACCGTTGCTTTGAAATATTTTGGAAAGGCTTTGGTTGGCTAGAATCATACCTTGATGTATTCAATGCCGGTCAACAGACCGGCTTTTTTGTGCTGATTTTTGTTGTTACCCTGGGTGAGTCGTTAACTAGTGCGATAGCAATGTGTTAGCCTTTAAGCATATCGTATGGACTTGGGTAAGCTAGATCGAGTTCAAGGGTGTTAAGGGTAAATTCACTATTGATACATTTACCAAAGGGAAATGAGGTGTCTTCAACAAACTCCGGTGGAGGTACTTCCAATGCTGTTGCTGCATCTACATAATATTGTTGGCGTGTTGGATGCTCAAGACTGCATAAATGGTAAGTTTGGCCGAATTTATTCTTGTTAATTATCTTTTCAATGGCGTGAATTACGTCGTCTCTGTGAACGAGGTTAACTCGCTGTTGACCGTTTTCAATGTGTTTTCTACCACTTAAACTCCGCGCTGGATGCCTATGTTGTGAGACTAAACCGGCTAAACGAAGAATGCAGCCATGTTGCTGAAACATACTACGAACTGCATTTTCAATCTCAACGTGGATCACGCCACTGTGAGTTTGGGGGGCAACAGGCGTGTATTCATAAATCATCCCGTCAGCATTGCCATAAACTGCGGTGGTGGAAATAAAAATCACATTCTGAATGCCCTGATGTTTTGCTGTAGAAACTAAGGCTCGCATTTCTTGGCCAAATTTTTTTAAGGAAGGCGATTTTCTACCCGGTGGGATATTCAGAATCAATGTATGAGCGTTAAATAAAGGAGTTAACTTAGGACTGTCTAAATTATCTCCAAGCTCATACTGTATAGCTGAAACCCCCATGTCTTGTAATTTGTTTACTTCAGCAGCCGAACGCTTAGTGGCCACAACAAGGTGGCCACTTTTCATTAACGTTTGGGCAAGTGGTAAACCTAACCAACCCGCCCCAATAATTGCAATTTTCACGATTGTTATTTAAATCCTTACATTTTGCGGTCTGATTTGACAGTGATCAGGTTTAAACCAGATAACTCGCCCATGGAATTTTGAAGCTTATTTTCTGCATTATCGATTTTAGCGAGTCGCATGCAAAACGCATCCGCTTTTTGTTCTAATTTGTCGGCTCGTGCTTCAATTTTTTGTTCAATATTTTGACCAAAGTTATCCATACGTTGATCAAAATCATTGGTATCACCATCACCAAATATAAGCTCGGTTCCAAGGGCGATCATCAAGTGGCCGATTGATGCTGTAACCACCTCTTCTACAGTGTCTTCAAATTCTTGTTCCCACTTTGCTCCGAAAAATTCACCATCAGAAAAGTCAGCAGAATCTAGGTGAATGCTGCCATCTTCAGCATAAAAATTATGTTCAATTTTCTGTTTCACATCATCTAATTTGCTTTGGATTTTCTCAACAGCGTTGCTTTCTGAGCCAAGTAAATTACCTAACACTTCTGAGACGGCAACATTGGCTATGGCAACCCCATCTAAAGCAAGGTCAGCAGCAACAGGGACAGCATCGTAAATACCATTATAATATTCCGCTACCCACCTTTCTTGGTTTTTGTTGATATCCATGCGCTTGCCATTTACAAAAAGCGTTTCACCCGCGTCAATTTTAATTATGTCGTTGTCTTCAGTCGTCACAGTTAAAATGTTATTCATTAAAGAAACTTGACCATCCATACTTACATCGCACTCACCTGCAGCCGCTGTGCCTGTAAGTAACAATAAACTTGCGGCGATAACTGATTTTTTCATAATTTTTCCTTTATATACTTTAACGAATTAGGACAATGAGCTTTTTGCAAACACCGTCTATGATGATTGATTATGTTTGTAGATTAGCAACACTCTGGCCACTTTTATAAAGTTAAGTAATATCAAATAGTTAATGCAGTTTTAAGTTTTCGGATAGGGTGATTTGGACTTGTGAGTAGGAAGTTATGCTAAATGTTAGTCAAATTCACTACATTCATTTGGCTATTATATATTGAAGAATATTTTAACTGTTTGATATAGATCACTCCCCCAACAAAAGGTTTTGGTGCATAATATACAGAATTCATCGTTTATTAATTTGGAGATAGCATGGTTGATGCCGTTTTATTTGGAATAACAGTTCTTGTGTTTGTATTAGGCACAACTTGTTTAATTATGGGATTTCTACCTTCCCCTGCTGGTGGAATGCGTGAAAAAGTCGAGTATGGATTCTTTGGTGTCACAGGGTTAGTGGCAACTTTACTGTTGTCTGTTGCTATCGCCTGGAGCTAAGGCAACTCGTCTTTGCCTTTGACTTCAACGCTGACTAATTGGACGTTTTAAACATGACCCAATTAGTTAGCGCTCATGGTCTCAATGTTGGCGTTAAAATTTAAGCTCTATCACTTACTCGTTGATACGCTCTAAGGTTGAATACGGGCAGCATAGCTAAACAATGGTCAAAGATATCTGCTTGAACCCCTTCATAATTTACCCAGTTTTTATCCGCACAGAAGCAATATATTTCTAACGGCAAACCTGTTTCCGTTGGCGGGAGTTGGCGTACCATCATAGTCATTTCTTTGTTAAGTTGCATATGGTGTTGTAAATATGCGTTAACGTAAGCACGATATGTCCCTATATTGGTTAAACGACGACTGTTTAATAAATCTTGTTCGTCTATATGTTGTTGATTGTGATAATCCCTAAGTAATTGAATTTTTGATTCAATATAATCACTGATGTATCTGATTTTTTTATATTCAGCAAGGGTATCGGCATCACAAAATTCTATGCTATTAATATCGATCTGAATCGCTCGTTTTATCCGTCTGCCTCCTGATTCAGACATGCCACGCCAGTTTTTGACCGAGTCGCTTATCAGGGTATAAGTGGGAATTGTTGAGATAGTTTTATCCCAATTCTGTACTTTAACTGTGGTTAAACCCACTTCCAATACTTCGCCATCGGCACCGTATTTTTGCAGTTCTATCCAATCGCCATTATTCACCATGCGATTGGCTGCGATTTGGATACCCGCGACAAACCCTAAAATCGTGTCTCTAAATAACAAGAGTAAAACTGCTGTAACAGCACCTAAGCCAGAAAGTAACAAAAGAGGGGATTTATCGAGTAGGTTGGAAATAATAAGCAGGGCGGCGACGATAACAACGACCAGTTTAGCAACCTGGATAAAACCGGTGATAGGGGCTCGTTTGGCTAGTTCAGAGGCGTTATAAATATCTTCAACGGTGTTAAATAATGCACTACTTGACCACACTACTGAGATAGCGATATAAATCAGCATAGATTTTTGAATAAAGGTGTAGAAAATATTGGAGTCGTCTAACAATACCGGGGTTAGTAAGAACATAACCAAGGCCGGAACTATATGACAAATTCGCCTAAAAAAACCATGTTTATGGAGTTCGTCATCCCAATTATTTCGGCTCAACGAAACAATTTGAGAGATACGTCCTCGCATTAGCAAGCGGGTTAACATAAATGCAATAGTGGCTAACCCTATCGACAACAATATAGCGGAACCTTGATATAACCAGCTATGCTCGGTAATACCCGCATCAATACTATTTAAATTCGTTAGTAACCAATCTTTTACTTTCTCTTGTTTGAGCATTATTTTGAACTACCTAGCTGTGATATAAACTTATCTTTACTGTTCCATAATTGGTTCAGCCAAGTTTGAAAGCGTCCTTTAAATTCAACATCGTTAAAGTAGTCGCCAATCACATCATCTGTCACCGGTAATACATCAATATGAATAAATACCTGTTTCAGGTTGCCACAAAGCATATCCATCATTGGATGCTTAGTATTTTCGGGGTACAAAATCGTGACATTTAAAATATTGGTAAATTGTTCCCCCATACTTGCTAAAGTAAAGGCAACCCCTCCGGCCTTTGGCGGCAGCAGATGCTGATATTGGCTAGCCTTGGCGAGCTGCTTTTCAGGTGTAAATCGAGAGCCTTCGACAAAGTTAATCACAGTGGTAGGTGTTGTTTGAAACTTTTTACAGTACTTTCGCGTCGTTTCTATGTCTTTTCCTTTGAGGTGAGGGTTTTTCTCGACGAACTCTCTGCTATATCTTTGCATAAAAGGCATGCCAAGAGCCCAAGCTCCCAAACCCACGAAGGGTAACCAGATGAGTTCTTTTTTCAAAAAGAATTTAGGGGCAGGGATGCGCGTGGCTGCAAATTCAATTAATAAAATGATATCCAAGTAGCTTAAATGATTTGGCATCATTAAATACCAACTGTTTTTGTTTAGCTCTCCTTCCACGGAACAGTTCCAGGTAACGTTATTGGTAAGCTTTATTAGCTTGATGCTAATTACACCAAATGCAAACATCATAAAATGCATAATCGGGCTAAGCAGGGCGCTTATCCACTTGAAGGGTAGAAGAAGCTTCACCAATCCTAAAGAGATAATTAATACAGCCCAAAAACCCAGGTTTAGCATTTGCAGCGTAAAGTGAATTGGGAACATGATAAAAGCAGGGATAAAACTCAACATAATGGACTATTTACTCGACGACATAGTGGCAAGGGTTTCATCTTTTTCAGACCACAATTGATTCAGCCAACGCTGGAATCGAACTCGTTGCTCTGGATTGTCGAAATAATCCATGGCAAACGCATCACTATTGAGAATATCTTCAATGGAAAGAATACGAACTTTCACTTGTATATTTTTGACTCTGCCACAGGCAAAGTCCCAAAAACTGGGAATACCTTCTGGATAATAAATGGTTACGTCTAATAGCTTGTGCAACTGGTTACCCATAGCACTAAGCACAAACGCCATGCCGCCAGCCTTAGGTTTCAGAAGGTGTTTATAGGGGCCATTGATTCGCTTCAACTTTTCTTCTGTTAAACGGGTTCCCTCCACAAAATTCATAATACTTACGGGCTTAGTGCTGAATTTCTCACAAGCTTTACGAGTGCTTTCCATATCTTTTCCTTTCAGATGCGGATTTTTCGCCAGGAAGGATTTTGAATAACGACTCATAAATGGGAAGTCCAATGCCCACCATGCAATACCTAAAAACGGAACCCAGATTAACTCTTTTTTAAGGAAAAATTTAAGGAAAGGTATTTTACGGTTAAAAATTCTTTGTAAAACAAGTATATCCACCCAAGATTGATGATTCGAGGTAACTAAATACCAGTCATTCAAAGTGAGTGTTTCTATGCCTTCTACATCCCATTGGGTATTCGAAGTGATTTTCTGATTTAAATTATTAATGCTTATCCAAGCCGTTGCGCAACCATCTAAAGGGTAACTAATCCACTTTTGCCAAGTAGCGATGGGGAGCAGCTTCAAAATGGAAAGAAGTACAATAGGTATGACCCAAAAAACAGTATTAATGAAATAAAAAACGACAGATATGGTACCAACAAAATGACCAGTAATATTGCGGATAGACACGCTTGAATTGACCCTATTTCTCAGAATTAATGAGGGTTATTGTAAACTAAATTGTCGACATTGTTATAAACAATTATTGCAAGTCCAAAGCGGATTACAATAATTGATCTAACCAACTTCTATTTCGCGAAAAGTGGTTACCCAAAAATGCCATTTGATCAGCTAAAATACGTCGATTCATGAGGTAAAATCGCTCATACAAGTTGGGCGCAAAAGGCACGGCGATTAATGACATTTGAGCTTCATCAGGAGTTCGTGCTGCCTTGTGACAATTACATCGAATACATGCGGTAGCAGCGTTTGTCCAAATGTCTTTACCGCCACGAGAGCGGGGGATTATGTGGTCTCGAGTGAGTTGTGATGACTTAAACTTTTGTCCACAATACATACATAGAAAGTTATCACGGCGGAATAAATAGCGATTACACAAGGATATTTTACCATCTAAATTAGTCACTTTACCTTCACAACCAATGATGGATGAAAGTTGCAGACGACTTTGCACCCCTTGGTTGTTCCAACCACCAAGCATAACTTTCTTATTCTCACCTAATTCAAAAAGTACACGCTCTTGTGCATAGTACTTAGCCGCTTCTTCTGGTGTTATCCACGCTTGCGGCATACCTGATTTGTTTAATCGCAATACCATCATACACTTCCCCAATTCGATCTCGTTATGTGTAACTCGCCTGAAAATGGTTATTTTGTGGCTAGGTTTTCTTCTAAAGCCGCTATATTTGGCTTTCAAGCCTGTTTCTTTTGTTATGGTTTGAATCGGTATAAATAATATACAGTTACTGTGACAGATTTAATGCAAAAAATCTAACAATACAGCTTTGTCGAAAAACACATAATTATTTGTGTTTAAACAAAACTTTTTGTCTAGCTCGTGCATAATAAGACTATGTCATTGAATCTATAAAAGGACGGTATTTATTCAAGCTTATATTCCTGGACACAACGATTTGTGGTTCTTGCCGTTAGGGGGCACGGGGGAAATCGGTATGAACATGAACCTATTTGGTCATGACAGCCAATGGCTTATGGTAGATTGTGGTATCACTTTTGATGAGCCATTAAACTTAAAGCATGGGGTTGCGGTAGGGCCAAAGCATGATGTTGTATGTGCAGACCCTGCTTTTATTACCCGTCAAAAAGAAAATTTGGTGGGCATTGTTATCACCCATGCCCATGAAGATCATATCGGCGCATTGCCGCATCTTTGGCAACGCTTCAAGTGTCCGGTTTACACCACCCCCTATACCGCCGAGATTTTGCGTAGAAAACTACGTAATACCGCCAATCAAAATATGCCGATTATAGAAGTGGTATCCAATCAAATTGTTGATATTGGTGTGTTCAATGTGCAATGGATGCCCATCACTCACTCTATACCCGAACCCCATGGGTTAATAATTCGCACTGCGGCTGGGAATATTTTTCATACCGCTGATTGGAAAATTGATGCTCATCCTGTTACCGGTAAAGGCTTTAACGAACAGCCATTTAAACAGCTAAGAAAACAAAATATTTTAGCCATGATTTGTGACTCAACTAATGCCACCAAAAGCGGTTTCTCTTTGTCTGAAGGGGCTTGTTACCGTGGATTAAAACAATTGGTGGAAGGGGCGAGTGGACGGGTTGTGGTGGGGTGTTTTAGCAGCAATATTGCACGATTAATCACCTTGGCTAAAATCGCCAAACATACCGGGCGATATCTGGCGTTACTTGGACGTTCATTGCAAAACACAGTCGGAGCGGCGAAAGCAACAGGGCATTGGCCCGACGATTTAACCATTATTGACGCCTACCACAGCGGCTATTTACCGCCAAGGGAAGTGCTCGCTGTCGCAACGGGGAGTCAGGGAGAGCCGCGCGCCGCCATGTCTAGGCTTGCCCAGGATAATTATCGGGACTTATCTCTAGATGAAGGTGATTTAGTCATTTTCAGTTCAATTATTATTCCGGGTAATGAAAAAGCAGTTGAAACCCTTATCAAAGCCTTTAAAGCACGCAAAATACACACTGTGTTATCGGAAAGTAGCGAACTCCCTATTCATGCATCCGGACACCCTTGTGAAGAAGAGTTGAAGTTAATGTATAACTGGGTGCGACCGGAAGTGGCGGTGCCTACTCACGGAGAGGAAATGCACATGCAACGAAATGCGTATTTAGCCAAACAATCACAGGTTTTAAGAACCTTAACCGGCAAAAATGGGGATATATTTTTACTTGCACCTCAACTTGGTGTTAAGCGCCAAGCTATCAGAACTGGACGTATTGCGCTGCAGAACAATTAGATTGAACATGCTAGTCAATTTATGGGTTCACCTTGTACGCTTGCCAGCCATGACGATTGAAAACAAAACGATTACGTATATGAGGGGTAGGTTTAAGTTGCAGATGATCTACCTCTGTCACTGAAAATAACAACACACAAAAGTTATCACTCATTGGCTGTGTCGGATTACTTTGATTAGCGTGCGACTGAAATTCATCATCAAGGGCTAGAATCTCCCCCGGTGTATCCCAAAAGTATGACTGCTTTGCAGACTCTGAAAGTTGCTGCCAGTGCTGTAAACGAAGCGATTGTTGTTTACTTTGGGCAGTTATTACCTGAATGCTGCCAGTGAAGCGGAACTGTTCTCTAGATTGGCTAAAATACCAGCATATTTGAGCGTGATTATTTGCTGCAATATCCTGAATTTTTTTGCTACGAATATCAGTGTGAATAAGTAAGGATCCCGTTGTTTCCAAAAAGCCACGAAATACAACCGTTCTCACTTCAGGTTGGTTTTTATGGTTAATTGTCGCCAATTGCAGGTATTTTGATTCTGGCAGGGCTTGGTTATCATTTAATACCCCCTGTAGTTTCTTTAACCAAGTTGCGGTATCTCTATTGCTATCCATTTTTGCTTTCAACATCTTCTATTTTAAGGCTAATTAATATGTATTGCACAACAGCTTAGGTTTTTGTCAATTATGCAATTTTACACGCATCCTAGGATTGGCAATAGCAGCCCTCACCATCGGCTATGACTGTGGCACCTAAATGTTCGTTAGCAACAATTGTGTTTGCAATGGGCTCAATCAAACTTGTCTTAGGGCTACAAAAATAACCTGTGGAATAAGGACCTAAATAGCCTAAATTGCCAGATTCATCAAAAATCACCATGGCAGGGTAGGATGGGATGAGTTTTCTGATTTTTGTAGCCTCTTTAGGGTTAACCGTTTTAACGATATAGCCATTTTCAGCGAATGTCCGATTGAGTTTGCGAATGTGAGTGCTAGATAAGTTATTGCAGTCACATGATTGTTCGCCAATATGAAAAACTGTCTTGTGCAGCGGTTGACCCACTTCTGAAAAAACCGACTTTACTTTACCATCAAAGTCTTGAGCCATTGAGGCTGTTAACAGCAATTGCTGAGGATCAAAATTGGTTACTTTATTTTGAGCAATATAAGCCAATGTGAACAGGCTAAGTCCTGCCCACATCACCATTCCCAAAATTCCTTTAGTAGACATATTTAGTATTATTGAAATTTATTGAGGCTTAGCATCAGCTTATGAGATATTAACTCTAATTCATTGGTTTCTTTAGAAACCGAATGTACTAAGTCTGACTCTTGTTCGCTAATTGAATTTAATTGCCCTACGGATGAGGCGATGTTATTGATAACTTTCGTTTGCTCTTCCACCGCATCTTTCAAACCGTTTGTTACGTTGTCTACCTGTTCAATATTGGATTGTACGTTTTGCATGAAGTTTAGGGCTGAGTCAGCTTGTTTACTGGTGATACTTCCTGAAGCCATGCAGTCTTCCATAAATGCACTTGATTGTTTGGACGATGACAATAATCTCGCCATAATTTCATTCACTTCTTCTGTACTGACTTTGGTCCTCGATGCAAGTTGTCGAACTTCATCGGCAACCACCGCAAATCCGCGACCTTGTTCACCCGCTCTGGCTGCTTCGATGGCTGCGTTGAGAGCCAATAAATTGGTTTGATCGGCAATGGATTGGATGGTTTCTAATACGCTAGAAATACAAGTGCACTCATTAGCTAAATCTTCGATACTTTTACTGGTTTTTGAAATGTTATCTACTAACTTGCTTACTTCGCTATTGGCGTTCGTCATTTCCATTTGTGCTTTTTCGGTATCCAGTCTTGCTTCACTAGCGCGATTATAGGTTTCTAATGCCAGTTCAGAGATGGTTCTTGCAGAGTTGGATAGCTGTTCGGAAGCACTAGCAATAGAAGATATTTCAGCATCTGCAATTGGCTTAAAGTCTTGTAGTTCGGAAGATGCCGCTTTGGTTGAAGATGCATTTCGGTCGATATTTTTTCCCAAAACTTCAACTTCTTTCACAATAGTTTCAAAAGAGTCTATTAATTGATTAAAGGCCGCTACAGATTGAATATCAATATTCGAATTTGAACGATAGGTTAAATTAAATTTTCCATCCTCTTTAGAGATATTATCCACGCCTTTTATGACTTCATGGGCAGCTCGGCTGGTGACTGCATTCTCTTTACTCATCCAGGCTAAAAGCACCGATTGAGTAATAGCGTAAGCGAAATGCACCAAAAGCAAAGTTAACAGTAAATTACCGTCAACCAATATGTATAACGGTGCTCCAGCTTTTTGTAGAAAGAAAAAGCTGGTGTGGTGCGCAGCGACAACTATGACAGCGGTAACGAAAATTCGCCAGTTCTGGTAAAAAGCTAAAAAAGACATTAATACAAAAATGCCAAAATGAATTTCAGTTAACCCCTGCATTTGTTGAATATGCAGTGCTGAAAACAACATAAAACTGATGGCAACGACATGTTGCGTGATTTCTGCTTGACCGTTTCTATTGATCATAACGAGGGGGATTGCGGCAGTTGGAATGCCCACGATGACAGCTTCAAGCCAAGTTCCATAAATGGGGGCAATGGCGAGGCTAATAAGCAATAATATCAATAACGCAAATGAGACGACTTTGTTTGCGCTATCTATCCATGGTCGATTTATCGTATCCATAATATTCATCCACGTAGTTAACATAGGTCAAATATGGAGGTTGCTAGCTAATTTGCCAAATTAGTCTTTTGAATGTCATTATATAGGCAATATTAATGGTAATTGAACAACCTCTCTCAAATTACGGCAATCACTTAAGCATGCCGAGACACTTTTATTTTATCGCCCAGCAGCTTTATAACATTACCGTAACTAATGTATAACAAACATATTTTAGCATTCGATTATCACTAAACTTAATGTTAGCTTGGATTGACGTATTTTTCCTTTCCATTATCGGAGTTCATAAATGACAGTAAGCAAACAATTATTCACCGAAATTACTTCTAACGGTCAATTAGTCGTTTCATTAAAAGAACGTGAAATCCCGTCGTTAAAGGTCCATGAAGTCTTAGTCCAAATTCAGGCCGCACCTATTAATCCATCGGATATGTGGCCAATGTTTGGTCCAGCAGACCTAAACAAAGGATCACTTAACAAGCAAGAAATGGCATTTACGGCGCCAGTTTCGCCATCTATGCTTGGCCGTGTGAAATCAAGGCTAGATCAAGTATTACCTATTGGTAATGAAGGCGCAGGAAAAGTTGTGGCCACTGGTGATAGTGAAGCGGCCAATGAAATGTTGGGAAAAACCGTGGGGATATTAAGTGGAGCTGCTTATTCTGAGTATTGTGTTGTGCCCTGGCAGGCCTGTATTGTCCACAATGAAAACACAACCGCTAAACAAGCCGCCTCGTCTTTTGTTAACCCGCTAACCGCACTTGGAATGGTTGAAACTATGCGCTCTGAAGGACATTCGGCTTTGGTCCATACGGCAGCGGCTTCAAGTTTAGGAATAATGCTGAACAAGATATGCCTAGCTGAAGATGTTCCTTTAGTGAATATAGTGAGAAAACAAGAACAGGTAGAGCTCTTAGAAAAGTTAGGAGCAAAATATATTTGCAACTCTTCAAGTGAAAGTTTTAAACAAGATCTATATGAAGCCATTGAGGCTACCGGTGCTACGCTGGCTTTCGATGCCATTGGTGGTGGGGATTTAGTCAGTGATATATTGACCGCAATGGAGCAAGTTGGTAGTAAAGATGCCAAAGGGTTTAATACTTACGGTTCAGCAGACAATAAGCAAGTGTATATATACGGTGGTTTAGACTTCTCGCCAACTGTGTTAAATCGAGCTTATGGTATGACGTGGGGGATTGGAGGCTGGTTATTGATGCAGTTCCTTGGCAAGCAAAGCCCACAAAAAGTAAAACAACTGCATCAGCGTGTTGCCAATGAAATTAACACAACCTTTGCCATTGACTTCACTGATGAGCTGTCTTTTGAGCAGGCTCTACAGCCAAGTACTATCGGTAAATATATGGCCAAAAAAACCGGTGAAAAATTTCTGCTCAATCCAAGCCTAGGTTAGGCTCTAAGGTAAACGAAATGAAGCACCCTATCTAGGCAACAGATAGGGTGTAAATTGTTATGCTGCAGCTACATTAAATAAATCGACAAAAGAAGGCTGTAATTGAATATCCACAGGCAATTTCAGTATTCTTGCCACATCACTTGCAGAAATAAGTCCACGGATTTCATGGTTGCTTTTATCAATGACTAAACAATGTTGTTGATGGTTATCCCTTAGTGTTTCCACAACATCACCAACACTAGCGGCCCTTAAGTCTTCATAAGAAAACGCTTTAAGGCTATTTTTGGAGCGCATAAAATCGGTGACTGTTATCTCTTCTCTTGGTTGATTTTTAGTGACTTTAGCAAGAATTCTTTGCTCGCTTATGTCACTCAAAGAGACAATGCCAATGAAATTTTGCTCACTGTCGAGTACTAACTCCATTCTAACGTGAGATCTTTTCATTAGACCTTCGAGTTCAACCGCTTTAGTTGATGCATCGATAACCAAAGGTGTAAATTTTTTGAAATCAGTGAAGATAGATAATGCATTTGAATGCATGGTAATACCGGTGTTCTCTGGTGGCCATGCGAGTCTGTCTACAGATTCGGTGTTATAGAGCGCTAACTTTTTCATTTTTACGCTCCTTCTTAACTGTTTTTAGCAGATTGTTTTTAGTTTTAGACTGAATATAAGCACAGTCACTACGATAACGAATTAAAACGTCAGTTATACTCATGGGAATACCCTCTGATTTATATTATTAGAAAATTTATTTTTTATATCAGATGGTTAGAGAGGGAGGGCCACGAATGAAGTCAGTGTTTTTGGAAACCAGATAGGTTTCATTACGCTGAAAGGTAACCCCTAAGTAGTTAACAGAATGGGCGGATGCGGAAACGGAATTGATTGTCGCATCAAGGTCTAAGTCGAAAGGATCAAGGTTAAATATTTCAGCCTGCTCGACTATTGAAGTCGTTTGATCTATTGCCCCTTGCGATTGTTCAAGCGCTACTGATGAGAAGCTAAAACTAGCTACCCATGACATCAGCAATATATTGAACCAAAGGACTTTCATCAATTTCTTACTCGTTAATATTTAAACTTGTTTATTACAGTGTTTGTAAACTGGATTGATAAACACATAAAAAGTAGATTAATGACTTTATACATGTGAACTCATATCTGGTTTTTAAAGGGTAGGAGCAAAAGTGAAAATGAAGGAACTGCTTTCTCCTAACCTGTTATGAATTAAAATACGCTCATACGGTGACTTAGTACAAACCCTTCAACCCATTAAATCGACCAGTTATCGAAAATGTTAAAGAATTGTCAAAATTTATCGTGCTAATTTTAAGTGTTCAGTTTTGTTATTTGCGCCATTGATGCACACAATTCCTCAATCGACTCAAGCGGGATCTAAACACAGGTTGTGATACCCTCAACCTTAGAGTCAATTTAGCCTTATTTGAGTACATCAGCTTTTGCCAAAAAAGAAGCTAAGCTTCCTTCCGTTTACGTTGTCGTTGCGAACCAAAATAGTAAAGGTCATCAAACGCACCCGTTGCATTTTAGAAGTTGAAACCGTGACTATTCTGGATTCTTTACTCCTGATCCTTGCACAGTATACAGTTTGATTTTTCCTAACTCTTTTTGAAATGCTATAATGCGCCATCTTATTTTCCTGCTTAAAAACTTGGACCCCAAAAAGGCTCTTTTGGGCCCACGAAAGAGTGAAAATAAGGCATTAAAGGCATAAATACCGCTATTGGTATTTATGCGGGAATTTAGATATTAACCATATAAAACATAGGCTTAAGTTGAATAATAACCTGACTCCCATCAACCGCACCATTTCCGTCGCGCCAATGCTGGATTGGACGGATAAGCATTGTCGTTATTTTTTACGGCAGATATCACAACATTCGTTGTTATATACCGAAATGGTGACAACGGGGGCGATCATTTTTGGCAAAGGCGATTATTTAGCTTTCAATGAAGCCGAGCATCCTGTTGCATTGCAGCTTGGTGGTTCTGACCCTGCAGATATGGCGCGCTGTGCGTTGCTAGCTCAAGAGCGTGGTTATGATGAAGTTAACATTAATGTTGGCTGTCCTTCTGATCGTGTGCAAAATGGCCGGTTTGGTGCGTGTTTGATGGCTGAGCCAGAAACCGTTGCCGCTTGTATAAAGAGTATGCAGGCTGAAGTCGATATTCCAGTAACGGTTAAGTCGCGCATCGGTATTGATGAAATGGACGAGTACGAGGATCTAACTCGGTTCATTAGTCAAGTAGCTGATTCGGGTTGTGATACTTTTATTGTACATGCCCGCAAGGCCTGGCTGAAGGGACTCAGTCCAAAGGAAAATCGTGATATTCCGCCATTAATGTATGAGCGTGTTTATCATCTGAAAGAACAATTTCCTGATTTACACATTAGTATTAATGGTGGTGTAAAGACTTTGGATGATGTGGCTTTGCATCTGAACTATATAGATGGCGTTATGATTGGCCGGGAGGTTTACAGTAACCCTTACATCTTAGCTGAAGTTGATAATCGCTTTTATCAAGACACTCATCAAGTGCCGAGCCGCCATGATATTGTGAAAGCTATGGTTGAATATGCGCAAACTCAATTGGAATTGCCTCACACCCGAATTTGGCACATTGCTAGACACATGCTTGGGTTATTTCAAGGGCAACCCGGGGCGCGCATTTGGCGTCGCTACTTAAGTCAAAATGGTACCCAGAAAGGCGTAGGTATAGAGCTATTAACGGATGCCTTAGATACCCTTAATGAAGCTCAATTCCAGGCGCAACAATTTCGCAATACTCATGCACCTGATCAAGTTGGTTAAAATCGCCAACTGACTTGGTCAAAAACACCAAAAAATTATTTTTTACTCCATTAAAATCCTTGGCGACGTTTAAACTATTTCTTTTTATTTTTAAAAAGTACTTTAAAATCAATTGGATATATATTTTCTTAGTAGTTGGCACAACTATCGCAATAATGATTGCGACTTAACTAGTAACTGAATAATCAGTTACAAACACAACTACTAAGGAAATTATTATGTTTAAGAAAATCACAACAGCAACAGTACTTATCTCTGGTTTATTTGTAGCGTCAACTGCTCAAGCCACAGAAGTCTCCGTAGAACAACTTGTTGGTTCACTTATTTCTCAAGCCGTTGAAGTAACAAAAGAAGAAATATCATACGGTGTTGAAGAGGCTATTTTGACAGTAAACAACTCAATTGGTTTTGAGTCAGGTTCACAAGATTACGTCACTAATGTCACTATCACAGATTTGAACAGTAACGTTGAAGCTAAAAAACAAGAAAATGATAAAGCCGAATAGTAAGGAGAGACGCTATGTTTAATCACATACATCTACTTACACTATTGTTAGCACCGGTTATGGCCTATCTTGCAGCTGCACTCGTATTTAGTCTTGTTGAGTGTAAGAAGAATAGCCATGCAGTACCGGTTAACGGTTCCAACCTCCAATACCATGACGGTCGTAACTCGCAGTAGAGACCGTCATTGTTTTTGGCTCATTTTGTTCGGTAGCTTCTCTACAATGGGGATCTAAATTTCTGCTCTAACGCTATCTACAATAAAAAACTTTTCAACCAATCTAGTATCCACTACTCATCTAATAGCTATCATGTTTACCTTATTCCAGTCTGAGATGAAATTCATAGCATTTTACTTTATTTATGTTTGATGTATACTTGACTTGTCAATTAAAAGTCGAGGTGCAAGATGCAACAACTTACCGAATCTATGTCATTACTGGTTAATTTAAACCTGGCTTCAATAAAGCTGAATAAAAAGCTAGACCGAAGTTTAGGTGTGCATGGCATTAGTTTTAGCGAATTTATGGCGTTACATGTTCTCGCTGAACAACCTTCCTACACCATGAGTCGGATTGCCTTAGCGGAAGCATTGGGAATGACCGCTTCCGGTGTCACTCGTATGTTGAACCCTATGGATAAGATTCACTTAATTGAAAAACAAAAGAATCCAAGAGATGCCAGAGTCAGTTTAGTGCAGCTATCAGCAACGGGTAAGTCACTTTACGAAGATGCATCGGTTACCTTTAAACATTTTTCCGAAAATCTTTTATCTGATTTACGACAATATCAAATGGAATCCGTATTAGAGGTGTTAAAGAAGCTGTAAATGACTCTCTCGAAAGTTGCTTTTCATTTAGTACTTATACACGATTAAGGTTTGTTCTCTTTGGATCCCTAATCACAGCTTTGCCTTTAATTTCGTATCCTAAATCTAAAATACAGACCACATTAACCTGGTGACCCTTTTTTCCAAAGCTGAACATCAAGGTGACCGATAGCGCCTTGCTGTTTCCTTTTCCCTACTCGTAAAAGCAGGTTTAGTTGACCTTCAATTCCATTCTTTTCTTACTTTAATAATTTGACCAATTATTTGGTTAATTTGACTAAAATCTTAATTTAGCTTGCCGTTCTGTTTTTGTGAAATTCTAAAGAATTTTGTTTAAATCCAATTAAATCAATGGTTTGCTGGGTTTTGAAAGTTTGGCACGTAGATTGTAATAAGTGAAGTACTGGTAAAGAAAACTGAATTTAGAATTATAAAAGGTAATTCAAAATACAACACTCATAATAATCTCGGAGGATCGAAAAATGGGTATGTTCACAAGAATGTCAGACATCGTACAAGCAAATCTTAATGCCATCTTAGACAAAGCGGAAGATCCACAAAAGGTTATTCGTTTAATTGTACAAGAGATGGAAGAAACCTTAGTTGAAATTCGCTCTGTTGCAGCACGAAGTTTAGCTGACAAAAAGCATTTATCGCGCAAACAAGAAAAACTCCAGCAGCAAATTAAAGATTGGCAAAATAAAGCCACGGTTGCCATGAAAAAAGAACGTGAAGATCTCGCTAGAGCAGCGTTAGTTGAAAAGAATAAAGCGCAAGAGTCTTTAACGTCTTTGACTAAGGAAATGGACGTTGTCGAAGAGGCAATCACCAAATTACAAGAAGATACTTCGCGTTTACAAGAAAAATTGAAAGAAGCGAGAAGTCGTCAAAAAGCGCTAGACATCAGACAGCAATCGGTATCTGTGCGTCTTAAAGCAAAAACCACTCAGAATGTTGAAAAAATTGATGATGCCATTGCACGATTTGAACATTATGAAAGTCGTATCGACGATTTGGAGTCGCAAGTTGAAGCTTATGACTTAGTGTCACCAAGCAATTCATTGAGCGCACAGATTGAGCAACTTGAACAAGATGAAAATATTGAAAAAGAGTTAGCAGCTTTGCGTAAAAAAGTCGCCTAGAAAAATGCTAGCAACCCAACATATTTCGATTTTAGGCCTGAATTTCCAGGCCTAGGATTAAAAACTTAATAGGAGTCTCCAAATGAAAGACTATTTAAATACAAACCAATTATATCGTGACACTGTAAGAGGTAAAATTAGTGGTGTTTGTGCAGGTATCGCTCGTAACTTTAACGTTGAAGCTTGGATGGTCAGAATAGCAGCCATAGCCGCGTTTATTTTTATGCCAATGGTTGTCGGTGTGGCGTATTTGTTGGCCGTGCTATTAATCCCAACTCGTTAGTTAGTAGTTTATAAGGATTTAGGTCATGAAGAATTTTATTGTTGCGGTTCTGATCGCGATTTTGATTACTTATAGCTGTGGGATCCTTGCCAGTGAATGGTTTGATTTTTCCATTCACTTTGACCAACACATACTGGGTCCCATGGAATCGGTAGTCAGTGTTACTGCGGTAGGTGCGGTCATGGCAATCGTTGGCGTTATCGTTGCAATTAGTGTGTTTGGAGCTTTAGCTTTGGCTTTATTCGTAGTATTAATCGCGATGTTATTTGCAGGCGTAACTGTGTTTTGGCCAATGTTGTTGGTTATTGCCTTCATCTTTTGGTTGTTAAAAGATAAGCGTCAAACTCAGTATTAGCGCTGTGAGTGTCAAGAATGTATCGGCTACTCACTTTTAACATTTCTCATTGCTAGGTGTTTTTCATCATCTTATGAAATAACCGTAAACCATTTTCTAGGCGCTACTATAATAAAGGCATAATTGCTTCAGCTGCGAAAAAGCGTTGACTATTCTGGTAAAAGCCCGTGAATTAATTGATAATTACGGGAAATTTATTATTCAGGAAAGGCCGTTTATGAAATGTATCAGATTACAACCTTGGTTGATGTTTATCGGATTATTGTGCTTTAGCTTTGCAAGTTCGGCAAATATCAAAGTAACAGATGCTACCGTCCGATTGTTACCGCCCACTGTACCTAATACCGCCGCCTATTTTAAAATCCATAATTCCTCAGACAAAGATGTGGTTCTCGTATCTGCCACTACCGATATTGCTGAAAAAGCGGAATTACACGCCCATGTAATGGAAAACGGAATGATGAGCATGCAGGAACAAGAAAAAATTCGCATTCCTGCGGGGGAAACGGTCACTTTTAAACCAGGTGGTTTACACGTCATGATATTTGGTCTCAAAAAGCCGCTAGTCGAAAATAAAGAGGTCATAATCACTTTGCTAAGTGAAGACCAACAAACTATTCAGGTAACAGCTAAAGCTGTGATGCCAGGTAAAGAAAAGTCACATAAACATCATTAGAATAGATAGTCTTATGGGTGTAAAGTGTCACTAATTAAAAATACAGGAAGCATATTATGCAACGTTTTTTAAATGCGAAATGGCTTACCACCACTTTCCTAATAATTGTACTAATTGGTTGGATAATCTCTGTTTATTGGAGTTTTGAGCCGGATGCTTTCAATGTTCGAACTGAAGCGCAAACTTATGCCCAAGAAAATTCAGAAAGTGTGGTAATTGGTTACACCACTACCCATACCCTGATCCGTGTAGTGGAGTCACTAATGGATAAGCCTGGTGGTTATTTATCGAATGACGTTATGCCGCCTGGTGTATTTATGGACAACATGCCTCGATGGGAGTTCGGTGCCTTGGAAATGTCCCGAGACTTAGCCTTGGCTATGCGCAAAGACTTTAGTCGTTCTCAATCACAATCAATGGAGAATCCAGAACTAACAAAGGCTCAGCCTGCATTAAATATGAATCATCTAAGTTGGATGTTGCCTTCCGCAGAGTCCATGTATCAAGATGCACTTAAAGACTTGTACGCCTATCGAACAGATCTAGCCGAAAAAGGTCAAGGCAGCGCACAATTCTTCTCTCGGGCGGATAATCTGAGAGACTGGCTAAAGCAAGTTGAAAAACGTTTAGGTAATTTATCGCAAAAGTTAAGTGCTAGTGTGGGCCAAGAAGTGCTCAATACTGATTTGGCAGGAGATGCGCAAGCTAGACAATCCACTCCAGAAGCGAAACAACGTTATGAAAAAACTAGCTGGTGGAAAACCGACGATAATTTTTATGAAGCGCGGGGAGCTGCTTGGGCGTTGATTCATTTTTTAAAAGCGGTAGAGGTTGACTTCGCTGACGTACTTGAAAAGAAAAATGCCACCGTGAGTTTGCGTCAAATCATTCGTGAACTAGAGTCGACGCAACAAACTATTTGGAGCCCAATGATTTTGAATGGCAGTGGGTTGGGTATGTTAGCTAATCACTCATTAGTCATGGCCAACTATATTTCCCGAGCCAATGCGGCTTTAATCGAATTAAATGAACTACTCAATCAAGGATAAAAAGTGAAACACAGAATTAAATCATTAGTTTTAGCGGCATCCGTTGTCGCTGTTCCTGTTCAAGCAGATACATTATTAGGTTTGTATGTGGGCGCGCAGGGCTGGAACATGGATACCGAAGGTGGCTTTGCAAATGATGCCAATATAACCAGATTTGATTTTGATACCGAAACTAAATCGAGCTTCTATGTTGCGCTAGAGCATCCAATTCCGTTAATTCCTAACATTAAAGTCCGTCAGACTACACTAGACACAAGTGGTGACGTTACATTAAACAGCACTTTCACTTTTAATGGCGAAATTTTTAGTGTGGATACACCGTTAACCACCGAAGTCGATATGAGTAATACCGATTTTATTTTGTATTATGAATTATTCGATAACGATTTAATCAGTTTCGACTTTGGTATCAACGGAAAATACGTTGACGGGGAAATTTTCGTAAGAGAAACCGCGGATACGTCTAATTTCGCCAGAGAAGAGTTTTCAGGTGTAGTTCCAATGGTGTACTCAAAACTTTACATTGGCTTACCCTTTACCGGTTTGGGAGCGTATGCCGAAGGAAGTTATTTAGCCATCGACGATCATTCTCTAAGTGATTATGAAATCGCTTTGGTCTATCAATTTGTAGACAATCTAGCCATTGATATGACGCTACAGCTAGGATACAGAGCGACTTCTCTAGAATTAGAAGATTTAGATGATATCTATTCAGACCTAGAGTTTAGTGGTGCCTTTGCTGGAATTGAAATTCACTTTTAAGTCAATAAAGTTCGTTTCTAAGTCCATTAAGTAATAAAAAATCCTATTTAGGTCTTTCCTGTCAATAATAAAAAACGCTAATCTGCCCACATCAATTAAAAGGTTAGCGTTTTTATGTCTTCAAAAAACAATCAGGCACTAGTGCCAACAGCTGTTATTAACGAATCTCAGTGGCAGCAAATTAATAGCGCCATAGCGCCGCTTAACAATGATCAACTTACTTGGATGAGTGGTTATTTGGCTGGTTTGGCCCATCAACAATCAGCTGGACAAGTTGTAGCTCCTGCTGCATCAGCCTCTGTTGTTGAAAAGCAACTCACCATTCTTTTCGGCTCGCAAACGGGTAACGCAAAAGGTGTGGCTCAAGAGTTTAAAGAGAAAGCTCAGCATGCTGGTCTAAAAGTTAACCTGCACAGCATGGCTGATTACAAAGCTAAGCAGCTTAAAAATGAAACCCATCTTCTTATTGTGGTCAGTACCCACGGAGAAGGTGATGCTCCTGATGATGCCGTTGAACTTCATGAGTTTGTGGCCAGCAAAAAGGCACCGAAATTACCGGAGTTAAATTTTGCTGTGGTTGGATTAGGTGACAGTAGCTACGAATTCTTCTGCCAAACGGCGAAAGATTTTGATGCTCGCCTTGAGGCTTTAGGTGGCAAGCGCATTACCCCAAGATTGGATTGTGACGTGGATTACGAAACCGTAACTAACGCATTTTTTGATCAGATTGCTATTCAGCTAAAAGAAGAGTTTGCTGCCAGTCAAGCGCCTGTTGAACCTGTTGCTGGAACTGTAAGCGGCACTTCTGTAAATACTGCAAAGTCAGAATATTCTAAGAAAAATCCATTTACAGCAACTTTGTTAGAAAGCCAGAAAATAACTGGGCGAGATTCTATTAAAGACATTCGTCACATCGAGATTTCTCTCGAAGATTCTGGTATCCAATATCAACCTGGGGATGCCTTAGGTATTTGGTTTACCAATAACGAAGCTTTAGTGAGCGAGTTATTAAACCTGGTTGGGGTTGATGAAAATGAAAGTGTTGAGGTTGGCAAAGACGCCTTAAGCATTAAGCAGGCACTCATTGAAAAATTTGAGTTGACCTTAAGCTACCCAACCTTCGTAAAAAGTTATTTAGAGTCTGCGCCAAATGAAAAACTGCAGGCTTTGTTCGATGACAAAGCAAAACTCAGAGAGTATTTAGCGGATAAGCAAATCGTCGATATTGTTGCTGATTTCCCTGCAAATATCACTGCTGAACAGTTAGCTAGAGCCCTTAGACCGATTACCCCAAGGTTATATTCAATTGCCTCTAGTCAAACTGAAGTAGATGACGAAGTACACCTTACTGTGGCAATGGTTGAATACGACGTTAACGGCAATGTGCGCCATGGCTCAGCGTCTAACTTCTTAGGTAAACGCTTAGAAGAAGGCCAAGAGTTGAAGGTGTTTGTGGAGCATAACAACAACTTCCGCTTACCAGAAAGCCCAGAAACACCGGTTATCATGGTAGGGCCTGGTACTGGTATTGCGCCTTTTAGAGCCTTCATGCAACAGCGCGCAGAAGAAGAAGCCGAAGGCAAAAATTGGTTGTTCTTCGGTAATCCAAGTTTTACCCAAGACTTCCTATATCAAACTGAATGGCAGCGTTTTGTTAAAGATGGTGTTGTCGACAAAGTGAGCTTGGCATTTTCCCGTGACCAAGAACAAAAAATTTATGTACAGCATCGTATCCTAGAAAATGGTGCTGAGTTATTTGACTGGTTAGAGCAAGGCGCACATTTTTACGTATGTGGTGATGCAACCCACATGGCTAAAGATGTTCATGATGCACTTTTGACTGTTGTTCAAGAACACGGTGGAAAAAGTGAAGCAGATGCGGAAACGTATTTAACCGAAATGCGCCGTGCTAAGCGTTATCAGAAGGATGTGTACTAATGAGCTCCGATAAAAAATTTATTGTTGAAGGTAAGTTGGCAGAAAACGAACGTATAAAAGGCGAAAGTAACTTTTTACGTGGCACAATTGCCCAAGATCTTAAAGATGATTTAACCGGTGGTTTTACCGCTGACAATTTTCAGTTGATTCGATTCCACGGTATGTACCAGCAAGATGATCGTGATATCCGAGCTGAGCGGGCTAAACAAAAATTAGAACCCTTACAAAATGTGATGTTGCGTGCTCGTTTACCAGGTGGAATTATTTCTCCCGATCAATGGTTGGCCATTGATAAGTTTGCAGCAGATCATAGTCTTTACGGCAGTATTCGATTAACTACCCGTCAAACTTTCCAGTTTCACGGTGTTCTAAAGCCGCAAATTAAATTAATGCATCAAACCCTTAATAAAGTGGGCATCGATTCAATAGCGACTGCCGGTGACGTTAACCGTAATGTTTTGTGTACTTCAAACCCGGTTGAGTCTGCGGTTCATCAAGAAGCGTACGAGTGGGCTAAAAAAATTAGTGAACATTTGCTCCCCAAAACTCGTGCATATGCAGAAATTTGGTTAGATGGTGAAAAGGTCGAAACCACTGAAAATGAACCGATTTTAGGTAACAACTATTTACCTCGTAAGTTCAAAACGACGGTTGTTATACCACCACATAACGATATTGATGTGCATGCAAATGATCTCAATTTTGTTGCTATTGCTGAAAACGGCAAGCTAATTGGTTTTAACGTCTTAGTCGGCGGTGGCTTAGCCATGACCCATGGTGATCACTCGACTTACCCACGTAAAGCAGACGACTTCGGTTATATTCCTTTGGATAAGACGTTGGATGTGGCTGCCGCTGTCGTGGGTACTCAACGGGATTGGGGAAATCGTGTTAACCGTAAAAACGCGAAAACCAAATATACCCTTGAGCGTGTTGGTGTAGAGAACTTTAAAGCCGAAGTTGAAAAGCGTGCGGGAATTGAATTTGCGCAAAGCCGCCCTTACGAGTTTACATCTCGTGGTGACCGTTTTGGATGGGTTGAAGGCGTTGATGGTAAGTATCATTTAACCGTATTTATTGAAAACGGTCGTATTCTTGACTATCCGGGTAAAACCTTAAAAACAGGTTGTGCTGAGATAGCCAAAGTGCATAAAGGTGATTTTCGTTTAACTGCCAATCAAAACTTGGTAATTGCAGGCGTTCCGGCAGAGCAGAAAGAAGAAATTGAAACCTTGGCTAAAACCCATGGATTGATTTCTGATGGAGTCAGTAATCAACGTCTCGATTCAATGGCCTGTGTTTCATTGCCAACTTGTCCTTTGGCAATGGCAGAAGCTGAACGTTATTTGCCTGATGCAGTAACCGAAATCGAGGGTTTGCTTGCAAAACACAATGTAGCTGACCGCAGTATTATATTTCGTGTCACTGGCTGTCCTAATGGTTGTGGTCGAGCGATGCTTGCTGAGGTTGGTTTAGTGGGTAAAGGTCCGGGTAAATACAATTTCCACTTAGGTGGTGATCGTCAGGGCACACGCATTCCTAAAATGTATAAAGAAAATATTAGCGAGCAAGAGATTTTAGCTCACCTCGATGAACTCATTGGTCGTTGGGCTAAAGAAGGTAATCAAGACGAAGGTTTTGGTGACTTTTTAATTCGCGCTAAAGTCATCGCTCCGGTTGTTAATTCAGCCAAGGATTTTTATGCCTAACGCAGTGTTTCAAAATTCAGGCGAAAATGCCCGTGCAGCAGATTGGGTTAACAATCTAAGCACTGAGCAATTCGCAGAGTTAAATGCAGATCTTGAAAAACAAACGCCGCAACAGCGGGTTGTTTGGGCACTCGAGCATCTACCTGGTGAACACATAGTGTCGTCTAGTTTTGGTGCGCAATCAGCGGTCATGCTGCATTTGTTGTCTCAAGAATATTCCGATATTCCTGTTGTGCTCACTGATACTGGCTATCTTTTTCCAGAAACCTATAATTTCATTGATGAACTAACCGAACGGCTTAAACTCAATTTAAAAGTGTATCGAGCACCTGAGTCTGCAGCATGGCAAGAAGCGCGTCATGGTTTATTGTGGGAACAAGGAATTGAAGGCATCGAGAAGTACAACAAGATGAACAAGGTTCTACCAATGCAACGAGCTTTGAAAGAGCTGAATGTTGGAACTTGGTTTGCCGGTTTAAGACGCTCTCAGTCGGATACTCGTGAAAACTTGAATGTACTACAAAGATTAAATGGACAAACTAAAGTTTATCCTATCATTGATCAATCAAATAAAGCGCTTCATCAATATCTTAAAGCACACGATCTGCCTTACCATCCTCTGTGGGAGAAAGGTTTTGTGTCTATTGGTGACTGGCATACTTCTAGAGCCTTAGAAGCCGGAATGAGTGAGCAAGATACTCGTTTCTTTGGGTTAAAACGCGAATGTGGCCTTCACGAATTTGGTGACGGAATCTAATTACTCGGCCAACATTTTGTGGTGTTTCTCAGGTATGAAAAATAGCACAATGCCATATACACTGAACTCCGGTTCAGTGTATATGGTTAAATGATATCTAACCTATTTTATCTTGGGTTTTTGTTTCGAAATCACTGGCATCATGACGTTCACGCAACTGAGATTCCGGTTCTCCCCAGGTTTTATTGACCATTCTGCCACGCTGAACTGCGGGGCGTTCAGCAATTTCATCGGCCCATCGAATAACATTCTTGTAGGTATGTGCCTCAATGAATTCGGCGGCGTCATAGGCTAAGCCTTTGACTAATGCACCATACCATGGCCAAGTTGCGATATCTGCAATGGTGTATTCGTCTCCACACATGTATTTATTATCCGCTAGTAGCTTGTCGAGCACGTCAAGTTGGCGTTTTATTTCCATGGTGTAGCGGTCTATGGGATATTCCAATTTTTCAGGGGCGTAAGCATAAAAATGACCGAATCCTCCTCCTAATAATGGCGCACTGGCCATTTGCCAGAATAACCATGAAATACATTCGGTTCGCAGTGCCGGATCTTGTGGAATGAATGCATTAAACTTTTCTGCTAAGTAGAGGAGTATAGAGCCCGATTCAAACACACGGGTAGGTTTCGGCGTACTGTGATCAACCAAAGCAGGAATTTTGGAGTTGGGGTTTGCAGCAACAAACCCACTACTAAATTGATCGCCTTCTAAAATATCCACTAAATAAGCGTCGTATTCAGCCCCTGTATGTCCATTTTCTAGTAGTTCTTCTAGCATCACTGTGACTTTCACGCCATTTGGTGTTGCCAATGAGTATAGTTGCAATGGGTGCTTACCAACGGGAAGATCTTTTTCGTGGGTTGCTCCAGAAATAGGTCTATTAATATTTGCAAATTTTCCACCGCTGTCTTTATTCCAGGTCCATACTTTGGGCGGGGTATAAGAGTCACTCATTTTAGCTCCTGATATTTTTAGTTAAGGGGGCAGCATTACTTAGAATAATGAGATTGGGGTGTAACTGAAAAACTAAAGTGATGAGGCTCAATTTAACTCGAATTCACTTGCAAGTAATATTAACAAGTTATCTAAATAGTGTTGATTTACGGTGCTATTAATTAAGCGTGCTAATTCAGAGCCTATTGAGGTGAATTTATAATACTGCAAACTCAATCCTCTTTTCTTCGGGGCGAGATGAAAAGTTTCGCCACCACAGCGGTATTGTAAGCGACTTTGAGTTTCAAGTTCACTGGTCTCAATCTCACTATTATAAATTAGACCGAGATCCATTAACGATAACAGATCTGGATAAGCTAAGCCGTGTTCCGCTAAATTAATTTGCTCATTTTTGGTTAATCTGAAAACAGATAAAATACTGGGTTTTCGATGGTAACCATAGATAATTTTTAACCCATGCTCACCTTTTCTTCTTGTCGCCATACCTACTGCTAGCTTGAGTATTTTCGCGTCTCTATGGGTTAAGTTTTTTAAGGTTTGTAAGGTTTTAAGGGAAAATGAACCTGGTACACTTATCTCTACTGTGAATATTTTCGCCCATAATTCTTGCATCGCGGGAGAGTTAATATTTTCTGCCATTTCGCTAAAACTGAAGAACCAATCCGGATCTAGTTCGTCTTGAACGGCCTGTTCTTGGCTGAAATCCGTTGCCAATGCGAAGATCCGTTCCAAGTTTTTTAACTTTCGTTGGGCTTTAACAAACTGATGTCGATTCACTTTTTTATGTAAATCTTGTTCTATTGCGCTTTTATGCCCAATGGCAATACCGGCTCGACTAAACCATTGCAGCATTTTGAGTTTCGCCTGCTTGGTATGCTCTGCATTAGCCTTATGAGTCGCTGCTACCTCAGCTTGCTGCTTTGTTTTTGCCGCAGCGTCTTTTTTCTGCATTAAATGGGAAGGCGGCACATTAGAATCTATTTTCATAAGGGGTAAATTGACCTGAATAACGAAAAAATGATTATAACCGAAAATTATTTAAATTGACGAATTTGCACTTTTTGACGAAAATCAAATAAAAAAGGCGAGTCTGCTGTTTTTTGCTACAATTATAATTCCTCTTTGTTACATATTGAGATATGTTTAGGTAGTAAACAACAGAATTCACCAATTATGGTGTTTGTATGGTGGAAGGATGAATGTCTCCAACGGATTATGAAAATGATGAATTGATTTTCTTGGATGAAGACGAATCACAAGAACAGGAGACGCATTTAGGTCACTGGAATGTGTTAGTAGTTGATGACGATGAGGAAATTCATTCAGTAACGAGATTAGCGCTGTCAGATTTACAGCTCAATGATAAAAAGCTATTCTTCCATCACGCCTATTCAGGTGAGCAAGCACTTACTATTATAGAAAAATTAGGCAGTAAACTCGCTATAATACTCCTAGATGTTGTAATGGAAACCGATGACGCTGGGTTAGTGGTCGCGCGAAAAATGCGTGAAGAGCTAAAGATAATGGAGCCTAGAATAATCTTGCGGACTGGGCAACCAGGTTATGCGCCAGAAGAAAGTGTTATTAAAGAATACGACATTAACGATTACAAAACGAAAACCGAACTTACGCGTAGTAAACTAGTTACAACCATCATTGCTTCTTTGCGTTCTTATCAGCAAATCCTCACCATAAATCAAAGCCGTATGGGCTTAGAAAAGATTATTCATTCTTCAGCGAATTTATTAGAAGAGCACTCGGTTAAGGGTTTTTGCGAAGGTATAGTCACTCAAATTAGCTCACTTATTGGTCTTGATGCCAGTGGTGTTGTCTGTGCCAGAGCAGGGGCAATTCTTGATAAAGAAGATAACAGTGTTTACGTTTTAGGGGCGGCAGGTGAATATGCTAAATATATAAATGAGAGTTTAGATAACCTGCATAATAAAAAGATTGTCGAGTCGGTTAGTCAATGTCTATCCAAAAAAGAACATGTTTACGAAGAAAATTATTCTGTTTTGTATCTAAATAGTTCTGGTTACGACGCTGCTGTTTTTCTTAACGCCAAAGAAACCTTAAATTCACTAGACCGGAAGCTATTGGAAGTTTTTTTACACAGTATTTCTATCGGTTATGAAAATGTAAACTTGTTCCATCAATTACGTACCGCGGCGTTTAAAGACTGGTTAACTAAACTGCCCAATCGCAATGAATTCATTAATATGCTTGATGAGACTGCGGTGATGACAAGTACCGGCTACAATGTTGTGGCGTTACTGGATATTAAACACTTTTCAGACGTGAATGATGGTTTAGGACAAGATGCGGGGAATAATCTTCTCAAAGCAGTATCTAGACGTGTTCAAGATAGTTTGGGGGCTAAAGTCAGGATGGGCCGTATTGGGGCCGACGTTTTCGGGCTAATTGGTTCTGAAGAAGTGGTTAATCCTGAAAGAGTTAATTCACTGTTCGCATTTCCCTTCAAAGCCGGTGACCATACTCTACCCATTAACATTACAATGGGATTTTGTAAGCTAATAGATGACGATTGCACGGGCATTAATTTATTAAAACAAACCAATATTGCTTTAAATCGCGCTAAAAAAGATTTAAATACCAATTACGGTTACTACGAACCGGAAATGGAAGAAAAGACGACTTGGCGGTTAGGTTTAATTCGGCAACTTCGAACCGATTTCTCTGCACGAAAGCTAGAGGTGTGGTATCAACCACAAGTTGATTTGGTGACTGAACAGGTTGTTGGCATGGAAGCATTATTACGCTGGCCAACTGAGAATGAAGGCTTTATTTCTCCAGCCGTCTTTGTTCCATTAGCGGAGTATTCAGGACTGATTATTGAAATTGGTGCTTGGGTATTGGAAGAGTCTTGTCGGCACCTCAAAGTGTTAACAGACAAAGGCTACGATGACTTGCGTATGGCCGTAAATATTTCTATGCCGCAATTTAGAGATCCTGATTTTGTTCAAGGGGTAAAAACCTCTGTCAGTAAGCATGCATTAGTGCCAGCACAGTTAGAGTTGGAAATAACCGAAAGCGTGGTAATGGATGAACCTCAGATTGTTGTCGAGTCGCTGAAAGAGCTGAAAGAGTTCGGGGTGAAAATAGCCATCGATGACTTTGGAACGGGATTTTCTTCAATGAGCTACTTACAGCAGTTACCCTTAGACAGATTGAAGATTGATAGATCATTTATTAATGAAATTAAACCAAACCAATCGGCTTTTATTGCTGAAACCATTGTAACATTAGGTAACCGTTTGGGATTACATACCATAGCTGAAGGAATTGAAAAGCGCGAACAGGCCAGTTACATGTTAAAATTGGGTTGTGATGAAGCACAAGGGTATTTGTACGCTAAGCCAATGGCATTTGATGAACTCGTTAAGTTTTTAGACAGTTATTAGTCACGATTTCAATTACATCATCTCAATATAAATCGGCGAGCTCATTATGAATGACAGGCGGTTTGTATTCGACTCTTAATCTGCGGCAATACAGATTGTTCAAACCATTCATTTTTCTTCAACCAAATGTTATTTCGTGGAGAAGGGTGAGGAAGCACAATGTACTTGGGAAGGTATCGCTGCCAATTCTTTACTCTGTTGGTGACATTTGATTTGTCTTTTAAATAATAGTTTTGAGCATATTGCCCGATGAGAAGGGTGAGCTTGGGGCTGAATGCAGACAGCAGACGTTGGTGCCAAATTTCTGCACATTGCTTAATCGGAGGTAAATCTCCTGAAGCTGCTTTTCCAGGGTAACAAAATCCCATAGGTAATATTGCTACTGTATTTTCATCGTAGAAAGTAGTTTTTGGCATACCAATCCATGCTCTTAATCTATCTCCTGAGGCATCATTCCATGGTAGATTCGTATTATGTGCAGCAAGCCCCGGCGCTTGGCCAATGATACAAATTTTACTCTTTGAACTTCCTTGTATAATTGGCCTGGGTTCTAATGGGAGTATTTTTTCACATTCTCGGCAATTTCTAGCTAAATCAAAGTCATTTTTTTTCAATAAATTACACCTTGTCATATTACTGTCATAAAACTATGCTTCGATCTTAGGGTTGAGTGTGTTATATTCTTTACATCGGAATACCGATGATTAAATAGGAGTAACACAATGCGTAAATTATTTTCTTTTCTTGCCGTCTTATCTTTAGGAACGGTTGCGCATGCTCAAGCCGATCAGTTAAAAACGTTTGATTGTGTAGACAAGCAATCGTTTGAAGTGAATAGTCAATGCATGGCAAACAAGATTAGCCAAAACATGACTTATCGAAACGTTCAAATGGATATTGCTGAAAAAGCAAATATTCAAAGTGATGGCGTTATGGCCACCATTAAGTATTATCCAAAAGACGCGTTAATCGAAGTTGTCGCTCACCGTGATGCTTTAACGGACCAATCGTTAACAGCAGCCGTACAACGCTAAGTTTATTAATCTTATAAAAAAACCTGACGTCAGTCAGGTTTTTTTTTGCGCGGTAATCGTGCGACTAAACGCTCGATTTCCGCAAGAACCGCGAGGCTTGTAGCATGGTCTTTAGACCATGAAATGTTTCGAACACGCTGCGGGGCTAAAGCACCCGCCTACAGGCTATGTTGTAGCATGGTCTTTAGGCCATGGAATGTTTCCAACACGCTACGGGGCTAAAGCGCCCGCCTACAGGCTATGTTGTAGCATGGTCTTCAGACCATGGAATGTTTCCAACACGCCACGGGGCTAAAGCACCCGCCCACAGGCTATGTTGTAGCATGGTCTTTAGGCCATGGAATGTTTCAAATACGCCATGGGGCTAAAGCGCCCGCCTACAGGCTATGTTGTAGCATGGTCTTTAGGCCATGGAATGTTTCCAACACGCCGCGGGGCTAAAGCGCCCGCCTACAGGAACTCTCTAAACAACCCTGCCAGCCGATTAATACCTATGCCATTTGATACAATTCGTAGAACTTTTGCTTTTGTAAAACCATACTCAGCTTTAATTCTTCGTATTTGTTGGCAATTTCAAAATTGTCGTAACTCTTTTTCAAACGGGCTTGTTTAATTTCCAACAGCTTTTTCTTGGCCGCGTAATAATCACTCATTTTGGCAACTAATACGTCGTATTCATGTTGTAATTTCACCAGAATTTCGTCGGCGTCAGGCAAACTCGAAATTCTCTTTTGGGTACGCTTCATCATCATTTCGAAACGCGCTTTTTCAATCCTTTCTTCTGGACAGCGTCGCAAGTTCTTAGCCAATTTCAAAGCGGATAACCCGCGAATCAACCATTTGGTTGGATCAAAATGCCACCAACGGATACCGTTGCGGTAGTCATATTCGAAAATATGGTGGTAATTGTGATAGCCCTCACCAAAGGTGAAAAAGGCTAATATTCCGTTGTCTCGAGCAGTATTTTTGTCGGTATAAGGCTGTTTCCCCCATATATGAGCAAGGGAATTGATGAAAAAAGTGACATGGTGCACAACAACTAATCTGAACACACCTGCCAATAGCAACATACCTAATACATCACCATTGAGAAACCCTAATACCATAGGGATACCAAAATTGGTCGCCAGAACGATTGGCAAATAATATTTGTGCTGCCACATAACAATGGCATCTTTTTGCAAGTCGCGACAGTTTTTATAGTCGTCATATCGATGGGATTCATAGTCTCTAAGCATCCAACCTATATGGGAGAAAAGAAATCCACGCTTAGCTGAATAAGGATCCTTGCCATTTTGATCGACAAACTTGTGGTGTACCCTATGATCAGAACTCCAATGTAAAATACTATTTTGCAGTGCCATTGCACCACCAACGGCTAAAATAAAGCGAACGACTGCGTTCGTCTCGTAGGCTTTATGAGACCATAATCTGTGGTAGCCAGCAGTTATCGACATACCAGAAAAATAAATTAAGAAAATACAGGCCATCACTTCATATGCGTCGAATCCATTGAAATATGCTTCCAAGGGAACACCAACCACAGCAATGACACCGGTAATAAGAAAGACCAAAATATTGGTCAACAATAGACGAGGTTTGTTCATTTAAAAATGCTTTTGAGCTTACAACTGTACGCTAATTTATCCTGAGCGGCCTACTTTATCAAGTAAATAAATTGAAAAGGTTGTTAACCTAGGGTGTAATTCGTTCTAATAATTTTGTCACTACTGGAAATATCTAAGGGTACTAAGTGATTCAAACTCGACAACAACAAAAACTAAAAACACGTCGTGCAATTATAGATGCCGCTTTTGGACTTTTAGATGAACAGCACAGTTTTTCTAGCATGAGCTTAAGAGAGGTAGCTAGAGCTGCGGGTATCGCGCCAACCTCATTTTATCGTCACTTTAAAGATATCGATGAGTTAGGTCTGACTTTAGTGGATGAAGCAGGGTTAACATTGCGTCAGTTGATGCGTCAAGCGCGGGTAAGAATTGCCTCTGGCGGTGGTGTCATAAGCACATCCATTGATACATTTATGGAATTCATTTCCGCCAATAGCAATATTTTTAGATTATTGTTAAGGGAACACACGGGTACCTCAAACGCGTTCAGAGCCGCAGTATTCAGAGAAATTCAACATTTCACCGAGGAATTAACTGATTATACGGTGGCTACAACAGGTTTAAGTAAAAAGCTCGCAAATCTACAAGCTGAAGCTATGGTTAAGCTGGTATTTAGCACAGGAGCAGAAGCCTTAGATTTAGATCCCATTCAACGAGAGCAGTTGGCGATGCGATTGAAAATTCAGTTAAGGTTCATTACAAACGGTTCTTTGGAATTCGCTAAGAGTAACGAGTCCATATAACTTAATTTGTGTTTTTCCGCACTAAATAAACACCTGCTTCAACATGATGGGTATAAGGAAATTGGTCAAACATAGCAAAACGCTTTACTTCGTGGGTTTCAGTTAATCTGTTTAAGTTATCGAGTAAAGTTTCTGGGTTACATGATATATAAACAATATTGTCATAGTTACTGACCATAGAAACGGTTTCATCATCTAATCCAGCACGAGGCGGATCCACTAATACGGTGCGGCAGTTGTACTGGGTTAAATCTATCCCTTCGAGTCGATTGAATGTTCTGACTCCAGCCTGAGCTTGTACAAACTCTTCGCTGGACATCCGCAATATGGTGACATTGTGAGCTTGATTTGCGGCAATATTATCTTGGGCTGCGGCTACTGATGTTTTTGAAATCTCAGTGGCTAAAACACGGTTAAAGTTTTGTGCCATGGGAATACTGAAGTTGCCTAAGCCACAATATAATTCTAACAAGTCCCCTTCGCTGTTTGCGGTCACATCAAGGGCCCATTCCACCATCTTCTGATTCACTAGTGCATTAGGTTGAGTAAAACTATTTTCAATTTGTTTGAATTTGTAAATCCTTTCACCGACGGGTAAATGTTCGATTACAAAGTCTTTATCCACTAACATTTTTTGTTTGCGAGCTCGACCAACAATATCGATAGGATAATGTTTTCTTAACTGCTTCAAAATGTCGTTAATTTGTTCAAGCCATTTTTCATCTAAGGCTTTGTGGTAAAGCAGTGAAACAACAATTTCTCCACTTAAGGTGCTCAAGTAATCAATTTGGAACAGTTTTCGTCGAGCTATGTCATTAACTTTTAGCAACGCGACTAAGTCTGCCATCACCTTATTAATAAGTTTACTGGCTGGAGGAAATTGGTCGACTCGGTATTTTTCTTTGCTTTGTTGGTCAAACATAATGTGAAACAGCTCGTCTCCATCATGCCAAACGCGAAACTCCGCACGCATTCTATAGTGCAATTTTTCAGACTCGAAAATTTCCAATTCGGGCATGTTGAATTGCGCAAATTGATGGTTTAAAACGGTTATTTTCTGGTCGAGTTGAGCTTGGTAATATTGGGGGGCTATTTCTGTAGGTCGCATCAAGAACTCGATAAGTTTGGCATTATAAGAAGATTCGCGAATTTTAAAGATTTCTTACGCGCTTGCAAACGCAATTTGCTGTTTGTTTTTTAGTCTATATGTAACTCACTAATTTTACTCACTATTTCACAAAATACTTGATTTATTTAATTTAATTTCTCAATAAAGTGAATTTATAGTCGATACTATTATACGAGGATAGTGAGGTATTCCAAATGAATTTTGGCGAAATTAAAGCGTTTATGGGAGATAAAACCCAAGTTAACCCCAATGACGCTATAAAAAATCAATTGCGAGAAGCGGGTTTAAAACAAGCCGAAGCAGGCCTGAGTATGTCTGCTGAATCTACTGTTAGCAAGCTCAGCTCGCAAACCACAGTTGGGTTGAGAATTTACAGTAATTCGTTGAATCAAACCATAGAGTTAGATAGTAAACGTGCAAATCTGAAGAATCCCGAAGAAACAAATGAAAGCTTATTCGACTTTGAAGAAGTGGCTAAAAATGTACTTCATTTCGTGAGTGGAGTGATCTCCGGCGCTGCCCGCAATGGCGCGGATGAAGAAACATTAAACACGTTATTTGAGCAAGCTCGTTCCGGTGTTTCAAAAGGGATTAAGCTGGCGGAAAATGATTTGTCTGGCTTTATGAATGAAGAAATTTCGGACGGGATCGACCGTAGCGCTAATTTAATTGAACAGGGTATTCAGCGTTTACAGGATAGACTTTTTGGTAACGCTGATGAAACTGAAGATACTGACTTGCAGTCACCTATTTCCAATGAAACAGATAGTATTGCAGCAGCGAGTCAACAAAGTGGTGAACTTAGGATCCGCACCCAGGATGGTGACGAAGTACTTATTCGTTTCGAAGATTTAAAACAATTCGAATTGAATCGACAGGTATTATTGCAGCAAGAGAAGCAAACTAATCAAGAACCGAGCATTGAACACAACGATGTTCTTCCCCGAGCGGCGACCGACAATATTGAAACACTAAATAGTGAAGATACAAAGGTTGATGAAGAAAAGGCAGAAGTGGACAGCCTTAAACCTGAAGAAAGTTCGTCTCAGGTCAACCCTCAAACTGAGACTCCAGATGAAACTAACGAACCGACAGTGAATCAACAGTCCGTCTTTATTAGCCAGAAAAATTACAGTTTTTCTGTATCCGGTGAGTTAGATGAAGCTGAGTTAGAATCTATTGGACAGCTTGTTTCAGATGCCAATGATTTAGCGACAACGTTTTTTGAAGGCGATATCGAGCAGGCCTTTGAGCAAGCCCTGGAAATTGGTTTTGATGAACAAGAGCTGACTGGTTTTGCGTTGCAACTGACTCGACAAGAGCAAGTGGAGGTTGTCAAAGCCTATGAATCAGTTTCCCATTATAGCGACGAAAATAGTCGACAGGAACCTTCATCGAAGCCAGTGGAGAGAGTGAGCGATTACTTACAAAAAATGCTGGATGTTTTCGAGCAATCCCAACAAAAATTAGCGGATGGTGATCAGTACGACTCGTTAATTAATAGTATTATTAATGAAGTTCAAGAGTTAGATACCAATGATTTAGTTACTGCAATCAACGATTTTCATGCGTTTAACAAGCAGTTATTAGCTAACCTACCAAACGCTAATCAAAGTTCTGATGCAGAATAACTGAATCTATGGGCTTTACTTTATCGATGTTGACTATTCAATATTAAATCATACAGGCACTCAATTAACATAATGAGTGCCTGACTAGATTAATCAGTGCCGCTGATAATCTGGATTTGTGCTATATCAGTATCACCTTTTAGTACTTTTAAAATCCCATCTTGAGTAAGGGTCCGCATTCCGTCTTTCATGGCCTGGGCTTTCATCTCTGTTACCGAAGCTTCCTTATACACCAGAGAGCGAAGGTCAGGTGTCATCGCCAACAATTCATGGACCCCAGTTCTTCCTTTATATCCTGTGTCTCCACAGTCATCGCACCCCTTACCTCGATGCAACATTAATGGCTCTTGTAGATCCAGTTCTTCAAGGTATTGCTCGCCGTATTGACGACGAATAAAGGACATATCTGTTTCAGTTGCTTGGTATGTTTCTTTACAATTCGAACATAACGTACGAATCAAACGTTGCGCCATAATACCAACACAAGCATCTGAAAAGTTAACGGGATCTAATCCTAAATCTAATAAGCGAGTAATGGTTTCTGGCGCTGAGTTGGTATGTAAAGTAGAAAGTACCAAGTGGCCCGTTAGAGATGCTTCAATACCTGCGTGGGCCGTTTCTTTATCCCGCATCTCACCAATCAGAATAATGTCAGGGTCGGCACGTAAGAAAGCCCTTAAGGCATTAGCGAAGGTAAATCCTATCTTTGGGCTCACCTGCACTTGTTGTAAACCCGGCTGGGTTATTTCCACTGGGTCTTCGGCGGTCCAAATTTTCTTGTCAGGTGTGTTCAAATAACCCAATATTGCATGCAAAGTGGTGGTTTTCCCCGAGCCAGTTGGGCCTACAACCAGCAATATTCCATGGGGCTTTTTAATCATTACCCTTAACATACTCATATTTTTAGGAGAGATGTTCATTTTTTCAATGGGCAAAGCGCCGCCAGAAGCCAATATCCGCATGACCACGCCTTCACCGGCTACCGTAGGTATAGTGGCGACTCGAACTTCTACCAATTGACCAGACATTTTAAATGCCAACTTACCATCTTGAGGGACTCGTTTCTCGGCGATGTTTAAGTTCGACATGATTTTTATTCGGGCAATAACCGCACTATGATGAGAAGCGGGGACTTGGGTGATATCTCGGCACACGCCATCTATACGCATTCGAACCCGTGTTGGGCCGTTCTTTTCCGGGTCAACATGAATATCTGACGCATTTAACCGTTTTGCGTCATGTAACACTCGACTAACCAAACGTACCACTGCAGGAGCATCATCCGACATCTCCTCACTGGTATCATCTAATTCTTCATTACTGGTACCAATTTCGTCCAGTATTTCATCCATCTCTCCTGGCGCACCGCCCCCACCACCGGCTCCTAAATATTGTAAAACCTGGTTGGGCAAGCCTACGGAGATTTCGTAGCTGTCTATCCCTAAGGCACTTTCAATTTCCATTAAAAGTGCAGCATTGTTAGGTTCTGCCATTAAAACTATCGGGTTTTCAGAGGCGTCGGCTAATACCACCACATAGTTTCGTTTTAAATAAGACAGGTTTAGCTTATTGCCACTTTGTAAAACATGATATTTCTCAGGCAGATAACTAATGTAGGGAACTTGATAGTGAACCGAAAGGGCATTTCCCAATTCATCTTCTGGAATGCGGGCTTCGGAGATCATGCGTTGAATTAATTGACGAATATCTTTACTGGTTTCAGTAAACTGCTTGAGATCTTTTTCAGACATCAACTTTCGGTGGACTAGATAATCAAACGGATTACTGGTACCACCTAACTCATAACGAAATTTATTGCCTAAAATTTCTGATAATGAATTCGCTAAGCGCAAATCAGCATCACCGAAAACACCTACTTTTTTATTTATTATTTGCATGACACCCATGAGTACGCCAGCGTTTAGAATAGGCACACAAATGATATTTTCAGTCTTGAAGGAACTATTTTTATCGAATTTGTCAGCAAACTTCAGCCTAGGGTGAATATCAGCTAGTTCCTGAACATTATAAGGATCACTAATTAACAGTGGTTTTTGACTCAGGGCAACATAGCCAGCAATAGACTGCGGACTGATGGGAACTTTGATTTGCAACGTCTCTTTACCCGTTTTAAAACGGGCAACCAAATCTTGATGTTGACGCCGGCGTTGAAAAATACTCATACGCTGAGCTTCAAACAAGTTGAGAATTATCGGTTCCAATTGCTGATATGCATCCATTAATGATGGATGAGCTTCCAACAATCTATCTATTTTCTGAAGAGTCTCTTCAATAACCAGTTCTGTTGCCATCTACTACGGTCAGTGTCATTACTTATTCCCTAACTATAACTGAGTGTAATCATTAACAAAACCTAAGATTTAGATTGCTTTTCTTCGGACTCGTTTGGTTTTACACTTTGGTTGAATAAAAAGCTCATAATGATTAATAACATTGCACTATGCATCACTGGATTTCCAAGAATGTCGGTGCCATCCTCTAACCAACTCCCTATAACTTGAATCAAGGCAAAAGCTATTGAAATATAAAACGTCCAGTTTATAAATGTGATTAGTTTAGGGTCCATTGTTTAGCCTCCTTTGTGTCGTATTTAAGTTTTCTTTACTGCATCATGTTGGTTAAAAAGAAAACCGCAAATAATGTATAACAGAGCGGTTTGCAAACTGGGGTTGGTCGACATATTAATATCATTGACGATCCAATTATATGTAGCACTCCAGAGATTGGTTGCTATCATTAAAAATAAAATACTATTAGTGAATATGACAAATTTGCGGTTCATTGTTTTTCCTCACCTTTTAAATTAAAGAGAAAAAAGGGGATTACACCCCTTTAGCTTGAGTTAACTTAGTGAAAAAACTCGTATATCGAAATACCTAATTGATAACCAGCTTTACCACTAAATACATAACCAACGCCATAACCTATCGCATAACCTGCGACCTCGTTATCAGGCATACCACCGGATATTTCTATTAGTTCTTTGTTATTTAATTCAATCATGTAAAGCCCCTTGATGATTAATGAGTTGCATCATACCAACCGAAACCTAGTCCTCTACCGAATGACATAAGACCAGGCAAACTATTGATATAACCAACAGCACTCATACCAGCCCCAAAAGCTACTATTAAAGGAGCGACGCCACCATTTACTTCTTCTAATTGCATTTCATTCAATTCTCGCATTTGCGAATTCCTTTTGATTAAAAAAATACTGTCCTTTACTAATGCACAGCTAAAGAACGTTTTTATTGCTTTGGGCCTTGTAACCATCTTTGCGCCTAAGCAATATCAAAAGGTTAGTGAAATGGTAACTAAAATACACCTGTTCCTTGGTACAGTTTTTTATTGTTTTAAGAGGGGTTTTCTGTTGTGTTTATAATTTAACCTTATAAACTTGCATTTAATTAGTAATAGGCGTTGCATTAATTCCGTACACATGTATAATTCGCGCCCACTTGCCCTGATGGGTAGTGATTTCGGTTCTAACAATAATTAATAGCGAAAGAGATTAATTTGCGGGAACGCCGAAATATTATGAACAAGACCCCAATTGTGGGTCATCGGTTTACATGCATCCTCCCACCTAATGAAAGGTTGGTGTGGATGGTTTTTTTTGTTCTTTCGATTGGAGCTTAATCGATGCCAAATCAAAGAATTCGTATTCGTTTGAAAGCGTTTGATCACAAGTTGATCGATCAGTCTACGGCTGAAATCGTTGAAACTGCGAAACGTACAGGTGCTCAGGTTAGCGGTCCTATTCCACTACCTACTCGCAAGGAACGCTATACAATATTGGTTTCACCTCACGTGAACAAAGACGCACGTGATCAGTATGAAATCCGTACACATAAGCGTTTGGTAGATATCATTGAACCAACTGATAAAACAGTTGATGCATTGATGAGATTGGACTTGGCTGCCGGTGTTGATGTTCAAATCAGCCTGGGCTAACAAGAGAGGGTTTTAACAATGGCGATTGGTCTTATCGGTCGTAAAGTAGGAATGACTCGCATCTTCACTGAAGATGGTATTTCAATTCCTGTGACTGTTATAGAAGCGACCCCAAACCGTGTGACTCAGTTACGTACTGATGAAACAGATGGGTATCGCGCGCTACAAGTAACCGCTGGTGATAAAAAAGCAAACCGCGTAAATAAAGCTGCAGCAGGTCATTTTGCTAAAGCTGGCGTGGAAGCAGGCCGTGGTTTATGGGAGTTTCGTTTAGATAACAACGAAGGTGAAGGTATCGAAGTAGGCAGTGAAATTACTGTTGAAATTTTTACTGAAGCTACCAAAGTTGATGTTGCTGGAACTTCTAAAGGTAAAGGTTTTGCCGGTGCTATCAAACGTTGGAACTTTAGTCACCAACGTATGACACATGGTAACTCTTTGTCTCACCGTGCTCCTGGTTCGATTGGTCAAAACCAATCCCCAGGTAAAGTTTTCAAAGGGAAGAAAATGGCTGGCCAATTAGGCAATAAAGCTGTGACTACTCAATCTTTGGAACTAGTCCGTGTTGACGCAGAGAACAACCTTCTTCTAATCAAAGGTGCAGTACCTGGTGCTCCAGGCAGTGACGTTATCGTCAAGCCTGCAGTTAAAGCGTAACGTCTGGGAGTTAAGTGATGGAATTAGTATTGAAAGACGCGAATAGCGCTCTTGAAGTCTCCGAAGCAACCTTTGGACGTGATTTTAACGAAGCGCTAGTACACCAAGTAGTAGTGGCTTACGGTGCAGGTGCCCGTCAGGGTTCTAAAGCACAAAAAACACGCTCTGAAGTTAGAGGCGGTGGCAAGAAGCCTTGGCGTCAAAAAGGTACAGGTCGTGCCCGTGCTGGTACAATCCGCAGCCCAATTTGGGTTGGTGGTGGTCGTGCGTTTGCAGCCAAACCTCAAGATCACAGTCAAAAAGTGAACAAAAAGATGTACCGTGGAGCTATCCGTAGCATCCTTTCTGAATTGGTACGTCAAGATCGTTTGATTGTGGTAGAAAAATTTGGTGTTGATGCACCTAAAACAAAAGCATTGATTGCTAAGCTTGACGAACTTGAGCTTAACGACGTGTTAATCGTAACGTCTGAAGTAGAAGAGAACTTGTTCTTAGCTGCTCGTAACTTATATAAAGTTGACGTACGTGATGTTCAAGGCATTGACCCAGTAAGCTTAATTGCATTCGAAAAAGTGTTAATCACTGCCGATGCAGTTAAACAGCTAGAGGAGTCGTTAGCATGATCTCTGAAGAGCGTTTACTTAAGGTGCTTTTAGCACCGCATGTTTCTGAAAAATCAACCATGGCTGCTGAAGGCAACAACGCTGTTGTTTTCAAAGTCGTAAAAGACGCAAACAAAGCTGAAATCAAAGCGGCAGTTGAAAAACTGTTTGAAGTTGAAGTTAGCAGTGTTCGTACCTTAAACGTGAAGGGTAAAACCAAGCGTCACGGTCAGTCTTTTGGTAAGCGTAACGACTGGAAAAAAGCATATGTTGTGCTTAAAGAAGGTCAAGACATCGACTTCGTCGGTGGCGAAGCTTAAGAAGGGGATTTGATATGCCATTATTAAAAGCTAAGCCGACTTCTGCAGGTCGTCGTCACGTAGTTCAGGTTACAAATCCTGACCTACATAAAGGCGCACCTTACGCACCACTACTTGAGAAAAACAGCAAGTCTGGTGGTCGTAACAACAATGGTCGCATTACTGTGCGTCACATTGGTGGTGGTCACAAACAGCATTATCGTATAATTGACTTCAAACGTAACAAAGACGGCATTCCAGCCAAAATTGAACGTTTGGAATACGATCCTAACCGTTCAGCTAATATTGCACTTGTGCTTTATGCTGATGGTGAGCGTCGTTATATTCTTGCTCCGAAAGGTGCTCAAGCTGGACAAGCTTTGCAGTCTGGTTCTGATGCGCCAATCAAAGCGGGTAACGCCATGCCAATGCGTAACATCCCAGTAGGTACAACTGTACACGCTATTGAGATGAAGCCTGGTAAAGGTGCTCAAATTGCTCGTTCTGCAGGTCAATATGCACAAATATTAGCGCGTGCCGAAGGTTATGTAACACTTCGTCTACGTTCTGGTGAAGTACGCCGTGTTTTAGCTGATTGCCGCGCCACCATTGGTGAAGTGGGTAACGCTGAACATATGCTACGTTCACTAGGTAAAGCTGGTGCAACACGTTGGCGCGGTGTGCGTCCAACAGTTCGTGGTGTAGCCATGAACCCAGTAGATCACCCACATGGTGGTGGTGAAGGTCGTACCTCTGGTGGCCGTCATCCAGTTTCACCTTGGGGTGTACCAACTAAGGGTAAGAAAACCCGTAGTAACAAGCGTACCGATAAACTTATCGTACGTCGTCGTAACAAGTAACAGCGAGGATTCACCATGCCACGTTCTCTCAAGAAAGGTCCATTTATTGACCTGCACTTGCTGAAGAAGGTAGAGGCTGCAGTGGAAAAGGGCGAAAAGAAACCAATTAAGACTTGGTCTCGTCGCTCCATGATCATCCCAGATATGATTGGGTTGACCATTGCGGTCCATAACGGTCGCCAGCACGTACCTGTTTTCGTCTCTGACGAAATGGTTGGCCATAAGTTGGGCGAATTTGCTCCAACGCGTACTTACCGCGGCCATGTCGCGGATAAGAAAGCGAAGAGATAAGAGGAAAAATTATGGAAGCTTTAGCTAAACATCGTTTTGCCCGTTCTTCGGCTCAGAAAGCACGCTTGGTTGCAGATCAAATTCGCGGTTTACACGTTGAAAAGGCGCTTGAAGTTCTGACTTATAGTCCGAAGAAAAGTGCTGCTCTAGTCAAAAAAGTACTAGAGTCTGCGATTGCGAACGCTGAACACAATGAAGGCGCAGACATCGATGAGTTGACTGTCGCAAAAATCTTCGTTGATGAAGGCCCAACTATGAAGCGTATCAAGCCACGAGCCAAAGGCCGAGCTGATCGTATCTTTAAACGCAGCAGTCATATCACTGTTGTAGTAGCGGACTAGGAGATTAGAAATGGGACAGAAGGTACATCCTACAGGTATACGCCTGGGTATCAGCAAACCATGGACGTCTACTTGGTACGCTAACACAGCGGAATATGCAGACAACCTGTTTAATGATCACCAGGTACGTAAATACCTGACTAAAGAATTGAAAAACGCGTCTCTATCGAAAATCGTTATCGAACGCCCAGCAAAAAGTATTCGTGTGACTATTCACACAGCTCGCCCTGGTGTTGTAATCGGTAAGAAAGGTGAAGATGTAGAGAAACTTCGCAAGTTTGTTTCTAAGCTAGCCGGTGTGCCAGCTCAGATCAATATTGCTGAAGTGCGTAAACCTGAACTAGATGGCCAGCTTGTTGCTGACAGTATTTCTAGCCAATTAGAACGTCGTGTAATGTTCCGTCGTGCTATGAAGCGTGCTGTACAGAATGCAATGCGTCTTGGCGCTAAAGGTATCAAGGTTGAAGTAAGCGGTCGTTTGGGCGGAGCAGAGATTGCACGTTCAGAATGGTATCGTGAAGGTCGTGTACCACTACACACTTTCCGTGCTGACATCGATTATGCAACTTCAGAAGCTTTGACTACTTACGGCATCATTGGCGTAAAAGTTTGGATCTTCAAAGGTGAAGTACTAGGCGGATTGCCTCTTACGCAAGAGCAACCTGCTCAAGCACCTAAGAAGAAAGGCCGTTCTGCTAAGCGTGAGGGCTAATAATTATGTTACAACCTAAACGTATGAAATTCCGCAAAATGCATAAAGGTCGCAACCGCGGCATGGCAGTTGCGGGCGGCAAAGTTAGCTTTGGTACTTACGGATTGAAATCAATTGGCCGTGGTCGTATGACTGCACGTCAAATTGAAGCAGCCCGTCGTGCTATGACTCGTCACGTTAAACGTCAAGGTAAAATTTGGATTCGAGTTTTCCCTGACAAGCCAATTACTGAGAAGCCTCTAGAAGTGCGTCAAGGTAAAGGTAAAGGTAACGTTGAGTACTGGGTATGCCAAATTCAACCAGGCCGTGTGTTATATGAGATGGAAGGTGTTCCAGAATCATTGGCTCGCGAAGCGTTTGAATTGGCAGCGGCTAAATTGCCATTTAAGACAACCTTTGTAACTCGGACGGTGATGTAATGAAAGCTGAACTGAAAGCCAAAAACGTAGAAGAATTGAACGCAGAGTTGTTAAACCTTCTTCGCGAACAATTTAACCTACGTATGCAGCACAGCACTGGACAGTTGGAAAAGACTGACCAGCTACGTAAAGTGCGTCGTAACATTGCGCGTGTTAAAACCATTCTGACTGAAAAGGCTGATAGCTAATGACTGAACAACAAATTCGTACAGTTCGCGGTCGTGTGGTAAGCAACAAAATGGATAAAACCATTACAGTTGTTGTTGAACGTTTCGTAAAACATCCTATTTATGGGAAGTTCCAAAAGCGTTCTACTAAACTTCACGCCCATGACGAAACTAACCAATGTAACGAAGGTGACGTAGTAACTATTACTGAATGTCGTCCTTTGTCAAAGTCTAAAAACTGGACCTTGGTTGACGTAGTAACTAAAGCAACTGCTATTTAAGTTGTAGAAAGTTATAGATTAAAAGCCGCTCTTTCGAGCGGCTTTTTTGTGCCTGCGTAAAGTCAATTCGCGTTTGTTAGACAATGACTAAATCCTGCTAGCAGGTTACTACTAAACAGTCTTAATTCATTCCAATCTACAAATTGCACAACAATATTGAAACCTGAGGGGAAATCTAAAATAGATTTAAACTCAGGTTTAAATATGGCTATACTCATTATGTGTTTATCTGAAAAATGCTTCTATGAAAATAGCTGTTTGTGTATGGGTTACTCTATCTTTGGTCTTTTTGCCGTCATATGTTCTCGCCGACACTCTGGTTTCCCATTGTCGGGACTATCCACCTGATTTGTATTTTAATGGTAAAAAATGTATCGGTATTCTTCCTGAACTTGTAGAAGATGTTCTCAGTGAATTAGGACATGATGTCGACTGGGTATACGCGCCTTGGATAAGATCGACTAAAGAAGCTAAGCGCGGAAATGTTGATCTGTTAGTTCGTCACTCGATGACTAAAAAGCGTCAAACGTTTTTGAAACCCATCAAGTATGCTGTTGAAAAAAGAACCTTATATTTCTATAAATCTAAACGAATTACGGAAGATGTTACCTCTTATGAGCAACTTGAAAAGTTATCCATCGGCGCTATTCGTGGTGTCTTTTACTCGCCAAATTTTGCAAAAATAGACAGCAATACCCTAACACTAGTGGGTAAAACCGAACAGTTAGTGGGAATGTTAGATATGGCTAGAATAGATATTGTGGTTACATCATCCTCACACAATAGTGAATTATTTGAAGGACGATTCGACAAAGTGACCTTTGAAGATAGTTTTTATAATCATCACTACATCAGCATACCATTAAAATCAAAAGCGATTATTTTTTACGATGATATAGCGCGAGTGATGCTGCGATACCGAAAGACTGGAAAAATTAATCAATATTATGAGAAATATGGGGTGCCACCGCCATACCAAGATTTGTCTGAAATCGACGGGAACTAACCTTTTGGAATTAAGTTATCTATTAATTTATAAAGGATAAAATAGATATTCAAACTCATCAGTCAGATAAATAAACTAGGATGTTTTAGGAAGTTCAATTCCGCGTCTTAAGCCTTCCTGATAGTCAAAATCCTAAACTGTCCCTACCAAAATCGTTTATAATTGATTAGTTCGAATTGGCTTACGGCCTTAATAAAAGACTTGGTATTAAAGTTTTAAATTTCGCAGTTAGGAGTTTTGGTAGTGTTAGACTATCTCATAAAAGTCATATTTGTTGGTTGCTTAGTATTTTCCAGTAGTAGCTACGCGAATCAAGAGGTAAAACGAGTAGAGCAGCCAATTAAACTTGTTTTTGCGATAAATGATCCTGGGGCTCCACCTTATTTGTATTTTGATGAAAAGCGTCATCGTTACCAAGGGATCGTTCCTGATTTTTTTGCAAGTTTTCCAGAAGATGAAAAGTTCAAGGTAGTATTTTTAGATTCTAATCGATCTCGAAATGAGCATTTGGTTTTAGCGGGAAAAGCAGATATTTTTCTTTCAAGTCCAGCTTGGTTAAACGAACCTGAAGAGGTTTTGTTCAGTAATGAATTGCTACTTCATAAAAGTTTTTTATATTCTCTAACGCAATTTAACCAACCTTTTTCATTGTCTACAATTTCCCAAAAACTGATTTGCGCGAGAAGAGGTTATGTTTATCCTTCTTTAACCCAATCTTTTACAGACGGAAAGTTAATACGGGTTGATTCAAGCGCACAAATAACCATCGTCAATATGTTATTAAAAGGGCGTTGCGATTATGCAGTGATGAATGAATACAATGCTAATTCTGTTATAAATCAAACGCAGTTTTGTGGTCAGACTTTTTATAAATCCCCTAGTTCTGTTCATGATACGTCATTGGTTTTTGTGATTAATAAAGACTTAGAGCACATCCTTCCAGCTTTGAACCGCCAGTGGAGAACCTTTCGGGAGTCTGGTCAGTTGAGCAATTCGATTCGTTTAAATGGTGGAATTTATGATTCAGCTTCAGCCAATAGGTGCAAGTAGATATACAAATGTAAATATTGGGCTGCATGGATTAATGTAAACTGTTTCGATTCTAAAATGTGAAGTCACACTCGCTTTTGGGTGTGCTGATAAGTGTTTTCGTTATAACTTCATCTAACCGAAAAACATCCTAATTACTTGTTTTACATATCTATTTATCTTATCTTAGAAAGGACGTAAGAAACGTCTTATAGTAAAAAATTCACAGAAGGGATTGTACATTGTTGAATCAGCGTGGCTTCACCTTAATTGAGCTAATCATTGTCATCGTGATATTGGGAATATTAGCAGTTACTGCATTGCCGCGTTACGTGAATTTGTCCGATGATGCCAATCTAGCTGCAATGAAAGGGGAAACTGCAGCGTTTAAATCAGCAGTTGATTTGGTTCGCAGTACGTATTTGATTAGAAAAACAAGTCCCATTGTTGTCCACGGTTCTACAGTTGAAATTGATAGTGCTTCTGAATGGCCAACAGGCAGTGGATCGGGTACTAGTCTCTGTATTAATTTGTGGGAAAGTTTGTTAGAAGACGCAGAACCCATGAATGCAATCAGTAATAGTAGTCCGCAAGTTGCCGGTTGGAGTGCAATAGGTAGTTCTAATATTTGCATTTATGGTAAGAAATTTAATGATGCTACTTTCGCTTCTGGGGATCTGCCTCATTTTGCATATTTCATTAATGATGTGGCAAGTTTTACCTCGTTAGGCCAGACCTATTCTGGCAGTGCTGGTGAAATTCAAAAAGTAAACATGGGTGAATAAATACAACAGACTGTAGCGCTAGATGCCCAACTAGTTATGATTTAGCTTGTAGTTAGTCATTGTATATTCTTCAAACTCTTATCAGGGATATATTACTCAAACACCGTCAAGTAGCGAACCCGCAATCATTATTCCCTCATCAGACATTATGTATGCTGTGTTTTTCTTTATTCTATTTGCCCTAAACACGACTGTTGTTTAAATTCTGTCAGGAAATTCAACTAGCATAACGGTCAAAAAAATTCCAAAGCAAACAAATAATGCGCTTATTAATTAAATATAGAATTTATGTGTTGATTATTTTGCTCGAATAATCAACTATTTACCTATACCGTTTTTACGCATATAAAGGGCAGTTATCTTTATGAGGTTGCGCTTCATTAACATTCCATCACTACTTGCAGTATTGATTGTGTTCTGTAGTTTTACCCTAAGAGCTGAAACCGATTTTTTCTTTGAGTATGCAGATACTCAAACTCCGTTTTCATCCATGCACAGTTCACTTGAAACGAAAATTGCCAATGCAAACTCTGTAGAACAAAGAGTTCATTTTAGTTTGTCTTTGGCTTCTTTATACCTGCAGTTTGATCGGGTAGAACTGCTCACTGAAATACTTGATGAGTTAGCAACATTAGAGATAAACCAATCCTATGATACTAATGCATTGAAGTGGCATGTATTTGAAGGTTATAGGTTTTATTCATTAAGCCAATACGTCAAAGCAGAGTCATCTTTTAAGCAAGCTCAAGCAATACTTGATGCGCTTAACGGCAGTAAAGAACACCTAGCTGAATCTCAAATTGCTTACTTATCAGCGGTTTTATCTATGTACAACGGTATCAATGATGCCTACTTGCAACGCTATACCAAGGCGACGGAGGCACTGTCTGAAGTAAACAGTATTGCCAATGAAAATGATTGGAAAGTGCTGTCGGGGCTGTCTTTATATTATAGTGGTGACGTTAACTACGAATTGAAAAATTACGAACAAGCGGAAGTCTTCTATCAGTTATCTAAACAAATGTTTACGGAGCAAACTACTATATTTCGAGCCGTGTCGTTAATGGCGGAAGCTCAAATGATTAATATTGTAGGAGACCGAAAGCGCGCGTTTTTTTTATTAGATAATGGCATACAGATATTTGCCAAAATGGAAGATATTTCTTCTTTGGCCTACGCCTATCTACTTAAATCCTATTTTCATAGTAAAGATGGTAATGATGAAGAAGCGCTGACCTGGATTGCTGAGTCAGTGACATTACGAGAAGAGTTGAACAATCCTGTTGCTATTGCTAATTCCTATGTTCATTACAGTTCGCTGCTCCAAGGAAATGGATTCCTTGAACGAGCTCTTGTTTATGGGCAAAAAGCCGCTGACTTAGCCGCCCAGACTGATGACTTAGCGGGACAGTGGGATGCCTTTAATCAGTATGGCGTGATCCTAAGTGAAATGGGCAATTATAAGAAGGCATTTGAGTATATGTCTAAGTCTGAACGGGCTCTTTTGGCTAAGGCTAGATTAGACATCACTAGTCAATCTGCTAGATTAAACAGCGAGTTCAATTTAGCACAGCAACAATTAGAAAATGAGTTTCTAGATGAAAAGAACAGTTTGTTGCAAACCCAGTTGGAGCAACAACGCCAATTACAAGAAAGACAAAATTGGATCGTGTTTGGGCTAATGATTTTTACCGTTCTAGTGATGCTTTTCCTTTGCATAATATTTACCCTTTATCGCAAAAATAAACGCCTAGCCATATTGGATAATCTGACTGGATTACGCAATCGCAGGAGTATCTTGGAATCCGGGGAGCAGGCCTTTGCTATTAGTAAACGTTACAAACAGAACTTATGTGTACTGATGCTCGACGTGGATAATTTCAAATTAGTAAATGACAATTACGGACACGCTGAAGGAGATAAAGTGCTGAAGTTCGTTGCTTCAATTTGCAAAGAGGCATTACGGGCTTCCGACTATGTAGGGCGAATTGGTGGTGAAGAGTTTCTATTCGTTTTACCAAATAGCAGTGAAAAAGAAGGCAATCAATTAGCCAAACGTCTTTTCCAAAATATTCAAGAGCACATCTCACAAGCGGGTTTAAAAGTGGGCGAGGTTACTTTTAGTCTTGGTTTGGCGGCAAACTTAGAGCAGTGCAATGACTTTCTTGAGCTCGCCAGCTTAGCTGACGCAGCACTTTATGAAGCCAAAGCCAAAGGTAAGAATCAGGTGCAAACATACACAGATGAGATGCAGTTTAAACACAAAGTAGAACCTACGGGCTAATTTGACTGTTACTTGCTTGATGGAATAACTGATTCAAAATGCGGCCTGAGTTAACCAGATTGTCTGGCCTACTAGGCAGTCAGAATCCCAACATTTTGCATACGTCAGAAACAAAATACCGTCTTTGTCCACTTCAAAATAAATATTAAGTCGACAAGACGGTAAGTATGATAATGATGCACAGTTAGCCTACAAGTTTACAATCAAGTAGGTTGCCAACTACTATCTTAGAGTTGCTCTAAGCATCCATGCGGTCTTTTCATGTACACGCATTCTATCTGATACCAATGCTGCAGAAGATTCGTCATCTGCATCTTGAGCTACTTTAAGGGCCTCTCTACAAGTTTTAACCACTTGCTCATGACCCTGCAATAGAATTTTAACCATTTCTTCTGACGCGGGGACGCCATCGACTTCTTTAATTGCGCTCAGTTTTGCAAACTCTTTATAGGTCCCTGGTGCAACCATACCCAAAGTCCGGATCCGTTCTGCTATATCATCAACAGCAACCGCTAACTCAGTATAATGTTCTTCAAACATCAAATGTAACTCTCTGAATTGAGGACCCGTCACATTCCAGTGAAAATTATGGGTTTGGAGATACAAGGTATAGCTATCTGCCAGTAACTTTTTCAAACCTTCAGCGATTTGATTACGATCTGTTTCATTAATACCAATGTCAATTTTCATAATTTCTCCTTGTTATCTAAGAATCTGCTAATCAGTATAGTCGTTTAGAAAATTTTGTATAATTAGTTTTATCGATTGAGTATATCGCTTCACTATATCAATCTCTCAATATATAAACGTTTAATGTCAGAAAAAGTTCAACCGTCAAATTTATTATTATTAATCAATTGGTTGGATAACAAAGCTAGCTGTAGCTCAACTCGTTTAACTTCTCTGAGTACAGACAATCGATTTAATTCCATGAACAACCATAAGCGCATAGCTGCGAAGATGATAAAAGCCACAAGTGTTCCAAGCAGCCAGTGTAATTTAATTCCAATATTTTGTTCATTGAATAGATTGAACCCGAAATAAATTGCCAATCCTATGAATATAACTTGCAGGGAAATAATCGCGATGGCCGTAAATTTGAATGTCCCTTTAAAGCTTCGACCAATAAGTTGCAATGTATTTGCTTCTTGTTCAGATACCTTTTCAGCATTGCTTTGTTGTTGCATGGCCGCTAAAATTTTTTGATTAATATCACTCATTTTAATGTCCTTTATTGCTTAGTTTAAGTTTTTGTCGAATCCCATGCAGCCTCGATTTCAATGTACCTACCGGGAGTCCGACAATATGGCTAATCTCGGTTAGCGTAAACTCTTCAAAATAGTGTAAGTACACTAACTGGTATGCGTTGTTATCTAGATTAGAAAGATCAACTTCTGGTGTGTTGTCTAGCAACTCAACTTTCTCGATTTCAAGGTATTGACTTGCTTCAAGTGCACGGGCTTTGTGACGCTCTTTTTGTAAATGTTTGATGGAATCAGCGCACTTGTTTTGTAGTATTTTAAAAATCCATTTAGGAAAAGCCGCAGGATCTTTAATTTTTTTAATATTCCTGCACATATCAAGCAACGCGTTTTGGATTGCATCATTTGCTAAGTGTTCGTCTTCCAGAAGTCTTGACGCATAACCAATTAATTTGGGATACCAGACACGAAGCAACTGTTCGAGTGCTTTTTCATCGCCCATTTGAGCGTTTATGACTAACCACTCAGTTAAAACTGTTTCACTATTTCTTTTCATACTTTATAGGTCTGTCAATAAGCTCCAGCGGTTCAGTATTTCTTTAATCTTTCGTGATTCGCCCGTGATACTTTTGTGATAAATCATTCGTAATCTGACAATTGCTAGTAGTTATCCCTCATTGCTTGGCGATTAGTAGTGAATTTATTAATGCCAATGTTTCTATCTCTAACATTAATAAGACAAACGAAAGGGATGTAAGCCACGGGAACGCTTTAAATATTGTTTCAAAAGCGTGTTTACTTAGAATATTGGAAGATCATAATTATGAAAACATTAAACAAAGGAATTATCACTACTGCTTTGGGGGCATGCCTAAGCCTCTCAGCCAATGCTACAACTATTCAGGTGCAGGTTAGCAGTTTATTTGACGATGGAGGTTTAGCTATGACGCCAGTCTGGTTAGGCTTTCATGACGGTATGTACGATGCTTTTGACGCAGGCTCTGTGGCGTCTTCGTCATTACAAAGTTTAGCGGAAAATGGCATGACTGCGGGGATTGAAGCGGATTTTGCAATGAGTAACCCAATGGGAGTTCAAAGTGTGTTAGCCGCTCCCACTGGTGCGGCGCCCGTTTTTGAGCCGGGTGAAACGGCAACTAGCGGATTGTTAGAAATAGAAGCGATGAGCAGTGGTTATTTCAGCTTCTTATCCATGCTTATTCCTACAAACGATGCGTTCATTGGCAATGACAACCCAATGGCATATTCACTATTCAATGACGATGGTAACTTTGTAGGATTGGACATCTTAGTGCTAGGTTCATCAGTCTACGATTCTGGTACTGAATTAAACCGAGGATTTGGTGCGCCTTTCTTGCAAGGAGCTGAGGCCGAAGCACGTCAAAACGAAAATGGGGTGGTCACCTTTCACAACGGGCTTGAAGTCTTACCCGGAGGATTAGCTATCATCGGTGGAACTACTGCCACAGGTTATACTCTAGACCAAGCTGCTGCCGATTTTACAGCATCTGGTTTTGAAGTGGCACGCATCACCGTATCACAAGTTCCGGAGCCTGCAACGCTGGGCTTTTTTGCTATCGGATTATTGGGTTTGATGGCTCGGATTAAACGTAAATTAGCTGACTAATATTATCTGCTGCTGCGCACTTGGGTGGCAGCTTTTCGCATATCCTGAATCCAAAATTATTTTTCAACTTATAAGTTGGCGTTAGCGGTTTACGCGAGGCTCAGCACTGCTCTATCCTTTTTATTTGCTAAATCCCATCAACACCTTGTTACATCTTGAATTTGCAGGTCACCAGTGAGGCATCACAATAGTACCCACATGCAAATTTTATGGGGAAATTTGATGGATACCATTTCAGCAATAGTTGTTGAAGATAAAGCCGTTATAGATAGATGCTTGACGCCTCGTTTAACGGCATTCGAAAACATTAACGTATTAGCCCATTGTGATAATCAAAAGTGTGGCTATAGCTATATTCTTGATTACCAGCCTGATGTCGTGTTTGTTGATATCGAAATGCTTGGCGCAAGTGGTATTGAACTGCTAGATAAGCTCAATGGAGCAATAGTACCACTACCTAAAATTGTTTTTGTCGCAGCATCTAGCGAGTTTGCGATGCAAGCGTTTGAATACAAAGTGTTTGATTATTTATTAAAACCCATCTCCAATTGCCGTCTTAAGGCTTGTTTAGATAGGCTAGGAAATGCATTGTTAGAGAATCAAGCGTTGCTTGCGCAAACTAAACTTAATCAATTGTTGTGTAGTAAAACCGGTAAGTCGTTGGATGGTTTTATGCAATGCCTAGAACATTCGAAGCAAGCTACACTAACGGATTTGCAACAAACTATTTCAATTAAAAGCGGCACTCAATGGTTACGGATCAAGCTAGAAAACATTTTGTGGATTGAAGCCGCTGGTGACTATATGTGTATCCATACTCTTGATGAGACACACATAGTGCGTAAAACACTTCGCCAATTTGAAGCCGAATTGGATAAAAGGTGTTTTCCAAGGATCAATCGGTCAAGCATTATAAATTTGAACCAGATTACACATCTAACCCCTAATTCAAATGGCGAATATATGGCCAGATTAGTCTCTGGCGTTGAGCTCAAGGTAAGTCGTAAATACAAGCTTAAACTGAGCGCACTAAATTTAAATTGATTTAGCAACAAATTTATCGGAATTATAGCAACTGCTATTAACAGGAAGGGGAGGTGAATTAACCGCGTATTATGTCGTAAACGTCAAATAAGCTAACATTCCACTTTGCTAGCTGAATTGCGACTGTTTTAGGATGACAGAGGCTAATGAATTTGCGTAATATTGCTTTCGACACTGTCATTCTGGCCTAGTAGATTACAATAGTTCAATGGCTAGAGCTTGAAGTAAACTGAAATTGATAAGGTTTCTATGCCAAACCATCTGTCTATACGGTCGTACAGTACTAAGCCAACTAATCATAGCCACACATTCAATCAATTGGTTTTGCCTCTCAGAGGCGTTATCAACATTAAAGTAGGTAACTTTAACGGCAAGGTAGCGCCAGGTGAGTGTGTCGTTGTGAAAGCCAATGAATCTCATCTTTTTACGGCAAATACTGAAGCTAGGTTTGTAGTCGCTGATATGCAAGTTCTGCCAAAAAACCTGGAACTGTCAGAACAGGTTGTTTTTACAATTAATTCAAGTCTTATCAGTTATTTAGGATTTGTCGAGAATCAACTTGAATACCAGCTAAGCCCGTCTCTTGAGCAAGCGATGTACGAAACTTTCTTTCTTATATTGAGTGAACAAGCTTTACTACCAAAAGTGGATAGACGAATTGGCGCTACTATTGCCTACATAGAACAGAATATTGCCAACAAACTACAAATTAAACACTTGGCTAAAATTGCATGTTTGAGTGAAACACAACTTAAAAAATTGTTTAAGCAGCAGACTGGTACTACTGTAATGAAATATGTCACCACCTTAAGGATGGAAAAAGCTCAGGCATTACTGCGCCATACGGATTATCCTTTGCAACTAGTTGGTGAAAGGGTCGGATTTAGTGATCTTTCGAGCTTTAGCCGAAAGTTTTCAAGCTATTTTGGTCTTCCTCCAACAAAATTTAAACATTAAATTTAGTCTGCTTCGTCAAAGAAAGTGTCTTATTTGTCAAATTTTTTGAATTTTAAAGGCGTATAGTTTTACTACCATTAAATACACATTCTCACATTTTGTTATGTCTCAGCAATTCCACGTTTTTAAAAGTATTTTTGCAATAGTTATTGCTAGCTTTCTTTGGGGAACCACTGGGGTAGCAGCAAGCTATGCGCCAGATATTAGCTCATTGGCGATAGGGGCTTTTTCGATGGGTATCGGCGGCGTGCTTTTGGTGTTTTCTGCCCGTTCCAAGTTACGCGCTGATTTTAGATTAATGCTCGCGTATCCCCATTTCGTGTTGTTCGGAGGCGCGTGTGTCGCGATCTACCCGTTAGCCTTTTATACCTCGATGCGATTTTCTGGTGTTGCTATTGGTACTGTCATTTCTATTGCTAGTGCACCTTTTTTTGCTGCATTGTATGAACGGGTTATTAGTAAAAAGAATATTTCTGTTCAGTGGATTGTGAGTTTTGTTATCGGCGTTATTGGAATTGTCCTGTTAGTGATTGGCAAAACTGACGGTTTAGTCACATCAACTCACCAAACCTTACAATATGTGGGGATTATTTTGGGTTTATTGGCAGGGCTAACCTATGCTGGCTATTCTTGGGCAGCTAAACATTTGATTGAAAAAGGTATTGATTCACAATCTTCGATGGCAGGGTTATTTGGCTTGGCTGCATTGTTGTTACTACCGTCTTTATGGTTTACCGGTGCTAATTTATTTTCTACCGTTACAAATACCTCGGTTGCTTTGTACATGGCCTTTTTTCCGATGTTTCTAGGGTATTTATTGTTTGGATTTGGCTTGAAACTTGTTGATGCTAGTCGCGCCACGTTAATAACGCTAATCGAGCCCTTGGTTGCTACTTTTTTAGCGGTTATCATTGTGGGAGAAGATTTTAAGTTGATTGGTTGGTTTGGTATGGGGCTGATTTCGCTGTGCCTAGCATTACAAACGGTGAAGTTTAAACTTCAGCCTCAGATGGACTCGGTGGTAATATCGAAAACTTAACATGCAGATGGTAATGTTTTCCCCATAGTGACTTCATGGTCACTATGGGAATATTTGCTCTGGTTTATTTTCCTTCATTCTCTACACTTGGTTGTTTGCGCATAGATTGGGCTATTTTTTCGCCACTTCTACCGACAACATAACCGCCTACACCTACGGTTAACAGCGTAAACAGTTCCTCTGGCAGTTCTAACATTGCCACTTTGTCGGTGAATAAACTGAGATAGGGAAAAAGAATATAGTTATTCGCCACTATAAAAATGATGACCATCATTAATACCGGTCGCCAGTTTCTCTGTATCCAGCTTTTACCTTGCGCTTCAGCAATAATCACTGCTTGCTGTGCTTGAAGTAATTTCGTTTCATATTCTAGTACTTTGTGCTCCAACTCGATCATTTTAAGTTGCACACCTGAACTAATTTCATCTAATTGTTTTCTCAACATTAAGCGCTCTTCGTCTGAAGTATGCACATTATCAATTAGATCTGCTGCTGGTTTAAATATACCGCCAATAAATTCCATAATACCAATAGCCATAACGACTCCTTTCTATAGTAATGGGGAAATTTACGGGTTATCTACTGCGACTCATAACCATTATAAAAATAGCAATTGTCTGAACCTGTGTTGTTATGCGACAGCTTTTCAATACGCACTGCTGTATTTTTATACAATTTTGTGTGTATTTAAAGGTAAAAGTGATTTTTCGGTTAATTTACCCCTTAAAATTTCCTTGTTTCATTCCTTTGATGGCAAAGTGCGTGCCTAGTAATGACAATACACAGTAACCCGTAAAATAGTAAAACCCTTGGCCAACATTAGATAGGGTTTGGGTGCTAATTTCTAAGGACATTTTAAAACCAAATACAGCAAAATTGTGGGAGTCTGTTGTTTCTGCGTGGTTTGTGGACAAGATTGCTAGAAAAACCGCAACCACAAATACATCGGCCATGGACCATTTACCAATACTAGAAACCACACTTAAAAATATGCGTTCTAGCTTGGTTCCGGTTTGAAAATAAGCAAAGCAAACCATCGTTGTTTTGATAAGCGGTATCCCCACTGAAAAAAGTAAAATAAGGGTCGCAACCAATATTCTCTGGTCTTGCCACAATTCGTCGATAGTCGCCATTATAGAAAGCTCTTTATCAACTATATTGGATCCTAAAGAAGAGCCTCCTAGGGAAGCGGCTAAATCCATATCCAATGAAAACATAGGTAACAATATCCCTGGGAAAAACAAAGCTATTGCAAGAATATTTAAAGCAAAACCAATATGACGTTTCAAAGCATAATCCTGTGAGTGTATTCAATATGGGACAAATATACCCTAATCATTTTTGAAATCAGTTGTTGGTTTAAAAAAAATTAGATATTTATGAAAGTGATTGAATTCCGAGTCTGTTTTGACCGAAGTTGATTTAGCTGTGATGACTTTGCATCACCTAAGTTTGTTTTATATTGCTTGTAAAATTAATATCACTTGGGAGCTAGCAAGGCTGTGAATTCAGTTTGATATCTTTTGAGTTGTAATAAAAAATGAGTTTGGACCGCTATACTCTTATACTAGTTAGACTAAGACTGATTAAAGTATTGGTACTAAGGGTAATCCATTATGACTATTATACAAATAACTGAGCTATTTGGTTGGGCGTCAATAATTAATCTCGCCTATTTATTACTTGCTACATTAATTGTAACACTTATGCCTGATGCAATAGCTTCAATTCATAGTAAGGTATTCAAAGTTGAAAAAAGCACATTGCCACCTTTGTATATTAACTTTCTGAGTCTTTATAAAGTCATGACATTGGTTTTTATTGTTTCTCCGTATATTGCTTTAAAAATAATGGGGAGTTAAGCGCTAAATGAAGAAGTCCGTATTCATATTCTTAGTCTGTGGATCAATTTTTATCTTCAAAAGTGGGATAGCAAACGATGGACTTCAATTGGCAAGTCAGGAAGATTTATTGGTCGCCAAAGGTGAGCCCAATTCCCAACATGAGTTTGAAGATCAAGGAGACCTTTTTGTTCATTACTACTATCAAACTGAGAATGAGTCTTATTTGGTAGATGTTGAAACCGGTAAGGTTTGCAATGCCTATACAGGCAAAGAAGTTCGCAGTTGCTTTCCTTGTGCTGAGAATGAAGTTTCATTTAAATGCCCTTAACAAACCTATGAGATTGATATGTCGAAAACAACTAAGTATTTATTAATATCAGCGTTATTTTGCCTCGCCTTTGTCTGCTATTACGTTGGCAGTGTCATTGGCGCAATCGCATTCATTGCATTAGGCTTTTTGTTGGAGGTGGCTCTGTGGATTGGTATTTTAAAGACGTCTAAAAAACATATGTCTAACCGCTCTTGAGTCGATTTCCTGCGCTGATGTGAAGACAAAAAAATAGCACTTTAAAAGTGCTATTTTTAAGATTAAAACCTGTATTGAATCAGGCTTATTTCACTGGGAATCCGCGATCGCGCATCAGGGCTTCTACATTTGCATCTCTACCTCTAAACAAACGATAAGCTTCAGCAGGGTCCATTGCGTTTCGAATGGCGAATAAATGCTTAACTAGCTTTTCACTTAGTTCTTTGTCGTAGAATCCACCAGGTGCTTCAGCAAAGGCTTCAGCAGCATCTGAGGTTAAAACTTCAGCCCACATGTACCCGTAATAACTAGACGCATAACCTTCACTACTAAAGATGTGCCCAAATTGAGTACTACGGTGACGCATTACCATTTCTTCCGGCATGCCTAATTTCACAAGTTGTTCTTGTTCAAACTTCTGAGGATCAATCGCAGCAGGATCTGTTGTGTGATACAACAAGTCCATTATTGCAGATGCCATGTACTCAGTGGTTTTGAAACCTTCATTGAAAGTAGATGCTTTTTTGATTTTAGCTACTAACTCTTGTGGGATAGGTTCACCGGTTTTGTAATGCACTAGATAATTATTAATTACTTCATCAGTGATTAACCAACGCTCTAACAATTGAGATTGGAATTCAGTGTAATCACGCACACCTGAATGTGACGTTGGGTAGACTACCTTGGCCGATAAGAAGTGCAATGCATGGCCAAATTCATGGAAGTAAGTTTCCGCATCATCCCAAGAAATCAATGTTGGCTCGCCTTCAGGACCTTTCACGAAGTTTGAGTTATTCGAAGAAAGTACCGTTTTCTTACCATCAAAAGTGGTGTAACTGCGATACGTGGTTGCCCAAGCGCCAGAACGTTTACCAGTGCGAGCAAATGGGTCTAAATACCATAAACCTATATGTTCACCAGACGTAAGATCTGTCACTTCCCATACTTTAACATCTGGGTGAAAAACAGGTACTTTGCCTTCTTCGATAGGTGTAAATTTGAAGTTGAAGAGACGACCTGCAACATAAAACATTGCTTCGCGAAGTTTGTCTAACTGCAAATATTGTTTTACTTGGTCTGAGTCTAGGTCGTATTTTTGTTTACGTACTTTTTCAGCATAAAAACGATAATCCCATGGCTCTATGGTGATATTCGCATTCTCTGCATCCGCAACGGCTTGCATGTCTTTTACTTCTTCATCCACACGAGCAATAGCCGCAGGCCAAACTTTCTGCATTAAGTCCATGGCGTTTTCAGGATTTTTCGCCATGCGATCTTCTAGTCTCCACTGTGAATAGTTTTCGTAACCTAACAGTTGAACACGCTCATGACGCAATTTTAAAATTTGTTTGATCAATTCATTGTTGTCATATTCGTCACCGTTGTTGCCGCGGCTATAATAGGTTTCCCAAACTTTTTTACGTAGTTCACGTTCTTCAGAGTAGGTTAAGAACGGGTCCATTGATGAACGGGTGTTGGTAATCGCATATTTACCTTCATGGCCTCGCTGGGCTGCGGCTGATGCTGCACCAGTCACAAAGGACTCAGGTAAACCAGAAAGTTGATCAGCGTCGATGTAGAGCACATAGTTTTCTTCATCAGCCAACACATTATTTGCAAATTTGGTTTGTAAACTTGCTACTTCTTGGTTTATTTCTGCATAACGCTTTTTCGCTTCCCCTTCCAAGGTCGCGCCATTGCGTGCAAAACCGTTGTATGTCAACCAAGTCACACGTTGCTGTTCAGAATTGAGCTGTTTATATTCTTCGCCTTCATACACTGCTTTTACCCGTGCAAAAAGCTTTTCATTTTGGTTTATCTTTGAACTAAACGCGGAGATCTTAGGAACCATTTCCTTTTGAATCTCACGGAACTCAGGGCTATTCTTATTGGAACTCCAAATACCCCAGTAGGTGAATACGCGACCTAACTCTGCACCAGACTTTTCTAACGGAACAATAGTATTTTCGAATGTAGGCGCTTCAGGATTGTTAATAATCGCGTCTACTTCGGCTAAATTGATTTCCATTCCTTTTTCTAACGCTGGAACTAGTAGGGCTAAGTCCATTTTATCAAAAGCTGGAACACCGCCATAAGGGCCTGAATATTCAGCAAGTAATGGATTTGTTTCTTGTGCGACTTGTTCAGTCATGGATGTTTTATCTTCTGTTTTAGTGGGGGTTGTGCTTTGAGAGCACCCACCTAATGTTGCAATTAGCATTGCACTTGTTAGTGTCAGAGCAAATTTTTTCATTTAATTTTTACCAATTATTTGAGAGATAGTTCCGTCATTATTATTATTTATTGTATGCTCTGAAATGAGCATTGTGGATAATACTAATCTTTAGTGTCAAAACTACAAGCGCTAAGGCCAAATCTACTTTTACATATCGTCTACAAACCCTTACAAAGTAAATTTCACATATCTTTTTCTAGTTTTAAGCCGAAGTGCTGAGTTTGGTCTTTTTAACTAAGTGATTGAAAAGTATTGTTGTGTGTTTGAATCGTCTGTTGTTCACGTATTGTTTCGAATACCTAATGTCGGTTGATGTACGTTACAGCTGCTGTTTTTTGAGTACTATTTAATCAAGTTAAATAAACCCTTTGAGTTAGCCATCATGTTCAAGTATTTGTGTTTGTTTATGACCTTAGTTGGCAGTAGCTGCCAAGCAGATGAGTTTTTTATTGCTAAAGGGGTGAATTGGCTAAACAACCTAGTACCAGAGACTACCAAAATTGAATTTAATAAATCTCGTATTAAATTTGATGGCTGTCGTCATCGGGAATATGAATTAACATTTAGTCAACCGGTTAACCAACGTTTGTCATTTGAAGGCGGTATGAGCTATGCGAACGGTAAGCTGCAGTGGGGCATCAATAGCCAAAAAATCAGTCTTAAGCGTTACTCTTTTTTACCACGCTATAGTGTCAATCGTAAAATTAGTCTAAGTGCGGGTGTCATCCTGCAATCTGCGCCTGAATTTAGTACTTCTCAGGGATTAGAGCTCGCCTTACCGAAAAGTAAAATTTATAAGATTAGCAGTCGTTTCAAAGGCATCCGAGATGACCATCAGGTGGATATCGCATTGAGTAGTCACCATTGGGATGCTAACGATGAATTTGGCACTTTGTTTGACAACGGATTAATCGATAATAAGCTAAATGTTAATTACGCCGCATTTTTCTAACGCTAAGTTCGCAGTGCTAAACCGCAGCCCCCTTTACGACTGTTTGACGTAAATGTTTAATGTCACAAAGTAACTGAATTTTACTGAAATCGTTTTTAGCTATCTGGGTTACACAGGTATTTTCAAATCCAGCGCGCTCTAAACTCAGCCGATCAATTTTCAAAATGTGTTCTAAAATATATCGTAAGACCAAACCATGAGTCATTACCATTAAGCTGTCTTCTACCGCGTTCGCCTGTTCAATAATGTGTTGCCACGCTAGCTCAACACGTTGTCCAAATTGGTGCTGACTTTCGCCATTTTCGGGTTGATAATCGGCGGCTAAAAAATCAAAGTCAATTTGCTTCCAAGGGGTTCCTCTGAGCGCTCCCAAATTACGTTCCTGTAGCAGTTCCGATAAAACTAATTCGCAGCCCAATAGTTGCTGAACCGGCTTTGCTGTCTGCTGGGTGCGAGTATGATCGCTACACAATATTCTAGAAATAGCGTGGTGTTGATAAGCATCGGCCAAATCTTTTGCTTGTTGCTGACCATGAGCGGATAACGGAGTCTCTGGCGTCTGTACAATCCTATTTCGGTTGCCGTCTGTCTCACCGTGGCGGACCAAATAAATAGACATCATTAAGCCCTTAATTTATGCAAATACAACGGTTTTATTTTTGTGAATAATCACGCGATCTTGCAAGTGGTAACGAACGCCATTGGCTAACGCGGCTTTTTCACAATTCTTGCCTTTACGAACCATATCTTCAGCCGAGTCACTGTGACTGATGCGTATCACTTCTTGCTCAATAATTGGCCCTTCATCTAAGTCTTTTGTCACATAATGACAAGTCGCGCCAATCAGTTTAACACCGCGGTCATAGGCTTGTTGATAAGGTTTAGCTCCGGCAAAGGACGGCAAAAAGCTATGGTGGATATTGATAGCTTTGCCTGCTAATTTTTGACATAAGTTGTCAGGCACAATTTGCATAAATCGCGCAAGTACTGTGAGATCTGCTTGATACTCTTCTAGTAAAGCTTCAACTTGGGCAAAGGCCACTGCTTTGTCTTGATTTTTGAAATCTACCCAATGGAAAGGTACTCGATACCAATCTGCAAATTGTTTCATTTGCGGGTGATTCGCAATGATGCAAGGTATTTCACAATCAAGCTCACCACTGTGCCAGCGATGCAGAATATCAATGAGGCAATGAGATTCATGGCTGGCAAGCAAAGCCACTTTTTGTTTTTGCAAGGAATCGGATACTTTCCACTTCATTGAAAATTGTTTAGCGATGGGTTCAAAGGCCTGTTTGAAACTCTCTAAAGTCAATTTCAGCGTGTCAGTCTTTATTTCATGACGCATAAAAAAGCGCCCTAATTTGGCGTCTGTATGGTGGCTTGCTTCTACAATAGTGGCTTGATGATCAGCTAAAAACTGACTCACAGCAGCGACTAATCCTACTTGATCGGGACAATCGATTACCAGCCTGAAGGTTTGTTGCATGAATAAATTACTCTTGTTAAATCGGACTTACTACTAATCCCCTTATTGTGCTGCCGGAATAGGCCTGAGGTAAAGCACTTATTGGAATTACATAAAAGTTTATCGAGGGCGAATGGAAGGATGCAGCGGCCAAGTCTGTCGAATAGGATATTGCACTCCATTTTTTCCACTCACCGACTCAAACAAATGTAAATGCTTCACCTGCAGTTGGAAGTCCGGGCTAATCAGGGGAGCTGGAGGATTACTTTTAGCATTTCTCACTAGCGTAATATGGGGAATATATTCTCTAATGGGCAGATTTAAACCGGCTTGCTGGGCATATTCTGTTAAACGTTTAGTTATTCGCAACATCTGAGTTGGAATTTGTGTACTGCCAAGCCATAAGATCTTAGGTTTTGACCAATAACCTAGCGTATCAATTTGCAAATTAAAATTGTGAAATTCACTGCTTTGTATGGCACAACAAAGTTGATCGAGTTGTTGCTCTTTAACTTGCCCCAAAAACACACTGGTGATGTGAAAATTTTTAGCTGGAACGGCGCGTTCAAACTTAGGTAAGGCTTTGTTTCGCCAATCATCTATGGCAATTTTTGATTTGGATTCTAAATCAAATCCTAAAAAGTAGCGCATTGAAACTCCAGCAACGATAGAATGAAATGATTATAGAGGAATTTTTTGGTTTGAGTGCGTGTTACCTGTAGAAAGTTGCTGGCCAGCATTAGAAAAAGATTTAGTTCATCAAGATGTTGTATTAGTTGCTCCCCCTGGCGCTGGTAAGTCTACCTACTTGCCATTAAAACTGCTGCAACATCCCAAATTTATCGATCAGAAAATCATCATGCTGCAACCGAGACAAATTGCAGTGACTTCGATTGCTAATTATTTATCCGAGCGACTAGGTGAGTCGGTAGGGAATACTATCGGATATCGCATAAGAGGTGAAGCCAAAGTAAGTGCTCACACCAGGTTGGAGATTGTCACCGAAGGCTTGCTTACTCGCATGTTGCAAAACGATCCTGAGTTAGCCAATGTTGGCTTGATTATTTTTGATGAGTTTCATGAGCGCAATATACATTCTGATTTTGCCTTAGCCTTATGTTTGGAAGTAAAACAAGCACTTCGCGATGACCTGCGATTATTGGTCATGTCAGCGACTTTAGATGCCGGAGCGGTGGCTAAATTATTGCCCAATGCCAAACAGATGGAAAGTCATGGTCGCAGCTTTCCTGTTACTAGCCATTATCGTCCAAGAAGTAACAGACAACTTGAACAAGATGTTTTTCAGGTAATTAAAGAGGCCGTAGACAATCACGAAGGCGATATTCTTGTATTTTTACCTGGGGCAAAACAAATACTGGCAACACAGCAGCTTTGTGGAAATTATTTTGTAAACTCGACCCCATCCGAAATAGAAATCCACACTTTGTTTGGACAATTGGACAAACAAAAGCAGCGAGTGGCAATTCAACCCGCTCAGCAGGGCAAACGTAAAATTGTGCTTGCTACCAATATTGCTGAAACCAGTTTAACCATTGATGGTATTACTGTGGTTATCGACTCAGGTTTAGAAAATGTCGCCAATTTCAATTGGCAGCGACGAATCGAACAACTGAGCATGAAACATATTTCCAAAGCATCTGCAACGCAGCGCGCTGGTCGAGCGGGTCGTTTATCGGCTGGAAATTGTTATCGACTATGGTCAAAGGATACTCACCAACGGCTAATTGCTCAGCGTGCCCCAGAAATAACAGAGACAGACATTAGTGGCTTGTATTTAGATGCAAAAGTATGGGGAAGCGAGCTATCTGAACTACCTCTGCTAGATTATCCAAGTTCATCACAACTTGACTATGCTAAGTCAGTACTATTGTTATTAGGTGCTATCGATTCTAATGAAAAACTGACCTCCCTTGGGCGCTCACTGAACAGTTTTGGTTGTCATCCAAGGTTAGCAGCGATTTTACTGAGAAGTCAGCAAGGAGATCGTTTTCAAAAAGCCATGGCATCTTTGCTAGTCGCTTTATTAGAATTCAGGCCCATCAATGAATTACGAAAAGAAACTCAGTTGCGGCAACATTTACTCTTTCTTCTTGGGCAACCTTCACACCCAATTTGGACGCAAGCTAAACGTTGGGCAAAACGCCTCGGGTGTCATTGTGATAGCCAAACTGTGAATCTGGAAAAAGGTAAACTGAGCCAATTGTTGAGCGCAGCTTATCCCGACCGAATAGGTCGATTAAGAGACAATGGTTCTTATCAATTGGTAAACGGAACAGGGGCAAAATATTTCAATTCTGCTACGCAATCTACTGCTAGCTTGAGCAAATGGATTGTCGTGAGCAAATTAACCATAGGCGAACATGCTGATGCGCTAATTCAATTAGCCGAACCCATTGAAGAGCCTTTGGTTTTTGAATTATTCAAAGGACATTTTGAACAACGCAATGAATACACCTGGTCGAGTTCCTTAAACAAAGTTGTGGCGCGAGAAAAACAAATACTTGGCGCTATTACTATTCGGGAAAAACAGATAGAAGCTGTAGACGGATCACAATGCGTTCAAATCTTAGTTGCGCAAATCAAACAACAAGGGTTAGGGTTTTTAAACTGGAAAGAGGCTATTTGGACATTGATCCATCGGCTAAATTTAGCAAATAAGGTTGAAGATGACCTGTGGCCTGATTTCTCCGAGGCGGTTTTATTAGCTGAAATTGAAGATTGGTTGCTACCCTTTCTCGATGGCATAGTCAACGCCAGTAAGTTATACCAACTGGATTGGATAACCATATTGAAGAGTCGATTAAGTTGGCAACAGCAACAACAATTACACAAGCATTATCCCCTTAAAATAAAAGACGCAACAGGGCAAGACTGCAAACTCGTGTATTCAGCCGATGGTCAAGTTGAAATGCAAGTGAAAATGCAGCACATGTATGGCTACGACGGTTCTCCAAGTGTCGCCAATGGTAAAGTTCCAATCACATTAACCCTTCTATCGCCTGCTGGTAGGCCATTGCAGAAAACTCAGGATCTCGCGGGGTTTTGGCAGGGGAGCTACGCTCAAGTTCAAAAAGAAATGAAAGGCAGATATCCAAAGCACTTTTGGCCAGATAACCCAGCAACAGCGCAAGCTACCACGCGAGTTAAGAAATATATGTAGCTTAAGTATATTGCGGTGTTTGGGTCTGGAAATTAATTTACCTGTAAATTCATTCGTTTAACATTGTGTTCACATATAATGCTGGAGATGCGCATCGCTTAACCGATACAATAGAGTAATTGTTAAACAGTTCCAGTTAAAGCGGGACTGTGTTGAACACTTTAAGGTAGTAAACATGCACATCCAGCGCTTTTTCCAGCTTCCCATTTTAACCCTTATTTTTACGTTAGTTACACTTTCCGTTTCTGGTGTAGATGCCAAACCCAACCATGAAGTCAGCATTGCCCATCTAAGCGAGGCACAGTTTACTATTTCAAAAATAGATAATGATAATTTGGAAAACAGATTGGAAATAAGCACAAATGGGATAGTGCGAACATTCAATTTAGTCGAAAACAAGTCACTTCTATCTGCACCCTTAAAGCTGAAATTACATTCCAGCATAAGTTTGTACAAGGGGACATTGGAAAATGTAACAAACTCTTGGGCTAGATTTAGTTTAGTAGGAGAGAAATTAACGGGTGCATTTTATGATGGTCAAGATCTGTATTTTGTGAATTATAAAAGTCAGCTAAACGCGCAATTAAACAATATTGAAAGTAGTAAAGAAGTTACGAGTGATTTATTAATTTATAACGCTAAAGACGTTAGTCACAGTGCCACCTGTGCATTAGAAAATAGTGCCATTCAGTCAGCTTTTAGCTATTCGGGTTACATTGACGAACTAGCACAAATGACAAGTGAAATGGCTAGCAAAGAGATATTAATTTCTTTAGTTGCCGATTCTGAATTCGAAACTGGTGATCCTCAAGATGCTGCTACAGAAATGTTGGTAGAAATGAATGTCGTAGATGGCATATTTTCGGAACAAGTTGGCGTGCAGGTTACGGTGGATGACATTCGTGTTTTAGAAGACAACGGCACCTTAACCATGAGCGATGCTGAAGATTTAATTGTAGCTTACCGTACTTATGTTGCCATTAATTATAATAATCCAGGCATAAGCCACCTATTTACCGGTAAAGATTTAGACGGTAGTACTATAGGTATTGCCTACGTTGGAGCGGTTTGCAATAGTTATTCTGTTGGCGTAACGCAACGTTTTGGTTCCAGTACTGCCTTAGTGACTGCCCACGAGATTGGGCATAATTTCGGTGCACCCCATGATAACCAATCGGGATCAGCTTGTGCTGCGACTAATGGTAGCTTTTTAATGAGTCCAAGTATTAATGGCAGTGATCAGTTTTCTGATTGCAGTTTGACGCAAATGGATGCCTTGGTTAGTTCCGCAGCCTGCTTAACCAATGTATCTCCACCTACAATTATTTCTACCCCTAATACAACGGCAACTGCTGGTTTAGCTTATGAATATGATACAGATAGTCGGGTAGATGCTGATGGTTCTGGTAGCTTAACTTTCAACCTCGATTTTGGTCCAGAAGGCATGACAGTATCAGAAGATGGGCTAGTTGAATGGATACCCATTGAAACTCAGACCGGAACTAGTTTAGTGCAAATTAGCGCCAGCAATGCTTATGGTACAGATACACAAAACTTTGAGATTGAGGTGACTCAAAACCCGTCGGGTGAATTTCTTAACTTCAATGAATTACCTTATTCGTCATTTAGTACAGGACAAGATTTCGAAGGGACAGTGACTATTGGGGACAGTGGAGCGAGTATTACCTTACAAGGCAATCGTTGGGTTAAAGTGGACTTTAATTATGCAATTCAAGCAGATACGGTTATTGAGTTTGATTTTATTAGTACGTCATTAGGGGAAATTCACGGTATTGGTTTAGATGATGATAATAAAATGGAAGAAGCTAGAACTTTCTCATTAGCAGGTTCTCAGTCTTGGGGGCTGGAAAGTGCTCGTTATACTGAGTTTGGTGAAGTTCAGCGTATCTCAATTCCTGTTGGGCAGTTTTATACCGGTAATGTCGAGTTTCTCTATTTTGCAATGGATAATGATGTTGAAGGTTCTACCGCCAATGGCACCTATTCAAATGTAACGGTATACAACATTAATGACGATACAGTTGCGCCCACAGAAACCCTTGATTTAAGCCAGTTTACATTCTCGGAATTTGATCCCGCACAAAACCCATCAGGTTCAAGTGTAAGTGAGGTTATTGACGATGGAGAGACCCTGCATCTGCAAGGTAACTTATGGCGTAAAATTGATTTAAATCAGGATATTACAGAAAATACAATGATAACCTTCGATTTCAAATCTACATCTCAAGGAGAAATCCATGGAATTGGCTTTTATACGACTGATTTGGCTGATAGAGATGAAACATTTAAATTATATGGTACCCAGGAATGGGGGTTAGGTGGCTTTAACTATTCAGGCAACGGAGAGTATCAGTCCTTTACAATTCCTATAGGGCAATATTATGCGCAAGGCACATATCCTTATCTCGTATTTGCAATGGATAACGATATTTCAGAGCCTGTTTCCAACAGCTACTTCAGTCGAATTTCTATTTTTGAATCTTCTGATGAAGAGCCCCCTTCCAATGAAGGTTTAAATTTCAATGAACTTGATATTTTAGACTTAGACCCGAATCAGAACCCAGAAGGTGCTAGTACGATAACTATTTTAGATGCTGGTTATACTTTGCAACTCGAAGGCAATTTGTGGCAAAAAATTGAGCTCAACACCGATATCACTTCAGGTACAGTTTTAGAATTTGAATTCAAATCAACGGCAGAGGGAGAAATTCACGGTATTGGCTTCACCAATAATGCATTTACAAATGAAAGCTTAACCTTCCGCCTGTTCGGTACTCAAGTATGGGGAAATCATGATTTTCAATATACCGGTGATGGAGAATACCAAACATTCGTCATTCCAATCGGAGAGTATTTCACTGGGTTTTACCCTTATATCGTTTTTGGAATGGATAATGACGTTGAAAACCCCAATTCTGATTCCGTTTTTAGAAACGTCATTATTCGCTAAATTAAGATTAAGTTCAGAAGATCACTATTTACCAAAGGAATGACGGTAAATAGTGATGGCAAAATACTTACTTCTGTACATTTTATAAATACTAATTTGAGCCAGCCCGCAGGCACTGATAAACTGCTTGTCTGAAACAACTCCAACAAAGATCCCCTTAATTAATCATGTCAATAGCCCAAAAATTGAATCCCTTACCTTGGTTCCGCAAATATTTCTGGAAGATGCTTCTGGTATGTATCGTTGCGATGAGTGCTTACATGGTTTACTTGGATGCGGTGATTGCTCATCAGTTTTCTGGTAATAAATGGCAAGTTCCTGCGCAGATTTATGCCCGTCCTTTGGTTTTAAGTTTAAAAGAAGAAATCACCAGTAAGGAAATTATAGAAGAGCTAACACTGTTGGGCTATCGGCGGGTGGCCAATGCTAGTCGTACAGGGGAGTACCAATACCGTAATAATCACTTTGAAGTTTATCGTAGAGCATTTCATTTTCCAGATGGTTTTCAGGGCGAAACCGCCTTGTCTTTAACGGTTAAATCAGGCCGTGTAGCAAGCATTGTGAATCTCAATAGTGGCAAGCAAATTAGTAGCTTTCGTCTAGAGCCATGGCTAGTAACACGATTGCTTAGTGACGGTAAAGAAGATCGCATGTTGGTGTCGTTAGGGCAGGTTCCCAAAGAACTAGTAGAAGCACTAGTTCTGGTTGAGGATAAGGACTTTTATGAGCATCATGGAATAGCACCTCTTTCAATTTTAAGAGCATTAATAGCAAATATCTCTGCCGGACGTGCTGTTCAAGGAGGAAGTACCTTAACGCAGCAATTGGTTAAGAATATGTATTTGACCAATGAAAAGTCGATAACGCGAAAAATTAAAGAAGCCTTTATGTCCATATTAATCGATGCGCGATATAGCAAAGATCAGATAATGGAAGCGTATTTAAATGAGGTGTTTCTTGGGCAAAATGGTAATACCGGTGTGCATGGTTTTGGCTTAGCCAGTTACTTTTATTTCGACCGTCCATTAAACGAGCTTAACCTTGAAGAAATGACGACCTTAGTTGGCATGATCAAAGGACCTTCTTATTATAATCCAAGGCGTCATCCTGAACGTGTTTTAGAGCGTCGTAACCTGGTACTTAGGCTGTTATTTGAGGGAGGTAAAATCAATAAAACCACCTTTGAAAAACTGTTAGACAAGCCCATTCAGGTCGCCACAGGTGCAACGCTAGTTAAAGGCAAGCACCCGGCCTTTATGGATAAGGTGGGGCGTGAATTACATACTATCTTAGATAACCCAAATATTCGTGATTCAGGGGTAAAGTTGTTCACCACTCTTGATTCAAACGCACAGCGAAAGGCTGAATCGGCCGTGTCAGGTGGCTTAACCAGTATTGAAAAACAGCGTAAGTTGGAAAATTTGCAAGCAGCAATGGTCGTCACTGACATCGATAGCGGTGAAATTCGCGCTATGGTGGGAGATCGCAAGACGCGCTTTAGTGGCTTTAACCGAGCATTGGATGCTAAACGATCTATAGGGTCGTTAATTAAACCAGCAATTTACCTGACTGCCTTAGAGCGCCCTGAAGAATATAATTTAGCAACACCTTTGTTCGATGACCCCATACAATTACCCAGTGAAGGGGGGGAAACCTGGGAGCCACAGAATGCCGATAAAAAGTTTCGCGGTCAGGTTCCTTTGTATACGGCATTAACCCAATCCCTCAATGTTCCGACGGTGAGTTTAGGTATGGAGTTAGGGTTAGATAGCATTACCCAAACCCTCAAACGCCTTGGGGTGACAGAGCCCATTACCCAATATCCCGCATTGACGTTAGGAGCTTTGGATTTATCTCCAATTCAGGTCAATCAGCTATATCAAACGATAGCTAACAATGGTGTACAAATTCCCCTGCACACTGTTAATGCCATTATGTCGTCAGACAACCAATTGATGTATTCCTTTGACGCGCCAGCCAAGCCAATTGTTGATGAAAAAGTGGCTTATTTGATGAATTACGCACTTCACAAAGTGACCTTAGAAGGCACGGCTAAACAAGTTCGTCGACGTTTCCCAAGTATTAATATGGCCGGCAAAACCGGTACAACCGATGACTATCGTGATAGCTGGTTTAGCGGTTATGATAAAAATATTCTAGTCACCAGCTGGATAGGCACGGATGACAATAAAAGTACCGGGCTAACGGGGGCAAGTGGTGCATTAAGATTGTTTTTAGATTTTCAAGCACTACAAGCGCCAAAATCATTGGTACGGCGTTTTCCTAAAGGATTGGGGATTGCTCACTTTAACCCCCAAACGGGCAGATCGACCCAAGCGGGGTGTCAAACCAGTATGAGTTTGCCAGCCATTCTAGAAGTGTTACCAAAACGAGCGGATAAATGTGATACCAAAAACCCAAAAATTCAAGAGCGTAAGAGTTTTTGGGAGCGGCTTTTTGGCAACTAGCGCAGAAAAAATTATTAACTAAAAGAACGCTAATTAACGTTTGTCTTTAGGCTTTGTGGGCTTTTTAACATGCTTGTCGATGAACGGCTCGAAATCTTGGGGTTTACTACAATCCATCGTACCTCCGGTAGTGAAGCGCAAGACCGTTAGTAGGGTTTTATTTACCGTCGAACTACAATCTACTCTGATACGGTTTTCTTCGATTAACTTTTCATCTTCGGTTTTATAGGGATCAAATTTAGGCAGGTTTAAATCTGGTGATTCTCGTTGTTGACGGTAGCGCTGTGCTTCTTGTTCAGCCATACGTTGATTAGCTTGCGCCGAGTGATCTAATAAGTGTTTTTGGGCTAAATTACGTGAAGTGCCTACGGGAGCGTCACTTTCAGAGTCATCTGGAAAATCAATAGACGGCAAGTCTTCACGTCTTGTATCATTTTCGATTAGTGGTAATTGAGGGGTCACCGAGTCAACAATTTCAGGTTCTTGGTTAACTTGCACCTCTTGTTCTAAAGGTGCTTTTTCAAGGGAGGCTTGGTTCTCTGCTGGCACATCTTCAACAGGCACCTCTGCAACAATCACTTCTTCAACACTTACAGAATCTTCAATCGTTTGCTCCCTTGGTTGGTTCTGTTCAGTCTGTTCTGGGGGCAATTCTGGTATATGTTCATTTGATTCAGCTTCAATGGTTTTTTCTACCGCTTTTGGAGGCGGGAAAAATACCAATTTCGCTTTGATAGCGGATGTGGGTTCATCGACTTTTGCCGGAATATTTATGCGCTGTTGAGATAAGATCAACCAGCCAACCAAAGCATGGATAAGCACAGAGACAAGCAATATTTTTCGTAAAGAATGGTTCGTTGTTTCTGGGGGAATGTATTGTTGGCGTTCAAAATCCAAGGTGTGCGCTATCCAGCATGGTTAATGTTAATTTCATTCGACAGTAGACTGATAGCATCTTGTTTAGTTCCCTATCAGCAACGTTTTCCAATTTCAGTAAAGTTGCGCACCAATTTAGTGCAAAATTTGCCTTTTGCTTGCTATTGGTGCTTTAATTGTAAATCAAATACCTTTTTTCTAATCTAAGTTGTTGATTTTTATATGTAAACATTAGTGGCATAAGACTTGTTTTAGGAATGGAGCGTTTCAATAAAAACAAAATTAAAATATCGGGAGTAACACAATGAAATTAGTAACTGCGATAGTTAAGCCTTTCAAGCTTGATGATGTTCGCGAAGCCATTTCAGAAATTGGCATTGATGGCTTGACTGTCACTGAAGTGAAAGGCTTTGGGCGTCAAAAGGGTCATACCGAATTGTACCGTGGAGCAGAATACCAAGTAGACTTTTTACCAAAAGTGAAATTGGAAATTGCGGTACAAGACGATCATGTTGAACGTTTAGTTGAAGCTATTGTTAGCGCAGCTAAAACAGGCAAGATTGGAGACGGAAAAGTATTTGTATATGACTTAGAGCATGCAGTACGTATCCGCACGGGTGAAACTGACGGCGAAGCCATTTAAGCAGCAGGGCAGGAGAAAATCATGGAAATTACATTTGAACTTGGGTATGCACTAGATACCTTTTACTTTTTGATATGTGGCGCATTAGTCATGTGGATGGCGGCTGGTTTTACCATGCTAGAAGCCGGTTTAGTGCGTGCTAAAAACACCACTGAAATATTAACTAAGAATATTACCTTATACTCTGTAGCTTGTATTATGTATATGATCTGCGGTTACTCTATCATGTACGGTGGTGACGACTTTACGTTATTCCTAGATGGAATCGTTGGCGACGGCGCTACAGGTGAAGCTGAACCTGCTACTTATGCTCCTTCAGCTGACTTCTTCTTCCAAGTGGTTTTTGTTGCCACTGCAATGTCAATCGTTTCAGGTGCGGTAGCTGAGCGTATGAAATTGTGGTCGTTCCTTGCATTTGCAGTTATCTTAACGGGTTTCATCTATCCTATGGAAGGTTCTTGGACTTGGGGTGGCGCGTCTGTATTCGGTATGTATACACTTGGCGACCTAGGTTTCTCTGACTTCGCAGGGTCTGGTATTGTGCATATGGCTGGTGCTGCTGCAGCGTTAGCTGGTGTGTTGATACTTGGTGCTCGTAAAGGTAAATACACTGCGGATGGCAAAATCAACGCAATTCCTGGTGCTAATCTACCTTTAGCCACTTTAGGTACATTCATCTTATGGATGGGTTGGTTTGGTTTCAACGGTGGTTCTGTTCTAGCAACGGCTACTGTAGAAAGCGCTAATGCTGTTGCTGTAGTATTTATGAATACTAACGCTGCTGCTGCTGGTGGTCTTGTTGCTGCCCTAATTCTAGCACGCGTCTTATTCGGTAAAGCTGACCTAACTATGGCCTTGAACGGTGCTTTAGCTGGTTTGGTTGCGATTACTGCAGAGCCGTCAACACCGACTCCACTACAAGCGACTTTATTCGGTGCTATCGGTGGTCTTTTGGTTGTTGGAAGTATCATTGCTTTAGATAAAATGAAAATTGATGATCCAGTAGGTGCTATCTCTGTTCACGGTGTGGTAGGTCTCTTAGGACTTCTACTTGTACCTATTACAAATGATGGTTCTTCTTTCTCTGGTCAAATCATCGGTGCTATCACTATCTTCGTATGGGTATTCGTAACTAGCTTGGTAGCTTGGTTAATTCTGAAAGCTATCATCGGAATCCGCGTAAGCGAAGAAGAAGAGTTTGAAGGTGTGGATATCGGCGAGTGTGGTTTGGAAGCATATCCAGACTTCACAGGTGGACGTTCATAATACCTTTAGTTTAAAAAACACATAGGGCAATAAAAAAATAAGAATAACAACAAGAACAAAAATAAAGTCCTACTGTTTTAATAATAGACAAAACCCCGCTCACTAGCGGGGTTTTTTATTTGCTTTTTTCCATCCTAGTCATCTACTGAATCCTTATAACCTATTGAACAAACTGGAATTAAATAATTTCTAACATTCTTGTTCATAGCCTCCCTTTGAACTAATGCTAAGGGTGTTGTCAGAAACCTATAGGCATTTAAAGTACCGCTGTATTTTTCTAAGGAGAAGTTATGAATTTAAAGCCATTTCAGGCGTCTTTATTATGTTTACTGGTGGCGTTATCTGCTTGTGGTGGCAGTGAAGATGGTTTGCCTATTCTGTCTGTGCCCGTTGATAGGGTTAAACCGACTTTTTCTGTTGCCGTGAGTGATGCCCCAGTAGGTGGGCTGTCCGAGGTTACCTTGTGCTTTTCGACTATTACCCTCACAGGTGAATCAGAAGAACTCGTGTTGGACGTTAGTGATGTTGAATTTGGTATTACTGCGAATGATCTGTGCTTGGATGATACAGGCAATATTGTGCCCAATGCTGTTGGTATTAATCTCCTTGATTATCAGGGCAGTGAGTTTTTGTCATTGCTTAAAGAGATTCCGATTGAGGAGGGTGACTACTCACAGGTTATTCTTGGTATGGTTGATGGTTCTTACGCGGTAGATAAATTAGATTACACAAAAACGCCAATCACTGTGCCTTTTAATGAAATTGAGCTAGACGGCTTTAGTGTTGATGAAAATACCCAGGTTGAGTTCACCGTGGAGTTTGATTTGCGCAACAGTTTGACAATGCCAGAAGGACAAGCTGGTTATATTTTGCAACCAGAGGGGACAAGAATAGTCAATAATCAACAAGCTGGACATATTCAGGGGAAGGTTTCTGAAACGGTTTTGATTAATCATCTGTGTGAGCCGTTAGCAGATATACATGGGGCTCCAGCGGCTATCTACCTCTATCCAGAGACTAATTTAGACACGGATTCATTGGCTGATAATGGCGGCTCAGAGGATATCTCGCCTATTGCAAGTTCAGCGGTTTATTTTGATTCCTCGCAAACCATTTATGCATTTGAAATAGGTTTTGTTCCTTTCGGCAGTTACACCCTGGGGTTAACTTGTAATCTTACCGACTCTCCCGAAAAAGATGATGAGGTCAGGTTTGTTCAAGTAAAACAAGTCACAATAGAACAGAACAATTCTGTTGGGATAGTCAATTTTGAAGAGGTTTTTGAATAAGCGCTAAGGTAAAGAAACTGGTTTTATCCTACTTGCTTCTATATTTTCTTTAAACCATTGCGCGCAAAGCGTATCCTTTATGGCATTCAATCGTTTTATAGGTGCTTTAATGAGATATTTGTCGTGTATCTTTGCGTCGTTAATTGTCTTTAGTCAATTCAGTATGGCTTACGATCGTATCACTGGGGAAACGTTCGCTTCACGCTCTGAGGTGATTGCAAGTAATGGTATGGTTGCCACTAGCCAGCCGTTGGCTACCCAAGTGGGGTTAGATATTCTAAAGCAAGGCGGTAATGCTATCGATGCAGCCATTGCGGCGAATGCTATGTTGGGTTTAGTTGAGCCTACAGGTAACGGTATTGGTGGCGATTTGTTTGCGATTGTTTGGGATGCGAAAACGAAGCAGCTTTATGGGCTAAATGCTTCAGGTCGTTCTCCAAAGTCCCTTACCTTGGAATACTTCAAACAAAATAATATGGAAAAAATACCCTCCCACGGGCCACTGCCTGTTTCTGTGCCAGGCGCTGTGGACGGATGGTTTGAGCTGCACGGTAAGTTTGGCTCTTTACCCATGACAGAGATTTTATCGCCCACTATTGAATATGCCAAAAAAGGGTTCCCTGTCAGTGAGTTGATTGCATGGTATATGAACCGTAGCGTACCGATTCTGAGCAAGTATGAAGGCTTCGCAGACACTTATATGCCGAATGGTTCAACGCCGAAAAAAGGTGAAATTTTTGTCAATCAGAACTTAGCCGTTACACTGGAAAAAATAGCGACGGGTGGTCGTGATGCTTTTTATAAAGGGGATATTGCCCGCACTATTGCTGCCTACATCAAAGAGCAAGGCGGATTCCTCAGTTATGAAGACTTAGCCAGTCATACTTCTGATTGGGTAGAGCCGGTGTCGAGTAATTACCGTGGGTATGATGTGTGGGAGTTACCACCTAATTCCCAAGGGATTGCGGCGTTACAAATTTTAAATATCCTTGAACAATTTGATATTGAAGGCATGGGTTTTGGTTCCGCTGAGTACGTACATACATTTGTGGAAGCGAAAAAACTGGCATTTGAAGATCGGGCCAAATACTACGCTGATCCAGCATTTAATCAGATACCCACTGACTGGCTGATATCTAAAGAATATGCCCAGCAAAGACTAAAGCTAATAAATCCAAAACGCGCATCAAAGCGTTATGATGCCGGCCTTAACGAAGGCGACACTATTTATCTAACCACTGCTGATAAAGATGGCAATATGGTGTCCCTTATCCAATCAAACTATCGAGGTATGGGCTCGGGGATGACACCCACAGGTTTAGGGTTTATTTTACAAGATCGTGGCGAGTTGTTTTCCTTACAAGAAGGCCATTTTAACCTTTACGAGCCAGGTAAACGTCCTTTTCACACTATCATACCTGCCTTTGTGACAAAAAATGGCAAACCGTGGTTGAGCTTTGGAGTCATGGGCGGTGGTACACAACCTCAAATGCATGCCCAGATTATTGTCAACCTCATTGATTTTGGGATGAACCTACAAGAAGCGGGTGACGCTCCAAGAATACTACACAGTGGTTCAAGTCAACCCACTGGTAGTCAGATGATCGATGGCGGATATGTGAGCCTAGAAAGTGGCTTTTCTCCTAAGACTCGTCGGGAGTTGGTGCAAAAAGGACACATATTGAGAGATGTATCGGGCAGTTTTGGTGGTTATCAAGCTATTCTCAGAGACACTAAAACTGGCGTATACTTCGGTGCGTCTGAAAGCCGTAAAGATGGACAAGCGGCAGGCTATTAATGCAACTTTGATTGTTAATTAAATTAATTTAAAAGACCAACAAAAATATGACAGAACCTCAAAAAGGCATTTGCGCGGAACCTAATTTACATGCGCAATATTTAATGTTTAACGTTATCGATGATGATGCGCAAGTGATACGCGCAAAACTGGCTCATATCCTCAATGTATTTGAGCACTATGATGAGGAACATTATGAAGCCATGGTATCTGGTATTATTGCTGTTGGCAGTAGTTATTGGACAGATTTATATCCCGGTTTAATTCCACTGGAGCTAGCGCCTTTTCCGGATATGGAATGTGATGACCGCCATGCGCCAGCAACCCCCTGTGATTTATTTATTCAAATTCGCGCTGACCGTGCCGATGTGTGTTTTGCTATAGGTAGTGAAGTGTGTGAGTTGCTTAAAGGTCACGTGGAATTATTTGAAGAAGTGAAAGGCTTCCGCTATTTAGATGGTCGCGATTTGATTGGGTTTGTTGATGGAACGGAAAACCCTAGAGGTATGCATAAACGTAAAGTTGCCGTGGTGGGCGATAAAGATCCTGATTTTGCTGGTGGCAGTTATATTCACATTCAACGCTACCGTACTCATATGGAGCGTTGGCAAAGACTACCCGTTAAGGCTCAAGAAGATATTATTGGCCGAACCAAGGAAGACAATGTGGAGTACACCAGTGAAGACAAGCCGGCGTTTTCTCATGTTAAACGCTCGGGAATTAAAGATGCCCAGGGGAACAGTCTTGAAATATTACGACAGAGCATGCCTTATGGCGATATGGTTGTGAAAGGACTGTTTTTTGTGTCCCTAGCCAATAGTCCCAAGCCGTTTACCCAGATGTTAAGCAGCATGGTGTTTGGTGATGAAAATGGCGTTTATGATAGGTTACTCGATTTTACAGTACCAGAAACCGGTGCTGCATTTTTTGCTCCCTCACTTAACTTTATTAAAACCAACAAAGACAAGTAAAACAGACTTTAAAACGTCTTTAACGTTAAATATGTCATGCAGCAAGACGACATCTTTAGTAATGGTTTGAATTTGCGCTAAAAGTAGATAAAAAATCCATGCCAACCAAGATATAAATACGATTGCTAAAACCCACGCTAGTTTTTTTCCTGTGGTCTTATCTGATTTAAAGATAAGTCTAATAGGAAGAACCCAAATTAAAAAAACAACAGTATTTGTGCAAAACCTATGTTACCCATCCACATCCTTTTTACGCGACTTCAAGATGTTGGTGAAATTACCATACAGCGGTTGTTCATCCTAGTTTTGTTCTAGGTTAGTCGTTACTCGATTCGCAAATGGCTTCTTAGAAAATCCCATTCTCAGTGCCCCGTAAGTTAACATAAGAAAGGCAATGCTGATGGCTACCATAGCCGCAAACACTTGCTGTTCGCCGCTAAACACGTTTGCAGTGACTAATACCACTGAAATCACTACCACAAACACAGAGATGATGTACTTAGCATGAGATTTAATGATTTCAGATTTGCTTTTATAAATCGCGACAATAGAAAGTAAGGCAACTAATGGAATAATGATCACTTGCTGGAGCGCAAATATCGCGAGTATATAAGCAGTTAATCCAATCAGTTTTAAACGGTTTGCAGCTTTCATCATCATCACCTTTATTTGGGTTTTCACTAGGATGTCATTGGCGGTCGCGGCAAACAATAAGACATAGGTCGTAGAGTTTATAGGAATTCTAGGCGGGAGCTTTAGCTCCTCGGAGGTTTGTTTTTCCAAGGCCTGTAGGCGGGTGCTTTAGCCCCGTGATGGTGTGTTTTTGTGTCCATGGCCTGTAGGCGGGAGCTTTAGCCCCGTGATGGTGCGTTTTTGTGTCCATGGCCTGTAGGCGGGTGCTTTAGCTCCGCGGAGGTTTGTTTTTCCATGGCCTGTAGGCGGGTGCTTTAGCCCCGTGATGGTGCGTTTTTGTGTCATGCCTGTAGGCGGGTGCTTTAGCCCCGTGATGGTGTGTTTTTGTGTCCAAGGCCTGTAGGCGGGTGCTTTAGCCCCGTGATGATGCGTTTTTGTGTCATGGCCTGTAGGCGGGGGCTTTAGCCCCGCACATTTAATCGATTAAATGGGTATTGTCTCGTTGACGAAGTGCTCCGTGAATAGATATCAATGCCCAAATAACTTCTAAGGTAAGCACTGGGTAATTTTTATCTATCCATAATTGTGGAGTCAATGCCAATGCGGCATACACATTTAAATACAGGTAGGTTTTTTGTGACATTTTCTGGGCACAAAACAATAAATACGCTGCTCCGAATACCAAAGCCGATGTCCAACCAACAATACGAATGAAGAGTTCAAATTCGGAAAACAAACCTAACAGGGCTGCACCCCATATAAAGCCTACTGCGATTGCCATCATTCGGAATGTAAGCGGGGTGTTTTTTAAGGGAATTTTGAGTAGCAATAACAAACTAATCACCGCCCAAAATCCATTTATGACAACAGCTTGCCAGGAAGAAACCAAGACTGAATTTATAATTAGGCTAGTGGCGGCTATCAAATTTCCAGCATAATATACCCGTGGAGACCAGTTTGTTATTAAGGATAGGTAGGCGTGGTTGAGCAAATATAAAACCGTTCCTATCCATCCTAACCCTATAGTAATCACGGCTCTAATTGAATATGCATGTTTTTAACTCGCAATTCTTTTCCCACATGGGGACCATTTAAAATGACGACATTACTGGTTTCCATCATGTTTTTGTAAATACGATCAGAGTGGGAAGGGTTTAAAATCTTCGAGCTCCACTGCAAAACAATCACTTTAGTGCCAATGGGAATGGTGTAGTAATCAATGCTGCCGTTAGGGTTGGCAAACTCTCCTAGTATGGCAGGAAAGCCCTCAGAAGTGACCAAGGTGGCTAAGTCTACTTTTTGTTGCAGGTTTTGAGTAGGTTGAAGTTGCGCATCTTCGCCATTGAGCCGCATGGTGATCGCCTGATCAAACTTTTCAATAAGTGCCTTACCTTCGGCCGTTTTGCTGGCAATAATGTGAAGACTAGCTTCATCTTTCACATTTTCTACCGGGATAATCAGCTGCTTTTGTTCCGCATAACGTGTATCCAGTAAGTTATTCATGACCCCTTCGGTCATCGGCAGTATTTGTACTTCATTGTTTAAAAGCGCGATAAGTGCGTCTTCTTCGGTTTCATATTGCTGTCCATCTGTGACGATACTATCGATTTTTTCACCGTAGCTATAGCCTGCGACTTTGGCTATTTTGAGGGTTTGATAGTTGTTATTGGCAAACTCAGAAGACACAAAGTGACGGTTAAAATATAGCCGACTGGTAAGGTAAAATATGGGTTTGGAATAGTAGAGTTTTTCAGCCCTTTGTTGGGTATAAAAGTATGGATAACTAATATGTACTTTTTGCTTTTCTAATAGCAACGCAGAATCTCGATAAGGTACATAACGCCACTTAATCTTGGCTTGTGCGTATGCCCCTATGGTATCCAACACTTTCGCCGCTCGCCCTAAGGGCTCACTTTCTGGATTAATGTAAGGAGCCCATTCATCGGTCAACACTTCAATTACAGGGTCTTGTGCATAGACCCTGTCAGCCTGCAAAAAGCCGCTTAAAACCAATGTAACCAATAAAAACAGTGTTTTAGTCATGTTTACAACTTCCTTTTAGCAACAGACATATAAATGAACGCAAGGGCAATCATTAAGCCAATGCCGATGCCAAACATGGTATCAGCATCTAAACTCGCAATTAACGTCAGGATCCAAGAGGAGCTTTCATCGTTGTAATCCAAAGCCGGGCGAGACATAACCTCTCTGCTGTGCTGGGAAAGAAATATCAATAACTCAAAAATGGTAAACAGACTGATGGCAAATAAAATTCTATCGGTTTTGATACTATTGAGTTTACTTTGTTTAGAGTTTGCTTCTTCTATTTTATTCGAACAAATTTCTTTCATGTCATCGCCGTTTTTTATCAGCAAATCGAATTCCCATGATTCAAAGATTTCGTCCAAATACTTTCTTTTTTGTCGCGTTAGGTACTTCTTGTGCTCATTTATCGACACTTGGTGAAGTTTAGATTGAATGCGACTGTCTTCCAGTTGATTTTGTGCACCTAATAAATTGCCATCTATGTATGCACGTGCAATGGCCTCGTGTAATCGCAAATTACACTTCTCTTGCGCGGTATAGCAGTACTGAGCGAGTATCATCGTTTCGATTCGAGGATCATTTTTCGCCCGTTTATCAACAACCACATAATTTAACCAGGTCATGGACTCTGTTTTGACTGGATCAAAACCATTGGCGTTAGTTTCGTTATTATAGTTAATCAAGTTGCAAATTTTTTCTGCGTCTTGAGGGCATTCCGTTTCTGCTAACCATTGATGAATTAGCTGGCGTATTTCAGTATTTTCAAGTTGTGTTCGTTGAACGTTCAATGAACGCGCTGTCCAATACAGCCGTGTTGAATTTGACCTTGGTTTGATTAACAACGGGTTATTAATCTTGCTGTAAATGTCTTTTATCAATGCCTCTAGGGCCGGCAGTGATTGTTGAATGGCTGCTTCAGCGTGCTGTTGAACCTGCGACTCCATGGTTTTCACATCAGACTGAACCGGAAGTATCAATTGGCATTCCACTACAGCTAATTCATTTGGGAAAACATGAAACTTCACCTCAACATTGTCACTTTGAGTCTTCCACAAGAAAAATGACATAGAAGACACATCACTATCTAGATTCACATATTCTGGACCATCATTCAGCCAGGTTACACTCTCAATATCTTCCCTTTCACTTAACGAAGTCATAAGTTTTTTGAAGTTATTAGATTTGCGATTGAACCCTCTTATGAGAGAAAAAGGCACATCAATTGGGGATATTGTTGTGAAACAAAGTTGACTATCTGAAGGTTGTTGTTGGGCGGAATTTGAAGCCACGAGCGGTTCTCCTTGCTACTACTCAAGGCAATATAGCAAACCTACGAAAGAATGAGAATCATTGAACGTCAGGCATTGAATTGATGCTGTTTGATTGATTGTTTTTTGCTCCGAAATCATCTACCGAAGGATGTTTTAGCCCCGCGGAGGTGTGTTTTTTCCATGGCCTGTAGGCGGGCGCTTTAGCCCTGCGGAGGTGTGTTTTTTCCATGGCCTGTAGGCGGGAGCTTTAGCCCCGCGGAGGTGTGTTTGTTGTCCATGGCCTGTAGGCGGGCGCTTTAGCCCTGCGGAGGTGTGTTTTTTCCATGGCCTGTAGGCGGGTGCTTTAGCCCCGCGGAGGTGTGTTTTTTCCATGGCCTGTAGGCGGGTGCTTTAGCCTCGTGTGTTACAAGTCAGCGGCACCATCCCAATGGAGAGGTACGAGGGAGCTTTTTATGGAGTGGCATTGGGTAATATGATGGGCAATTAAATGATCATCAGGACTTAACATACGGGCTTTCTCGAAACAATTTAATGCTTCATCCCATTGTTGAGACTTGCGGTGTTCTACACCTTTTTCAATCCAAGGTGCGGTTTTTAGTCTTAATGTAATACTTTCTTCGGGCAGGTGGTTGAGAATTTCGTACACTTCAACTGGGTTTTTGCGCCCTTTGACTCGCACCCAGTCGAGAAACCTATAGCTGAACTTCTCTTTGGCAGCCGCAGTATCCAGCAATTGTGAACTGACTATGATGTCCGCGCCTAACTTAGGGGCCAAGGATTCTAAACGATAGGCGATATTGACACTATCACCGATCACAGTGGTATCCATTCTATCATCAGAGCCCACGGTTCCAATAATCACAGGTCCAAAGTGAATACCGACACCGATATTTATAGGGGGATAGCCACTGTTGTGTCTGTGCTGGTTATACACGTTTAATGCATAACGCAAATCCACCGCAGCATTAAGGGCATCAATGGCTTTATCCTGATTAGTGCCTTTGGGGTGGTCGAACAAAGCCATAATGGCATCACCAATAAACTTATCAATAAAGCCCCCATTTTGATGAATTGGATCGTTCATTCGCAAGAAATAGGAGTTGAGAAATTTCATCAATTCTTGCGGTGTCATTTTTTCCGACAGACCCGTAAAGCCACGAATATCGGAAAACAAAATCGCCACTTCATCCTCATCTGCACGACCAAGCTCTAAAGTGTCTGAACCATGTTTAGCAAAATGTTCAACAAATTGTCGAGGCACAAATTTTTGAAAAGTCTGGGTTAGACGTAATGCTTCATCTGCTTTGGTTAAAAATCGCTGATCTGCCTCGTTGGCTCGCTGAGTACTTTGTACCTGCGTTTCCATTTCAGCATCGTTTTGATTCGATTGGTTTGGGTTGTTTTGACTTTTTAATTTTGTGTTGAGACGCAACAATGCCGCAGCCAAGATTACAATAATAATCATTAAAACTAAGGGCACAGGTTGTAAAATTTGTTGCAACATTTTTGCGTCTTTTTCTTATTATTTTATGGATGCTGCATTCAACCTAACACAGCATCACCTTTAAACCTATTAGGCTGTTAATTCAGCGAAGACTTCTTTAGTAATTTGTAAGGTTTTTTCGACGATGTCCATATCATGCATTGCCGATACAAATCCTGCCTCGTATGAAGCTGGGGCCAAATAAACGCCTTTAGCTAACATGCCGTGGAAGAAACGATTAAACATTTCGGTGTCGCAATTAATCGCTTGCTTATAATTGGTTACCTTATCGATGTCGGTAAAGAAAATTCCGAACATACTACCGGCATAGTTTACCGTCATGGGAATACCATGCTCTAGGGCCAAGGACTTTATCCCTTCTGCCAAGGTTTTGGTTGCTAGGGAAAGTTGGTCATACAAGCCCGGCTGTTGAATTTGTGTCAGTGATGCTAAACCCGCGGCCATTGCAATAGGATTACCAGACAAAGTACCTGCTTGATATATAGAGCCTGTTGGCGCTATTTGTTTCATAATGTCTGCTCTACCGCCAAATGCGCCCACAGGCATGCCGCCACCGATCACTTTTCCTAAACAGGTCAAATCTGGAACAATGGAATACAGCTCTTGGGCACCGCCACGACTCACTCTAAAACCGGTCATGACTTCATCAAAGATCAAAATACTTTGATGCTGGTCACAAATGTCTCTTAAACCTTGTAAAAATCCGTCGACGGGCGGAATACAGTTCATATTGCCGGCTACGGGTTCTACAATGATACACGCAATATCATCGCCAAATTCCGCAAACGCTTGCTTCACGCTATCGATATTATTGTATTCCATGGTCAAAGTATGTTGTGCCACATCAGCAGGCACACCAGGGGAGCTTGGTACACCTAAGGTTAACGCACCAGACCCTGCTTTTACTAACAAGGAGTCGGCATGTCCGTGGTAGCAGCCTTCGAATTTAAGAATTTTGTTTTTGCCTGTCACCCCTCTGGCTAAGCGGATTGCACTCATGGTGGCTTCTGTGCCAGAGTTGACCATGCGCAACATTTCCATGGAGGGTACCAGTTTATTGACCAGTTCAGCCATGGTCACTTCAGATTCAGTAGGTGCGCCAAAACTCAGACCATTTTCAGCTGCTTTGATGACCGCTTGACGAATCTTAGGATTATTGTGGCCTAAAACCATGGGTCCCCAAGATTGCACATAGTCGATGTATTTTTTGCCATCGGCATCGTAAATGTATGGTCCATCAGCTTTGACGATGAATGGCGGTGTGCCGCCAACAGCTTTAAATGCCCTTACTGGTGAATTCACGCCACCGGGAATGTGTTTTTGTGCTTGTTCGAACAATTGTGTTGATTTTTGCATGTAATTTATAATCTCTTTGAACTATACCAATGAACGTCGCGATCGTATTTTGACACTAAATTCTCTACCCCAAGGGTCAATGCAAAAAGCGCCATTCTAACTAATACGCCGTTATCAGCTTGTCTGAAAATGGCTAAATTGGGGTGAAGGTTAAGGTCATTATCTAACTCGTTTGCATCAGCTCGCGAGTCTCTAGGAAGTGGATGCATAATGACGGTTTTAGATTGAAAATGTTTGGTGTATATAGTTTGGTTTAAACGGAATTTTCCGCGGTATTTATCAGCTTCTGCTTGGGATTCAAAACGCTCTTCTTGAATGCGGGTTTGATAACAAATGTCGGCATCTACACTGCCTTCAAGCTGGTCTGTTATTTTAACCGTATGGCCTGCATCGCGGATGAGTTGCAAAATAGCTTCTGGCATTGCCAGTTCTTTAGGTGAAATGAGGGTAAAACGTACATTCTTAAATAAACTCAAAAGCTTTGACAAAGAATGCACGGTTCGACCATATTTTAAATCGCCAATCATAGCGATATGTATACCGTCAATTTGCCCACCATGGTACTGCTGCTCTTTACTGATAGTGTATAAATCTAAAAGGGCTTGAGTTGGGTGTTCATTAGCACCGTCACCGCCATTGAGTACAGGAACACGGCTGCCTTCTGCAAATTCAGAAACCGAACCTGATTGTGGATGACGCATAGTGATAATATCGGAATAACCGCTTAACACTCTGGCGGTATCGAACAATGATTCGCCTTTGGCCAACGCCGAACTACTCATGCCTGTGGTTTCGCGTACTTCACCACCGAGCAGGTTAAATGCTGTTCCAAAGCTAACTCGTGTTCGCGTGCTAGCTTCAAAAAATAAGTTGCCCAAAATTGCTCCGTCCAACACTGTTGTGCGTTTTTGACGAAGCGCATAGGGTGTCATTTTATCAGCTACATCGAATATCGCCTGAATAGAATCACGGTCGAACTGATTAACTGAAAGAATGTGCTGACCTTCAAATTTCATCGCATACCCTTATGTTTAAAGACAGGAAGAATGATTTGGCTGAGAATAGCGCTTATCCTGTTGCTGGCCCGAGAGTCTATCAAAAATTTGCAGTCGGATAATCTTATTTCTGATTATTTTTATGAAATGATTGGCAGGCTTTCAAAACAATTAAATTATAGGTTGTGGCATACTTCTTAAGGGCTTTTCTGGCCTCGGTACTTTCACCTAATTTTAAGGTATCACCACTACCAGCTAGGTACTTCACCCCACACTGTTGTTCAATTACCTCCAATGGATAGAGGTTCATATCTATACCAGGAAAGTTAATTACTCTGTTAGTAAACGCTAATAACTTAAAGTTCCCTTGCTCAACCGCAATCTTTGCATCGAGTTTAGCTTGTTGGGTTGGGGACAATTCAGTCTGGGAGGCTGAATTGCCTGCAGGTTTTAGGGTCGTTGTCTGGTGAGGAACAGTGTTGTGTTCGGTTACACAACCTGACGAAATCATGAATGCCAACCCAGTGTACGCCCATTGCGATACTTTCATTTACCATTAACCACGATTTTGTGGAATGTTAACCTTGTGGCAGCAAGTAATAAAATTAGCCAGCCCATACTCCCGCCACCAGAACTGTCTTCTGGTGTTGGCGTTGGCGTTGGTATAGGCGTTGGTGTCACCACTTCTTGGTTAACAGTGATGCTAATGGTTGCAGAATCCGTTGCGAAACTGGGGTCTTCTATGCGATATATAATGCTGTCGCTACCAAAAAAGCCATTGTCAGGGGTATAACTGATTTGTCCGTTATCAATTGAAACTCGCCCGGTGCCCACATAAGTGACCTCTGAAATAATTAACGTGTCTTGGTCGGCATCTGTATCGTTACTTAATACATCAATGCTAATTGTTTCTGAGTCTTGGTCTATTTCAATGCTGTCGTCTACCGCTATAGGTGCATCATTCACGGCTTCGATTTGGACGACAAAGGGGAAAACATTACTATCACTGACGCCATCACTTACAGACAAGTTCACTGTTAGGCTACCTGAGTAATCCTCATTGGGTGAAACACTGGTATCACTGGCAACATAGTTAGCGCCAGGAAAGACATCTAACGTGAAGTTTGATGGGTAGCTAGAATCGGGATCGTCCACAATTAAATCTGAAAAACTAATGACAAAACTTGAATCTTCCAATTCTGAACGCTCGGTTTGACCTGTTATCAAAGGGGCCACAGGAGCACTGCCAGGTACGATTTCAAAGTTTCCAGGATTCACAGCGTAAAATACATTATCAGAACAGCTCACCTTTAAGCGAGCGTTGCTGGTATTGGTGCTCGGCGAGATAATGCTTTGCTGCCCATCATTTTCGGTATTGGCTAAAATTGTCGATTCGAATACGTCATCTCCGTCAGCATCTAGGGTAATATCCACCGATGCACAGGAAATAGGTGCACTGTCTGTGTTGGCGACCTCCCATTCAACCTCATGACTTTGGCCGCCAATCCAGCGCGAATCGGTTAAAGGTTGCGACACCGAAAATGCGCTGCCTGTTGGTTCAATATTAATATTCGCAGTTTGCGTGATCACCCCACCGTTTCCATCACGGACAATAAGCTCAAAAGTGAGCTCACGCTCTGTGCTTGGGTAAGTTTCTCCGAGGTCTAATGAACCCGTTAACACGCCATCAATTTGCGGGAAATAGCGTGTTGCAGAGTCTGATGGTGGAAAGGAGCGAAACAACGGGTTAAAACCATTGTCTTCAGACATTTCTCCTAAAGATTCAGTCGCCCCTTCAAAGCCGCCGGGATCAACCTGATCCCAAACATAAGTTAGGCTATCGTTATCGCTGTCAGTTGCTTGAGCAGTAAGTACAAAAGGAGTTTCGGCTGGAATCGTATGATTTATCTGGGCACTGTTGATGGTCGGGATACTATTGCCATTAGACTCGGTTGTGCCGCAATTTCTGCGACTCAAAAGTGATTGAATTTGCTCCACTGAGAAGCTGTGAAAATAGTCATCAGAGTCATTCTCAATGTTTTGGTTAGAGCACAATCCGGCGTATGACATGATGGTCGATCCACTGCCTGGCTCAACTGCAGAAAGTGTAGAACGTTGGTCTTCGCTGCAGCCTGCTGTATTGGTAGCATTAAAGGTATGCTCTGCACCTAATTGGTGACCAAATTCATGAATAACTAGCTGGGTGTAGAAGCTTTCACCGAAAGGTTGGTTGCTGCCTGTTTGTCCACGTGCTTTGTAGTCGTCGATGCAAATGCTCTGAATGGTAGCGAGACCCCCTGAATCGGTATTTAAAAGATGGCCAATATCATAGTTTTCAGGGCCGATGAGGTCATCGATAACCACCTGATTGGCGTCTATATCCTCACTCGCGTCATTCACAAAGGGATCGGTACTACTATCTGTGTATATGATTCTGTCGTTATTCGCCACAAGCTCAAACTGGATGGAAAAGTCAGTAAGTAAAATTTCATTAATGCGATTAATCAGTGTCGCCAATTCAGCCAGAGTTCCCGCTTCACCGCCGTTGCGCGAGGTGTACTCACCGCTGGTGCTGATAGCAATTCGATAAGTGGTTATCGCGTTGCCATTGGCGCGGGCGGCAACGGTGTTTGAAGTAGCGAGTTTCTTCCATTCCGTTTTAACGGTTGAAGGCAAGCGCATATAATCTGGCTGAAGTGACAGTGTTGATGTTTGCGTCTCGGGGATAATCTCATCTTTAACCCAATAACTGACATAGTCTTCTGGGTTACCCAATCTATCATAAGTTAACATTGCCCACTCGCCATCTATCTTGAGCATCGCCGACAATCCCTTTGTCGATAGGTTAAAACGCCCCTTATCTTCGGGATTATTAATGTTAAAACCCGTAAATGAGCGGATTAAAGGGTATTTGTTGGCCAGCGCTTCAGCCATTACCTGAACTTGCTGTAATTCAAACGTCAGGTGATCACCGTTGGGTGTGGGAATGGATAGTTGGAACTCAGTGTTTTGGTTGTTTACCAGTGAGGTTAATGCATCAGCATTAATGGTCAGTTCGTATCCTGCTCCTACCGTTTGTCTGTAACCTGCATCAATTTTAGTGCTTGCTTGTGAGGGTTGCCACATCGATTGGTCTTGGGTTTGAGCTATCACCGAAAAGCAAGTGCTGGCTAACAAAAGGGTGAAATAGGTACGGAAAAAAAATGTCATCAAAATCCCAATAAAATCTTGCGTGTTTTAGCCAAAATATGCTTCGTAAAGCATAGCGTTTCAAGACTACTTTAGTATGAAACAGCGATTAATTCTGCAATTTGTTTTTAAATGATTTAAGAGCTCAAGGAAATGAAATTGCCAAAATCTTCGTTTAAAGGTCATCTTAGACCCTTTTAGACTGATTAATACGCATTTTAGCCGATTTGGATTTGTCCTTGTTGAAGCGGTTTTGGTGTTGTGGGAGACTCAATATACTAGTTATTTGCAGATTGACTAAAATGGCACTTAAGTTATTGGGAATATAGCGACATTAAGCAGTTTGCCACTAATATAGCTGTCCATGTAAAAGGTTCGGGTTGGTTAATAATCCTCAATATTAGAATCGAAAAATCATTATAAGGAAACTGAGATATGTTAAAAATGACTAAAATGGGAATATTAACGCTACTGTCATGCACGTTTTTTAACAGCTTTGCAGAGGTTAAGTATTATCCTTCGGCTAATGAAAATATGCCTTTTTCACTGGCCACTCAAGTGGATAATATCGTGTATTTGTCAGGCCAAATTGCCAATGATGAACACGGGAATTTAGCTGATAATATTACGGATCAGTCTCATCAGGTAATGAAAAACATTGCGGCAACATTAAAAACCATAGGTTTAAGCATGGATGATGTGTTTAAGTGCACCGTGATGATCGAAGATATCGAAAAATGGGCAGACTTTAATAAGGTGTACGTCACTTATTTTAATCCTAAAAAGCTGCCGTCACGGAGTGCATTTGGTGCTGATGGGTTAGCCATGGGATCGATGTTGGAATTAGAGTGTTGGGCATACGCTAACCATTAATCTTCAGCTTTTATCATCTGAATAACATGATAAACGGTTTGTGTGACTAACTCAGTTTGTTTCGCTTCCGACTTACTAAATGGTAAGCCTAATAAACTTCGTAGATAAAAATCACCTTTTAGCATATTAAAAAACGTGTAGGCCCAGTATTCAGCCTTATTTTTTTCTAATTTTAGCTGCGAATTTTGTTGGAAAAAGTCTCGTAAAATTTCAATGCCATGCTGTGGACCAGCTATGTAAAACAATTCTGCTACACGAGGGTTAGTGGTAATTTCTCCAATCACTACGCGGTGCATGGCAATTGATTGCTCGTCTTGTAGCAAGTTAATAATCTGATTTCCGTAAGTCAGTAGGGCTTCAACGGGATCTTGTTCAACATCCCTCATATGCTCTTCGCCTAATTGATATTGTGCACATTTGTAGGCAATAACCGAGCTAAACAGTGCTTCTTTATTGCTGAAATGAGAGTAAACGGTTTGTTTAGACACTTCCGCTTTTTTTGCTACTTGATCCATAGAGGTTGAGGAAAATCCTTGCCCTAAAAACAAATCGCTAGCTGCCAACAAAATGCTGACACGCTTTTCTTCACTCTTTGGTCTGCCAACTTTTGCTGGAGTTTGCGGACAGTTCAGGTTTATATTAGCTTTAGGTTGGGGCACTTTTTTACTCTTGTTTAAACTAAAAATTAATTATCAAACTAGACGGTCTAGTATTTATATATTATTCTCTATGTTAATACAAAACTGTCTTAGACAAAATACCAATCTTAAATAGGCTTGAACTGTGAACAAAGTGTCGTTTAAATCATTATTAATTCCAATTGCAATTATATTGCCCTTAATTGCCGTGGTGGGATTAATGGTCACAGCTGGCTCTGGGCAGGTAATACCACCTCCCTCGCAAGCAAAAATTCATCAAGTAGAAGTGGTTCAGCTCTCGCCTCAAGATAGTTATCAGTTGGAACAACTCGCTTATGGCCGTCTAGAATCTGCCAACCTTTCAAACCTTGGTTTTGAGTTAGCAGGCAAAGTGCAACAAATTCTGGTGGATGAAGGGGATCAAATTGTTGTCGGCCAACTCATTGCCAAGCTCGATACTCAGCGACTGGATGCATCCATGAAAGAATTAGAGGCAGCTTTGCAATCTGCTAAAGCAGATTTACGCTTAGCTAAGCAATCGCAACAACGGGTGGCTGAGTTGGTGAGTAGGAATTTGGAGTCTACTCAACGCTTGAATGAAGTAGATGAAAACACGCAAGTAGCAAACGCCGTGGTAGAACAAACTCAGGCACGGATCAATACCTTGCAGGTAGAAATTGAAAAATCTGAATTAAGAGCATCCTTTGATGGCACTGTAGTGTCTCGACCCGTTGATCCTTCAACAGTGGTTAGTGCGGGCCAACCTGTGGTGGTGGTGCAACAGACGTCTGCTTATGATGCGCGAATTGCGATGTCTAGTGACCAAGCATTTGGTTTAACCGTGGGTCAAAAACATCCATTAATCGCCAATGGTGTAACACTTACTGGGGTGGTGAAATCTATCGCTAAAACTCGGCAAATGGATACACGAACCATAGATGTGATTTTTTCCGTAGAAGCGAGTCAAGATAGATTGTTACCAGGGGATTTAATTGCATTAGTTTACAATAAACAAGTCAATGAATCTGGAGTATGGGTCCCGAAACAAGCCCTTAGTAGCGGTATTCGGGGCTTATGGACCTTGTTTACCGTGTCTGACAAAGGTCAACAAAAGGTTACCTCTCGTTCCGTTGAAGTGTTATTTGCAGGTAAAACCCATAGTTATGTGCGCGGCACCCTTAGTGCAAATGATTGGATGGTTATCAATGGCGCTCATCGTCTTGTTCCTGGACAAATTGTCAATGCTGTAGAGGCTAGCAAATCTGCCGCTCTAGAGAGTGAGCTTGCATCCCACCAAGGTAAGCTTTAACTATGCAACAGCCTACTCAAAATAAACTTAAAGGACCTTGGTTTACCCAGTTTTTTAGTAATGGTCACTTACTGGCGCTGACAATCATCATTCTATTAGTGGCCGGAATTTCCGCTGTCTCTTCATTGCCGAGGCTTGAAGATCCGCGCATTGATACCCGTAACGTGCTGGTGATTACCCCTTATCCGGGGGCGTCAGCCGAACGAGTTGAAGCCTTAGTGAGTGATGTTCTGGAAGATGAGTTACGTCAATTGTTTGAAATAAAAGAGATTAACTCTACTTCCCGGGCAGGTATCTCGGTGATCAGTATTGAACTTCAAGCTTGGGTTGACGACAGTAACAACGAACAAATTTTTTCGAAAATTCGCGACAGTATTGCTGACGCCAGTCAGCTATTTCCCGCTGGTGCGGGAGAACCTGAGTTAGACGAAAAGCGTGGTGCCACGTCCTTTACCCTGTTAGTTGCCTTAGGTTCGCCAGAAGGGTATCAAACTCCCATGTCTATCATCAGCCGCATGAGTGATGAAGTTGCTGATCGGCTGAGAAATGTCCCGGGTACCGAACTTGTCAGGATATACGGAGAATTAGACGAAGAAATTGTGGTCGAGGTCGACCCTCATAAACTCTCGAGTGTGGGATTAACGGTTCCCCAAGTTAGCCAATTAATTGCTAATGCAGATCCTAAGTTACCGGCTGGGGTTGTGCGCACAAACAGTCAAAATATTCGTATTCAAGTTGCCCAAGAGTTGGCTAGCTTAGATGTGATCCGCAATATTCCGTTATCGGTATCGAATAATGGGCAGTTTTTGCGGGTGCAGGATGTGGCAGAAGTCTACCGGGGCTCACAAAATCCACCTAATGATATTGCATTGGTTAATGGCCAGAAAAAGGTCTTTGTAGCCGCTCGCATGCAACCCACAGTGCGTGTTGATAATTGGACAGCCAACAGTAAACAGGCCCTTGAAGATTTCAATTCCCTTTATCAAGGAAGCGTGGCAGCAGAGATTATTTTTGAGCAAAATCAATATACTGAAACCAGACTAGTGGATCTTACCCAGAACCTGTTGATGGGGTGTTTAGTGGTAATGATTGTGGTATTTGTGTTCATGGGGTTCCGCTCTGCTTGGATTGTGGGGCTCTCGCTACCCTTAAGTGCAGCTTTTACGCTTTTTTCGTTAAATTTTTTCAACGAGCAAATTCATCAAATGTCAATTTTCGGCATTATTATCGCGATTGGTTTGTTAATTGATAACGCGATTGTGATCACCGATGAAATTCGGGCGAATCTGTTAGATCCTGTGAATTCCCGCTTAGATGCATTAGTGAAAAGTGTACGGCACCTGTTTAGCCCGCTATTAGCTTCGACATTAACCACTATTTTAGGTTTTATGCCGATATTTTTATTGCCCGGCAATATCGGTGATTTCATTAGTTCTATTGCCGTTAGTGTAGTGATGGCATTGCTCGGCTCGCTGCTCATTTCTCTTACTGTTATTGCATCTCTGGCTGCTCGTTTTTTACCGCGTCCCGATGCAAGTAAGCCGACAAGGCACTGGTATCAGGGGGGTATCCAATTTACTTCTTTGACGGATTGGTATAAACGCAGCATCAGTCAAGCCATTAAGCGACCTATATTATTACTCATACTGACAACGGCTTTACCCGTGGCGGGCTTTGTGCTGGCAGGTCAATTGGGTAATGTCTTTTTTCCCAGTGCAGATCGAGATCAGTTTGAGATCCAAATGTGGTTGCCTGACGGTAGTTCATTGCAAACTACCGAAGCTGTGGCGATACAGATGGACGAACATATCCGTTCCCATAGTAGTGTTGAGCAAGTCACCTGGTTGGTAGGTGGTTCTACGCCATCGATTTATTACAACCAAGTAATGAAGCGAGACAATACTGCTCATTTCGCTCAAGGGGTTGTGACAACTGAATCAGTTTCCTCGGCAGCAGCGCTGATTTCTGATTTACAGTTAAGTTTAGATGAGCGTTTTCCTCAGGCACGAGTTGTAGTGAAAGCCTTTGGGCAAGGTCCACCAATTACCGCCCCCATAGGTGTTGAAATCTATGGACCGGATTTGGCGGTTATCGAAGAGTTGGGACAGCAAGTGCGTTTGGTAATGTCGCAAATCCCTGGCGTCATCAATAGTGTACCCACAGTCACCCTTGGCGAGCCTGAATTTATTTTTGATGTCACCCGCAATGAGTCGGCGTTAGCTGGACTGTCATTAAATGATATTGCAAGCCAACTGCAAGCCGCCCTAGATGGGCAAGTAGGCGGTTCTGTTTTGGAAGGTACTGAAGAAATCCCTATTCGCATTAGGTTACCGGAATCGCAACGCAACAATTTAGATAGTTTAAATGCCATTCCATTATTAACCAGTTCATTGACTAATCAACAACGCTGGGTTCCTGCTTCAGCCCTAGGTGAGTTTAGGTTTACGTCAAGCATCGCTGGGATTACCAGAAAAAATGGTGAAAGGGTGAATATTATCGAAGGCTATTTAATGCCAAATGCCCCTGCCGTTGATGCCAGTAAACTATTGCAAGTAAAGTTGGCCGAATCAGGATTCGAATTACCTAAAGGGTATCGAATTCGTTTAGCGGGCGATGCTGATGAGCAGCAAGAAGCCTTAGGGCTTTTAGCCGCTTATGCACCTGTATTGCTGGTATTGATGGTAACGACTCTGATATTGACCTTCAGAAGTGTCAAGCTGGCAGCCTTAATTGCTTCAGTTGCGGTTTTATCTGTGGGATTAGGTATGTTTAGCTTGTGGTTATCGGGTTTACCCATTGGCTTTAATCCATTACTGGGGAGTGCTGGACTCATTGGTGTGGCAATAAATGGTTCTATTGTGGTGATAGCTTCTATCAATGCTAACCCTGCAGCTAAATTCGGAGATATTGAAGCCATTGTGAAAGAGACGATGAGTTGTAGTCGGCATATTTTATCTACAACCTTTACCACTGTGGGCGGCTTTATTCCGTTACTGATTTTCAGTGAAGGGACGTTTTGGCCACCTTTGGCGGTTGTGTTGGCCGGAGGTGTTGGCTTTTCGGTTATCTTATCGTTAATTTACACCCCCATAGTGGCGGGGCGATTAGCTATTCGTAGGGGCAGGAAAGCTGCATCCGAAGGGGCGGTTTTGGTTAGTTGAGCATCTCAATTAGTGCAAATTTTTGCCTAACCTAGATGATTGAACCTTTAAACTCAATTCGAGTATATAATAGTCTAGGGGATAACGTATTTATTGCGGCTTTCAATTGGTCTAAACTGAGGCATTCTCGCCCAATCTTCTTATTGTGATGGCATCGACTAATGCGAAAATTGATGAAACAAGTGTTTAGTACAGATTGTGCTTTTTGCCAGCGCTTAAGACTGATTGTGCTTTGGGGCGTTATTATGATGGTAGTGTATTTTTATGTCTGGCAATGAACAAGATCGTCAAGTTAAAACTGAAACCGAAATCGATGGAAACCTTGAAGGTGAACAGTACAGTATTAAGATAAAAGGGGTAGCCAAGCGCAATGGATTAACCACTTTTCTGTGCGGTGTTGTGGCTTTATTTTTAGCTATCATGTTACTGGTGTTGTTACCGGACTCCCTCTATTTGATTGGTATTTTCGCCCTTAGTGCATCTATTGTCACTATGCTTATAGGCTGGTTCAAAGTACGCGAACCAGTACATTGCATAGAACTGACTAAAACCCATATTTTATATCAGCACCGACATGGAAAATGGGCGTTAGAGTGGGCAAATATTCAGCGTGTGGATGTGCCTAAAGTCAGTGAGGGTGTACAGCAGGTAAACCTAGACATGGTGGGGATTAAAATTAAACAATATGAGCCATTGTTAACCAGTATTTCTCCTCGTCTGGCAACAAATCTTTTGTTAGAACAACGACCATTGCTACTACAGAATAACCAATGTGTAGGCGGCGGTTGTTATAGTAATACCCTAATTGAAAATGATACCTACAAAACCTCTGAAGGTAAGATCATCAAAGGCATCCCTGCAATGTTAGCCAATCGAATGACTAAACTTAGAGCAGGATTAGGTTATGATGTTTTTATCTCAGTGGGTGAGCTTGATCGCAGTAGTGAAGAATTTGTTAGTTTACTTAGGGAATGTCTAGCAAGTGTGAATCGCCCCACCTCTGATTAGGCGTTGCTTTATAAATAGGCTTCGCTGTGCTCAATGACATTGCTGGCTTCTTTGATTAATGTTGGAAGGCGCAATTTTACAATACTAAATTCATCTAATTTTATGGCGGTTTCTAACTCGTCGCATAAATCAAGCAACATAGGCACTCCGGTATACAAACAGGCGCCATGTAATTTGTGGATTAATTGCTTGAGGGCCAGTTTATCGGTAACTTTCCACGCGCCTTCGATTTGCGATATGAGTTCCGGTAACTCTGCAACAAACGCATTTAGCATATCTTTTGCTGCGGCCTCATTTTGGTTGGCTATTTTCAAAGCCATCGACCAATCTACTGCAGAGTTCTCCGTTGACGTACTCTCGGTATCGCACCAGCGTTTAATCAACACAATCAAATCTTCTAAATCTATTGGTTTAGGCAGGTAATCATCCATTCCAGAAGCCAATAACCTTTCTTGCTCTTCTTTGAGTGCATGTGCGGTAACGGCTATTATTGGTGTTCCCACATTTAATTTGGTTTTACGGATTAAGCGAGAGGCTTGTAAGCCGTCCATAATCGGCATTTGCACGTCCATCAAAATGATATCGAACTCGTTTTCTTTACAAAAGTTCACCGCTTCTTCACCACTGTAAGCGAGACTTAATTCTAAATTTGAGGGATTTAACCAGGTTTTCAGCAAGCGCAGATTCATGTCCATATCATCAACGGCGAGAATTTTGATGTTAGGTAGATCAAGTAGGTTTTGAACTAATTGACTTTGGGTGGTCTCGTTTGATGTTTCGGTTAAGCTTACCATTTTGCTAAGTGTAAGGGGCAAGCGAAGTAGGGTGGGCTTTTTAAAACTTTGAGACTCGTCAAATGCAATACCTTCACCTGAATATAGCGTAACTAGGTTGCTAATATTTACGTTGGTTAACTGAGGCAGTAGGTCTTTATGCTGATTTAAATAGCTCTCAGGGAGGCAAACAAAGAGGGTGTCGTATGCTTCTTTTGCTCCGATAAATTCAGTGATATTTGCCGTGATTGCAACTTGAGCTCCGGTATTTTCAAGCATCTTTGCCGCTGACAATGTTATTAGTTCATCGGTTTCTAACAGCAATACCTTTTTCTTACCCCAACCAATTTTACGGGCAAACTCATCAGATTTATTCAAGATGTTGGTGCTAATAGTGACACTAAAGCAACTGCCTTTACCTGGATTGCTGGTTAAGGTGATTTTGCCACCCATTAAATGCACTAACTGCTGACAAATCATCAAGCCTAACCCAGTGCCTTGATATGTTCGGCTGGTGGAGTCTTCTATTTGCGAAAAGGCGTTGAACAGTTTTTTGCGATCTTCTTGGCTGATGCCTATCCCAGTATCTTCGATATTGAAGTTCAGTTCGTACATGTTGTGGGGCAGCATTTTTCCTTTTACGATAAGACTAATGTGTCCACTGGGAGTAAACTTTAAGGCGTTGCCCAGCAGATTAGTTAAAATTTGCTTAATGCGTTGGGCATCCCCGACCAACTTTTGTGGCAACGGCGTCAGCTCATAGATAAATTCCAATTTTTTATTGTGTGCAGAACGAGCCATTACGCTAACCATTTCCTCCAACACATCATTGGGGCAAAAGGGTTGACTGTGTAACTGAAGTTTGCCAGCTTCTATTTTCGATACATCTAACACATCGTTGACGATATTAAGCAAGGTATCTGCTGCAGAGTTGATGATTCTCACATGTTCTTGTTTATCAACAGGTAAGGGAGTGTGGATGAGTTCTTTGCTAAACCCTAAAATAGCATTTAATGGTGTCCGGATTTCATGGCTCATGTTGGCTAAAAACTGAGATTTTATGGTACTTGCGTTTATTGCATCTTTTCTCGCAATATCTAACCGCGCATTTTGCTCTTCGATAAACTCCATATTATTTCGTAAATCATTTGTAGCTTGCTGAATCTCTCGTTCCAATTGATTGTGACTTTTATCCATCATCGCAATTGAGAATAAACCAGCTTGAATGAACAAACCTACATGTAGGCAATAGGTTGTAAAAATATTGGTTGGCAACAGACCTGTAATGCTAGTCATACTGACAAGTGCGCTAATAAATAGTATTAACCATGCTGCTATAAAATACCGAGCAGCGATAAATTTGTTTTTATAACTTTCAAATCCAGCGACTAAAAAACTAACGATTGCAAATAAGGTAACCAGGTAAACAATTGCATTTTGCCAGGTTCCAGGAAATAAACTAATTAATGAGCAGAACCCCATGGTAATTAACACGCCAATATTAATTTTGATAAAAGGCGCGGTTTTGTATGCGGTTCTTTTCGCTTCTAGAAAGCTGTAGGTGAATACACCTGAAGCGATTCCCACTAACACGAATACCAAATCCATATGACTGGTTAACCACAGAGTCGCTTCATAGGGCAACAGTAAAACTGAATGTCCTCCCCACACAAATTGCCAAGTGATTACAGCGCTAATATAGCCAACAAACGCTAACAAACTGAGTTCTTTGTTAATCATATATAAGACTAGGTTGTATAGCGCTAAAATGATTAAGCCACCATAGAATAACCCCCAAATTAGGTTGTCCCAGAAGGTCATTAGCATATACTTTTCGTAAGGTTGAATACTCAAAGGGGCAATGATTTGCATACTTTTTGATTCAATTCGAACGTATAGGTCGACTTTTTTTGCCAATGGCAGTTCTACTTTAAATGCGGGAAATCGACTGAATTGCTTACTCGATAACTTACCTTGTTTATTCGAGGCAATTAATTTATTTCCCTCAAATAAATAGAAATCAGCCCGATCCATGTGAGCAAATCCAATATCAATTACCCATTCCTCTAGGTCGCTAATACGATTCAGACTAGTGCGTAACCAAATTCCGCTTTCGTGAACTCCATAATTGGGATTAGTAGAAGAATGCCAGGAAAAGTCATCAATTCGCGTGCGCACTTCATCGATTGTTAGTTGGATGTCGGTTTCTGCTAGAACCTTGACTTTGTCAGAAAGGTGAGTCGTTTCATCATTGTTAATTAATTGCAAAGTCGACTGCGCAAAGGCGGGTAGTTCCATGAATAGTAGGAATAGTCCTAACAGTAAACTTTTTGGCAATCCCATGATGAACTTTGTTTTCCAAGTATTTGAAAAGTGTAAATATCATTAAACCCTTTGGCTTCATTTTTTTCAATTCTAAAATTTTTAGTTTGGCGATTAAGTGACTACCTTTAGACATACTGAGCGAAAAATGTGACCCTAGAAGAAATAGAATGACTAGCTTATATTTCCGCTCGTCGTTTTAGTCTAAATAGTTGGACTAAAATCTTAAGAAAGTGCGTATAGTTAATGGGTTGAACAAATTACAGTATTGAAGGATTTTTAGATGAAAAACATACAAGGCTTACTGCTACTATTTTTTGCAGTTTTGTATTCAACTTCAGGGCTCAGCGTACCACTAGATAAATTGATCTTACCAGATGGGTTTAAAATTGCCGTATATGCTGAAGATGTAACCAATGCGCGGCAGATGGCCATGGGAAAAAATGGCATAATTTATGTTGGTAGTCGCTCAGAAGGCAAGGTGCACGCTGTCATCGATACCAACCAAGACGGTAAAGCCGACAAAGTGGTAGTGGTTGCTGATAATTTAACTATGCCTACGGGTATTGCTTATAAAGACGGTGATCTTTATGTTGCCGCCGTTAGCGAAGTACTAATGTATGAAAATATTGATGAGGAGTATGCTAACTCACCTAAAGGAGAGGTTGTCATCAGTGGTTTACCTACAGAAACCCATCATGGTTGGAAGTACATTGATTTTGGACCGGACGGTTGGTTATATGTACCCGTTGGCGCACCATGCAATATCTGCCAAACCGTAGGCGATGGTAAATTCGATGATCCTAGATTCGCCAGCATTCTGAAATTTAACCTTGCCACTAAAGAAATGAAGTGGGTCGCTAAGGGAGTTAGAAATACCGTTGGATTCGATTGGCATCCTGATAGTGACACTTTATGGTTTAGTGATAATGGCCGAGATTGGATGGGGGACGACATTCCGCCTTGTGAAATTAATCGCGTAACTGCCGATGAACAGCATTTTGGATATCCTTATATCCATGGCGGAGATATTATTGATCCTGAGTTTGGTACAGGAAAAGATCCTGATGATTACACTAAGCCTGAACTTAAACTGGGGGCTCATGTTGCGCCATTAGGAGTTCAATTTTACCAGGGCACGCAATTTCCAGCAGCATATAAAAAATCACTTTTTGTCGCTGAACACGGGTCTTGGAATCGCACTGAAAAATCTGGGTATCGGGTAATGCGAGCAAATTTTGACGGTACTGAAATTGGTTCTTATGAGACCTTTATCGAAGGTTTCCTTAATCCAGATGATACCGTTTGGGGGCGTCCCGTTGCGTTTTTGACCCTGCCTGATGGGAGTTTGTTGATATCCGATGATTTCGCTAACGTGATTTATAAGGTAACCTATCAAAAATAGACAGTGTAATTACGCTTTTGAATAGCACATTAGCTACTCTGTTAATCAGTGATAAAGTTGCCCGCAAGGGCAGTGAAAAATAATAAAAATACCGATTAAGAATGCCCTATTTATTCTTGTCGCATTGAAAATGGCCCGCATAAATATACTATGAGTGAAGATACAATTATCAATAAAGATGGCTCAGAGCAACTCGCACTGAGTCGTTTTACCGAAGATGCTTATTTAAATTATTCAATGTACGTCATCATGGACCGTGCTTTGCCTCACATCGGTGATGGTCTTAAGCCGGTGCAACGACGAATCGTTTATGCTATGTCCGAATTGGGTTTAAGCGCATCTGCGAAATATAAAAAGTCAGCTAGAACCGTGGGTGATGTGTTAGGTAAGTTTCACCCCCATGGTGACTCAGCATGTTACGAAGCCATGGTGTTAATGGCCCAGCCGTTTTCCTATCGCTATCCTTTGGTGGATGGGCAAGGAAATTGGGGAGCGCCAGATGATCCTAAATCTTTTGCTGCCATGCGATACACTGAATCACGTTTATCTAAATTCAGTGAAGTACTCCTTAGTGAGTTAGGTCAAGGAACGGTTGATTGGCAACCAAACTTTGATGGCACTATGGATGAACCTAAAGTGTTGCCAGCGCGTCTTCCTCATATATTACTCAATGGCGTGACTGGTATTGCAGTGGGTATGGCCACTGATATACCGCCTCACAATGTGCGTGAAGTAGCCAATGCCTGTGCCTTGTTACTGGATAATAGTAAAGCTGAGTTACAGGATATTTTGGCACATATCCAAGGCCCAGACTATCCCACGGAAGCGGAAATTATTACCCCTAGGGAAGATATCGCTAAACTTTATGAAACTGGGCGCGGTTCAATAAAAATGCGCGCGGTGTATCATGATGAGAGTGGTGATATTGTTATTACCGCTTTACCCCATCAGGCCTCTGGTGGAAAAATTCTCGAACAAATAGCCCACCAAATGCAGGCCAAAAAATTGCCAATGGTGAGTGATTTACGAGATGAATCTGATCACGAAAATCCAACTAGGTTAGTTATCACACCGCGCTCAAACCGTGTGGATGTTGAACAATTAATGCAGCATCTATTTGCTACTACTGATCTTGAGAAGAACTATCGAGTCAATATCAATATGATTGGCTTGGATGGACGTCCTCAGGTTAAAGATCTACGCACGATTTTGAGTGAATGGTTAGTTTTTCGAAAAGACACAGTGGTTAGGCGCTTACAGTATCGTCTCGATAAAGTATTGGCAAGGTTACATATTTTGGAAGGTTTACTAATTGCTTTTCTTAATATTGATGAAGTCATTCGTATAATTCGTTATGAAGATGAACCTAAACAAGAATTAATTAAAACCTTTAATCTATCAGATAAACAAGCTGAAGCCATTTTAGAACTCAAGTTGCGTCACCTTGCAAAACTTGAAGAGTTTAAAATTAAGTCTGAACAAGAAGAACTTGCAAAAGAGCGTGATGAACTACAATTATTGTTAGGTTCAGATCGTCGCCTAAAAACCCTGATTAAAAAAGAGATCTTAGCTGACGCTGCCAAATATGGTGACGATAGACGCTCACCATTGGTGCAGCGAGAAGAGGCTAAAGCTTTGTCTGAAAAAGAATTAGTGCCATCTGAAGCGGTAACAGTCGTGTTATCTGACAAAGGATGGGCGCGTTGTGCAAAAGGGCATGATGTCGATGTTGAAGGGTTAAGTTATAAAGCTGGCGATGTTTATCTTGCCAGTGCAAAAGGACGCAGTAATCAGCAAGCTGTATTTTTAGATAGTTCTGGACGCACCTTTGCCTGTGATGCTCATACTTTACCTTCGGCACGAAGCCAAGGTGAACCCTTAACTGGACGCTTTAGCGTTGTCGGCGGGGAAAGCTTCCAGCATGTAATAATGGCATCCGATGATCAACGGTATTTAATTTCATCCGATGCGGGTTATGGTTTTGTGGGTAAATTTGCTGATATGGTCAGCAAGAACAAAGCAGGTAAGGCTTATATCTCCTTACCAAGTGGTGCAAAAGTGATTAAACCACAAACGGTTTCTAATATTGAAACCGACTGGTGTATGGCCATCTCGAATGAAGGCCGAATGTTAATGTTTCCGTTGCGAGATTTACCCAGCTTAGGGAAAGGGAAAGGCAACAAAATAATTAATATTCCATCCGCCAAAGCAAAAACCAGAGAAGAATACGTAACTGTGTTAACGGTAGTGCCTGAAGGCGCTAGTGTGAAAATTATTGCTGGTAAACGCAGCATGACACTTAGCTCTGCTGATCTCGCTCACTATCAAGGTGAGAGAGGTCGAAGAGGAAATAAACTTCCTCGTGGATTACAAAGAGTCGATGATGTTGAAGTCGAATTTGTCGCCTCTTCCGTTGAGTCCGACTCGGAGAATCAAGACTCTGAAGACAAAACATAGGGGATAGCTATGCAAACTTCGCAGATTAATCAAGTACCTAAATGGTTTTGGATCGTCGCCAGTGTAATGTTGCTATGGAATTTATTAGGAGTAATGGCCTTTGTTCAGCAAGTGACTATGAGCCCGGAGCAAATCAACAGCATGCCAGTAGCCGAGCAGCGACTATATTTGGAACAACCTTTTTGGGTGCTGTTAGCCTTTGCTTTCGCGGTGTTTGGTGGCACTTTAGGGTGCCTTGCTTTGCTACTTAAAAAGTCCTTTGCGCGCGTTATATTTTACTTGTCATTTATTGGTGTGTTGGTCCAAATGACACACTCCTTTTTTATCTCAAATGCATTGGATGTTTATGGTCCTGGCGCTGCTGTCATGCCAATAATGATCTTAATCTTTTCAATCTTCCTAATCTGGTTATCAGGTAAAGCAATAGATAAAGGCTGGATAGCTTAAACTCTATTTCACCGCAGATGAATTTCGGTCAAAAGTACAGATTTTTGACCGGAAATTGCATTTCTTAATCTCCAATCCTACTATCAACTCAGACGCTCAAAATATTATTTGATGCTTTGCCAGCAAACGTTGAAAACCACACTTGTATAATTAGGAAATATCAATTGAAACAGGAATTAGTCTCTTCTCTCAAGCAACACTTTGGTTTCGATGATTTTAGGGATGGACAGTTTCCGGTAATTGACGCTATTTTGCATAAGCATTCCTGTTTAGCCATATTTCCCACTGGCTCTGGTAAGTCGCTGTGTTATCAGTTTAGTGCGCTACATTTACCACATTTAACTTTAGTGGTTTCACCGCTGCTTGCATTGATGCAAGATCAATTAGACTTTTTATTGAGCAAAAACATCCCTGCCGCCAAAATAGATTCAACACTCAGTTATGCTGAAAATCGGCAGATTATGCAGGATACCCGCAGTGGTGCTTTGAAGATATTGATGGTGTCAGTAGAGCGTTTTAAAAATGAACGCTTTAGGCAATTTATTGAATCGGTGAATGTTTCATTGTTAGTCATAGATGAAGCCCATTGTATTTCTGAGTGGGGTCATAACTTTCGGCCAGACTATTTAAAGTTACCTGACTATCAAAAAGCATTGAATATCCCCCAGGTATTGCTGCTTACTGCTACAGCCACGGAAAATGTTAAGCACGATATGGCAAAAAAGTTTGCCATTCAGCCCCAGCATATTGTGCAAACTGGGTTTTATCGTTCAAACTTAAACCTCAAGGTTCTCCACGCTCCTGAGGAACACAAAACCGAGATGTTAGTTGATCAGCTTGCTCAACTCGATGGTGCTGGAATAGTGTATGTTACGTTGCAAAAAGAAGCTGAAGACCTGGCGTTACTTTTACGTCAAAACGGACACAACGCGGTGCCCTATCATGCTGGATTGAAAGATCAACAGCGACAAGCCACTCAACAGCAATTTATGGCTGATCAGGTGGATATTGTGGTAGCCACTATTGCATTCGGTATGGGGGTAGATAAATCAAATATACGTTTTGTCATTCACTACGAACTACCTAAATCAATAGAAGCGTATAGCCAGGAGATTGGCAGGGCGGGCAGAGATGGGGTAACCTCAGAGTGCATTACCCTAGCCAATTTGAACAACTTAACTCGCCTTGAAAATTTTGTTTATGCAGATACCCCAGAGCAAAGTGGAATTGATAAAGTACTTAGTAATATTAACCAATTGTCTGAAGATTCGAGCACGGGTGAGCTGCGCTGGGAAACGCAATTAATTCCATTGTCAAATGGGACAAATGTTCGCCAATTACCCTTAAAAACCTTGTTAGTGCAATTGGAATTGCGTCAGGTTATCACTCCGTTATTTGGTTATTTTTCTGAAATACGTTTTCGTTTTATCGAAGAAAAGTCCAAGATACTGGCTAGTTTTGATGGAGAAAGGCGTCAATTTCTAGAAGCCGTGTTTAGCGCCAGTCCGATGAAAAAGATCTGGTCAACTTTAGATCAAGAAGCGCTAAGCCAATCGTATCCTCATCAGCGAAACCGATTAGTAAGTGCCTTGGACTATTTACATGGACAACTACAAATTGAATTGCAGAGTCAACGTCACACAGATGTTTACTCAGTGGACCAACAGAAACTGTTAGCTGCAGGGCTGGGTGAGTCTCTATTTGAATATTTTAAACTGAGAGAATCGGCGGAGATAAAACGAATCGCAGATTTGGTCGCATTTCTTCAAAGTAAACAATGTTTGAGTCAAACTTTAGCTGTTTATTTTGATGATCATAGCTTATCTCAACCTTGTGGACATTGTAGCGTTTGTATTTCAGGCGGGATTGACCTGCCTGACGTTATTGTGTCTAACACACCTAGTGAAGAACAGCTTACCCGTGCATATCAAGAATTAGCTTCGGTATTTGAAGCTAAGCTAAAAGAACCGCTTTCCATTCCATTATTTACTCGATTTTTAGCTGGATTGACGGGTCCTTATTTGACAAAAATTAGAGCTAGAACACTGAGTGGTTTTGGTCTTTGTCAAAGCTTGCCTTATCAGCAGGTACTCAATTTAGCTATGCAAACCCTTGATGTTGAAAAGCGACCATTGTAAACGCGTAATTAGCTTTACAATTTGCGTGATTATGTTTGTGCCCCAAGCGACGAACAGCCTTGTGGGTCCTACTCTGGCTTCTATTAAATAGAAACCTAAGTCATTCATAAAATACGGATACATTTCCCAAACTATCTTTTATCCTCTTGCCATCTTTGAGTGTACCAGCAAAGGCAAAAACGACCCCGTTGCAAAGAATAGCCTATCGTTCTATTCTAGTTCGGAGCTTGTTCGAACTGCGGCGTGACTCATGATCTGATCCCTAGCAAATTGGCATTATCAAGTTCGATAACAATTAAAGCGTAATTATAAATTGGATTTAGCTTACTAAAACGTACCGGTTTTATTTTTGTATACGCGAAAAGTGATGACTTTCATTTAGGAATAGGGATATGAAAAAACGTTTCAGCTTGTTAGTTAACTGTATTGGTCTTATGGGCTTGTCTTCCTTGGTACTATCTACCTATGCAATACCTACCTATGCAGAGACCGTATACGATCGTTCTGCAGAACAAATATCTAAGCACTGCTCTGAGTATCTGGCGAAGTTTGATGGGCAAATAAATGCACTTGCTGCTGCTAATGACGACGCAACGTACGATACGGTATTTAAACCTTTGGATGATTATATTGTTGAGTTCGGCGACCAATTATCCCACGACTACTTAATGCAAAATGTTCATATTGATAAGAGTATCAGAGAGGCCAGTGCTGATTGTGCATTAAAGGGATTTTCGACACTGAGTGCCATGAATGCGAATCGACCTTTGTATGAGCGGATGTCAAAAGTCACGACCCAAGACCTTTCAGATGCCCAAAAATTTACGGTCAATTATTGGAAGCAGCAGTTTGAAATGTCTGGTATCGGTAAAGATAAGGCTATGCGAGAACGTATTCAAAAAGTGAATGATGAAATTAATGAAATTAGCCAAGCTTTTGATAAAAATATCACCGATTCTATTAAATCTATTCAGGTCAAGCCGGAACGTTTAGCTGGCTTACCTCAAGACTATTTGGATAGCCACCGAGTCAATGAAGATGGATTAGTGACTATTACTACGGCTTATCCTGATATTCAACCCATATTTAAGTACGCACACGATGCTTCTTTACGTGAAGAAACGTTACTTATGGAAAGTACTCGAGCAATGCCAGAGAACCAAAAGGTACTACAGGATTTATTATCAAAGCGTTATGAGTTAGCTAAATTATTGGGGCACAATAATTTTGCCGAGACCAATATGCTGGGCACTATGGTACAAACACCGCAAAATGTGGTTAATTTCATGCAAACATTGAGCGATGCCATTAAGAGCCTTGTGGTCAAAGAAAAAGCATTATTGCTTGCTGAAAAGCAAACTATCGACCCCTCTGCAACACAAGTTCAGAGTTGGGATGCCTCTTATTTGCAAAATGTTGTTCGTGAAAAAGAGTTTAAATTAGACGCAAAACTGGTACGCCAATATTTTAGTTACGGCAAGGTTCGTGATGGAATTTTAGCGTTATCTGAAGATTTATTTGGCTTGACTATTAAGCCATCTAATCTGGATGTTTGGCATCAAAGTGTTGAACCCTATGATGTGTTTGAAAATGGTAAGCTAATTGGCCAATTTTATCTCGACTCTCACCCTAGAGAAGGGAAATTTACTCACGCCGCTCAATTTCCATTGGCATTCGGTAAACAGGGGGGATCTACACCTAAGGCAGTCCTTTTGATGAACTTTCCAGATGGGTTAATGGAGCATGGTCAAGTAAAAACATTCTTACATGAGTACGGGCATTTGCTACATTTTATTTTTGCCGGTCAAAATGAGATTGGATTCAGCAGCTTTCAAGGGGAATCTGACTTTGGTGAAGCCCCTTCCACGATGCTTGAAGAATGGGTTTGGGATTATGACACCCTTAAACAATTTGCAGTGGATGACAAAGGTCAGGTTATTCCTAAGTCGCTAGTGGAAAAAATGAACCAGGCACGTTATTTTGGACGAGCACTAAATGTTGCTAATCAACTCACTTATGCTGCCTTGTCTTTTGAGTTATATAATCAAAACCCAGAAGGTATAGACTTAAATGCTTTCGAAAAAGACATTTTTAACCGCTATTCTCCCTATGGACATGATGAGGGCACATACACATATGCGTCCTTTGGTCACTTGACCGGATATGGTGCTAAGTATTACACCTACCAATGGTCGAATTCCATCGCCGAAGAACTGCTCTCTCGCTTTAAGAAGGAAGGTTTACGTAATACTAAAACGGCGGATGATTATCGACATATGGTGCTTGCAAGAGTAGGAACAAAACCCGCTGCAGAGTTAGTTAAAGACTTTCTTGGACGTAACTATAGTGTGCAAGCGTATGCAGATAAATTGGCCAACGGTAGCGAATAAGCGCTAGCAACCTGGAATAGAAACGAGCTTCACGCCTTTTAACCTATTAGCTAAGTTGCATGCGCACCGAAACAGGTGCGCATTTTGCCTTCGTCGCCCTTACTCATGACAGTTTGAGTTTTGAATCAAGAAAAGGGATGGCGAATAACACAATAGATGTTATCACTTGCGAAATCACGACACTATTGTGGGCGAAGGCATCTGCGCCCACCATAATTCGTTTGCTCAAGATTGTTCCGCTTAAGGTTTTTTAGCGTTGGTGCTTTCGAAAATCTTATCAGCAGAAGCGGCCACAAAACCCTGATAAAGCTCACCATTGGGCAATTCGTATCGCTGAGCAAATTCATAAAAACAGCTCGGTATGATTTTGCTAGTATCTGAAAAATTCACCTCAATATGATCCGCCATAGTGGACGATTGCGCCAAATATACTTCTGGGCCACCTTTAATTTCTCCACCTGAGGTATTGAGTGTAAAACCTGCCTTTTTCAATAATTCGTTCACATCCGTTAATGCATCTAAGCCTTGAAGATGGTTAACTGATACGGTGAAATGGTTGGCGCGATATCCCCAAGCTGCCATCCAAGCTGCATATTCTGAAACCTCTAAAAGGGTTTCATAATCAGCACTGGAGATTTGCCAATGGGGGCCAGAATACAAAAAGTTTTCCTGGCTTGTTGCATCCTCTGCAACCTGACTGACCATCTTGTGAATAATGTCTTGTATCGGCTTGTCGAACTCGTTAACCCGTAATTCACTGATGAATACTTTAGGTTTGGTACTTTCTGGATGCTCAAAATGCTTTGCTTTGAGTTTCTTTTGTACAAAATCGTATTGGCCTTTTTCCACATAACCCAAAGCCAAAAAATGCGCCGCTAGTTTATCCAAGTTGACTGTATCTATATCAAATGTACGAAACGCCACATGGTCATTTACTAACGCAGATTCTCCATTGTATTGCCCCAGTAGTTCATGCACTTTTTGCGCAGAAGGGGTAATGTTCAAATAATCTTGCCAAAGATTTGCAAACAGAGCGTCAATATCAGTGTGCATAGCTGCAACCTATCTCAATTTAGTAAAAGGGCCTGCAAAGCTGAATGATTGCAGGCGGTTGAATTAATTATATGCTTAAACCTGGGCTTAAGGTTCCAGGTAGAGTTACCTGTTCCAATTCCACTGAAGCCACAGGAAATGCGCAGTAGTCCGCAGCGTAATAGGCACTGGCACGGTGATTACCACTTTCGCCTATTCCCCCAAATGGAGCGGCACTACTTGCACCCGTTATTGGTCTATTCCAATTTACAATGCCTGCACGTATGCGTTTAAAGAAATACTGATAATCCGCTTCATTATCGCCGATAAAACCTGCGCTTAATCCGAATTTAGTATTATTTGCTGACGCAATTGCTTGGTCAAAATCATCGTATCTAATGACTTTCAAAAGTGGTCCGAAATGCTCTTCATCAGGCATCTCATTCGCCATAGATGTGACATCGAGAATGCCTGGAGTAACGAAACCTGTTGCTGTATCTGTGTGGATCAGTTTGACTAACTCAGTGGCACCTAAATCAACTAATTGTTGCTGTGCTTTAACCATTCCTGCTGCGGCATTAGCAGAGATCATCGCGCCCATAAAAGGCTGATCTTCGGCATCATAATGGTCAACTTTGATATTTTTGGTGACCTCAATCAGCTTCGCTAGGATTGCGTCGCCTTGATCACCGGTTTGAATAAACAAACGGCGAGCACAGGTGCAACGTTGTCCAGAGGTGACAAATGCTGATTGCACAATATCGTGAACCACTGCATCAATATCTTTTGCATCTTTTACGATAAGGGGATTATTACCGCCCATTTCTAACGCTAGTATTTTGCCGGGATGGCCAGCAAACTGTTCATGCAGAATTTTGCCAGTGCGAGAACTTCCGGTGAAAAATAGGCCATCAATATCAGTATGGCTGGCTAGTGCTTTGCCTGTTTCTACTTCACCTTGAACTAAATTCAAAACTCCAGCTGGTAAACCAGCTTGTTGCCAGAGTTTTACCATTTTCTGAGCCACTAAAGGTGTTAGGTCGCTAGGTTTAAATACTATGCAGTTACCGGCGATAAGGGCCGGAACTATGTGTCCATTCGGCAGGTGTCCTGGAAAGTTATAAGGACCAAATACAGCAACTACACCATGAGGCTTGTGGCGAATAAAGGCTTTGCCAACAGGCATTGGGTTTTCAACTGTGCCTGTGCGATCTTGATAGGCACGTTCTGATATGGCTATTTTACCGACCATAGCACCGACTTCAGTGGCGGTTTCCCATAACGGTTTTCCTGTTTCTTGAGCAATGGTTAATGCCAAGTCTTGTTTGTTTTCAGTAAGCAGCTCTGCATAGCGCTTAACGATTTCCAAGCGCTTTTCAAGGGCGAAATCACTCCAGCTGATAAACGCATTTCGAGCCGCTTTAATGGCTGAATCTATCTGTTTAGGCGAAGCCGACTTGGCTTGCCAAATAATGGTGTTTTTCGCGGGATCAATTGATTGAATATCGTGACCTTCACCTAGGTGCCACTCACCTGCAATATAGTGGGCTTGTGTCGTCATACATAATTCCTATGGCTGGGTTATTAAATTATTTTGGTTGGTGCATAACGTATTTGGTCATTTTCAGCGACCATTAACGCTGCAGCGCTTTGGGGAGAGAGATACGCAAAGTTGTTGTCAGCATCCACATAAACTTCTGTAGAAATTGCTCTGAAGTCTTTTACCTTGGTGTTAATTACGTAACACAAGGTGCCTTCAGCCGCTTTTTGCTGGTCAATTTTGATGGGTAGCTTGCGACTAGCTTGAGCGGTTCTAATATGTTGGATATTGGCTTCTACGGTTGGACCGCCGTCGAAAATATCGACATAACCACGGCTAATAAACCCTTCTTGCTGCAAAAGCTGCAAAGCGGGACGGGTTTTTTCGTGAACCTGACCAATAACAGCTTGCGCCGCTTTGCTGAGTAAACTCACATAAATAGGGTATTTAGGCATTAGCTCGGCAATGAACACTTTATCACCAATGCCGGTTAAGTAATCCGCAGTAGGGAAGTCCATTGAAAAGAAATGTTCTTCAAGCCACTGCCAAAAAGGAGATCTTCCGTTTTCGTCACTTACTCCGCGCATTTCAGCAATTACTGTTTCTGAAAATCGTGTTTGATGCTCTAGCATAAACAAAAATCTAAACTTAGAAAGCAGGCGACCATTACTGCCTTGTCGGGCACTTTCTTTAAGAAACAATGTACAAATTTCAGATACACCTGTGTAGTCGTTACATAGGGTAAGAATGTCGACAGTATTGTGAATTTTAAGTTCGCGAGAAGCGTGAACCACTTTGCCACAATGGTAGTGGTAAAAAGAGTCTTCTAAACCGACAGTTGCAGCAATACCGCTAGTACCGACAACCTCATGGCTATCGGTATCTTCCATTACAAATAAATAGCTTTGGTTGGCAGGCTTATCGACCTGCTCTCGAAATGCAATTTCAGATTGTTCTATTTTGCGTCGCAATAGACCTTCGTTAACAGGCAATGATGTAAAACCAATGCCTGATTCAACCGCAATATTGTACAACTCATCATAATCGCTTAACGCAATAGGACGGATCACTTTCATAGTAGGGTGCTCACTTTACTGTTCGCGTGTTAACTTAGCTATTTACAACATGCTCAATAGCACGTTCAAACCGAGCTAGTCCTTCGGCAATATCTTCATCAGGAATGACCAATGAAGGAGCAAACCGCACCACGTTTGCGCCTGCAACCAAACACATCATATTATTAGCGGCCGAGGCCACTAAGAAGTCTCTTGCTTTCCCTTGATATTGTTCAGCTAAGGCACAACCTATCAATAGGCCTTCACCACGAATTTCACTGAATACATGAAATTTCTGGTTAATTTTTTCAAGGCCATCACGGAATAATTGCTCTTTACGCTTAACGTCCTGCAGAACCGCTGGTGTATTCACAATATCCAGCACTTTTTCAGCCACAGCACAAGCTAATGGATTACCGCCATATGTACTTCCGTGAGTACCCACTTTCAAACTAGCAGCAATTTCTGTAGTCGTTAACATGGCACCAATGGGAAAACCGCCACCTAAGGATTTTGCAGTCGTCAAAATATCAGGAATTACATTAAGACCCATATAAGCATATAGGTTGCCTGTACGGCCTACACCTGATTGGACTTCATCAAATATAAGTAATGCATTGTGTTCAGAACATAACGCACGGACGCCTTCCACAAATTCCTGGGTGGAGCTAATGACACCGCCTTCGCCTTGCAAAGGTTCCATGATGACCGCACAGGTTTTGTCTGAAATAATGTCTTTCAGTGCATCAAGGTTGTTGAAGTCGACATGCTCAACAGCGCCAGGTTTTGGACCAAAACCATCTGAATAAGCTGATTGGCCGCCCACAGTGACGGTGAAAAATGTACGTCCGTGAAAACCTTGGTTAAAGGCGATGATTTGATTTTTATCTTCGCCAAAATGTTCTAATGCATAACGTCTAGCTAATTTTAGTGCGGCTTCATTTGCTTCTGCGCCTGAGTTACAAAAGTAAGCTTTATCCGCGAAAGTGGCGTGAGTTAACTTTTTACCTAAACGAAGCGCCGGTTCATTTGTAAAAACATTACTAAGATGCCAAAGCTTTTCGCCTTGCTCTTTCAATGTCGCAACTAAATCAGGGTGGCAATGACCTAATACGTTCACAGCGATACCACCGGCAAAGTCTATGTATTCTTTCCCTTCCTGATCCCATACTCGCGATCCCTGGCCTTTTACAGGAACTATGGCAGCTGGGTTATAATTAGGAACCATAACTTCGTCAAACGTTGCGCGTGTTACTTGCATTCTTTACCTCACTTAAAATTCTGGACGTGTATTTTCACTTCTGATTAATACTCTGTTGGCAGCAATAATATGCTGCCCAACGACCAATTTGGACTGCGCATTGTGTCAGATTTAAATCAATCTGTCTCTAGCAGAAATGCCGAAAACCCTTAAATTTAAAGGGATGCGGCTAATTTTGCAGGAATAGTGAATAACTATTAATACTAAGGAAACCTCCATGGCTGAATAAATTTGTGCTACGTCCGAGTAGCGTGTAGATGTCTAAAAAATCTGTGAGTGGGGGCATTTGAGGCTGGGCAATTTGATTAAAATACGCTAACTATGAAATAACATGGGCATATCTCCCTTTAGATTTGCCACAGAGGAAGATTATTACAAGATTAAAGTGGTTTGCATGAATATGTAAAAAAAAATTTAACAAATTTATATAGGTTTTCTTCTAAGAAACGAGGTTGACTACTTTTCATCCAAAATGATGTCGAAATCACGCAAGTTTGTTAGCTTCAATTCTGCTAATGCCCCTTTGGGAAAACTAAATTGTCGCAGATATACTTTCGCTTCTTCTAATGTAATCAATTTATTTGCTTTAAGGGTACGGTATCGATTGTAACCTTCTCCTTGAACCAATACTTTCCCTAGAGGGGATAAATCTGCGATTTCTTTGTCGCTCGCAAAATCGCCCATTGCTTCAACAAAAGCGAGTCGTTTAAATGGCATGTGCGAGAGCAATTCAGTGCTTAGAGCAAAACCATATTTTTTTAGTGCTTGTAACAAAAAGGTTTCGGAGGGTGTCACTTCACCTAATGCAAAATGTTCATCAGGTTTACGTTGATTCTGTGCTTCTAACAATGCTTCCCTGTGTACTTCGTCAAAGAACTTGAAAAATAAACGAATGGTCACAATTTTTCCAAAATCATGGAATAAGCCTAACAAAAAAGCATTATAACTATCTAACTTGTTTACTTGGGCTAGTTTTTTACAGGACATCGCGGTGCCAATGGACGCATCCATCATTTGCACTTTAATTTTAGGGAAAGGGTCGGTAATTTGTGGCAAACAGCGTCTAAATGCAATGGATGGAATCAACATTTTGATATTCTCCACCCCTAAATAACTTAACGCTGTTTTTAAGCTTTCGACCACTACAACTTTGCCATTAGAATCGACCCTACGATACTTAGGTGTATTGATCAGTCTGATTAATTCATCATATAGCCAAGGCATACCCGCAGCTATAGGTTCAATTTTACTAATTGAAGTTGCTTTCGCTGCCAAAGCATCGAGTAAATCTGGTAGGTTTTGGTCGAAGCCTAAAACGTTGTGAACTAGTTGTTGTTTGTCTTCAAGTTGTAGCTCTATACGTTTATTAATTTCATTGTGTATCTTGTTTTGAAGACTTTGAACATAGTTTGAATAAGAGAGCCTGTTGAGCTCTTTATCATACCTAGCTTGTTTTTCGACTTCTAGTAAGGTGCGTTGCGTATCTTTACTCACGTCTGATTCAACGGCGCTGGGTTCGCTTCCTACTCCCATATGCTGCTGAGCTAACTTTAGACTTATCGTTAAGTAATCAAAGCGTAAATTGATTTCGTTCTTCAGTGCCAAAAGTTCGCTCATGGATTTTTCTTAGTGCCTTTGAATAATATTTAAAGAGAGTGTTCTTATTAAATTAGTTGCTCAAACTGAGCTAAAAAGCACCTTGGCTTTTATCTATCCACCATTTATCGGCAATGTTAACAAAATTAGATAGCAATTTATGCCCTTCTAAGGTTAAAAGTGATTCTGGGTGAAATTGCACCCCCATTAGCGGCCAACTTATGTGTTCAATTGCCATGGGCTCAACGTTATTGAATTCTTCGCACCAAGCCGTTACACGAAATGCGTTTGGTAATGAAGGCGTATTCAGGATTAACGAATGATAACGGGTAGCAACAAACGGATCCTCTATATTGTCAAACAATAAGGTTCCTTTATGGCGGATACTTGAGGTCTTGCCATGCATAATGTGTTCAGCTACTTCTACTTTTGCACCAAACACTTGTCCGATGGCTTGATGCCCTAAACAGACTCCTAAAATAGGGATCTTGCCAGCGAAGTTTTGAATAGCTTCTAAGGTCACACCCGCTTCATTGGGGGTACAAGGCCCGGGCGAGAAAACCAAATACTTTGGCGCTAATTGTGCAATTTGCGCACAGGTTATTTGGTCATTTCTCACTACCTGAACTTCTACATTCAATTCTCGAAAGTAACGTGCAAGGTTGTGAGTAAATGAGTCATAATTATCGATCAACAATAGCATGACAATTTACTTTCCTAATAAACAGCTATCACAACAACATTACTTTCAACAAATGAATTTCTGAAACGTTTTGTGCCTATGGCTTTGGAATAAACCCAACGGATTTAAACACTTTTTCAATCATGACCGAAGCGCGAGCACTGGCTTTTTCAGCCCCATCTTTCATGACGCTATTCAAATAGGTTTGGTCTGAACGTATTTCGTGGAATCTAGTTTGAATAGGTTCTAACAAAGCAACCACGGCATCTGCCACGTCACCTTTTAAATGACCATACATTTTGTCTTCGTATTCAGGCACTAGACTGTCGATACTCTTGCCGGTCGCACAGGATAGTAAGGATAATAGATTCGAAACCCCTGGCTTCTCCTGTTTGTCGAAATAGATACGAGCTTGCTCATCGGAGTCAGTCACTGCACGTTTAATCTTTTTACTGATTTTTTTCGTGTCTTCTAGCAGGCCAACAAAGTTGTTTGGATTCGCATCAGATTTTGACATCTTACTACTCGGATCCTGAAGACTCATTATGCGCGCGCCATATTCTGGGATAAAAGGATCGGGAATAGTAAAAATATCGCCATATAAGTTATTAAAGCGGGTGGCGACATCTCGGGTTAATTCTAGATGCTGCTTTTGATCGTCGCCTACGGGGACTTTATTAGGTTGATACAACAGTATGTCGGCAGCCATAAGGGAAGGGTAAGTCAAAAGACCTGCATTAACATTAGCGACATTTTTGGCTGATTTATCTTTGAATTGAGTCATTCTGTTCAATTCACCCATTTGCGTATAGCAATTTAGCACCCAAGCCAACTGAGCGTGCTCTGGCACATGGGATTGCATAAAGATCGTGCTTTGGTTGGGATCAATTCCACAGGCTAAATACAACGATAAACCATCTAAACAAGCATTGTAGAGGGCTTCAGGATCTTGACGAACGGTAATGGCATGCATGTCTACAATCATATACAGGCAATCATTATCCTGCTGCATCCCCACCCATTGGCGCAATGCGCCCATATAATTACCTATAGTTAGTTGTCCAGAAGGCTGACAACCGCTTAATACAATTGGTTTACTCATAGTATAAAATAATCTTCTTAAAAGTGAGAAAAAGGCTTAAGCCATATTTACTTTGCTTAATTCTAGACGCATTTGGTCTATAACCTGTTTGTAATCTGGCTGATTAAAGATAGCTGAGCCAGCTACAAAAGTATCGGCTCCTGCTTCAGCAATGCTGCGAATATTATCGACTTTTACGCCACCGTCAATTTGAATTCTAATTTGTTTGCCCGATGCTTGTACCCTCTGCTTAACAGCTCTGATTTTTTCAAGGGTTTGGGGGATAAATTTTTGTCCGCCAAATCCAGGGTTAACAGACATCATAAGAATAAAATCAAGCTTGTCGATGATGTGGTCGAGACAATTTAACGGTGTTGCAGGGTTTAGCACTAGGCCAACTTCGCAGCCATTATCGACTACTAATTGCACACTACGATCTAAATGTTTAGTTGCTTCTGGATGGAAACTGATTCTGTGTGCCCCTGCTGTAGCAAAATCCTCAATCATTTGGTCAACAGGTTCAACCATCAAATGTACGTCGATAGGCTTTTTAATCCCGTACTTTACTAAGGATTCACACACCAACGGGCCTACCGTCAAATTAGGTACGTAATGGTTATCCATCACGTCAAAATGAACTAAATCTGCACCTGCCTCTATTACTTGCTCTACTTCACTTCCCAAACAAGCAAAGTTGGCAGACAGAATAGATGGCGCGATTAAAAAAGGACTCATGAATTTCTCCAGATAAATTTGCCGATAGTGTAAAGAAAAATGACTAATGAAAAAAGCGTTAGTCACTTCAAACCCAAGCACCATATTGGTGCTTTAGAACCAAAACGGTGCTTCAAAAGCCCTGAATAGAGGATTTTAGTATAAGCATTGTTTATTCAATACTAAGATTTATTTATAAGAAACAAAGGGTTACGTTATTGTTGTGATTATGTAAATAAGCGGCATTAGAATTGCGTTATCTGTGCCAGCAACAAAACAAAAAAATAATAATAATAATAAAAATAAAACTTAAAACATTGAAAATAATATAAATTTCGGAGAACACATATGAAAACCTTGAAATTGGCAGCATTGGCTGTAGCTGTACTTTCTGCAACCAGTTTTAGTTCCTTAGTTCAAGCTGAAGTATCAGCTAATTTTGGTGCAACAAGCAACTATATTTGGCGTGGTATGAGCCAAAGTTCTAATGATGTATCAGTCTCTGGTGGCATCGATTATTCGAACGAAAGCGGCTTTTACGCGGGAACTTGGGTTGGCTCAATTGACTGGGGTAACGGTGACGGTACTGAAAACGACTTCTATCTAGGTTATGGCGGTGAATCAGGGGACTTTGGGTACGATGTTGGTTATATTTATTACATGTATCCAGCAACAGGCTTTGAAGATTCAGATTTTGGTGAAGTCTATTTCAATGGTTCATATAAAGCATTTTCATTTGGTGTTGCTTATACGGTAAACAGTCAATATGACGATGATGCACCTTATGGTACTGGTGATCTGTATTATAGTGTCGGCTATGGTGTTGACCTTCCAAATGAATTTGGCCTTGGTCTAACCTATGGCTACTACGATTTCGATAGCGATGATGAATTATACGGCGACGTTGACTTTGGTCATTTTCAAATAGATTTATCGAAAGGTGATTTTACTTTGAGCCTTTCTAAAGCAGATGATGAATCAGGTGATGACGATACTAAATTCGTTGTTAGCTGGGGTACATCGTTCTAAGTAAATAGTTATTTGAAACGCCTGAAAAGCCAACTGAAAAGTTGGCTTTTTTGCTTGTTAAGCAGAAATATAGTGGTGTTTGATCGCCTATTTGATCGCATAAACCCATCCCAACTACGACAAATGACAGGCTAATAAGATAAAAGATAGTTGTTCATTTTATCAACACACGTATAATAGCCCCAATGGATTTATTCTGAGGTGGTCAAATGAACAGAAAGTTGAAAGTATTTTCTTCACTTGGTGCAGTTATGTTCAGCATGGTTTTTGTCCTGCAAACACAACTTTCTGGTGCTGATGACTTCTGTCAAAACATTGATACCCTTGAATTTAATCCAAACTTACCCATTACACATCCGATTAATCGATGTGCTTCAGTCAATCACAATAATGTTAGCTGGAAGAATTGGTTTTCTGGACGTTCTGGCTACAAGTTTCACTATCTAGATTTGTTAGAGCTGCTGTTTCGGGCGGCAGATACTAACTCTCCTGTATCTTCGGACGCTCAGTAGTTGTCAGAATCCAAATCAAATAATAGTTTGTGGGGCGTGTTTAAAAGCGTCGCAGCAAGCGTATTTGGAGTGCAATCTCACCAAAATTATGAGCATGATTTTCAACAGAAGTCATTTGTGCCGTTTCTATTGGTTGGTATTGTCTTTGTTATCGCCTTAATACTTGGTTTGGTCGCTGTGGTGAACATTGCATTAAGTTAGTTTTGCAATCTAGCGCTAGCTACTTGAACTTATGCGTACAGGGCTAACAATTCGCCCACCTTTACACGTTTATCGCCTTTTTGACTGATAGTGCGGCTTACCATTAAGCTGGTGATATCGGCTTGTGAATATATATCACGGGTAAAGGGAGTATCGTGGTTACTAATCAAAACACTAACGGACTTCTTCGAGGCATTATGTTTTGCTAATTTAGCCAACATCAGCTGTTCATCTAATGAGAATCCATTTTTGGAATATTGAGTGAAGTTAGCGGTTAAACTAATCGGTGCGTAGGGGGGATCACTATAGATAACATTTCCCGCTCTAGCACGGGCAAAACTCTGCTGAAAGGGTTCACAGGTGAAGATTGCTTTTTGAGATTTTTCAGCAAAATAGAATAGCTCTTTTTTGGGGAAGTAGGGTGCTTTGTATCGACCAAATGGCACATTAAATCCACCTGACAGATTATATCGACAGAGCCCGTTATAACCATGTCTATTCAAATACAAGAATAAAATTGATTTAAAAAACAGATCATCGGACTGGTTAAACTCTTTACGCAGTTCGTAAAACCTTTGTTCCTGATTATTCAATGGACTAAAAAGCTTTTCTGCTTCTTGAATGAAATAATCAGCCTGGGTTTTGACAACCGAGTAAAGATTAATGAGGTCTGGATTAATATCATTCAAAATATATTGGGGGTATTCGGTGTTTAAAAAAACCGATCCGGCACCGACAAAAGGTTCGATTAATTTGTTACCTTGAGGCAAGCGTTGGCGAATTTCATCGATCAGCCCATATTTTCCACCTGCCCATTTCAGAAATGCCCGATTTTTGTTTTTATTCATGTCCGCTTTTTGGTGTAACTACAACGAGGTTATTGCTGAGGTACTGCCAATTCTACCTTAATTTGTTTAACTGATTTAGCAAATGGAACTGTTTTATCAATGCTATCGGGTAAGGAAGCCGTATACTGCCGCGCTTGTTGTACATTGGCAAAGGTTTTTTTGAAAATTACCACATGCCAATCACCCCCGAAGCGTTGAGTCGTGTATAGCCAACTTGTATCTTGTAAATCATGCTCTTGCACAAATCGAGTTGCCACATCTAAGTCACTCATTGACGCCAATTGTAAAACAAATAGCTGGTCATTTAACTCTGCTATTGGGTGATCAACCTGTTTATCATCAGAATTAAGGTCTTCGTTAACGGATACTGAGTCTGGTTGATTAGGTTTATCTAGCGGCTTTTCCTGAAGTTCTTTCTGGGTTTGCAATTCTTGTTTTTCAATTTCCTGTTGCCAAGTGGTTACCAGTTCTTGTGATTCGTCTGCAGACAAAATATTGGCTTCTTCTTCCGTTGCTGTGGATTCTATTAATTGGTTTGCTTTTTCCAGGTGTTCTTCAGTCAGATTATTCTGTTCTGCTAAGTCTTCTTCTTGTATTGGAGAAACTTTCGTGGACTCAGTCAGAGCTGCTTTTTCTAGTTCTTCAATTTCCCCGCCAGTCTCATCCATATTGGTGTAATCAGCATTGACAAATTGTTTTATCTCATCAGGATACTGCCAGAATACCAGCATAGAAAAAATGCCTAAAAATGCGATTCCAGCTAAAATTTTGAACAGCGGTTTATTTATTGTTGAGTCAGTTTCTCCGTCACCATTGTTTTTAAACCGTTGGGCTATTTCTGCGCGTTTTTGATTGATACTTTCACTGTAGCTTTGGGTAAATTGATTTTTGCTGATAACTTCCGAGCTTAGTAAAATGGGCAAGTGTTGATTATCTTTCGCTAAGTTTGATTTAGCCGATTCGGTCCATTCTGGGCTTCCGAACAAGAGTACATTGAGGTGATGGCCCTTTTCTAAATCTTTGTTTTTTAATACTAAGCTCCAGAGCTCATTGAGTAAATTTTTTGAAATATGCTGGGCAGCACAAATACACAATAGAATCGGTCCAGTTTCTTTAGCAAGCTGTTGGATAAGTTGTTTGTCCAGGGGAACATTAGGAGATAGCGGGTGACTCACTAACTGGCGATATATTTCGTTTCTGTAATCCGAATCTCGAAGGGTACTTTGGCCATTGATAAACGCCACTTCGGTATTTTCATGCTGCTTGGCTATAAACTGCTGCAATGAGGATTGTTGTTGCGACAAACTTTCACAGCTTATAAATATGAGCTGAGACGAGTATGAAACTAAATATTCCAGTCGGCTATGCAACTCGTTTATGGCCACAATCCATTCTCTTAGCGATTCAATATATCTTGCAATATATCCTGTTCTACCTCTTTAGTCACAACAGCTTCACCAATGGCAGTCGGAATAATGAACCTAATGGCGCCAGATAACACTTTCTTGTCATGTTGCATATGCTGCATGAAAATATCGTAATTCATGTGTTCAGGCGCTTCCACAGGTAATTCGAATAGCTTTATAAGGGCTATCATGCGATCCAAATCAGATTTTGAAATCCAATTTTTCTTAAAGGCCGCTTTGGCGGCTAATACCATGCCACAGCCAACAGCTTCACCATGTAACCAATTGCCATAACCTTGTTCGGCTTCTATAGCGTGACCAAAGGTGTGTCCAAGGTTTAGTAGGGCTCTAATTCCGTGCTCTTTTTCATCCTTAGATACAATTTCAGCTTTGATTTCGCAACAGCGTTTGACGACAAATTTCAAATGTTCTGGGGAAAGGTCTTTCAACCCTTGAGCGTTTTCTTCTAACCATTGGAAAAACTCAGCATCATAAATGATACCGTATTTGATCACTTCAGCCATACCTGCAGCAAATTCTCGGGCTGGTAAGGTTTTTAAGGTATCAATATCAATTACAACGCATTGAGGCTGATAAAAAGCGCCGATCATATTTTTTCCAAGAGGATGGTTAACGGCTGTTTTACCGCCTACTGATGAATCAACTTGAGAAAGCAAGGTGGTCGGAACTTGAATAAAAGGGATACCCCTTTGGAAACACGCAGCAACAAAGCCGGTTAAATCACCAATGACACCTCCGCCTAGGGCTACTAGTGTGGTATCTCGTGCAGCATGTTGTTCTAGCAGTTGTGTCGTCACTGCATCAAATTGGGTTAGGTTTTTATGTTGTTCGCCATCAGGTAAGCACACAACGCTCACATCCAATCCTTCCAACGCACCTAATAGTGATTTCAGGTAAAGGGGCTTTACGACGTCGTTGGTAACGACTATCACTTTATTGCTTTTAACATGTTCTTCGAACGAACTTTTGGAAGTGAGTAAATCTGAATCTATATTGATTGGGTAACTACGCTCACCCAACTCTACTCTAATTGTTGACATGAGCGTGTACCTCTTGTGCGGAACGACCTGGTTAAAGTCCGATTTTGTTTATGATTTGACTTGCAACAGCCCGTGCGCTCTGATCGTCAGTATCTACGATATAGTCAGCTACTTCCTCATAAAGAGGGTTACGAGAGTCTGCAAGTTCACGCAGAACCATTTCCGGATCATCTTTTTGCAATAAAGGACGACGTTTGTCTCGTTGAGTACGAGCCACTTGCTTGTCTATGGTAGTTTGCAAATAAACCACAATGCCTCGAGCGGACAAACGATTACGAACATTCTTACTGACAATAGAGCCGCCACCGGTTGCTAAAACGATACCTTGTTTATCAGTTAGGTCGTTAATTACGGTTTCTTCTCTAAGCCTAAAACCATCTTCACCTTCTAAATCAAATATCCACGCGATATCCGCGCCAGTACGACGCTCGATTTCCTGATCGGAATCAAAAAACTCTAGATGAAGTTCGTCGGCAAGATGCCTTCCTATCGTGCTTTTGCCAGCCCCCATAGGACCAACAAGAAAAATATTACGCTTTTCTGCCATTTTTGCTTTTATCACAACTTTAGTTAACTGGGGATTTGCAGCCCAATTTGAATTATTCCAACTACGTAAAAGTCCCATTAAATCAGCTAGATAGTTAAATCTAGTCGACTCGATTCGTCTAGGTAATTGGTCTGAACATGACCTCGTCAAAATTTCGAGAGCGCGATTATCTCAGTTATATGCTGAAATTTGCAAGTTTTGTTGCTTTTAATTTGCACCATCATCAAATATAGAGGTGTAAAGATATGTTTTTGGTACCCCATTAACGATGTGTTTAGTTACATTAAAAGGAGTATTCGTCTCAACAAAAGCGCTAGCAAATGTACCATAAAATTGTTGAGTTACTTAATTGTTATGGACACAATTGCGAAGAGTTACATTGTAGCTAAATGACACAGCAGATCAAGAATGTTTAAAACCTTGTATAAACAATGGTTCTATTTCATAAAAAAAGGGCAATAAAATTGCCCCGGAGTGGTTATTCAAAAATGCGTCTAGGTTATTAGAGTGTATCCACTAGTATTTTAGGGGTAACAAAAATCAGCAGTTCACGTTTTTCATTTACCTTTTGAGTGTTTCTAAAAAGCGTACCCACGACCGGCAAGTCGCCTAAAAGAGGAATTTTAGACACATCATCAGTGGATGTTTGTTGGAATATCCCGCCTAGTACAATGGTTTCGCCATTTTCCACTAATACTTGTGTGCTGATTTCCTGTGTATCGATAGCGACTGCAGGACCTGTCGAGGTGGACACAGTTTCACCGCGAGTGTCTTGGGTCACAACAAGATCTAATATAACCCGATTGTCAGGGGTAATATGGGGAGTCACTTTTAAACTCAATACCGCTTTCTTAAACTCTACGGACGTCGCACCACTAGAGGTAGCTTGTACATACGGAATTTCCGTCCCTTGCTCGATGTAGGCTTCTTGTTGGTTGGCTACTGTGATGCGCGGGCTCGCGATGATTTCACCTTTGTTTTCTGTTTCAAGTGCGCTGAGTTCTAAATCGATAATAGTGCCATCTACCAATCTCGCGATTTGAATACCGATACTTCCCGCTGGGTTCGTTACTGGAAGATTAACATTCAATCTATCTGCTAAATCTGGGAATACCCCTGAGGCAATGTCATTAGCGCCTTCCAGTGATCCTGAAATGCCACCATCGGAAGTGCTGTCACTTATGCCCCATCTTACTCCAAGTTGCTCATCAACATTGTCGCGAACGGTTACCATTCTGGATTCAATTAAAACTTGCTTAATGGGAATATCCAAGGCCTTTATCAGAGCGCGAGCTTCTTCTACTGATTCCTGAGTATCTCGCAACAACACTGTATTGGTGCGCTCATCAATGGTGACTGAACCCCTTGGACTAAGAATACTCGCGTCGGCAGATTTTAAAATTGCTGCCATTTCTTGGGCTTTAGCGTAGTTAATTGGAATATTGACTGCATTTAGGGGCGCTAAATCGGCCACTTGTTGCTTAGACTGCAATTGTTGTGTTTCTCGAGCAGTCAATTCTTCAGAAGGCGCTATAAGCAGAATATTCCCTTCAAGTCGTTTATCTAAGCCCTTAATTTTTAATATCATTTCAAGGGCTTGGTCCCAAGGAACGCCAGACAAACTAATAGTTACGTTACCACTAACAGTATCTGTAGTAACTAAATTGAAACCATTTACCTGGGCAATAATCTGTAGAACTTGACGAACAGGAACATCTTGAAAGTCTAACGAGATGGGCTCACCAGTATATGCTGAAACTGCTTTATTTGCTTCGGGGGTATCATCTTGCTCAATTTCGATGACTAATTGTTTACCGTTCTTTTTATGACTAAAAATTGATTTGTTAACTAAATTGAACTCGACTTTACTACCTTTAGTTTCTTGAAAGGTTTCTATACTCGATACTTGGCTGGCAAAGTCTGCAACATCAAGGGTGAAAAGTTGATCTTCAGCGAGTTTTACAGCTGGCAAGGTAAGGGTTATTTTGCTGTTTTTTTGCGATAGCTGCATTTGGAAGTCGCTATTATCGAAATCTAACGAAATACGACTGCCTCCTGTTGAAGTGCGGTTAAAGTTCAAATCTGTCAATTGTGAGCGAAAAGCACTCGCCACTGCCTGTTCGGGATTAACTAATTCTGCTTGAACTTGTTGGGCTTTGGAATTGAACGAAACAGAAGATATTCCGGCAAGCACTAACGCTAGCCAAATCCAAGTGTGATTGGCTTTGTTTAGTTTGTGATTAAAGATATAACGCTCAGACATTGTTATTTTCTCCTGCCTGTGAAGACATGCTTAATGTTGCTTTATTTTTTTGCCAGCATCCGGCACCATCAGGCAGCATTTCTTCAATTGAAATATCACCATTGTTGATAGACGTAATTTTTCCGAAAAACAAACCTATGTAGTCTCCTGTGGTGACCTTATGTAACGAACCATCATTGGCGGTAATTAGTGCCCATTTTCGTCCTTGACTGGTGAACGTTCCAGAAATGGTTAGTGCGTCTAATCCAAACGCCTCCAATGGACCTTTGCTTCTGTTGAAGTCTGGTTGCAAACAATTTTCACGTTTTACTTCTACCGTTTGAACCGCTGTGCTTCGAGGTCGTTTAAAAGGGCTACGTAGTCCGCCAGCTTTATATTCAAAAGCGGGTTGGGTTTTGAACTCAGGATAGGGCTCAATACTTATGGAAGTACTTTGTTTAACTTCAACTACGTAGGTGACTAAATCGTCGGTTTTCGCTTCACAGCCCGCTAACATAATAACGGCCATCATAAAAAATACTATTTTCATTGACCTTGCTCCGAAACTGCTGTGCGATATGTTTTTGCTTGAAGCTGTAAACGTAATTCAGAACCTTGTTGAGTTATATCAAAATTATGCAAAGTTACAATGCGCGGCAAGGCAGCGATATTAGATACAAATTGTCCAAATTCATGATAGTTGCCAGTGACTTCCATTTGAATAGGTAGCTCAGTATAAAATTCTTTTGGAATTTCTTGTTGCCAGTTTATCAGTTTAAAGTTTAAACCTGCGGTTGTACCCACAAAAGTAATATCATCTATCAGACCTGGCGTTTCATTACTGGTTGGCAGTGATTTTAACATTGAGGAGAAATCTGCTTCTATGCGAGCGAGTTGTTCCTCATAAGCTTTTAAATTAACGGCAATTCTATATTTAGCTGCAAAAGTTTGTTTTAACTCCACTTCGTTGCCTTGAACACGTTCTAAAACGGGCAATTTAGAGGATATCAATCCATAGTATCCACCCACTGATACCAATATAGCGACAAATAACGCGACCACTGTTTTCACTTCGAACGGCCAGTTGGCGACCTGTTCGAAATCCAGCTCGTTCATTTCTTTGAGTTTGTTTACATCAAATTTCATTGCTGTTCCTCTGTTGGTGTTGCAGAGAAATCCGGTGCCACTGAGGAGTTTATGGTAAAAGTTAACTTAAATTCACTTACAGCATCTGGCGCGGAGGTATCGGCGACAATAGATGATAATTCACCTTGACCAAATATTTTAGAGTCTTCTATTTTGCGCATAAATGAAGATAAACGGTTGTTAGATTCGCTGACCCCTGATAATTCTATGATATTCCCTTGTCTCGAGAATGAGCGGAAAGAAACACCAGGTGGAACTAAGCGTGCAAGTTCATCGAATATGATTGGAGCAACATTACGGCTGGTCTGCAATTGTTCAATCAAGGCCATTCGTTGTTCAATGGCTTTTTTACTCTCTTTAATATCTTTTATCTTGGCAATCTCGGCATCTAAAACGGCTATTTGACCTTCTAAAAATGCATTTCGCTGATTTTGGCCAGCGATCTTGCTATCGATTAGCATGCCTATTAGGTAAACAATAATCATCACAAAAAGGGCGACGGCAAACAGCAGTGTTAAAAAATCCTTCTTCTGTCTTTTGCGCAGTTCCTCTCGCCATGGTAATAAATTTACATGTGACATGGCTTGAAACTCCTAGATGCTAAACCGGCTGCAATCGCTAATTGTGGAGCCACGTCTTGAAAACCTTGCTGTTCCGCTTTTTCAGAAATTTGCATTGCTTTAAATGGATTGAAAATAGTCACTTCCACTGCTAATTCTGATTCTAAATCAGCGGCTATTTGTTGTATATTTGCGCCACCACCACAGACCATCATGGATTCAGGTCGTTCCGCACCAGTTGAACTAATATACATTTGAACCGCGCGACTGATATGTTGGTTTAGGTTAGCTAAAAATATCGGGAATGTATCTTCACGCCAGGTAGCAGGTAACTCACCTTTAACCAATTGTTGCTCGGTTTCTGATTTCTCCAGGGTGTGAATAATACTCAAATCTTGAATAAGACTATCCATCCCAAAACTATGCTCTTTGCTATAAACAACTCTGTCATTTTCGACCACGCAAAGTTGTAATTGAGACGCGCCAATATTGAAACATAGCACGGGTTTGTCTGCAGGATACTCGGCAAATTCAATTATTGCATTGCCTAGCGCATAATTTTCGATATCAACAATTTTAGGTATAAACTCGAGCTCCCTTAACAGGGTAATACGGCTATCGACGACATCTTTGTGGGCAGCACTTAACAATACATCCACTTTACCTATATGTGTCTTGCTCTCACCTAGCTCTTCAAAATCTAAATAGACTTCTTCTAATGGATAGGGAATAAGGCTGTCAGATTCGATTTCGATTTGTGTTTCCAGTTCGAAATCTTGTTGGTCGGGATCCATATAAACGATTTTACTTAACACTGAACTGCCTGATATAGCCACCACAACATTTTTGTTTTTGCTTTTCAGAGACAGTTTCACTTTTTTGAGCACGTTACTAATAGCGTCAAAATCTTTTATTTCTCTGTCAGCAAAGGCATTGCCGTTTATTTGCTCACATGCGAAACTCTGTACCTTAGTTTGCTTGCCATCTTGTTCGAACAAAACGGCCTTAACGTACCTGGTACCGATATCGAGACCTATCATTTGAGAGGCTTTTTTCTTGAAAAGTTCTTTCAACACAGTTAGTTCCGAACCATATTAATTGCTTTAGTTTTACCATTATTACTCATTTTTTTGTTTTTAATGGTTCTAATAACGGTACATAGGTATAAAATATAAGTCATTTAGTTAATTTTGCTCTGGTAGTTTAATTTTTGTGAAGTACATCAAACTGTTATTAATAATGAGTATAGCCGCATTTCTGCTTGGTACGATAGCGATTGTAGGTATGTACTTTTATATCAAACCCGATCTTCCAAGTGTTGAAGTGTTAAAAGACGTTCGCTTACAAACACCCATGAAGATTTATACACAAGACGGTAAACTGATTTCTCAGTTTGGTGTCAAGCGTCGCATACCTTTAGAGTTAGACGAAGTCCCGCAATCACTCATTAATGCCGTACTTGCAATAGAGGATAGTCGATTCTACGAACACCCTGGTATAGATCCTATCGGCTTAGGGCGAGCTTTTGTGAATTTAGTCTTGACTGGCGAGCGTGGGCAAGGTGGTAGTACCCTTACAATGCAGCTAGCGAGAGGCTTTTTCTTAACCCGTGATAAAACCTACATTCGAAAAATAAAAGAGATCTTTATTGCATGGCATATGGAAGGTTTGCTTAGCAAAGATGAAATATTGGCGCTGTATTTAAATAAAATTGAATTGGGGCATCGCGCTTTCGGGTTTGGTGCAGCCGCCCAAGTTTATTATGGCAAGGCGGTGAATGAGCTGAGTCTAGCTGAAGTGGCGACCATTGCTGGGCTGCCTAAAGCTCCTTCTACATTGAATCCAATTTCCAGTCCAGAAAGGGCTAAAGCGCGCCGCAGAGTTGTATTGTTAAGAATGCTTGATGAGGAGTATATAACTCGTGAGGAGTTTGATCAGGCTAATAACGAACCTGTGATTTCTAAACGTCATGGCGCGGAAATTCAGTTAGATGCGCCTTACTTAGCCGATCTTATCTACAATGAAATGGTTGAGCTGTATGGCAAAGAAGAAGCTGAAACCGGCGGTTATCAAGTATTTGCTACTGCGCCATCGGATTTACAGTTTGCCGCACAAACCGCAGTGATACGTAATTTGCATGATTATGACGAACGCCATGGATATCGTGGTCCCATACGAGTGTTATGGGGAGAGCAAGAAGAAAATAACCAACAGAATAACAGTGCAGATGAAAATTCTGAACTGATTGAACTGGTTGAACTCGACTCAGCCCCATGGGACGAAACTCAGATGTTAGAGGTTTTGGCTGCGTATCCGAAAATTGGAGTTCTTAATCCGGCAGTGGTCACTAAAGTTGATGAAACCAGTTTTGAAGTTTTTAATGGCCAAGGGGAATATCAAACTATCGAATGGCAAGGTATGCATTGGGCAAGACCTTATATAGATGATAATCGCCAAGGTAAGGATCCTAAAACTGCGAGTGATATTGTTGCCGAAGGTCAATTAATATGGATTAGACAAAACGAAGAAGGTATCTGGAAGTTATCGCAATTGCCTACGGTGAGTGGCGCATTTGTGGCTCTTGACCCTAATAATGGTGCGGTTCAGGCAGTTGTAGGCGGTTATAGTTTTTACCAGAGTCAATTTAATCGCGCGACCCAAGCAAAAAGGCAAGTGGGCTCAAATATTAAACCTTTCATATATTCTGCCGCAATCGAACAAGGTTATACCTTAGCGAGTATCATTAATGATGCCCCCATTAATCAATGGGATGCAAGCACAGGTACTGCATGGCGGCCACAAAACTCACCTGCAGTTTATGATGGACCCATTCGCATGCGTGTTGCTTTAGGAAAATCGAAAAACGTTGTATCTGTTCGTTTGTTACGTGCAATTGGTATCAACGCAGCAGTGGACCATCTTAGTAAATTTGGTTTTGACCGCAGTGAAATCCCTAAAGATGAAACCTTATCTTTGGGCTCAGGCTCGCAAACACCTTTAGAGGTTGCCACTGCCATGTCAGTAATCGCTAACGGTGGCTATTATGTGCGCCCTCATTTCATCCAGCGTATCGAAGATGAATATGGCAAAATTCTATGGCAAGCCAATCCACCACAGGTTTGTGAAGAATGTGAAAGCCTTAATGCCGAGCAAACCCAAGAGGAAAGCTCGTCAGAACTCAATCCAGAAGAGCTGACAGAGCAGCAGATTGAAGCTTTGTTGGCAGCTGAATTAAATGGTTTGTCGGAACCAGAAGCCGGGGCTGAGGAAGAGCCCGAGATAAATATTGCTGAACGAGTGGTGTCGGCCCAAAACACCTTTTTAGTCCGAGAAATGATGCGCACCGCTGTGCGTGGCAATGGCCGTTGGAGCAACGATCCTAAGCGCAATACCTATTGGCTGGGCACAGGTTGGCGAGCTAGAAATATTCTCGGCCGCACTGATTTGGCGGGTAAAACCGGTACTACCAATGACTCTCGTGATACTTGGTTCAGTGGCTTTGCGCCTGGACTCGTTGCTACCTCTTGGGTTGGCTTTGATGATATGAGTCGAATGTTGGGGCGCACTTCCCGAAATCAGAATTTGATCAACGAAAACCCTGAGAAGTTTAATTGGATTGGTAATGCTATGATAGGTGCCGAAGATGGTGCTAAAGCAGCTCAACCAGCGTGGATCCGATTTATGGAAAAAGCCCTGGATGGCGTACCACAACAAACTAAACCTATGCCTGAAGATATTATCACCGTAAGAATTGATCGGGAAACAGGTAAGCTCACAACGCGAACCGATTACACTTCAATGTTTGAATACTTTATCCAGGGAACAGAACCAACAACTTCAGTTCAATCAGATAGTATTGTGGATCCCTTTGAAACGAGTCAACAGGACAGTGTCGAACCTGAAGATATTTTTTAACGCGCTAAAGTGCTATCCACCTATATTAACGATAAATAAAATGAGCTCCAAGATTAGCCGGGTAACTTAATCGCTAATTTTGGAGCCTGTGAGCTACTTTGATGGACGTGAATTTTCGTTAAACATTTAGCACTATATTGACGGGCTCATCTGACCAGACAAATTGATACTGAGTTTACCTCAGTATTGGTTAGACTTACGCTCACTAAACAGTTAACCCATAAAATCCTCTTTAGAAATAAGAGAAAAACGGAAAAAGATAACCTCTAATGAGTAATACATCTAAATACTTGTACATTCCCCACTCAGGCCCATCATTATTAGAAACGCCATTATTAAATAAGGGCAGTGCATTTACTGCAAAGGAGCGTGAAAATTTTAATTTAACCGGTCTATTACCACCACGCTATGAGAGCATTGAAGAACAGGTAGAGCGCGCCTATATGCAATATTCCAGTTTTTCTTCTCCTATTAACAAGCATATTTATCTACGAGCGATACAGGACAATAATGAAACCTTATTTTATCGTTTAGTGCAGTCTCACATCGATGAAATGATGCCAATTATTTATACCCCAACGGTAGGGGATGCTTGTGAACAATTTTCTGATATTTATCGTAGTTCACGTGGCTTATTTATTTCCTATTCTGAGCGGACGCAAATTGACGATATCTTGCGCAACGCAACCAAGCGCAAAGTGAAAGTCATAGTGGTAACCGATGGTGAGCGGATTTTAGGGTTGGGTGACCAAGGTATTGGCGGCATGGGAATACCCATTGGTAAGCTTTCATTATATACCGCTTGCGGTGGAATTAGCCCAGCTTATACCTTACCTGTAATGCTGGATGTGGGTACCAACAATGAAAAATTACTTGATGATCCAATGTACATGGGCGCCCGTCACAAACGGATAACTGGCGAAGAGTATAATGACTTTGTGGATATGTTTATTCAAGCAGCCCATAAACGCTGGCCTGAAGTGTTAATTCAGTTTGAAGATTTTGCACAGCCTAATGCTATGCCATTGTTAGAGCGCTATCGTGAGCAGGTATGTTGTTTCAATGATGATATTCAAGGTACAGCAGCTGTCACTCTTGGTTCTATTTTGGCAGCATGCTTGAGCAAAGGAGTTAAGTTAAAAGATCAAAAAGTGGTGTTTGTGGGGTCAGGATCGGCTGGATGTGGGATCGCAGAGATGATTATCAGCCGTATGTGCCATGAGGGTATCAGCGATGCTCAAGCCAGGCAGCAAGTATTCATGATTGACCGTTTTGGGTTATTAACCGATGGTATGCAAGGGTTGCGAGATTTCCAACAGAAATTAGTTCAAAACCCTGAAGTGATTAAAGGCTGGAAAACCGAAAATGAGTGGGCAAGCTTATTAGATGTGGTGAACCATGCAAAACCAGATATTTTGATTGGGGTATCCGGTCAGGCTGGTTTATTTACCGAAGACGTCATTCGCGGTATGAAAGCGAATTGTGATTTACCCATTATCTTCCCATTAAGCAATCCCTCTCGTCAGGTTGAAGCCAGACCTGAACAAGTTATTGAATGGACTAACGGGCAGGTAATTATTGCTACGGGAAGTCCTTTTGACCCAGTTGAATATAACGGCAGTATATTCCCCATTGCCCAATGTAATAACAGCTATATTTTCCCAGGAATTGGTTTGGGTGTGTTGGCTACTAAAGCTCGATTGGTCAGTGAGGAGATGCTAATGGCCACTAGTGAAGCCTTAGCGCTGGCTTCTCCTTTAGCTAGCGAAGGTGAGGGCTCGTTATTACCGCCTTTAACTGATATTGCAAGTTTAAGTAAAAAAATTGCATTTGCAGTAGGAAAGGTTGCTCAACAACAAGGTTTGGCACTAGAAACCAGCGACGATGCGCTACGAGCAAGTATTGAAGCTAATTTCTGGAAACCTAAATACCGTCAATACAAACGAGTGAGTATCTAAACTCGTTGTAACTTAATATAATGCCAAAAAAAACGGCCAACGATTCGCAAAAATAGTTGGCCGTTTTTTTATTCAGAAATAGCTCGATACTGGTTAGTTCCAGAAGTCTATTTATCAAGGGGCATAACAAATACCTTCGAGTTCCTCTGAAAGTTGTATAACAACTTTTTCGATTCAGGCAGGGCATCAATGCTGGACATCACAAAACCTTGCTCTTGAAACCAATGAGCGGTCACAGTTGTCAGCACAAAAATACTCTCTAATCCTTGTTCTTCAGCGTCTTGCTTTATGGCTTCAAGTAAGCGTTCAGCTCGACTTTTACCGCGATAGTCGCCATGGGTAGCAACACAAGCAAGCTCTCCCGTACCATCTTGGGGGTAAGGGTAAAAAGCAGCACAGGCGATAATCATGCCGTCGCGCTCGATAACAGTAAACTGTTCAATCTCCGCTTCTAAAAGCTCTCGAGAACGTTTAACCAAAATCCCTTTCTCTTCGAGGGGATTGATCAACTGTAGGATCCCTCCCACATCTTCAATTTTCGCTTTGCGAAGTTGCTCGTAATGGCGTTTTGAAACAAGAGAACCAGAACCGTCTCGGGTGAATAACTCTTGCAGTAAAGCCCCATCTTTTTTGAAGCTAACGCAATGGCAGCGGGGAATATCCGCAGCAATGGTTTGATTGATTGCGTCTAAGATGCCTCGTTGATCTTCTCTGGCACCTTCTTCCAGCAAATCAGCCAACTTTGATGAGTCTATGTTGCGGCGCAGTTTTCCGCTTTCATCTAAAATGCCTTGATGCTCAGAAAAAACAATCAACTTGTCGGCGTTTAAGCTTATCGCCGCTTGAGTGGCAACATCTTCGTGAGATAAGTTAAACACTTCTCCTGTGGATGAGTATCCCATAGGTGATAACAAGACGATGGAGCCATCTTGAAGGTGATCGTTTATGCCAACTACATCAATACGTCTCACCACGCCCGTGTGCTCAAAATCAACACCGTCTCTAACGCCCATAGGCATGGCGACAACCAAATTACCAGAGCACACACGAATATGCGCGCCGTGCATTGGCGAGTTTGCCAGCCCCATGGTTAACAGAGCCTCAATTTGCGAACGTACTGAGCCTGCAGCGTCTTTTACCGATTCCAAGGTGTCTTTGTCGGTTAAGCGAACATTATTACTAAAGCGTTTTTCAACACCCCGTAAGGCAATACGTTGGTCGATTTGCGGGCGCGCACCGTGTACCAAAACAAGTTTCACACCCAAACTATTAAGTAAGGCTATGTCATTGATAATATTGGGGAAGTTAATGTCTTCAACGGCCTCGCCACCAAACATTAAAACAAACGTTTTACCCCTATGAGAATTAATATAAGGGGCAGAGTTGCGAAACAACCTAACGCTATCAATGTCTGACATCACCATTATTTCGTTCCTCAGCTCTTTATACTTTTCAGTTCAGCATCAAGGGCTGCAAATACTGGCTGTGCACCTGTGCCACCAAGTATATTGCGCTTATCAACCAAGTACTCTAGCTCTAGTACGGCATACACATCGTCTTCAATTTCAGAACTGAAGTTTTGTAATTCCTCTAGCGTTAAATTTTCAATGGCTTTGTTTTGTTCGATAGCAGCGAGTACGATTTGTCCAGAAATGTCATGTGCAGTTCTAAATGGAATACCTTTGGCAACAAGATAATCGGCCATTTCGGTCGCATTGGCATAACCTTGCTTAGCTGCTTGCGCTGTGCGCTCTGCATCTAATTCAATGGTGTCTACTACTTCGGCAGCTATGCACAAACAAATATGCCATTGATTAACCGCATCAAAGGCACCTTCTTTGTCTTCTTGCATGTCTTTGTTGTACGCAAGCGGAAGGCCTTTCATAGTGACTAATAATGCCTGCAAGCTACCAAATACTCTGCCGCATTTGCCGCGCATTAATTCCAATGCATCAGGATTTTTCTTTTGTGGCATCAATGATGAGCCAGAAGTGACAGCATCACCTAAGGTGATAAACCCAGCTTCACCAGAATTAAAGAAGATAAGATCTTCTGCCATGCGTGATAAATGCATCATGGATGTACTTGCGCAGAATAAAAGCTCTAGAACATAGTCTCGATCAGATACTGCATCTAAACTATTCACACAAGGAGAGGCAAAGCTAAGTTGCTCTGCAATCTCCTGACGATCAATAGCGTACACAGTGCCTGCTAAAGCACCACTGCCTAGTGGACATTGGTTCATTCTTGCCAGCAAATCTTGTAAACGACTAATGTCGCGTTTGAGCATTTCAACATACGCCAAACACCAATGCGGATAACGCACGGGTTGAGCGCGTTGCAAATGGGTATAACCTGGCAAGATAACTTTTCTATTGCGATCGGCTGACAGTACAAGGGCATTTTTAATTGCGATTAGATCATCTTTAAGACTTTCTAAATGCTCTTTACACCAGAGTCTAAAATCCGTCGCCACTTGGTCGTTTCGACTGCGTCCTGTATGCAGTTTTCGGCCTAAGTCACCTAGCTTTTCAATTAACGCTGACTCGATGAAGCTATGAATATCTTCTTCACCACTGGCATCAAAATCCAGTTCATCGGCATCGGCTTTACTCAGCAATTCATTTAATGCAGATTCAAGTTGTTGCTGTTCTTCAGTGGTTAACACGCCAGCTTTCGCTATGGCACGAGACCAAACAATCGAGCCACGAATATCTTGGCTCGCTAATATTCGGTCAAAGGGCAAAGAGTCATTGACCTGTTTGAACATGTTACTGCTGCCCTCTTGGAAGCGGCCTCCCCATAAACCCATGACTAATTTCCTTTTTTAGCGTCTTGCGCTTTTTTATTCAAGGTTGCGATGCGGCTCGACAAGCTAAACAAACGAATGAATCCTTCGGCATGTTTTTGATCATAAACATCGTCTTCACCAAAAGTCGCAAAGTCTTCTGAATACAAGCTATTTGGCGAGCGACGTTGGGTCACAGTGGCACGTCCTTTATATAGCTTGATCACAATGTCACCGGTAACTTGCTGTGCAAACACTTCGGCACCTGCTAACAAAGAATCAGATAGGGCTGTAAACCAACGGCCGTCATACATTACGTGCGAGAATTCTAAGCCTAGGTATTCACGATGTTTTAATGCCGCTTTATCTAAAACCATACACTCTAGCGCTTTGTATGCTGCCATCATTACGGTGCCCCCAGGTGTTTCATAACATCCGCGAGACTTCATTCCCACTAACCGGTTTTCAACAATATCAATGCGGCCAACGCCATGTTTAGCTGCAATGTTGTTTAATTCAACGAGTGCTTGATATGGCGATAAGGCAACTCCGTTTACTGTGGTGAGTTGTCCTTTATCAAAACTCAAGGCAACACTTTCTGGCTTGTCTGGGGCATCTTCTGGATCCACTGTCATGGTCCAAATGCCTTTGGTTGGTTCACACCAAGGATCCTCTAGTTCACCGCCTTCATGGGAGATGTGCCATGCGTTTGCATCACGGCTGTAAATCTTCGTGGCAGAAGCACTGGTTTTAATATCCCGTTCTGCTAGATAATCTAGTAAATCTTCACGTGAAACCATATCCCACTCACGCCATGGAGCAATGACTTGTAAATCAGGTGCTAGTGCAGCAAATGTACTTTCGAAACGCACTTGGTCGTTACCTTTACCCGTACAACCGTGACAAAGCGCATCTGCCCCTACTTTGCGGGCAATTTCTACTTGAGCTTTAGCAATTACTGGACGCGCCATAGACGTACCTAGTAAGTACTCACCTTCGTATACTGCGCCAGTTTTAATCGTTGGATAAATATAATCTGCAACAAACTCTTCTTTCAAATCAACGATATAACATTCGCTGGCACCGGTTTTGATGGCTTTTTCATGGAGGCCTTCTAATTCTTCATCACCTTGACCTACATCGGCAGCAAAGGCCACTACTTCACAATCATAATTTTCTTTCAACCATGGAATAATGGCAGAGGTATCTAAGCCGCCTGAATAGGCAAGTACAACTTTTTTAACGTCGGGTTTTGACATAACTATTTCCTAAATAAACTTGCGCTGATTGGTAATTTGAGCAAATCAGCTTAAATGGATTAATTTATTAACTAAATTTCAAACAATTCTTTTTATGCACGATTAAAGCGTGCCATTTATGCTGTTAAGCCAACAAGGTTACTAGAATTGCATTTTGACCATGCATTCTATTTTCGGCTTGCTGCATTAATAATGATTTATCGCCATCAATTAGCGCACCGCTAATTTCTAAATCACGATGGGCTGGTTGGCAATGCATTACATACTCAGCACCGGTTAACGCCATCATATCTTCATCTACTTTATAAGGGTCAAAAATACGTTTAATATCTTCTAAAGGCGTTTCGTCACCCATTGATAACCACGTATCTGCATACAGGACATTTGCCCCTTTAGCAGCGGAGATGTCATCACTTTGGGTGATTTTCGCTCCGGTTTTTTGGGCAATCTTCTGGCTAATTTCAAATATCCTTTGGTCAACTTCGTAACCTTCAGGCGTTACACTCACAATATTGACCCCAAGTATTGCGCCAACAATTAAAAGTGAATGAGTAACATTATTACCATCACCCACATAGGCTAAGGTCAAATTTTCTAACGACCCGTAGGTTTCTTTTAAGGTTAGAAAGTCAGCTACCGCTTGGCAGGGGTGGTACAGGTCACATAATGCGTTGATGACTGGTACTTTAGCCGCCTGGCTAAATTGTACTAAGGTATCGTGACTATAAACTCTGGCAACAATGGCGTCGGCCCAACAGGCTAAATTTGCTGCCGTGTCTTTGGCGTCCTCTCGTCCAGCTAACTTACCCGCTTGGGAATCAAGATAAACCATGTGACCACCGAGTTTATTGATACCAATATCAAAACTTACTCGGGTGCGCAGAGAAGGTTTCTCAAATAAGGCGGCAATGGATTTACCCGCCAAAACTTGATTGTATTTTTCAGGTGCAGCTTTGATTTCAGACGCAAGGGTTAACAAATTGGTTAATGCCTCTGAGCTCCAATCTTTAAACGTTAGTAGGTCCTGTTTCATTTGTTTTCCTTTAACGATGGGAAAATGGTTGTACCTGCAGAAGCATTGTCTTCAACTTCAGTACCTTGGGTTAATATTTCAAGGTTTTTCCAACTTGCTATAGTCACAGATTGCCCTATTTGGTTCGCTGCATCTAAAGCTGCTTCTACTTTCACTGTCATACCATCGCGAATAACGCCATCTGATATTAAGGTTTCAATATCGCTAGACGTGAGTTTGTTAATAAGTGATTTATTGTGATCCAGCACACCAGCTACATCTGATAATAAAACCAGTTGTGCATTAAGCAGTTTGGCAATGGCGGTCGCTGCTTGATCGGCGTTGATATTTAGTAATTCACCTTGGTCATCCGCTCCGATAGAACTAACAATGGGCAAAAAACCGGCGGCCAACAACGTGGTGAGTAGTGTTTGGTCAACGGGCTCAGCTGAGCCTACATTTCCTAACTCTTCACTAATCTGATGGCAATGCGTAATGTTACCATCCAATAAACTTAATCCTACAGGGTTAAGTCCACTTTTTTTCGCTAAAGCGCACAAATTTTTGTTTGCAGTACCAGCCAATGCGCCTACCACATAATCAATTTGAGATTTAGGGGTGACTCTCAGACCATTTACTTTCTGACTTGTGAGGGATAAACCTTTAAGCAACTTTTCAACACTGCTCCCGCCACCATGGACAAGTACTACAGGTTGCTGTTCTTGAGCTGCAAATAGTGCGCTAAAAAAGTCATTGGAAATACTGGGATCATCTAAAAATGCCCCACCTACTTTGACAACTTTAACTTTCATTGTCCCACCTCTGCAATTAATCCAGTTGAAGATGCATAACCGAAGCTCAAGTTTGCACATTGAATTGCTTGAGAGGCTGCTCCTTTCAATAAATTGTCGATGGCACTACCAATCACTAAATATCCTGACGTTTCATCCAGCTTCCAATGCAGATCACAGTGCGCTGTGTTTACCACATCGTCCAATTTTGGGAAGTGCGCTAACAATCGGACAATGGATTGATTGTTATACGCTCGATGAAATGCTTCAGAAACTTGTGCGGCGCTAGTACCTGCAACAGTTTTCACTGTAACAGTGGCAAGAATACCGCGTTTAAAGTTACCCAAGTGGGGGGTGAAAATTACCTCGGTACCCAGAGATTGGCTAATTTCTGGCTGGTGGCGATGGCCAAGCACACCATATGCCTGCAAGCTCACCTCACAATAGCTATTACCCAGTGCTGCTTTTCTTCCAGCCCCACTGACACCGGATACCGCATTAATAATGGGGCGGTGATCTTTATCTAATAGATTTTGATTAAACAATGGTTTTAATGCCGTTAATGAAGCCGTAGGATAGCAACCAGGCACGGCAACTAAAGATGCATCAGCAATAGCATCTGCATTCCACTCGGCCAAACCATAAACCGCTTGTTCCAGTAAGTCACTATGTTGATGTTCAAAACCGTAAAAGTCTGAAAATACATCCACATCTTTAATTCTAAAGGCCCCAGATAAATCAAATACCTTGGCTTTTCCTGCTACTAGAGTGGGCATCCAATCGTGGCTAGCTTCGTGAGGCGTGGCTAAAAATATTGCATCTACTGAACCAGCCAATTCACTTAATAGCTGATCATTAATTGGTACCACTTTTTTGTCTACTAACCCGGTTAATGATGGGTGAAGCTGACTCAAAGGTTTATTTGCATCTTGACTGTTTTGGGAAACAAACAATCCTGCTAGTTCAAATTTAGGGTGCAACGTCAATATTCTGGCCACTTCTGCTCCAGTATATCCACTCGCTCCGATTACACATGCTTTCAACATAATGATAATTACCGATAATTTTTAAAAATGTTAACTTAGAATAATAAAAAAAGCGCCCCAATCCTTCAAAAACTTCTTCTATATCAAAGGAGAGGAGCGTGCTACGCAACAAAAATTTAGACTCGTCGAATAGACGTAAACGCGTAGCTAGGCAGGGAGTTATTTGTTGTCATGGTGCTCATTTATTCTCTATTCATCAATTTTCAGGCAATATGCACTGTAATTGACCGCTAAGGTTTAATAATCAGTTTAAAACTGGTTCTTTGTAACATGGACGTAGCATGCCATCAATGTTATAAATATGCAATAAAAGTGAATAATTATATTTAAAGGTTTTTATGCCAAATTTAACTTTCTTAGAAGTTTATGAAAAAATCATTTCCATCCCTACAATAAGCGCAATAGACGAAAAACTGGACATCAGCAATCGTCAGTTAATTGATTACTTAGGGAATCTTTTTTCTGGTTTAGGTTTCAGCATTTCTATTCAACAAGTACCAGAAGCACGAAATAAATTTAACTTGCTTGCTAAACTCGGCACGGGCGAGGGCGGCTTATTATTGGCAGGGCACTCGGACACGGTGCCTTTTGATGAAGGGCGATGGAACAGTGACCCCTTTACACTGAAGCAAAAAGACAACCTCTTATATGGTTTAGGTACGTGCGATATGAAAGGTTTTTTTGCGTTTATTTTAGAAGCGTTAAAAGATATCCCCCTGAATAAACTGCAAAAACCCCTATATATTTTGGCGACTGCCGACGAAGAAACCTCTATGGCTGGTGCTAGATTTTTCGCACAGCAACAGTTAATCAAACCGGATATGGCAATTATTGGCGAACCCACCGAGCTCAAACCCATAGGTAAACATAAGGGGCATATGGCGCAAAGCCTAAATATTACCGGAAAAGCGGGTCATTCAAGTGACCCAGATAAAGGGGTCAATGCCATTGAAATTATGCAAATGGCAATACAGCAGCTACTGACACTGCGTGATAAATTAGCGAAAAATTATCGTGATGAAAGTTTTAGTGTTCCCCAGGCAACATTGAATTTAGGTCATATTCATGGCGGTGACGGCGAAAATAGAATTTGTGGTCATTGTAAACTGAATTTTGATGTCCGCTGTGTGCCTGGCCTCAGCGATGAAGAAGCGATTGCCTTAATTGATGAAGCACTGTTGCCCGTAAAGCAAGCTTATCCTGATCGCGTGGACATGCAGTTGATGTATCCGACTGCTCCGGCGTTTTCGTGTAAAAACGAGCACGATATTATCGCTTTGGCGGAACGGTTAACGGACTTTAAGGTAACCAATGCCAATTATGCAACCGAAGCCCCTTTTATTAATCAACTGGGCTGCGATACGCTGGTGTTGGGCCCGGGGAGTATCAATCAAGCCCATCAACCGGATGAATTTATTTCGTTAGAATATGTGGATCCCACCGTCACATTGATAAAGAATATGATAAAACACGTCTGCTTTAGCGAATAGGCAACATAAAACTAGGAAATGTAAACTATGACTAAGTTAGCTAAAAAAACCATTGCTTTAGTTGCGCACGATCACATGAAAGCAGAATTGGTGGATTGGAGCCGTTCTCATATTGAACAATTAAAACAATTCAATTTAGTCGCCACGGGCACGACAGGTGGTTTGATAACTGACAGTTTGAATTTACCGGTTCATCGCTTTAAAAGTGGCCCATTAGGTGGTGATCAGCAAATTGGCGCGTTAATCGCAGAACGTAAATTGGATTGCTTAATCTTTTTTTGGGATCCGTTAAACCCAGCACCACATGATCCGGATGTGAAAGCATTGCTTCGATTATGTTCTGTGTGGAATTTACCGGTGGCCTGTAATCGTTGTACTGCGGATTTAATCATTAGTTCGCCGCTGTTTGACAGCGACGAATATATGAGAAAGGTACCTGATTATTGAGCGGGTTATTCCCACTCAATAATCTGTTACTAGCTGAGGTGATAGTTATGCTTCGTCGTCTTGATGACGTCTTTTCTTATCACCTCTGTCACCACCTTTGCGGTGCTCTCTTTTTTCTTCCATTTTCGCCATTTTTGCCTGTTGTTCTTGATTAAGAATATTCCAGATTTGATGGCGAACACTAGACATTTCTGTGGACATTTCCAATTGCACTGCTTGCAGCTTTTGGCTAACCGCTAACCATGCATCTTGATCGAATGACTCACTTCTAACGATTTCTTGAGCCTGCTGGCGATAACCTTTAGCCGTTTCACGCTGTGTGTCCATCGTCGTTTTTTGGGCTTTAAATAAGGCTTTAATTTCGCTGCTTTGCTCTTCAGTTAAATCCAGTCTCTTAAACATCTTCATTGGCGAGCGGCGCTTATCTCCTTTCGCCTTTTTGCCTTTGCGATTTTTACCCTTTTCGTCCATGGCACTTAACTTTTGTTGTTGCTCGGCGGTGAGGGTATTCCAGATTGCATTGCGTTTAGTCGCTGCACCAAGAGCCAGTTGTGCTTTAATTTCCTGCTCAGTTTCTAAAAGACTGACCACGGCTTCTTGATCCCAATCTGTTGATCGAATTAAACTCTTAAGCTGCTCTTTGATATCTTTCAGATCTTGCTTATATATTTTGCCATCTTCTTTGCTTTGTTTCATGATGGTGCGTACATCAAGCTTTTGTTGATCCGTTAGATCTAATTTTTTGAACACTGCTCGCATAGGAGATTCTGGACGCTCATGAGCTTGAACCGCTATTGAAGAAATGGCTGCTGTGGCCGCCATCGCGATTAGCGCTTTAGATAAAAATAATTTCCTTTTCATGTGTATCACCTTTTGGTTATTAGCTTATCGAAATAACGACTTTAACTTTGTCGTTAACTTGATAAACATTATAGTAACGTCAACGCAAAGATGTGTCTGGGCATTGTAAAGCTTGTGTAAATAATGTTCTTCTTGGCTGTCACTTGAATAGCTGGAAGCTTACAATCCATTCCATAATGTGCCAATGACTGCAAGAATATTGAGGTAACATGCAAACTAAATCACTACTTGTTATTGATGATGATAAAGAATTATGCGACTTGTTGATAGAATATTTGTCGCCCCAAGGTTATGAAATAGATCAAGCCAACGATGGTGAGACAGGCTTACAAAAAGCCATAGGTCCAAAACATTACGATTTAATTTTGTTGGACGTTATGCTGCCTAAAATCGATGGTTTTGAAGTGCTCAAGCGATTAAGGACGAGTCATTTAACCCCGGTACTTATGTTAACTGCCAAAGGCGATGATTTCGACAAGATTTTTGGGTTGGAGTTGGGAGCTGATGATTATTTACCTAAACCATTTAATCATCGAGAATTGTCAGCACGTATTAAGGCCATTGTGCGGCGCATGGACTACCTACCTTCTTCAGGCTCCCAACAGCGCCTGCAAATCGGTAGCGTTATCTTGAATCCGAATACTCAAAGCGTTGAGTGCGCAGGGAATAGCTTGGAGTTTACTGCTACCGAATTTTTAATTTTACAGCTACTGATGATAAATGCTGGGCAAATTGTCAGTAAGAACGATATTAGTGAAAAAGTGTTGGGCAGAAAGTTAATGGCTTTTGACCGCAGCATTGATATGCATGTGAGTAACATTAGACGCAAGTTAATGCAGTACATTGAAGAAGAAAAGATTAAGACGGTCAGAGGGACTGGTTATTTATTTGTGGTAGAACAATGAGGTTTTTACGCAAACTAAATCCTATTAATAGCCTTTTTGGAAAAACATTTTTATGGTTTTGGTTGGCCGCAATTATGTTGGGTGTTGTAGGTGCTTGGTTGGCCAAACAGACCCACTCCGATTATTCCATTAGACCGCTGAATGACAATAATATTCATCGTATTGAAAAATTAGTTACACGCATCGAACTTGGTGCCGCACGATTTCCTAATGCTGATTTAATTAGGTTGTTGAATCGCACGGGACAAAGAAACAAAGACGCGTTGTTATTAGTGGCGCAACAAAGTAAAAGCTTTGTTTACGGTTTTCCAAAGGAGATGATGCCCTTAAAAGAGCCGTTTTTGGAACTGATGAATGAGTCACAACCTTATATGATCCGCACCACTTCGGGAAATTTTTACGGCCCATTTAAGGTCAGAATAAACGAACTAAATTATGTATTGTTCGCGGGTAAGCCTCGTCCGCCTAATCTTATTAGGCAATTGATTCGAACCAATCCTGTAGCACTAACCCTTAGTGTGCTTTTTGTAAGTGGTAGTCTCTGCGCGTTGTTTGTATGGTCGCTACTGAGGCCTATTCGTCAGTTACAGAAAAGTGCAAGGCAAGTGGCAAATGGTGATTTAACTCAGCATTTAGCATTTGCATCTAAAAGAGGGGATGAAATAGGCGAGTTGGGCAAAGACTTTAATTCTATGACTAAGCGCCTTTCCCAATTAATTGGTAGTCAAAAGAGGCTGGTGGCCGATATATCACATGAATTGAGATCGCCATTGGCCAGATTGCAACTCGCCATTGGCATTGCCCAAAATCAACAAGAACCACTTCCAGAGTCCATTGAAAAACAGCTTTTGAGAATTGAAAAAGAAGCCCAGCAAATAGACTCAATGATTGGTCAAGTGCTACGTCTGTCTAGGCTAGAAGCCGATGTGGCGGTTGAAGATAGACAATTGGTTAGTTTGGAAAATTGTTTAACCGAGCTTTTTAATGATGCTGCCTTTGAGGCGCAAAATAGTGGCAAGCAGTTAATTTTAGGTGACATCCCTGAACTCACCTTGAATTGCTACCCAAACCTGTTGAAAAGTGCCGTGGGTAACGTGATTAGCAATGGTATAAAATATTCTTCTACTAAAGTTGAAGTGTCAGTTTCCAATCTCACTACTACACTGCAAGTGACAGTAAAAGATGATGGGCAAGGAGTGCCAGACTCGGATTTGGAAGATATGTTTAAACCGTTTTATCGACTGTCTGCATCTCGAAATAGAGATACTGGTGGAATAGGATTAGGGTTAGCTATTGTTAAACAAGCTGTAAAAGTGCACGGCGGCCAAGTTATTGCTGTTAATTCTCCTGAAGGTGGATTGATGGTTACTATCACAATTCCTATTAAAGAATAATAAAAGACATATAAGGCAAGATTGAGAGTGAATTATACTCCAAGGTTATTACTTGGAATAATGCGGTATCTAGCATCTTGGTGAGTGATTGAATTGTTAGCACAAAACATGGGTGAAGATTTTCAAGTCGCAGAATTTGAATCTTTGATAGAAAAGCGGAACGCACAATTTATTGAACCGTTTTGGCAAAAGCAGGTAACCAGCGATAACATTTTTGGCAAGCAACAAGTACGAATTGCTTATGCCTATGTTATTAACCCAGAACCAGTTGGCAGTATCGCTATTTCTTCGGGCCGAATAGAAAGCTTACTAAAATATAAAGAACTGGTGTTCAACCTCTATCATGCTGGGTTTAGCGTGTTTATTCATGACCATCGTGGTCAAGGGTTGTCAGGACGAATGTTAGAAGATCCTGAAAAGGGGTATGTGGATGACTTTGCTGATTATGTTGCCGATTTTAAACTTTTTTATGATCAGGTAATCGCTCCTAAGACTAAACAAAAACCAATTTTGCTCAGTCATTCTATGGGGGCTGCAATTGCGAGTTTGTACCTTTTGACCCACCCAGATGACTTCGCAAAATGCATTATGTCAGCACCTATGTTTGGTGTTCGACCCGCCTTACCTAAGTGGTTTAGTTGTTTGCTAATCGAAGGCTATTTGGCCCTCAATCGGTTTTTTGGCAAATCACCTTGGTATTTTATTGGTCAAACTAAATATAAGCCTAAGGCATTTGAGGTGAACGAATTAACGCATTGCCGGCAAAGATACAAAATTTTTCGAGATATTTACGAAGCTAATCCCCAATGCAAGCTAGGTGGGGTAACTACCACTTGGCTCAAACAAGCCGATAAAGCGATGACATATATCCAAAAAAATGCAGCTAAAATTACCACTCCTATTCTATTAATACAGGCTGGCCAAGATAGCGTCGTAAATAATACTAAACAGACTCAAGTAGCGTGGAAAATGTTGAACTGTAAAGTGCTGCATATAGAAAATGCTAAACATGAAATATTTTTGGAAAGTGAAGAGATTCGTGATCAGTCCCTGCGTGCCATTTTAAGGTTTCTTGCATAGACACATGTGTCACTCTACCCTATAAAATAATTAAGTTGCGGGTTCGTGAACAGATATTATTTGTTACACTTGCAACATTCTTTTTCCGACCTTAGATAACCTATGCTCAGTATTGTTCTTTATCAACCTGAAATCCCACCCAACACAGGGAATATTATTCGTTTATGTGCTAACACTGGTTATGATCTGCATTTGATAGAACCTTTGGGGTTTGATTGGGATGATAAAAAAGTGCGTCGAGCTGGATTAGATTATCATGAATTCGCTCAGGTCAAACGTCATCAGGATCTTGAAACCTATATACAGACAGAAAGCCCTAAAAGAGTATTCGCTTGCACAACAAAAGGGACGAAAAACTTTGCAGAAGCTGAATTTAAAAAAGGCGATGCTTTGTTGTTTGGCCCAGAGACCCGAGGTTTACCCGATGAGGTGATACAGGGCTTGCCTGCTGAACAACGTCTACGAATCCCGATGTTAGCTAAAAGTCGAAGTATGAATCTATCGAACGCTGTTTCGGTATTTGTGTATGAATCTTGGCGGCAATTAGGCTTTGAAGGGGCGGTTTGAGTAGAGGTTAGAGCCTCCTAACCTTCTACTGTTGGTTCTCGACCGAGCAAAGTAAGGGCAGCATGTTTAGCTGGTTTACCTTGATACAGTACTTGATAAATTTGCTCAGTAATTGGCATTTCCACCGCTAATTTATCTGCTAAGATTTTGACTTCTTCTGCGTTTCGATAACCTTCTACAACTTGACCGATACTATCTATCGCATCTTGTACCGATTTCCCCGTGCCTAAGGCCAATCCGAAACGTCTATTTCGCGATTGATCATCGGTGCAGGTGAGTACAAGGTCGCCTAATCCTGCCATGCCCATAAAGGTTTCAGGTTTGGCTCCCATTTTCAGCCCTAACCGTGTTAGTTCTGCTAGTCCACGAGTTATGAGTGCGGTTCGTGCATTTGCGCCAAACCCTAGGCCATCAGATAAACCTGCGCCAATAGCGATAACATTTTTAACTGCGCCACCTAATTGCACACCAATAAAATCGGGGTTTTTGTATACCCTAAAGCTTTTTGAACAATGGAGTTTTGCACTAAATTCTTCAGCCAATACTTCATCTGTAGAGGACAATGAAATCGCTGTGGGTAACCCTGCCACCATTTCTTTGGCGAATGTTGGCCCTGAGAGCACGGCCAATGGAATCTCATTGCCTAGTACCTCTTCGGCTACTTCTTGAAGGAGACGACCGGTTTTGGGTTCTAATCCTTTTGTTGCCCAAACCAAACGATGTTGCTCTGTCAAAAAAGGTTTGATTGCCTTGAGTGTTTGCGCAAACGCATGGCTAGGAACTACAACTAAAATATCCTGGCTTTTGGCGATAGCCGAGTCAAGTTTTAGGGCGATCTCTAAGGCATCAGGAAATATCGCATCGGGCAAATACCGTTGGTTGCATCTAGATTGTTGCATTTCTTGCATTTGCGCTGTGTCACGACCCCATAAATAGGTTTTTATACTATTTCGAGCAAGACAAAAAGCAAGAGCGGTGCCGTACGACCCCGCTCCTAATACTGTTACGCTTTGCTTATTTAGCATGGTCATTGATGATTAAGCATCAAGTTTTTGAGCTTGACCTTGCTGTTCTTGGGCACGCTTTTGCATATAGGCTGCAAAAATGGCATCAAAATTAACCGGAGCAAGGTTCAATGGAGGGAAAGTACCTCTATTAACCAAATTAGAAATGGTTTCTCTTGCATAAGGGAACAAGGTGTTCGGGCAGAATGAACCTAACGTATGGGCTTTATTTGCTTCAGGCATTTCGCCAACCATGAAAATACCTGCTTGCTGTACTTCACAAAGGAAAGCCGTTTCTTCTCCTAAAGTGGCAGTAACCGTAACGGATAAAACAACTTCATAAAGATTTGCTTCTAATTCAACTGTTTTAGTATCTAAATCCAGTTTAATTTCAGGTTTCCACTCTTTCTTAAAGATAGCTGGAGAATTTGGTGTTTCAAAAGAAATGTCTTTAGTGAAAACACGTTGAATTGCAAATTGTGCATTTTGTTGTGGGGCTTGCTCACCGGCTTGGTTAGCTTGAATATCATCTGCCATGTTAAGTTTTCCTTAGTTTACTGCGTTACACGCTAAGTAGATTGTCTAGTTTATTTTGTGACTCAAGTGCATACATGTCGTCACAACCACCTATATGCTGGTCATTGATAAAAATTTGTGGAACGGTATAACCGCCGTTCGCGCGGGTAATCATAGTGTCACGAAGATCTGGATTTTGATCAATTCGATACTCATCGAATGCAACGCCTTTTTCTTCCAATAATGCCTTTGCTCGATGGCAGTAAGGGCAATAACCTTTGGTATATAGTTCAACTTTGCTCATTGTTCGCCTTAAATCAGTTTATTTCGCAACTGGCAGATTGGCGCTTTGCCAAGAATTCATTCCACCTTTGAGCACAGAGGTTTGACTAAAGCCAGCTTTCAACATTGCTGATGCTGTCTTCTTAGCGGTCATACCCATGGCACATACTACAATAATGGGTTTGTCTTTATATTTTTCAAGGGCACTGAAGTCAGCCTTGTTAAGTTGCTCTGATTTAAGTTGTTTGGCCCCTAAAATATGACCTTTATTGAACTCGGCAGCAGGGCGAGTATCTAACACTATAGCATCCTGTCGATTCATTAGAATCGTTGCTTCGTGGGTGCTAAGTTCTTTGACTGGAGAAATGACTCCTGCCACATAGCTATAAATAATTAACACTACTAGTGCTACCCACCCAGCAGACAAAAAAGGATGGTTCCCAACAAACTCAATAATTTGATCCATTACTACTTCGGCCCCTTGGCGTAGAAAAAAGAGTGCAAAGTATATAGAAAATCTTTACAGAAACCAGTCCCTGCTTAGTGGAATCTGCAATTCAGCTATAACTTAACTCATAAATACACTTTAAGTGATGATGTTCACAGGATAAACTGTTGCTAATCTATCGCTAACAGTATTTTCAAAATCCATGAAAACGCGATAGATAACGTCATTCTTACTATTTATTTTGTCAAAAATTACACAGGAGCAACTTATGCCCAACGCGAAAAAGACGCTAGCACTGCTTATATTGGATGGATGGGGACATCGCGAAGATACCGATAAAAACGCCATTGCTAACGCCAATACGCCGGTTTTAGATAAGTTGGTGCAGGAGTATCCCAACACATTTATTTCTGGATCTGGCCTAGACGTTGGTTTGCCCCCTGGGCAGATGGGAAACTCCGAAGTCGGGCACGTTAACTTAGGTGCGGGCCGCGTGGTATATCAAGAGTTTACCCGTATTAGTAAAGCCATTGAAGACAATGAATTTGAAAATAATTCGGTTTTGGCTTCTTCGGTTGAGAATGCGGTAAAAAATGACAAAGCGGTACATGTGATGGGGCTACTGTCGCCAGGTGGTGTGCATAGTCATGAAGATCATTTGTTTGCGATGGTGAAAATGGCCGTACACAAAGGCGCGCAAAAAGTGTATTTGCATTGTTTTCTTGATGGCCGTGATACGGCACCGAAAAGTGCAAAAGAATCTTTAGAAAAAGCAGATGAATTATTTAAAACGTTAGGCGTTGGCAAAACTGCAAGCTTAATTGGTCGTTATTACGCCATGGACAGAGATGAGCGTTGGGAACGGGTTCAAGGGGCCTATGATTTAATTTCTCAGGGAAAAAGCGAATACCAGTACGCTTCAGCAATTGAAGCACTTGAAGCGTCCTATGAGCGCGATGAAAAAGATGAATTTGTTAAACCCACAAGTATTGGTGAGCCAGTTAAAGTGGAAGACGGCGATTCTCTTATCTTTATGAATTTTAGGGCAGATAGAGCAAGGGAAATTACCCGTGCATTCGTTGACCCAGAATTTAACGGTTTCGAGCGAGAATATCGTCCGAAAGATTTAAATTTCGTCATGTTAACTCAGTATGCAGATTCCATTGATGCGCCAGCTGCTTATCCGCCAGAACCATTAGTGAATGTGATGGGGGAATGGTTAGCTGACCATCATAAAACGCAGTTGCGTATATCTGAAACCGAAAAATACGCTCATGTTACCTTCTTTTACAGTGGTGGTCGCGAAGCTGAGTATGAGGGTGAAGACCGTATTTTGATTCCTTCGCCGAAAGTGGCAACGTACGATTTGCAGCCAGAAATGAATTCAAAGCTACTAACAGACAAGTTAGTTGAAGCCATTGAATCTGGCAAATACGATGCAATTATTTGCAATTACCCTAACGGTGATATGGTTGGCCACACGGGGGTTTATGAGGCTGCTATAAAAGCGGTTGAAGCCGTTGATGCCTGTATCGGTCGCGTGACAGAAGCCCTTAAAAAGGTAGGAGGCGAGTGTTTGATCACCGCTGACCATGGAAACGCTGAACAAATGGTTAATGCCAAAACTGGCCAGGCCCATACCGCTCATACTAGTGAGTTAGTACCTTTTATTTATGTTGGGCGAGATGCGGATGTTCGCACTGGCGGTACCTTGAGTGATGTTGCACCTACCATGTTGCATTTAATGGGAATGGAGCAGCCTAAAGAAATGACAGGTAAACCTATCATGACTCTTAAAAATTGATGATTCATTTAATAATGTGCTCAATTTAAGATGATCCTGTTACGGTGTTTACGCCAACCATTGTGGGCAGCAATGGTTGGTGTTTCTTTGGTTGTCGCAGTTTGCGTGCCTGTTGCTGCCCAGCAATCTGAAAAGTTAAAAGATATTCAGGCACAAATAAAGCAGAAACAGCAACAAATCGAAAAGCAACTTGCCGAAGCAAAACAATTACAACAACAGTTAAAAGCTGCCGAGTTAAATATTGCTCAAACAGTTAAAAGTATCGAGGCTACTCGCGAGTCGATAGACAGCACCCAGCATCAGCGCAAAGAGTTGGCCGCTCAACAAACGTCATTAAAAACTCAAGTGAAGCAACAGCAACACGCCTTAGCAAATCAATTGAAAAGTATGTACATGGTTGGCGAAAATGATTTCGCTAAGATGTTATTTAATCTCGAAGATGCAGCAAAAATGGAGCGATCCTTGAGTTATTATCGATATCTCACTGACGCTAGAAAAAAGCAAATCGATGATTTTCGTAATTTAGTTATTGAATTGCGTGAAATATCACAGCAACTATTAAACAAACAACATCAACTAGAAGAATTAGAAAAAGAACAAACTCAACAACAAACTCAACTTGAGCAACAGCAAGACTTGCGGCAAATTACGTTAGCTAAAATTGAAAAGAAAATTGATTCTGAAGCGGCAAAAATAGAACAATTGCAAATTAACGAGCAAGCGTTGTTGAAAGCCATTGAAGAAGCTGAGCGAAATGCCAAACAAGGTCCCATTGAGTTAACTGGGTTAGCCAGCCTTAAAGGTAAGTTGAACTTGCCCACTCAAGGTAAAATGCGAAATATGTTCGGTCGAATTAGACAGGGGCAAATACGTTGGAAAGGCGTTCTATTTAATGGCAATACTGGTGCACCCGTCAGAGCAGTTCACGCGGGGAGAGTATTGTATGCTGATTGGCTCAGAGGTTTTGGCTTAGTGACAGTGCTAAACCATGGGGATGGTTACATGAGCTTGTATGGCCACAATCAAGCGTTATTGAAAAAAGTGGGTGACACTGTACAAAGTGGAGAGACGATTGCGTTGGTCGGTCAAAGCGGTGGTCAAAGTAGCCCTAACTTATACTTTGAGATCCGTCATAAGGGTACCCCCATTAACCCAAGTCAGTGGCTTAAAAAATAACCGCCTTGACAACAAAAATTAAGAATTAGAATAATTGTGCATTATATTCCTAAATCCCTGAGCAAATTGATTACATTAATGCTGTTAAGTCTGGCCATTTCGCCCCTATTTGCAGCGGAAATAGCCCTGATTATCGATGACATGGGGAATACTAAACGCGATGAAGCGGCATTTCTTTTACCCAAAGAAGTGGCATTTTCAATACTGCCGCTCACTCACCTATCTGAAGAGTATTCCCATAAAGCGGCAGTGCAAAAAAGAGATGTGATGCTACATATTCCGATGGAGTCCTTGGCTGGAAAACCCTTAGGGCCAGGCGCACTCATTGCCAATATGTCAGCTGAATCGATTCGCCTTACTCTTATACAGGCACTGGCCACCGTCCCTGATGCAATTGGCGTCAATAACCATATGGGCAGTAAGCTTACTCAATTAAGTTTACCGATGAATGTCACCATGGAATTTTTAGCTCAGCAGCATTTGTTTTTTGTAGACAGTAGAACAACGCGATACAGTAAAGCGCTTAAAATAGCCCAGCAAAATGGCGTGTTGAGTGCGCGACGAAATGTGTTTTTAGATAACGATAATCACCCTGCAGAAATTGATGTTCAGTTTAAGCGATTAATTCAACTATCCCAAAAAGACGGATATGCTGTTGGCATAGCGCATCCGTATCCACAAACCATCGCTTATTTGCAAAAAAATCTACCAACATTGGTGAAACTAGACGTGCAACTTGTTGCCATCAGCGACCTTTTGCATACCCAGCAGTTGGCAGTAAATCACCATTTAGATATTAAACCTGATCGAGTTTTATCTGAACTTGAATAAACTTTTAGCAGAAAAAAGGAATCATTATGGCTGCTTCTAATCTACTTGCTTTAATTGATGACATTGCCACTATTCTTGATGATGTTGCAGTGCTTTCTAAAGTGGCAGCGAAGAAAACCGCTGGTGTTCTAGGAGATGATCTTGCGTTAAATGCCGAGCAAGTTTCTGGAGTAAAAGCTGAACGAGAGTTACCTGTGGTTTGGGCGGTGGCAAAAGGGTCATTTCTCAACAAACTTATTTTAGTGCCTGCTGCGTTAGCTATTAGTGCTTTTTTACCCGTGCTCATAACCGTGCTAATGGTTATCGGTGGTTTATATTTAAGTTTTGAAGGATTTGAAAAGGTATTCCATAAGTTCTTTCACTCGAAAGAAGAGTTAGACGCTGAACATGCTGAAAAGATAAAAGCTTTAGCAGATCCTAACGTCGATCTCGTTGCTTTAGAAAAGGATAAAATTAAAGGCGCAATTCGCACCGACTTTATTCTTTCTGCGGAGATAATTGTGATTGTTTTGGGTACCGTTAAAGATGAAATATTCATGACACAATTTGCTGTTGTGTCTGGGTTAGCACTGCTTATTACGGTGGGTGTTTATGGCCTAGTGGCAGGTATTGTAAAACTGGATGACTTAGGTTTGTATTTGCTCAGAAAGTCGTTGAGCGGTCGTTTCGATGGTATTCAACGCACCCTGGGAAGATGGCTATTGATGTTTGCCCCTATGCTAATGAAAACACTGGCCATTGTAGGCACCGCCGCGATGTTTCTAGTGGGGGGAGGGATTTTAGTTCATAGTATTCCGACTATCCATCATGTTGTTCACGACATTGTAGCCTGGCTTGAAACTTTGTTAGGGAGTATTAGCCAAAGCGTCGCTCCAATTTTACTTGAAGGGTTAACCGGAGTCATGGCCGGCGCTGTGGTAATGCTGATTGTAACCTTAGTGACTAAAATTAAAAAGTCATCCTAAATAGACGTGAAAAGCGACGCAATAAATCGTAAAACGGATTGTTAACTTTCTTATCATTTATGTTGATTGAGACTATATTGATTATTAGTGTATCTACGAAAATGAATGCTCCCATGATAAAAATAAGGTGATCTAGTATGGAATTAGGACAATTTTCGGTTAGCTTAACAGTCAAAGATATCGCCAAATCACAGGCTTTTTACGAAATGCTCGGTTTTAAAACACATGAAGAATGTGGCAGCATCGAAGACAAATGGTTAATTTTGCAAAAAGACACAACTGTTATAGGGTTATTCGAAGGAATGTTCGAAGACAATATTCTGACTTTTAACCCAACAGATGCGCGCGCAATAGAAGCCCATATACGTAAAAGTGGCTATCAAATTGATTCTGAAACTCAAGGTAATTCTGGGCCAGCGCACTGTATTGTCAAAGACCCAGATGGCAATGTCATCATGTTCGATCAGCACCAATGAGTGCTTGTCAGTTAACTTGCTGGAAGTGTGGAAACCGTCTAGACGATGTTATATTTCCCATGTCTCGACGAGAAGAATGTGCCAACTGCGGAGCAGATCAACACGTGTGTAAAATGTGTAAAGATTACGATGTTCGAAGCGGTTGTAATGAACCTAGGGCGGAACAGGTAAGTGATACTGAAAAGGCTAATTTTTGCGATTATTTTTCGCCATCTGGAAACGTCTTTACAGCCACTCATGACGACAAAGCACAGCAAGCTAAAGCACAATTGGCAGCTCTGTTTGGTGACGAGCCAGCAGTAGACAACGTCCCCAAATCAGCGGCCAATAATGAAGATAAAGCATTAACGCCAGCGCAAATTGCCGAACAAAAATTACGTGATATGTTAGGCGAATAGTGCATTTTCAATCCTAAATCCCAAACCTGTAGTCGGCGGCTTTAGCCCCGAGAGAGGCAAATCCCAAACCTGTAGTCGGTGGCTTTAGCCCCGAGAGAGGGTAACAATAACCAAAACCCCATGGCCTAAAGACCATGCTACAGGTCTAGAATGAATATCCAATATCGAGGCAAATCCAATAACCTGTAGTCGGTGGCTTTAGCCCCGAGAGAGGGTAACAATAACCAAAACCCCATGGCCTAAAGACCATGCTACAG
>NZ_JAUORV010000019.1 GCF_030548205.1 Aliiglaciecola sp. 3_MG-2023 | reverse complement strand
AATGGGTTAGTGGTGTTTAGTTAGCTGAAAAAATCAAGAATGTTGCCATACCAGCTGCTGGTTTCTTCAGTACCAATGGGTGGCTTTTGCTTAGAGCCAGCGTGTGCTTGAGTGGCAGCAACAGAGGTAGTGAGTGCTATTGTCAGCATAGCGGCTTTGATAAGCGTGTTGTGTTTCATGGTCTTTCCTTACTTTAATTAATGGGTTAGTGGTGTTACTTAGCAGAAAAAGTTGAGCCTACTTTACATTAAAAGGGTGTTTCAACTGTTTCGGCTGTGGGTGATTTTAGTTTAGATTTAGTGCAACCACGGCTAGTCACCGCGGAGGTGGAATGTACTAAAGCAAGCTGAATAGTGCTCAAAACGCTTTCGTGCTTCATTGTTTTCCTTACTTATATCTAAAAAAAGCAAATGTGGATTTAAATCCACAACAGTGTAACAGTATGCGTTTTTTTTAAACAATTTTGCAGTAATTTATGCGCGGAGTAGTTTGGGTATGAGTAACTTATAGCTTTCGTAGAAAACGATCCAGATTAGGTAGGTATAGCAAAGTTGAGCTAGGTATGGATATGAAGTCCAAATCAACATTACTTTTGTATAGTCAAATACACCTCGAATAATGTATTCAATAATCATAAACATTTGCAGTGCGGCGAATAGCGCATTGAGTTTGTACATTTGCCAATCGAGGTTTACCGATTCTACTTTTTGCTTTGGCAATAAATCAGACATGTAGGCAACACGCATGAAAAAAAGGTGTCGAGCAAACAAGTAAGAGGATTGTAACGAGATGTACCAGTAAATTTCAGGGGCGATTATTTGATAAAATATCCAATAAAATTCAGCGGATATTGAAATAATGAGACTTAGCAACAGGAGTCTACTTGCTTTGTCGTATTTGATCTTCCAGTAAACGGCGATACTCAGCAGGTAGAAAGAAGCTTTGATCAAATCCGTAAATTCTAATTCGCTAATAGACCAGGCCGTTTCTTCAACTAATCGCTGAAGCACCAAAATAATAACAACACCTAAGACATTGATATTTTTCCGGCACACGATTGCAGTAAATACTAGGATACAGATAAATAATCGGTCGAATAAAAGGGGATTTCCAAAAGTATACATACCCGCAAAGATAAAAAGCCCTCCTAGGAGGGCTGTAATCAATTTGGGCAAATAATGAGAAAGTAGCATCAGCTATGTGAAAAGCCGAAATAATCCATCACGGTTGAGAAAAATGACTCTCTCGTTTGTTCAGAGGCCCTTTGACGACAAACAGACCACCATTTACTGATAACCTCTACGCCAATACTATTCATGGTTTCAGGTTTGTCATTTTCAATAGCTGACACAGTTTCTCTGCTGATCCCAACTCGCAAACCAAGCTCTTCCTGAGTATAACCAGCTTCTTTTCTCAAAGAACGCAGCTGTTCGCCGCTAAATCTCTTTCTTCGTGACATCGACTTTTCCAATAAAATAAAAATCGGTAAAAAACTTACCAGATGAAAATATAAGCTAAAAAATTCTAACAGTAAATCTAAAATTTCATTTTTTTACTTTATTTTTATAAAACATAGACCATTTAGTCAAAAAACTTCAGATCCCCAAGGGTTTTGAGACGTTTCCTGGGCTTTATTAAATTCAGCGCTGATAATTTTTGCTGTGAGTTCACAAAATAATATGACTGTTTTAATCAGTAAAAGTACACAAAAGCGGCTTGTTTAAGCCATTAGAGAGTAAGTTTTGGCTGAATAAAATCTAAGAATGCTGATATGCGCGACGATACCGCACTATTTTTGTAATACACGGCTTGTATCGATTCTCGTCGATTTGGCGACATAATTTCGTCATCCAACACAGTAACCAATGAGCCAGCGGCAAGGTCCTTATTCACCATGAAGTTTGACAGCAAAGCAATACCTTGGCCTGCTAAGCAAAGATGTCGTATGGCTTCGCCACTTGATGCATACAAATTGAAGTTCAGCTTCGCCTGTTGTTTAAGTGGCCATTTATTCAAGTTAGGAGAATCGCTAAAGCCTATCAGCCTATGGTTGGTAAGCATACTTACATTGCCGTCAATTGGATGGCGTTTAAGGTATTCTGGGCTTGCTACCAAGTGCAACTGACTCTTCCCTAATCGTTTAGCGTGTAAATTGGAGTCGCTCAAATCACCTATTCGAATAGCAATATCAGTTTTATATTCCAGCAAATCGATAATGCTGTCATGACTAGTAACTTCTAACTTGATGTCGGGGAAAGCTTGGTTAAATTCGCCAATCAACGGGACAAGTTGGTGAAGAACAAAAGGGCTAGCGGCATCCACTCGTAACTTACCTGAAGGAGAATGCTTTAATAGTCGTAAGGTTTCCTCTCCCTTTTCAAGTATATTCAGCCCGTCTCTTGCGTACCGCAAAAACAACTCGCCTTCTTCAGTCAACTCAAGCCTGCGGGTCGTTCTGTTTAATAAGGTTGCGTTTAGGGATTTTTCTAAGCGCGTGACTGAACGGCTGATCTTGGCCACTTGCTGTTCGAGTAAGTTGGCTGCACTGGAAAAGCTACCTGTATCAACCACTGTGAGAAAAGCTTCTAAGTCTTCAGTTTTCGCTTTTACTGCCATTGCCTGCTCTATTTTATCAAAATTAACAAAAGTATTTTGTCATTAATGCTGTTTTTTGCAAATAAAAATAACGCAATACTCTACGCACTTACTTAACTATCAGAACGTCGGTGTACTTAACAATCATTTAAGAGCACTGACAAATTCACTTTAGAGGATAAAAAAATGCCTATTGCGTTATTTGCTTTAACTTTGAGTGCCTTTGCTATTGGCACCACCGAGTTTGTTATTGTCGGTCTGGTACCGACCATTGCAGGCGATCTTGGGGTTTCGCTACCCAGTGCCGGATTGTTAGTTAGTCTTTATGCCCTAGGAGTTGCCATTGGTGCCCCAGTGCTAACGGCATTAACAGGCAAGTGGAACAGAAAGCACGTATTACTTAGCTTAATGGCCTTATTTGTGGCGGGCAACATTCTTGCTTGGCAAGCACCTAGCTATGAAAGTTTGATTATGGCACGGATTCTTACAGGTTTGGCCCATGGCGTATTTTTTTCCATTGGTTCGACTATTGCCACCGGCTTAGTGGCAAAGGAAAAAGAAGCCAGCGCTATTGCAATTATGTTTACTGGTTTAACTGTCGCACTCGTCACTGGCGTACCCTTAGGGACTTGGATTGGCCAACATTTTGGTTGGCGAGCGACATTCCTGGTAGTTTCAGGGCTAGGTACACTTGCCTTAATTGGCAGTGCTTTATTAGTGCCAAATAACCTTAAGCAGAGCAAAGCAACTACGTTAAGCGAACAAATGAAAGTCTTAATACAGCCACGTTTAATTTTGGTCTATTTAATGACGATTCTAGGTTATGGCGGCACCTTCACTGCTTTTACTTACCTTGCCCCCATTTTGCAACAAGAAACCGGATTTGCACCTTCTGCCATTAGTTTAATCATGTTGGTGTACGGGGTTTCTGTCGCGGTAGGCAACATCTATGGCGGTAAATTGGCAGACAAAAAAGGCCCTATTCGTGCGCTAAGCGTGATTTTCACCTTGCTGTCAGTCATTCTTTTAGCCCTTACTTTTACCATGGGAAGTAAAGTTGCAGCTGTTATCACCGTATTGGTTTGGGGGGCATTTGCATTCGGTAGCGTGCCAGGCCTGCAAGTGTATGTTGTGCAACTTGCTGAAAAATTCACTCCTAATGCCGTAGATGTCGCCTCTGGCCTTAATATTGCCGCCTTTAACATAGGGATTGCCTTAGGTTCAATCATCGGAGGAAGCATTGTTGATGGTATGGAGCTGTCAGACACAGCTTGGATTGGGGCTTTGATTACCATAATTGCACTCGCCGTAACCCGTTACAGCGGACATCTAGACAAGCGCTCACTAGCAACAAGCAATAATGCATAAGGAGCCAGGTATGACAACGGGAGTCTCACAAGCAGCAAACAATACCTTTGACAAATTGGCTAAGGATACATTTTCAGTTGGCGTAGAACTGCCCCTAGACAATGATTGGGCCCGCTTTGATGCTACACAGGGGACGCCGTTTGGCGTTCCTGACATGAGCCAACATCATGGGAGAATTCAGCTGGCCGATAAGTTAGGCTTTAGAGTTGCATGGGTTAGGGATGTGCCCATTTACGACCCTAATTTGGGCGATGCAGCACAAGTTTTTGAGACCTTTAGCTACCTTGGGTATTTGGCTGCTATCACTGAAAATATCATACTGGGTACAGCGGCCGTGGTACTGCCATTGCGCCAACCCTGGTTAGTTAAAAAAGCCGCTGCCACTATTCAGCAGCTTAGTAATAACCGATTAATTCTGGGGGTTGCTAGCGGCGACAGACCCGTTGAATATCCATTGTTTGACGTTGATTTTGAAACTCGCGGTGAAACGTTTAGACAATCGTTGAGTATTTTAAAAGAGGGTGAAAAAAGCTTATCGCAGGGCATGGATTTATTACCTAAATCGCCTCAAGCTCCCCTTTATGTAGCAGGGCTTGCTCAGCAAAGCCCGCAGTGGGTTGGCGAAAATATGGACGGTTGGTTGGCCTATCCAGGCACACCTAGCGACCATGTTAAGCGGGTTCAGTTATGGCGAAATGTGGCAGGCGACAAACCCTATGTCAGTTTTATTCATTTAAATTTATTAGCAGAGGATCAAGCACCGATAAAACGCCATCGATTTGGCATTGAAACCGGTGTGAATGGTCTTATTACAGAGCTAAAAGCCATGAAAGACGCCGGTGTTAACCACATCGGCCTACATTTTAGACGCAACGCCTTGCCGGTTGAAGATGCCATGCAGCGTATTGCCGACCAAGTGTTACCCCATTTTCATCAATAAGGAGGCCGCCCAGTGGCTGCGGTTGATTAAAGATGCAGAGAGGTTGTTGGGCCAAATTGCTCAGCAAACCATTGTTGTCGAAAACCCGCATAAATTTGATTTTGCCAAACTCAACGATGCTTTGCAGTTTTCTAAAATAGAGAAACAAAAAGCCGTGGTTGAGGTGATTAAATAAAGCTAGAGCATAAGCTCGATATACTTAAACAGCATATCGAGCTTTTAATACTTGATTGATATTATTTTTGAGCGTGGTAAGCCTTAGAAACTGCAAAGCTGTCTTCAAACCAGTTCCAGCTTTTTACTTTACCATTTTCAACATGGACACGTACCGCCCAGCTAAATTTTCCAGTATCGACACCCGATTAGCTAGTACTCTTTTATGCTGACAGCTGCAATCATGATTAAAAATCTCGTTATTTTGCGTTGACCAAGATTGCATGGGAGTAAATACGTCGAATAACAATGTTTAGTGACTAAACATTTAACACATAGAAGCCGTTCTCCCTTATTTACCCCAACCGCAACGTTATACGTTTAACCTCTATTTCTGCCCCTGTGTGGCTTAAGTGTAGAACTTATCAATCCATTCCTTTTTGCCACAACAAAAATCAAAATAAAAAAATATACAAAACGTGATGTTATATTATATCATTCCAATTCTTTTGTAAATCTTCTATCACCCACGACCGATACAGAGTAAATAAATGCACAACGAAATTATTGTAGCTTCGTCTTTAAGTGTTCGTTTTAACCAACAAACCGTATTAGACGATGTCAGTTTTAAGGTTCAAAAAGGAGAGGTGTTTGCCCTACTAGGCGGCAATGGCGCAGGCAAATCAACCACGTTAAAAACTTTTCTAGGCACTGTGCGGCCTTCAACTGGTAAGGCTGAAGTTTTAGGCATGTCGGTCACTAAGCAAATCGACAATATTCGTCAGAAAGTCGCCTATCTGCCTGAATCCGTTACCTTATACGGACACCTTTCAGGTATTGAAAATATCTCTTACTTTCTTTCGTTAGCGCAAATCTCACGAACGCAAACAGAAATAGAGCAAGCGTTAACACGGGTAGCATTGCAATCGTCTGCTTGGCATCGAGCGATGGCTGACTATTCAAAAGGGATGCGCCAAAAAGTCGCCATTGCTCTGGCACTGTTGCGAGAAGCGCCCGTATTGTTTTTAGATGAACCCACATCCGGCTTAGACCCAAATGCAATAGACGAATTCAATCAGCTAATCGCAACCTTAGCAGCTGAAGGCACGACTGTATTTATGGTTACTCACGATGTATATGGGGCCTGCCAAATTGCCCATCGAATTGCGTTATTAGATCAGGGGAAAATCGTCGGTATGTTCGAGCGAGGGGAAGATTCTCATATCGATACCGAAGTGGTTCACTCCGCCTTTTCAGCGAGAAACAAGCGATGAGTGCCATTAGCCAAATAACCAAAGACGAATGGCGTTTTTGGAAACGAACAAAAACGGCAACCAGTATATTGCTCATTGGCATTTTGCTAACCATCATTTCTGCGCTGATCAATAGCGTGCAAATGGAGCACGCTACCCATGAGAGGGAACACTTTCAAGAGGCATCTGAAGCTCAATTTTTTGAGCAGCCCGATCGTCACCCCCATCGAATGGTGCACTATGGACATTATGTTTTTCGAGCACCTTCTCCCCTAAGTATTATTGAACCTGGTGTTGATGCCTACACCGGTACTTCAATTTTTTTAGAAGGGCACAGACAAAACAGCGCCGTATTTTCCGATCAAAGACAGGCATCAGGAATGACCCGGTTTAGCAGCTTAACACCCAGCTTTTTGCTGCAAGTGTTGGTGCCTCTTTTCATCATATTAATTGGCTATGCCAGTATCACCCGCGAAAAAGAAGCCGGTACACTGAATATCATGATCACCCAAGGGGTGAATATATGGCATTTACTGTTTGGTAAGTACTTAGCCTTGGTCGGTAGCGGTATTCTGATGTTATTGCCATTAGTGATCGCTGCATTTTGGGCAACAACCAAGGGGGAGTCATTTTTACTGACAAGTAGTTTTGTTGGAGGTTATCTTCTTTATATTTTAATTTGGAGCGGAATTGTTTTAACGGTTTCAGGGTTAAGCAGAAAAAATAGTGTGAGTTTTGCCACTTTGGTTGGTTTGTGGATTATTTTTTGTATTCTTATTCCTCGTATTGGTAGCTCCAGTGCCGCTGTTCTAGCGCCATCTCCCGGGAAACTAGAAGCAGACTTTGCTGTTTACGAAGAGCTCAGAAAACTTGGAGACGGACATAATGCCTCATCTCCCGCGTTTGAAAAATTAAAGAAAAATCTGTTGATAAAATACGGTGTGGAAAACATTGATGAGCTGCCTATTAACTTCCGCGGCACTGTTGCCAAATATTCCGAAGAAAAACTTACTAAAATTCTGAACAAATTTTCTGAACAGCGTATGGAGGAGGAGTTACAACAAGCCAAAATCGCGCGCCAGTTCGGTTGGATAACCCCAATGACGGCTATTCGTTCTTTTTCAATGATGATAGCCGGCACAAGTTTAGAAACTCACCACAGATTTTTGCGAGAAGCTGAAAAGTTAAGGTTTGATTTTGTGCAATCTCTTAATCAGGTCCATCAAGACACCTTAGATTATAAAACTGATATGAATCGTCATAACGACAACCAAGCGGCGCGAGTGAGTGCCGGCAACTGGCGTGTCTTGTCTGAGTTTTCTTTTACGCCAGATAGCGCGACAGTCAGGCTTGCTAAAAGTGTCCCTCATTTTCTGCAATTACTGTTATGGGGAGCAATTGTCTTTTTGGGTCTTCGTTTTGCAGTAAGGAGAATTAGCCAATGAGGTTTTTTTCAAATATTCGTCGAGAAGCCGGTTTTCTTTTTAAACAAAAGTATTTATTGGGAATACTAGGCATCGCGTTTTCCTTGTCGATATTCGCTGTTTGGTCTGGTTTGAGTGAAATGCAAAGCCAGTCAACTACCATTGAACGATTAAAAGAAAAAGACAAAATAGACCGCGATAGTGTAATAGCACACCAACCAGATTACGGCATGGCCGCATACTACACCTTTAATTTAACCTACTCCGAGCCTTCTTCATTGGCGTTTGCGGCAATAGGGCAAAGAGACATTTATCCCTGGAAACACCGTATTCGAATGCTAGCGATTGAGGGGCAAATATACGAAACCGATGCTGATAACCCGGAGCTCTCGTTTTTAGGGCGCTTTGATTTTGCCTTTTTAATCAGCATTTTGTTGCCTCTCTTCGTCATTTTATTATTGCACGACTTGCGCTCATCGGAGCGTGAAGCAGGACGCTACGATTTATTGCTCACAACAGCGGTAAAACAAAAGTTCCTGTGGTTTCCTCGTGCTTTCGTCATGAGTTCCGCCTTAGGGGGAGTTATATTGGCGCCATTTATTGTCGGCGCTATTGTTTCGGGTGCATCTTTTGTGGAAACAGCTTTTACCATCATGGTGGTCGTGGCTCACATACTATTTTGGACGCTACTCATTTTTTGGTATACCTCAAGCCGATTAAGCTCAAATCAAAATTCTACTAAAATCGCATCGGTACTATTGTCGGTTTGGATCCTGGTGAGTGTCTTAATCCCTGTTGCTAGCGATGTTGCGATTGACAACATGGTCACGAGTCCGAGTGGGGCAGATATATTATTGACTCAACGCGAAGCCGTAAATGATGCTTGGGATTTGCCTGAATCTGACACTTGGGACGCTTTTTTAGCTGATTATCCCCAATGGAAAGATCACATTGATATGGGACCGACATTTGAATGGAAATGGTATTACGCGTTTCAGCAAGTCGGCGATAAAAAAGTCAGCGAACTTTCCAAAGCCTATCAACAAGCAACCCTAAAAAAAGACACGCTTGCAGGAAAATTTGCACTGTTGTCACCGCCGATGTTAACCCAAAGGTTAATGTCTTCATTGGCTAAAACAGACACGCGTGCGGCCATGCAATATGAACAAGATATTCGCGCCTACCACAAAGCTTTGCGACATTTCTATTACCCGCTGTTGTTTACTCGAGCGGAATATCGTTTAGAAACAATGTCAACATTACCCAAATTTTCCGACTACTCCACACAATAAGTAATGACAAACATGAAAATGAAAACAATAGCTATGAAAAGCCATTTACCTATGCGCTCACTGAAGCCTCTGAGTTTTTATATTGGTGCTGCTTTACTCGCGCCATTCGCGGCGCAAGGAGCGGATCTTACAGAGTCGGCAAATGAGAGTTTAGAAGTGGTTGAAGTAAAGAGTTTACGCCAGTCTTATCGCGGCAACGTGAAAGTGAAAGATTTACCGCAAGCTATCGCTAGCATCTCAAACGAAACCCTCGAAATTACGGGTATAACAGGGCTAACTGAGTCCTTAGAGTTGGTCAGCAGTGTTACCCGACAAAATGATTTTGGTGGCTTATGGGACATGTTTGCAATCAGAGGGTTTGCTGGGGACGAAAACTTGCCTTCGGCTTATTTGATTAATGGTTTTAGCGCTGGCCGTGGTTTTAGCGGTAACCGTGATACTTCGAACGTTGAGTTTATTGAAGTGTTAAAAGGCCCTAGCTCTGCACTTTATGGTCGCGGAGAGCCCGGTGGGACAGTGAATATCACCACTAAAAAACCTCAATTCCAAGAAGCTGGCTATCTTAAACTGACCGCAGGCAGTTATGCTCAACTACGTGCCGAAGGCGACTACACCAATCGGCTTACTGACAATTTAGCATTTAGAGTAAATGGTGCACATGAAGACTCAGAAAGCTATCGCGATACGGTAGATAAGAAAAAAACCGTCATAACCCCTTCATTTCTCTATCAACTGAGTGACCATACTCTTGTCAGTTATGAATTAGAATATTTAAAGCAAGAAGCCGACATGGATCGCGGGGTTGTTTATGTTGAAGATAAGCCTTTTTCATATTCAAATTTCTACGGTGAACCCGCGGATGGTCCTGTAAAAATTAACGCCATTGGCCATCAACTTGAAATTCAGCACGATTTATCGAGTGATTGGGCCTTTAACGCGGGAATAAGCGTGCGGACTTCGTCGTTTGAAGGCAGCGTGTCTGAACCTCGTTGGTATGATGCTGACAACAACTATGTGGTTCGTCAACGGCGCTACCGAGAATTTGATGCTGAAGATTATTCGGGACGCTTTGAGTTTAGTGGCACCGCACAATTATTCGGTTTACAACACAACCTATTGATTGGCGGCGATGTATACGAATATGAACTCGATCGTTTAGTTCTGCGTTACCGTCATTCAGGTGAAGAAGGTGATGGTGCCGACGCCTACGCCATCGATTTTGACAACCCCACTTATAGGAATGATTTACCTGAAATGGGATCAAATATTGATGATCTTGAAGAGCAAAGCGGTCAAGGTATCTATTTTCAAGATCAAATTAATTTAACCGATGCTCTAAAAGCCATGTTCGGCATCCGATTTGATAAATTTGAACAAGACATTACCAATCGTCTTACCGACACTAAAACCAGTATTTCAAAATCTTACTCTAACCCCAGGTTGGGCTTAGTTTATGAGTTGTCAAATGAAGCCCGAATTTACACAAGTTATTCTGAAGGCGCTAGGCCAAATTCCGGCGTCAATTCTGAGGGTACAGGCCATGAACCTGAAGAAAGTAAATCTTGGGAAGTGGGGCTAAAATGGGAATTAAGCGATCTTGGATTCCAAGGCACCGCGGCTATTTTCAATACTGAAAAAAACAACATTCTGGCAAGTAGCCCTGGTGGCGACGGATCAACCGAAGCAATCGGCGAAGCGCAAAGCCAAGGTTTTGAAGTGGATATGTCATACAACTTAGCCGCGGACACGCAATTATCTCTGTCCTACGCCTATGTCGATGCGCAAAATTCAAAAGAGATCACACTGTGGGATTATTATGTCATTGAAGAAGGTGCTCCGCTGGGTAATGTGCCAGAGCACAGCGGTAGCTTGATGCTTCGTCAATTCGCTCAAGTGGGTGATTATCAAGGCAATGGAGGTATAGTTATTCAATATGTTGGGAGCCAACTAGGTGACTTCTTGGAACAAGACTTTTACTTACCCAGTTATACTCTCATTAACCTATTTGCCAATGTTGAACTCAGCGACAACTTAGAGCTTAACCTTAACGTAAATAATTTACTGGATGAAGAATATTACCAAAACTCTTATTTTGAAGCTTGGACTATGCCGGGCGCACCGCGCACAGTAAAAGCCTCGATCAAATACGCATTCTAAAATCAAAATGTCAGCTCATAGGCGAGGGAAATTCCTCGCCTATGTCTGTTTTAATATTCAGACCTAATACTCATACTACTTTAATACTCAAACTGTCCCTTTATAATTTTGTTTGAGATCATTAACTCAAGTCGTGCTTTTTCTTATGGGGACAGGTCCTTCTATTAGGCTTCGTAATCAGGTTTATGGAGCTAATAAGCTTGATTGCCACACCCCTCCTGTTTCGCTGATATTGAATATGTTGTTTTAACCGCAAGCCCTAAAAGTTTGAATAAGGATGGTTTTCGGTACTTTCAGTACCGATATCGCCGTTATTTTAAACCCTACGGGTTTAGCTTTGTTCCTTTTTACGGCAACAAACACCGCAAAAAGAGAAGATCTTAAACTGCTTTTGGTATACAATTTTGTTTACTTAAACTTCTTTTTAGTAAACGAATATGTTGACCATTTAGAATGTAAAGTATATAAATATGTTTACGAACTAATTGTTCACGTATACATAAAGGTTGACAATGAGTATAGAAAAGATAGTTGCCAAGCAATATCGAGATAAAGTTAACCATGCTGTTAGTCAGTTTGGTAGCTTCTTTATGCTCCCTAACCATGGACTTCCGAAAGAAGGCTGGTTAAGAACGGTAAGAACCGCGCTTGGCATGACTGGTACGCAATTGGCTAAAAAGCTAGGCGTTACTAAAGCTAGAGTGTCAAAAGCTGAACAAGATGAGCCTCATGGCAGTGTTACCTTGAAAACCATGCAGACAATGGCTGAAGCGATGGACTGCAAGTTTGTGTATGCCGTTGTACCAAAACAAAACGTTGAAGATGTAATTAAAGAGCGTGCCATAGAAAAGGCGCGTGCGCGGGTAAAAACCGCATCTACTCATATGGCACTTGAGGCGCAATCATTGAGTAAAGACCAGTTGGAATATGAAATAGAGCGCATTGCCGCTCAAATCGTGGATAAGATGCCATCTGACCTCTGGAATAATGAATGACGGGTGAATATTCAAACCTTGTTGAAACGCCCGAGGGTGCAACACCGCTTGAGCCTGATGAAATGGGGGGGCTTAAATTTAAGCACGTCTCCACCAGTGGTGAGTTAGACCAACTGGAACAAGCTGGCATTACGGATGGTTTGAAGTGGCTTGCCAAGCAAAAGCATCCCGATGTCTTATCAGAAGGGTTTACGTTAGAGCTTCATAAGCGTTTATTTGGCAGTGTGTGGAAATGGGCGGGTTCATTCAGGCTAACTGAAAAGAATATTGGTGTAGACCCCGTACAAGTATCTATTCAACTTAGACAGTTATTAGATGATGCTAAATATTGGGTTGAACATAGTACATATCCGCCAAAAGAACTGGCGGCGCGTTTTCATCACAAGCTGGTATATATTCATCCGTTTCCAAACGGTAATGGTAGACATGCGAGAATAATGGCTGATGCCATTTTAACTAAACTATTAAATGAGCCAGCCATTGATTGGGCTGGTGGGTATAGGCTGGAAGCCATGAATGAGCGCCGCAATGAATATATTGCTGCGCTAAGAGCCGCTGATGGTCATGATTTTAGCTTTTTGTTGAAATTCGTCGGCACTTGATAAAGCAACTGGAGCTTGATAATTCGATATCAATCTCCAGATCAGAAGCCACCTACAAATAATGTTTTGAAGGTGGTGTAATAAACGGGTGTAAATTTAGGTGTATATAAGGGTTCTGTCGATATGAGTAATAGCAATTTTGTCAATGAAATCAATAAGCGAAGGACTTTTGCTATCATCTCTCACCCGGATGCGGGTAAAACAACGATCACTGAAAAAGTGCTTTTGTTCGGGAATGCGCTTCAAAAAGCCGGAACGGTAAAAGGTAAAAAGTCAGGTCAGCACGCTAAGTCTGATTGGATGGAGATGGAAAAGGAGCGCGGTATTTCCGTGACCACTTCCGTGATGCAGTTCCCTTATAAAGATCACCTAGTGAATCTACTTGATACACCAGGGCACGAAGATTTCTCTGAAGATACTTATCGGACATTGACCGCTGTGGATTCTTGCTTGATGGTGATTGATGCCGCGAAAGGGGTTGAAGCACGAACCATTAAGCTGATGGAAGTCACTCGATTACGTGACACCCCCATTCTGACTTTCGTCAACAAGTTAGATAGAGATACTCGTGATCCCATCGACTTATTAGATGAAATCGAAGATGTAATGAAAATAAAATGCGCACCTATTACTTGGCCCATCGGCATGGGCAAAGAATTTAAAGGTGTTTACCATTTACTCAGAGATGAAACCATTCTGTATCAAACCGGTATGGGACACACCATTCAAGAAGAGAAAATTATAAAGGGCATCGATAATCCGATGTTAGACGAAGCCATTGGTAGTTATGCAGAAGAAATCCGTGAAATGCTAGAGCTAGTGAAAGGTGCTTCACATGAATTTGATATGCAAGAGTTTTTAGATGGTGAACTGACCCCCGTTTATTTTGGTACAGCACTGGGGAACTTTGGTGTTGATCATATGTTAGATGGCTTAGTGGAATGGGCACCCAAACCCCAGGGCAGGGAGTCTAATAATGGACTTGTACCCTCTGAGCAAAATAAATTCAGTGGTTTTGTGTTTAAAATTCAAGCCAATATGGATCCTAAACATCGAGATCGTATTGCATTTTGCCGAATCGTGTCTGGTAAATACGAAAAAGGCATGAAAATGCACCAAACCCGGATCGGCAAAGATGTGCGTATTTCAGATGCCCTCACATTTTTAGCAGGAGATCGGGCTTTATTAGAAGAAGCCTATGCCGGCGATATAATCGGGTTGCACAATCATGGTTCGATTCAAATCGGCGATACTTTTACCTGGGGAGACAAATTTCGCTTTGCGGGTATTCCTAATTTTGCGCCAGAGTTATTTAAACGCATTCGATTGCGCGATCCATTGAAACAGAAACAACTGCAAAAAGGTTTGATTCAATTATCTGAAGAAGGTGCTGTGCAAGTGTTCAGACCATTGGTCAATAATGATTTGATTGTGGGCGCGGTGGGTGTTTTGCAGTTTGATGTGGTCGTGGCTCGTTTAAAAGCCGAATATAATGTGGATGCGTTGTATGAGCATGTGAATGTTAGCACTGCACGTTGGGTCTACAGCAAAGATGATAAAAAACTGGATGAATTTAGACGTAAGGCTGAGGTTAATTTAGCCCTCGATGGCGGTGATAACCTAACCTACATTGCGCCTACCATGGTAAATTTAAATTTATCTCAAGAGCGTTATCCTGATATTGAGTTCCATACTACTCGTGAACACTAATTTTTAAAGAAACTAAGTTTAAATTATGAATTTACATACTGTCTTACTAGACCGTTTTAAAGCAGCATTAGTTGCAATAGGTGCGCCTGAAAACTCTCCAGCGCCACTAGCCAAAAGTACCCGACCAGAATTTGGGGAATACCAGTTTAATGGCGCGATGGCGTTAGCAAAAATATTAAAGCAAAAGCCCAGAGATATCGCCACGAAAATTGTTGAGGCGGTAAAATTAGATGATGTCGCCGAAAAGCTGGAAATTGCCGGCCCAGGGTTTATCAATATTCACCTAAACCCCAACTGGTTGGCCACGCAATTGCAAAGTGCTTTTACTGATGAGCGTTTAGGTGTGGAGAAGCAAGAAGCGAAAACCGTTGTGGTTGACTATTCTTCTCCTAATCTCGCCAAAGAAATGCACGTAGGGCATTTACGCAGCACTATTATCGGTGATGCCGTTGTCAAAGCTCTTGAGTTTATGGGCCATAATGTTATTCGTCAGAATCACATGGGCGACTGGGGGACTCAGTTTGGCATGTTGTTAGCGCATCTAAGTGACAAAATAGCGTCTAACCAGGTAGCTGAAACTGCGCTATCTGATTTGGAAGACTTTTATCGTGAAGCTAAAGTTAGGTTTGACGAAGAGCAAGGGTTTGCTGATCGTGCTCGACAATATGTCGTGAAACTGCAAGGTGGTGATGCCCATTGTTTATCATTGTGGAAAGATTTTATTGATATCTCAATTAAGCACAGTGAAGAAGTCTACAATAAGCTAAATGTCTCCCTTACCCGCAAAGACATTATGGGAGAGAGTGCCTATAACGATGATTTGAAGCCAACCGTTGATGAACTTATTGAAAAAGGTATTGCAGTTGAGGATCAAGGTGCGCTCGTTGTATTCATCCAAGAATTGGCCAATAAAGAGGGAGAGCCTGCGGTATATATCATTCAAAAATCTGGTGGGGGCTATTTATATTCAACCACAGATCAGGCTGCAATTCGCTATCGTTGTCAAACGTTGGGCGCAGATAGAACCTTAATATTTACTGACGCTCGCCAGGCGTTGCACTTTAAACAAACTGAAATTGTAGCGCGTAAAGCAGGGTTCATTGGCCCTCAACAAACATATGAGCACTGTCCGTTTGGAATGATGTTAGGGCAAGACGGCAAACCCTTTAAAACACGCAGTGGTAGCACCGTGAAGTTAGCTGATTTGTTAGATGAAGCGGTGGAACGGGCTGAAAAATTAATGGCTGCCAGAAAATCTGATTTTAGTGCCCAAGAACAGCAAGAAATTGCTGAAAAAATCGGCATTAGTGCAGTTAAATACGCAGATTTAAGTAAAAATAGAACCACAGATTATATTTTCAACTGGGACTCAATGCTAAGTTTTGAAGGCAATACTGCGCCTTATATTCAGTATGCTTACACCCGAGCGAATAAAATATTCAACGATGGGGCCGACGACACAAGCAAGTTTGTTGCTAATATTGATCTGCAAACTGCTCAGGAACGCAGTTTAGCGGTGAAGCTATTGCAATACGTTGAAGCGTTAAATTTACTTGTTAATGAAGCGACGCCACATGTTCTGTGTAGTTATTTGTATGATTTAGCCAGCAGTTTTATGACATTTTACGAAGCTTGCCCAATATTCAAAGATGGCGTGACTGAAGAACAAAAAAACAGTCGAATCGCACTCTCTGCTTTAACGGCTAAGACCATTAAATCAGGGTTAGAATTGCTTGGTATCAGCACCTTAGAAAAAATGTAATAGATAAAAGCAGGGGATTTGAAATGGTTAAAATAGTGGCGTTTAGCGGCAGTGGTCGTCGTGATTCAGTGAACAAAAAGGTGGTTGCTGTGGCTGCTAAGGGAGCTGAAGAAGAAGGTGCCCAAGTGACAATAGTGAATTTAGAAGATTTTAACCTGCCTTTTTTTACAGAAGATTTGGAAGCTGAAAGAGGCATGGATCCCAATGCTCAAAAATTCAAAGCGCTTTTAATCAATAGCGATGGATTTTTAATATCTTCACCCGAGTACAACAGTTCTTACAGCGCGCTGTTTAAAAACGCCATAGATTGGGCGTCACGTAAAATTGAAGGGGAAACACCATTGCAAGCTTATCGAGGAAAGGTGGCTGGTATTATGGCGGCATCTCCGGGAGGATTGGGCGGGATGCGTGTGTTGGTTACCTTACGCATGCTAATGGAAAATCTAGGCACTATGGTTTTACCAGGGCAAATAGCCATAAGTGATGCTTTTTCTAAATTTGATGACAATGGCAACATTACGGATGAAGCCACAGAAAAGGCGTTGAAAAATATTGGTAAAACCTTGGTGGAAACCTGCCGCAAACTTAATCACTAATTATAAATATTTGAATTCACATTGACGGTATAATTTATACCGTCTTAATCCTTCTCAACATCTGTCCAAACGCCGCTAAATCCGGTAGAATCCTCGCCCTAATTTAAAATACGCAAATAAGATTTATGTTTGAAATCAATCCTATACAAAATTTGCTAGCAGACGTTAGAGAACGTACTGCTTTGCTTCGGGGGTATCTTTGACTTCGATCTTAAAAAAGAACGATTAGAAGAAGTTAGTCGCGAGTTAGAAAGTCCTGAGGTTTGGAACGAGCCAGCCCGTGCTCAAGCTTTAGGTAAAGAGAAAGTAGCCTTAGAGCAAGTTGTTGAAACTATTGAAAAACTTGATCAGGGTACAGAAGATGTTGAAGGCCTGCTTGAATTAGCCGTTGAAGCTGAAGATGAAGAAACCTTTGATGAAGCCCAAGCTGAACTTGATCAGCTTGTTGAGCAATTAGAGTTGCTTGAGTTTCGTCGTATGTTTTCAGGCCCTAACGATATTAATGATTGTTATCTTGATATCCAATCGGGTTCGGGCGGCACCGAAGCTCAAGATTGGGCGAATATGATTTTGCGCATGTACTTGCGCTGGGGAGAAGCTCATGGCTTCAAACCAGAATTAATTGAAGTCTCTGATGGCGATGTCGCTGGGATCAAAAGTGCCACTATTCGATTTTCCGGTGAATATGCATTTGGTTGGCTGCGCACTGAAACAGGAGTACATCGTCTGGTCAGAAAGTCGCCTTTTGACTCAGGTAACCGTCGTCATACGTCATTTGCTTCAGCCTTTGTGTATCCTGAAATTAATGATGATATCGAAATTGATATTAATCCTGCTGATTTGCGTATCGATACATATCGTGCATCAGGTGCTGGTGGGCAGCACGTCAACCGTACTGATTCAGCGGTGCGGATTACCCATTTACCAACAAATATTGTTGTGCAATGTCAAAACGACCGTTCACAACACAAAAATAAAGATCAGGCTTTTAAACAGTTAAAAGCGAAACTTCACGAATACGAAATGCAAAAGCAGAACGACGAAAAGCAAGCCATGGAAGACAGTAAGTCCGATATAGGTTGGGGCAGTCAAATCCGTTCTTATGTGTTAGACGATTCGCGGATTAAAGATTTACGAACGGGTGTTGAAACCAGAAATACCCAAGCCGTTTTAGATGGCGACTTAGATAAATTCATTCAGGCCAGCTTAAAGTCTGGCCTTTAACAAATAGAGTCTTTTTACAGATTTAAACACTTTCAGGAAAGTCGATGACTGACATTCAGCAAGATGAAAATAAATTAATTGCGGAACGCCGCAGCAAGTTAGAGCAAATTCGTAGCGAGTGTAACTCGAATGGTTTTCCAAATTCATTTAGACGTGAGTTTTATAGCCAAGATCTACAAGACGAATTTTCCGATCACGAAAAAGAAGCCCTTGCTGAACTAGGCAAAGTGGTTAGTATCGCTGGGCGTATACTTGCTAAACGTGGTCCATTTTTATTGCTACAAGACATGACTGGGCGTATTCAATCTTACGCAGCAAAAGATACCCAAAAAGATATTAAAGCGAGATACGGCAGCTTGGATATTGGTGACATTATTGGCGTTAAGGGTGTATTGCATAAATCAGGTAAAGGCGATTTGTATGTCAACATGGATGAATATCAATTACTGACAAAGTCTTTGCGACCGCTACCAGAAAAGTTTCATGGTCTGGCTGATCAAGAAACTAAATATCGTCAGCGTTATGTGGATTTGATCACCAATACACAAACCCGTGATACCTTTATGATCCGCAGTAAAATTGTGACAGGCATTCGTAAATTCTTAACCGACAGAAATTACATGGAAGTTGAGACACCTATGCTTCAAGTTATTCCTGGCGGTGCCACAGCTAAACCTTTTGTGACTCATCATAATGCCTTAGACATTGATATGTATTTGCGTATCGCCCCAGAGCTCTATTTGAAGCGTCTTGTGGTGGGTGGTTTTGAACGTGTATTTGAAATTAACAGAAACTTCCGAAATGAAGGTTTATCCACACGTCACAACCCTGAATTTACGATGCTTGAGTTCTATCAGGCCTATGCTGATTATCATGATTTAATGAATTTGACCGAAGACATGTTGCGTACGTTAGCTCAGGATGTATTGGGTAGCACTATTATTAAAAGCACTGAAAAAGACATTGAAGGCAATGTTATCAGTGAGGTTGAATATGACTTTGGTCAACCTTTCGAACGTTTAACCATGAACGACGCGGTACTAAAATATTGGCCTGAAGCCAACGAAGCGGCAATTAAAGATCCAGAAAATCATTTGGATGAATTAAAAGCCATGGCGAAACAACTGAAAATTAAAGAGCCTGAAGTCGATGGTATTTGGGGAGCGGGTAAATACCTGTGTGAAATCTTTGAAGCAACAGCGGAAGAGAAATTAATCCAGCCTACATTTATCACTGCTTATCCCTGGGAAGTTTCGCCTCTGGCTCGTCGTAACGATGAAAACCATTTTGTTACCGACAGATTTGAGTTTTTTGTTGGAGGACGTGAATTAGCCAATGGTTTCTCGGAATTAAATGATTCAGAAGATCAAGCTGCACGCTTTAAAAAGCAAGTAGAAGAAAAAGATGCTGGAGATGATGAAGCCATGCACTTTGATGAAGACTACATTACTGCACTTGAGTATGGTCTTCCTCCTACCGCTGGTGAAGGCATTGGTATTGATCGCTTAGTGATGTTATTCACTGATAGTCCAACTATTAAAGATGTCATTTTATTCCCACATATGAGACCACAGGGCTCGCAGGAATAATTCGCCACACTTGATTTAAATAGAGATTTATTTTTTACCGGAATAAGTCTCTATTTTTCTTACCTGCTCAAGTAAATGACTATTTATCGGGGTTGGTATTGATAAAATCTTCCCCTGACTCACCACATATCCATTAATATTTTCAATTTCGGTTTTGCGGTTATGCAGCACGTCTTGGTGCATGGACGAATAATTAGCCGCGGTTTTGTCAATGATTGACATGCAATTGCTCAATAATTGTTGTTCAGTAACGGGCATTTCTAAGCGATTCATAAGGGTGCAAATTTCAGCATTAATTGCCATGATGGTGTTGTGATATTGTGGCTGTGCTAAGGCTCCGTTAGGAATATTATAAATTGCGGTGAGCGGGTTTATCACCGCATTTACCGCTAACTTTCGCCACAATATTAGTGAAATATCGGAATGCCAAGTACAAGGAGGTAACAGCTTCTCAAATATACTTTGGAAGTAGGGGTTATCTACGCTGTTTCGCAGCCATCCCGCTTGCGTTGCCCCGATACCTGTTATATTTAATTTATTTGGCTGGGGTTTAAACCCACCATAACTAGTGGTGGCAACAATAATAGGGTTGCTGGGTAAAAGCTGCAGTATATGTTGCTGATCCACCATTCCATTGTGCAATAAAGCCACTGGAACCTCAGGGCTAAGTTTCGCTTTATATTGTTCAATAGCGGGAATGATTTGATAGGCCTTCAAAGGTAAAATAAACAGGCCATCATCTATTGAATCAGTTTCTTGATGATAAACGGGGTGCAATGCAGTTGCTGTGCTAAATGACGGCTGGGAATGGTGAGATTGGGGCGTCTGCTCAATAGCACGACAGAGTAGTTCTGTAGGGGCCTGTGAGCGGGCAAGGATGCAATAATCAAGGTGCAACTTGTGACATTGCAATGCCAATAGGTTGCCGATTGCACCATTGCCTAAAATGTTCATCATGCCAATAATTTCCGTAAAACTCGATACACTCGAACTACCAATTCAATAAGCAGGCAAGCAACGAAGATACCGATAAAATCAGCATAAAGATCTTCCCAGCTACCACTTCTATAGGAGAGCAAGTTTTGAATACATTCGCTTGCCACCGCAAATATGCTTAGTAAACACCCAATAAGCCACTGATTAAACCGCAAACTTGCAGTGATTGAGCAGGTTAATAGTAAAAAAATACTCGCGTGTTGTATCTTGTCATACCGAGTGTCAAGGGGGATGTATTCTACTGGGATCACAGCAGCGACAGAAAATATGAGAAAAATAATTAAGGCGAAAACTAAGCCCCACGGGTGCCGAATGTAGGTATGTATCATTTAGTCGACTTTTGGATGTGCAATTGTGGCCAATCTAATTCCCAAGGTGTAAGTAAGCTAGCTACTTTTGGATTAGCGGTTGAGAATGTAAAATGTTGACCAGAGTCAGGCAGGCAACTAATCTGAATTTGTTGCCCACAATCTTCAAATGTTAATCCGTATGCGTGCAGGTAGGTGCGGTCAGATGGAGTACCACTATAGCTGCTATCGCCCACAATTGGACTGCTAAGACTTTTTAACATCACTCTAATTTGGTGGGTTTTGCCAGTGTGGGGTTTGATAACAAAAAGACGTTGTCCATCGCCTAATCCGGCACTAAAAAATTGTCCTATTGCAGGCTGATGACGTGAGGTTTTGAGTGCCCACTTACCATCCCGTACTTTATGCATATCACCGATGACTGCACCCTGTTTTTTCTTTGGCTTTTTGTCGCTGATAGCAAGATAATATTTTTGAATTTTACGCGCAGCAAAATATTGACTTAATCGACTTGCCGCCACCGCGTTTTTAGCTAGTATCAGCAAACCAGAGGTGACTTTATCTAAACGGTGAACTAACCAAAGCTTATCTAGTTGTAATTGTGTTTGAATTCGCGGCAAGATTCCTGATTGGGACTGTTCATTTTGAACGGCTACACCTTCAGGTTTATTTATAACAACAAAATCACTATTTTCAAACACAATGGGGATAGGCTTCATCGCAACGCTGCCACCAATAAACTAACTGCTTCTATTGATAACATTAAGAGCTTCAGCATAATCTAAATCGTCAATGGCGTTGAGCAATTCTTGTTTATCTGTTTCGGTTATAGCGCAGTCATCAAGTAAAGAATTGAGTTTATCTTGCGTGATGAATTCATTATTTTTCAACATCTCAATTAATAGGTCGCGGCTGCTTTTAGGCGCTGTGACAGAATCAGCTTCAGAGCTTTCGTCGGTCAGGCTATTAATTTTAGCTATGGTTTGATTAAGAGATGTTAGAAAGTTTGCTTCAGGCTCAACAATATCGGCTTGATTGATCACCGAACTTTCTAAATTTTTAGAAGACAGATGCAAAGCATTAAGCCCTAAATTGCCAGATACACCTTTAACTGTGTGGATCACTTCTTTATAAGCTTTGAAGTCCTGTGATTGTTTTAAATCCGCTAGCTCATGTTCTAAGTTTTCATATTGGGCATTAAATTTTGATAGTAACTTAATCAGTAGTGATTGATTTCCACTTAGCTGCGAAACCGCAAAATCTAAATCAATAATTTGTTCTTCTGTATTCATTTCGTACTCACCAGACACAATTTCTAACAACATATTACTTTATTTGTGCCATCAAGGTAGACTTAATACACAAAGTTATTTAAAAAATCACGTATAGAATATTAATAAAAGGCAGTATTGTGAAGAGACTCGTTTTGATCTTGGGAAGTGCAGCGTTACTTCTCAGCGGATGTTCCACCGAAAACCACTCTAAACCACAGGTAGTAACCGATAATCTCCCCTCTGGCATTACACTCGTTGAGCAACACTCTGATAAGGCCAATGGTGATGTGTCCATTCCTTACAGCAAGTATCAGTTGGATAACGGTTTGACGGTAGTATTGCATGAAGATCACTCAGATCCATTGGTGCACGTAGATGTTACTTATCATGTTGGATCAGCCAGAGAAGAGGTCGGAAAATCTGGTTTCGCGCACTTTTTCGAACATATGATGTTCCAAGGCTCTAAAAACGTGGAAGATGATGAGCACTTTAAGATCATTACCGAAGCGGGGGGTACTATGAATGGTTCTACTAACAGTGATAGAACCAATTATTATGAAACTGTTCCTGCTAATCAGTTGGAAAAAGTACTTTGGTTAGAATCAGATCGTATGGGGTTCTTACTTGATACTGTGACCCAAGAGAAATTCGAAATTCAGCGCGAAACCGTTAAAAATGAGCGGGGACAAAGTTACGACAATCAACCCTATGGTTTGCGAAGTGAGCGCAACGGTGAATCTCTATATCCAGTTGGGCACCCTTATTCTTGGTCTACTATTGGTTACGTAGAAGATTTAGACCGGGTAACAGTAGATGATTTAAAAGCGTTTTTTAAGCGTTGGTATGGACCTAACAATGCGGTGCTTACCATTGGTGGCGACATAGATAAAAACAAAACCCTAGTCTGGGTTCAAAAGTACTTTGGCAGCATACCCAAAGGGCCTGCCGTTGAAGATCCGAAAAAACGAGCAGTATCATTGGAAAGGGATCGTTATGTCACTATTGAAGATCAGGTCTATTTGCCGCTTATCCAATTAACCTATCCAACCGTGTATGTTAGGCATCCTGACGAAGCGCCTTTGGATGTGCTTTCAGATATACTTGGCGGCGGTAAAACCTCGCTATTTTATAAAAATTTAGTGAAAGACAACCATGCTGTTCAAGCGATGGTTTCTCACCCGTGTCGAGAACTTTCTTGTGAGTTTCAGCTTATCGCCTTAGCAAACCCTGCTAAGTCGACGAAATTATCTGATTTACAACAACGTATCGAAGAATCTTTATTAGAGTTCGAAACCCGTGGCGTGAGCGAAGACGATTTAGCTAGAACGAAAGCGAGCATTGAATCATCAACCATTTTCGGATTACAAAGTGTTTCAGGTAAAGTTTCGACATTAGCGGCAAATGAAACCTTCGACTCTCAACCTGACTTAGTTCAATACGATCTTAATCGCTACAACAATGTAACAGCACAAGATGTCATGCGTGTTTATCGCAAATACATCAAGGGAAAAGCGAAAGTCGTTTTGAGTATAGTGCCTGCCGGACAAACCGAACTGGTCGCTAAGCCGCAGAATTTTGAGCTTCCAAAACGGGAAATTACCACTAGCACTGTCGGTCACAAAGTTGAAGCGCCTGTGATTATTGATGATTTTGATCGGTCTATCATGCCAAAAGCCGGACCTAATCCAACAGTAAAAGTGCCAGAGTATCAGCGTACCCAGTTTGGTAATGGTATTGAAATGCTCACACATAGCACGGATGAGACACCCACAGTCACCTTATTGTTGAGTTTAGAAGGTGGCCCTTTGCTTGATCCAATTGAAAAGGCGGGTCTGGCTAGTTTTACAGCCGAAATGATGAACGAATCAACAACATCTATGACAAATGAACAAATGGCCAATGAGCTAGCGTTGTTAGGCAGTCAAATTAGTTTCAGTGCAGGAGGACGGTATACCCAAATTCGTGTGAATTCTTTAGTGCATAATTTGGATAAAACCTTAGAACTGCTGAAAACAAAGCTGTTTAAACCAGCATTTTTGTCAGAAGATTTTAATCGTATTAAGCAAAATCTAGCCCAGCAACTACAACAACAATTAAAAAATCCGTCAGTGTTAGCTGCACGCGCCACGGATACTTTGTTGTATGGCCAAAGCAACCGAATAAGCCTACCTGACTCTGGCAATTTAAGTACGTTAGCTAATATTGAACTGGAAGATATTAAAGCGTTTTATCAACAGTATTATTCACCCGCCATGGCCAATTTAGTGATAGTGGGTGATATCGATCAAAAGCAAATTAATAAAGACATTCAGTTTCTAATTGATTGGCAAGGGGCGTCTTATCAAATCCCCCCATACCAGCCATTTCCTGAGCACCATGAGCCTAAAATCTACTTAGTGGATAAACCAGGCGCAGCACAATCTGTGGTACGGGTAGTTGAACTTGCATTACCTTATGATGCTAGCGGACAACAATTTAAAAGTAAGCTGATGAATTATCCATTAGGGGGGATGTTTAATAGTCGCATTAATCTTAATTTGCGTGAAGATAAAGGTTACACCTATGGGGCATCGAGTCGCTTTGTGGGCGGTAAAACCCTTGGTCGTTTTCAAGCTTCTGCTGATGTTAAACAGGAAAATACCGGCGACAGTATCAAAGAGTTTTTAACCGAAATCCAACGCTTTAGTCAAAATGGGATGACGCAAAGTGAGTTGTTATCCATGCGCAGCGCTTATACTCAAGCAGATGCGTTGAGTTATGAAACGCCGTCAAGCAAAGCTAACTTTTTAAATCATTTACTCACTTATGATTTAGATAGAGAATATCGAGATATCCAAGCGGATGTGATTGAGAATATAACCTTGTCAGAGCTAAATGATATAGCCCGTGAATTACTTGATATTAAGCGTATGCAAGTGATTGTTGTGGGTGATGCAGACAAGATTAAACCGCAATTAACTGAATTAGGCCGTGAAGTAGTAGAAATAAATGTTTCTAAATAAAATTTGTTATTATTAACTTTCACCTTAAGATAGGAGGGGGATAGGTATTCATGGGGTATTTGGTGATTTTCCCTTGAAAACCAGATATTTTTCCCCACCTTTTAAAATTCGATTTTTCATTAGGAATGTATTTTGACGTCTAGTTCAATGTCTTTTACTGATCGGTTAGCGATCCTTCAACGCCCAGAAGTGCGTGCTACTTTGCCTCAAATTAAACACGGTGTAGAGCGCGAAACTCTAAGAATCAATGCCGATGGTGGTCTGGCGACAACTCCGCATAATGAAAAATTAGGGGCGGCGTTGACCCATGACTTTATTACTACAGACTTTTCTGAGTCGCTGTTGGAATTTATTACACCACCAGAGGCAGATCCCAATGTAACCATAGAACAACTTCGAGACGTGCATAAATATGTTATCGAAAACATTGGGGATGAACGTTTGTGGCCAATGAGTATGCCCTGTTTTATTAATGGCGAAGACAATATTCCCATCGCTGATTATGGCAGTTCTAACGTTGCAAAAATGAAGAGCCTCTATCGAGTGGGATTAAAAAATCGTTACGGCAGCATGATGCAAGCCATCGCTGGTGTGCATTTTAACTTTTCCTTATCAACAGAGTTTTGGCAACAATGGTTAGCTAATATTGATGGCGCTAAGGCCGACAAACACAGCATTTCAGATGCTTATTTTGCGATGATAAGAAATTATCGACGCTTTTGTTGGTTAATCCCATACTTATTTGGTGCATCACCGGCTATTTGCGGCTCTTTTATTCGTGGTAAAGAGACTAAGTTACCGTTTCAGCACTTAGGTAAAGGCACAATGTATTTACCCTATGCAACTTCTTTAAGAATGAGTGACTTAGGGTATACCAACTCGGAACAAGCGGGGTTGAATATTTGCTATAACCAGATGGACAGTTATATTTCATCTGTGCGTAAGGCCATCAATACGCCGTCGGAAAAGTACGCAGAGTTTGAGGTTAAAGAAGGTGAAGAATACCGTCAACTCAACAGCAATGTACTGCAAATTGAAAATGAGCTGTATTCGCCCATTCGCCCAAAACAACCCACAGAACCATTAGAAAAGCCCACAGATGCATTGGCGAAAAGGGGGGTTAACTACATTGAAGTTAGAGCTCTTGATGTCAATCCGTTTAGTGATATCGGTATATCGAAGGAGCAGTTTTATTTTCTAGATGTGTTCCTGACCTATTGTTTGATTGCTCCAAGCGACTTTATGACCCAACAACAATACGCAGAAACGGAATCAAACCTTAAAGCTGTTGTGGTGAATGGTAGAGATCCAGAACTGAAATTAAGTGATGAACTCGAAGCCAAATCTATTCCGCAATGGACCGAGACATTGTTTGCGGAAATGGCACAGGTGGCTGCAGTGTTAGATGAGGCAAATGATAATTCGCTTTATTCTCAGGCCCTTGAGCAACAAAAACAAAAGGTGGCAGATCCGTCATTGACACCTTCTGCACAACTGTTGGAAAAGTTAATCTCTGAAAACAAAGACAATGGCGCTTTAGGGGTTGAACTAGCACAACAATATCGTGATGCTTTACTTAGTGCGGATTATAAAGTGTATTCAAAAACGTCTTTTGAGCAACAAGCTAAGGACTCTATTGAAATACAAAAACAGCGGGAACAGGAAGATACCTTGTCTTTTGAAGAGTTTTTAAAAGACTATTTTGCCGCCCCCCAAAGTAATTATTTAGCCAAATAGCGAGTGAATTTAAGGCAAAAAAATGCCTGACTCAAGGTCAGGCATTAAACTACTACCAGGGAAAACACACAAAAACTTAAACACACATAGGTATAGAGTCAGTAGTAATGAGAAAGTTCATAAAAAATCCTAGTTTTTTCGTAAAAACTTTCTTGGTTGCAGTACTATCCCTATTTTTCGTGGGCTGCAGCACCACTCCTCCCAAAAATATCAGCAATATTTGTAATATCTTCGAAGAAAAAAGTCATTGGTATGACGCGGCTAAAGACATGAATGAAAAGTGGGGAGTGCCAATACATGTCCCCATGTCGATGATGTATCAAGAAAGTTCCTTTCGGCATGATGCCTTACCTCCTAGAGATTATGTGTTTTTTGGACTTATTCCTTGGGGGAGAATCAGCAGTGCCTATGGGTATTCTCAAGCAAAAACGCCCACTTGGTCTGATTATATTAGAGAAACTAAAAATAGCGGAGCGGATCGAGATGATTTCGATGATGCCATTGATTTTATGGGATGGTTTATTTCAAAGACTTATAAAGTGAATGGCATTTCTAAATGGGATGCATACGCCCAATACCTTAATTACCACGAAGGTTGGGGTGGTTATAAAAGGCGCACCTACAACAAAAAAGCCTGGTTAGTTAAAGTTGCGAAAAAGGTTAACGCCCGTTCACTGCGCTATGCTACTCAACTAAAAAAATGCGAAGCTGAATTAGACAAAAGCTGGTTCTGGAAGTTATTTGACTAATTCTAGCTACTCACATTGCTCAATCTGAATGTAGTTTGGCGGTGACACCCACGTTCTTTAAACCGATATCCAGGGTAGAGAACAACCTAGAGGCGGCATTGGCACTTTTATTGTCGTGAGTTCCTTGTAAAATTCCCTCATTTAATTTTGCCGTCGAATATTGGCTTTTGTGAGCAACATGTAGTGGTAAATAGCATAGACCAAAATCTTTACCACAGCGCTTATTAGACCATTTTTCTAAGATTGGTTTTAGGTGTTTCTCTGTACAGGTAGATTTTAAATCGCTGTGGATAACAATAAGATGGTAGTGACCTTTGATTGCTAAGGTCGCGCCAATTTGTTGGCAAACCGTTTCTATATTTTTGGCCACTGTCGATTCCTGAGCATCTACTTTGCCAATACAAACTAAGGTTACCTCTGTTTGTAAAATAGCATTATGCAAATCACTAGTTGCCACCAAATTGCGTTTACTTCGAGCGGATACTATTGCTTCTTCAAGTTCTGCGTCTTGAATGGGGGAGTGGTTTTGGTTAATTCCATTTACTTTACGAGAGTCCATATCTACGGCAATCACTTTATGCCCATTATTGGCAAAAGAAACGCTGAGTAAACTCCCCATCAAACCCAAACCTATTACACTGATACGCTCGTTTTGAGAACTGACGTCTGATGCACTCAGCGAAGTTGCTGGGTGTCTGTAATTGTAGATAGGTCGTGTTCTTACTTGACTTTGATGTGAGTGATACATGATAAATTACCTATTTAGTTCTTTAAAAATGTCTGTTAAGCATGGGAACTTTAGGTGTCGCATAATTCATTCCACTATTTAAATATTTAATTAAATCAAATAGTTATGATTCTTAAAGGCGGTTTTATACTTTGCTGTGTCACCTTTTGCAGACAGTTTTAAAATCTAGCTTAAAATATGTTCAATTTGTTGATCCAGATCAGTTCTCTTTTATGCCGCGAATTTATACTTACCCCATAAACTAATTCATCAATTTATATCTACATGAGGAAATCGACATGTTTGCATTATTATTAAAAGATCCGGTGGTTTGGGGTTCTCTACTAGGCTTGTCAGTAGTTGTGGGGATTTGCGCGTATTACACTTACTTGTTTTTACACAACACTAGTCACGACTTATAAAATCGGGTAGGTTGAAAACCCTTTGAGCAATCGGGATTTATTGAATCAAAAAAAATCAGTAAATGATTCTGGTTGCTCAATTAAGACCAGTAGAGCGCCTTTACCACCCCATTCTAATGGGGCTTGGTGAAAACCTTCGACATCAGGGTGTTGCACCAACCAATTGGGTACGGCGTTTTTTAACACGAGTGAACCCAGACCATGCACAATGCACACGCAGTGGGCATTCTGTTTCTTAGCCGCAACAATGAGTGCTGCTATTTCTAGCTTAGCATTTTCTTTGGTTAATCCATGTAAATCCAAAATCAGATCTGGGGGGTATTCACCTCGTCGGAGTCGCTTGACTTCATAACTAGGTTTTCCGGGTTTAATATATTTAAGGGGGCCTTGTTCAGAAAAATAGGCTTCAAAACCATCTGAAAAATGGAAGGATGCGGCTGCTTGTTTAGTTTCGAGGTTTTCTTGCTGTTTTTTATGCTGTAAATGCGAAATTTTCTTGCTGGAAGGCCGCGGAGGCGTTATTTTGTCCTGCTTAATTTGCGCAACATCCTTAAATTCACCTCGAAATAGTGAATGGTCGTCTGGCTCTGGGGGGTTAACTGGCGCAATCGATAACCTTTTAAACGGATTGTTAGGCTGCTTTTTCATATTTTGTTATGGTTTATGCGTAATTTGACAGGCAATTTTATCAGAAGCATAGCAAAATACTGACGGGCACTAAACACCTTAAATAAGACCATTTTATATGACATCAATTGACTCCATTGATTTGGAAAGTACCGCCACTGAACTCATTTCCATTTTGGATGTGGTGAGGTGGTCCATGAGCCTATTTAATCAAGCTGATTTATATTTTGGACATGGCACGGATAACGCTTGGAGCGAAGCGTTAACACTTGCTCTGCAAGTACTACATTTACCGCAAAATATGCCTGAAGATGATAGCCGAATGTTGTTACAGTCAAGGTTAACCACAGCCGAGAAAAGCCAAATTTTGGCCTTGGTAAAAAGGCGCATCACTGAAAAAGTGCCTGTAGCTTATTTGACCAATCAAGCTTGGTTTTGCGGATTGCCTTTTTATGTGGATGAGCGTGTGCTAGTACCTCGCTCTCCTTTTGCAGAATTGATTAACCAACATTTTTCGTCTTGGTTAAAAACAGAACCACAGCATATTCTCGATTTATGCACAGGTAGTGCTTGTATTGCTATTGCCTTGGCGTATGAGTTTGCAGAAGCTCAAATAGATGCCGTTGATATCAGTGATGATGCCCTACAAGTAGCTGATATCAATATTCAAGAGCATGCTATGAGTGAGCAGGTATTTCCCATCAAGTCAGATTTAATGAGTGCATTGCAAGGGCATAAATACGATTTAATTGTGTCGAACCCACCATACGTGGATGCTGAAGATATGGCTGACTTACCCGATGAATTTCAGCATGAGCCTGAACTCGGCTTGGCCGCGGGTGAAGATGGACTAGACTTGGTTGATCACATTCTGCGCCAAGCTGTAGAGCACTTAAATCCAGATGGCTGGTTGTTTGTAGAAGTGGGAAATAGTGAAGTGCACATGGATTATAAATATCCAGATTTAGAGATTGAATGGGTCGAATTTGAACACGGCGGAAGTGGTGTGTTTGCAATTAATCAAGCGACGCTTAAAGCATATTGGGCTACACATAGTTAACCTTAGGAACTGAAAAAGATATGGCTGGAAATACATTTGGTAAGCTGTTTACTGTGACTACTTTCGGCGAAAGTCATGGTATTGCCATTGGTGGAGTCGTTGACGGATGTCCACCTAATTTAGACATTAGCGAAGCAGATCTGCAAATTGATTTGAATCGTCGCAAACCAGGGACATCTCGCTACACCACCGCTAGACGGGAAGGTGACGAAGTGCAAATTTTGTCGGGCGTGTTTGAAGGAAAAACCACAGGTACAAGTATTGGTTTGCTAATTAATAATACTAACCAACGCAGTCAAGATTATTCGAAAATCAAAGATACCTTCCGTCCTGGACATGCTGATTACACCTATCAGCAGAAATATGGTTTACGGGATTACCGCGGCGGTGGTCGTTCTTCTGCCCGTGAAACGGCTATTCGTGTGGCTGCTGGTGGTATTGCCAAGAAGTATTTAAAACAAGTGCACGGCATCGAAATACACGGCTATTTGTCACAACTAGGGCCAATAAAAATTGATAATGTTGACCAAAGTGTGACAAATACAAATGCGTTTTTCTGTCCCGATCCTAGCAAACTTGATGAGCTCGATGAATATATGCGAGATTTAATCAAACAGGGAGATTCAATCGGCGCTAAGGTATCCGTAGTTGCCAAAAATATGCCCGTTGGATTGGGCGAACCCATATTTGATCGTTTAGACGCGGATTTGGCTTCTGCGATGATGGGAATTAATGCAGTAAAAGGCGTTGAGGTAGGTGACGGCTTTGATGTTGTGGAACAAAAGGGCAGTGAACACCGCGATGAGATCACACCCGAGGGATTTAAAACCAATCGGGCTGGCGGTATTTTGGGGGGAATATCCTCGGGACAAGATTTGCTAGTGCACTTAGCCCTTAAACCCACTTCTAGTATTAGTGTTCCTGGTGACTCAGTGGATATTCACGGTGAAGCGGCTGAAATTATTACCCGTGGACGTCATGATCCATGTGTTGGGATCCGCGCCGTCCCCATTGCTGAAGCTATGATGGCGATTGTATTAATGGATCACCTGTTGCGGCATCGAGGTCAAAATGCAGATGTTACTTCAATCACACCTATTATTCCCGGACAGGCGTAAAACCTTTGCTCGGCGCTAGCTCCGCGTCTGGGCAAGCACAGTCTAAAACGAATTTAATTTTGTTGGCTATCACCTATCTGCTCTACTTTGGGCAGTTAGGGGTGCTAGTGCCTTATTTAGGCGTTTTTTTGGATGGTAGGGGCTTCAGTTCACAACAGATTGGCGAGTTGTTTGCGCTCATCACCATAACTCGTATCCTAGGCCCAAACCTTTGGGCGTCTATGGCGGACAAGTCAGGTAAAGGCCTCGCTATATTAAGGTTAGGCTGCTTGCTGACTGTATCCACCTTTTGCTTGGTATTCTGGCTAGACGGTTTTTGGGGCTTAACCTTAGCCTTTGCTTTAATGATGATGTTTTGGACTGCGGTATTACCGCAACTGGAAGTATTAACTCTCAATTGTGTTGCCAGTGATCCTAGCCGCTACAGCCGCATTCGTTTATGGGGTAGTGTGGGGTTTATCATTTTAACCATCATTACCGGTAAAGCCATTGATATAAGCTCCTCCGACGCACCTATCTATGTCAGTTTTGCAGTATTATTCTGCTTGTTTATTGCCACTTTATTTATTTATGAAGGGCCTGGTAAGGTGATAAGTCAGACTGCAAATGGCAGCATTTGGCGTAAAGCTTGTACCACTCCTTTTATATTGTTTATGTTCAGTGCCATATTCTTGCAAGTTAGCTTCGCGACTTATTATGGATTTTTTGCATTATATACACGAGATTTAGGCTACAGCGGCCAAACTACTGGCATTTTACTGGCTTTAGCGGTAGCCGCTGAAATAGTGATATTTCTGTTAGCGGGAAAATTGATTAAAGTTTTTGGACTGAAGTGGATTTTATTTATCAGTATTGGTCTTACCGCAATGCGCTGGTATGTGTTAGGTGTGGCTGCAGAATATTTGTGGATCTTGATTTTAAGCCAGATAATACATGCCTTTAGTTTTGGAATGCATCACGCTGCTTCAATCAAGTTTATTCATGATTATTTTGGACAGGCATACCAAAGTCGTGGACAGGCACTTTACATTAGTATCGCATTTGGACTAGGTGGCGCGATAGGCAATTATGTATCGGGATACTTGTGGCAACAAGGGGCCGGTTCTTATCAAGCCTTCTTATTTTCTGCGCTAACAGCCTTACTCGCAGCTTTGGTTTTGTTGGGAATACCCGCAAAGAAAATGTCTTATTAAAGTTGATTTCATTTCAGAGAAACAGCTTTAGGGAAAATACCTAAAACTAACTTGTCTACACAAATCTGCATTTTCCCCCTACTTGGGTATATACTCTGTTAACTAATTTGAAATCATTGATTTTTATAATCAAACCAGAATGTGAAGTTTAATTATGCTTAGAAGTATCTGTTTAGGGTGTGGGTTTTTAGTTCTCAATGTGTTTGCTCAAGATGATAAAAACTTATCTAGTTTGTCTCGCTTCGACGTCAATCAAAACCTCCACGTTCAGTCTCAAATGGATATTCGCGATGTTAGAATTGGCGACAATGTTCTTGGTCAAACCCTTAATTTAATTAATCAAAATGGTGAAGTACAGTATATTTCTGGCGGCAATCGCAGTGAAAAAGTCGATATTGTTTTTAGACAACCTTATTTAGAATCTGAACTTCTGCAAAGCCTATCTCTACGTTTTGACAAAGATCTGGGGTTTATTCATCAGATTTCACTCACCTATCGTATCGCAAGCCGCTATCTTGATATTTTACCGGTTTATAATAAAACCGTAGAGCAGGCGATTGTTAAATACGGTGAGCCAATGAGCTTCAAGCAAGTTCAAGATATTGCGCAAGAAAACAGGGACGAGGTTAGACTGCGGGCATTTGTGGCTAAATTGACAAACCAAGGTGAAACTGGCGAATTGGTGAAAGCTTACTTTAATTACTTACAAGTTACTCCAAAGACCCATTTCGTGGAAACGGAAAAAGGGCACGCTCTCTTATTAACGGGGTTTAGACAGTGTTATTTTTGGTCCGTTAACGAGTTTACAGAGTTATTGAGTTTATGTTCTTTTCAGCCATCTAGTGGCAATATGAAAGGGCAGGGGATCACGCTAACGCTGCGAAATTTTGCTATTCAAAACCAAATAGAGCACTTTGAGTTACAAAAAGCGCAACCGGAAATAGACATTACCTTTTAGCTTTCTCTAAGAGTCATTTCTGTTCAAAAGTAGCCTGTCATTTTGCTGGTCTATTTTAAAATCGAATTGGCGCAGGATATTCATGCCAAGTAAACCATCTGCGTAGCTAAAATCTGGCATAGGCAATACCACTATGGCCACATTATCTAATCGAAAACCGGCAAAGAATACCTGCTTTAATTGATAGACTGGTGCGTCAAACAGTCCACCTGCGGTATTTATTTTATAAGTTCCTACATATTCCCAACTCGTACGTCTGGAAATTCTATCAAAGGCTTCTGAGGTCAGAACTGTGGTGGTTGCGCCAGTATCAAGCATCAACTCGTGAGTACTTCTGCCAATCATAATCGGGGTTGTGTAATGATCACCTAAAGCGCGCAGTTTTATATTGCGCTCATAATCATTAACAATAGGTTCGTTTTCTTGTAGGGGAGTTGAGGTTTTGATAGGGGACGTTTGTTGCGCCAAAATTTGTCTTATTCGCGCAGCATCAAGATCACCCTGTTGCAGGGATGCCAACACATTCTCCATTAAAAACTCTTGATTTTGATACGCATAGGCTTCGGCTAAAGCGACTATTATGGAGCGTCGAGTCGGATCAAATTGCCACAAAGGCTCAAGAAATGTAGCCAGTACATCCCAGGACCGAATTGCTTTGAGTTTGCTGATATTACTGCTGGTAAGCTCAGTGATCAGGGCTAGTACTTTCGCTTTTTCTTCCGTCTCTAAAGGAAAATCGAGTAGCCCATAGTAGTGTGCTAATACTTCATCAATGGGCGCAGTTTTAGCAATGAGTTGCCCTTCGAGTAATAGGTAATCAATGTTTTGAGGTTGATGACGTAAATAAGCTTGGATTGCCTCCTTTGCCTCTACTAGCTCACCGGCAGCCAGTTGTTGTTTTATCCAGTAAATGGCTTTTTGGTATTGACTGTTTTTATCTGAATTATTGGCGAGACTATGATTTTGCTGCTCCCCGGACTGCTGGTAAACCTCAGGTAAAGCATCAGCGGGCGAATTGATTTTGTTCTTTGAGTTTGGTGACTGAGTTTGTCTAGCAGCATTGACTTCGACTGTGGTATTAATGGATTTTAGTTGCCACCAAAAATACAGGTTTAAAGATAACGAAATCCCTAAACATAACACCCAGAAAGGAACCCAAAATTTACTCATGATGTTGCGAACCTTAGCAATACTTATTCATTAGAAACACATACCTTGCCATAGGTTTCTCGAAACTCAACTGGCATACGTTTCGGTTTTCCTGACCCTAAGGCAATGCATACAAAGTCCGTTTGCGCTGTCAAAACAGTCATACCATCTGATTCACGAATAAACTGAAACTGACGAGATAATTTTAATCTGCCATCGCAGTGAGTCACCCAGGTTGCGCAAAGTAAATGATCACCTAGCAAGACGGCAGCATGATATTCAATAACATGTTTACTAATAGCCATGCCTCTATCTAATTGCTGATAGATACCTATATCCAGTCCTAGGGACATGGAGTGTGACCAAGATACTCGTTCCAGCTGTGAAACATAAGCCACATTGTTAACATGGTTATAGTGGTCTATTTGCTCAGGTGCAATTGTCCACTTAATAATATGAGGATTAGGTAATCGCCAAGGAAGGTTTTGGTGATCTGTGGTTATTTCTTTCGCCACTTCTTGTCTCGCTGTTTCGTGGGCATCAATTTGGTTAATCATAGGTTCGTTTGACATGACTAGGCCTCAAATTCGGGGAGAGGATTGGGAGCCTGTTGGGCAAAAAGCGCATTTTTTAATGCTCGCTCTCGTGTGATGATAGGCTGGATAAACTCATCCACATTGCCGAGCTTTTTAAACGCTTTAAACCCCGATTCAAGAAACTGATGCAGACTTTCAACCCCAGCCATTTTAGCCGGCTTGCGCGACAACATTAATAAAGTTGAAATACCTTTAATTTTTACTACATCGGCCAAATCTACCCCCAACCTTTCTAATAAAACAATTTGCTCTTCTCGCTGTGCTTGATTATCACATTTTACGTAAGCTAAGGCGTAGCTTTCTCGGTTCACAGGGGCGGCGTTTAAGTGCTCTGTTAATGCAATATCTAAGGCCAAAGAAAGGCTATTTAAACGTAGTGCAGCTTCTAACGACTCTAATGCTTGTTTGGGAATGATTTTGGCCATTTTGGGGACGACTCTAGCCAGTTCTTGATCCCGTTGACTGAAGTCCTTTGGGCCATATAACTCGTCAATGAAAAATCCCATTGCAGGCCGAAAACGTTTGTTTTGCCATAAGTTTTGATGGGTCGCCAGAAGGCGCTTAGTTTGCCAATGTTGTAAAGCTCGTAAGGGCTCCGTAAGCTGGGCTTCGAGAGTATGCTCATGCAGTTCGTTCGCATGATGAAGGTGTTGGATAATATTATCCAGAATTAAACTCATATCTTTTTTATTCACCTAAAATTAAAGTATCAAACACGCTGGCATCTATCCAACCTCGATTTTTGTCACCATTCACCGCGGTTACATCTTTAGAGTTGATAAAGTGTTCGCGAGTTTCACTGTTATCATTGTCACAGTAGGCCAACATAAAGCCAATCTTTTTACCTTTGTGCAAACCCACAGGTGAGTTCTTTTCTGCTGGATCAAAGTCATCAGCATAAAGCGAAATTGCCATTTCCCAAATAATTTTATGAGGGGCATTAATGTCTCTTTTCCAGCGGCTTTCAATGTGGTCATTAAATAACGCAAAAGTGCGTTGTGGCGTAATATCAACAACTTGGTTGTCTAGTGCAATATGATACGCGAAAGCGTTATATGAATACTGGTGGTCACCGCCTGAAGCATCTTCGTCTAAAAAGATTTCCAAGGTATCGTCATCCCAATATTTATCTAAGGGATCAGCATTAAAGTCAACTAAGCGATCATCTACAATTTCAGCCTGCAAATAGAGTTTGTTGGCACCCCACAGCAATCGATAACGACCTTGAAAGTCGTATTTGTTTAATGGGCCACCTATTATGACTTGGTCGATTGCTAGCCATTGTGATTTCTGCCATTGGGGTTCATTGTTCACCCCATCTATTATAGGCGCTGTGTCTGTTGCCGGTACTTCAATGGCACTGACATTGAAAAAGAGTGAACAAAATAAAGCCATTGCACTGCATATTCGGCTTAGGGTGAAAATTTTCTTTGCAAGTCCAAGCATATGCTTTTCTCCCAATTGATGAACCCTGTATGATAGCTTGTCTCAAACCAGCATTGATAACAATAACTAAATACATTAGGTGAATACAACCGTTGATGGTGGTTGAGTTACTCAGTTGCAATTGGTTACAATAGCACTTCTAAATGACAACCCTGTTTCGGATAATTTGTGCATCACTATCGCGACCTAATTGAGATCTTTAATCACTGTTTCCAAAAAAGCGAAAATACGCGATTGATTAAAGGCGAAAGTGAACCCATTTATTTACCTGCTAATCACCTAACTGACTATCATCAAATTGTATTTGCCAATGGTTTTTTCGCCAGCGGACTCCATGAAATTGCCCATTGGTGTATTGCTGGCAAACAACGGCGATTATTAGAAGATTATGGCTACTGGTATTGTCCTGATGGGCGCGATCAACAACAACAGCAAGCATTTGAACAAGTGGAAGTTAAACCTCAAGCAATTGAATGGGCATTTAGTCTGGCTGCAGATTTTCCGTTTCAAGTCAGTACCGATAATTTAAGTGGCGTTCAGCCAGACAGAGCAGCATTTGAAAGTAAAGTGCGTAAACAACTAAAACATTACCAACACTATGGTTTTCCGCCCAGAGCGTTAATTATGATTAAGGCTTTATGTTCGTTTTATCAGGTTGCATTGAAATCCGTTGTTTTTAATGAACAAACAGAGAGAAAATCGAAATCAGTGGATAGGTTGACGGCATGAGACAATTCAAATTAGGTTTAATCATTAATCCCTATGCAGGCATCGGTGGCGCCCTAGCATTAAAAGGCAGTGATGGGCCTGAAATTAGAGAAAAAGCATTGTCAATGGGGGCTGAGAAACGTGCCAATGGGAAAACACAGTTAGCCTTGGAAGAATTGTTAGGCCATAAAGATAATCTGACAATCTATACCGCATCAGGAGAAATGGGCGAAGATTTGTGCCGTTCAATGGGCTTTCGTACTCAAGTTATATATACCCCTGAAAACTTTCAAACCGAGCCTGAAGATAGCCAACGCACCGCCCAAGCTTTATTGGAGTCCAAAGTCGATTTAATTCTCTTTGCTGGAGGTGATGGCACAGCCCGTAATATCTATGACATTGTTGCTGATAAAGTCGCAGTGTTAGGCGTACCCGCTGGCTGCAAAATTCATTCTGGTGTTTACGCAATTACCCCTAAATCTGCTGGTCGAGTGGTGAATATGTTAATCCAAGGGGAAATTGTTAGTTTAAGTGAAGCCGAAGTGAAAGACATCGATGAGGAGAAATTTCGGCAAGGTAAAGTAAATGCTCGTTACTACGGGGAAATGCGCGTCCCAACTGAATTGCGTTATATTCAAGCCGTTAAAATGGGTGGAAAGGAATCCGAAGAGTTAGTGTTAATTGACATTGCTGCTCAGATTATTGAATTGATGCAAGATTGTCCGGAAACCGTATTTATTATGGGGTCGGGTTCAACTGTGGGGGCAATTATGCAAGAACTAGGGTTACCAAACACCTTGTTGGGAGTTGATATTGTTGTTGATCAACACTTGGTTCTTCAGGATGCAACTGAAAAAGATATTTTAAGGTTCATAGAGAATAAGCCCTGTAAGCTAGTGATCACGCTCATCGGCGGGCAAGGGCATATTTTCGGGCGTGGTAACCAGCAACTTAGTCCACAAGTTGTCTCAACAATCGGCCGAGATAATATCAATATAGTGGCTACCAAATCTAAATTGCAGTCTCTGCAAGGCCGTCCCCTAATAAGTGATATTGGGGACGTACAAGTGGATGCACATTTGTCCGGATTGATACCCGTCATAACCGGCTACCGTGACCAAGTTTTATATCCCATTGCTGAAATTTAGCAATGATTTTATTCATCATTATCATTAGGAACCTTAAGTCGTGTCGTATCAGCAATTAGAAGAGTTTATTCAACAAGCCGAATCGCAATTAGACGCAGTGGTGGAAACAGGTACAGATGACGAATTGTTTATTGCTGGTTACTTGCATGGGCATTTTTCTTTGGTGGTAAGCCAAGCTTTGATCAGTGAGCAAGCCAATATCAAGACCTTGAATAAACTATTGACGGAAAATCTAGACAGTGCTTTTGCACAAAAAGAACTTGAACCTGAAGATCAACAAAAAGTGATATTGTTGTGGCAGTCTTTAATAAATAATGCTTAACGTTATTCACCTTAAATGTAACTCTCTCAAGCGCGTTCTATTCCGCTGATTTTGTCAATCCTTGCCGCTAAAGGGTGATTCATTGCCGTTTTGCCTGTTGATAGTTTTAAGGGTAACCCTGTTTCTGCCGATTCTAGAGGTATTCAGGACCTTATCTGAATGTAAACCTAATCCAATTAGCCTTTGCAAAAATGGCTTAATATATGCATTTCTCACCTACAACTAGCAAGACTTACTTAATCATATATTTTCAACGGTATTACTGATTTTGAGTGATGTTGGCAATTAGGCAAACATGTCTAAACAACCGCTAATGGCACAATGGATGGGGTTTGTTAAACATAGAACCCTATTACTAGAATAAGAGAGTAAAAAGTGAAGATGCTAAATAAACAAAAATTGCAAAGCTGTATATGGACAGTATTAGCCTTGTGTTTGAGCGCTTGTTCTTCAATGTCTGAAACTGAAAATCAGCCAAAAATGCAGTATGAAGAATCGTTACCGGCACTTGGGAACATTGAATATCACACTTCGATACTCGCCAATGAGTTGTTTGCTGGTTTGACGGCAAATCGCGATTACCGCTATGCAGTAGTGAATTTTGTTCCTGTCACTAATCTGCAATTTGATAAAACCTATCAACATCCGTTGATGCTGTTAGGCCATCAATTATCCGAAGGAATGGTCACCGAAGCCAGTCGTCGTGGATTTATTACTCAAGACTATAAGATTACAAACGATATATTAGTAACCAAAGAAGCAGAATACGCTTTAAGTCGAGACGTTTCTCGATTAGCGCCTTTGCAAAATGTTGACTTCTATATTGCTGGAACCATAACCGAGCAGCAAGAAGGCGCCATTGTAAATGCGAGAATTATTCATGTTGAAAGTAAAGATGTTGTGGCATCGGCAACGAAATTTTTCCCTGCAGAATTGTTTTGGTTAAGAGAAAAAGTCACCATGCGAGGTGGCATGATTTACCGCACAGGTTCATAAATAAAGGAGTCTTAAGTGACTAAACTAATACCACTAATCACAGCAGCGTTGCTCATGTCAGGCTGTTCAAGTTTTTCTTTATTTGGTGAAGCTGACTCAGAAAAGCCGGATAATCAATCTAAAACTGAAATAACCCCGCAGATGCAGGTGGTTAATATTGTTGCTGATCCAGCGATAAAGCCTGCTGATCATGCTCAGACATCTACAACTTCTCAATCGGATTTATACGGCAGTGAACCTGCGGATGCCTTATATGGTAATGGCACTGGCACAAATGCTCGAATGGTGACTAAGCATGTTGGTGACTACGTACAAAATATGACCCAAGATTTAATTTCAAACATGGAGTACATAACCGATAAAACTCCGGTAGGGGTGACCAATTTTGCCCTCATCGACAGTGATTTACAAAGAAGTAATTTACTTGGGTTTCAACTTACCGAGTCATTTATGCATGAACTGCACAAGTTTCGTATTCCAGTCATTGACTTTAAAGCAACTGAATATATTCGTGTGACTGAACGAGGTGATTTCTTGCTAAGCAGGGATTTTTTAGAGTTAACTGAGCAATCTCCAATCGAATATATTCTAACGGGCACTATGACTAAGCATCAAGGTGGTTATATTGTTAATGCGCGAATACTTGGTTTAGAAAGTAAAGCTGTGGTGGCTAGCGCACAAATGTTGATGCCTTTTTACGTCGTCGACGCGCTACTGCCTAGTGAGCACAACATGGTGGACGGTGTGCAATTGACCCAAGGGGAATAGTGGGATGAAATGGATGCTCATCAGTCGTGTTTTCTTGGCCGGAACAGTTTTGTTCCTGAGTGCTTGTGCTTCGTCTGACAATGCCTTGGTTGGTTGGTTTTCCAGTCCAGAACCTCCTCCAGAAGCACCGGTTGAAAAAGTGGATATTAATCCGAATCCTGAAACTGGTTTAGCCTATCGCGCGGACTCTAGAGCGCGAATGATAGAATCCAATAGCCAAAACAATCAGCAAACTATGGCCATTTATCGGGCTCCTAATTCCCTGTACCAACCGACATACACCCATAAATCATTATCGGGTTATGCTGAGCAGTTAACCATGGAATTGGTCAAAAATGGCAGACAATTGAATACCCAAAGTAAAGTTGGAGTGGCATCTTTTGTTAATTTCGACAATACACTCAAGCAAACGAGTGTTTTGGGGAATCAATTGGCTGAGATGTTGATTGTAGAAGTGCAGGGGTTTGGTGTGCAAGTGGTGGATTTTAAAACCACTGATTACATAGGTGTGGGAGCTGACGGTGACATGGTATTTAGCCGCGACGCCCGTAAATTGTCCAATCAGTTAAATTTAGATTTTATCTTATCTGGTACATTAATAAGCAATGAAAAGGGCGTTCGGGTTAACGCCAGAGTGATTTCCATGGATTCCAAAATTGTGGTGGCAAGCGCGTCCATCCTGATCCCCAATTTTGTGGTGAAGTCATTGCAGCCGGAATATGTGTTAGTTAGCGACTAAATCCGTTAAATAGCATCCTATGTAACCAGTGAGATACTGATTTAGCTGTCATTCCGCCGGATTAAGTTCTTTATCAAAAAGCGATTAGGATTAAGGGCATCGAGAAGTTGCTTTTCCATGGGCAAGGGTTCATTGCATATTTGCGAAGCCAATAACTCGGAGAGCAATGGTGCAGTGGTGAGTCCTCTGGAGCCTAAGCCTGCAAAAATAAATAATCCTTCTAGATCCTGCGCCTCTGCATAACGATCAATGGGTAATGCTTTGTATAAATCCTTGAATTGCTGCGATTGTACTTTTGGATCAAAAGCCGCCCCTACGGCCGGAAGGTGATCAGGTAAAGAGCATCGTACAGCCGCTCGTCCTGCATCTTGCCCATAAATACCGTCAGCCCAGGTGGTGTTCGCTAAAGCTTTTTTGTGCATCTCTAAATTGGTCGTTTGTTCTTTGTGGCGATATTCAAGATTGGTATCTTCCTTGATATAAGTTGAACCTAGGGCATGGCACCCGTTTAATGCTGGTGTTAAGTAGCCTTTGTGGCATAAAACGCTTTGCAATTTATCCAAAGGGGCTTGGGTTGGAATTGCTTCAACTTGCCCTCTGACCATTTGAAAAGGAATCCCATCGCAGTAGGTAAAGTTCGATATATCCGATCCTGTGGCAATAACCAAAGCGTCAAATTGCTTAGCATTACTAGAATATTTTTCAGGTAGTTCAACATTCCATTGTCCGTTAGATTCGCTGATAGCAGACACATCTGCACCTAGTAATACTTCGCAATCTCCCAAATCCTTTGCCATTTGCAACATAGCATCAACCAAATCGGCTGGGGTTAACCAACCACCTTGGGGAATAAATAATCCTTCGTAGGGTAAATCTATGCCGGAAATAAGTGTAGAGCGTTGTGGATCACTATAGGTAATCAGTGATTCTGGCCAAATATTGTTTTGCAGTAAGTTCTGCTGACGCTGTAAAACCTTATGATTAAAGCCTAACTGCAAAACACCACACCACTGATGCGCATATTGATAGCCCTGCTTCAGCAATTGATGATATCGACGGCAGGCAAAACCAAAGGAGATTGCCTGTATTCGACTGGCAATATTGGCTTCGGCATTCAGTTGTGGGTAAAACCCGCCTTGAGGGTTTCCTGAAGCCCCTTGAGCCAGTTTCGCGTCCTTACACATCAAAGTCACTTTACATCCTTTGTGGACCAAAGATAGGGCTAAATTTGCTGCAGCTATCCCTCCGCCAATAATGCCTATGGATTGTTTTTGCAAAGGGACAGCCTCAGCTAAACCGTGTCGTTGAAAATAGCGCGCACTGCGACGGTTTACCTTAAGATGATCGAAATGACCCACCAGCATATCCCGTTTACGTCCAAAGCCTTTGGCTTTTTTCACATCAAAGCCTTGTTCTGCTAATCCGCGTTTGACGATACCTGCAGCTGTAAACGTGGCAAAACTGGCACCTTGTTTACTCAGTCTGGCCATTTGTTGATAAAGGCTAGAATTCCACATCTCAGGGTTTTTGCTTGGGGCAAAGCCATCTAAAAACCAAGCATCAACTAAACCTTGAGGTTGATTATGCATACTCGCAAAAACCTCGGTGGCTTCTCCTAACCAAAGATCAAGTATTACCCTTCCTTGTGCAAAACTAAGACGATGACAGCCAGCGACTAAATCTGGGTAATGCTCTGTTAATTGCATTGCGTAGTGTTTCAGTTCAGGCCATTTATCTAATGCGGTGATTAAATCGGCTTTGGGTATGGGAAACTTTTCACAGCTGATAAAATGCAAACACTCAGGGAAGGGAGCTGTTGAAGATTGACAATATTGCTCAAATAATTGCCACACAGCCAAAAAATTTAAGCCGGTTCCAAAGCCTGTTTCAGCAATAACAAAACTTCTTTGATTGTGTGTTGTCCAACGCTCAGGCAGTTGATTATTCTTCAAAAAAACGTATCGACTCTCTTCTAGTCCATTGTGATTAGAGAAATACACATCGTCGAAATCTTCTGCTACAGGAGTGCCTTCTGAGTTGTATACGATTGTGGCGGGTTGGATAGTCAACGGGTGTCCTTAATTTATATTTGGATCATGTAGATAACTGAATTCAATTTAATTCTGCTTAAAAATGGTGATTTTTAGGTAACTTAGTAAATCCCATGCTAGCATTACTAAAGGCATTATTTCATTTAGCAGAAGAGCAGACCAGTTAAGTCTGTAAAATCATTATTATAAGCGGAAAATTCTTCGATTAAATCGTAAAAAAGGTGAAAAATGAGAAGAGCAGTCATAACAGGTATCGGTATTGTTTCTAGCATAGGGATTAACCAAGAAGAAGTTCTGGATTCCTTGCAACAAGGTCGTTCAGGTATCACCTTTTCAGATGAGTTTGCGGAAATGGGTTTGCGTTCACAGGTCTGGGGAAAGGTAGATATCGATTTTAAAGAGCATATTGATCGTAAACAGTTACGTTTTATGGGTGACGCAGCGGCTTATGCATACATAGCGATGCAACAAGCAGTTGAGGATTCCGGTTTACCTGAAGATCAAGTGTCTAACATTCGCACCGGTATTATTGCAGGTTCCGGCGGCGCATCATCAAAAAGTCAGGTTGATGCTGCTGATATTTTACGTGCTAAAGGCGTTAAACGAGTTGGCCCATACATGGTTACTAAGTCTATGGCCAGCACGGTGTCTGCATGTTTAGCAACGCCTTTTAAAATCAAAGGCATCAATTACTCTATTGCTTCAGCCTGTGCTACCAGTGCTCATTGTATTGGTAATGCTTTAGAGTTAATTCAATTGAACAAACAAGATGTTGTATTTGCTGGTGGCGGTGAAGAATTGGATTGGACGTTATCGGTACAGTTTGATGCCATGGGAGCTTTGTCTTCGAAATACAATGACAATCCGTCTGTTGCTTCACGTACCTATGATGCTGATCGCGATGGTTTCGTTAGCTCTGGCGGTGGCGGTATGGTCGTCGTTGAAGAGCTCGAGCATGCATTGGCCCGCGGAGCTAAAATTTATGCCGAAGTCGTTGGTTACGGTGCAACTTCAGATGGTGTGGATATGGTGGCTCCTTCAGGTGAAGGCGCAGTTCGCTGTATGCAAATGGCGATGCAAGACGTAGATACTCCCATTGATTACCTGAATACCCATGGTACTTCCACGCCAGTAGGTGACGTGAAGGAGTTAGGGGCTATTCAAGAAGTATTTGGTGGCAAGAGTCCTGCTATCAGTTCAACTAAGTCAATGACCGGTCATGCGTTAGGCGCGGCAGGTGTTAATGAAGCAATTTACAGCATATTAATGATGGAAAATGATTTTATTGCACCATCAATTAATATTGATAATTTGGACGAAGCGGCTGAAGGCTTAGACGTAGTGACCTCAACACGTAAAGCTAAACTGAATACAGTTATGTCGAACAGTTTTGGTTTCGGCGGCACTAACGCCACTCTTGTATTAAAGAAATACGAAGCTTAATGACGTTTATAATGAGCAAGGTGCTGCCTTGCTCATTAAATTTCACACAGTCTTTCTAACGCCTGCATATTTATAATCTCAATTGTCCCGTAGTCAACGTTGACAATATTTTTCTGATTCAATTCATTCAACAGTTTGTTAACTGTCTGCCGCGAACTATTGATCATATGTGCCAATGATTCTTGGGATATAGCGATCTGTTTATTTTTTTGATTTTGCTTAGTGTTATGTAGTCCGTTTGCCAGCAGTAATATCCGTCGTGCCAATTGTCCCAATAAAGATAAACCACCGGTTTCATCAATTAGATTAAATGTCACTCTAATTCGCTGACATAACATACGTATAAAATAGGGATAAAAGTGCGGTTTTTCTTGCAGTAAATGATGAAAAGCGAGTTTTGGGATCATTAACAAATGGCATTGATCATCGGCATGGGCATCATGGGTTCGTGGTAAATCGTCAAACATCGATATTTCGCCAAACCATGTCCCACTTTCTAGCCATGTCAGCACCATTTCCTTGCCCTGAGAATTAACATTACTAACGCGAATTTTGCCTTTTAGAATGCAATAAAATCCGTCAGCATTATCCCCCTTAGCATGTAAAATTTGTCCCTTTTTGAGGGTTTTTAATTTACTCACAGAAATTAAAGCCTGAATAACCTGGAAAGGTAACTGATCTAGCCAATTGTGGTGTTTGAAAAGCTGTTCTATTTGTGAATGATCCATAGCTATTCCAGTAAGATTGTCAAATTGACGACAGTCTAACCCAAACAAAACCCTTACAGTGAACAAATGTTATTAAATTGTAATTTTTGAAGGAATCATTATGGTCGCTGGTGTAAAAGAACGGGTTAGCCAACAAGAGTGGCAAACGCGCGTGGATTTAGCCGCGTGTTATCGGATTGTCGCCCATTACGGTTGGGACGATCTGGTTTTCACTCATATCTCTGCGAGGGTTCCGGGGCCCGAACATCACTTTTTAATTAATCCTTATGGTTTATTATTTGAAGAGATCACAGCGTCAAACTTAGTGAAAGTCGACCTGCAGGGAAATATTGTAATGGATACTGAATTCAATATTAATCCAGCGGGTTTTACCATTCACAGTGCTGTCCATGAAGCTAGAGCCGATGCTTTATGCGTTTTACATTTGCATACCACGGCTGGAGTTGCGGTATCGACCTTAAAGGACAGTTTACAGGCTTACAGTCAACAGTCTCTGTTTGCCTTATCGTCCATGGCTTATCATGACTACGAAGGTGTTGCCCTTAATCCTGAAGAAAAAAGCCGTTTAGTGGCTGATTTAGGCGAGAACAACTTTATGATCTTGCGTAATCATGGATTACTCACTTGTGGCGAGTCCATAGCAGATACCTTTCTTGGCATGTTCCTACTTCAGCGTTCATGCGAAATTCAACTACAAGCTCAAGCTACTGGACAGCCAATGATTAAAATTCCTGATCCAATTTTAAGCGGTATACAAGCCCAAGCGAAGCAGGTAACTCGCGCTGCAGGAGGCGCGTTAGCATGGCCGGGAATATTGCGTAAACTTGATCGCATTAATCCTGGATATGATCAGTAAAAATGGGGGAGTGCATTGCTTTAAATGAAGGTTTTTCAAGGCTGAAAAACCTTAAGTTTAAATGGCTAGCAGTACCAGTTACCGGCAAAAAACACTATTGAATTTCAAGCAGCTCGACTTCAAAGATAAGAAGCGAGCCAGGGCTAATGTTTCCCGTTGCATGGTCGCCATAGGCTAGGTTAGCAGGGATAAAAAATTTAAATTTATCTCCGACCACCATTAATTGAACACCTTCAGTCCAACCGGCAATCACTTGATTCAAAGGGAAGCTAATAGGTTGGCCTCTATTTACAGAACTATCAAATACAGTGCCATCGAGCAATGTGCCGTGATAATGAACTTTAACGGTTGAAGTTGCACTTGGGTGAGTCTCACCATCCCCTTTTTGCATTACTTGATATTGAAGTCCTGTTGCGGTCTCTACAACATCCTCGTTAGCTTTATTTTTGGTTAAAAACGCCTTACCTGTTGCGGTGTTTTCAACGGCTAACTTCTTATTATTTGAATTTCTATTGAAGTAGAATACTGCTAATGCAATAACCACAGCTAAAACAATAAATTTCATAATTTTCCTATTTATTTTTAATTGATTGACTTAGTTACCTTGTACGTCCTATTTGTATGGCTAATTTCCAGCTAACTCCTTGAGAATAATACTCCAGTGATCCAATCCGTCATAAAATGCCTTAATGGGAAGCCTTTCATTCAGGCCATGGGCAAACATTTCATTTTGATTCATAAACCCGCTCGACATAGCCCATGTTGGGATCCCAGCCTTACGAAAGTGCTTCCCATCTGTACCACCTGACTCCATATAAGCGATGATATCCACATTGGGATACCTTGCATGTACGGCTTTTCCAATGGCAGACATCACATCTTCTCGTAATTCAGATATCGGACTTTCAACGGGATCGTCTAGGGTGACAATTTCTATCTCAGGGTTATCCACGACCTCTTGCAAGGTTTGTTTCACGTTGTCGACTGAAACCCCTGGGAAAATACGACAATTCACCGTTGCTGTGGCAGATTGCGGAAGGGCATTTTCAGCGTGGCCCGCGTTCAACATAGTCGTAACGCATGTGGTACGAGTTGTACCCACATAAGACGATTCTATTTGTAAACGGTCAGATGCGTGTTTATCCGTTGGATCTTTGGCAAAAGCGAGCATCGCATCTCCCAATTCACCACCGAGTTGAAGGCCTGAGATCCTAAAGTATTCACGCGTCATCTCACTCCACATGACTGGAAAATGATAGTCTTTAATGTTTAATAAAGCCTCTGAAAGCTCGTAAATTGCATTATCAGGGCGTGGTCTAGAACTGTGTCCACCTTTATTGCGCAAGGTTAGCTCAAAGCTCACGTATGTCTTTTCTGCAGCTTGAACCAGATATGCTATGGCATTTCCATTAGCATCCAAACTACCGCCTCCAGCGTCTGAATTTAGTGCAAATTCAGCCGATGCCAATTCAGGACGTTCATTGGCTAACATGCGGGTAGTGACCATGCCGGTCTCTTCATCACCAGAAAACACCAGATAGAGATCTCGATTTGGCACAAACCCTTCTTTTTTCAAACGAATAAAAGTGGAAGAAAGCATGGCAATCCCATACTTATTATCGATACTACCTCGACCATAGAAATTTTTGTCGTCTTGGGTCAATTCAAATGGCGGTCTTTGCCAGTCTTTTGCTAACGCTTCTACTACATCCATATGCCCTAACAATAGAATAGGCTTCTTGTTGCTCGAACTATCTCCTTGATATCGAACAATTAACCCAACCGTTTCGCCACTAGGGATAATCTGAATGTCGTCATCGCTAAATCCCACTTGTTTAAATTCACTGGCCAAATACGAAGCCATTTTGGGCACATTACCCCTGCCTGCAACAGTAGGAATACCCACAATAGTTTTATAAATATCCAAGGATTTTTTAGCATGTTCAGAATTTTCTAGCGTATTAGCCAATGCCGATGTGGTCGTAAACAGCAAGAAACTCAGTACTAAAGCATATTTCATGGGTTCGCGCCTTGATTGAAGTGATCTAGGTTAACTAGATTAACGGGAACGAAGGGCAAATGCATTCACACATTTCACTTTTTTACACGTCAGTTGACCAAATTTGCCATTATTGACGTTTAAGGTGTTGTCGTCAGCAGATCTGTTTTCAATTTTGGATTTGATACGGGCAGCGGCAGTTTTAAACGGAAAGGAAAGTGCGCCAGCGTTAAATTCGTGGCGCACACTTTAGATAAATTAGTGTGATTTTTTAACAACGCGCAGCGCTATCAAAGAAAACAAACTCATCAAAAAGATAGAAAAAGTAGAAGGTGCTGATACTTGCACTGTTTCGTCAATAACATTGATGTCAAATATGCCACCTATACTGGCAAAAGAAAAATCATCAAAGAAAACACCTCCGCCATTAGAAAATAGATCCCCAAACACAGCTACCGTTTGGCTACCTAGGCTAGTAGCGGTAAAGTTTAAAGACGCAATGAATGTATCATCCCCTGCTACGGGCGTAGCAAACAAATCAGTTAGGCCACCCACATCATTTAATAAATCACTGTTTAGCCAAGATGCTAGGGTGAACCCATCGAAACTAACATTGTTAAAACCAGCGAAGGAGGTCGTGTCGATTGAATCAACAAAATCAAAACCGAAAGTGGTTAAGGTTAAATCTGTTGGTGAATCAATAAAAACATCGACTGAAAAAGAGTCGCCTATTTGCACATCCGTTATGTCACTGAAGCCTAATTCATATTCGATAATATTTGCTTGGGTTGCAACTGATGTGACAATTAGCGAAGCACCTAAAACAAAAGATGAAATGTATTTATGAAAAATTTGCATGTTGTAATTCCTAAATTAATTTTGTTCAAAAATAAAAAGCTGCCAGCGCGAACAAGCTCTGGCAGCTAATTAAGGCCTATTGATTTCTATACAATACAAACCAATGACTGTAATCAAGACGAGTGATCCCGCCATCACCGTCTAAATCAGCGGCTTCTAAATAATTCTCATCGCCAACTTGACTGCCCATAGCGGATAAAAATATATCTCTATCATCAAGACTAATTGCCCCGTCACAATCGAAGTCACCTTGAATACCGTTTGCACAAATATTGTCATTTTCTTCGACAAGGCCCAGAGTTATGAAATCAAGGTTTACCCAACCAGTATTGTCAATGTCGTTTTGGAAACGAATGACATTCAAGCCGGTGTTTAAGGTGATAGTATCTTGCACTGTTGCCCAACTGTCCCAAGCTCCAGTAGTTACAAAAGTACTGTCACCTTGGTCGATATTATTTACGTAGACGCTCAGTGTGCGGTCACCAGAAGGTCCGTCTAGGCCCATCGCATAGCGCGTTCCAAAACTATATTCCCCCGCATTAGGGGCATAAACCGTTAGCGCAACTGAATCACCTTCGTGCACAATATCGGCAACATATCCAAAGCCACTAAAACCAGTGTGGCTGTTGTCTGCTGTTACGCTATTTAACAAACCGTCTTCCGCTTCAACTTTATGAGTCAATTGAATGTAATCAATGTTAACGAATCCAGTATCGTCGCTATCAAAACGGTAGCTCAAAGTATTTTGTCCTTCTTGCAAAGTGACTAGGTGTTGTGTGTTAGCCCAAACATTCCATTCAACAGTGGTTTGAAAAGTGGCTTCAGTTTGCTCACTACCATTAACATACACACTTAAGGTTCTGTCGCCGCTAGGACCGAATGTACCCATGGCATACCGCATATCGATAAGGTATTGTCCTGATACTCCCACGTTTAAATTAAATTCAACGCCGTCTCCTTGATTGAGTATTTGCGCAGCAAACCCGGTGCCGCTGTAGCCTGAATGTTCGTCTTGAGCTTTTGCACTTCCCAGCATAGCTGCATCTTCAGCTTCTTGTTTGAAACTGTGATCGATCAGCAAAATGTAATCAATATTAATGCCGGTATCGTCACTGTCTTTTTGCAGTGTGAGTGTTGCGCCTTTAGGAATATCAACTAAAACAGTATCCGTAAACACATAGGAACCTGCCCATTTGCCTGTCGAGTTAAATTCAACGTTTGCTTTGTGCTCGCCATCAACATAAATACTATAAGTGCCTGTTCTTTTTGTTGTGTAACGAAGCTGCAGTGCTGTTGCTTGAGGCATATCTGTAAATTCAATACCTGAACCGTCGGTATGAATATTTTCAACGGCTAACTCACCAGAAGCTTCTCCGTCACTAAAGATAGAACCACTGCCTAGCAGGGTGCCGCTTTCTGCTTCGAGCACACTTCCCGCTGAAGAGCCAACTAGTCCAGGTACTTCAGGTGGCTCTGGAATATCATCTAGCATATATTGGTAATTAGATTCCAAGCCTGCATTGGCAATAATATCCAGTGCTTCGGCTGGCCAATCTGCATCAGGAATTACCTGCATATTGGTAATTGATGTGTTTGGTGCTCCTGTGGCGTTAGAACTAGAGGTTGTATAGATGTTGCTGTAATGATTATCGCGTTTATCACGCCATTTATTTAATTCAAAATTATCTTGTCCTGGGACAATTTCGAAGACTAGGTCGTCACCAGTGTAATAGGCTGTACCCTCATCAGGATGATATACCCCTTGAAAGTGGGTAGTAGGTGCTTTTACGTAATTTCTACTAGCCTCTGAATTTGGCTGGTTACCCAAGGTATAAAATGCACCACCATCTTCAAGAGTCGTCATCACATTATAAACACGGTTATTATTGAATTTATTATTTCGAGCAACTGTTGTGTAGTTATCCGGTGTAGTCTCTGGACCAAAATTATTCCAACCCCATCCCAAACTTACACCTGAATAATTGGTATTTTGAATTTGATTATGCTCAATGTTTAAACCATCAGTAAAGAATGCGGTAATGGCGGCATGTCCCCAATAAATGCGAGTTGCATCATATATTAGATTGTTCTTAACCAAGATGTTTTGCACAACACCTTCTTCTGAAGGGGCATACTTTTCATAAGTGCCACCGTCTCCAATATAGACATGTTGTGGATGAGCTACGTTGATACCTGAACCGCCTATATCAATTATTGCATTACCAATAATTTGTGACTCAACAACGTCATTGGTGAAATTAATCCCTTCACCACCGATATGTTTAATTTCACCATCTTCAAAACTAATGTTTTGCGCATGATTTACATTGATTGCACCTGGCATAACATCATAAGCTGTATATTTATCGTTGTGCCAATTTCCATCACTGTAAGCCATTTTATAGGTGGCAGCCTGTACTGTGGTTTTACCGGCAGAGCCGGCTACTTCGGGTAATTTTGCTTCAGTGTAAGCAAATGTTAGCCCCTTAAACGTGATGTTTTCAATACGGTTTAATTTTGAATCGCCGGTTAAATTAAGCAGTTCACTCGCATGAGGAGCCCACACTTCTGCTGTATCCATATTGACGGTTTCAGTGTAGTAATAAAGAGTATTAGTGGTGCGATCAAAATAAAACTCATTCGCCTCATCTAAAAATTCATACGCATTTATCACTGTATGCGTACCACTGGTTGTAAATCCACCCCAATTTTGGTTCATGGCAATGGCGGCGTAGGGTTGTGAAAATTTCATTACCCGATCATCTCCTTCCACAGCTGTTTCACGAACCGTTACAAAGTTCGTATTCCACTTAGTTTGGTTCATGATTTCAACGTCGGTAACGTTGTTTATGGAAGGGATGTCGGATAATTTATAGGTTACGCCGTCTGGATGTGAACCGCTAATTCTAGCCCAAGAGGCTTCGCCAGCAGTAATGTTATAGGTTCCCCAACTACCCGTTGTGCCAACCCGTTGACTCGCCATATAAGCGCGTTCTCCATTTACAATCAAGGTTCTAAGCTTTTCGTCTCGATTTAGCGTCGCTTTATAGATATTTCCAACATGGTGAGTCCAACTAGTAACTTCAGTTGCCCCATTAAAAATAGGTTTGTCACTATCATAGGCTTCATAAATAACCCGATATCCATTGTTGCCGGAATCGCTTGAATTAAATTCGATTGGCGTTTCAACTGGATAATGCCCGCCTTTAATATAAACGTAAATATCCTCGTTCATATCATCATTAACTAGCCTGACGGTATCTCTGGCTTTTTCTAGTGTTTTGAATGGAGATGTCAAACTACCGGGATTAGCATCGTCGCCATCCGCTGACACATAGTAAGTTTGTCCGGTAGCTAAACCTGACATTCCGGCTAACATTAATGCATATACGCTGCGGCGCATTTGCTTAAATAAGCCAGAAGAGTTTCTAAAACAATCAGTGTTTGATTGACTCATAAGTTTTCTCCTAGTGGATTTATCTTCCAATTAAAATATTAACTAGCGCGTGTTGATATCTCAAATGTAGAATTTAATATATTCACAATCAGTTAACAATGCATTTATAAATTATCGTTAATATTTTACAAAATGTTGTAATTTGACATGGATCGCAAAAAAACGTTCTTAAAATGAGGGGGGGGAGAGGTAAGACCTCCTTACCACATAAAGCTTGCCCTTATTTGGAATTTGGGTAGTATTGATGAATCAAATTTAAAAAATATAATGACCAGATTATTGTTTTTGTATCCAAGGGTTTTACGTGGAAGTGGCGAAAAAAGTGAAAGGTAATGTAGGTAAAATGGCAAAGAGCGAGTCATCAAATAGCCAAGGTGTTTCGTTGAATAAAGCTGCTTACGATAAAATTCTCCAGTGGGTGTTTGAAGGTAAGTTAGCACCCGGTGCATTTATGTCACAAAATGAAATATCCAAACTAATGGATATTCCCACCCAACCATTGAGAGATGCTCTACGTGTATTAGAAAGTGAAAAAATGCTGACGATACACCCCAGAGCTGGAATACAATTCAGGAAACCCGACTTAGAGTTTATTCGTTCTACGTATCAATTCCGTTCGATTATTGAAAGTGCAGCGGCTCGTCATTTCGCGTTATATGGACACGAAGATATTATTCATTCGCTGATTAAAGAGCATGAAATTCTGATTAAAAAAGTGGATAAATCGGGTATTACTCCAAGGCTCTTGGATGAAATTGAAGGAATTGAGCAGAAATTCCACGGTACTATGATATCTAGCTTAAATAATGAATTTGTTGAAGTGACGGCGACTCGTTTGAAATACTACATCAAACTAATTCAATTAGAACATCACTTTACTTCAAATCTAGTTAAAAACACTTTAAACGAACATATTCAGATTTTGCAAGCTTGTGCTGATAGAGATCAAGACGCTGCTTCAGCGGCATTAATGAAGCATTTTAAAGAAGCTTTACATCGTCATATGAAATTATTTTAAATTAGAACATTGTACGAATAGCTTCTAATTGTTGTTGCAAAGCTAAGCTTGTTGAGTGAGGTACAAAAGGATGTTCTTTGCAATTCTGTAAAATCATTTCGCCTACCGCATTAGCTTCATGGCAATACCCTAAGTTTGCTTCTGAATCGATGAATTCGTCTATTTTAGTATCCATTTTGTGCAGGCTACAGGATTTTGCCCGCCAAAAGTCCGGAATTTTTATATATCCATCTTCGCCAATAATTAACGCTGCATTTTGTAATCGACATTGGAACGAAGTTGCAAGGGACAAGGTTACATCACCGGCCTTTGCTAATATAACCAGATCATCTTCCACTCCACTTTCGGCTTTTTTCACCTTAATCGCAATTTCTGATAAAGGAGCTGGATTGAAATAGTGGGAGATTGCTAGAGGATAAATTCCCATATCGAAAAGGCATCCACCGGCTAGTTCGGGATTATACATTCTGCCAATTGCGTCATAAGGTACCTGATAACCAAAATCGGCTTTTATATGTTTAATTTTACCGATTAGACCTTGTTCAGCCCATTGTTTTGCTTGAAGCACAGAAGGCAAAAAATAGGTCCACAATGCCTCCATAAGAAATACGTTCTTTTGTTTGGCAATGGTTTGTAATTCAACGCATTCATTAACTGATACGGTGATGGGCTTTTCACATAAAACGGACTTACCAGCCAGTAAGGCAGCTTTGGCATGTTGAAAATGAAAGTTGTGGGTTGTGGCTATATAGATAACGTCTATTTCGGGATCGTCAAATAAGCACTGGTATCCAGCATATGCTCTCTCTATTTGAAATTTTTCTGCAAAGTTCACCGCACTTTGTATAGATCTAGCTGCAATCGCAGCTAGCCTACCATTTTTCACGTATTGCATATCTTCACAAAACTTTTCGGCAATGCGACCGGCGCTGACTATTCCCCAATTAACCTGTTTAGTTTGTGTGTTTCCAGACATTCATTGCCCTCTAATAATTTTGTTTAGATACCTTTCTGCTAATTCATTTACATCGTAAATTAAGAAATACTGGGTTTTAACTCGCCAATAGCGTCAGTAGACAGTATTAATCCGTGACCATTAATATTGGGTAATTCAATAAAGCCATCAGTAATTTTATAAGGTGTTTTTACTATGTAGTCCCAATTGAGCATCGAATGTTCGGTATATAAAACCTCCGGTAAAGCGGAAGCGATATGTGCACCCATTTCCATGGGGGTATTTCCCAAGGCAATAGGAATGCCTTTCTCAGCGCACAACCAACCTATTTTTAAAGCAGAAGAGAAATCACCATGAATATTAATCACATCGGCAGCGTCATTTTCAACTAGGGCTTTTTTCCCCGCGAGGTTTAGATATTCACCCGCATTTAAATAGGTGTTACCTAATGCGTGCTTAATTTCTCTCAAACCGGCATAGTCGGTTCTTAGAATAGGATCTTCAACCCAATATATTGGTACACCAGCTTGTTCAAAGGCTTTTATTTTCGAAATTGCTTCTTTAGGTGACCAAGCTTCATTGGAATCCACCATGATGAGTTTGTCTGGACCAACAATTTCTACAATTTGTTTGAGTCTTTTGATATCGCGGCTTAGATCAGCATGACCCACTTTTACTTTATAGCCACTAAAATTATGTTTGATTGCTTTGCTATAAAAATCAGTCACTTCATCCTCTGTTAAATGAAAACATACGCCACTTCCGTAGGCTTTTACTCTATCTTCTGTACCGCCAAGTAACTTAAACAAAGGAAGATTAGCGCGCTTTGCCACTAAATCCCATAAGGCTTGATCTAGCGCTTGATCTAAATGGTAAGGTAAGGCTTGGATATTGCCACCTCGAGGTCGATAAACTTTATGAATTAACCCTTCTGGTGGTTGCTTCAGCATAGCGTCCAGGCCATTAGCATTTAACAACTCTCTAATATTATGCGCATTTGGTAGTGGTGATGTTAGCGATTGAAAAAATCCTAAACCAGATAACCCATCCTCATCGAAAATCTCCAAAGCGCCGATCCACACTCTACTTGATGATATTTGTGAATCGCCAATGACCCTGTCGCGAGGATAGTCAAAGCAGTGAATGCGAATATTCTCTATTTTAGAGTTCATTTATTTCCCTTATTAGTTTCCGGCATAATTCTTTCAGAAGCCCCAAAGCCCCATTGCCCTTTTTATTGATTTTTCCAAGTGGGTATCTAAACTCTCTAATGCTTTCACTGGGTCTCTGTCAGCAATCGCGTCTATTAGAGTTAAGTGTTCTTCATTAGTGCGCAACAACATTTCATTTGACGCTAAATCAACTCGATCTAGCCGAGTCAGTCGAATCAAATCTTCGTTGGCTAAATAGTTTTTTGTAATGATTTGATTATTTAAAGATAAAATGAATGCGTTGTGTAATTCAGAATCCAACTTAGCTAATTTTTCACATACGAGTACGTTACTACTGCAACTGTTAATTTCGTTTCGTAATGCAATATGTTTCTGTCTAAAGTTATTAATTTCTTCATCTGTTGCCGATCTTATATACGATTTTAGTCCTTCTCTTTCTAAAATAACTCGCAACTGATAAGTGTTTCTTGTAAGCGCAAAATCAGTGTCTATTATTTGAATTCCACTGCGCGGCAATACCTTAATTAATCCTTCTGTTTCTAATTTGTTAATTGCTGCACGAAGGGGACTGATGGCTATTCCAAGTGTTTTTACAATTTCACTTTGTGTATAAGTCGCCCCTTTAGCAATATCACCATTTAAGATACTTTCTTTTAACGATAAATAAGCTTCATCACTTAAGCTTACCTTGCCTTCTGAAATATCATGGAATCCGCTCATTATTTTTTCCATATCAGTCTTTAAGTGTTCTTGAAAACGTTAAGATGTTGATAATATTGATTATTAACCCTGATTAAGTATGCAGTTTCTAATTGGTAGTTATCTATATTACCTGTAGAATTGGCACTTAAAATACGTAAACTGCTTATAAGTAAACTTTATGAGATATCAAAAGTCAATGTTAAACTATGTTAAATAAAGTTTAAAAAATATCAACTGTTATGGTTGAAATATCATAAATTGGGTGTAATATGATTTTCAGCTAGCGCATTTGATCATTAAATTAACAAAAAAATACACACACAAATTATGTCGCAGGGTACAAGTATGAAAAAATTGAAAACTAAGTTATCTGTGTTATCCGTTGTCATTGGTAGCACCCTTTTAGCTAATGCACATTCAGCTGAAGTGACAGATGAACTTGCAAACCCATCTTCATCAGCTGGTGATGTTGAAGTGATCGAGGTTCGAGGTGGAATTCGAGGCAGTATCGTTAATTCGCAAAATTTAAAACGTGGGGCTAGTGGCGTTGTTGATGCCATTACTACAGAAGATCTTGGTAAATTCACCGACGACAATATAGGCGACGCCATTAACCGTATTCCGGGCGTGCAAATTCAACGCAATAATAATGGAATTTCAGGTGACCGTGCTTCAATTCGCGGCATGGGGCCTCTTTTTGTCAATACTACAGTAAACGGTCGTTCTCCCTTGTCCCATGGGGATGAAGGAATACAAAATATCCGCCAATTTAACCTCGATGTAATACCTTCAGAAATTATAAGTGGTGTAGTGGTACGTAAAACTCCTTCTGCAGAGACTATAGAGGGTGGTATCGGCGGATCAATTGAGTTAGAAACCCTCAAGCCGTTAAATGCGTTGAGCTCATTCAAAGATGGTAGCAATTATTTTGGTGCGGCTACAATTTCTGGATATCACGACAGTCAAACGAGTGAGGTTGCACCAAAATTATCGGGTATTTTTGGCTTTAAAAATGATGAAGATACAGTTGCTGGTTATATTTCAGCAATTATTTCTGATGCAGATTACTCGGTAGATGAAGTGTTTACAAGAGCGCAAGAAAGGGACCTTCAATTAGATACTACTGGTGACGGCCAGGCTGACACCATTCGTGAAGACGTACTTTCCCATACCAGAATTTCTTATAATGCTATCCGCGGTAGCAAAGAACGTCAGTCGATTTCAGCCGGTTTACAGTGGAAAATTAACGAAGATTTAGAACTCACTGTCGATGGATATACCTCCAGTTTTGATGTTTATTCACAGCGTCCTACCCTAGATGTGTTCTTTGATTACAGTGGCGTTTTTGGTCCCGGTGCCATTGATATTGAGAATAATTTTGTACAAGGTATCGACGCTTCTAAAGTTGTTGGCGGTAGCGGCATTTACCTGAGTCCATTTGATTTACTGTTTGATAACTTATCTGATAACTCTACTTTTGGTTTCAATTTAATTTGGGGGAAATACAGCGATTTTACGGTCGAGGCTGATTATTCCTATTCTACTGTCGACTTCAAACAAGATTTAAGGCTAGGTATTTTCGAGTCGAATATCAACACTGTGCTCGATCAGAGTCAAATCACCTTTGATGGAACGGGCGATGTACCTTCGTTTACCTTTGGTGCAGATGCTAATGATCCGGCTTCATATGACAGTATCGGCGCGTTTGTAAGAGAACGCGAAGGTGACTCTGATAAACATGCATTCAAGTTAGACGCAAAATACTATATCAACGAAAACTTAATGATAAAAGGTGGAATGCGATATACCTCAGCGGAGATTGATATTCGTGAAGCCAGTGCTTTCGGTCTTATTTTTGATGATGAAGCTTTAGAGTCTGCCACTTTTGACGGTTCGCTAACCGAAGTGCTCTTCCCAGATGAAAATCTCGGCTATAACCAATTCTTACTCGCTGATTATGATGCTCAATTAGCTGCCTATCCGGATATCTTTGGTTTGAGCGCCGATAGAAGTTCTTTTGATTCTCCCTTGTATGATGTAGTTGATGGCGCGATGCCATTGGATAGAGCCAGTTCTTTTGTGGTTGAAGAAGATACGCTAGCATTTTATGTTCAGCTTGATTTCAACGGCGAATTTGGTTCCATGGAGTTGCCCTTTACCGGCAACTTAGGTTTGCGAGCAATAGAAACAGATCGCGATGTATATGGTTTCCAAAACGTTAGAGTAGTTCACCCAGTTGCAGGCCAGATTAGTGCTGAGTATGTGCCTTCAACAGTGAGTAACGATGGTTGGGAATACCTACCTAGTGCTAACTTAATGGTAGAGTTGAGTGATGATATGCAAGTGCGTTTTGGTGTCTCTAAATCTATGTCTCAACCTGAATATACTGATTTGAAGTCTAATGGAACAGTCGATTTTGTCGATCCAACTGCATCTGGTTACGATCCAACAATCAATCCCACCGCCGAAATTGGTAATCCTAATTTGAAGCCGTACACAGCATGGTCATTCGATACAACGCTTGAATACTATACGCAAAACGACGGTGCAATTTACGCCAGTGTTTTCTACAAAGATGTATCGAATTTTGTGCTACGTGAAGCACGTTCAGACGTGCAACTTGATGGTTTTGGTGATCAGCTATTTGATGTGACACAACCAGTCAATGTTTCTAGTGGTAAAGTACAAGGTATTGAGCTAGGGACCAATATGCCAATTACTGAGTTTTTTGGTATTCAAGCTAACTATACCTTCGTTGATTCAAGTTTTGACAACCCTGAAAACAATCCGTTGTTGAGCTACGGTTTCCCTGGTTCATCCGAAAACAACTTTAATACAACTGTATATTACGAAACTGATACCTTTGGCGCAAGATTAGCCTATGTTTATCGCGATGAGTTCTTCCAGGCACTAGGAGGTGGCTTCGACCGAGCGAATCAGCCTGCTTTTAGTGAAGCAACCGGCCAGATAGATATTAATTTGTCATATAACCTAAATGAGAATGTAGAGTTAATTCTGAATGTTATTAATGCAACAGAAGAAGACGCCAGAAATTACATTGTAGATGAGTCTAACTTTCGCGATTATGTCACTAGAAGTCGCACCGTTGTTTTCGCCGTTAGAGGTAACTTTTAATTAAGGAATATACATAGAACGAGTGTCCCTGTTCATAGGGACACTCAATATGTAATCAAATCATCATGAATGTAGAAGTATCACTCCACTCTCTCGATTATTTTGTCATAGCTATTTACGTCATTCTTTTAATGGCCGTAGGGCTATTTGTTTCGTTAAGGCAATCAAAAGATGCTTCACTCTTTGTTGGAGATAAAAGTGTCGGCTTTGCCAGTATTGGGATGTCTATTTGGGGGACAAATATTGGCCCTTCATTTCTAATTGCCAGTTTCGGTGCAGCATATGGCTCCGGTATGTTGATTGCTAACTTTGAGTGGATGGCATGGATATTTATGCTACTACTGGCGATGGTATTTACGCCTTATTATTTAAGTTTAAATGTCACAACCATTCCGCAAATTATCAAACGCCGGTTCGGCGAGACCATGTATCGATTATTAACCGCTTATTCGTTATTAACAGTTGTCGTTGTTTGGCTTGGCGGCGGGTTATATGTTGGCGGGTTACTGTTTTCACAATTTACTGGCTGGGAGTTGTGGCAGTCTGTTTTATTGTTGCTGGTTATTGCCACCAGTTTTACCGTAGTGGGAGGCTTAGCCGCGGTTATTGTCACTGACGCATTCCAAACTGTGTTAATGATTGTCGGCATGGCCGCATTGACTTTAATTGGCCTGTATGAAGTGGGTGGTGTGGGGGAGCTTGTTAGCAAAGCACCACCTGAGTATTGGTCGTTAATTGACTTAGAATCAGAAGAGGTTCCCTGGACTGCATTTATTTTAGGGTATCCAATTATGGCAGTTTGGTTTTGGTGTACTGACCAAACCATCGTACAGCGTGTCTTTGCAGCAAAAGATCTACCAACAGCACAAAAAGGTGTTTTCCTTGCTGCCGCATTAAAAATTCTTCCTCCTTTTATCTTTATTCTGCCAGGTATTTTGTTCTATATCCTCAATCCAGGTATTGAAAATACCGATGGCGCGTTTATTTCTATGGTCAGCGAGTATATGCCTGTAGGATTTAGAGGGTTGATGATTGCAGTTTTAATGGCTGCGTTAATCAGTACCTTAGATTCAGGATTAAATTCGTTTAGTACTATATTCACCTTAGATTTTTACGAACCCATATTCAAAAAAGGCAAGCCACTTTCGTTACCAGAAACCAGGCTTGTAGGGCGTATCGTGACGGTCGTAGCTAGTGTCTTGGCGTTTGTCTGGGCCATTGCCATGGAAGGGGTAGCGAGTAATTTGTTTGAGTTGTTGCAAAGTTTGATTGCTTTTTTAGCCCCACCACTAACCACATTATTTTTAATTGGCTTATTTTGGCAGCGGGTTACGACTACGGCGGCAATATATAGTTTCGTTATTGGTTGTATTACCTGTGTCACAGTTGGTTTATTAAGTGTAAATGGCAATACATTGGGGCTTTTTGAGGCCTGGCCACATTTTCTAACATTGTCTTTTCTGCTTTTCTTGTTTACTTCGTTATTAACGGTAGTGCTCTCGCTATTAACGCAGCATTCCTCTGAAGAAGAGTTACTACCTAGCTTTAAAGAAATGGCGAGAAAAGCTACCAGTAAATCTAAAAAACAATCAAAGAATATTTGGCGAGCATGGGCAATACTTGCTTTAGTGATGGTCTCACTATATGCCGGCTTTGAAATTCTTGCCAGTCAAAACGATTCAACACCTTCTCTCAAAACGAATGGAAACAAACAAGTCGACATTCCTCCCTTACCGGAAGTGTCGGTTTACCGAGGTTCAAGTCCAACTTTCGATGGATATATCAGCCAAGGTGAATATGCAGACGCAACAAAACTAAGTGGAATTGAGCACTGGACTTCACAGTTTTCACCAGTTAAAGACACGAGTGATCTAAATGGTAGTGTATGGATAAAGCATGACGGTGAATATCTCTATTTTGCTTTTGATGTCAATGACAACCTGCTTTATGGATTTGATACAAAAAGATGGTTGCCAAATGAAAATGATAAAGCTCACGAGTTAACACGAGATGGTTTTCCTTGGTTTGGTGATGGCGTAGAAGTGTTAATCAATGCCGAAAACCAATGGCGTGAAGAGGACGAGGAGCTTAATAAGGGAAACGGACATAGTTGGCAGATGGTAGTGAGTACTCATAAATCTAGGCTTAATGGCATTGGTCAAGGCGGTTTATTGGAAGGTGAAGAACGTTCCATAGAGAGTGCTTGGAACAACTACCAAAAGTGGATTTTAGAAAAAGCGATGGAAGCAAAGGTTCAGATAAAATCAAATAACAAAGGCTACACCATTGAATGGCGAATTAAACCTAATCCGACTTTAGAAATTGCACCGGGTGAATTTTGGCACGCAGATATGCCTACTACAAGAATGGGTCTTAATATTGCCATTGCAGATTTAGATAATAAACATGACGGTGAGGGGAATTGGGGAAATATTCATCATGAGAATTGGTGGTCTGGTGACAGAAACAAACCGACATGGTTAAAAAATTGGGGAACCATGATCTTACATGGTGATTTCAAGTTTAAAACCACAGTTGAATAAGGGTACCAATGAACGACTTTTTTGATCCAAGGTTTCCCGGTATTGAAGACTTAAAAGCCCATGCGAAGAAAAGAATGCCTGGATTTGCTTATGATTACCTAATCGGTGGCTGTATGGAAGAAATAAGCGTAAAGCGTAATCGGCTTGATATTGAAGCGGTACAATTGCGCAGTGAGTTTCTCAAACCATTTGAAAGCAGTATTTTAGATGTTGATCTATTTGGTCAAACATACAGTGCGCCGTTTGGTATAGCACCTGTAGGTTTACAAGGACTTATGTGGCCCAAGGCCCCCGAAATTTTAGCAAAGTCTGCTGCTGATAAGAACATCCCGTACATTTTGAGCACCGTATCATCGGCATCCCTTGAAACAATCGCCGAAATTTCAGAAGGTAAGGCTTGGTTCCAGTTATATAACCCAACTGATAAGGAAATTCGTCAAAATTTACTTGAAAGAATTAAATTGGCTGGGTATCCAGTTCTCGTGGTAACTGTCGATGTACCTACTTTTGGTTATCGACCAAGAGATATCAAAAATGGTTTAGCTATGCCTCCCAAAATGACCATTAAAAATATACTGCAAATGCTCAGCCGCCCAAGTTGGTTTATTGAAACAGCACTAGCTGGCAAGCCTGAAATGCAAACTCTCAAACCTTATATGCCGCCAAATATGCCAGTTGATCAATTAGCTGCCTTTATGAATCAAACTGTAATGGGAAGAGTTGACATAGAAGGTTTAAAACCGATCAGAGATTTTTGGAAAGGTCCATTAGTCATAAAAGGGTTAATTAACGAGAACGATGTGAAAAGTGCCATTGAATTAGGAGCTGACGGAGTAATTATTTCAAATCACGGAGGTCGTCAACTTGATGCCGGTGAGTCGCCTGTCAAACCTTTGCAAGTTATCAGTGAAAAGTACAAAAGCCAAATTAAAATAATGATGGATAGTGGTCTTCGAAGTGGAACTAATATTGCCAGTGCTTTAGCACTCGGCGCTGACTTTACATTTCTAGGACGACCATTCGTATATGCAGTAGGTGCTTTGGGTAAAAAAGGGGGGTATCACGCTATCAATGCGCTTAGTACACAACTGACACAAATTATGAATCAACTGGGCTGTGCGCAGGTCTCTGACTTACCGCAGTATCTAGTCGACTAGCCGAGAAAGATAATGACCAAAATTGCAACTAAATCAATTGGTAATACAGAATTACAGGTACCGATGTTGGGGTTTGGCGGTGCGTCACTTGGCAATCTGTATCAGGCTATATCTGACAGTGACGCGCGGTTCACTGTGCAAGCAGCTATCAAACAAGGTATTCAATTATTTGATACTGCGCCCAGATATGGCTTAGGGCTTAGTGAGAGAAGGTTAGGAGACGCGTTACGAACATTGCCAAAATCTGATTACTTTGTATCGACTAAAGTAGGCAGAATGTTAACGCCAGATCGTCATGCAAATGTTGGTGAACCGCGTTATGGTTTCGAAACACCGATGCCTTTTGATGCTCATTATGATTATACCTACAGTGGCATTATGCGGTCATATGAAGATAGTCTGCAAAGACTAGGATTGGCGCAAGTTGATATTTTGTTAGTGCATGATATTGGAAAAAGTACTCATGGTGATAAAGATACTTTTTATTATAAACAATTTACGTCTAGTGGGTATCGTGCTCTAGATGAGTTGCGCTCGCAAGGCTCGATAAAAGCTATCGGTTTAGGCGTCAATGAAACCGAAATTTGCGAGCGGGTCATGGATTTTGCACAGTTTGATTGTTTTTTATTAGCAGGTCGGTACTCCTTAATAGAACAAGATGCTTTAACCGGTTTCTTACCGAAATGTGAACAGCACGGTGCATCAATTATTTTAGGGGGCCCATACAATTCCGGTATTTTGGCAACAGGTGTGAAAGGTAGCTCGGTGCCTTATTATAATTATCAGCCCGCGCCTAAATCCATTATCGAGAAAGTTGCACAAATTGAAGCTGTGTGTGCAGAGTTTAACGTGAATCTACCCGCAGCGGCCCTACAATTTCCTTTAGCTCATACAGCTGTTGCAACAGTCATACCGGGCATTGACAGTGCTGCTCGAATGGAACAAACCATTGCTTTGTTTAAAGAAACCATACCTCAAGGGTTTTGGTTGAAGTTAAAAGCAAAGGAACTAATCCATGCTCAAGCCCCTTTGCCTAAAGGAAACAATTAAATGGCATACAACGAAGATCAGTATATCGTTGACAGCCATTTTCATATTTGGCAACTAAAACGAGGTGATTATCATTGGTTGACACCTGAAATAACTACGTTGTATCAGGATTTTAGTCCCCAAGATTACCACTTACAAAGTCAACCAATAACTGTGTATAAAGCGGTCGTTATTCAAGCTGCTGAGACAGACGCAGAAACCGATTATTTGTTATCTAAGTCCGAGGTTGAGGGGATTTCTGCGGTTGTTGGTTGGATCGATTTCGAGTCTGACATCGACAATGTTCTCAAGCGTTTAGCATTTTTGGCGACTCATCCCGCGTTTAAAGGTGTGCGCCCCATGTTACAAGATATGGATGATGTAAATTGGATTTTGAATCCAGACTTCCAACCCATTTTTGAACATCTCACTAAGCACAACCTCAGGTTTGATGCTTTAGTGCGTATAGGGCATTTATCAGCGATAAATAAACTTGCGGTGCAATATCCAAATTTAAAAATAGTGATTGACCACTGTGCTAAGCCCAACATAGCAGAATGCGAATTTGTTGAATGGGCGCTAGCTATCAGCAGTTTTGCAACTCTCAAAAATATATTTATTAAAGTCTCAGGTCTCACCTTAGAAGCGAATGCAGAACAACAAAGTGTAAGTGATTTCAAACCCTATTTTAATCATGTATATCAGGTTTTTGGTGCAAACCGAATGATGTGGGGAAGCGATTGGCCGGTGTTGAATTTGCAGAGTAACTATGCAGATTGGTTACACATTTCTCAAAAACTAGTTGAGCCGCTAAGTTTGATAGAGCAGCAACGTTTTTGGTCTGGTACCGCAACAGAATTTTATAACTTAGGTAAGTAAAATAAAACGCTATGAAAAAACACATGAATAAGCAAAAAGTATCTATCGTCACTGGTGGAGGAAGTGGTATTGGTCTGGCTATTTGCAAGGCATTGGCAGCGGTGGGACATAAAGTTATTGTCGTGGATTTATCAGCAGAAGCTAGTGCTGAAGCTGTGCAAAATATCATGTCTGCAGGCGGTGATGCCCAAGGAGTAACGTTAGATGTCACCCATCATGAACAAGCTAAACAGGCTTTTGAACAAGTCGTCCAGCAACACGGTAGCATTGATATTTTGGTTAATAATGCAGGAATTGGATCAATAGGAACCCTAGAGGAAACAACTGAAAGTGAGTTGGATAAAGTGTTTCAGGTGAATGTGAAGGGGGTATATAACTGCGCGTTTGCGGCGATTTCTCACATGAAAAAACAACAGTCTGGTGTCATAGTCAATATGGCGTCTATTGCTTCAAGTGTAGGTATTTCAGATCGGTTTGCATATTCAATGAGTAAAGGTGCAGTGCTAACCATGACGTATTCAATTGCTAAGGATTATATTAATGATGGCATTCGTTGCAATTGTGTAGCCCCCGCTCGTGTTCACACGCCATTTGTTGATAATTATTTAGACAAAAATTACCCTGAAAACAAACCGGAAATGTTTGACAAACTGTCCAAAAGTCAGCCAATAGGTCGGATGGCAACCCCCTTTGAAGTCGCTCAATTGGTAAAATATCTATGTTCAGATGATGCAAGCTTTATTACCGGAAGTAATTTTCCCATAGACGGTGGTTTTGTCACCATTAACAACTAACAGGAACTAATAATGAAATTATTGCGATTTGGCCCCAAAGGGCAAGAGGCACCAGGGATTTTAGATGGGAACAATGAAATTCGCGACTTATCTTCTTTTTTGGATGATATTGATGGTACGGCGTTACAACCTGATTTACTTGAAAAAATTAGAGGCCTTGATTTATCAAGTTTGCCTATAGTTAGTTCTGATGTGCGTATAGGGGCTTGTGTAAATAAGGTTGGTAAATTTATTTGCATCGGGCTTAACTACGCAGATCATGCAGCTGAATCCAATATGCCTATTCCCACAGAACCCGAAGTATTTTCAAAATTTACTAGCGCAATCTGTGGACCGTATGATGATATTATCAAACCTCGAAATAGCGATAAGTTAGATTGGGAAGTTGAACTAGCTATTGTTATCGGTAAAAAAGCATCATATGTTTCTGAAAGTGATGCTGCGGAGCATATTGCTGGATATTGTATTTGTAATGACGTTTCCGAGAGAACCTTTCAGTTAGAACGAGGTAATCAGTGGGATAAGGGGAAAGGGTGTGATTCATTTGGTCCCATTGGTCCTTACTTGGTTACCAGTGACGAGATAACAGATCCTCATAATTTAGCTATGTGGCTAGAAGTGAATGGAAAACGTTTCCAGAACGGCAATACCAAAACGATGATTTTTAAACCCGCTTTCATTGTTAGCTACCTTAGCCAATTCTGCACATTAGAGCCCGGTGATGTTATTTCAACAGGTACACCTCCTGGTGTCGGTCTGGGGCAAAATCCACCACTATATTTGAATGTTGGCGATAAAATCACCTTGGGAATTGCAGGTTTAGGTGACCAATCGCAAACAGTTATTGAGAGTAACTAATGGGTACAATAATTTGAAAATGCAGGCTTAAAAAGTTAAACCGAGACACATTAGAAAAATCAACACTGAGTTCTCCATCCTTGTTATGTAAGGATTTTCCAAAATGACATCTGCGTTAAATCCAATTTGGCGCAGATGGCACTTCACAATTCCCCTTTAGCAACGGCTTAAGTATGAACAACCAGTAGTCTTACTCTAGTTATTTTATTCACCGCCTAACTGAATCGAACAACTCGCTGTATTTGCGGGAAATTAAGGTTGTTTTTTTTAGTTCATTTAGTCTGACTATTAAAACCTATATAACCACTTTAGTTAGCAAGTAGTGATTTTACCCAATCAAAGGTATAAACTAAGCGGTAAACAATTATTCGGAAAAATCATGTGTTATCACTTAGCCCAACTGAATATCGGCAAAGCGCGAGATACGATGGAAAGTGCTGTGATGAAAGAGTTTGCCGACGGTCTTGAGCCTATCAATACGTTGGCAGAGCAATCCGCTGGGTTTGTTTGGCGGTTAAAAGACGAAAGTGGTAATGCGACAAACATACACTATTTTGATGATCCAAATATGTTGGTCAATCTATCGGTTTGGGAAGATGTGGAGAGCTTAAAAGGTTTTATGTTTAAAACTCATCATATGGACTTCCTCAAACAGCGTAAAAGGTGGTTTGAACCAGAGCGATTAGATACCTATGTGCTGTGGTGGATCCCAGCGGGGCATTTACCAGAAATTCCAGAAGCGCTAGCGCGTTTAACCCAATTACGGGAGCAGGGCACTAGCGCCTCCGCTTTTACGTTTTCACAGGTTTATCCTAAACCAACGGAATAAGGTTAGTCATGAAAATATTTTACGAAGACTCGATGCCCTACGCCGAGCATTTTTTCTCACCCCTTGGTGATATTCAGTCATTCTCAAGTCAAACAATAACGCCTGATGATCTTATGGATGTTGATGTATTCTTAGTTCGTTCAACAACCAAGGTAACTGAACAATTACTTAGTAAAGCGCGAAAACTAAAATTTGTTGCCACTGCAACCGCAGGTTCTGATCACATTGATAAACCCATGCTAGAAAAAAGGTCCATTCCTTGGGGCAGCGCAGCGGGTTGTAATGCCATTGCAGTAGCTGAATACGTACTAAGTTGCTTAGTAAATGAATATGCAGATGATCTAACCGCTTTGGCGAATAAAACTGTTGGTATTGTTGGTGCAGGTCATGTTGGTACACAATTGGATAAACGTTTGCAGGTACTGGGCATAAAAACGAAATTGTGCGATCCCCCGTTACAAAAAGCAGGTGACCCTCGGGTTTTCTGCTCACTAGAGGAAATCTGCCAATGTGACATTATTAGTTTACATGTTCCCTTTGTCGCAGAAGGGGAAGATGCAACTCACCACATGTTTGATCGTAAAAGGTTATCCGAGCTACAAGACCAGCAGTTATTGATCAACGCTTGTCGTGGCGAAGTAGTCGACAATCAAGCAGCGAAAAACCTGTTACAAGAAGGTAAGAAACTGCGATTAAATATGGATGTGTGGGAAAATGAGCCCGGGATTGATTTTGATTTGGTTCCCTATTGCCCTATAACTACTGCCCATATTGCGGGACATACCATTGAGGGAAAGGCCAGAGGAACCTACATGTTATATGAACAGCTATGTCAGCGTTTCAATTTGCCTCAAAAATTGAATTTTGAAAGCTGTTTACCGCCAGCTGACACTATCGAAATAAAAGACTTGTCCCAGAGCAGCAAATTTGAACAAGTCAGTGCCGCAATTTTGAGCACTTACAATGTTCAACAGGATAGTGAATCATTCAAACAAGATGTAAAATCCGCTGCAGACTTCGTTTATAGCCGAAAACACTATGCTATAAGAAGAGAATTTGCATCTGTGACCTTAAAAACTGGAAATTTACCGATTTCCGAGGCACTCTACGGCCTTGGTTTTAATACCATTGGAGAGTAAGCTGATCGTTTATTCAGCATCCGCTTAATTTGATTATATTTTTTGGAGTAATGCACTAATGTCTCGCGCTTTTGATGTTGCTGTTTTAGGGGCAACTGGTTTAGTTGGTCAACACATGATTGAAATTCTCGAACAACGAGATTTTCCGGTTAATAAATTATATCCATTGGCGAGCAGTCGCTCAGCGGGTGGTAAAGTGACCTTCAAGGGCAAAGAGATTACCGTATTAGATGCAGATACTTTTGATTGGTCAAAGGTTCAACTTGGTTTCTTTTCGGCTGGCGGAAGTGTTTCAGAAATTTTTGCACCTAAAGCGGCAGAAGCAGGTTGTGTGGTTATCGATAACACCTCCCATTACCGCTACGAACCCGATATTCCATTGGTAGTGCCAGAAGTAAATCCCCATGCTTTGGCTGATTTTAGAAATCGCAATATCATTGCTAATCCTAACTGTTCAACTATTCAAATGATGGTGGCGTTGAAGCCAATTCAAGATGCCGTTGGAATTGCTCGTATTAACGTGGCTACCTATCAATCGGTTTCTGGCGCTGGAAAATCAGCAATGGAAGAGTTGGCTAAACAAACTACCGACTTGCTAAGTGGCAGAGAAATTACGCCCAAAGCCTTTAGTCGCCAAATCGCTTTTAATGTGATCCCTCAAATTGATGTGTTCATGGATAATGACTACACCAAAGAAGAAATGAAAATGGTGTGGGAAACACAAAAAATAATGGGTGATGATTCTATTTTAGTGAACGCTACGGCTGTGCGGGTGCCCGTGTTCTTCGGTCATGGTGAAGCCATACACCTAGAAACTCATTCCCCCCTAGACGCAGAAGATGCTAAACGATTATTAGCAGATGCTCCTGGAGTTAAATTGCTTGAGAACCCAGAAGATTTTCCAACGCAAGTGGGAAATGCTAGTGGTCATGATGAAACTTTTGTGGGTCGAGTAAGAAATGATATTTCTCATCCAAATGGTTTAAACATGTGGGTTGTGTCTGACAACGTCAGAAAAGGCGCGGCCTTGAACAGTGTGCAAATAGCAGAAGTGCTGGTGCGCGATTACATGTAATTCGATTTTTATCTACGAAGGTCAGACTGCCGTCTGGCCTTTTTTTTGATTTATTTTTAGTAATTTACCGCTATGCCGATAACCTAAGTTAACCACAATGGGCAAGAACATCGGCAAGTCTTGAGTTGATTAACCGTAGCTATCTGTAGCTTTATGTTCTATCTATGTAGATCATAGTTCTTATGTGGTTTATATTTGTGTTAATCGATGAATATTAACAACAATAGTTTGGAATGAGTTTTGCTTATTCCTTATTTTATGATTCTCTATGCTAACTTAGCACTTCTAGGTGCGAGTTAAAGGTTATTGATTAGAGACGGATTTTTAATACTAATTTTTATGCAATTGGTCACATTTTAGTGAGCAAAAAATAATAATTATTACAGGGCGATGACTTAATTATATGAATGTGCGACAGGTAGCGTTTTTACTATTTGCCAGCGTAGGACTTTGGTCTATTAGCGCCACTGTTGATGCTCAACAACTTCAAATTAGAGGTCCTAAAAGTAATACCGCCGAGTTTTCTGGCACAACCTATGGGCCGGTGGTTCCGGAAGATACCTTATGGCGCATAGCCAGTCGATATCGTCAAAATAAGAATCTGTCTGTGTATCAAGTGATGCAGGCCATTTATCAACTCAACCCTGACGCATTTGAAGATCAGAATTTTAATCATCTTGTTGATGGCAGCATTCTAAAACTTCCCTCAGAACGTTATGTTGCTAGAATCGATCCTAAAGCCGCACAGATGAAAGCTGAACAAGACGATAGTGCTTGGCGCGCTTTCACTAAAGGCGAAACACAACAAGTTAACGTAAAGACTTCTCAAGAGGCAGCAAGTAAAGATGACTTAACGGAAACGAAACAAGTCATTGAAGAAAAACTAAGTGCACTTGACGCGGAACAAAATCGCCAATTTACGGCAATTCGGCAGCAATTTGCCGAATCAATCGAAAGTGTTCAAACCTTACTCAATGAAAATCGTAAACTCGTTGAGCGATTAGATGCGGTTGATACCGAAATTGGTAGTCTACGAGGGCGGGTAGATGAAGAGTTGCAAGTGCAAATGGATCAAATGTTGGCGTTGCAAAATGAACTCTTAGCCATCTCCCGGGAAGCAGAGAATCAGCGTAAAGCGGAAATGCAAAGCAGTGGCTTTGCCTGGCTAACTGATCCACTGTTTCTTATTTTACTGTCTGTACTATTCACTATTAGCTTACTAGGCGCGTTTGCGATGTGGTTAATTCGCCGTAAGCAACCACAAACAGAAACTGATCCTGTACTCGATGAAAATCACGCAGCTATCCTCGAGCAAAGTGATGAAATGGATGATTTAGCGGATGCCTTAACCAACGAATTAAGTGAAGAGCTAGAAGATAGTGATGATGATTTATTCGGAGAAGATGATCTCCTAGATGATGTGTTGTCAGAAGAGTTAGAAGAGTCATTAGATGGAACCGGCGAAGATAGTTTTGAAGCCTTTGATGATTTGGACGACGACAGTTTAGATCCAGTCATAGAGGAATCTAAAGACGACAATGCAGAAGATGATAGTGTTCTTGAAGATGATCTTGATAATCTGTTTGATGAGGAAGACTTACTCGCTGACATTGGTGATGAGTTAGCTGAGGAAGAGTCGGAAGCGAAAGCTGACTCAACCGTGGAACAAGACAGTGAGCAAGGGGCAGAAGATGATGAGTTAGATTTTGCCCAATCTAACCCAGAGGATACTGCTGCTGATGAAATTGACGGCTTAGGTGAGTTACCCGATTTAGATATTGACACGCCGGAAGATAAAGTTGAACAAAGCGAGTCAACAGTTGATGAGTCCGTAAAGGCGACGGAATCAACTACCCCCGAAATTAAACCCCCTGTTATTGATGATGAACCTGATAAGCCTGAAATCAGTATCGATGAATTACTTGAGCAACCTCAATCAGAGCAGGAAGTAGATTCCATAGTTTCTGATAATTCAGATTTAATGAATGAGGAAATGCTACAAAATATTGATAAAGAAATTCATCAGCAAAATGCGCAGTTAGATAATATTACTGATGAATTGCTCAATGAAATCGAACAATTAGAGCAAATGGGTGGAATGCTGGATGAAGATACTGAAACCCTAGAAGAACCAACACCTGCGGAAAGTCAGATGGGAATTCAGGAGTTAGATTCCCTAACAGAAAATTTAGATGAAGAAGACCTTGTTGAAGATGTAATTGATGATGATAGTGATGAGCTAGATATCGCTGATGAGCTTTTCGATACCATCGAAGAAGATGAGGTTGAACAAGATCTCATTGAGCAAGATATTGAGGCATCTGTTAACCCGTCAGAAGACGCACAAGCTCCAGAAAATGGTGCTGATACTCCTTTGGATGAAAGTCAGCTAGAGGACGAAGTCCTTAGCCAAGATGTTAACGAGCCGGTTAACCCGTCAGAAGACGTACTAGCTACTGAAAATGGCGCTGAAACTCATTTGGATGAAAGTCAGCTAGAGGACGAAGTCCTTAACCAAGAAGTTGACGAGCAGGTTAACCCGTCAGAAGACGTACTAGCTCCAGAAAATGGCGCTGAAACTCCTTTGGATGAAAGTCAGGTAGAGGACGAAGTCTTTAGCCAAGATGTTGACGACATAGATGATTTACTTAACCAAGAAAATGTTGAAGATAACAGCGTAGAGTCGCTTTCGGCGGATGAACTCTTAGCTGAGTTTGAAAATGACAAATCGGAAAAAATAGATGAGTTAACTGAATCTGGTTCTGCATTACCTCCGGAACCTGAAGATGTTCAGTCAGAACTTGCCGATGTGTTAAATGAAGCTGAAGAGCCGCTAGAAATTGAAGAGACTCAAGGGGTTCAAGATCCCACAGAAGAACAAAATCTTGTAGATAGCCCCGAAACGGTAGATGAACAAGAAACAGCAGTCGATTTAACTACCGAGCAAAACTCAGAAAACCAAGTTGAACAAATACAAAGTGATGAAATTGAGGATCTCGATAAAGCACTAGATGAATTTGAACAAGAGGTTGTGTCAGAAGCAACTAGCTTTGATGTTGAAATTGGAGATGATAACTTCACACCAAGTGAAGACTCAGATGACATGCAGCTAGAGCAGATCATTCCTATCGATAAAGAAGATGATATCGAAAAGGTTCTCTCTGATTTTGATGAAGAAATTCCAAGTATCGATGATATAGATAGCTTGTCAGGAGAAGGTTCAGATGGTTTCGATGATGCTGATTTAGATGAAGCTTTAAAAGCATTTGATGAAGATTATTTGGCTGAGCAAGACAACCTAGTTGAAAAGCAAAGCACGGATAAGTCAGAAAATGTTGAATTAGACGATTTACCCGGGTTGGGTGACTGGCTGTCTTCTGAAGAAGCCGAAGAAAGTAACTCTCTGAATGAGCTTGAAAAGACGAGTTTTGATGAGTTACTCGATAGCATAGATACAACTGAAGATAACCCTAAAGATCTACCATCAATTGATGATGAAAATACATTATCAAACGTGGATAGCGGTTTAGATTTTGATGCCTTATTAAATGATGCTGATATGACAGCTTCACCACAACAAACGCCGTCTGACCAGCAATCAGAAGACGACTTTTTGGATGTGGATGACTTGATTAATGAAAGTATCGAAGCAGAGGGTACGCAGGAAATCGATAAAGAATTGAACCTTGCTGCGGCCTTTGAATCCTATGCTGGGTTTGGTGAGGCTGATGAGGTAGATGTTGATGGTGATAATGGCATAGGTGCAAAATTAGATTTAGCGCAAGCTTATTTGGAAACAGACGATATTGACGCGGCTAAAGAGTTACTGGAAGAAGTCATTAGTAAAGGCGATGAATCCCAACGCTTAGAAGCGCAAGAATTGCTTACTAAATTGGCTGAATAAACACCTTTACGTAAAATATTTAAATTGAAAGTGCAATCAACCTATGAAAAGTTCGCCGAAATTCATTACAATGGCGGGCTTTTGGTTGTGCTGATTAAGATATGTAAACCATAGAGGTTAGTTTCAGGTTCATAAAGATTCATTCCCAACCATTTCTCGTAAGCTCTTGATTGTGGCGAAAGATAGATCCTATTCAAGGTGGCTTATTAACCCCTTCCAGTTTTAAAGGAAAATGGTCTCAGTGGAGCAGCAGCAAACAAATAAAATCGCGTTAGGGATTGAGTATGATGGCACAAACTATCACGGTTGGCAGCGGCAATCTCAAGTCACTAGTGTACAATTGCATTTAGAAGAAGCGTTAAGCAAAGTTGCTAATCATCCCGTTGCCGTATTATGTGCTGGTCGAACGGATGCAGGAGTTCATGCCACTGGTCAAGTAGTGCATTTTGAAACACCTGCCTCTAGACCCGAACGCAGTTGGACTTTGGGCGTGAATACCAATCTTCCCAAAGATATCGCCGTCAAATGGGCCAAACAAGTGAGCCCAGACTTCCATGCCCGCTTTTCTGCAGTAGGTCGTCGTTATCGTTATATTATTTATAATAACCCCTTTCGTCCTGCAATACTGGCTGGTGGTTTGACACATATGTATACGCAACTCGATCATCAAAAAATGCATGAAGCGGCACAATGTCTGGTAGGTGAGCATGATTTTAGTGCATTCAGGGCTTCGTTATGCCAAGCTAATTCACCTGTGCGAAGGCTCGAGCATATTCAGGTTACACGGCGTGGCCAGTACATTATGATTGATGTGCAAGCAAATGCTTTCTTACACCATATGGTTCGAAATATTACCGGAAGTCTTGCTGTTATAGGCAGTGGAGAACAACCGGTTGAGTGGATGAAAACGTTACTGGAACAAAAAGATAGAGCAAAAGCAGGGGCAACAGCCAAGCCAAATGGTTTGTATTTAGTGGATGTGCTTTACCCTGAGCGTTTTGGGATCCCAGAGATTCCATTGGGACCGGCGTTTTTCTAGCAGTGAAAAAACCAAATTAGAAACAGCAAAGCCACTTCTTAGACCAGTTTTGTTTTCTTCCCAAGAGTAAACTATGTTTTAATGGCGAGAATAGATATTTTACGTCGATAAGCTGTCGATAAAGCGATATTAATCATGATTTTGGCGAAAATAGCAGCATATAAAGCGCAAATTTTTGCAATTAGGATGAATTGAATGAGTTGGATACAAAAAATATTACCGCGGACCCAGTCTTCTATTAAAAGCAATGTGCCTGAGGGGATTTGGACAAAATGTGGATCTTGTGGAGCGGTGTTATATAAAACCGAATTAGAGAAGCAGCTTGAAGTCTGTCCAAAATGTGATCATCACATGCGTATTACCGCTCGTGCGAGAATTAACGCTTTTCTTGATCAGGCTGACCGCAAAGAAATTGGTGACGACTTAGAGCCTCAAGATGTCTTGAAATTTAAAGATTCTAAGCGTTATAAAGATCGCCTACTTGCCGCCCAAAAAGCAACCAAAGAAAAAGATGCGTTGATTGTGATGCAAGGTAAACTGAAAGGCATGCCTGTTGTGTGTGCAGCATTTGAGTTTTCATTTATGGGTGGTTCCATGGCATCTGTAGTTGGTGCCAGATTTGTGAAAGCGGTAGAAGCTTGTTTAGAACATAATATGCCATTGGTGTGTTATTCCTCAAGTGGTGGAGCTCGGATGCAAGAAGCGCTGTTTTCATTGATGCAAATGGCCAAGACTAGTGCAGCCTTAGCTCGTATGAGTAAAAAGGGGTTACCTTATATTTCGGTTTTAACCGATCCGACTATGGGTGGTGTTTCAGCCAGTTTGGCGATGTTAGGAGACATTAATATTGCTGAGCCTAAAGCTTTGATTGGTTTTGCCGGACCACGAGTGATAGAACAGACGGTGCGAGAAACCTTACCCGAGGGTTTCCAGCGCAGTGAATTCTTGGTGGAAAAAGGTGCAATCGATATGATTGTTGACCGTCGCCAAATGCGCGATACCGTTCATAGCTTACTGAAAAAGCTACATTCACAGCCCCATTAATGACAGATAACATATCGTCAGAAGACCAGCACAAACCTAGTTTGTCCTGGTCTCTCTCTACATGGCTGGAATATTTACAAGGGATCCATAGCAAATCAATCGATATGGGTCTTTCCCGCAGCCAACAAATCTATGCGCGATTAAAATTAGATTTTTCGAACAGTACGGTGATAACTGTTGCTGGAACAAATGGTAAGGGCACTACTTGCCGAATGATAGAAATGGGTCTACTGATTCAGCAACAAAGTGTTGCAGTTTATAGTTCTCCTCATATCATTGACTATACCGAGCGCGTGCGTATCAATGGTCAAATGTTGAGTGAACAAGCGCATGTAAATGCGTTTATGCAAGTCGAACGCGCTCGCGGTGATGTATCCTTGACTTATTTCGAATTTGCCACCTTAGCAGGGCTGGTATTAATTGCTAACCATCAACCTAATTTTGTGGTGTTGGAGGTGGGTTTAGGTGGGCGACTAGACGCGGTAAATATAGTTGATCCTAATATCGCAGTCATAACGAGTATTGCCCTAGACCATCAAGACTATTTAGGGGATACCCGCGAACTCATTGCAACGGAAAAGTCGGGTATAATGCGCGATAATATCCCCGTGGTCATTGGCGAACCCGATCCGCCGATAACCCTTTTTACGGCTGTTGAAAAGCGGCAAGCTCAGCCATACTGGCAAGGTAAAGAGTTTGGCTACAAAGATTGTGAAACCAATTGGTGTTGGTACAACGGTGATAACCAGTTCAGTGATTTAACACTACCATTAATTCCTATGCAGAACGCGTCAACTGCACTGCAAGTATTAAGCGTGTTAGGACATTTACCTTCTAATCAAGACAAGCTAAAAGAGTTAATCGACCAATCCACGCTACCTGGCCGTTTTGAGGTAATAAGTCACAATCCTAAAATAGTCTTAGATGTTGCCCATAACCCCCAAGCTACGGAGTTGTTGGCATCCAGAATAGAACGACTGGAATACCAGCAATTGCATTTGGTCGTCGCTATGTTAGAAGATAAAGATATTGCTGGAAGCTTATTGCCACTTGTATCCATGAATGCCAATTGGTATGTTGCTTCTCTCAATGTGCCGCGAGGTGCGAAGAGTAAACAACTAAAAACAGTGCTCACTGACTCACAAAAAGTGGTAGAATTTGAAAGTGTTTCTGATGCGCTTCATGAAGCCAAGAAAAATGCAAAACATGATGATTTAATTATTGTGTTCGGTTCATTTTTTACCGTGAGTGAAGTAATACAAGCATCTTGATACAATTTAAATGAATGACCTTGGCATGGGTTTAATAGAGGAAACGTCTTGTCTTCAGCACTTCAAAACCGATTGGTTGGCACCATTATAGTCGTAGCACTAGCAGTGATTTTTCTGCCCGATTTGCTTGATGGTGAAAAGCAAACTAGCCAAGACCAATTTGAGTCGATCCCCGAACAACCTAAAATGAGTAACGTCAGTAACACTGAAGAATTTCCTGTCGAGCAAGTAAAACAAGAAGTTTCTCGAAAAGTTGAAATAGTACCGGACGTGGCCACAGATGATTTTGAAATTGATCAGGTTGAACAAAATGATGATCCGTCATCGACAGTAAAACAACAAGATGTTGTGAGTAACACAACGTCTGAAAATACAGATGCGAATAAGAACACATCTAGGGAAATTGATCGTCCCGTAGAAGACAAAGTCGAAATAAATAACAACGCCCAATCCAATCCCAGTCAAATTGACAGTCGACTGCTTGCAAAAGCCGGATGGGTTGTTCAACTTGGTGTATTTCGTCACCAAAAAAATGTCAGTGAATTATTAAGTACACTCCGAAAAGCGGGCTATCAAGCATTCAGCCGACCGGTGCAAACGAGTTCCGGTGAACTCACTAAAGTGTTTGTTGGACCTGAGTTAAACAAACAAAAACTGCAAAATGCGCTTCCCCAGCTGAGGGAATTAACTAAGTTGCAAGGGCGAGTCACACCATTCACAGTAAAATGAATACTAGAAATAAATACTATCTCTGATAGAATGCGCGCGATTTTAACGAACCAACAATTAATATGACCGGGTCATTATGAATTGGATAGATTTCACCATCATTGGCGTTATCGCTGTCTCCACCATTATAAGTTTGGTACGGGGATTCATTAAAGAAGCTATCTCTTTAGCTATTTGGTTCGCCGCTTTTTTTATTGCTAGCCAATTTTACGAATACCTTGCTGTTTACATGACTAAGTTTGATGATCAAATGGTCAGGAATGGCGTTTCCATAGCGATTTTGTTTGCCAGTACGCTAATTTTAGGTGGGCTGATAAATTATTTAATTGCGCGCTTAGTACAATTTACCGGATTGACCGGCACGGATAGAGCCCTAGGTTCAGTGTTTGGCATTATTCGTGGCATTCTCATTGTTAGCGCAGCCTTGTTCTTCTTAGATACTTTTACGACTGCTTCCGAATCCTCTTGGTGGATAGAGTCGGTATTAGTGCCTGAATTCACTCCTATTATTGAGTGGTTTTTTAGTTTTATACAAAATAACTCCAGTTTTTTAACGCCGAATAAGTAGGTAAATTGCATGTGTGGTATTGTCGGAATTGTTGGAAAGAGTGCAGTAAATCAAGCACTTTATGACGCGTTAACTGTGCTTCAGCACCGTGGGCAAGATGCCGCAGGGATCATGACTGTTGATGATAAGATGTTCCATCTTCGAAAGGCCAATGGTTTGGTGCGAGATGTGTTTCATAACCGCCATATGCAGCGATTAACGGGGCAGTTTGGCATTGGCCATGTGCGTTACCCTACGGCTGGCTCTTCAAGCTCTGCAGAGGCGCAACCCTTTTACGTTAACTCACCATTTGGAATCGCCTTTGCCCATAATGGGAATTTGACCAATGCCCATGATTTACAAGATGAGGTATTTCGAATTGCTAGACGGCATATTAATACCACCTCTGATTCAGAATTATTACTAAATATCTTTGCCCACGAGTTACAACAAAGTGCAGGATTAACCCTAACCCCAGAAGATGTTTTCACCACTATTGCTAATGTACATAAGAAAATTCGCGGAGCCTATGCTGTAGTTGCCGCTATTATCGGCAATGGTATGGTTGCATTTCGAGACCCATATGGCATACGTCCACTTGCATTAGGGAAGCGTAAGACCGAGCAGGGCGATGAATATATGGTTGCCTCTGAAAGTGTAGCTTTAGATGCAGTTGGTTTCACCTTTATTCGTGATGTTGCGCCTGGTGAAGCAATCTACGTAACCGAAGAAGGGGAATTGTTTACAAAACAATGTGCTCAAAACCCTAAAAATGTTCCCTGTATTTTTGAATTTGTGTATTTTGCTCGTCCTGATTCATTTATCGATGGCATTTCCGTATATGCTTCTAGGGTCAATATGGGGAAAAAACTAGGGCAAAAAATAGCTAAAGAATGGGCTGATTTAGACATTGACGTAGTAATCCCTATTCCTGAAACCTCTTCTGATGTAGCGTTACAGATAGCCATTGAACTCGATTTGCCGTATCGACAAGGGTATGTGAAAAATCGCTATATCGGTCGTACATTTATCATGCCTGGGCAAACCTTGCGACGTAAGTCTGTGCGCCGAAAATTGAATGCGATCAAATCTGAGTTTAAAGGTAAAAATGTGCTTTTAGTCGATGATTCAATTGTTCGCGGTACTACCTCTGAGCAGATCATCGAAATGGCTCGTGAGTCAGGGGCTAAAAAGGTGTATTTTGCCTCAGCTGCGCCAGAAATCCGCTTTCCAAATGTCTATGGTATTGATATGCCCAGTGCCAATGAGTTAATTGCATATGGACGTGATATCGACGAAATTAGCGAGTTAATTAAAGCTGATGGCCTTATTTTCCAAGATATTCAAGATCTTGTTGAAGCCGTAAGTGCCGAGAACACCGCTATCACTGGCTTCGAAACATCAGTATTTGACGGTGACTACATTACCGGTGATATCGACCAGGTGTATCTAGAAAGAGTCGATGGAGCCCGTTCTGAAGGGGCGAAAAAGTCGATGATTCAAACAGAGTTGAGTAACTTGGAAATGCACAACCTTGATTCCGATTCTGATGAGTAATGCATATTAGCTAGGGCAGGGTATCCCTTCCAGTATTAGATTCGTTTAGGTGAGGCTTCGGCCTCACTTTTGTTTTATCGCCTTAAAAACCTCTACTGCTTGCCAACTAAGTCAAATTTATATGGTTAATATCGCTCACTCAATGGGCCATCCACCCAGGGCTTTCCACTTATTAACCATATAACAAAATAGTTCCGCTGTTTTCTTTGTGTCGTAAAGCGCCGAGTGGGCTTCACGCTGATCAAATTCAATTTTTGCCGCTTCACAAGCTTTTACAAGCACCGTCTGACCTAGGGTTAAACCCGCTAAGCTAGTGGTATCGAATGATACAAATGGATGGAAAGGAGTGCGTTTAATATTACACCGTTCAATTGCGGCGTTGACAAAGCCTTGGTCGAACGCAGCATTATGAGCAACAATTACAGAACGTTGGCAATCTGCTGCTTTTTGTTCTTTACGAATTTCTTTACATAAATTTTTAATTGCTTCTGTTTCGTCAATAGCGCCCCGTAAAGCACATTGGGGATCGATACCATTAAAGTCTAAGGCGGCTTGTTCGAGGTTGGCCCCTGCAAACGGATTAATATGATAGTGGAAGGTTTTATCTATCTCTATCTCTCCACTGGCTGTCATTTTCAATGTGACTGCGGCTAACTCTAACAAAGCGTCAGTTTGTGCATTGAATCCAGCTGTTTCTACATCAATGACGACTGGGAAGTACCCTCTAAATCGTTGGTTCAACAGGTGAATTGGCGCAGACATGATAACCTTACTAATTGACAAAATAGCTTGCTATTATGTCAACCTTTACAGCCTTGTACCAGTTCAGTTGTGAATATGTTGGTAAGCATTTGCATTCGTTAGTAGTAGTTGGTTATTATCTATACACATTAGGGGATTAAACTTTTTGATTCAAATGTCGATACCTACTATGAATAAACCCCATTTACTGGATTTGTGTTTGATATGAAAACCTGCGCGATTTTTTTGGGCTTAACCCTAAGCTTTGCTAGTCAGGCTAGCTTGCGACACTATGCTGCACCTATTGAGGATTCTCAGTGGCAGGTCAGTCAAAAAAGTCGCTTACAATGTACTTTAAGTCATCAGCTACCAGGTTACGGCGAGGCGGCTTTTTATAGCTCAGCATCGAAACAGCTAAATATGGAGTTTGAGCTGCAGATGTTACGATTGCCAAACACCTATTCGGTGGCGTCTGTCTATTCTGTGCCTCCCAAATGGATGCCAGGGCAAATGCAACGAAAAATTGCACAAATGCCCATTCGTAAACAATACAACAGTGATCTACCGCAAAAAGCGGCGTGGACAATGTTATCCGAATTAGAAAAAGGCTTTTGGCCAACCCTTTATTATCAAGATTGGTACAGTGATTTTGATCGTATAGCCGTGGGGTTGAATGCCAGTAACTTCGCAAAACCTTACATTGAATTTGCTGAGTGCGTAGCCAATTTATTACCCTTTGCATTTGAAGATATTGCTTACACTGTATTGAGTTACAACAGTAACAGTACAGATCTAACCAAATATTCTAAGAAGCGTTTGCAGATGATAGGGGATTACCTCAAAGAAGATACTGATCTTGAGTTGGTATTGTTAGACGGGTATTCAGATAGTTATGGCGGTCGTTGGAATAACGAACAGCTGTCCATTCGTCGAGGGGAAGAAATAAAAGCGTATTTCACAGAGATGGGTGTTGATCCTGATCGCATAGAGGTCACCGGACACGGCGAACGTCGTCATGCGGCCACCAACACTAATAAGATGTCTCGCGCTAAGAACAGACGCGTTGTTATTCGAATGGCCAAACCTTAATTTACACAGCTCGCAGGGCCTTGTTGGTTTTGCGAGCTATTTCCCGAGAATAATTTAGCCTTTTGGCTTTACCTCATTTACCTGCTTATCGATATAGCTTTTTACCTCATCGGTAAAGTCGGTAAATAATCCATCTACTTTTAACTGTTCAAATAAAATCTCTAGGGTTTGTTGGGATGAATACTCTTTTGGTAGCTCGTCTTTTCTAAATGTATAAGGGTGAACGAGCAAACCTGCCTTGTGAGCATTGGCTACTAAAGTTGTGGGTCTGTTATGTTGAAAATTGAATACTTGTGGTATCCATGGCCCAATGCCTTGGGCGACCTTAGCAATAGCTTTAAGGCCTTCGCTGGTTTTTAAGTAATCATAGTCAGACTCAGATTCCTGCCAACTGTTCTCCGCAATAAGTTGAATGAGTTTTACCTTTGCCTGCAATTCAGTGCTAAGTCGTTGGGTTTCTGCAAAGTCAAAACACTGTACGTAAACATGGCTGTCTTGGTTATCTAAACCGTGTTTACGTAGAATATTGAGTGTTATTTGGCTAAGGTCGGCACCATTTTTTTGGTGCCAACGGGGAGATTTAATTTCCACATAGAGGCCAACGTTTCGTTTAAATTGACGATTAAGTTGTTGAATTAAATTAATTTGTTGTTCAAATGTGGCGATCTTGAATGGTGACTGTCCATGATAACGTTGGGGGTAAACCTGTTCGCCTTTTTGGGTTGTACGTTCATGTACATTTAAGGTTTGCAATTCTTCTAGGGTGAAGTCAAACGCATAATATCGACCATCAGTCCGATGACGCTTAGGAAAGACTTGTTCGACGTTGGTCACGGTTTCCAAGTGAATATCATGCAATACCACCGGGATTAAGTCTTTACTTAAGACCAAATCTTGTTCTATAAAGTCCGCCCCTTGGGAAAATGCGAGGACGGCGGCTTCTATGGTATGCTCTGGTAAATACCCAGAAGCTCCGCGGTGGGCGATAATCGTTGGCTTAGCATAAAGTTGCGTACCAAACAGGCACAACCACATTAACAACGGAAATTTGTACGACATACCTTCCTACCTCTGTTTCATTTGCACAAATAATTATGTCAACAATAACACTCACATATGAAGGTTCAGTGAATATTGTCACAAATCCCAATAAGGAATATCACCAAAATACGCTGTAAAATAGTCAATAAATACGCGTACTTTTGGCGCTAGTAGTCGTGAACTCGGAAAAACCGCCCATATGTCTGTTTCTGATAATAGCGGGTAATTGGATAAGACAGGAACAAGGGTTTTCTCTTTTAAATGTTGGTAAACGCTCCATGTGGAAGCAACGGTAATGCCTAATCCATTTACACTGGCGTCCCTTGTGGCCTCACCATTATCAGTAGTAAACCTGCTAATCACTTTAATCGTTTGAGTAGTACCGTCAGTTTGGAAATGCCAGTTATCTAAACCGACCAAGGTAATACAACTGTGCGCTTGCAAATCATCGGGAGTCGCTGGCGCACCATACTCGGCAATGTAATCGGGTGATGCACAGACGATCCGTTTATCTGTCGCTAATTTCTTGGCAATCAGGCTAGAGTCTTTTAATGAGGCGTCTCTAATTGCAATATCAAAGCCGCCTTCAACCAGATCGACTATGCTATCGGAAAGTCGAAGATCAATATCTATATCTGGGTAGTGTTTGAGAAAGCCGGCCAGAGCAGGCACTAGATGCATACGTCCAAATGAAGCGGGTGCGGTAATTCGCAACCTTCCCTGGGGAGTCACTTTGCCAATGCCCACGGATGCCATAGCCGATTCCACACTCATCAATACGTTTTCAGCATGGGGTAAAAAGGTTCTACCTTCTTCTGTTAATGATACTTTGCGAGTTGTTCTGTGGATCAGCCGAGTGCCTAAACTTTCTTCAAGTTTACTGATGTAGTTGCTCGATACTGCAGGGGATAGGTGAAGTTCATTACCTGCGGCACTGATATTGTTCAATGCCGCTATGCGTACAAATAATTTCAAATGATCTAAATTCATGTTCATGGCTCTCCTTCATTGTATATTATTATCAACAAAATATAGAAAGTCATTCAATAAATTTCTCTATTATCAATTTAATGTTGTTTGAATATACTTGTTTCATCAATCAATAAGGAGTCGAACATGAAAGCAATGATTATTAAAGCCTATGGTGGCAGCGATGTATTTGAAGCGGCAGAGGTTGCTAAACCTGCTGTAAAATCTGGACATGTACTAGTTAAAATTGCAGCCACCAGTGTTAATACTGTCGACACTATGCTGCGTGAATTAGGGGCTGAATTCCCCATTGCGCCACCACTTCCTGCAATTTTAGGAATGGATTTTGCCGGTACAGTGGAAGCTGTAGGTGAGGGGGTTACCGAATACCAAGTGGGTGACGAGGTTTATGGGTGTGCAGGTGGCTTGGCGGATTTACCCGGTACCTTAGCGGAATACATTGTTGCAGATGCTAATTTAATCGCACCTAAAGCGAAAAACATTTCAATGAGAGAGGCTGCTGCCATTCCATTGTGCGGGATCACCGCTTACGAAGGCCTCAAACGAGCCGGCGTTAAAGCCCAACAGTCTGTATTGGTGCATGGTGGTTCAGGCGGCGTAGGACATATTGCCTTACAATTAGCAAACTATTTTGGCGCTAAGGTATTTTCTACTGGCGGCGGAGAAGCACAATTAAACTTAATCGAAAAACTGGGTGCGACAGCCATAAATTATAAAACAGAAAAAGTGGAAGATTACGTTGCTAAGCACACAAACAATGCAGGTTTTGACGTGGTATTTGACTCTGTTGGCGGGGCGAATTTATCCAACTCGTTTAAAGCGGCAGCGTTAAATGGGCAAGTATCTACTACTGTGTCTATGCTTGAAATCGACTTAACGGAAGCGCATTTCAAAGGGTTGTCCTTGCATGTGGTATTTATGCTCATTCCAATGTTACACAACTATAAGCGCGCTGAGCACAGTCAGATTCTTAAACAATTAACTAAAATTATCGAAGCTGGAAAATTAACTCCTGTATTAGATGAAAATCATTATAGTCTTGAACAAGTGAGTCAAGCTCACGACCGATTAGCCAGTGGTAAAGGCTTAGGTAAAGTCGTCATCGAAATCTAATATACAGCTAATACTGATTCAGGCTAGATGTTCCTAGCCTGAATTCATCTTATGTCTATTATGGCTGCTCTTTTATGACTGTCATGGTTTCTTTGCTTTACATGCTTTTTGAAAGCGAGATTCGATTTAGTCAAATTTGCAGGTAGGGTTAAAGCGTCATGCTGCGTTGAATTTCGTTTTTGGCGTTTAACGCAACCGTTAAGAAGGCGTGGGTGGTGGCGCTATTGTCGTTTTGTTTAAATTGGATTTGTAACGGAATTTGCGTCTCGACATTGTCCAATGCAATAAAATGACAGCCCTGACTATACAATTTGCTTACGCAAAAAGGAGCAATTGCCACGCCTAAACCGGCAGCCACTTCAGTGACTAAGGTTTGCATATGCCTCGGTTGACTAATGATGTTCGGTGAGAATCCTGCTTGTTTACAAAGTATGATGGTTTCATCAAAAAGTCCAAGGGCTTCTTCACGATTAAAAATAATAAATTGTTCGCTTTTTAACCTAGCGAGATCAGTGTGTTTTTGGCTTGCAAGTGGATGGCTTTGATTTACCACGGCCACCAGTTTATCAATATAAATATCGTGACTAATAAATTCGTCAGCAATAGGGGTCGGCAAGGGTCTTGAAAACGCAATATCGATTTTATCTTGCTTTAGAGCTTCAATTTGTTCCGTTGCGGTCATTTCAAATAGAGCGATGTGGACGTGGGGAAACTGAGATCTATAGGTTCGGATCAGGCTGGCCATAAAAGACAAGCATGCTGAACTTAAATGGGCAATATTCAAGGTTCCCACAGTACCACTGTGGGCACGTTTTACCTTTTGCTTAGCTTGCTCAGTTAAGGCGAGAATCCCTAAAGCATCATCAAGTAATTGTTCACCCGCTGGGGTAATCGCAACATCTCTAGAGTTGCGGTTAAATAATGTGACAGCAAGTTCTTCCTCCAACGCGGATATATGACGACTTATCGCTGGTTGAACAGTGTGTAACTCGCGGGCAGCTTCTGAAAAGCTCTTATGTTTAGCGACTGAAACAAAACTCTTTAATATTTTGATATCCATGACGAAGTCCAATGTTAGAATCTATACAAATTTGGTATCGATTCAATTAAATAATATCATTTTTGTTATTAATAGATAAGTCTTATGCTGTGTCTATGTTTTATTTACTTAACGACACATATGACCCATTCAGATTCTACACCCGTGTTAAGCCCTTTAATGTTATTACTTATGACAACTGCCATTGCGGCTAGTGCGGCGAACCTGTATTACAACCAACCTATTTTGCCGTTAATTGCCAACGAGTTTCATTTAAATGATTCGCAATTAGGCAGTATTCCAGCACTCACGCAATTTGGTTATGCCTTTGCACTCTTGTTTATCTCACCCTTGGGTGATTCGGTAGTGCGGCGGCAACTTATAGGTCTCTTATCCTGTTTGTTAGTGGTTGCTTGTTCAGTCGCCGTTTTTGCGCCAAATCTGCCAATACTGATGCTGGCAGTCTTTTTAATTGGTGTGAGCGCAAATATTACTCAGCAGCTAATTCCGTTTGCTGCATCAATGGTGTCTATTGAAAACAAAGGTGCCACCCTTGGCACTTTAATGATGGGGTTAACCATTGGTATTTTGCTCTCAAGAACCTTAAGTGGGTTTGTTGCAGAACAGTTTGGCTGGCGCAGTGTGTTTATTATGTCTGCGTTAATCGCCGCCTTCCTTGGGATCTTGTTATGGATATGTTTACCCTCCAATAAACCACAGGCTTCGTTACGTTACTTGCCCCTGTTAAAGAGCACCTTAGTGTTGTTTGCCCGACATCGATCGCTGCGACTATTTACATTTTCCGGTGCATTTTGGTTTGCCGCATTTAATGTTTTGTGGGCAACACTGGCAATTTATGTGAGTGACGCGCCTTTTCATTACAACGCCCAACAAGCCGGCCTCTTTGGTCTGATTGCATTAGCGGGCGTCATTGGTGCTAAGGCTTCGGGTAAATGGGTGAATAAACTCGGCGCTAAAACTTTAATAATGGTGGTGTTAGGGCTAGCTGCGTTAGGGTTTGCCATAACAGGGCTATTTGCCGGAAATCTAGTGTCCTTGATAGTGGGAATTATACTAATCGACTTTGCTGTTTTTAGTGCACAAGTGGCTAATCAGGTGCGGGTCTTTAGCATCGATAACAGCGCCCAAAGTCGTATCAATGGTATTTACATGCTCGGTTACTATCTTGGTGGGGCGCTAGGCTCAATAGCAGGTCTTACCGCTTACTCTCTATATCAATGGCCTGGGGTGGTGGTGGTGAGTATTCTCTTCATTATCATCAGTGCATTTTTTAACGCCTTGGCCAAACACTAAATAACATTTCTTTTTTATCAATTTAAGGGACTTTTTCATGAACAAACTTAACAGTGCCGGTGGCTACACCTTACTTTGTATTGCCTGTTTAACGATTATGGTAGGGGCTGTCGTTGCCCCAGGTTTAGTCAGTATCTCGGCTGGCTTGGGCGTGACAGACAATGCTATTTTGTTGGTCACTTTACCCGCATTAGGCGCGTTAGTCTTTGCTCCCCTAGCTGGCAAACTAATTGACAAATATGGCGCATATCAATTGCTTATTATTGGCTTATTCTTATATGGGGTTGTGGGGGCAAGCGTCTATTGGTTGCATGGTCCGTTATGGGTATTGTTCAATCGATTCGTTTTAGGCGGCGTGACTTCAGTAGTGATGGCAGGCTGTACGGTGCTAATTTCCCAATGGTATTTTGGCGAACAGCGGTTAAAAATGATTGCTAAACAGGGCATGGCGATCGAACTGGGCGGGGTGGTATTTCTATTTATTGGAGGCTTACTCGCGGCGCAACACTGGGCATTACCCCTTTCGCTTTATCTCGTTGCTTGGGTATTTCTAGCCATGCTCTTGGTCTTCGTACCCCGCCAAAATCCCGTTGAAAAAGAAGTGGAAACCCAACATGAACATGCGACTTTGCAAAAGGGAATTTCACTCAAAAGTGTGTATCTAATTGCTATGCTTGCAATGGTATTGTTTTTCACCTCTATAGTTTTGCTGCCCAGTTATATGTATGGACAAGATTACGACGAACAGCAAATAGGAGGTTTGTTGGCCTTCATTTCATTAATGGCGGTAGTTGCGGCGCACTTCCTGCCTAAGGTATGTAAACTTTTTGGCGAGCAGAAAGTGTTAGCTCTAGCATTTATTGGTTTCGGGGTAGCTTATCTTTTCTTCTTACAAACAGGCACTATTAGTTTAGTGGTAGGGGCGATTTTTATCGGCATTGGGTTTGGCTTTAGTATTCCATTGCTAAACCACATGACAGTAGAGCGAAGCGAAGTAAAAGTGCGTGGTCGCAATTTATCATTTTTTACCATGGCGGTGTTTCTAGGGCAGTTTTTAACCTCATTTGTAGAATACATACCTGGCGGCATAAGCAATATATTTATCAGCTGTGTTGTTCTATGCACGGGTATAGCCCTCACACTATTTATTCAATCTATAAAACTCACTAACTATCAAAGAGATCAAAATGACAAACTTAGTAAAACTCATTCCCGGTAGTCCTTTTCCATCTATTAATGCAGCGCTTCTAGATGGCTCCACGGTTAATCTAGGACAAGCTCACTCAGGGGCCGATTGGCAAATGCTGGTAGTGTATCGGGGAAAACATTGTCCTTTATGTGTACGCTACCTCAATTTATTGGAGGAGCACAAAGAGGCGTTAAATGCCATCGGTGTGAGTGTCACAGCCGTATCAGCAGATTCAAAAGAACAACTTAGTCAAAACATGGAAGTGCTAAATGTGACTTATCCCATCGCTTACGGGCTAAGTGTTGAGCAAATGCAGCAATTAGGGTTGTACATATCAGCCCCACGTTCTGAAAAAGAAACCGATCATGATTTTTCAGAGCCTGCGCTTTTTGTCATTAACGAAGTGGGAGTATTACAGGGGGTAAATATTGCCAATACGCCTTTTTTACGCCCAGAGTTAGATGTAGTTGTAAGGGGGTTAACCTTTGTTCGTAATCAAACTGGTTACCCCATCCGCGGTACACAAACCTACTAAATTTGCATGCTTAAACCCTAATCCCAGCTAATTAAAGGATTAGGGCTTTTCAGTCTTCGCGTCAGTTGCTGGCGCTAGCTTATGGTTTTAACTCAACCTCTGAGTCGGCAATTAAATAAATAGTAGCGGCATAAGCAGCAATATTTTGCGCTAGAGCGTCAGGCTCAATTTTATCTAAGGTGTCGTCTGGCGTATGGTGTAAATCAAAGTAGTCTTGTCCGTCTTGATTTAAACGAATTGTGGGTACGCCTTTGGCGGCCATTGGAATAATGTCGGGGCCACCTCCTGGTGCATCTGAACGGCCTCTAACGATACCTAGAGGGGATAAAATTCTGCCTATTTCATCCATTAACACTGTGGCTTTTGGATTAACGTTAGATCCCAATTGCCATACTTTTTGTGCTCCAAAATCTGACTCTGTGGCCAGAACATGATTACTCAAATTTGCTTCATGTTTTTTGGTGTAAGCAAATGCGCCTAACAGGCCTACCTCTTCAGCACCAAACATGACCACTCGGATAGTACGTTTAGGGCGCTTAGGCAATTTTGCAATCAATGCAGCCGCTGCAGTGGTAATCGCAACACCAGCACCGTCGTCTACAGCTCCAGTACCCAGATCCCAGCTATCTAAATGGCCACCGATAAGTACGATCTCTTCAGGTTTCTCGCTACCAATCAAATCTAACACAACATTCCCGCTGCTAACTTCACCTTTCCAGTCAGACTCAGAATGAAGGGAAATACTTAGGGGTTTATCCAAATTATGTAAACGGCGAAGATGATCCGCATCTGGGTTAGAAATTGCAATAACAGGAATACTTGCCCATTTGTCTCCATCTTTACTCATCATGCCTGTATGGGGAAATCGATGTGAATCTGAACCCACGGAACGCACCACTAACGCATCTGCACCGCCACGTTGCGCATGTTGCCATCCCACTCTGCGACGATGGTTCGCTTGTCCGTAACCTGCGCCCACCTGACTTTTCACCATAATATCGCCATCAACAAAAGCGATTTTACCTTTGAGCTCTCCTTCTTCTACCTCCATTAGAGCGTGAATATCTCTAAAATAAACCACGGGTGCATCAATATCTTGTTTTGATGGTGCCGCCCCACCTAATGCTGTGCCGTATAATTCTTGATTGTAGGGGGAAGTAAGGGATATGTGTAAATTTCCCCGCTCCCAGAACGGCATCGTAAATTCTTCCACACGAACCTTATCAAACCCTAAGCGTTGTCCCAATTTTTCTCCCCAACCTCTAGCTCGCTTTTCAGCTTCTGAACCCGCTAGGCGAGGGCCAATTTCAGTCGTCAATGACGTGACTATGTCCATGCCAAGATCACTTTTCAGTGCGGTTTGCATCAGTTGTTCGGCAGTTTGCTTCTGTTCAGCGCTAACAATGGCTTCTGCGGCCAGCAATTGAACGCTAAAAAAGCTCAATATTGTGCCAAGGACAAGGCGTTTACGAAGGTGCATGGTTTCTCCATTCATTATTATAAGTGCTTAAGTTAGTTATCGTTTTGGTAATATTTTGGTGAGCGTTTAGGGTTAAACGCAATTGGAAAATAACAATCGTCTGAACATCTTAACTAAAACACTATCTAAATTCGATACGCTAAGTAAAATTTCGTCGGCTAACCTATAGTTAATGTGCAACTTTATGTTGCCATTAGTCTTATTTTTAAGCTCAAAGAGGCGGGAATCATACTTGCCGCTCTTGCCGTTTTTTCCTGTCATTGCCGATATTGTCTTAACCTCGGCAATAATTTGCCTAATTGCTGATAATACCCCATTGAAAATCAGCTTAAGGGGTTAGCTCGCAGCCTAATGGCGCAATTCCTGTTAGTTAACCTGTATCAGCCTAAATCAAAAACAGTACCTTTGGCATAGTCATTGCTGCTCAAACTCATCAAGCTAAATAAGCCGATAATTAGTGGTGATTAGCACTAAATTGACTAATGGGAATGTAATGGAAATAAATAATAATAGTCAGCTGAGCTCTATCTATCAAAGCAGTAAAAACCAAGGTGCAGATACCACTCATTCTAACCAGTTATCTAACAATCACAGCTCAGCAGATAAAGTAACACTGAGCCAGGCGGGTCTAATTGCAGAAACAAAATTTCAGGAAGTCGCTGACCAGTATGATCCGACTAATATGTCATATAACGAATTAACGCGTATGTCGTCAGAGTTACAATTAGACGGGTTAATCACCTCACAAGAGGGATTAGCAATGAGAGCGCCTCCAAGCCGAGATTTCGATGCCGATGAAAAATATGACGTTTTAGCCTTGGCAAGAAAGTCGGTGGAGTTTGATCAGTCTATTGGCACGGCACAAAATAAAGATGCACAGCTAAGAGCCAATGTACTTGATGTTTTAGAGCGTTTACAAAGTTAAAATTGTCGAGGTTAAAATGGACGTCTCCAATCGTATTTTTAAAACTCACTCACAAAACCTACTGCAACCCAATCAATCGAAAGGAAACAATGGCTTTTCGGAATTATTAGCCGCTTATCAACAAAATCATCAGGTTCAAAAGGTAGAAAAGCCCGCTACGAATGCGATTTTCAGCATGAATACCTCCCAAGGAGACCAACAAGAAATCAATCTAGATGAGTATCTTACGCCTGGAGCGCAACCTAGTCCGGTGAATTTAAAGGACATACCCTTATTACTGCCAACAGCGCACAACATTGATACCTTATCCAAATACTCGCAAAACGAGTTTAAAGCATTGTTAGCACAATATGGCATACCCTCACCACCTGCAAGTATAGAATTCAACACTCAGGGACAGTTAGTTTTACCGGCTGATTATGCGTATTCGACACAGTTGACGCAGGCGTTTACAGAAAACCCCAAAGTTGAAAATGCACTGCGCACAACAGCCGCTATTGCTAGTCATTATGCTGGTATTATGGAAGGACAGCCTTTTCGCGATGAAATGTCGACAGCAAGAAATCAAGCTGATAGAGATAGAATAGTGGAGAAATACAGCTATTTATTTGACGATAACCGCCCAGCAATACAGATTGTTTTAAGCTTTTTAGGCGATGGCAGTATGTTATTAGGTGAAAAATCATAGGTGATAAAGCTTTGCGGGGCTGTGGCGGGAATGAGGTAATTAAATCTTACCAATACCTAGTCAAACAATTCATTTTATTGGCTCCGTAAGATACTCATAATTCGGTCATATATGATGCCTGTAAGTATCACTCTATCTTCACCGGTCGTGTTGGTAAATTGAATGACAACGGTATCAATATCCCTATGGTATCGGGCTATACTAGAATAGCCGAGCACCCAACCTGTATGGTTATATTCATAAAGTGAAGCATAAATTTTGCGTTCTGCTTCGGTAAACACACTTCCATCATTTAGGGCTCTTAAAAAGATCCCTACATCTTGTGCACTGGCTACGTAACCTTGGTCGAGGTGTTTTAAGTCTTCGTCATAGCCTACATAATATCCGCTCATGAGCTCATTTGTATCGATCTGGTGAATTGAAAAGAAAGTTCGGTTTAAGCCCAATGGTAAAAGAATTTCATTGTTAATGAAGCGGGAGTAAGGATAACCCAAGGTTTCGGTCATTATTTTTTGTAGCAACAAATAATTTGAATTGGAGTAGGCGTAATCAGTACCGGGTGGGAAGTCCGCAGGTTTGTCTAATACTAAACTCAATACGTCAAGGGAGTTTGATGCCCAATCAAAGCCTTCCTGATCGGTGAAGTTAGGAATACCACTGCGGTGCTCTACCAACATGCGTAGGGTAATTTTATTTGCATATTCGATACGTTCAGCTAATTGAGGCAAATAGTCTGCAAGACTTTGGTCCAGTTTGAGCTGATTGGACGCGACTAGTTTAGCGATTGCCGCCGCTTCATATAATTTTCCAATACTGGCAATTTTAAATAGAGCATTGCCATATGCCGGTATTTTTTCTTGTCTATTATGCCAACCACTTGCATACAACCGAGCTGGTTTATTGGCCTCATCCACATAGACAATGATTCCGTCTATACCTTGTGACGTTGCTTCATGAACTTGTTGCTCAATGGAGTTAGGTACAGGCTTTAAATAATACAGCCCATATTCCCAAGGCGCGAACAAATAAATACTTGTTGTTGTCAGGAAACAAGCGAGTAAAACCTTAAGTGTGATCTTCTTCCATTTTTTCATGGGCACTCTTAGCCTAAAGCAAAACACGGCAATCAAAATATAGCGTTAATGTCATTCACTTCTCGTGTGTTTGTGGTAGTTCACTTAAATGAAAACCTTTAAAAAACAACCATAATGGTAGAAGTAGTTCAAATAAAGCACCAGGAATATACAACAAGCCACCGCCAATATTAATGGCGAAAAAATCAGCGCTGACTTTTAGCAACAATAACAAATACCCGACAAGGCCTAAAGCGGATAATAACCTTGGGACTAAACGGTGTTGATAAAAGGTAACACAAAGCATAAAGCCGCAAAGAGCTAGGGGGATCATGCCAAGTTGAAAACTAACATAACGTTGCTGTTTTAGAACATCAGCCATAACACTTAAATAGTCAACAGTGGGGGCCATGGCTGTTACCATTTCTTTGCTAATGGCTATTAAAGAAAATAGCGCTAATGCGCCAATAAGTAGCATAACCGCTTCGATGATCCTAAAGCTAACATAGGTCAAAGCGATTCGCTGACTAAGAGGTTTAATGATGGGAAATATAACGGTGGCTATAGCCACTACAGCGGCAGAGTTAACAAACTCCAATAGGGCGGCTACGGTCAAAAGGTTTCTATTCGGGTACAGATAAAGGATAAAATCAGGTGCACTAAATAGCGTCGAAATGATATGACTCGCCGTCATGTAAGCGCCTGTTGATATAATAAATAACGCGCCCACCAGACGAGCAGCGAACAAGTTTGACATATGAATTTTCCTCTAGGTGATTTTTGATGATAGGGAAAGTTTCAAGGATTTCGAGACTAACGTCGTCCAAATGGGCCCATTCGTTCATTATTCTTTCGCAGTATTATGATTATTCATGAGCATGCGATAGGCCGACGGGGTTACGCCTTCGGTTTTTTTAAAGGCAGAATTAAACGTCGAGCGAGAGTTAAAGCCCGACTCCAGCGAGATATCAATAATTGATAAGGTTGTTGTAGTTAACAGTCTTTTTGCTTCTTCTACACGATAATTGTTAATGAACGAGAAAAAATTAATCTGTAAATGCTGGGATAGGGTCTCGGAAATATGATTTTGAGATATGCCAATGGCTTCAGATAATCGGTGAAGGCTCAGTTCATTTTCACAAAATAAGCGTTCCCCTTGCATCACTTTGTGGAGTTTTACTGCAATTCTCTTCATTCTATCATCGTCTAATGCGGCGGCTCGAGGTTGCAAATCACTGTCTTTTGATTTGTCTGTTTCTGACAATAAAGGTTGATTAAGTGATAAGTGAGCAAACGCCAAAAGCAATAGTAAATTTAGCATTGGAATAACGACACCCGATCCAATCCAGCTTACGCCAATAAAATTCAATATATATTCAATGGTGTAAAGCACCCAAACACTACCCCATAAAAGTAGAATTGTGCGTAACCAATCCAGTGATTTTTTTTCGATAACCGAAAACCTCTTCATGAGCTGAACTTTGTGGTTGTTAAGAAGCCGGTAGGTTGCGCTAAAATACAATAGCGTGGAGATTAAAAAGGTAAGGGTAGAGAGTAAGCAAGTTAGAAGAGCAAACTTGTAGAGTTCAGCATCTCGGGTGAGTGGATCCGCAAGAGAAAGTTTTTGTTCGGTGGTCAGCCCTAAGGCGAAAGGGAGCAATACTAAAATACCCAGTACGGGACCAATACTAGCTGTAAGCATAGATTTCGTGCTTAACACATTTGAGCGGGTCATCATGGAACGCGCGTAAAAATAAAATGCGGGACCAATCAATGTCGCTAAGGGGAATTGTAATCCTACTAGATTGGGGAAATACCGATACCCACCTGACACCACAAGTAAATCACCAAATGTATGAATAGAGAGAAATATCAGTACCCCGGTTAGATAGTAAGTGTGTTTTTGCCCGCCCTTAGCACTCAACAAAGACTGGGCAATAGCAAGGCCTGCAATGCCAAGTTGAAATGAAAAGATTATTGTTGGTAACACTTTCACAATCATTTGAGATGCTTTACTCGTTTTTTTAGGTTAGGGTTTCGATTTTGTTAGCCTGTATTATGGGATAAACAGACCACAAAGGCCAAACCAAGATTTTCGCCATAAAGAGCTTATTTGGCTAAGAAGGCTTGAATATGAGATGGCTTGAATGTGCACCTAATTTTGATACTGGAAATAGGATCATTGGCATCTATTAAATGGTCGAGCTGAAGCTGATTTGACGGGTAAAATACTCTTTCAAGAAAGTCAGTAATAACCTCAGTTTTTTGGTATTTGCCGTGCCTGGCGGGAACACACCATAGACATTTATATCGTTGAATACATAATCATCAAGTACTCTTTGTAAGGTGCCTGCTTGTATTTTAGGCCAAGCATCATAAATAGGGATGCGCGCTAAACCGTGGCCAGCTTCAACAAATGCAGTACGCGCCGCTGCATTATTGGTACTGATACTTCCTTGGGTGACAATACGATAAGTGCGGTTGCCTTTTGTTAGGTTCACTACGCCAGAGGTTAATTTGTAAATTACCCATTGATGATTGGCTAAATCAGTATGGTTTTTTGGTTTTCCATATTGGCTAAAGTACTCTGGAGAACCGCACAAACAGGTTTTTAGGGTAGCAAGTTTACTTGCTTGTAATCCTGAGTCAGGCAAGGGGGCTCCGCGGATCGCTAAATCGATTCCTTCTTTCATAATATTCACCACTTCATCCGTGAGCATCACATCCAGCTCAATTTTAGGATGAATTTTTTTGAATTCATTCAGTGCAGGCACAATTGTTTGTAATCCAACATTTACCGGACAGGTTATTTTAAGTAGGCCGATGGGTTCATTTTTGACGTTTTCAATTTGTTGATTGGCGGCATTGGCATGTTCGGCTATAGCATGACAGCGCTCATAAAAGGCTTGGCCAGCTTCTGTGAGATTGATCGAACGAGTAGAGCGATTAAGTAATTTCACCTCAAGTTGAGATTCAAGTTTTTTCAGGTGGTAGCTGACTACCGCGCGCGAGAGTCCCAATTGCTTTGCTGCTCCAATTAAGCTGCCTTGTTCAACAACTTGAGCAAAAACAACCATACTTTTGAGACGTTCAAACGAAACATTCATACCGGGATCCATTACTGAAAAACAAACATCAAAACCATTGTATCAATTATTGATACAATGATGTCAATTTTATCTGCATTGTATACTTTTTTTGTGAGCATATACTCCTTCCATAGAAAATGAAAACTCACCTAAACAAGCTTGCTTGTTTTGATAAATGGATGAACAAAAATGAATAAAAAAATATTAATGGTACTGACTTCTCACGATAAACTTGGCGACACTGGCAATAAAACCGGTTTTTGGGTTGAGGAGTTCGCCGCGCCTTATTATGCTTTCATTGACGCTGGTGTTGAAGTCACCTTAGCTACGCCACAGGGCGATCAAGCGCCTATTGATCCCACAAGCAAACTCGTAGAATTTCAAACTGCCGCCACTGAACGTTACGACTCAGACGATGCTGCCCAATCCAAAATTGCGACTACGGTGAAATTGTCTTCTGTTAGTGAAAGTGACTTTGATGCTGTTTTCTACCCCGGAGGTCATGGACCTTTATGGGATCTTACCGACAATCCCGACTCAATCACTTTGCTAGAAAGTTTTTTAACTGCAGGCAAAGCCGTTTCAACCGTTTGTCATGCTAGTGCCGCATTATTAAATGTAAAACATGGGTCTGGTGACTTTGTTGTAAAAGGAAAAGCAGTAACCGGCTTTACTAACAGTGAAGAAGACGCGGTGCAATTAACCGAAGTGGTGCCATTTTTACTTGAAGATGAACTCATTAAGCGCGGCGGTGATTATCAAAAAGCCCAAGATTGGGAAGCATTTGTTGTACAAGATGGCCTGCTTATCACTGGTCAAAATCCAGCGAGTTCAGCTTTAGCCGCTGAAAAGTTACTCGCTCACCTTGGTGCATAAAGAGTTTTTATACATTTTTTCTTGGCAAAATTTTAGGATATATATCAATGTTAAATTTCAGTTTTCAAAATCCAACCCATATTCATTTTGGAGAAGGAAAAATCGCCGCCATTTCCCAACAAATACCATCAGACGCAAGGGTTTTACTGGTCTATGGTGGCGGTTCTATAAAAAATAACGGCGTGTATCAACAAGTGGTTGATGCCCTTGAACAACACACCTGGTTTGAATTTTCAGGTATCGAACCCAATCCAAGTTACAACACATTAATGAAAGCTCAGGAGATTATTAAAGAGCACCGTATTGATTTTTTACTTGCTGTTGGCGGTGGCTCTGTGGTTGATGGCGCTAAATTTATTGCCGCAGCGACTTTCTTTGAGGGAGATGATCCAAGTGAGGAGAAAGATCCATGGGATATTCTCACAAAGCAACATACCATCACGAAAGCGTTACCCATAGGCGCAGTTTTAACCCTGCCAGCCACAGGTTCTGAAAGTAATGGTAATGCTGTTGTTACTCGAGATGGCAATAAACGTGCATTTTCAAGCCCTTTAGTGCGCCCACTATTTGCAGTGTTAGATCCGAAAGTCACATTGTCATTGTCTGATCGTCAAATCAGTAACGGTGTTGTTGATGCGTTTGTTCATACTATCGAGCAATACTTAACCTATAGCGTTAATGGCAAAGTACAAGACCGTTTCAGTGAAGGGTTATTGCAAACCTTAATTGAAGAAGGGCCTAAAGCATTACTGCCACAAACCAAAGATGATCTGGAAGTGAGAGCCAATATTATGTGGTCGGCAACCATGGCATTAAATGGACTAATTGGTGCCGGTGTACCACAAGATTGGTCAACCCATATGATAGGTCATGAATTAACGGGGGCGTTTGGCATTGACCACGCACGTACGCTATCCATAGTATTACCCGCAGTCATGAAAGTCTGTCGTGACAATAAGCGTGAAAAACTACTGCAATATGCAGCGCGGGTTTGGCAGATAAATGAGGGGGATGAGGATGCTCGTATTGAACAAGCTATTCTGTTAACCGAACAATTTTTCAAAACAATGCAAGTACCCACCCGATTATCTGACGTAGATCTTGCTGCAAAAGATATCGATTTACTTATTGATGGGTTAAAACAGCATGGCATGACCGCACTTGGTGAACACAGTGATATCACCCTAGACAAAAGTCGAGAGATCTTAACGCAAGCCTTGTAAACATCGGGAAATCACTGGTGGTGTATAGGAAACGCTATACGCCACCAAATCCCTTTAATTTTCGAAGTATCATGACTCAATCAACTAATATAAATCACCTAAATAGCGGTGGGCGAGTCAAAAGATACTAGTGGTATACAAGGCCAAGTAGAATAAATGACAACCCACTGTAAATGGACATAACGCTATACATCCATGACATCTGCATAAGTGATTTTGAGCTCAGCTTAAGGTGAAGCGAGTAACCTAGTCGGAGCATAACTAAAACTCAATAAGCAGTGTTTGCTTGCTTTAGATTATTTCTCTACATGACTTGGAGCTTCTATCTCGTCGATAAAAAACCTGGCTATATCATAAGAGACGCTAGCGAAATCTGAAAATACCTCAGTTCTAATATTGGCGTTAACGGACAAAGACAACTTGTACTCAGGAATAACCATCAAAAAACTTTGAGCACCTGCTGATACGCCGCCATGATGCATAAACGTCACTGATTTATAACCTTCACCTAAATCGAGATCATTTATACGCCAGCCAAGACCATATTGTTGAGGATTTACTTGGCCATTATTAAGCCTTTGTGGTGTCCAAAATGCAGTCCTCGTTTGTTCAGATATAAACGTCTCATTCATAAATCCTTGTCCTAACATTGCGAGATCTTTAGATGTCGATATCCAACCGCCGCCGGCTAATCGGTGACTTAAATCCAAGTGATACCAAGGCTTTAATCTGCTAGGTTGATGTTTGTCTTGCCAATAAAACGTGGCCAGATCATCGCTAGTTTGAGTCGGCGTTTCAGTAAAGGTTGCATGCATGGCAAGGGGGGCAAATACCCTCTGCTGCATATAGTCTTGATATTTCATTTCAGCTTTTATTTGCATCAATGCACTAAGCAATACAGTGCCTAAACTCGAATAACTAAATTGGTCGCCAGGTGCAAATAACATATCGCTATCGTCAAATAAAGCCATGGCAGCAAGTGGATCAGCAAAGTAGCGCTGAGCACCTATCATTGCCAAGGTGCCAAGTGTTTCCGTGTTCTCACCATAATGTGGGATCCCTGCCATATGAGAGGCGAGTTGCCTAGCCGTCACTGTCTTCCACTGTGGGTTGGGAGGTGTTTTAAAGTACTCCGATAATGGTGCATCTAAGTTAAGCCTGCCGCTGTCGACCAATCGAGCTAGCCCAGTGGCAGTCACCGCTTTTGACGTGCTGCCTATTCGCATTTGGCTATCGGTGGTCATTTGTATTTTCTTGCTAATATCCGACCAGCCGACACTAGCTGCCCAAATGAGTTTTCCGTTTATGGCTACTGCAGCAGTGTAGCCCGGTGCTGCAACGCTTTGTTGTTGATCAATAAGTGATTGTAAGGCTTTACTTGCTGCATATTTGAAATCAGCGTCGAATACCTTGTTTGTTGTTGGCTGTTCACTAGGCCAGGTAACATAGTCAATCCCTATCATTGGTGCTTTATCACGATAAGCTATGCCTTGGTAGATCGGCCAAGCTAAATAAGACAAAACAGAGAGTATAAAAACGAATAAAATGAGCAGTACTTTTTTCATAATGACTTCTACAAATAATTAGTGGAGGCCATTACATCCATTGTTAGATACTAGGTCTTATCGAATATGAAAAATACTGATCATTTTTAAAATTGAGTACGATATTGTGTAGGGGTTTGACCTATTGTTGCTTTAAAAGCACGATTAAATGGTGCGATAGAACCATAGCCTGCTTCCAATGCTATCGTCAGGATCGGTATTTTCTTTTTCGAGGTATTCTGAAATTGTTCACATACCCACGGGATCCTATAGCTATTTAGATAGTGAGAAAAATTGCTAAAGCCGAGTTGTTGATTAATCAGCTGACGAAGTTGGTGAGGAGGCAAATCGAGTAAATGTGCCAACTTACCAATGGTGAGTTCCTGTTGTAAAAATACACCGTCATTCATCAGTTTATTTAATGCTGTTAGCTGCGGAAAATCAATCGGTTTAGCTTTGTTTTGTGCAGAGATAGTCGCTTCGAAGGTATCAACTTGATTACTGGTAGCACTCGGTAATTGGTCTTTTGGGGTTGTGATTTTTGCTGAAATAATGGCAACTAATCCAAAGATTACAAAAGCATTAGCCAGGCTAAACTGCCAAGTATCTCTAAGGTTTTGATAGATAAACTCAAAGGACACAAGTCCTAACATATAAAAACAACAAAACGCGACTATTAACAGCCGAGCATTGCGGCGGCGATTATCCAGGTCATCTAAGTATTCCGCTAAACATAAATAAATGACCCACATTAACAGCCCAATTCCAATGATGTGATTGAGGTCGTGTAATGGGCTTCTACCACCTAGTACTAAGAACACATAAGCTAAGATTAGTAGCCAAAACGTCAGCAAAGCCAATATCCATTTGGCTTGTTGAGCCAATTTAAAGTGCTTATGAAGCTTGGTTAAGGTGAACCACAAAGCGGCAAATGGGGTCAAATCGGTAATCAGCAATAAGATATTGCGTAAACTTCCGTAGTGATGATTTTCAATTGGAGCCGTTAATAGAACATAGGCTATTAAGCATGTAATTAATCCAACTTGCGCGAGGGGTTGAACCGAATGTTTGCTGACTAAAAAAATGATTAATAAGGCCAATTGACCTACTGCAGCAAACCTGAAAAATATATCTATAATCTGCACACCTGAAAGTGTAATTTCCACTTCTAACCTTATTGTAAAACGTTAACCGCGCTTTAGTTTGTCAAAGTATAGATACGAGTTAAAGAGAAAGGGCAGATAAAATCATCTACACCCCAAGCGCTCCACAGGTATACTTGCCATAAAGTACACCTGTGAAGAGGCTAGCCAGTATTTAGCTTAGCCAGTGAGACAACCAGTGATGAAATCTACATTAAATTCCACTGATAATACTACTGCAGCTACCTCAAGGCGCTTTCGTAAGCTATCATATCTTCATAAGACCTAAACAAAGGCAACAACTGTTCAATGTACAATCATTATCCATCAGAAAAGAACGTGCATATGGCCAGCTAGCCAATGCAAGCTGGCTTTCATTCGTTGGTGGATGTCTTTATCAATGCCGGTGAGCCAGAGAAAATAGATAGGATATGCCTTATACGACTACAAAGAACATAGTCAATCAGATAACCGGAGCAAGCACAACAATCTAGCTTGTTGATAGTGTTTAGCTATCAAGAGAAACACTTGTTTATTTAAAAGGTTTATAGTGATATACGCTCAACAAATAAAACGATATAACATTGCTTAAGCAAAAAAATCATATAGGAGAAGACTGGATGTTTACCGATGAGATGGTTCATAAAGCCTTAGAAACTTGGTGTGAGAATGTAGTTAAAGTGGGTGAAGTTCACAGTCAAGGAGGTGACGCCAAGGCCTTCTCTGCGCAAGTTTTGTCAGAGAATTACGATTATGATAACGGTAAAGTGTTGTTCAAACCAACACTGACCTTTGGAGAACAAACGTTTCGCGATACCAAAGAGGGCGCTTTATCGTACTTCGTTGGTGGTGATGAAAATTACCCCAACGACAATGGCTTTAAATTAAAGCCATGGGTTAAAGTTTGGTACAGCAAAGAAGACTTTATTCTGCACAACGACCTTGCCATTGTACAATGTAACGTTCATTTTATTGGCGCGGATGACAGCCACATTTTTGTTAACAAAAGCTTCGTGTTTAAACTTTGTGAAGACGGCAAGGTGAGAATTGTATTACATCAATCATCTCTGCCTTACCAACCTGCATAACATAACCTCCTCAATGCAAAGGGGCGATGCTTAACGCCCTTTTGCATAGTATTAGCATTGGCCGTAATCGTCAGTCTCAACCAGTGGCGACGAATACTAGTTGTAAAACAGTATAAAAAACAAAGTAAAACCTGATTATACCGACTTGCAAAATCAATCATTTTTACGCCAGAATTAATTTCTAACTTGGTTTTCTTATATTTCAGTCTCAAATCTTTAAGGAGAACCCCTTGATGTTGTCTATTTTTAACCGACTATCTACAGTGCGCATTTCACTCGTCGCGCTATGCCTATTTAGTGCATACGGGCAATGTAAACCCCCTTTGAACTGCTTAATATTCAAACCCCAGCAGGTGAGAAAAATGCCTATTTAGGCAGTGAGGGCAACATAAAATTACCTGTTACAGTAGTGAATGGTAAAGAGTCTGGCCCGGTATTATTGCTTGCCGCAGGCACCCACGGTGATGAATATCCATCAATGTTTGCCTTGCAACGGCTCGCCAAAGAGCTTAACCCTAAGCAACTAAAAGGTACGCTAATAATATTGCATCTGGCCAACTTGGACGGGTTTCACGAACGTTTACTGGCTTTAAACCCCAAAGATAATAAAAATCTCAATCGAGAATTTCCGGGTAGTAAACAAGGCACACATACTGAACAAATAGCCGAACTATTAACACGTGAATTTATTCGCAAAGCAGACTTTTTTATCGACATGCACTCGGGTAGCGCTAACCAAAAATTACTCGATCACGTTTATTCTCCCTACATAGGCGAACCGGAACTCGATGCATTCACTTTCGAATTTGCCAAAGCCATTGGTATGAAGCACATCATCATGTATGGCGACCGCCCTAACGACCCAGATAATTCAATCTCGTTCCCCAATACCGCCATGACTCGTGGCAAGCCAGGCCTAACAACGGAAATTGGACACTTAGGACTGCGTGACGAAGAATCGATTAACTATGCCCACACAGTGGCTAAAAACGCCTTGTACTTTTTAAACATGCTGTCTGGCTCACCGATCCAGACACAGCCAGCCACAATTTATCGGCAAGTTAATTACCCTAAAAGCAACTTCACAGGGTTCTTCACTCCACTAGTCACCATCGGCGATAAAGTTTCAGCTACTACCCCGGTAGGCGAAATCACCAATTATTTTGGTGACCTAGTTCAAACTATTACCGCCGGCGCAAACGGAACCGTATTAATGATTAACGAAACACCGCCAATTAAACAAGGGGAATCACCAGTTGCCATTGGTCTAGTTAAAAAAGCCAATTGACCTAGGCCGGCTAAGTGACTGAGCCAGGCCTCTAGTTAAATAGCCCTAAGCAACACCCCAACAGAGTTGTGTATAAACAGAAAAGAGGTTGCCGCTAGTGTTGAAGGTCAGTAGTGGACACCCACTTTAAATTTGCTCAGTAGTGGACATCCACTTTAAATTCGGTAGGCACCACTTTCAGATGCTTTAGCTCAAATTGATCAACGTTTTTACCCATAGCGAGCTCTCACTGTCGTCACTATTAATCAATCCCCTTCAAGTGCTAATGTTCATTCTACTATTTTTGGTATATTTGACGACGAAGACACATCCAGCTTTGGCGAATTTTCCTGGGCTGTTTGGTCCCCCGCAGTTGATGTCTCAGCACCTGCGACATTTATGTGATTGTCATTGAGTTTAGCAGGCTTAGTTGTGTCCCGTCGCAGAACACAACTTTAATTCAGCTTTTATATTGTTCCTACCGCTATTCATTGCTGCCAACGTTTCACTTACAATCCTGAGGTTAAAGTCACCTCAAATGAGGTGGCTTTTTTTGTGCTTAATTACCCATATAGCTGCTTGCAAGGCCTTAGGTGTTTATTATTTATCGAGAATTATCCCCACTGCACAGCCGTGGGGAATTGTATAATTAAATTGAACGTATCATATCCAGCACTGCAACGTTTTGCATGGGCGTGCCTGTAATGCGTAAAACCTTCTTCTTTTTCGAAATATCTTTAGGGTGTTGCCCTTTTAAGATGTCGCTTAGCAATAGGACGTTATTCAAATAACCCATTCTATCCGCCGCTTTCATATCGGCTGTAAAATGACGCGTTAGTTCAAAGTCGAAAATAACATTCACGTCATCTCGGGCATATACATTGCCTGCAATCTCTCCTGTTTGTGAGGTGGTGCAAAGTGACGCGATCACCGCCCCTGGTTTGATTGAAGTAATGTTGGATTCGTCGATTAAATAGCAGTTGGTATTCGTAGCCATAATAATAGTGTCATAAGCTTCAAGCTTAAGGTTCTGTTGGTAGTCAGAAGTGACACCTATGCTGCCGCAAGGTTGTTCGAATGATTCCGTGTGCTGAGTTCGCGTGTGATAGTCGATGTTGGATAAGCTTGGTATAAAGTGCTTTAAATATTTAACGATTTCAAGGGATAGTTTCCCTGCGCTCACTATTAAGATTTTTTCTGGTTTATGTTCCAAAACAGAGAGAAAAAGCCAAATCATCGCTGCTGTGCGCTGTTGTATCTGCTGTTTTATATTGTTTTCAAATATTAGTTCACCACATTCATAAATGCGCCCTATGGTGGCGTATTCATTGCTGATTGCACAATAAGGACCTGAAACTTCATATGCAAGTGGGGGTAAGCCCGCACGTAATTTGAAGCAGGTTTCAAAAACATTGTCTCCAATAAAGGTTTCACCATCAAAAAACTCTTGTAAAGCCCGCTGATATTTTAGTTGATCACTATTTTGGAATTGGGTTCGAATGTTTGCTACAAGAGAATCTTTATCTAATAAAATGTCGGTCACGTTACAATACCTCTGAGAATAAAGAGTGAATTAAACAGTAAAAGGATGAAGTTGAATTGCGCCAAATTTTTCGGCATAGGCATGTATAGCAGGCGATCCGCCTAGATGCATAAGCAGAATTTTTGCGTCCTTCTCAAAACGACCTTCAGCAGACAAGTTTAATAACCCACGTATTGCGCGACCTTCATAGACAGGATCGGCAATCAACCCTTCGGTACTGGCAAATAGCTGGATAGCATCGGTAATTTCTGTATCAGCGATGCCGTAGGCGTTGGTATTGGCAGGTATAATTTCAATACTGTTCGGTTGCACTCGCACATCTAATCCAAGCTCACTCAAAGCATTATTGGCTAGAAGTTTAACACGGGATTTTTTAATCTCGGTTTCATTATCGTCTGATATTCCGATTACCTGAGTTTTGATATCAAGAGCTGCAAAGCCCGCTACCAGACCGGCTTGGGTACTGCTTGAGCCAGTGCAATGCACAAGGTAATCAAAGGCTTGGCTAGTTTCAGCCATTTGAACAGCTAGTTCAGCAGCGCAGTTTATATAGCCCATACTTCCTAAGGGGTGTTCAGAAGCACCGCCTGGAATTAGATATGGTTTGTGTCCCTGTTGACGAAGATAGTCCATGAATTCTTCCAGAGGACCTTGATCTTCGATAGGGCGCTCAGTTTCGTCCACATAAAGTTCGGCACCCATTACATGGCTTAAAAGAATATTACCTACCTGCCGATAAGTAGCGCTTGCATCTTTGGTCCAGGCGCAATGTAAAAGCGCACATTTTAGGCCAGCTTTGGCAGCGGCAGCAGCGGTTTGTCGGGTATGGTTGGATTGAATAGCGCCAACTGTTACCAACATGTCTGCACCTTGTAGCAGCGCATCACCCACTATGAATTCAAGTTTTCGTGTTTTGTTACCACCACCTTCTAAGCCAGATAAATCATCTCGCTTCATCCATAGCTCTGGACCGCCTAGGGACGCGCCAAATCTTTTCAGTGTTTGTATTGGAGTAGGGAGTAGTGCCAGCGAGGCACGTGGTAATTTTTCAAGACGGGAATGTAGATCATGCAACGCATATTTATCAATCATATCGCTTTCCTCAGTATTTAATTGGGGTTAGCGACGTTTCAGTTGAATGTTAGAGGCATTTTGATAAGCCGACGTCACGCAAATTAATATAAACTAGGAAAGTTGATAGTACAAATGTTTTGCTTTAAATGACGAATCTATTTTATTCATGCCTCGAGTTGAAAATCACTGCAAGTATTTGGGTTTCGAGATGAGTTCCTTAACTACTTTGAAGACTGAACATTATTCAGTCTTATCTTTAAATTCAGCGGGAACGACTTTAAACCATTTATCTTCATCCTGATCGACGTTTTGCCCATGGCGAGCTTAGTACGGTTGGAAACATCTAAAGATGCGGGTGTCCACGGTAATGGTCTCACGGCGATGGTAGGCCAGCCACAGTATAAGAAAGGTAGATATTCGATTTTACATCTACGGGATTGACTGTTTGGTGCCAATGCAGAAATAGATAAGGACTCAGTTGACCAACCGCTTAGAGGCAGGTTACGGACCTTCGATTTCCGTCGATTATTTCCAGTTTTGCCTGATTGCAGACGTAAGCTCTACCGTCCCAGTTAAAACCTGTTGTTCACGCTAGTATGTAATTGACGCTATCGCGACAAATAGGGACGTATAAGCTCGGTTGACATTTGATGCAATTGTGAAGCAATAATCTTAGATTGCGCAGTTAAGCTGGGTTGCTTAAGCCGTTTATCCTTATAGTAGCCACCAGTATTCTGTTCGACATTTCGTTCGGTACTAAGGTAAATACCCGTTTCTGCTCCCTTTGCACCATTACGAAAAAAAGTACGAAGAAGGGGATGTGTCCATCTAAGTACTTTCGGAAAAGCTTTCTGTGTCATACTTGTGTCAACAATGCCCGGGTCAAAACAGTTTATGCTTATATTTTTACCTAGAAACGTCGATAAGTAGCGTGTTGACAGTACAGTACAGAGTTTCGAGTTCTGATAAGCAAGCATTGCGCTATATTCTGAACCCTTAAAGTTGACATCCTCCAAGTTCAATTTGGCGTTAAAATGCTGGAATGACGACGTATTTACTATTTTTGACAAATTAGCGTTTCTTAATTTTTCTTCCAATAATAGAGTGATAAGAAGCGGAGCTAAATGATTCACAACAAATGCCATTTCAAGAGCATCACTGTTATAACAGGGTAAATCACTAGGAAAAATACCAGCGTTGTTGATTAATATATCTACTGACGTCACTTGTGCTTTTATGCTGCCTATAGCATTGAAAACACTTACAAAAGAAGATAATTCGCACTCTACAAAATGAACATCTTTTTTAACGTTCGTGGGTACACCCGTGAGTAGTGACTGGAACTTGTCTTTATTGCGTGCAAGAATGAAAAACTCAGCATCAATTTCTTTCGTCAGGCTATGAAACCAACTCGCCCCAAAACCTGATGTTGCACCTGTCATTACCACAACTTTTTTATTCATGCTTGCATTTAACCTCATTCATTAATTTGGAAGCATAAAGCCTAAATGTTAAAGTATGGTTTAAGTCAAACTAGAAATTCAAATTTATGAAAATAAAAGACATTTCGCTGAAAACGAGCACACCAGCTTCAACGCTTCGATACTATGAAAAAATTGGTTTGTTGCCGGAGATTTCTCGTCAATCAGGCCAGCGAGTCTATAGTGAATCAATGTTATGGCGAATAAACTTTATTAATGCAGCAAAATCAACGGGCTTTAGGCTTGAAGAAATAAAATCACTTTTTCAACTAGCTGATACTAATAGTGATTGGCGTTATGCGGCGAACCAAAAATTAGATGAAATTAATAAACAAATTGAACGGTTGCAAAGAATGCAAGTAGCTTTAAGCCATGTTATCGAACAAGATTGTTTGGATGACGGAATTGCAATGTTTGCAAATAAAACCGAATTATCGAACATCAAAAGGCGCCAAGAAAACTCTTAGCGTAAATAGTCGATTATTGTAACCAGCACAACCCCTAACGCCAGCCATGCAGTGCCTGCTGTCCTCTATAGGTACTATACTTCGCTCAGGCCCGATTTTAGAAAGCCTTGCAAACGTCCGCTTTCTTATCGTAACAGACAGGAGTTATTCAGTCTTATCTTTAAACTCACACAAATCTTCGATGATACAAGCCCCGCAACGTGGCTTTCGAGCAACACAGATGTATCGGCCATGGAGTATTAACCAGTGATGCACATCCACTTTAAATTCTGCAGGCACCACTTTGAGTAGTTTCTGCTCAACCTGATCGACATTTTTGCCCATGGCGAGCTTAGTACGGTTGGAAACTCTAAAGATGTGGGTGTCCACAGCGATGGTCGGCCAGCCGAAAGCTGTGTTGAGCACTACATTGGCGGTTTTGCGTCCCACACCGGGCAGGGCTTCTAGGGCTTGACGGCTTTCGGGTACTTGCGAGTGATGTTGGTCGATTAAAATTTTACAGGTTTTGATCACGTTTTCGGCTTTAGCGTTAAACAAACCTATGGTTTTTATGTATTGTTTCAAGCCATCGACACCCAATGCGTATATGGCTTCTGGCGTATTGGCTACCGGATAAAGTTTGTCGGTTGCCTTGTTCACGCCAACGTCAGTGGCTTGGGCAGATAAAATCACTGCAATGAGTAATTCGAATGGGGTAGAATAATTTAATTCAGTGGTGGGTTCGGGGTTTTCTGCCCGTAAGCGTGTCAGTATCTCCCGACGTTTCTGATTGTTCATAACATCAACTACCTTAACTTTCTGCGGTGACTCGGGCCCGCTGTACCACTTTATCTTGTTCGGGTTTTACAACCCAAGATTCGACTCGTTTATCTAAAGCGTTCTTAAGGGCGATAAGTAATCCCATTCCCAAAAAAGCACCAGGGGGAAGTATGGCTAATAAGAAAGGGCTGTCGGATTCAAAGACAGTTATTTTTAATACGCTTGCCCATTCACCAAACAACAAATTGGCACCAGAGAATAGGGTGCCATAACCTAATAGCTCTCGCATACCGCCTAGAATCAATAGCACTAAAGTGAAGCCAAGACCCATCATCAAACCATCAAAAGCGGCGTGACCTACGGGGTTTTTCGACGCATAAGCTTCAGCGCGGCCAATAATGGCACAGTTGGTCACTATCAAGGGGATAAAGATCCCCAAGGCTTCATAAAGTCGGAATGTATATGCATTCATGAGTAATTGCACCACTGTGACAAAACCGGCAATGACCATCACAAAAACAGGGATACGTATTTCATTGGGTACTAGGTTACGCACTAAAGACACAGTACAGTTTGAGCCAATTAATACCAAGGTTGTGGCAAGACCTAAGCCTAATCCATTGATGACTGTCATTGTTACTGCTAGCAGTGGACATAGGCCTAGCAGTTGTACTATGGCAGGGTTGTTTTTCCACAAACCTTGCCAACTGAGTTCTTTAAATTGATTCATCTTATTCTACCTCAGCACGCGCTGGCTGGTTATTCTCGGCTTCACATGCATTGGCTGCGTTAAAAAGCGCCGGTTGATGCTGTTGAAAATATAAAACGGCATTTTTAACTGCTTTAACTACTGCCCGAGGAGTAATGGTTGCGCCGGTAAATTGATCAAACTGACCACCGTCTTTTTTTACTTGCCAATCTTTATGGTTTTCAGTCGTTACAGATTTGCCAGTAAATGACGTAATCCAGTCAGTGATACGGATATCAATTTTGTCACCTAATCCCGGAGTTTCTTTATGATCTAAAACACGAACACCTGTCACTTCCGATTGCATGTTAATACCAACTATTAACTCAATTTTACCACTGTAACCATCTGGCACGGTTGTCTCAATTGCCACTGCAGAAGGGGCATTGTTCATTCTGGCTAAATAGACAGTGTGAGGGTCTTTTGAGCCTAACAATTCAGTATTTATCACTTTGGTGCAATCATGGTGAATGTCGTTATCGTATAAAGAATTTGGGATGATTGCGTTCAAGATAGCCAGCCGTTTTTGGATTTGTTGCTCGGTTATCTGATCTTCAGTCACAGCATAGGTTACCGCTATGATTGCCGTTGTCACTAAAGCAAATGCGGTGAGTTTCAGACCATTGCTAACGATACTTTGTTTCATTAACTAGTCCTCATCAATCTGTTTCACTTTAATCACATTTTTGTGTTCTGTACGATGACCGTATGTTCGTGGTCGGGTGTAATAATCAATTAATGGCACACCCATATTCATGATTAACACGGCAAACGCAATGGCATCAGGATAGCCACCCCAGGTTCTAATAATATAAACCCAAGCGCCTATTCCTAAACCAAAAATTATACGACCTCGATTGGTGGTCGTAGCGGAAACCGGATCGGTGGCAATAAAGAAGACTCCCAACATAAAACCACCACTAAATAAATGGAACATGGGGCTGGCGTAAATCCCATCATCTATCAAGTACATAAACAGCGATAAAACGCTAATACCAGCAATCATGCCAACGGGAATATGCCATTTAATCACGTTTACTTTTAATAAAAGCAACCCGCCTAAAAGGTATGCAAAGTTTACCCAAAACCAGCCAACCCCTAAGCCATTATTGAAAACCGAGGTTTGCATACTTTCTTGGACTGTCATTCCTTGGGAGATTGCTGTTTTCAGCGCATCAAGAGGGGTGGCCATGGTGTAACCATCCACATGGGTTCGCAGCTGCTCAATACTATAACCGTCAGCGCTGAAGCCGCTAAAAATAATACTAAAGGAATCCATGAAAGATTGGGGGAATTGGCTTAATGCTTGGGGGATCGCCCACGTCGACATTTGTACAGGAAATGAAATGAGCAGCATGACGTATGCCGCCATTGCAGGGTTGAATAAGTTGAATCCTAATCCGCCATACAATTGCTTGACTATGGCGATGGCAAAAATACTGCCAATCACTGTGATCCACCAAGGGGCAAAAGGTGGAATACTCACCGCAATTAAAAATGCGGTCACCAAAGCGCTACAATCTTTAATCGCCACTTCAAAATTCTTTTTACGCATTTCAAGAATGGCAGCTTCAGTGACAATGATTGTAATACTGGCGATCAAAAAATGGATTAATGCGCCCCAACCGAAAAACCAAGTTTGTACCGCTAAACCAGGAATTCCTGCATACATTACTAAGCGCATTACCTGACCTGTGGTACGTTTTACTCTTTGGTGGGGCGAGCTGGCAAATTTAAAACTCATGGTTAATTAACTTTCATCCTTGTCTGCTGTTGAGCTAGACGACTTTTTCGCGGCTTTCTCAGCGCGCTTTAATTTCGCAAGACGATTTTGTTCTCGAGCTTTTGCCACTGCCGCTTCTACTTTTTGTTTGCGAATTTGTGCGGCAGTTAATTTTTCACCTTGCTGACTCTTTGTCGATTCTTTGCTTGCAGCATCAGGCGTTTGTGTGGCTGAAGACTGGACTTCAGACGCTTCATTCTCACTGGCTTTGGCTAACTTTTTTGCTTTTGCTTTGGCGATCGCTGCGGCTATGGCTTTTTGTTTTGCCGAAGGAGCGGGCGTCTCTTCACTGGCACTCTCTGTTTGCCGTTGTTGGTGGTTATTGACAATAGGCGTATCCTCTTGAGCGTTTTGATTTTGCTCATTATCTTGCCTATTATCGCCTTGTCCTTCTTCACCTTTGGCCGTGTCAGCGGATTCCGCTTGTTGTGCTTTTTTAATCGCTTCGCGTTTAGCTTTAGCTTTTGCTATGGCAATGGATACTTTTTCTTGTTTGCCGGAACGCGCAGGTGCTGATGACGATTCAGTCGCGGTATTACCTTGGGGTGACTTGTCATCAGCCACTTTGTGTGTTTTTGCAGCTTCAGTCGTTTTAGCTTCGTCAGGTTTAGGCGTCTCCCTGGTTTCACTAGCCGCGGCTTCTTTTGCCGCTGCACGTTTGGCTTTGGCGCGAGCAATTGCTGCAGCGACTTTATCTTGTTTGCTCGTTGTTTCCTGATTGTTGGCACTAGTTGACTGCGGTGTTTGCGTGCTTTCCGCACTCTCATTTGTTGCAGCTGGTCCGTCTTGGGGATCGGATGGCGACGTATTGGCTTGTTTTTTCGCTTTTGCCCGAGCTAAGGCTGCCGCAATTTTGTCTTTAGCGTCATTGCCTTTTTCGCTCATTGCTTTTTTGCGGGCCGCTGCCGCTTTTGCGTGTTTTTCTTCACGCTCTTTTTGCTCTCGTTCTAAGCGTTCTTTACGTGCTTCGAATCTTATCCTAGCCTTATCTGCTTGCGCTTTTTCTTGTGCTTGGGTGCGTATATCGGCTTTGGCAATGCGATAATAGTGAACCAATGGGATCTCACTAGGACAGACGTAGGCGCAAGCACCGCATTCAATGCAATCAAACAGGTTCTGTTCTTCGGCTTTTTCATATTCTTTAGCTTGGCTATGCCAGAACAATTGTTGTGGCAGTAAAGTCGCAGGGCAAGCATCTGCACATGCACTACAGCGAATACAAGGTTGTTCTGAATTAGGCTCTTGAATTTCGGCTGCCGATGGAGCCAAAATGCAATTGGTTATTTTAACAACGGGGACTTGATCATTAATGGTTTCAAAGCCCATCATCGGCCCCCCCATAATGAGTTTCCTCGCCCGTTGTTTATGGGCTTTATAATGACCCACTTCCAATAAATGTGAGATCGGCGTTCCTATCGGCGCCCAAATATTCTGCGGGCGCTTAAATGCCTGTCCAGTTAAGGTCACCACGCGTCGTATAAGGGGAGTCCCAGTAAAAATGGCGTCGGCAATGGCGAAACAGGTGCCAACATTTTGCATTATCACACCCACATCTATAGGCAAGCCGTTACCAGGCACTTCACGATTGGTTAAAATTTGGATAAGTTGTTTTTCACCGCCAGCGGGATACTTAGTGGGAATGGAAATTACTCTGTACTTTGCATTTTCCTGACAAGCAACTTGCATGGCCTCAATGGCTTCAGGTTTGTTATCCTCTATGGCGATTATCACCAGTTTCGGTGACAGTAAATGCACCAAAATATCGATACCTTGGCGAATTTGCCATGCATGTTCACGCATCAATCGATCATCAGAAGTGATATAAGGTTCACATTCCACACCATTGATAATCAAAAATTCTACATTTTTCTTTGGTGACGACTTAATGTGTGTTGGGAAACCCGCGCCCCCCATACCACTAATGCCGGCATTGCAAATGGCTTCTACAATTTTGGATTTAGGCTTCTGTTGATAGTCTAAGATGGGTTTCAGAGGAGCCCAAGTTTCGAACTCATCGGTGCTAATTTCTATGGCAAGCTCTGGCAAGCCGGAAGGGTGAGCTGATACATGAGGTCCAATATGGCTCACATAACCTGATGTAGGCGCATGTACTGGGACAGAAAAGGGGTTGGTACTGTGAGTTAACGCTTGCCCTTTGAGAACTCTGTCTCCCTCTTTGACCAACAAGCCGCCTTCTACACCTATATGTTGTTTAACCATAACATACAGTGTTTTAGGCATTGTTATGGTTTCAATGGCTTTTGTGTTTGAAAGTGATTTGAGTTGGGGCGGATGCACGCCACCGTGGAAGTCCCACAATCGGCCTTGATTTAAGCGTTGTAAAATATGGTCATAGTCAGAATACAATTTACTCTTCCTCAATTGACTTGTTTTACTGGAATAGCATCGAGCTGCCATTGCCATGAAGAAGTATTCTGCGCTATTGGAATCATATCGATACAATCAACAGGGCAGGGATCAACACATAAATCACACCCCGTGCATTCGTCTTGAATCACCGTATGCATTTGCTTTGCCGCGCCAATAATTGCATCGACTGGACATGCTTGAATACACTTAGTGCAACCAATACATTCGTCCTCACGAATAAAGGCGACCTTTTTCACATCTTCTTGTCCATGGGCTGCATCGAGAGGTTTAGCTTCCACTCCCATTAAGTCTGCCAACTGTTTGATCGTCGCATCACCACCTGGAGGGCATTTATTAATGTCATCACCATTGGCAATAGACTCAGCGTAAGGGCGACAACCCGGGAAACCACATTGTCCACATTGGGTTTGCGGTAACAAGGCGTCTATTTGTTCAACTAGGGGGTCACTTTCAACTCGAAAGCGAATCGCAGCGTAGCCTAAAATAGCGCCAAAAATTAGCGCCATGATTCCAATTACGGTAAGTGCGATTATTAGGGTCATTAAAACTTCACCAATCCTGTGAAGCCCATAAATGCCATTGACATTAAGCCTGCAGTAATCATGGCAATAGAAGCTCCTTTAAAAGGAGAGGGGACATTGGCAGCAGCTAATCGTTCTCGCATCGCAGAAAAGAGAATCAACACCAAGGAAAAGCCCACAGCTGCGCCAAAACCATAAATAACGGATTCGACAAAATTATGATCTTGATTCACGTTTAACAGTGCAACACCTAATACTGCGCAATTGGTCGTAATCAGCGGTAAGAAAATGCCTAATAAGCGATACAACGTAGGACTTGTTTTGTGAACCACCATTTCGGTAAATTGGACGACCACTGCAATGACCAGAATAAAACTTAGGGTCCGCAGGTAGCCCATTCCCAAGGGTTGAAGGACATAGTGCTCGACTAAATAACTGGTTAAAGAGGCAAGAGTGAGTACAAAGGTTGTGGCCATAGACATACCAATCGCTGTTTCTAAACGATTAGACACGCCCATAAACGGGCATAAGCCCAAAAATTGGACCAATACGAAGTTATTTACTAGTACTGTACCTACCAATAAAACTAAAAATTCACTCATTTGATATGTGTAACGCCTAACGATGATGCAAACGGCGTCTATTATCTCTGTTTACAGACCGATTAACAACTTGATATTTATAAGGTTATGTTGGCCAATATTTAGCCTACTTATTACTTAAAATGACACTGAGAGATAGAGCTAGGAGATTTGGCTCCCCCTCCCCGACTCGAACGGGGGACCTGCGGATTAACAGTCCGTCGCTCTAACCAACTGAGCTAAGGGGGAATCAAATTGTGTCGTTGAAGTTGGCTCCCCCTCCCCGACTCGAACGGGGGACCTGCGGATTAACAGTCCGTCGCTCTAACCAACTGAGCTAAGGGGG
>NZ_JAUORV010000018.1 GCF_030548205.1 Aliiglaciecola sp. 3_MG-2023 | reverse complement strand
GGCATAATTCATTCCTTGAATTAAGAATACTTTAAGCATAGTTGATGTGGGTTTCCCTAGGGTCCAGTTTGTGGCTGCCCATGTTAAATTAATGTTAAAGTAAAAAACTAAGCGGTCCAATTAATCAACAAATTCTTGTCTAATTAACACCGCCCTGGTTAATTTCAACCAACCATGCACCCTAAGTTACTTGGGTGCTGATTGTAAATACACAGTGCCTTCTTTCATCACAAAGACTACGTTCTCAAGTAAGCTGATGTCATTGAGTGGGTTACCTTTAATGGCGACGATGTCGGCCATTTTTCCTTCTTCAATGCTGCCAAATAGTTGCTCCTGCTTTAGCAGTGTGGCGGCATTGATGGTTGCTGCCTGTATGGCTTGTATTGGTGTCATACCAAACTCAACCATTCGTGAAAATTGTTTCGCGTTATCGCCATGGGGGTAAACCCCTGCGTCGCTGCCAAATACCATATTCACCCCAGCTTTTACGGCTTTTCTAAAGTTATCACGCTGCTTTTTACCTACCGTACGTTCTTTAGCTAAACTTTCTTCTAAAATGCCGGCGTTTTCACCCTCACTTAGAATAAATTCTGTCACGTAAACATCCATAGAAAAGTAAGTTCCGCTTTTCTTGGCCAAAGAAATAGCCTCATCATTTATAAAGCTAGCATGCTCGATTGAATCCACTCCTGCCTTTATTGCACTAATAATGCCTTCCGTACCGTGTGCGTGAGCCGCCACTGTTAATCCGCGCATATGCGCTTCGTCGACTATGGCTTGCATTTCTTCAAGCGTATATTGCTGAACGCCGACTTTGGTGCCTTTAGATAACACACCACCTGTAGCGCAAAACTTAATCACCGTTGCGCCATATTTAATATTCTCACGTACTTTTTTGCGCACTCCCCAAGGACCATCTGCTACGCCATCGGCTGTCACTTTATATTCAGCAGGCAACAGATTGTTATCACAGTGCCCACCTGTCACCCCTAAAGCGTCACCAGATACAAACATTCGTGGCCCTTCAATGTCACCATCGTTAATTGCATCACGTAGTGCCACATCGGAGAAGCCTGGAGCGCCTACATCCCGCACGGTAGTAAAGCCAGCCATTAAAGTTACTTTGGCATGTTTTGCGCCCGTTAATGTCACTCTAGGTAAAGAGTCAGCTAGGCCAGCATAGCCATGTTGTTGTGAATCGGCAGTAAGATGAACGTGCATATCGGTCAGACCGGGTAAAAGTGTATGACCGCTCAAATCGACGGTATTTTGAGGTAATGGTGCACGATTATTGGCGGTAATCTTGACAATTTTACCGTCTTGAATTTCTAATAAGGGACGTGTTATTAATTTACCGTTTTTAACATTCACAAAGGCATCTGCATAAACGAACTGAGTGTCTGCTATAGCCAGAGTATTTGCCGTGAATACGCCAAAAACAGAAAATAATATGCAGCGAATGAGCTGAAATCCTTTCATAGCTTAGATACCTTTTATTAGTGTTATTGTATTTTTACTATACAACTTTTCATGGAAATAATACGAATTGATAGTAACGATAAGACAAAATAGCGTGAAAAAAACGATACTAGATTATGATAAATCCGGTCACTTTAGTTTAAAAGTATGAAGTCGAAATGTATTGAGCACTAGCCTAGATACCTGAGATTATCAGGTCTATTGAAAGCTAGGCGTTAAGACTAACGAAAAGATTCTGTTTCGAATAATTTGTAGTTAAAAGACTTATTTTCCAATTAGATAATCAGAATCCAGTGACCAAAAGTTGTTTTCAAGTCTTTTCAATGGTCGCTCTTTCGAACCAGGTTCGGCATTGAATAAAATCAGATTGATAAGGTCTGAACTTACTGCAGGATTGCTATGAAAGTAATCATGCCCTATAAAGTTTACTGACTTAGGTACTTTGATTAAGCTCACATTTCCCACTGAATTGAAAATATTACGCTCATTCATATTCACATCTTTTGTATTCAACCGCCCAAAACTCAAGCCGTTAGTTAACCATTGAGAAATGCCTAAAGCGCTATCTTCTTGCGACGTGTAAATAGTAATTTTTCCAAAAGCGGGGCCAAACTGTTCAGCCATTAGGCGTTGTTTAATAATGCCAAAATCTAAATCCGGAGCAGCTAAAATAAGATTTTCGATACGTAAGTCTTTTCTTGGGTTTCCGCCACTAGCTCTATTCTCGATGATAAGTTCTCGTAGTGTTGTGGTGACAACGTCGGTACCTCGACTATGAGCAATAATATGGATATTTTCTATTTCGGGATTTTTAAACAGCAGTCGCAAGGTTTCTTTCAAATGAAAAATCGTAAATTGCCCCGATTCTTTATCTGCAAAATATGCGGTTACGCCTTTTGCCGCCGCTGGCCAAGAATATACAATAGGCACACCTTGGCGTTTCAGAAAGTGCCAAATGCCTGCAAGGGTAAATACTGATTCGTTAAAGGTATTATTAAAGCCATGAACAAATAAAATAACATCTTTATTTTCACTATTTTTTAAACGTTGATTGATATTGTTGTTTAGTTGCGTTTCATGAAACGACTTTTGTTCTAGAATGTCTTCGTCAATTTGAAGTCGTTCTCCTACCCGCCTAAATTTATACGGCGATACCGGAAAACGACCTTGTTCATCGACTTGTTCTAGTACGTAGGTTAAATCAGCAGATCGTTTTTGCAGGGTGCTTTGTTCTACTAATTCTTCCCAAGATAGCAACTTATCTGCAAAATTTACTTTGGCAACACCGTATGCAAGTGATGACGAGCGACTTGCATCATATATAACCCCTTTTTTCTCGGAAGTGCCGCGGTCTGTCACATATATCAATTCTAGACTGGTTTCACGCAGAGCTTCAGGTATTTCGCTTTCTGAATAAAGATTATTTACAAATACATTGGGGGTAGGCATTAACTTGGGATTCGAAGAACAAGCAGACAATAAAAAAACTAACAACGAAATGAAAACCGTGCTTGTACCTTTGAGGTTCAACATTTTTGTTCCTTATTTTCGCTTATTATGAAAGCTAGGAGGTCAAAACAAAAGGTAATAACCAAGCCAGTAAAATATAACAGACTTATGCGGTCTTAGGAATAATGCTGGGTTTATCTTGTGAGCTAAATGTAGCGGCAATTATAGTGTGCTTAAAATGTGCTCATGAATCGGTATCTATTTTACTTCAAACTTATAATCAGTCATTGGATTTTTACAATCATAGGCACATTATATCTTTTATTTATCAACGCACTGTTCGGGTGTAAACATTGCAAGAAAATCTTCAGGTAATCTCGGATCTGGTAAGGCAAGAATATATACAACGCGATCTTTAATCGCTCCTTCTGCATGTAACTCTCCCTTAGGTATTACAATTTTATCCCCAGCACAAACCATTGTTCGCTCGTTGGTTTGTGCATCTAAAAAATCAGTTTCTCCTTGCATGATGTAAGCGTGAACTTCATCGTTATGCCAATGCACAGGAGGCCCTTCTGTCGCCCCTGATACAAAAGTAGTTGGCCAAGTATCATTTTTTTCTATGTCTGCTAAAACTTCAGTTTTTGTTGTGAAAAATTGCTTATAAAACTTTAATCCCATTTGAATCTCTCCCTTTTCTAAGTTTGATTTACCAACACGTTAGAAAGACTACAGTTGGTTACTTGCACAGTAAATAGGCATATAATCATTATATTAATGTAAGGAGTGCACGAATGGATTTGAACAATATTCAATTGTTTGTTGAAGTAGTGAAACGCAACAGCTTTGCCGAAGTGGCAAGAATGCGAAATATTGATCCTTCATCAGTATCGCGGTCTATTCGGAAGCTTGAAACCACTTTAGGTTTTCGCCTATTCCAACGAACGACACGTAAATTATCTCCAACAGAAGCTGGAAAATCCTATTTTAGGCAAGTAGAAGGACTGGTCGATACGTTTATACAAGCAGGAGAACGGGCTTTAGATCTATCGAATCAACCTATCGGCACTCTCAGAGTAACGGCTTGTACTTCATTCGGACAAAAAAAATTGGTTCCATTATTGCCTATTATGAGGAAGAAATATCCAAAGTTGATAATTGAATTGGTGCTTGCCGACAACCAAGTAGATATTGTAGAGCAACAAATTGATGCCGCGATTCGTTTCGGAAAAAAACCTACTGATGATTTTATTTGTAAAGAGTTAGCACCTAGAAAGTTTATTGTTTGTGCCAGTCCTGCGTTCATCAAATCGAATGCAATCACCAATAATCCTTTTTGTTTAAGTGAATTGGAATGTCTCAGATTTTCAATTCCTGGATATCGAGAAGCTTGGAAATTTCGTCAAGCTAAGAAGAAAGAGCTAGTCGTTCCTGTGACAGGGCATTTATTAATCTCCCACGGCATGACGATGACAGCTAGCGCGGTAGCAGGATTGGGAGTGGCACTGCTACCTGACTGGTTGTGTCGAGACGAATTGAACGATGGTAGCTTGGTAGAACTGTTTTCAGATTATGAATGTGCTGCAGCAGATTTTGATACATCTGCATGGGTAGTTTACTCAAGCAGAGATTACATGCCATTAAAACTCAGTGCGTTTATTGATTGTTTGAAAAATGAAATCCCAGAGTTTGCTGGAATCAAACTTGAATGACATCAGCAGTATTAGTTCCCATTTGTTTCGAATAATGGAAACTAAACGAGGGTAAAGACTGACCGTGAATAGAGCGCGAATCACCGATAAGCTCATTTAGTTAGATACTAAAAATTAATTTTGCCGAATATGAATTCAGTTTGTGGCTGTCCATGTGATTGGTCTTACTCAATGTTTGTAACTAGGGTAAACCAAAGCTTAAACTTTATAAAACTCGACTAATTAATGTTTGAAACTCAGGCTTGCTTAATAAACTGACAAGCGGGTTTGAGCGATTAGCAGCAGTTGGTGCAGCGATAGCCGAACGACTCCTTTGCCCAAGATAGCGGACGTAGCTATTTATTGTGTATTGGTTACTTTATCTAATATCAATTAGCGAACCATGTACCATTATGAAACCTTAGGCAAACGTAAAACTACAAGACTTGTAGATATCAGTATCACTCTTCAAGCAACTGCAATACCCCACATTCTTTAACTTTTCTATTATCTGTGCATGCCGAGGCCATCTCAGATAGGGTAATCTTTAGCTCCTCAAGCTCTGCAATGCGATGCGTGACGTCAACCATATGTTGATGGATCAAATTGTTCACACTAGAACAACTTTTATTGGGATTATTTTTTGTATCCAACAGCTGTTTAATTTCTATTATGGTCAAATCTAATGAGCGACATTGTTTAATAAATCGCAGTGCCCTCAACGATGAGGCGTCGTAAATTCTGTAGTTACCTTCACTGCGATTGCAAGCTTCAAACAACCCCTGTTTTTCATAAAAACGGATCGTTTGAATAGAACACCCACTTTTTTTTGATAGCTCACCTATTTTCATAAACGTGCCTTTGTGCTGTTGACCCTATACTAGGTATAGACTTTACACTGTAGCTATAGTTTTGGGAATAGGAGTTGAACAATGAGTGGATGCGGCTGTGAAGTGGAAATCAAAGATGCCTCACAAAAACAGGTTCTGTATTGGCTGCTCGGCATCAATGCGACGATGTTTTTCGTTGAGATGACCGTGGGTATTTTGGCTGACTCTACTGCTTTGATAGCAGACTCTATGGACATGCTAGCAGATGCGGTTGTTTACGGCATAGGTATTTATGCTGTGGGTAAATCTATACTTCACAAAGCCAAAGCTGCGCAAATCAGTGGTTACTTTCAGTTATTGCTGGGCGTGATCATTCTCATTGATATTACAAGAAGATTATTCTTGGGCAGTGAGCCTATCTCACCATTAATGATAGGAATGGGTTTCATTGCCCTAATTGCAAATGTCGCTTGCTTGATGATTATTCGAAATCATAAAAATGACGAAGTACATATGCGAGCTAGCTGGATTTTTTCAGCTAACGATGTCATTGCCAACATGGGCGTCATCATGGCCGGAGTTGTAGTGGTATGGCTTGATAGCAGAGTACCGGATCTGGTTATCGGCTGTATAGTGTCGATTGTCGTGCTGCGCGGAGCGTGGATGATCCTGAAAGACGCCAAGCATGAAGTAATTAATAACGAAGTACAGAAAGGTAAAGTGGGTGAGCCACTATGACATACAATAAAGCCGTTAAGCCGCATATCGATTCCAAATTGACAGATTACTCAGATGCAATGTCTAACAATAATGAGAGGCAGGCATTTGCAGCGCTGGAGGATGCGCATGTAATTGGTCAGCACTCTACTTATTACCATTGTTTAATTCATTATAAAATGCTGCGACATGGTCTTCTAAACAAAGATTGGAGAGCCGCTTTTGGACAAGTAATAAGGATAGTTGGTGCTGCAACCAAAACAGCTATCGGCCTTGTACCTAAAGGGAATACAGGCGGCACTGACATCAGCCCTTTTAAGCGACTGCCAATCAACGCTGAAAATCAAGCGATATTGGACAAAATCAACCATGCATAATCATAACCACAGTCAAAGTGATAACAGCGCATCAAAACGGATTGGCTGGGCATTTTTCTTGAATGTCGTATTCACTATCATTGAATTTATCGGCGGATGGCTGACAAACAGCACGGCTATAATGGCCGACGCAGTGCATGATTTGGGCGATAGTTTATCCATTGGTACTGCTTGGAGCTTAAATAAACTCAGTGATAAAGAAGCAACCAATACATTTTCCTATGGCTATAAACGCTTTTCACTTCTTGGTGCATTGATCAATGGGTTAGTGTTAACGACCGGCTCAATATGGATCTTATTCGAAGCTATCCCAAGGCTTTCAGCACCCGAAATGCCGCAAGTCGAAGGCATGTTACTCCTGTCAATTTTTGGCATCGTCGTTAATGGATTTGCTGCGTATAAACTTAGCGAAGGGAATTCCTTAAACGAGCGTATCTTAAACTGGCATTTGCTTGAAGATGTTTTGGGTTGGGTGGCAGTGCTGATCGTATCGATTGTGCTGATGTTTAAGCCATGGCCAATTTTAGATCCTATCTTATCGATTGGCTTCACGTTATTCATTTTATTCAATGTAGTTAGAAATCTAAAAGAAACCTTATTGTTATTCCTGCAAGCCACGCCAGATGCTAAGCAGATGGAGGAAGTGCGTAAAGTGCTCATGTCATTTGATGATGTGGCGGATATACATCATTTTCATATCTGGTCTCTGGACGGTGAACATAGCGTCATGACGGCACATGTGGAGTTGAAACAAGATGTTTCGGTTTCTCAGTTGAGAACACTAAAAGACGAACTTCGCCAAGGCCTTGATGAGTTTGATTTTGTGCACACTACCATTGAAATTGAATTTGCCAATGAAGATTGTCGTGATGAGTAATATAACGATTGAAATGCTTTGTTTAGGTTGGTTGATTGGTCTTAGTTAGATTACCTGTTAATATGAAAAAGATGAGAGTAGATAGATATGTTTAGTGTAAGGGTGACAAGTTACCTGCTGATTTCGCTGATTTTGTTTCAGTCGTTTTCTGCTGTCGCCAAGTCCTTGGATTTTCATTCTATCGACTCGCAACATCTAGGCGAAATACATGAACATCAGGCAGGAGATAACGCTGCTTCTGTGAAGACGCATGTTCAACTGCAATCTAACGAACTACTTGATACTGATAACGCCACCGTAGATATTTCTCACAATCCTGCTGATTGCCACCATTGTGGTCACTGTCATGGAACCCATGCCCAATGGCTTGGAAATAACACCGCAATTGAACTTGCTTCTGTTGCCACCCATCACGGCTTCTATTACTTATCAAAAGTAGTAGATGCACCGGTCACGCAATTATTACGCCCACCTAAAGCATAACCCTGAACTAATCAAACACCGTTCGCCAGCAGCTTGGCGATATATATTTTTGATAATTTAGGAATAAAACAATGATGCATATTTCATTGGGCCGCCCTATGCGTTTGCACGCTTGGGTGATTTCCACGATGCTTGTTTTTTTGACAACACACACCGTGGTAGTAGCACAAACAAACAGTATCACCAATCGCGAAATGACCTTGCAAAGTGCCATACAGCGAACATTAGCGAATTCGCCCGAGTTGCATGAGTTCACATATAGGCAACAAGCGATTGAGGGAGAAATTAAAACTGCGTCTCTTAAACCAGCCCTAAACGTAGGTATTGAAGTGGAAAACTTCTTAGGAACAGGCGAGGTCTCAGGCATTAAGGACACCGAGTTGACTCTCACATTGTCGTCGGTCATTGAATTGGGCAATAAACTTAACTCACGTAAGGCGTTTGCTAAGGCACAATCAACCCTCGCCGAAGCACAAAAACAAGTGGACACCTTGGATGTACTGGCTGAAGTGACACGTCGCTACATCGATGTATTGGCGCAACAAGCGTTAATTGACGCGCAAAAAGATGCAGAAACACTTGCTCGATATACCTATCAAGCTGTCACAAAACGCGTGGATGCAGGCGCTTCCCCTGCATATGAACAGAAACGCGCTGAAGCAGCACTAGCAAGAGCCAGATTGGATGTGGTGACCGCACAGCAAACTAAGCGAGCCATGATAAATAGTCTGGCTATTATGTGGGGGGAAAAAGATCCCTCTTTTACTGATGTGGAGGGTGACTTATTTGCGCTGCAATCGTCTCCTTCGTTAACCGCGCTTTTTACCACCTTATTGGACAGTCCCAATCTTGAGGTCTATGCGCAAGAATCGAGATTGCAGGCATCTCAAGTCCGTCTTACTCAAGCAGCTAATCAATCGGATTTAAGCTGGACGGCTGGTATCAGGCGCATGAATGGCATAGATGAAACAGCCTTTGTAGCAGGCCTGAGTATGCCTCTGTTTGCCGGTGACCGAAACCTTGGCGCGTACGAAAAACAGCGAGCAATTCAGGCGCAGCTGGTACAACAAAAAGAGTCAGCGACACAAAAACTATACCATCAGCTAAATATGGCCTTGATGGTCAGAAACAATGCGCTGCTCAATGTACAGACACTGCAAAACTCTATTATCCCACCCTTAGTCCAAGCGCTGGAATTAGTAGAACAAGCCTATTTAAACGGTCGATTCAGCTACCTTGAATGGGTGAGTACACGTCAAGAACTACTCAATGCCAAACAAGCCTTAATTCAATCAGCGAAGCAAGCTCATCAGCGTGGTGCAGATATCGAATCACTGACTGCACAGCCTCTTGTGGATACGATCAACACCTCTTTTTCGAGTAAAGAAAAATGAACAAAAATATATTAATTAAGAAGCAAAACACTCTGTTAGTTTTCATTGTTTGTAGTGCCTTGGGATTTTTTTCAAGCACCACAATACAAGCATCAGAAGGCGAACATGGTAAAGAGGAAGCCCATAAGGGGGAACGCGTATTCATGTCAGATAGCATGGCGCAAAAAATGGGCGTAATGACGCAAAGTGTGCAAACGGGTAGCCTCACTATTACCACCACTGTCTACGGAAATATCGTGACCGACCCTGCTTCACTGAGTCATGTGCGTGCACGATTCGACGGTATGGTGACCAAGGTCAATGCAAATTTAGGTAACAAAGTTAAAAAAGGAGAGACACTAGCAATCGTTGAATCCAACGAAAGCCTTAAAAGTTATCCTGTTGCCGCGCCGTTTTCAGGCACCGTGATTGCCAGACATGCCAATGAAGGCGAGTTATCCAATGGCCAAGTGCTATTTTCAATCGCAAACTATGATGACGTGTGGGCACAGCTTAAAGTCTTCCCACAACAGCTATCAGATATTGCAGAGCAGCAACCCGTTCAGCTTAGCCTGTCAGGGGCAGCGTTAGACACCACTATCCAACATATCTTACCGTCACCAGATGAAAAACCGTATATATTGGCGTATGCCAAAATAGCTAATACCTCAGGTCAGTGGCCGGTTGGCGCGGCTATCAAAGGGCTTGTGACAATCAAAAAATTTGATGTCGCCATGATGGTGCCTAAAACGTCGATTCAAGAGTTTGAGGGGGCTTCTGTCGTGTTTGTCAAAGAAGGTGGCGAATACCGTCCCGTGCCCGTTACCTTAGGTCAACAAGATAACCAAAATATTGAAGTGTTATCAGGTCTGCACATTGCAGATGTGATTGTCAGCCAGAACAGCTATCTGCTTAAAGCCGATTTAGAAAAGTCGGAGGCCGGTCATGACCACTAATAACTCAATGCTATTTACTTGGTCATGCGACTCAGTTATTGGGGGACGAACACATGATTGAATCCATTTTACGTTTATCCATAGAGCGACGAGGGATAATGCTAATGTTGATCTTCCTTGTGCTGGGCATGGGGATATTCAGTTATCAAAAATTACCTATCGATGCGGTACCCGATATCACCAACGTGCAAGTGCAAATCAATACACAAGCACCGGGTTATTCGCCTTTGGAAACCGAGCAGCGGATCACATTCGTAGTAGAAACAGCACTGGCGGGATTACCTGACCTGTCCTACACCCGCTCTTTATCTCGCTACGGACTAGCTCAGGTAACAGCGGTATTTGATGAAGGCACTGATCTGTATTTTGCACGTAATCTCATCAATACCCGATTAGGTGCAATCAAAAGTCAGCTACCTGAAGGGTTAGAGCCTGAAATGGGACCTATCGCTACTGGGTTGGGTGAAATCTACATGTATACCTTGCGAGCCAAGCAAAATACCATGCAAAAAAACGGTGAGCCGTACGATGCAATGGCGCTTCGCGAGATACACGACTGGATCGTAAAACCGCAGCTCGCACTGGTTAAGGGGATCACTGAAGTCAACGCCATTGGAGGCTATGTTAAGCAATACCATGTGAATCCTGAACCACAGCTTATGCTGAATTTTGACATTAGTCTAAGTGATATCCATCGTGCTCTGGAGCGAAACAACACCAATCAGGGGGCGGGGTTTGTTGAGCGAAATGGGCAACAAATACTGGTGCGCTCACAAGGTCAACTTCAAACACTTAGCGATATCGAAAATGTGGTAATAAAACGCATTAATACTGTCCCCGTTGCGGTGAAAGACATTGGCAGTGTGGCTATTGGTAAGGAGCTGAGAACTGGTGCGGCAACGCAGGAGGGTGAAGAGACCGTTTTAGGTACGGCAATGATGCTAGTCGGCGAAAACTCACGAGCCGTTGCTCAATCCGTTGCCAAAAAGGTGAAGGACATTCAATCCAGCTTACCTGATGGTATTGTCATTGAGCCAGTCTATGACCGTACCCTATTGGTCGATAAAGCTATCGAAACGGTTCAGAAGAATTTAGTAGAAGGTGCGTTGTTAGTCATAGTGATCTTGTTCATATTGCTTGGCAATATTCGCGCCGCGCTCATCACTGCGGCAGTTATACCGCTGGCGATGTTGGCGACCATTACAGGGATGGTTAATACAGGTGTGTCTGCCAACCTAATGAGCCTTGGCGCATTGGACTTTGGATTAATTGTCGATGGTGCGGTGATCATCGTAGAGAACTGTATCAGGCGGTTATCCGAGTCTCAGAAACGCACAGGCACAGTCTTGCCACTTAAAGAGCGGCTAGAACTGGTTTTTCAAGCGACCAACGAAGTCATTCGTCCTAGCTTATTCGGTGTATTGATTATTACTGTCGTGTATATCCCGCTGTTCTCATTGACAGGCGTTGAGGGCAAGATGTTCCAACCAATGGCGGCAACGGTCATCATGGCGCTGATAGCAGCGATGCTGTTCTCCATTACTATTGTACCGGCGGCAGTCGCGATGTTTATGGCAGGTAAAGTCAGTGAGAAAGAAAGCTTCATTATTGTTGCAGCTAAATCCGCCTATCGTCCTATCATTAATCTTGCACTGAAATTACGCTGGATAGTGCTTTTCGGCTCAGTCGTGCTGGTAGTGGGCAGCTTATGGTTGGCAACGCGATTAGGCTCTGAGTTTGTTCCCCAGCTTGACGAAGGAGACATCGCACTGCACGCCATGCGAATACCGGGCACAGGTATTGAACAAGCCGTCGCAATGCAAAAAACACTTGAATCTACCTTGATGGAATACGAACAGGTACTCACAGTGTTTGCGAAAACCGGTACCGCAGAAGTAGCCACCGATGCGATGCCGCCCAACGTAACCGATACCTTTGTGATGCTAAAACCACGAGCGCAGTGGCCTGATCCTAACCTATCAAAAGCTGATTTCGTGGAAACCCTTGAGCGAGATTTACAAGCGGTGACAGGCAATAACTATGAGTTTACCCAACCTATCCAAATGCGTTTTAACGAGTTGATAAGTGGGGTAAGGGCTGACCTTGGTATAAAAGTCTTCGGAGATGATTTAACCACGCTGGTTGCTTCTGCAAACGACATCTTAACGGTTTTACAATCAATTGACGGCGTGGCGGATGCACGACTTGAACAGGTCGATGATATCCCTATCTTCACTATCAACCCTAAGCTAGTCGAGTTGGCACGTTATGGATTGGACGTGGCCGATTTGCAGGAGTGGTTGGCGTCAGCTATCGGTGGTAATACTGCTGGCTTAATTTTTGAGGGAGATAGACGCTTTGAGTTGCTTGTGCGATTTGGTGAAGGTATCCGTACAGATTTAGATGCCATTGGCAGCACTCCTATCATTACATCGGATGGGGAATTTGTGCCGTTATCAGAAGTCGCTACGCTGGGGTACTCGTCTGTTCCCAATCAAATCAGTCGAGAAAACGGTAAGCGCAGAGTCGTGGTTACCGCCAATGTCAGAGAGCGCGACTTAGGGAGCTTTGTTGACGAAGCAAAAATCAAAATAACCGAACAGGTTTCACTCCCAGCAGGCTACTGGCTGGATTATGGTGGCACGTTTGAGCAGCTTGAAAGTGCCAGTCAGCGACTGTCTATCGTGGTGCCTGCCACGCTTTTTCTGATACTTGTGTTACTGGTAGTCGTGTTTGGCTCATTTCGTGATGCCTTGATCATCTTCACTGGTGTGCCTTTAGCCTTAACAGGAGGTGTTTTCGCGCTCTGGATGCGTGACATGCCACTGTCTATATCTGCCGGAGTCGGGTTTATTGCGCTCTCTGGTATTGCGGTACTAAACGGCCTAGTGATGTTGTCATTTATTAAACAGCGAGTACTAGAAACAGGTGACTTAATTAACTCAATCGTTGACGGAGCTATCACAAGATTGCGTCCGGTTTTGATGACAGCACTGGTAGCAAGCTTAGGCTTTATTCCCATGGCACTTAATGTCGGGACTGGCGCTGAAGTGCAAAGACCGCTTGCAACGGTGGTGATTGGCGGGATCATCTCGTCCACCATTCTAACATTGGTGGTTTTGCCTATTTTGTATCGGATGATTCACTCCAAATTAACCAGAGTGTGATTGTTGGGCACCGTATTGCAGAAAATACGGTGCTCTTCGTCTGGAAATTCAAAACAACTGAAAATGATTACTGAATTGTGTATTCACCAATAAGAAGCTGATTGTCCGGAATACTACAATTACCACCAATTCAATCAAGGTCGAATGACGACCCGCAAATGAAACAAACATCTCAGTAACGTTCAACACTCGACCGACCGCTTATAGGCTCGAAGCTGCCTGTCAGAGCACTTCTGCTCAATGACGGCAATGGCACAAACCCGACCAAAAGCGGGTTTAACATAGTTGTGCGAGTTTCAAACATTAATGCCTAGTTTCAAACTTTAATATACTCGCACAAGGGCCTTTCGGCCCTTATAATTTCTATTCTACTGTTACAGATTTAGCTAGATTTCGAGGTTGATCTACGTCTGTGCCTTTTATCACTGCAACGTAATATGACAATAATTGCAGAGGTAATGTGTAGACGATAGGCGCGATAGCCGGTTCGCAGTGCGGTACGTTTATCACGCGCATGGTGTCGTCACTGGCGAATTTTGCTTGTCTATCGGCGAATACGTACATGATTCCGCCACGGGCGCGGACTTCTTCGACGTTTGATTTTAACTTCTCGAGTAGCTCATTATTCGGTGCTACAACGATTACTGGCATTTCATCATCTATTAACGCTAATGGACCGTGTTTTAGTTCGCCTGATGCATAGGCTTCTGCATGTATGTAGGAGATTTCCTTGAGTTTTAACGCGCCTTCCATGGCAATGGGATATTGATCGCCACGACCTAAGAAAAGACTGTGTTGTTTGTCGGCAAACTCTTCGGCTAGGTCTTCAATTCCAGCGGTTAAACTCAGTGTTTCTTCCAATTTAGCTGGCAAGCTATGTAGCCCACTCACGATAGACTTTTTATCGTCTTCAGACATACCATTGTACTTTCCAAGAGCTAATGTCAGCATTAAAAATCCGGTCAACTGAGTGGTAAATGCTTTGGTAGAGGCAACGCCTATCTCTGCACCCGCTAAGGTCATAAAGGCCATGTCGGATTCACGTACCAACGATGAGCCTGGCACATTACATATTGCCAAACTCGACATATAGCCCACGCTTTTCGCTAATCTGAGGGCAGCTAAAGTATCAGCCGTTTCACCAGACTGAGAAATGGTCACCAACAAGCTATTTGGCATCACAACAGATTTACGGTAGCGAAATTCTGATGCAATTTCGACGTTACACGAGACATTTGCATATTGCTCTAACCAATAACGCGCAGTCATGCCTGCGTGGTAACTAGTACCACAAGCTATAATCTGTACATGTTTAATATCTTTTAGAATCGCTTCTGAACCAGCGCCAAATATCCCTTCTACCAGATCGGTTTCGCCTAATCGATTTTGCAGTGTATTGCGCACAACAGTAGGCTGTTCATGGATTTCTTTGAGCATGTAATGGCGATAACCACCTTTGTCACCGGCATCATGTTCAATATCTGAATCGAATACATCACGCTCGACCAAAGTACCATCTGCTGCATAGACTTTCACGGACGTGCGAGTAATTTCAGCCACATCGCCTTCTTCCAAAAACATAAAACGGCGCGTCACGGGTAGCAAAGCCATTTGATCTGATGCGATAAAGTTCTCGCCAATGCCTAAACCAATTACTAACGGACTACCGGAGCGAGCAACAATGACTCGCTCTGCGTCCATTTTATCCATAATTACAGTACCGTAAGCACCGTGAAACTGATTCACAGAATCTTGCACTGCTTGCAATAAATCTTTCCCTTTTTTCAGTTCTTCATGCACGGTATGGGCAATGGTTTCTGTGTCGGTATCTGAACCAAAGGTGTAGCCTTTACTCTGCAAATCGGCGCGCAGATCTTCATAGTTTTCGATGATGCCATTGTGCACCACGGCAATACGTTCGTCTGAAAAATGGGGATGAGCATTTTTCTGAGTGACCCCACCGTGGGTAGCCCAGCGTGTATGAGCAATGCCAGTAGAACCTTTTATTGGGTTGGCTTTTATGGCGTCACTCAATGCTTGCACTTTACCAATTTGACGTTCCCGAGTTAAATGTCCGTTACCATCTAGCAAAGCGACACCAGCAGAATCGTATCCACGATACTCAAGACGTCTAAGTCCTTCTAACAATATTTCAACTACATTGCGTTCGGCAATTGCGCCTACTATCCCACACATAATCTTCTCCTAATGTGTTTCAAGGGTTGGAGCGCAAATCACGTTTACGCCGTGCTGTTCAATTTGATGTTTAGCTTGGTCATCGATGCCATCATCGGTAACCAATATCGATATTTTTGACCAAGGCAATTCCACATTGGGTATTTTACGCTGCAATTTTTCTGATTCTGCCATGACGATGACCTGCTTCGACACTTCTGCCATAGTACGACTCAATGAAGTTAACTCATTAAATGTGGTTGACCCTCTTTGGGTATCTAAACCAGCAGCACCTAAAAAGGCTTGGTCGAAATTATAGGCACGCAGCATTTGTTCTGCCATTTGCCCTTGAAAAGAATGAGACTGCTGATCCCAAGTACCACCCGTCATTAACACTTGCGGTTCATTTTCCCGTTCCAATAACGTATTGGCCACCTGCAGTGAGTTAGTCATAATGACTAAGCCCCTTTTAGCAGGTAAGTGAGGTATTAAGGCTGCTGTGGTGCTTCCGCTATCAATAATAATACGATTATGGTCTTGAATAAGGGTTGCAGCGGCAATCGCAATGGCTTTCTTTCGATTCGAAAGATTTTCGTTGGTTAATTCAGAAGATTCTGAAGGCAATAACACAGCACCACCAAACTTTCGAAGCAGTAAGCCATTACTTTCGAGCTCAGACAAATCCTTTCGAATTGTCACCTCTGAGGTTGAAAATAACTTAGACAAAGCCTCTACAGCCACTTCCCCTTGTTCATTTAGGCGTTCAATGATGGCTCGACGACGTTGTTGGGTATTGCGTTTTTGCACGATAATATCCATTGATGAAAGCAATTAAATTTCGAAACGAAAGAAATAATAGATAATTAATTACGAATTGCAAGTATTTAGTTTCATACATGGGTATTTTTAACGGATGAAAAAGTTTAGGGAACACAATCTGACTGTTTTTTGTACAACCAGTATGCTTTAGACTAAAATTAATTGTACTGGGGACCATACAAGTGAAAAGGATCGTTCTAGGTGTCTACAACAAGCTATCCAACTAGCAAAACTAACACAAAGGGAAGCAATGAAACACCCCCATCCAAAAGTGTAAAGGTAGAACCTAAGTTTAAAACGTCAAAGGTCAACCCTACATGGCAGAAACTTGCTTATATAAATGATACCTGGTCAAACGACGGTCATCCACCGTCGACTATAAAGGTAGGAAATCCAAATAGTTCTCTAGAAAAAGAGGCTGACGCCGTAGCACGAAGTGTTTTGCATCAGCCTAGTTATTCCAACAAGCGCGCTTCTCAAGTAAATTTATCCACAGATCACTATCCACAAGTGATAAGAACAAAACAGCGAAGTAATTCATCCCAGCCCAAAATCACTAAGCAAGTTGAGAATATAGTTAAAAACCCCGATCAAGGCAGTCCTGTCTCTGACGACATCAAACATCCAGTTTCTCGAGTTCTAAGCAATGATTTATCACAAATCCGAGTACACCAAAATTCAGCCTCAAACAAAGCAGCAAAGGATCTAAACGCCAAAGCATTTACCTTGGGTAATCATATCTTTCTTGGATCAAAACAAAGTTCTAGCGATATAGGGCTAATGGCTCACGAAATTACCCATACCCAACAAAAATCCAGTACTAAGCAAATTCAAAGAACCCCGGAAGAGGATATCTGTGAACTGGAACCCTCCATGCAATCACAGTCCCTTGCTCAATCTGTAAATCAAACATCTGAAGCTGATGGAGCTTCCTTGTTTAGTGAACAATCTATTGAACAATACTCTGGTGATGAAATTTGTGAACCTGCTGAAAATGAATTTAGCTTCAACCCAGATGATTACAACGTAGAGGAAATGCGCAACGACACGCTAAATGTAGAATCGATTAGAGTTGAGCAATGGTTTGCTAGTAATGGCAATGTAAGCCTACCGGAAACTTCAGCTTATCAAACTTTTCGAAGACGTTTGAAAGCCGAACGAACCAAGCGGGTTGAATATGGACATTTGTGGATGACAACAGCCACCTCAACAACACCAGAAAAATTCTATATGTTGAAAGATAATAATGGCGTAGCCCTTATTATCTCCATACATCCGGAATCCGTTATTGGTACACCAAACCGCTCTTTTCCAGATCCAATTATGTCAGAGCAACAGTTTCAGGATCATTTGTCCGACATCGATATTCCTATTATGTCTGAAGCTGAATATGTGGCCAGACTACGAGCTTCTGAGGCCGCCCTGATACGTGAAGAATCAGAGGCTATACGCCTATATTCGGGGGAAAATGATACTAGTCCAGTTGGACCGACCTCTCCTATTAACTATCGTAATGAAGACAGAATTCGCCCGTACAGCGGAGGTTATTCCTTAATAGATCCTCGCGCCAGCGCTATACAGCAGACACTCCCCTACCGAAATGTTAACGTTAGAGCAGGAGATATAGGTGAGGCATTTACACCATCAGATTTAAATAGAGGCTTAACCGGTAGCAACTACAACAATGCGGGCAGAACATGGTCGGGAGATCCGCTACGTCCATTTAGAGCTACCCGGGGCAATGTGCCAATTGCTGATATACGAGTGACTTCGGGCTCACCATTTCAAGATTTATCCGTGAAAGTAACACGCCCTGGTACAGCCAGTTATAGCAGCCCAAGCGCTAGAACCCGGTTCAAGACTTATCTAAGTGGCCACAAAGATATTCTGAATACTGACGCCAGAAAATTTCAGCGATTTGCTAGTACCTATCGTCCTGACATGACTTTATCTCAAGTGAGTGACGGATTAGGTTTGGCGATACCTGAAAATCATCTAGCCGAATACAGAGCACTACTTAATAACCCTACAGGTTCCGACTTTACCAACTCAGGGACAGTTTCTAGATCACCCAATTGGAATTTAGAACCGATGAGAACAATCTATAAAGCAACCCGTTTTAACACGCCAATTGACTTAAACGATAGTTCGCCCCCCTTACGAAATGGTGCTGAACTCTACCTAGCTAGGCAAAACGGACGAATCACACCAGCGCAGTTCGACAACCTGATTCAACAAATTGGACAACAGGCAGCATCAAGAGCTGTTGCCATACCTAATTTCAACACGAACACCATTAGATGGTATGAAAGCTTTTTAGATACCTTACCCAATAGAACTCCAACAGATATGCGAGCAGGTATTGATACCAGTACCGCTCAAGCAATTGAAGAAATGCGAAGAATACAACAAGCTAACCTGCCTGATGCGCAATTTTCAGCCGGAGACTGGCAACAAGCAAGGCGTACAACTGCGTTGCGACAAGCGCCTAGATCGGCTGGGTTGGGAATTGCCATCGGTGTGGGTGCAGATTACCTATTGAATGACCAAGCAAATTTAAATGACCCTGCTTATCGAGCACATTTAATCAAATTAGGCTTATTGGAGGGAGGCGCAGGCGCGGCTTCAGAAGTTGGTGAACATTACATGCGTACCAGAGCCGGTCAAATGATAATAACCGAGGGGCTAGAAGCTACCTCGGCCAAAGCTGTTGCTGCACGATTAGGTGCTCGTGCTGTGCCTGGGGTAATAGATGCGGTTATGGAAACCTACAATATTGCCACCGATGGAAGAGAAAACTCTGCCACTGAGATTGTGGTTCGAACAGGCCGTGCAGCTGTGATTGGTGGCAGTTCAGCTTGGGCTGGAGCAGCAATTGGCACCGCCATAGGTGGTCCAATTGGCTTTGGGGTTGGTCTGCTTGCCGGTTTAGCTGTGGGTTGGCTAGGAAATCGACTCATTGGGGGGGGAGCTAGCTATTGGAATGAACGAGCACGTCAACGTCAGATACAAGAAGAGCAAGCTCGCAGACGCAGACGAGAACAAGCGGAACGAGAGAGAATAATGAACGAATTACAACGTCGACAACAACGCTTAGATATACCATTAGCATCAGAATCCTCTAGTGTTACTGGTGTAGAAGCCATATTTGGTTCTCAAACTGACAACCCCATGTTTATGGAAAGTTCACCAGATAATCAGCCTACTGTGGGTGATATTGAAGCCGAGATTTTAAGAAGTTATTTAACCCGGGATAGATAACAATTATTGGATATTTTCACATTAAGTTTCAACAGACGGGGAAATATCTAAGTTATGTCTGAGCAGGTCTTTAGCTTGGTCACTCAATAATGCTTCTGCAAGCATTTCTTCTAACGCTACTTCATCGTAATCACCTGCTTGGAAGGTGAGACTGATCTCACTCATAAGGTTGGCTTCAAAAAGTGTTGCAGAAAGCGGTGATAACTCTGAGATGTTGGTTATAGAGATAGTCTGGTCTTTTACCACATCAATGATTAATGATGGCATTTCCCATATTTTCATAAGCTCCACACTAAGCAACATTGAGCGCTGACTCAGAAATTTCTTAAACACCAGTGAATCTTGCTTGAAGTCGGGGTGACTCTTTTGAAAAGCCTCCACCATAAATTGAAAAATTACGATTTTGCCCAAATCATGCATCAAACCAATAATATAAGCTGCATCGGCATTTAAATTGCGAGCTTTGGCTAGAGACTTTGCAAGCACTGCAACCTCTTGACTGTGCAACCAAACTTTTTCTCCAAATGCTTTAAAATATACCGGCTTTTGATGACATAACTTTTTCACAAAACCATTTAAAACAAACTCTTTTATATCTTTAGCCCCCATCAACATAAACGCTTTTTGTAGATCGGTGATTTCATTGTCTCCACGTTTATAAGCAGGGCTATTAGCCTTTTTCATCAGTTCACTGGCAATACTGGGTTCTTGTTCAATCACTTTGATGAATTCAGTTAAATTAAAGTCAGGATCATTTAATAAATTAGTTAGCGTTAATACAGACTGGGGTAAAACAGGAAAGTGAGTCAGCACATCTTGCGGACTTTTAAGAGCGTGATTTACCCGGGTCAGTATGTATTGCTCCAAGGGGTTTAAAGTTGTTGTAGTTGCAGAGGGCCCTAATAAATAATCGTAAAACAAAAACTCCAAACGATTAAATGAGGTAACGCTGATCTTAATACTTTTTGCAGGGAGTGGAATGTCTGACACATTGGCTTCTGCAAGGCTAGTCTGTTTTGAACTTTCCCCTGGCTCGGGCTTTGCCGAAGTCACTGCTGGAACCCCTTTGGCTAGCGGTTTACTGGCTAAGGACGGACTGGTTGTTGGCTTAAGTTTAGGTTTAGGCGCAGTGCGCTTAAACAATTTAGAAATGAGTTTTTCAAACATATTCGAATTTATTTCCAATTATTTGCTTTAAAGACCTCCTTCAAGGCCTTTAAATACTTGGCGATTGCCTAAGCTTAGCACTTCTAACTGTTTAGTTAGCAATAGATAATATAAGCATTGCTTTTAAAACATTAATTACGAATCCATTAGGATTTTTTAGTCGGTCGTTTCCAACCCTGAATATTGCGCTGCTTGCTACGCGCTATGGCCAGTTCATGATCGTCTACATTGTTGCTTACCGTTGAACCTGCACCAACCGTGGCCATTTTACCGATTGTGACAGGCGCAACTAGGGCACTGTTAGAACCAATAAATGCGCCATCACCGATGGTGGTTTTGGATTTGTTCACGCCGTCATAGTTACAGGTTATGGTACCTGCACCAATATTCGCCCCTTCACCGACTAATGTATCGCCTAAATAGGTTAAGTGATTGGCTTTGGAACCTTTACCCAACACGGTTTTTTTCATCTCTACGAAATTGCCAACTTTAGATTTGTCATGCATCACCGCTCCAGGTCTTAACCGACCATAAGGACCAACACTACACCCGTTATGCACTTCGGCTTGTTCAATAATAGAGTTTGCTTCGATAACGGTATCATCGCCTATTTGACAGTCAATTAGGATACAGTTGGGTCCAATTTTCACATTGTTCCCTAAAATAACCTTTCCTTTTACAATCACATTGATATCTATGCTGCAATCTACGCCAAACGACAATTCACCGCGTAAATCAAAACGATGGGGATCTAAAATATACAGGCCTTCCATTAGCAAGTTTTCAGCGGTTTCTAGTTGATACGCTCTTTCAATCATGGCTAATTGTTTGCGGTTATTAATCCCTTCAACTTCCACTGAACTGCTGGGATGGGATGCTTTAATCACTTTTCCTTCATTGGCTGCCATTTCAATCACGTCGGTAAGATAAAATTCCCCCTGAGCATTGTCGCTATTTAGCGCAGACAACCAACGTTTCAGGTCAGCTCCGCCCATAATCATCATACCGGTATTAATTTCTTTTATTTGCCGTTGTGCATCTGTGGCATCTTTGTGCTCTACAATTGCTTTTACGTTTTCGCCATCCCGAACAATGCGTCCCATTCCTGTAGGATCGGCTAATTCAACGGTTAATAATGCAAGATCAGATTGTTGCTTAACATCAATAAGCTGCTGCAAAGTTTGTGCTTTTATTAAAGGCGCATCTCCCACCAAAATAAGCACATCCTCGTCATCGTTAATATAAGGCACGGCTTGTTGAACCGCATGGCCGGTGCCCAATTGTTCGGCTTGTAAACACCAATTAAGTTGATTATGAGCCAATGCATTTTGCAGTTGCTCGCCACCATGACCATAGATTAAATGAATGTTTTCAGCCCCTAAGGTGTTCACAGTATCAATAATATGTTGCACCATAGGTTTATCTGCGATGGGGTGAAGTACTTTGGGTAATTTAGACTTCATTCGTGTGCCCTTGCCTGCAGCCAGCACAACTACTGAAAACGTCATAGAGAATCCTTAAATCATAAAATTCTATTTATTCTAACTAAGCTCACAAAAAGGTCTAGTAATATCATTCAAAGCATATATTATTTGTCTGACTAAATTGTGTTCTAATTTTATTCGTAGAAGTATAAGCCGCTTATCGTTAAGATAGCGTCTTGAGATTATTAAATGGAAAGTGGATTTCGTTGAACGCCTTTAGAACTTTACACCGTAGTATACTAATTTTATTTGCTGTAGTGGTTATCTCTATTGTGACCCTTGTGCACTTCACTGCGTCTAAAATTGTGGCTGAGCAAAGCAGAGCCCAACAACAATCCATTTCCCCCGCCATCACTCTCATCATTGATCACTTATTAGAACCTTTGCATGTGTCGAAAACCTTAGGCAAGGCCAAAGAATTACAAAATTTAATGAAAAATAAGGAGATCGACGAAAGCGCGATGTTTTCGATGCTCGAAAGGCTAGAAAATGAGTTCAATATGGAATTCTTTATTGCCAGTGAAAGCAGTCGTATTCAGTATAATTCAGATGGATCTCAATTGGCACTCGTTGAAGGAGAAGTTGATTGGTATTTTCGTTACAAAGAAGTCCCTAAGGACGCAATCGCAGATATCGGCCAATGGCAAGATCCGCACTTTTATATTGATTTAAAAATATATGATAGCAAAGGAGAGTTTCTAGGATTTTTTGGAACGAGTAAGAGCCTTGATAGCTTTGTAGATATCTTCGACCAGTATAAACGCCAGTATGGCTATGATTTCATTTTTGTTGATCAAGACAACAATATTGCCCTATCTTCCGATCCCGATTTAATCGTTGAAAATGCGACATTCAAAACCTTAGAAAGCTTAGATTGGTATCAAGATATAGATGTAGACAGTCTACCCGAAGGTTCTTTGAACAATTTATTGGTAAAGACGTCAGGGATGGATGCGCTCATTGCTGAAGTTAAAGTTGATCCATTCGGTTGGACAATGTACTTATTAACTCCCCTACAAGACAGACAAACCGAAATCAGTCGTAGTTTCATCATCAGTGTCGTAACCTTATTAGTGATCATATTCGCATTATTCATGCTCATCTATCACTTGCTTTATTACTTCAAGCAAGACATGCAGAAAAATTTCCAGACAGATCCGCTAACCCGTTTACCTAACCGCAATAAAGTTGAGTTGCGTTATGCCGAAATGCTGGATAAAGGACTACAGGTAGGGCTTATCTTGATTGACATTGATCACTTTAAAGCTGTCAACGACACCCATGGCCATAATGCAGGCGACAACGTTCTTAAACAAATTGCTAATATGTTGAATAACCATTTGCGTCATGGTGATGTTGTAGGCCGATGGGGAGGTGAAGAATTTTTACTTTTATTACCTGATACCAGCCCTGAACAGGCCTACGAAGTTGCTCAGAAGCTACGTGAATATATGTCGCAAATGACTGCTTCTACGGGTTCCGCTTCACTTCAAGTTACCGCTAGTTTCGGCGTTTCACATACCGATACCCAACGTCCTTTAACCGAAGTGGTAGGCTACGCCGACGACGCTTTATATCAAGCCAAACGAGATGGGCGTAACATTGTGAGAATGCAGCTATCAAAATCCGAGTAGTAAGTGTGAGTACTTACTATTCGTTTAACTAAACCTAGGCCAGTTTTAATTTAAATTTGATAACGCCCGTTGTTAAGCTCACACCAAGCAAAATTAATCCCGCTCCCAGCAGCATTCCTAGCGTTACTACTTCTTGTAAAAACAGTGCGCCCCAAAGTACGCCAAAAACCGGCACTAAATAAGCAACGGTAATGGCTTTTGATGCCCCTATATTGGCAATTAATCTAAAATACAAAATATAGGCAAAACCAGTACAAGCCACTCCCAAAACGACTACTTGTAGCCAAGCATGGGTAGAAGGCATTTGTTGCGGCCAAAGCACCACAGCAAAGGGAATTAAAGCTAGGGTAGCGAATACCTGACTGCCAGTGGCGATAGCAAGAGTATTAATACCAGTAAGGTGTTTTTTGGTATAACAGACGGCTATTCCATAGGCAAAGGTTGAGCCTAACGCCGCTAAAATAGGCAAGATAGACATGTGCAATTCAACCCCGGTACGAACTAAACTGATGACCACGACACCGCTAAAACCGATAAACAATCCAAACACCGCCAGTTCGTTTAATCTCTCCTTAAGCCACAAAAACGCAACTATGGCACCGAACATAGGAGCGGTAGCATTTAGAATAGAAGCCATACCTGCACCCAACAACACCGTACTATAACTAAACATAACGAAAGGAATGGCAGTATTGACCAGGCCTACAAATAAAATTGGTCGCCAATATTGCTTAACCACAAAGGCTTTTTTACGCAAAAATAGTATGGGAAGTAAACACAATGCCGCGATCCCCGTCCGCACCGCCACGAGGGCAAACGCGCCAAACTCTGGCGTTGCAGAACGCATATATAAAAATGAAGAGCCCCAAAGCGCCCCCAAAAGTACGAGTTCAAAAATGTCTTTCAATCGCATTGTTTCATTTACCTTTCCTTGAACTACTGAGATTAGGAGCGCTGTTCAAAATCTAACAACCATGATTTTCGCGCTAAGCCCCCAGCATAACCTGTGAGGGTGCCATTTTTGCCAATAACACGATGGCAAGGGATAACAATAGAAAGTGGATTTTTGCCGTTCGCCGCCCCAACCGCGCGCACGGCTTTAGGGTTTTGTAATGTATTGGCTATATCGGCATAACTGCATGTCGCGCCATAGGGAATAGTGGCTAATGCCTGCCACACTTGACGTTGAAAATCTGTCCCCTTGGCGCTCAAGGGCAACTCAAAGCCTGTTAACTGTCTTTTAAAATAGGCTTTCAATTGAGTAACAGCTTCCGTTGTAACGGGATTGCCCTGATAAAAATCTTGCTTAAGATCAGAAAAATATATGGAAACAATATTGCTGTTATTGGCGCACACTTCTATTTGCCCAATGGGTGTGTCTAAGTAACTGTAATATAAATCACTGATATTATTCATGCCATATTCCATAATTGAAAAGTAAGATAGCTTCTCCAAGGTGCGGCGTCTTGGGGTGTTAATGAATGTTGTTGAATTTGCTTTTTAATTATCAAGTCAGAATCTAACCAGATGTCCGGATTAGATAGCCCACGCATCTCGGCATACGCCACAGTCCAAGGGCCAATGCCTTTAATGCTTTGCATATCTTGCCACTCACCTTTTTGACTATAAAACGTAGCTAAGTCTCGCAGACATTGCCGGCGCTTGTCGGGCATTTTGAGAAAGCTCAAATCTGACTCTGCTATAGCCTCTGGGGTCGGAAAAAGACGCAGTTGGTTATACGTTCCACCCAGTTCTTGAGCTAATTGAGAAACCAAATTCACCGCCGCTTTAACTGAAATTTGCTGGCCCAAAACCGCACGGCAACTGGCCTCAAAAACGCTCCAAACTCCGGGAATGCGTATTCCTGAAGCAATCACGTTTTGCGGTAAACCTGTTGCGAGTAAACGTGAATAAATGACCTGAGGATCGCAATCTAAATCCAATAAACGGCGGATTTGCAGCACAACACCTTGGAAACAACTTAAATCACTGATACTCAGTTCAATATCGAAACAATGCCTATTTGAGTTATGTGTGGCAGTAAATACTCCCGTTGCTGTACCGTAAGTTAAACTCCTTGTATAACTATTTTCTGTCACTGTTTCGATACCAGCAATGGCACGTAATTTTAGAAAGTCCCTTAAATGCGTCCAGTTATAGGGCGCTCGATAAGCCAGCTGAATGTGCAGTGAAGCAGCCTCACTCTTATTCAAAGAAAACGGTTTGGTACGCCCATTTTTGCGGATTTGTGTTGGCGTAAGCTGCAAAGTAGCGTGCATGTGAGCTTGTAATCGACGAGCACTGGAGAAGCCACTGGCAATTGCAACATCTTCGATACTTAACTCACTATTATGCAGCAGATTTTTAGCTATCAACAACTGATCAAACAAACGAAACTTTTTCGGTGATATTCCGAGTTTTTGCTGAAAAAGCTCACGCAAATAGCGATCACTTACGCCTAGTTTGCCACAAATGTCCAACACCGTTAACTCTGGGTGAGCACGCAGCAATTTAATACCCCGCTCAAGTGTAGTGGTAGTGCCCTTCCATGCACAGGAACCTGGCGCACTATCAGGTCGACAGCGTAAACAAGGCCGAAAACCAGCTTGCATGGCCAGCGGTGCAAGTTGGTAATATTCAACATTTTCTTCTTTCGGTGAAGGTGCGGGACAGATTGGTCGACAAAATATCCCGGTACTTTTTACAGCAACATAAAATTGACCGTCAAAACGAGGATCACGTGATTTACGCGCTTGTTGATATATTTGAATTGTATCCATAACCGCCACTTTTACCTTATATATCCCAAGTGTACCTGCAAAAGTTGAATAACACGCGCTGAAAACGGAACTGATATATTTTTGGTTCATCAATCTTGTGAATGGATTTGTCTGTTGTTTCGCCTTCCTTCACCTAGTATCCTTATAGGGATGAGAAGCTTAACTTTAATTGTCCTTTTTTGGTTTACCGTATTTACCTGCCCCTCTGCTTTTGCAAAGGAAGATAGTTGGTTGTACGACTTTGCCTCAAAAACCCAAGCACAAGCTATGAAGCATAATGTGCCTGGTTATATTCTAGTTTTTGTACGTAAAGGCGAACCAGCCAAAGTAATTAGCTATGGCTTAACAGAAAATTTTGGTGAGAAAATCGACGGCGATACGGTTTTCAGATTGGCTTCTGTGTCGAAAACATTCGCTGGTATATTGATGGCCAAAAAAGTCGCTGAAAAACAGTTCACTTGGCAAACCCCCATACTGGAAATTGTACCCGAATATGGTTTTAATCGTTTAGATCCCAACCCCATTACCCTTGGGCATTTATTGAGTCAGTCAAGTGGCTATATACCTAATGCTTACGACAATTTAATAGAAGCCAATTACTCCTTAAAACGCGTTCTAGGACAACTGGCAAAGTTAGAACCACTGTGTTCTCCGGGGAAATGTTATACCTATCAAAACGCCTTGTTTGGTGTCCTTGAAGATTATTACTTTAATCAAAAAAGCACTTATGGCAAAGAGCTGAGTAAGAGCATTTTTAAACCATTAAAGATGCCCCATGCCAGCACAGGTAGACAAGGTTTACAGAGTTCGCCAAAGTGGGCAAAACCCCATGTGGCAATTACTCGTTCTAAATGGCGTGAAACCAAAGTACAAGATGATTATTACCGTTTCGGACCTGCTGCGGGCGTGAATGCCAGTATAGAAGACATGGCCATTTGGGTACGCGCAATGTTAGGGGAATACCCAGAGATTATTTCCCCAGAGATTGTGAAAACCGTCACCGCAGAAAGAATTAAAACAAAACGTGAATTACGCAGACGAGATTGGCGGCGATTTTTAAAAGATGCTCACTATGGATTGGGTTGGCGAATTTACGACTTTAACGGTCACAAGTTGAATTATCATGGTGGTTGGGTGAAAGGCTATCGTGCCGATGTGTCTTTCGCACCCGATCAGGAAGTAGGTTATGCAATGTTGATGAATGCAGAATCAAATCTGATCAACAGTTTTACCGCCAAATTCTGGCAGGCGTACTTTGAAACTTACGATGCTGTTCAAAAACAACAACTGGCAAAACAAACAGGAGAGTAATCTTAAGGCGGCATTCAAAATACCGCCTTGTTGAAGTATTACGAGGTTTTTAAATAGGTATAACCTTTCAGGCAGTTTTCATAGAAATCTGTCCACTTCACACCCTCTCGTGGCTTAATTTCTCCTTCAGCAATCTTCGCGTCAATTAACTTCTTAACCGATGCCGCCATAAAGGTAGGATTGTATTGCATAATCGATAACACATTATCTACAGAGGAGCCGTTCACCACTTCTTCGATATAAAAATCGAGGGGATCATCATCATGACTGAAAATATGCACTTCATTTAGACGTCCGAATAAATTGTGCATATCGCCCATCACATCCTGATACGCCCCGGTTAGAAACATACCCAAATAGTAATCTTCACCTTTGTTCAATTTGTGCATGGGCAAGACATCTGAAATCCCTTTACCTAACACAAACTTGTCAATTTTACCGTCACTGTCGCAGGTAATATCCACCAATGAGCAATTTACATTTGGGCGCTCATTCATTCTAGACAGTGGCACTATTGGCAGAACTTGGTCAATAGCCCAGGTATCTGCTGCCGATTGAAATACCGAGAAATTACACAAATACTGAGATGATAAGTTGTAATCCAATTCTTGCATTTCTTCTGGTACAAAATCTGCGGTTTGCATACGCTCTTGCAGACTCACCATAATTTGCCAATACAAGGTTTCAATTTTAGCTAATTCCTCAAAGCTAATGACTCTAAGTTTAAAAGCAGACACCGCCTGCTCTTTATATTGTGATGCGTCGTTAAAAATTTCTTGGAGGTTTTCCTGGGTTTCCAACAAACGTATCTGGTCGCGCATATTAGTGACGAGAATATGCTCGTGTTCTTCAAAACCCGTTTCCATTTCAGCACTATTGGAGCGTATTTCTCCGACAATTTCGGCAACAACACAACTATGGTGGGCAGTAATCGCTCTGCCACTCTCGGTCACTAGGGTTGGGTGAGGCACACCTTCGAGATCACAGACTTCTTTCATTCCAAATACAACGTCGGCAACGTATTCGCCAATGGTATAATTGCGTGAGGAATCGTTGGTGGATTTACTGCCGTCATAGTCAATTCCAAGACCACCGCCCACATCCACATAATCAAGTTTGAAGCCCATATGATGCAATTCAGAGTAAATCATGGCCCCTTCACTAATTGCGTCTTTCACCGCACGTATGTCGGTTAACTGGCTACCAATGTGGAAATGCAGCAATTTAAAACACTGTCCCATGTTTTGAGCTTCAAGATAACGGGCAGCTTGAATAATCTCTGTATTGGTTAATCCGAATTTAGCTCTATCGCCACCGGAACCTTCCCACTTTCCTTGGCCTTTCACGGTCATTTTAGAGCGCAAACCTATGATAGGCTCAATATCCAGTTCTTTGGCTAATTTTACCAATAATAAAAGTTCCGAATACTTTTCAATGACGACAATAATTTTGCGTCCCAGCTTACGGGCCATCAGTGAAAGACGCATAAACTCTTCATCTTTATAGCCATTCAAAATAGTCAGGGAATCTAAGTTAGTGTTGTACGCCAAAACAGTGAGCAATTCCGCTTTAGAGCCGGCTTCTAAACCATAAGCGTATTTACTGCCCGCATCGACAATTTCTTCAACCACTTCGCGCATCTGGTTCACTTTCACCGGGTAAACACCACGATACTGTCCTTCGTAGTCAGCATTTTTTATGGTTCTGATGAAAGTTTCATTTAATAGTGCAACTTGTGAGCGCAGAATGTCATGGAATCGAAGCACCACAGGAAACTGAATACCTTCTTCTTTGATTTCTTCAATTACATCTTTAAAATCTATGCGCATTTCAGCATTGGTTACATCAGGTGTAACGTGCAAATTTCCGTTTGGACCAATCTCAAAATAATCGCCGCTCCAGCGCTTAACGCCATATAACTTCTCTGCGTCTTCAATTGTCCAATTATCGGGCTTGCTCATTTATCTACTCCGAAGTTTGCCAATATTTGAAAAAATGGGGCAATTCAAAAGGAATTGCCCCATTTCTAATATTGCTCAAACAACTTAAATTCATTGTTAATAGGCAGTATTATACTTTGCTGATGTTCTAAAATGGTACTAATTTATTCAGGTTGATATTGAAAAATATCTTCAAGGTGACATTCAAACACTTCGGCCATTTTAAAGGCCACCTCTAACGAAGGGGAGTACTTACCTTTTTCAATGGCCATGATGGTTTGTCTGGTTACTCCCACTTTGTCGGCCAACGCTTGTTGGGTCATTTCATCTGCAAAGAAGCGCTTTTCACGTATACGATTAACTATGGGTATACCTGCCACCTTAATATCCTCTACGATAATTAAATAACGTGACAGAAAATCGAGCGACCTCTGACAAAATAAAACTAAACATCAATATATGCGCCGTTAACAGCGGAATTTGCCTGGACGGATAGAAATTCGACAGTTCAGGGTTATATTCTAGGGTAATAATTCTCCCGAGGGTGATAACAACCCCGAGCACTAAAATAGTATAACCAACCTGATTACCGCGATACTCAAACAGTTTATCTCTTTCATCGGCTCCCATTTCGGCGGCTTTATGATTAGTGGCTGCCAACATGCCGTGCAACACTGCCTCGACTAAAATACTCAAAACAATTGCCTGTAAGAGTAGAGTTTTTGCAACGTCTTTTGCTTCCTCGGCAGGAACACCTTCAAGCATAACGATATTGTAAAAGTAATAACCAAATATGCAGACTGTGCTAACTAAGGAAATCCAATGACTTTTTTCTTTAAATGACATATCCATACATTTTTCTCCAAGACTAATTGGATAAAATGTATACTCAAACAAACCCCATGTCAAATATATTTAACATCAGGTTAAATATAAAATACTATTGGTCAATTATAATTACTAATCAGTACCTATATCTTCATTCCATAATTCAGGAGACTCAGTTATGAATTGATCCATAAGTTGAATACATTTGGGCTCTTGAAGAACCTCTAGTTCGACCCCTCTACTTTGAAGTAATTGCTCTTCCCCCATAAAGGTCTGATTTTCACCTATTACAATTTTCGGGATTTCATACAATAAAATGGCACCCGAACACATTGAGCATGGCGATAAAGTTGTGTACAAAACACATTCACGGTAAACACTAGCGCTTTGTCGACCCGCATTTTCAAAGGCATCCATTTCACCATGTAAAATGGGGCTGCCTGATTGCACCCTGCGATTATGTCCTCTGCCGATTATTTTATTTTGATAAACAATGACAGAACCTATGGGGATCCCCCCCTCTTGTTTGCCTTTGATTGCTTCATCAATGGCTGCGGCCATGAATTTATCCATTTAGATCTCCGTCACTGTTGTGTTCGTATTAAAACCAGTTACGAACTGCATGATTGAATATTTTCGTGTTTATCAAGTTGATTTTTTGTTCTTTGATTCACCAAACTAGCATAAATTGATATACTGTTTGTGTATAGTTTTGCAACACACCTCTTGCATTGGCCAAAGCTCCTATGAATCAAATCCTGTCATGGAGGCGCAATATAAATAAGTTATAAACTTGCTCTAACGTTAACTACCCCATGGGCAACTTAGATCACATTCTCAACTCCCTAATCGGTAACATTTATGCCGTCAAATTTCTAAAGGAAACGAACCCGTATGAAAATACTTGTAGACACCCACTCTCACACCATCGCCAGCACTCATGCTTACAGCACAGTCAATGAGTATTTTGTTGAAGCGAAAAGAAAAGGGATGCAAATGTTTTCACTAACGGATCATGGCCCGCAAATGCCCGATTCTCCTCATCCTTGGCATTTTGGTAATCGTAACGTTATCCCCAGAATAATTGATGGAGTGGCGTGTTTAAAAGGAATCGAAGCCAATATATTACCGCCAGAGGGAGGTTTAGATGTGCCAGAAGGAATGAAACCATTTTTAGACTTTGTGATTGCTAGCTTTCATGAACCAGTCTTTCCCCCTGGAACGCAAGCCGTTAACACTCAAGCTGTAATTAACACCATAGCATCGGGAGATTGTCAGATCATTGGCCATCCTGGTAATCCAAATTTCCCTCTAGATTATGAGGCGGTGATCCTAGCGGCTAAAGAGCATAATGTGGTGCCTGAGATAAATAACAGCTCTTTTATTCAATCTCGCCAAGGCAGTGAACCTAACTGTATTCGCATATTGGAATTAGTGGATAAACACGACTGGAAAGTAGTGTTTTCAAGTGATGCGCACATTGCCTACAATTTAGGCAACTATGAACAATGTATTACCCATGCACAATCCATTGGCTTTCCAATTGAGCGTATCATCAATCGTGATGCAAAAACCTATTTAGCGTTTTTAGCCGAACACAATAAGCCCGTAAGTACAGAGCTAGCACAGTGGTGTGAAACTCTATAATTAAGTAAAATTTGGCTTAGATAGGATTAACTTGACTCTGGCGATGTGCCAACCCAGCGCATCGCCACATCGCACCTTTGATAACTTTTCCCATACTTTTCCATAATTTCGCGGTCATGCTGAAAACCATTTTTTTCATAGAGATGAATAGCGGCTTCACATTTTCCATTGGTCAATAAAAACAAACAGTCCACTGCTAGCAATTGCGCTTGGGCAATCACGTGCTGTAAAAGTTTCTCACCTACTTTTAAGCCACGTGCATTCTCTAATACGCCCATTTTGGTCAACTCGAATGCACCATCCCCTTTATTCAATAATGCGCAAGCGCCAACAACTCCTAATTGTGCATGCTTAGCAAACCAAATCTTGCCACCTTTATCGATAATGTATTCCTGAGGCTGACCTAAAACGAGTTTGTCGACGTCCTCGAGAACAAACATTTTTTCAATCCACTGACGGTTAATTTGCTCAAAGAATGGCGCTAATTCAGGTTCAAACTCTAGAAAGGTGAGGGGGCTTGTTCTCATGTCAGTATCCACAATATTGGTATTTTCTAAGGAATTTAATTGTTCGAAATGATCTTTACTACGCTCAAGCAATGAACGCTCTTTAAGAGCTTTCTCGAAAGTTTGTAATGAGCCATAAAAGTGATTTTCAAATTCTGCACATAGATCTTTAGCCGCTTTATCAACAGCCACCCACACTGGACGCATTTCTTCTACTTTTTGGCGGCCTAAAAGTGACAAGCTAAGTATTCTTTTTCTTGAATCCTCGCTGTCTAGGGTAATGTTAATGAGTTTTTTAGATGCCAGTTGTCGACTAAATTGACTCAGAGCAGGTTGAGTTAAGCCCAATAAATTGGCGGCTTCAACCACACTTACCTGTTGTTTTTTGTCTAATAAAGCCAGCAATGTGAACCACTTGGGCTGGATATTCATATTAAAATGCTGATAAACCGCCGCGGCATCAGCCATCATTCTTTCGCTGACCCGCTTTAAACGACTGCCTAATGCTAGCTCACCTAATTCATTTAAAAAATCTTCGTTCATACAAACCTCTCTATATAAACATTTATATAACTGCTTATATATAAATGCAAGTAAAACAATCAAGTCAATTCACTTTATTATTTTACTTAAATAGAAATTAAGGATTAGAACGTCGCGGCTGGGTGTGCCACTTTATTGTATTGAATGAGACTCTTTCAACAGCCCTTTAAATCACTAAGGCAATTTGTAATCAAAAATATAAAAATGCTGGCCGTCTTCAATTTCAATATTCATTGTGCCTATTATACCTGACAAGTCACCACTGCCAGAGTCTGGAACAACTATAATCTCTAAAGACTGCTCGCCTTTGTTCATAACACCTTTGTGCAATAAAACAAAACCACCCGCCTTGCCCTCAAGGGTGCCAGTGAACGATTCCATTGCCACATAACCAGCAGATCCCTTCACTTCTGTCATATGGCTTAGCATTTGACCTGTCGATTTGCCTTCAAGCTTGCCATAGTAAGTTTTATCCAAGGTCATTCTGCCCATTGAAAAGTCTACGTCGGTTTGTGGTTGCATGGTGACTTCGAACTTGCCTTTGACCATTTCAGTGTTCAAATTTGGATCTCCTGAATAAATAACTTGCGCATACGGCACAACAATCAAGCCTATAAAACAGGCAGTTGCTATCACCAAAATAGTTTTTAGATTGTGCATTTCCATGTCTCAAATTGAATCCTTCAATGGTAATAATATTAACACAAAAGCTGTATATAAAGACAGTTTTCAATCTCCTAAACTGACTATCAGAATTAAGATTAGGTCTAATTGAAAAGATTTGATTTACGCATTTAAATGAAGGGTAGCACTCTAAATATACAACGCTTCCTTGTGAGCCGTTTTTTTGTCTGCAATACTGATATCTAACAGTCAAACCATTGACTTTACCCATTCATAATAAGGAAAGAACGTTGAATACAATGACACCTAACGCCCTTCATCAAGAATGGACAACATTACAGTATCAGTACGACAGCTATGAGAAGTTTTCTTTATTGATTAAGGTGTTTAGTGGAGTGATATGCAGTTTTTTAGTCTTGCATGTACAACTAGACTTTATCATCCCATTGCTATGTGGTGTATTTTGGATGTTGGACGGCATTTGGAAAACGTTTCAAGGCAGAATATCGGATCGTCTGTTAATCGTTGAAAAAGGTTTGTTGAATCCAATTCAAGACGATGGCATGCAATATAATAGTTTGTGGGAAGTTAATCGTCCTAGCAGCACGAAATTAGCGGCTAGTTACCTAACCAATGCTTTGACGCCGACAGTTTTAGCGCCTCATTTAATGCTCATTTTCATCGCTTCAATGGGGGCTTACCTGTCTTAATATTAAACATTGGATTCACTAGCTGCTAGTGAATCCAATGATAACTAGTGACTTAAACCGCTTTACTTAGATAGATTGAACGATAAGAAACATACATGGATGTAAACAACAAAGGAATAACAACCAACAATCCTAGCGCCAGCGGTATTGCACCTAAAATATACAGCACTAACATCACTATGCCGTAAACTAAGAATGGCATCACGTTTTTAAAGCAGCCGATAAAGCTCGCTTTCATTGCTGCGAAAACCGGCATATCTTGTAAAACGATTAAAGCAGGGGCGAACCACACCGCCATGACCATTGGTAACATTAATGCCATTGCGACTAAAAATGATAACCAAAATTGGGTACCCATCATTTCAGGATTACTTTCTCCTGCAAGGATATCCATGTATACCGACCCCATAGCAACAAACATAACGACGATACTAATAACGGCGCCAATTGCAGATAGTCCCACCAGCCTGCCAGCGCGATAAGAAAACCCAGCGAACAGATATTTAATATCAAAGGGTTTGCCTTCTGCGGCAGCCTGACAACCCAGCATTAGTCCACCAACCCAAATATAGGTTAAAAACATACTAATAAGGGAACCAACAAACGGAATGATATTGATAACGATTGCAACAATAAAGCCTACAATCATTGTTACTATCCACATTCCTATATCTTGTTTAAATAAACTAAAGCCCTCAGATATCCATGTCATTCCATCGCCAACAGCTTTATTTGATGGCCCAGTATAAACCCACTCTCCAGAAGGTGCCTCGGTCGAAGTGAGATCAGACTCCGGCGCTTGATACGGGCTATTTTCATTATTATCCATTTTTTTATTCCTCTGTAGATTCCCAACATCACTAGTACATACAATTTTTCTAGTGATTTCTATTCCAGAAACGAAATTATCATTAGAATCCCTACAAATACAACTTTTATACAAAAATCCTGTAGTCGGGTGCTTTAGCCCCGAGATAAAAATCCATGGCCTGTAGTCGGTGGCTTTAGCCCCGAGAAATGCCCCGAGAAATGCCTCGAGAAAACCCATGGCCTAAAAACCATGCTACAAAACCGTGATAAACCCATACCTGTAGTCGGGTGCTTTAGCCCCGAGAAATGCCTCGAGAAATACCCCGAGACAAAAATCCATGGCCTAAAGACCATGCTACAAAACCGTGATAAACCCATAACCTGTAGTCGGTGGCTTTACCCCGAGACAAAAACCCATGGCCTAAAGACCATGCTACAAGATCGAAATAACCCCATACCCGTAGTCGGTGGCTTTAGCCCCGAGAAATACCCCGAGAAAATCCATGGCCTGAAGACCGTGTTACAAACCAATGGTAATGCTAGCGAACAAGGTTCTTGGTAATCCAACAAAATATCGATAATTGCCAAATGCGATATCTGCACGTTCTGCGTAATCACGATCAGTAAGATTATTCAATCGCAATGCCAAACTTATATTGTCATTCATCTGCCAGCTTGAATGTAGGTTAAACAAATCATGGCCAGCGTAAGTGGCGGTGTTTTCTGGATCGAGGTAATATTCATCCATATGAGTCCATTCTAAACGGAAGTTCAACGACGCCATTGCTTGCCAGTGTATTCTCGCTCCTGCCAACACTTTGGGTGCCGTATCAATGTAATTTCCTTCAATATTGATATTTGACAAGGTCAAATCAGATTTATAAGTATGTCGCCCCCAGCCTAAATTGCCATCAAGTTGAACATTATCAGCCAAGGCTGCTCGGAAATTGAATTCCAATCCTGTATGCATTGTTTTGCCTTCGCTGATATTTTGTCTTTGGGTGTCTTGGAAAATCACATTTTCTTTTTCCATTTGATAGGCAACTGCTTCTGCCTGAAACCCTTGCCACGACGCTTTCCAACCTAACTCCACTGAGAGCACTTCTTCTGCCTCTAAATTGGCAATTTCTTGGCCGCTTTGTAAACGAAATAATTCTGTAGTTTGAGGCGCTCTAAAACCACTGCTTAAGTTAGAAAAGATAGTTTGATTAGGCGTGATTGAATGCAATAAACCTACTCGCCAAGACCACTGTTCAAAATCAACAGTTTGATCAGAAGGACGGGTAAAACGACAGTTTTCTACGTCTACTTCACATACATCACCATCGGTTAAGTGATTATCGTAGTCGTACTTTGTCATATCAAAGCGCGCGCCAACACTCAGTTGTGTATTTTCAGCAATACGCCATTTTGTATGCACAAAAGGTGAGATAAGCGTAGCGTCTACATCATAATCATAATGAAGACCTTGGGGGATCGTTGGCGAAAAATCGTCAGCTTGAAACTCCGTTAACTCGCCATTAGTAAGATCGACATCGATCCCTGAAATGAATTCTACACCTGTAAAGTGTTTTTCATATTGGCCCTGAACACCAATACTTTGTTGACTATTTTCTTCCAGAGCTTGCCAAGGTAAATAATGTTGTAGAAAACGCATATCAGTCCAACGAACATAAGGCGTCAGTTTGAAAACCCCTTGTTCTAATTCTGTTTGCCACTGACTGTGAGCGCGAAAGCTCTTAGATTCTCGAAAAGCTTCTGGATTCAAATTCACCCGTCGCATAGCATCGTCTTTGTAACTCAACTCACCTTGAATAAAACCAGCGGTTTCTTGATCTAGATTGGCATAACTCACTACATTTTTAACCTGCCAACGCCCCACAGATTGCTGATGAATAAGATCCACTTTCTGCTGATTAAAGCCACTGTCATTTTGATAACCGTCATCATCCGTAATATTCGCCAGTAGTGCAAAACCCGCCTCTGATGTGCCTTGACTAAACGTGCCTTTGAGTCGATGGAAACCATATCCGCCAACGTCTGCAGAAACTGAATTTTGCACATTTTCAACATCGGCAGTCATAATATTGATTAGCCCATGCACTGCATTAGAGCCATAAAAAACACTGTTTGGCCCTCTAATCACTTCAATTCTATTGGCTTGTTCAGAGTTTACGTCGAACAATTGATTAGCATTACAAAACCCCGGAGCTCTTAAAGAAATACCGTCTTGCGCAAATAAGAATGCACCACAGCCACCAGCCCCCGTAAAAACAGGTGAACGAATAGCGGTTAAGTGCTCTTGTCCATTACCACGACTTATCCAACCACCGGGTACGGTGTGGAATATTTGATTAATGTGTTGGTGTCCAACCTCTTCAATCTCACTTGCATCAATGATACTAACGCTACTGTCAACTTGGGTTATTGCTAACGGCTGACGTGTTGCCGTTACCGTAATTCTTTCATCGATTTCCAGTGACTCAGCGTAGGAGAAAGCGGAAGTGCAACTACTAACAATAGCGACAAGACTACAGCATCTAACCTTAAAATTTCGACGACTCATTTTCGCACCTTTTTAAATTGTAAATTTGCTAGGAGACACCCAGTTTTATCTGAAGCGCAAGTTCTTGGTACTTAGTTGTTGGATATTCTTGCACCCCATTAAACGCATATCTCTTTCAATCTCGGTACGCATTAATCCTAAGGCCCGCTCTACGCCGGGCTGTCCTGCGGCAGCTAACCCATATAGATACATCCGTCCAATACCAACTGCCTTAGCGCCAAGAGAAAGTGCTTTTAAAACATGGGTTCCACGCTGTACGCCACTATCGAATAACACATCAATTTTATCGCCTACAGCTTCAACTATTTCGGCCAAATGATCGAAAGAGCTTCTAGAGCCATCAAGTTGCCTGCCACCGTGATTCGACACCACGATACCTGTACAACCGATATCAACCGCCTTACGCGCATCTTCTACACTCATAATGCCTTTAAGACAAAACTCCCCTCCCCAAAAAGCCACCATTTCCTCTACATCTTTCCAGTTCATAGAAGGATCTAGCATCTCAGTAAAGTAGCCACCAATTGAGCTAGCACCACCTTTCATATCAATATGCGCGTCTAGTTGAGGTAGAGAAAATTTTTCATGGGTAACGTAGTTAATTCCCCACATTGGCTTAGAAGCAAACTCCCAAAGCCCCTTCAAATTCAGCCGAAATGGAATAGAAAAGCCGGTTCGCAAATCTCTTTCCCGATTACCGCCGGTGATTGAATCAACGGTAAGCATCATTATTTTGATATTGGCCTGTTTGGCACGCTCCATCATGACCCGATTCAAGCCTCGGTCTCTGTGGAAATAAAACTGATAGACTTGAGGGGCGCTAAATTTTTCAGCGATTTCTTCCATGCTAACAGTACCTAAAGAAGACACACCGAACAGTGTTCCAAATTTATCTGCCGCTGCCGCAACTGCTCGCTCACCTTGATGGTGAAACAAACGTTGTAAAGCCGTTGGCGAACAATAGACAGGCATAGGTAATTTAGTTCCCATCACTTCAACTGACATATCGATGTCTTGCACGCCTGATAAAACGTTCGGAATAAGGTCACATTGATTAAACGCTTGAGTATTGCGTTGCATAGTAACCTCGTCATCAGCACCGCCATCGATATAATCGAAGATGGGACTGGGTAGACGTTTTTTTGCAAGTTTTCTAAAGTCATGAAAATTATGACACTGACCTAATCTCATTCACTTTTTCCTATTTTAAAGCTTTGATTTTAATAACAACTGCTAGCGAACTAGAATGATTTACTCACTGATGTTATCTGTATTTTTAGAAGATATTGTCATTGCTTGAAGAGGCGCACTATCTTTGTCACCTTCAAGCTTTTGGGTTTGTTTAATGGTGTAAAACTTATTAATTGAGATATTGCGGTGAACGCTTTCAGGAATATTGGGCCCCGGCCAAACAATACGAATTTCATCGACAATATTAGCATCAGCTAAACCGAAATGCAGTTCAGACGGAGAGCTTGATATAAAACTTCCACCAGCGCGAACCTCTTGTAATTGGGTTATACCATTTGCTGTCACGTATACTTTTGCACCTATGGCTTGGCTATTTTTACCCAGTCCTTGCAAGGTCAAATGAATGAACCCTTTGTTAGCAGATGAAGACGCATTATTCTTATATAACAGTAATCGATCTTGATGATTGCTAATTAAAATATCAACATCGCCATCTCGGTCGTAATCTAAACACGCAACGCCTCTTCCAGATAAGGTATCGGTGATACCCAACTCGCTACTCTGTTCACTGAAAGTACCGTCCTGGTTTGACATAAACAAGCGACTAGGGGTGTTTTCAAATTCCCGCATTGAACGTTTTAACTTCATGTAAGCATAGGGGCTACCCAAGTGTTTGCGTAACTCACTATCCATATCAAAACCATTCACGTGAAAGATATCGGGCCATTGATCGTTGTTGAAATCAGCAAAGCATGCTCCCCAAGCCCACAAACCTTCGGCAACTCCGGCTTCATCCGTCACATCAATAAATTGGCCATCAATATTGTTGTATAAACGATTCCCTTCTACTCCCCAGTTTCCTTCGGCGATACCATTAGGATCAGACACACTGCTGACAAACCAATCTAAATCGCCATCATTGTCATAATCCGCCACAGCGCTGCCCATACCATTTTTATCGTTGATCTGTGATAAGTGGGTGTTATTTTCGAAGCGACCATCGCGATTATTTTTGTACACCTGACTAGTTTCAAAATCAGCGGCCATCAACAAATCGGGATAACCATCGTCATTAATGTCAGAGAAGGTGCCGGTAAAGGTAAAGTCGGTGCTACCGATCATCTCCATTAACTTCGCTTTTTTATCCGCAGCTACGAACTCTAAATGAGAATCGGTACTAACATTTTCCCATAAATGGTTAGGCTGTTTACCACCTAACCCAGGACCGCGCCAATGGGTAGTTAATGCATCTAAATCACCGTCCAAATCAAAATCAGCAAAAGCGAATGACCAACCGGTTAATTGCGCAGCGATGCCTGAGTTTTTAATTGGTATAAATTTTTGATTCTCATGATTAATGTATAACGTAGGATTCTGGCTAAGTTGAACACCATTTAATTCACCCGCCACAGAGGACAAATTAGGGTGAATCAAATTCGAGGTAATTATATCTAAATCGTTGTCGCCATCGATATCGACCATGGCCACACCGTTTGATAACTCTTTAGCTGTGATCCCCCATTGTTTGGAAATATCGCTAAAACTGCCATCCCGATTGTTTCGGTATAGAACGTCTGCTGAAGCATCTCCAGTGGGTTGGAAAATATCTGGCCAACAGTCGCCATCAACATCACCAGCGGCGACACCACCGCTAAAAATTAGGCGTTGCGCAGATTGTAAATTGTAAAGAGGCCAGGAAATATGATGTCTCTTGGTTAACCCCGATCTTAAAGCCACTTCTTTGAATTTATGGGGCTTATTATCAAGCTTAGCCACCTCAGCAACTTCGCAACCGACGAGATGAGACTCAAGCATGATAGATTTGATGAGCGCTGAAGACTGCACTGCACTGCGGGTGTTAGTAATGAGGGCGTTTCTCAAACTGGCCACAGGTTTGGGAGGAGGAGTAAACTCACCAATTTTCGCTACTAAGCGCAAGGAATCGGGTGCTGCTTCATTTTCATTTGGTACCCAAACATCAAGGCACTCTTGATTATGCAAACAAGGATCAGTAAGGGCTTCAAGAAAGGCGGTAATAGCATCCATTTGATGGTTATTCATATTTACATCACTCGGTAACTTACTCAATCCTTGTTTCTGCTGTTCCAATAAAAATCTAAGTGGTTTTTGGGAGTGCGCTTTGGCCTGCGGATTTAACTCACTCACATAACGCATTTGTGGATTATTCGAAAAGCTAAAGTCATAGTTTTCGAGGGAAGCTACGGGATCTAAATGATGAGCTATAACATCAGACAAATCAGTGAAGGCTCCAGAATGGGTATAGGGAGCAGTTGCCGTCACATTCAATAAGGTGGGTGTCCTAAAAGCAAATCTATCGCGGTCTTTTTGAGTGACTCCTCGGCGGCCAAAATCTTCTCCATTAGGTTGCTTACCTTTGCCCAATTGAGGAACAGCAATATTGTGGAACTGCTCATCAGAGAAAATCGGCGGTGTGTGGCAAGCAACACAGTTTGCCCCGCCTTGTTGCGACTGATTGAAAAAAAGTAATGCCCCTTCAACTTGTAAGTCTGTTAATGCATCTTCATCACCCTTGATATAGGCATACCAATCATTATCAATAAGCACTTGGGTAGATTGGTAATAGGAAATGGCTTTTTCAATATTGCTAAAATTTATCAGTGTATCGGCATTGGCATTCGGTGCACCAAATGCTGCCCGAAATAAAGTTAACCATGACTGATTTTGATCTTGTTGTTTCATTCTTGCTACAAGTGCGTCACGTATACCTTCATGAGTTTGCGCTGTGGCAAAACTATAGCCGCGCATTTCATCATTCGAAACAACCGGAAAACGGGTTTGACTGGCTAACAGATCATTGCCTGCTGCAATGTCTCCTTGCCATAAATTACTATCTGGTGTGCGGTGGTTTTGACCTTTACCGCCATGCTTAGATTCGTCATCTAAAACAAAAACTCGACCATCGTAAAACATCGCACGATTATAGAGTGAGGAATTAAAGGTACTTTGGGCGTGACGGGCAACATTTGGCGAGCCGTCAGCATTTGGATCTGCTGAAGACTGCCAGTCGTGCCAACGCCCCGGACCAAGTAATTGAGGATCATAAGCAGATTCACCTACAGGCAGACTCAGTTTATCGCCGCCAGCTAAATATGGGTGATGGCAACTGGCACATGCAACATCCTTGTTACCACTTAATGAACGGCTAAAAAACAGTTCTTTACCTAAAGTAAAAAGCGGTGAAGAAGTGGGTTTTTCAATTACCGTAGGCATTAGTGGATATTGCTGTTCCAGCTTGTTTAAAACCGCCCTTAGCATCAATCGTTCTGAATTATCCGTTTCCTGATTGGCATTTTTTGTGCCCGTACAACTTACTAACAATAAAAAGGCAGTAGCTAAACAGACTAGCTGTTTAACTACTGCAACGTGCCCAAAAGCGCCCTTTAACACTTTATTTTCCTGCGCTAACAGATGCACAAGTGTCACCCCGTAGGTAAGTGTTATTTACAAAACGAATCTCCAGTTTGCCGTCTTTTGCATCGATTTTGTTTATCTTTTCTTTACCTTGATAGATATGTGACGACAAACCTTTTTCACTGCCAATGTTCATACAATTTGGACTATAGGTCGCATTATATTGTTGCTCACCATCGATTTGCTTTTCGAAAACCGTCACCACGCCAGTTCCACATTGCGCCATGGCATAAATGTCGTCACTTTTATCATAAACCTGAACGTGCTCTTCGGTTTCTTCATCAATCCAATGTATGTGTTTATCAGGGGTTCTTACGAAAAAACCACCATTACAACTCACGCCTGTTATGGGTTTCGCCGCTGCCGACACAGTCGTTGAAGCAGCAAGTCCGAAAAGCATTTGCGAAATAACAATTAAACTCATACTGACTTTTTTCATAATTAACTCTCTTTGGTTATTTATTGAATAACATTAACTGTCTACTTTTAATCGATTAAACGTATTTACCGCGGTGGAGGCTTACCAAACCCGATCCAGCTATTAAACTCCGCGGCAACCACGAGTTCATCGTTTTCAGCCGTTAATGCCAAGGCAGGTAATTTCCTAGGTGCTGGACCAGACACCACTCCACCCCCTTCTTTAGGATCAAAAACGGATTGGTGACAAGGGCACATGTAGTTCCCTTCATCTTCGACCCACCCGGTTACTGGGCAACCTGCGTGGGTGCATATGGCAGAGTAAGCAACAATTCCGTCGGCAGACATTTGCTGTGTATCCGTTGAAAGCGTATCTTTCGACAATTTTTGAATCAGGATTTGGTTGTAACGAGAGCCATCTCGCACTTCTCCAGTCTTAGGATCGACAGGCACCACCAACACTTGCTTATCCAACTCAGTGAGATCAGACATTTTGATCAAAGGTCCCTGTAAACGCTTACTAAAATAAGTAAAACGGTCACCTATTTGTGGGGGTAATTTACTTTCGGGCGATTTTTTCTTGATAGCAGCTAATGCTGTGTTTCCAGTGAAACAGTTCACTGCGGGTATGGCTAAAGCAAGATACTTCAGTAAATTGCGTCTCTTGCTATCGGTCGGTTGATTTTGATTGGTTTGGGCACAACCACAGCATGCTGTTTGTTCGATACCATCATGCTTATCATTTAGTTTTTCTTTCATTGCTACACCTCGAACTTCAGCAGGCTAAATAGACTTTTTATTTTATTGGTTTATGAAAGCAAGGGGAGACACTCGCCTCCCCTTGAAGCGTTTTAAGCGTCAGGTAGTGCAAATACCCAGATGACACCGCCTTCTGGCACATCTGAAATCCACTCACCACTTTCGTCTTTTGCGGCTAAAACACCATTGGTCCAATGTGGATCAACACCGTAGCCAGCAGTTATGGCAATGTACTGCTTACCATCTACTTCATAAGCGACAGGAGGGGCAATTGCCGTTGAGTTTAAAGGGAATTCCCAAAGTACTTCGCCTGTTTTGGCATCAAATGCTCTTAACATGCGATCGTTAGTACCAGCGCTAAACACAATATTGCCAGCGGTAGATAAAACAGGACCCCAATTCATGGTTTTGCCGTAATCGTGCTGCCATACTTTTTCGCGCTTGTTCACATCCCAAGCTTGCATCTGTCCAACACCTTTACTCTGATCAGCCAAATACACATCTAAGTCAGGAATATCGATACCCGCCCAGAATTGACCTGATGCAGGTTCAACATCGTCTTGGAATTTACCTTCGAAGGAATTACAAATGTTGTCATTTGCAGGTACATACATCATCCCAGTTTCTGGGTTATAGGATTCATAAGGCCAGTTTTTCCCACCCCAAAGACTTGGACAATACGAAACCCGCTTGCCTGTGACTGGAACATGGTCGTAATCATAAGTTGGACGACCGGTTTTTGGATCCAATGATTTGAATGCATTATTTGCCACAAAAGGTTTGCCTTCGAGGTAGTCAATCTTGCCTTTACCATCTCTTTCTAACCAATACATATAACCATTACGTTGCGGAGAAACTAAGCCTTTAACTTTCTTTCTGCCATCTTTAAGACCGTCAATGAGCATAGGTGCATTCATTGCCGCCCAATCCCAAGAATCGTTATAGTGGTATTGGTAATGCCCTTTAATCTTGCCGGTGTCGGGATCCATCGCAATTGACGACGCCACGTATAGGTTGTCACCTGGACGTTGATCGCCTAACCAAGGTGAACCGTTACCCACACCCCAGTAAAGAATATCTTCGTCTGCATCATAGTTACCTGGCATCCACATACTACCGCCGCCATATTTCCACGCATCAGGACGTTTTCCTTCGTACTTCCATGTTTCATGACCGGGTTCGCCTGGGCCAGGAACACTGTAAGTTTTCCAAGCAGTCTCACAAGTTTCAGCATCCATCGCTTCTAAGAAGCCGCGTACGCCATATTCGCCACCAGAAGGACCGACAAGAATTTTGCCTTTCACCGGAGTTGGAGCAGACGTGATATACGCACCAATACTCCAGTCACCAATTTGGCTTTGACACAAACGTTCACCTGTTGCCGCATCCAAGGCGTTAAGTGTGCCATCTAGACCTGCTACATAAACTTTGTCACCCCATAACGCCACACCACGACTGGTATTGTGCATTACACTTAAATCATATGGATTGTCATGCTTATAACGCCAATACAATTGTCCGGTTTTAGCATTCAAAGCCAACACATTGTTGTATGGCGTAGAAACAAACATGACACCATTGTTGATTTGGGCAGGCGCTTCATGACCTGAGTCCAAGTTAGTGGAATAAGTCCAAACCGGTCGAAGTTTACTGACATTTTTAGAATTGATTTCTTTAAGCTTGCTGTACATCCAACCTTCGTAGTTACCTTTGGGCAACAACCAGTCTTGGGGTGCAGCTTCAACTAATCGTTTGTGGGTAACCGTTTTATAGTTTTCAATTTTTTTATTAAGGGTTGTCAGGTTCGCTGCTGATACCGAATAGGCGGATACCAGCGCTGCAGCTCCTATGCAACAACTAAGATATTTCATTTTTAATAATGTAGATTTCATTTTTATCCGTGCCCCTGTTTAATTTTTTGATTGGCGAACTTATGAATCAATTAACATGCCAATAACATTTAAATTAACAAAAACCCGTAAGATGTTGATTTAATTGAATAACTATTCTTTGCGTTTTCTGACCCAAAAACGTTTGTTTTTAATTAGTACACAAGTGTTGCAGCAGAAATGCGAAAATGAGACACCTATTTTCAGCTAATTCGCATTTTTAATTATTGTCAAAAAATTGTTAAACATTTTGAAAATTAGGTGTTATGGTGAAAAGATAACCTAAATTAATAAAGTCATTTTTAAAAGAGTTTTACCCGCTCTTTTAACAATGATTGCGTTTGTGTTGGAGAATGAAAAATGAACCATGCACCTCAGCTAAAAACGAGCAATGACGTTGTCGCTTTTATGACTGGAAATTTCCAAGAAAGAGATATTCAACCAAGCGAAACAATTATCAATTCGTGGCAGCGAAGTATTCAAAAATATGGCTTAGATCCGCATAAACAAAGCGAAGTAGAAATTTTATCTAGCCACGAATTACAGCAAGAACTGCAACGACAAGAAGATTTTTTAAATATCGCTAAACACGGCGTAACTGGCTTGGCAAAACGTATTTCCAATGCGGGTTTTTCAGTGGTGCTGACGGATGAAAACGGGCTTACATTGGATGCGAAACTACCAGGAAGTTTACGTGATCGTTGCCAAAAATCAGGGTTAAGAATTGGCGCAGGTTGGTCAGAAAAGCAAGTTGGCACTAATGGAATTGGAACCTGTTTAGCTGAAAAAGAGTCAATTATCGTTCACCAACACGAACATTTTTTTGCCGAGCAAAGTCAGTTGAGCTGCTCAGTGACCCCTATTTTTGATCCCATGGGTGAGTTAAGAGGTTGCTTGAATGCCTCTTGCATAGGTGCTTCAAAAAATAAAGAAAACCAATTTCTAACCTTACAAATGGTGATGATGTACGGGCGAATGATTGAAAATAGTTATTTTCGACAGGCATATCGCAATCAAGTCACAATGAGTATTAAACCAACAGAGAGCTTTGCTGATCTGATTCAAGAGCAACTATTAGCAGTGAATGAACGAGGTATCATTGTTGGGGCAAATCGTTCTGCTTTTGCAGAATACGATTCATTGTTGCCAGCCAGTCAACAACTTCCCGGTAGTCGAATAGAAGATATTGTTGGTCAGTCGATTGATGAGTTGCTTACAAAAAGCAAAGGTGGCGGCGTAGTCGTTCGTTGCTTTTCTCCTAAGATGCTAGAGGAAATCGAGATTGGCTTGCGTGTTCCATCAGCTAAATTAAACAGTGTGCACGCCCTAACTGAACGAAAACCTACCGAAAGTTTAGCCATGAAAGCCCACCCGACCCTGCAACAATTAGCAGGAGAAGATCCAGTTGCACAGTTGCAAATCAAACAAATAATGCGGGTGATTAATAAAGATATTCCATTCCTGATTACAGGTGAAACAGGTACAGGAAAAGAAGCATTTGCGCGCGCAATTCATCGAGCCAGTGACCGTTGTGATGGACCTTTCATTGCCCTAAACTGTGCGGCGATTCCAGAATCGTTGATCGAAAGTGAACTGTTCGGATACCGCAGTGGTACTTTTACAGGTGCGAATAAAAAAGGCATGAAAGGTAAATTGGAACTGGCCCACGGAGGCACTATATTTCTGGACGAAATTGGAGATATGCCGATTCAATTGCAAACTCGTTTATTGCGAGTTCTAGCCGAAAGAGAAACTATCCCACTTGGCGCATCTGAACCCACGCATATTGATATTCAAGTAATCTCAGCTACTCATCAAAATTTACAGGAATTAATAGCGCAAAAACTGTTTCGGGAGGATTTTTATTATCGTTTGAATGGTATGTCTATCGAGCTACCAAACTTGAGAGACAGACAAGATAAAGACTTCATAATTAATTACCTCTTAAATAATCTAAATTCAAAACAAGAGATCCAAGTTTCCGAACAAGCTCGAAGTATTCTGCATAGTTATCATTGGCCTGGCAATATCCGCCAGTTAGTGAGTACTCTCAAGTTCGCTGAAGCCTTATCTGAAGACAATAGAATTGAAGCAGATTGCCTACCCAAAGATATAGTAAGTACCAACATACAATTAGAAAAGAAAGAACCTATTGAAGATCCAGTTGAGCAAAACAAAACGCTTTCAAATTATGTGGGAAATCAGGAAGGGCTTCATTTGCTAGAGACCCTCAAAAAGTACCGTTGGAATATTACTCAAGTGTCTGAAGAACTGAATATTTGCCGCTCCACTGTTTATCGAAAAATGCGTAAATATAACATCGTTCAACCGAATGAAATCTATTAGTTAACAACTAGAAAAACACCGTCTTTCTAGATCACTCAATTAGTCTCGATCCCCTTTGTTTGAAAATAGCCGACGTACCTTCCGTTGGCTATTTTCGCTACTTAAAATCCATTCAATCTACGGTTAACACAGGTATCATTCACTTGTCGCATAGCTAATGCAACTTTGCGACAAAAGCGTCACCTCAAATTTTCAACAAAAACCATAACCCATTGTTTCAATTGAATTTATTTTGTTACTGAAATGTAAAAAGCATGGCATGCGAATTGCGAAATAGTCGATGGCTAACCATTCACAGGCCACAATACAATGGGAAAATTATCATGAAAATTAAATTTAAAAAATTAAAAGTCGCATCAGCGATTCTAAGCTCTATATTAGCTAGCCAAGCCTTCGCTGCTGATACAAGTAAAATTCAATTTAGCGGCGCAGTAATGCAGTCTTGGCAGACAGGCATGGAGGTTGATGGAGCCGCAGTAAATCCAGCGGACGCTGAATCTGACTCTGGCTTCCATCGCCTGCGCTTTGCATTGAACATTAATGCTCAGGTTTCTGAAAAAGTGTCCATATTTGCAGAGCTTGCAGAAGAACCAAATGATTGGAATAACGGTAGTGCTGCCATCTCGCAGGATTTAGCTTGGATTCAATTCGATATGAACGATACCATGGGCTTACGTTTAGGAAATCTGATTGCTACAACCCAAACGTTTTTACGTTATTCAGATGGAGCAGCAGTGCAGGCCAACCCCTTTGTTGGGAACGGCTTAGTTGATATGATCACCGCTGAAGAAGGTGTTTGGGTTTATGGTGTTCATGATATTTCTAACGACACAAAGATTACATGGGACGCAGTTGTATCGACCCCTGACTTCTTTGCTGATTTTAGTGATGGTCGCGGTTACAATTACGGTTTACGGGGTACACTGAATTTCAATAGCGGGCTTTCTTTCGGCGCGGGTACATTTAAAACCAATCACGATATCGATGCTGTAACCGGTAAAGCATTTGGTTCAGCAATAGGTTTAGGTGATGGCGATAACTATCAGTTCGCCAGTACTCCAGTTAGTGCTAGAGGTACTCATACTTTGATAATACCGGGTGTTGATGCATTCATCTGGCAAGCCGATGTGCAATATAAAACAGATAGCTTCATGATCCATGCGTTATACGGCAAAGCCACTGATGATTATAGCTGGGCAAGCGGTCAAGGTAGCTTGCAGACAGACTATATTGAGCAAGAGTCAGAAATGGCATTTTGGTCAATTGAAGGTAAATACGATATATCCGCCAGCACCTATATAGCGGTGCGATATCAAGAATCTACAAACGATAGCGAAGGAATCTCAACAGAAAACGATGCAACAAGATTGCAGGTTGGCGCCGGTTGGTGGATGAATGATTCAACCTTATTTAAAGTTGAATATGTAAAACAAGAAGAAGAACAATTCTCTGGTGGTGGAGCTACCGAGTTTGGTGCCATTGGCGGAGCTGAATGGGACGGCATAATCGCTGAAGCATCGGTTACTTTCTAATTAGGGTTTGCACACTGCAACAACTAATTAACGCATAAACACATAAAAGGGCATACTCAAAATGCCCTTTTTAATGCCCCAAAACTGGGGAAGAAACTAAGTAAATGGAGTTAATTCTTTATTATGTAAACGCAATGCAGATTGGTTAATTCAGTGGGATTAATTACGTGTAGCGGTAACTGATTATGGGGAATGGTGTTTTGCATAAAAAATGTCGCAACTTCGATGCTGTCAAATATGTTTTTTTCATATACCGATATGCTGGATGGATAGCCTTCAGGTAATAACATAACATCTTTAAAAGTACTTTCTACAAGATAAAAAATACCACTTTCATCAACGGCTAGGATAGCGTTAAAGTTGGCAAACTCGCTACACGCTTCAGCATATTGGCTAGTCATAGCGCTAGCAGTATCGTTGAGTGCTAAGACCTTATCAGCGTATTCTTTCTTGCTGAGTTCAATAACATTCACACCCCGTTTTTTTAGTTTTCGTTTTAATCTTTCCACGATATTCCATACAACTTTTATCTTAACGATAGTGAGCCTCGACTAACGAGGCCCACCGGTTAAGATTATGACTGAATATAGGCCACATGAGTACGGGTATATTCGTATAACCCGTGTTTTCCGTCTGCACCACCCACACCGGATTTACGAGCGCCAGCATGAAACCCTTGCATGGCTTCAAAATTTTCCCGGTTGATATAAGTTTCTCCGTAATCTAAGCCGTTAACTGCGCTCATGGCAAGACTCAAATTCTGGGTATATACAGAAGAAGTTAATCCATATTCTGAAGCATTTGCACGAGCGATAGCCTCATCCAAATCTGCGACAATTTGTACAGGTAAAACAGGACCAAAGATTTCTTTTTGCATAATTTCCATATCACTATTACACCCCGATAAGACTGTTGGTTGATAATGAAAACCTTGACCTAAATCTGCCAGTCCACCACCGGTGACCACTTCAGCCCCTTGCTGTTTAGCAAACTCTACCATTTTAGCCACTTTATCCAAGCCAATTTTATTTACCAAGGGTCCCATATCAATATCGGGTTGCGCCATAGGATCGCCGTATCGTGTTGCAGACATAGCAGCACTTAATTTTGCAGTAAACTCATCGGCTACTGATGCCTGTACATAAACACGCTCAGCACAATTACAAACTTGCCCAGTATTTATCACCCGCGAGTTCTTTATCGCTTCCACAGCCAAGTCAATATTTGCATCCGCCAATACGATGGCAGGTGCTTTGCCACCTAATTCCAAATTAAGCTTGGTTACATTTGGCGCGGCAGCGGCCATAATTCTCGAACCTGTACCTACACTGCCAGTAAAACTAATCATATCTATTTTTGGACTGGTAGAAAGTGCATTACCCACTTCATGTCCAGTACCACAAACAACGTTAAATACCCCTGGAGGTAAATCAGTTTCGGCAACGAGTTTAGCAAACTCGAAGCAGTTGTTTGGTGTCTCTTCACTTGGCTTAATCACAATTGTATTGCCTGTGACAAGTGCTGGCGCCATTTTTCGAGCAATCAAAAAGAATGGAAAGTTCCAAGGTAAAATGCCCGCAACGACGCCAAGGGGTTTCCTAAAAACAAATATGTTTTCACCTTGTCGATCACTAGTAACAATTTCCCCTTCTATGCGACGTGCCCACTCCGCCATATAATCAATATAGTCAGCCGTAAAGTTGACTTCTACATTTGCTAACTCTTTTGTTTTTCCTTGCTCTTTTACGATAACAGTAGCCAACCGTTCAGCATTCTGTCTCACTTTATCGGCGATTTTCTTTAAAAAACCTGCGCGCTCGATGGCCGGCTTTTGAGCCCATGAAGACTGTGCTTCGCGCGCAGCATAAATAGCTTGTTCAACTTCTTCAGCGGAAGAATTAGGAACCTTAGACAACAAACGGCCATTTGCAGGGTTGAACACTTCAATGGTGGATGTTGGCTCAGCGCTAAACTCCCCATTAATATAATTACGATAAACTGGTATATCAGACATGCTTGAATTACTCCCACGTTTTAATTTCAAGTCGTTTATAAATCATTACGCCGTGTCTCTATGAGACTCCTTTCAAGGACTGCACCGGCTCGGAATAATCTAATCCGTTTAAACAGAATGATTGTCGATTACCAAGCAACCCCTTAGCTTTGCAATACGGTTGGGTAAAAAACAATACCTAAGACTTACTGCAAGCGTCACACCAGCTGTTATAACTATCCCGACTTTATTGTTAAGCCAATGTTATGAAAGTGTTTTTTTATTGAGAGGGTAGAAAAATATCAAACGCTATGTAGTCTGAATTAAAGTTTATAAAGGAGAAAAAGCATCAAGTGTTGCATGTCCAAGTGTCGCAGATGATACAGTTTGCTGATTTTTAAGACAGTTGGAAGATCGCCAATCTCAAGAGAATAATAACGCACTTGAGTGCAGCTAAGCCCAGTGCCAGCAACACATCTAGATTTACCTTATTCATTCTGTGCAATATTAAACATGAGTATTAGGAGAGTGGTATGTATATTGCTGTATCTAAGGCTAATAATAAAATAACTAAAAATGACTTGGCGGCTAAAGATGATGAGTAATTTACAGTGTTTTACAGCAATCTTAATGTTGATCGGTTACACATCCAATTTGCATGGATTTGAAAAAATAGTTTGGCAACAAGAGCTCGATTATATCGCCATTCAAGAAGTTAAAGATATCTCGGCAAAAAGCCAGCCAGCATCACACATATCACAACCAATATTAGCATCCGCTTTAGCCAAAATTACCATTGAACCAAAATCTTCAGATAGTCTTTTATCTTCTTTTGTAAGCAGTGACGAGGTAAAAACTGTATTTACAGAACGCGAAGTTGAGGTTTTATCGGAGGGTATATTTAGTACCTTACAAACCCTTTCCAAAGATCAATTATTGGTATTTTCAGTGTCTGACAGACACTCGTCCTTCTTGGGGATAGGCTCAGACACGCTATATTCCAGTGGTTCTGTATATGTAAGTGGTAATGACTTGTACTTATTGTTAGCAGAAGCACAGGTGGATATACAAAAAAAATACATCAGAGCTGGAAACAGTGTTAACAACTCGCGGTTTGCCACCCATTCAGAATTAAAGGGGTTCAAACTACCAACGGGCGATTACACCACTGAAACCGAGCACTCATGGCAACTCCAGCTGTCCGAAGGTGTAACTCAGGTTAACCAGCGCAAAGATTGGATTAAGATTGCGTTAACTAGCACCATGCAACCTAGGCAATCTGCACAAAATAACGCACTTCCATCTGGAGCACCCGAAACCCAAAGGCCAGCCAATCAGAATGAAAGTCATTTAACCTTCAAGAGTAATGAGGGAGAGGGGGTTTCACCATCTTCTAACCCACAACAGAAATCAGAAGTTGAAGTGCGCTTAGAAAAATTGAAACAACTGTACCTAAACGGACAAATTCCTGAGCAAGTCTATCTAGAAAAAGTAAATGCCATCATAGATGAAATATAAATATCGGGGTAGCTTTAGCCCCGAGATAAAAATCCATGGCCTAAAGACCATGCTACAAAACCGTGATAAACCTATACCCGTAGTCGGTGGCTTTAGCCCCGAGATGAAAACCCATGGCCTAAAGACCATGCTACAGCCCCGAGAAATGGATCGAGAAATACCCCGAGACAACCCATGGCCTAAAGACCATGCTACAAAACTGTGATAAACCCATAACCTGTAGTCGGTGGCTTTAGCCCCGAGATAAAAACCCATGGCCTAAAGACCATGCTACAAAGCCGTGATAAACCCATACCCGTAGTCGGGTGCTTTAGCCCCGAGAAATGGATCGAGAAATACCCAGAGAAAACCCATGGCCGAACTATCTTGAGCCATTGCATCTCTGAGGCTTGTGGATTATTCTTTTTATTATCTAAGTCTAGTTCCGAACTGAAATACGTAGACTCTATGTTTGTAAATTATGACGACTTATAACAGTGAAATGTATCCTTCAAGCAATCCATGATAACGAGTCTGAGTTATCCGCTTTTTTACGCCACAGAGTATCCGATGCAATGGTTGCTGACGATTTGCTACAAGAAGTTAAACTGCGGGCGGTTTTACAGGGTCAAAAGTTCTGCAATGTAAAACAACCTCGAGCTTGGTTATTTCGAGTCACTCGCAATATATTGGTTGATCACAATCGGCGTCGCAAGGGAATGCTGGAAGTATCGACTGAGATTTCTCAGCCAGAACATGAGCTCGAAGAAATTGACCTCCTCAGCGAATGCGTAAACCGCAACCTTGCAAAACTAACCTGCGCTGACAAAGAGATACTAGAGTTTTGCGACCTAAAAAATAATACAGTTAAAGCCTACGCACTAAATAAAGCAATTTCTTTGTCGGCAGCCAAAGCTCGCTTGCTTCGTGCACGCCAGCGACTCCGTGACTCCATCGAAGTCCACTGCAGTGTGAGTTTTGATGAAAATGGTAAAGTTTGCGGACATATCAAACCTAAATAACTTTTTTAAATTCCGCCCCAAATATACCAACTCAAATACTTCCATCTTTTTCTGCATCCTTTTGCTTGTTCGTGCGTCTACATTAATATCAAACAAACGAGAGAGCCCAATGTTTCAAATTTTTACAGATTTTGCCAGTTGGTTGATATATGACTTAATGGGTTTATCCGCTGAAACAAAACTAGGTGACGCGCTACATTTTTTTGTTGAAGATGTTAGCAAAATATTTGTGCTATTAGTGGTGATGATTTACCTAATTGCACTGATGCGAGCTTCAATGAATGTCGAAAAAGTGCGCGACTTCCTGGCAGGCAGAAACCGCAGCATAAGTTACTTACTTGCTTCAGGATTTGGCGCAATTACCCCATTTTGTTCGTGTTCCAGTATTCCTGTTTTTCTCGGCTTCACCTCGGCAGGTATACCTGTTGGGATTACAATGGCTTTTTTATTGACATCTCCGTTGATTAACGAAGTGGCCGTATTACTTTTACTCAGCCTTTTAGGCTGGAAATTTACCCTTATGTATATTGTAGTTGGGATGCTGGTAGGTATCTTAGGAGGACTATTTTTAGACAGTATTCGGGCAGAGCGTTGGTTACAATCTTTCGCGGCTAAAGCCCTTGAAAACGGTCGCAACGGGCAAGGCGACAGCGTCGATATGGCAAATCAAACAATCACTTTTAAAGAACGTCACAACTTTGCAAAATCCGAAGCCTTGGAGATCTTCGGGCGTGTTTGGAAATGGGTGATTATAGGTGTTGGTTTAGGAGCTGCGTTACACGGATTTGTTCCAGATGGGTGGATCGAGCAACATCTAGGTGCTGGACAATGGTGGTCTGTTCCAGCGGCGGTGTTAGTAGGCATTCCTTTGTATTCCAATGCAACGGGAGTGATTCCGGTGATGGAAAGTCTGATTACCAATGGCTTACCCATTGGTACCGCTCTGGCATTTTGCATGAGCACTGTTGCCGCTAGTTTCCCCGAATTTATTTTACTTAAACAAGTAATGCAATGGCGCTTACTGGCCATTCTTTTCGCACTATTGTTGGTTTCATTCACCTTAATTGGATGGATCTTTAATAGTTTATTATTTTTGTTATAAAAGGTATCAAATATGAAATCATTCAAAGTTTTAGGCACTGGGTGTGCCAAATGTAAAAGTACAGTACAACTCATTAAAGACAGTGCTAGTGAATTAGGAATAGAGGTAGATATTGAAAAAATTGAAGATCCAATTCAGATTATGAACTACGGTGTTATGTCGACGCCCGCCGTTGTCTTGAACGACACAGTGGTTCATAAAAGGGGCATACCAAGTAAAGAACAGGTGCAAAATTGGCTACAGAAATAAGAGTATCGTAAGCCTTACACCTATTTTAGGACGCAACAGTAACCAAAGACTACCTAGCTTTATCAAAGAGCAAGATACAATTTCGAAAACCAAGCTCTGATAGACGAGGCTTTGGGCTTACTGTTACCCGCCCTAGTGTGCCTTGTAGAACTATTTGAATTCCTCTGCTGCCTGCGCTTATTAAGCAACTGTCGCTGCTCACGTCGCTCCTGAGCACGATTAGCCACTAGGGTAAATCGAGCCCTTTGTTCAGAGGTTAAACGTTCTGCGATACTTTTATTCTCAGCTTGGCGCAGGCGGTTAGCACCGCCGCTCTTAGGTGAACTACACATTTCAATCTCGCCTCAATTAAATATTGCGATGGTAAGTATTAGACAGGAAATACTGCGAATTAATTTCAGCTTGATTGTGGTGCAACCTTAGATTGGATTAAGAACTAAAGATAAATCCAAATACGTCAGCATATAGCTGTTTATGAACCGCTTCTCTATCAACACCTGCTCTATCTTCACACAGGGAAACTCCCATGGCTTTGTGGGTATGATGACAACTATCTAAAAAGACAAAATGCCCCTCATTATTTTGCAAACTGACCAAGCGACTATTTTGCAATTGCTGGTGATAAAAACCGGCATGACCATCAAAATCTAAAAAATCATTATCAATTGGCGCAACCACTAGCACAGGCACAGAAATTTCACTGACACTTTTAATATCCGCTGATGGCCCAAGAGCAGGATCAAAAGCAATTACAGCAGTGATGCGTTGATCTTTGTAACTTGCGGCTAACAGCGCGTCCTGGTCATTTTGTAGTTCTGACATCTTTGCATACTGACAACTTAAGTCTTTTTCCGCAGCAGCCGATTGACAGTACTTTGTCATGTCTTTGCCCAAAGTTGCACCAGCCAGCGCTAAGCTAGTAAAGCCCCCTGAAGAATGTCCTATTGCAGTAACGTTGTCGAAATTGAGTTGCTCGCTTAAATAAGCACCTGAAGCAAATTGATCGAGAACAAAGGACACATCTAGCGGACGTTCCCAAGTGCGTAGTGCAGCTTGGGGATCAACATTGTCTGGGCCGTATATCCAAGATTCACCAAAATGTGAGGGGGCTAGAACGGTAAATCCCTTAGATGCCAATGCATACCCTATCCAGTTGTATCCCATTGGATCGCCCATCGCACCATGTGAAAAGACAAACACTTTATTTTTCTGCGCCTGCTTATCAATACAAACAGGCACATTCTCACATGTTGCGGTTTGTTCTGAAGGAAACCATACAGTCACCTTAATTGGACGTTTCCGTGACTTATCAAACAAATCTAACTTAGTCATTTGTGCCTTAAAAGCAGGCCCATGGAACTGTTGGCTCTGAGCAAAAACGGTGGGAATAGCTAGCCAGCATAGCGCGCCAAGCGCCCAAGCTACAATTACATTAGTTTTACTGGTAAGTCTGATTTTTGACAAGCTCATGATGCATCCTTTAGAAGTATATTAAGTAAGAGGGCTTAATATACAGGCAGGATATGAGGTGCACAGGTGAAGAAAGTCACCTTTTTAAATGTGACTTTTGACCTATTAAGCTATTAAGATGCTACAGCAGATAGTGCTGATTCTTAAAAATTCATGGCCTGAAGACCATGCTACAACCCCGAGAAACGCCCCGAGAAAATCCATGGCCTAAAGACCATGCTACAACCCCGAGAAATGCCCCGAGAAAACCCATGGCCTAAAGACCATACTACAAAATCGAGAAATGCTCAGAGAAAATTCATGGCCTAAAGACCATGCTACAACCCCGAGAAACGCCCCGAGAAAACCCATGGCCTAAAGACCATGCTACAAAACCGAGAAACGCCCCGAGAAATGCCCGAAACAAAAAGCAAGAGCCAAAGGCGCATTCTACTTTGTCATTGCTTTATCTGATTTAGTCTAACGATTTTCCAACCTGTTGTAGTCTAACCAACCAGCTTCAACAGGATTATCTTGCATGAACAATTGATTTAGTCTGTCACTAAATTGCCAAAAGTCTTTCGAGGTACGGCGCACCGCAAATGTATCAAGAAATGTGGTGTAGTCTTGTTCTGTTTCAATTTGTTGGGCCAATGCAACCATGGATGCCAAATGGCTTTCTTTTACTCGCCAAAACGCATCGGGATAACTTCCCAGCAAGCCATGCACTAATGTCACATTGTCATTTTTGAGATCTCGGTTGTCATTTTCAGAAAATAAGCTATTCACATTGAAATGCGCGCTATTACGCACCAGGGTGAAAATTTCCTCGGTTTTGCCATCTGCAGGTTCAACCATAATCATGGTTAACTCAGGCAGAATAGATGCCCCCGTTCCTTTAATATTACCCAATTGAGCCAGAAGTGCTTGGCTATTGGTAGCCAACTTACTGTTATTTAAATTATAACGCTGTGGTTGCACCTTTTCTAAATGCTTAGCAAAAATACCAAATAGTTCTTTTTTGTGATTTTTGGTTTTGTACTCAATCCCACTTGGCTGATCAAAAATGTGCACGTTACCTTCAAAAAAAGACGTCAATTCGGGGCCTGATTTTTGATACCAGGCAGCTAATTCTTTACGACGACTATCTGGTGGTAAAAAAGCCAAGAAGTTGGTTTCGCCTTCCATGCGTAAAAAGTCCATGTACAACCGCGTCATTAATTGGTGACCATAGTTACCGTACACATCAAAACCGGCCACAAGTAAATAATGAATACGTTCCAACAACGCGTAATCGATAATCCATGCCGTTTTGGGCGGTTTACCCACTAATCCTTTAATCACAGTGGCATTGTCGAAATGACGAAAGACAGTCAATGTCGCGTTTTTGTTTTCACCATCTCCATCCCAAATATCTTCAGGATTAAAATGATAGCCTTTTTTTAATTCGGTATTCATAAAGCTTTGTCTGGCGCGCATGTAATCACCTTGGCGTGAAGCATACTCAATCCAAGTGACAGCAAAGGCAGTACTCTCTTTTTCTGCAGGTAAGCGCAAATTATTTTTCTGAGTGTCGTAAAAAGCATTTATTTCCGCTGAAGCGGCCACTTCAGGTTTCACAAAATACACCCAGAATCTATCGTTTATAACATTCAACGCCACCTGCCCGCGACAAACTGGCCCTTTGATATACCCCATGATGGTATTTTGTGCCCGCTCTAACATAAAACGATAACGGGCATTTACCGGAAGTTGAGCAAAAGCAGTTAACGGATTTGCCGCTACCTGAGGCTGATAACTTGGCATTTCAGTCACCGTATAATCGTCATCTACAAACCATTTTTGCCATTTGTCGGTTAGGGCTTTATGGATTGCATAAGGTTGATGGGTTTTATTGACGATTGTTGAAGTAACGGGGAACAGGCGGTAGTAAACCCGTTCCACCTTAGGATCATCAAAAGGGCGACGACTGGCAATAATTTCGATTGGCTCGCCTGATGGTGTGCGAGAACGAACGATATTAAAGAATTGCGGTTGAACATTGCTTTCGCTTAATTCACTAAAATACAAATGAGTGCTAAACAGATGTTCGTAAATGTAACGGGCACTTAATTGTACTTTTAAACTATCACCGTTCAAAAACGCTTCTAGTTTCTCGACGGCTTGTTGCTCTGCAGCTGAAATAGTTGGAGCAGAAGGCATGTAAGCACCTGCTTCAATCCATTTCATCAAAGTGTTATGTTCTTCATTGCTTAATTCAGGCAGCGCATAAGGCATACCGCCAAAGGCTTGGCTTTGGGCATACCCTTCGAATTCTTGCACTGTTGGACATTGTTGACTGCGATCAATACTCACATCAAAACGCTCATCTAGCAATTTATCGTCTGGTAAGGGATTTTCCTGTTTTAAGGTGAGCATCTTAGCTAGAACTGAAGCTTGCGTATTAGCTGTTGCGCTCTGTTCACGTTCGTTTAAGACTGGGTAAAATCCCCGCTCTCGCCATTCAGTTGAGTTTTGCCCATCAATGAATAAACGATTGGGCGTGGCAGCAATGAGACGCGAGCCGTGATAGACCTTTTCTTTGTTAGCGCCTCGCTCTATTCCTTCTGGATGGGTCATTTTTAACTGACAAGGGGCATCGTAGCAGGCATGACAAACCACGCAACGAGCATTAATAACAGGTTCAACTTCGCTCTCATAAAACACAGTTGCAGCACTTTCTGGCGAAGATTGCGCAGTCATGGCATGAGTTCTATTTTGCGTGTTTTCTTCGCCATAAAGTCGGTTTAAATCTAGGCTTGCTATGGTCGCACACCCTGAACATACGAGGATGACGCCGATGAACATCTTGATCCATCGATTCTGTTTATATTGCATATCTGTCCATTGGGGCGAATAGTCTTGCCCTAGATTAATCTATAAAGAGGTGGAATTTTAAAGTAAATTCGTAAACTAAGGGTAATTAGTTTTAGCCACTAAAATCTACCGTCACCTGATACAAGCCTGAAGTACTGGTTTTTTCGTAAAACCAATCATGGTTGCTAATAATTTTTTCACTTAACTGCAAGCCAAGTCCATACCCATATCCAAAAGCGACTTTGTCATCATTAGCGTCTACCACCGAAGCATTATTATCACTTGTGGAATTACTATTAATGATAGTAATCCGGCTACCTTGCTGCTTGATATGCACTTCACCCTGTTGAGTATGCTGATAAGCATTTCGAATTAAATTATTGATGACAATATGGCAGGCAACTGCAACAACCTTAACCTTGCTATCGTCGGTTTCCACTTTCAACTCAATCTGTTTACCACTTAACAAATAACTTAGATCACTGCAGGCCTGATTAATTTTCTCACCTAAACTAATGGGCTCATTGGATATGTGTATTTCTTCATTGCGGCTTAACCACAAGAAAGTATCGGTTAAGTTGGTCATAGTAAGACCTGCCCGCTGGATTCTCTCTAAGACTTGTTTCTGCTTTTCACTGGCTGGCATCTTTTCATTTAATCGTTGTAACAAATCCACATTACTGCGAATGACCGCAACGGGTGTTCGCAGCTCATGACTGGCATAACTGAGGAAACGTTGTTCTCGTTCTAAACTTTGGTGTGCTGACACCAGGCTACTTTGCAGTAAAGAAGCCAATTCATTGAGCTCACTAAAGGTAAAATCTGGGGGAGGCTTTTGAAGGTTACGCTGATCTAAGGATTTCGCCCAATTTTTCAAAGTTTTAATAGGCTTAGTAACTTTAAGCATGATTAAAACTAGCAACAAAGCAAACAGTAAGATGGCAACAATCGCTATTGCCAGTGTCCAAATGAGCCGGTTAGTTGGATGAATATCGGAATAAGCGGGTACCAGGTCTTTTTCAAGTAAAAATTTTGATATATAACGGTCTTCACCTTTTTGGTTCTGGTAAAGCACCACGAAGTACAAGTTTTTTGGCATGGATAAAAATGTACTTTGATCTTTTATTTTTAGTAGTTCACCTACTCTAACGGGACGATTTTTAAATTGTTGTTGAATCACTTCAGGGGTATCTTGCCAACGGCTGGCAATATGAATACCGGCAACGATTTTAGGATGTTGATCTTCAACTTCCGTGTTTTTGGCGAGTTCGCGCATAACTCCTGCTAAGCTTCTATCCAGGCCGTCAACAAAGTAATTGACACTTAAAAAAGAAAAACCAATCACCATTGAAGAGCCAAGCAATACAACACTAAAGAAAAAATGTAGTTTAAGGCTTGGCCTGATTATCACGATTGTTGTCCTTCTTGACTCACTTTAATGGCAAAACCAACACCGGATACAGTCTCCAGTTTTACGTTACTCTGCTCAACATCTAATTGCTTTCTAAGATGATGAACATGTACCTTAAGGCTATTGCTATCGGGTTGTTCATCACCCCAAACTTGCTGAATAAGTTGTTGTCGACTCACCGTTTGCGGACACGCTCGCACCAGTACCTCTAATAACTTAAATGCCATTGGCGAGAGCTTCAAAGTAGTTTGTTTCAAATTTGCCTTATGCTGAGTTAAGTCCAAGCTTAAATCACCGGCAGATAACTTTTTAGCCTCGCCACTGCGTCTTTTTGCCAGCACTTGTACCCGTGCCACCAGCTCTTTCATGGCAAAAGGTTTAACTAAATAGTCGTCACTACCCGCTGCAAATCCTTGCAATTTATTTTCTAAACTATCCCGCGCGGTTAACATCAAAATGGGAATATCCATGCCTTTTTCCCGCAAAGTACTGCAAAGGGTTAACCCATCCATCTTCGGCATATTGATATCGAGAATTATCATTTGATAGGAGTTACTTTCGATTAAATTCAACCCCATTAATCCATTGCTTGCGTGGTCGCACTCAATAGCTTCAATTTCCAGATAATCAACAATGGTTGTTGCAAGGTCGATATCATCTTCAACTAATAAAACGTTCATGATTATTAACCCTTACTCATTTACTTTATGAAGCATTATCATCAGCCAAACCGCCACCTAATACTCGATACAAGGTAATACGATTTTCCAAATCCGCTTGTTTCGTTAAAATAAGCGATTGATTAGCTTGATACATGGTTCGCTGGGCTTCTAAAACACTTTGAAAGTTATCAATACCCCCTTTATAGCGAGCAAGGGATAAAACATAGCTACGAGTAGAGGCGAGGACTAAGGATTTTTCACTGTTTAATTGATCTTGAATTGTTGCCCTGCGCGCTAACGCATCTGCCACCTCGGAAAACGCGCTTTGGATTGCGTATTCATAAGCAGCTAGGTATTTCTGCTGCTGAGCTTCACTGTAGGCTAAGTTTGCATCATTAGCGCCACCGTCAAAAATAGGCAGGGTAATGCTTGGGGCTAAAGTCCAGATTGAACTTGCGCCGCCACTAAATATGTCGGCTAACACCGAGCTAGCAAGACCACCGGTTGCCGTTAACGATAAGGTGGGAAAAAACGCGGCTCTGGCAACCCCAATGTTTGCATTGGCCGATTTTAAGGTGTGCTCAGCAGCTAATACATCTGGACGTTGCAATAGCAATGAGGAGGATAAACCAGCGGGCACATCTGCCACTAAGGTTTCGCTGCTTGGCAGTAAATCAGGCAGTAAGTTTTCATCAATTTGTTCACCTACCAGCAAGCGCAGTGCATTCAGATCTTGTTCCACTTGGGTTGTGTAACTCGCAATATCCGAGCGGGCGTTATAGTAAATGGTTTCCGCACTGGCCACATCGATTCTAGAATCAACCCCCATTTCTAAGCGCTTATTGGTTATTTCCATAGCTTTTTCAGCATTGCTTGCTGTTTCTTGGGCTAATTTAAGTTGATTCTTATCTGCCGCTAAGGTTAACCAAGCATTAGAAATTTCACCAATTAATGAAATCTTTGCCGCTTTAGCCGTTTCTTGACTCGACAAATAGGCTTCCATTTGGACTTCGCTTAAACTGCGATTTTTGCCAAAAAGATCGATTTCGTAGCTGCTTAAACCTGCTTCTGCTTCGTAAGTTGTGCTAATTGTACCCGACGACGCTTTGGTTCTATTACCACTTAACCCTGCATTGATAGTTGGGTACAAATTCGCGTCCTGGATTCGATAGGTCGCTCGCGCGGCTTCAACATCTGCTAAGGTCTGACGTAGACTTCGATTATTATTCAAAGCCAGCTCAATAATTTGGCTTAAGCGCTGATCTTTGATGAAGCTTTTCCAAGGCAAGTCAATGGCTTGTTGCTCAGACAAGCCTTGGATTTCGCCTTGCGGTGCATTCTCCCAAGTTTCTGCAACAGGAAGATTTGAACGAGAATATTCAGGCCCTAAGGTACTGCAACCTGCTAACACCAATGCACCAGCTATGGGTAGTAATTTTGCGACTCCCGTTTTAGGTAAAGAGAAATTAAACATCGGCTTTCTCCACTTTATCTGGGCTATCATCGTAAACTGGACGTCTTTTTGGGAAGAAACCACGAATAAGCACGAAAAATAGCGGAACAAAGAAAATACCTAATATCGTAGCGGTAAAGGTGCCACCAACAATACCAGTACCAATTGAGATACGGCTATTCGCACCAGCACCTGATGAAATCGCCAAGGGTATGGTGCCAAATATAAACGCCAGGGATGTCATAATTATCGGTCTTAAGCGCAATTTAGCTGCGTGTACTGCTGAATCTACCAACGACATACCTCGCTGATAAGAAGCCTCTGCAAATTCAACAATCAAAATGGCATTTTTTGAAGCCAATCCAATGGTAGTTACCAACGCAACTTGGAAATAGATATCATTTTCCAAACCTCTAAGAGTCGCGGCAAGTGCAGCACCAATCACACCTAATGGGATCACCATAATAACGGATAATGGCACAGACCAACTTTCGTACAGCGCTGCTAACGCGAGGAATACGACTAAAATCGAAATAGCATATAAATAGCCTGATTGCCCGCTAGATAACTTCTCTTGGTATGACAATCCACTCCAAGCGTAATTTAATTTACCTTGCCCAACTTCTTGAACAAGCCTTTCCATTTCAGCCATAGCTTGACCAGAGCTAACACCGCTGGCAGCAGCACCTTGCAGCTGATAAGACGCAATACCATTAAACCGAGATAAGCTTTGAGGGGCATTTGACCAAGTTGCACTGCTAAATGCAGAGAAAGGTGTCATGGTAGTTTCACCGTCCGCATTGGAACCGCGAACATGCCAGTCGCCCAAATCTTCTGGCTTCGAACGAAATTGAGCATCACTTTCCAAGTAAACCTTTTTCACTCGTCCACCATCAATGAAGTCATTAACATAAGACCCAGCCCATGCTGTTGTTAAGGTGCTGGACACATCAGATAGCGACAAACCAAGGGATGTTGCTTTGCCGTTGTCAATGTCAATTTTCAATTGTGGAGTATCTCCTAGTGCACCTTCACGCACACCTACAAGAAGGCTACTTTGCCGCGCTTGTACTAGCAGTTCATTTTTCAGCTCGGTTAATTCTTCACGAGAGGTACCAGCTGCCGCCTGAACTTCGAAAGTGAATCCATTACTTTGCCCTAAACCTTGAATAACAGGCTGTGACATTGCAAAAACTTGGGCATCACGTATCCCTGATAGATTTTTATTCATACGGTCAATAAGGGCCTCGGCACTTTGATCATCGTTGGGTCGTTCATCCCAAGGTTTTAACGCCACAAACCCCATACCAGCATTTTGCCCACTTCCAGTGAAATTAAAGCCAGCAATTGAGAACATACGAATAACATCTTCACTCTCATTTTCTACTAGATATTGCTCTACCTGTTCAGCCACCGCTTTTGTACGTTTAATTGAAGCACCTGGTGGCAAAACAATTTGGAACATAGTGCTGCCTTGATCTTCTTGCGGTAAGAACCCGGTTGGCAAGCGCACAATAAGTAATGCTAGCGCCACCACAATTCCACCGTAAACGAGTAGCCAACGGACTTTACGGGTAACCATACTTTGTACTTTTCCGGTGTATGATTCAGTCATTCGATCAAAGGTACGATTGAATTTGGCGAAAAAGCCTTTTCCTTCGGGGTTACGTTCAGATGGCTTTAACATCGTTGCACACAGAGTCGGGCTGAGGGTTAATGCAACGATGACCGATAATGTCATGGAAGAGACAATCGCGATTGAGAATTGCTGATAGATTACCCCTGTTGAACCGCCGAAAAATGCCATGGGTAAGAATACCGCAGATAATACAACTGCAATTCCGATCAGCGCGCCAGTGATCTCCGACATTGACTCTATAGTTGCGTCTCGTGGCGATAAATTCTTTTCATGCATCAAGCGTTCAACGTTTTCAACCACGACTATTGCATCATCCACCAACAAACCAATAGATAACACTATGCCAAACATGGTGAGGGTATTAATTGAAAAACCAAATGCTTGGAGTACGCCAAAGGTCCCTAACAAAACAACAGGAACAGCGATGGCCGGAATTAAGGTGGCTCGCCAATTTTGCAAAAATAGCCACATTACCAAGACAACTAAAATAACCGCTTCAACTAAGGTTTGTACGACTTCACTAATGGATATTTTAATAAAGGCGGTGCTGTCACGGGGGAAAGTCACTTCATAGCCATCAGGTAAATTTACCGATAATTCCGCCACTTTTTCCTTAACTCGAGTAGCAGTGTCCAGTGCGTTAGCGCCAGGAGATAGCATGATAGCGATACCAGACGCAGGGTGGCCGTTCAAACGAGGAATGGCGCTATAGCTTTCACTGCCAATTTCTACTCGCGCCACATCACTTAAGCGTACATTTGCACCGGTAGAATCGTATTTAATGATGATATTGCGGAACTCTTCCGGGGTAGACATCATTGATTGTGCCGTCACTGTGGCATTTAACTCTTGATTTGCTAACGTGGGGACCGCACCGATTTTACCTGCTGGAACCTGCACGTTTTGTGCACTTAAGGCACTGCTGACATCTGATGGCATTAGCTCGTATGCAGCAAGTTTATTTGGGTCTAACCAAATACGCATCGCATATTGAGAACCGAAAACCCTCACATCCCCCACACCTTCAACACGGGCTAATGAGTCTTGTAAATTAGAGGAAATGTAATCGGCTATATCAAAGGCTGTCGCTTGATCTGTTTTGTCGTACAGCGCGGTCACTAAAAGAAAGTCAGTATTCGATTTGGTGACCGTAACTCCCTGATCTTGCACTGATTCTGGAAAACGTGACGTAACTTGCTGTACTTTATTTTGCACCTGTACCTGAGCGTAATCAGCGTCGGTGCCTTCTTCAAAGGTGATATTCACCGATGCACTTCCATCTGAGGTACTCGAAGATGAAAAATACAACAGTCCATCTAAGCCAGTGAGTTGCTGTTCTAATATTTGCGTTACACTATTTTCAACCGTAGTCGCATCGGCACCTATGTAGCTAGTACTTACACTTATTGTAGGTGGCGCCACACTTGGATACTGAGCAACAGGTAAAGAGAAAATAGAGGCAATACCTGTGAGCATAATAATGATTGAAATAACCCATGCAAATACCGGGCGATCGATAAAAAAGCGAGCAAACATTTACTAGACTCCCACTTGTGTAGAGGAAGTATTTTGCTCTTGCTTAACCACGGTTATCATGGTTCCTTGGTCGTTCATTTCAACCTGCACAGGTTTTACTTCACTACCAGGACGTACTTTGCCAGCGCCTTCAACTAAAAGCTTATCATTCTCTGATAGACCGCTTGAAATCAGCCACTTATTTTCAACCGCGTTAATGGTTTCAACCACTCGCTTTTCTACTACATTATTTTCATCAATCACATAGGCATAAGCTTCACCCGAAGCTGAATGATAAATACCTTGTTGAGGCACTAATATAGCGTGCTCATCAACCGCTTCGTTCACTTGAGTTCTTACAAACATTCCGGGTAATAGCAAACCATTTGGATTGGGAAATTCAGCACGAAGCGTCACGGTACCCGTTGACGCATCAACTGACACTTCCTGCATTTTCAACTGGCCTTTGTGGTCATACTCCGAGCCATCTTCTAAAGTAAGTGACACTTCCGTTGAACCTTCTGAAATCCCATTTGAGCCGAGTAATCGACGCAATTTAAGCATCTCTTTACTACTTTTTGTCATGTCGACATAAATAGGGTCTAATTTACGAATAGTGGCTAATTCATCTGTTTGCTGAGCCGTTACTAACGCCCCTTGGGTAACGTTGGAGATACCGATATGGCCAGATATTGGCGCGGTCACCTTGGTAAACTCAAGGTTAATAGCGGCAGTGGCTAACGCTGCTTCATATTTTTCGATATTGGCTTTGGCTTCCAGATAAGTAGCATGCGCATCGTCAGCATCTTGTTGGGATACACCTTCAAATTTCAACAAACTTGCATAACGCTCATCTTTTAATTTTGCTGTTTCAAGGGCAGCCTTAGCGCTGCTCAAGCTGGCTTTTGCTTCATTGTAAGCGGCTTGATAAGTTGCAGGATCAATTTGATATAACAACTCACCCTGCTCTACGGTATTACCCTCAGTAAACAAACGTTTTTGCACGATACCGCCAACCTGTGGGCGAACTTCAGCAATGGAGGATGCCACCACTCGGCCTTGCATTTTTGTATCAATTTTATGCTCACTTGCGGTGACTGCCACGTAAGAAACTGCCGGAACAGAAACAGATTTTGTAGGTTGGATTTCTTGCTGGCAACCACTTATTAGCAAAGTTAGTACCGCGAATAGTGCTACTGTGCTGATTGAAGATTTCATAATTAAGCATTCCTAATTAATTACATAAAATAAGATGAAACGAAGCCACTTTATGAATACTCAATGGGGTATCAGTAAAGTGTATTAGTCGATAATTGAGCAAAGCTTAACAATCACAAGGTTAAGGTAGGGTTAACGCTTTCTAGGGTGGCTGAAAACACGTAAACAAATATGTACACTCAAACATCTTTTCAAATTTCCGTCCTGAATATACGTTAGCTAACACATGTGAGCTTTAATCCTGTCTACGCATAATTAAGGGCTCCGGTTCTTTTTGTTATTTAAAAAGGCGAGGCTGCATACTATATGCACATTTTTGTTGTAGACTAATTTAATTGTTAGTTAAACAGTCAGCGCAACAGAAACGGGAATATAGGGATTAAATCATGGGACTATCAAATCACTGGACAGTAATGATGGTTGCGGTCTCCTGTGCAATAACTTTGACAGGCTGTAATGACGCTTCTGTTAATAGCTCGACGCAAACAAGCAGTGGTAACGGCATCGACCTTTCAATGTTTGCGCAAGGGGCATTTTTAGAAACGCCTACAATAATAGACTGTGAAACAGCTCAAGGGACAAAAACCAGGTGTTATAAATTAGTCACCTCGGGGGCGCCAGCGGGTCGCGAGCCTGGTCCTTTTTGCCCCAGAAAAATCACCGATGGTGCAGAAGAAGGCGGAGCGTGGTTTAGTAAAGAAGGAACAGGAGATCTGGTAGATATTACCGGAGAGTTTATTCTAAAGCTGAGTGAGTACTACGGTGACGAAAAATGGATGGTGTACGACGCCGCAACCGGTGATGTACGATACACCGCCACTAAAGAAGCTTGTTTTGGTGCGGCTAAACCTGACGTCGAAGAGGAGTACATGCAAAACTGTATTGAGTGCAAACTCGAATATCTTGACGAAGACTTTTCAGTCACCTATCTGATCCCCACTCAACCTATCCCAAGCACAGAAACAGGACGCGTTCACACAGTTGGAATTGCATTAGATGGCTCTGAATTATCAGGTCCAGCCCCTATTGATGCTATCTTAGGCGCGTACACCATAGCGGCATTTGATGACTGTGGCGGGCATATTAATGCTCATCAAGGATATCATTATCACTCAACAACTGGCTGTACTGATACTCCCGAAAAAACCGATGATGGTCACGCGCCTTTAATTGGATATGCATCAGATGGTTATGGCATTTATGCGATGCGAGATGCACAAGGCAAGGAAGCAGAGCCTCTTGATGAGTGCCGAGGTCAGAGCGACGACGTTAGAGGCTATCACTACCACGCAGCCAGCCCCAGTGAAAATATGTTCATTGGCTGTTTACACGGCGAGTCCATTCGGCCCGCTGGCGGCCCTCCAGGCGGTGCTGGCGGGCCTCCAAATGGCCCACCACCCCACGGAAAATAACTCAAGATTAACGATTAGGCCAAGGCACAACTCAATAGGCTAGTTACAGCAACTAATCTGATTAATTTACTAGCCCATTTTCGGCCAGGGTACATAAATCGGCAATGGCTCGATTTGCATCTGCCACATTAACGAAAATGTGATCGTGGTAATACCCGGCAACGACGTTTGCACTGATGTTTGATTGGGTAAGTGTTGTGGATATTGCTGCGGTTAAACCAACGGCATCAAGACTTGAGTGTACATTTAAGGTTATACATTTAAATACGCCTGAATAAGGGATTTCGTGCTTGTCGGCCATACATTTTTCAATAATCACCGACATACCTTCTTTTTCTAGAAAAGTACCAATGGGATTCAATGTCTCCAGTCGTTGATAATCACAATTTTCAAAGGTTGCAAACACGTACTCCTGGGGCAACAAAACAGGCTCCATTGAAGCGATGAGTTTGGCTAACTCTTTTTCACCAGACATAAAATTCTCACTTTTTTATATTAATTTTCTATTCCGATATTAACTAGTCAACTTCAAACCAATCACTCCCAATGCAATGATAGCTAAACAGATTAATTGTTTGATAGAAAGACTTTGTGCGAAGAAATAATGATTAATAACGGAAATACTAGATGCACCTACAGCTAACCAAACAAGGTATGCATGACTAATGGGAATATCTTTTATGGCAATGGAAAATAGCAATAGACTCAGTGCCATAGATAACACGGCAAGTAATACGTAGGGAATATGTGTAAAAGACTCAGATTTTTGAATACCGACTAACCAGCCAGCTTCTAAAAACCCTGCAATGATAAGAATAAACCAAGACATAAATACGCTCTTATTATGTTGGGGTCGTCCCCGTAAATAAAGAAGAGCGGTGAGGTCGTCCCCACATCAAGTGTGCAAAATGCATCCTAACAAGCGCTAATTTAAAAAGCAATTCCACATCTTTGAAAAATAAAATACTCATACAATTCAGATATATAAAGTCTGACAACTAGCAATCTTCATATTTTTTTCATTTTTTTTGATGGTTTTTTATACTGCTTTACGCTTCTTACATTAAAGTAGCTGGCATCTCCTTACGAGTCACCGAGCAAATCAACACGGCGGCAACGATAATATTTCGGCAGTATTAATTGCTAAGGCTCTGAGCAATCAACTCAGCTAACTTTAGAGTATTTCAAAATTCCCCAAATTTTTGGTAGAATCAAGCCGCTGCGGGCTGTAATCATATTTATACATTTTAGGTCTTAGTAGCAAAAATAATATTATGTTATAACATTTCTTTTAACATCCCATCGTTGTAAGCTTAATTTAGGGTTGTTCGAATTCCAACTTTGACAATTCAATCAATCGTTTGAAACACAGCATATAGAAGTTGTTTCAACTAGTTTTGGTACTTAAGTTTCATTTATGTTGTGTTTTATGTGAGTTATTCACAATTCGTTATGCATAGACAGCCCCGATAAAAATAACCGCATGTCGATTAAGGTTTTAAATAAAACTGTGCTCACAATGCAAATTTTTTAAACAACAATCTGGTAATACAATGTTAAAACCACTCTCTTTGGTAGCGATGCTATCATGTTTTGTGATTGGCCTGGCAAACGCGACAGTTAATCAAACAAAAGGCGATTTTGAAGATAAATTTCGCCAACTAGATGAATCACTACCTACCCCCAATGTTTATCGCAACGCCGCTGGCGAGCCCGGTCATGAATATTGGCAACAGCAGGTTGATTATCAAATCAAGGCTAAATTAGACGAACAAAAACGTCGAATTGAAGCCAGTGAACAAATCACTTATCACAACAATTCTCCAGATACATTGAAATATTTGTGGATGCAGTTAGAGCAGAATAAATTCCGCAACGACTCCATGTCGGCCTTGACCACAACCTTTGGAGGCATTGGTAACCGTGGGCCAGCAACCGCAGCGGCATCCTCTGATAAGCCAGCCCAACTTAGCCTAGGTGCCCTGCGTCGACAGCAATTCACCGACGACCATGAATTGGGCTTCGACATTCAATCTGTAACCGACAACAAAGGTAACAAGCTTAAATTCACCATAGTGGGTACTAATATGCGTATCGACTTGCCCCGCCACCTCAAGCCGGGCAAGAAAACCGTATTTAATATTGATTACGCCTTTAATATTGTTGAGGAAGATGCCGTCACTGCGCGTTCTGGGTACGAGCATTTCCCTGATGATGCACGTGAAGGAGGCAACGATATTTTCTTGTTAGCCCAATGGTTTCCTCGTTTACATGCCTATACAGATTACGAAGCTTGGACTAACAGAGAGTTCATTGGCCGCGGCGAATTTACCTTAGAGTTTGGTAATTACGACGTGGAATTGACTGTACCTGCGGATCATATTGTGAGTGCTACGGGTGAGTTACAAAATCCCAAAAACGTACTGACTTCCACCCAACGTAAACGTTTAGAACAAGCGGAAGATGCAGAGCGCATCGTATTTGTGGTTACCCCTGAAGAAGCATTAGAAAACGAAAAAAAAGGCACTAACCAAAGCAAAACATGGAAATTTAAAGCTAATAACGTACGTGATTTTGCTTGGGCTTCTTCACGTAAATTTATGTGGGATGCCCGTGGCCATCAACAAGGCGGTGATGACCAGCCCTTAGTGATGGCAATGTCGTTTTATCCTAAAGAAGGCGGTAAGTTATGGGAGAAATATTCCACTGAAGCGATTATTCAGACTTTAGAGGTATACTCGCGGTTTTCATTTGATTATCCCTACCCTGTGGCGCAGTCAGTCAATGGCCCTGTAGGCGGAATGGAATATCCGATGATCACCTTTAATGGCCCTCGTACTGAGTTGCAAAAGGATGGTAGTCGTACCTATTCCCAAGCAGAAAAGCGTTTCTTAATTGGCGTAGTAATTCATGAAATTGGCCACATATATTTTCCTATGGTGGTTAATTCTGACGAACGTCAATGGACCTGGATGGACGAAGGCTTAAACAGCTTTTTAGACGGAGTAGCCGGTCGTGAGTGGGATCCCAGTATTCCTTGGGGAGTTGAACCAAGGGATGTGGTGGATTACATGAAATCATCAACCCAGGTCCCGATTATGACCCAATCGGACAGCGTGTTACGTTTAGGTCCAAATGCCTATACTAAGCCTGCTGCGGCCTTAAATATTCTACGAGAAACCATCCTGGGTCGGGAATTATTCGACTTTGCGTTTAAAGAATATGCACAGCGTTGGAAATATAAACGCCCTACGCCTTCAGATTTTTTCCGCACCATGGAAGAGGCCTCAGGGGTGGACTTAGATTGGTTTTGGCGGGGTTGGTTTTACAGTACCGACCATGTAGATATCTCCATCGATAAAATTTATAAGCTGCGCTTAGACACCCATGATCCTGATATCGATTTTGACCGCCAACGTCAAGAAGAGCTTGATAAACCAGTGTCACTCACTGACAAACGTAACAAAGCTGAAGGGCGAAAACTTTGGATAGAACGCTTCCCTGATATCACCGATTTCTATGACGAAAACGATCGTTTTACGGTGACGAATAAAGAGCGCAATGCCTATCAGAAGTTCCTAAGCAAACTCAAACCTTGGGAAAAAGTAGCCCTAGAGCGCGCAGTGGAAGAAGATAAAAACTATTATGTGCTGGATTTTTCAAATAAAGGTGGCCTGGTCATGCCCATTATATTGGAACTCACCTTTGCCGATGGCAGTGTTGAAAACCAGTATATTCCGGCAGAAATCTGGCGTCGAACGCCGAAAGCTGTTAGCAAACTCATTATCACCGACAAAAATAAAGAGCTAGTTAGCGTTACCGTTGACCCTCACTGGGAAACTGCAGATGTGGATGTCAGTAACAACCATTATCCGCGAAAAATTATTCCATCGCGGATTGAAGCCTATAAAACCAAAAAGCGCAGTGGCAAGGTTTATCGAGACATTATGCATGACATAAAAACCGAGGTAAAAACCTATGATGCAGACGATATTGAAGAAGACGACAATAACTAATCATGGGTAATTTAATCAAACTAATAATAGGGGCGCTGTTATTTACAGCGTTTTCCTTAAGCGCTCACCAACAAAAAACGTCGATTAGCACAGTATTGTTTAATCCTCGCACTGAGAATATCGAAATCATGCATCGCTTCAGGGTTCATGATGCCGAACACGCAGTAAAAGAAATATTCGGTAAAGATGCGGATATACTCGATTCAGAAAAGACGCAAAATGAATTTAGCAATTATGTGAGTAAGCGATTTAAGTTATTCGATAGTCAGCAGCAGGCTTTGCCATTAAAAGTAGTAGGCCATGAAATAGAAGGGAAGTTTTTCTGGGTGTATCAGGAAACTACCCAACCGGCTAAATTGGAGAACTTGAGCATACGTCATGATGCGTTGCGAGATTTATGGCCTCAGCAAGTCAACACCATAAATGTTGAAGGTAAAGGTGAGTTACAAACCTTAACCTTTGCAGACTCAGTGGAATTATTAAAGGTGTCATTCCATAACCATTGAGACCCGCAGTCATTTAATATAGTAACTGACTTGATAGTGTCTTAACCCAGCCATTTAACCTTTCTAAAAGCCTGTAAAAGCAATTTTACAGGCTTTTTATATCCTTCTGTAACATTCACAATAATAAATTCAGGCTGTGAATATTTTTCAAAATTCCTTAACCTAATTCACAGAGCCTAGACAAGAAAATAGAAATTATCAATACATTTCAACGACTTAACAATTTAGCCAAGTTGGTAAAGGTTTTGCACCTCTTGTTCCGTTGAACTAAAAAGAGGAAATATCATGTCGAACACCGTAAAAACGATCAATCCCTATACAGAACAGGTAGTTGACGAGTTCCAACTTTTGAACTTAGAAGAAGCAAATGTTGCTGTAGACAAAAGTCACCAAGCATTTTTATCGTGGAGGAAGATGCCTAAAGATAAACGTGCCGAGTTGGTATTAAATTTAGCCTCCATCATTCGTGAAAATAAATCTGAAATACTCAAGTTAATGATCTCAGAAATGGGAAAAGTGAAAGCCCAAGGCGCACAAGAAATAGAACTTTGTGCAGGCATTTGTGAATACACAGCAACAGAAGCCATAAAGGCACTTGATGACGAAGAACGGGAAATAGACGGTGGTAAAGCAATCATCAGCTATCAACCTATTGGGGTTATTTTAGGTATTCAGCCCTGGAATTTCCCACTTTATCAAGTAATTAGATACAGTATCACCAACATTATGGCCGGCAACACAACCGTAATGAAGCACGCTTCCAATGTGTTTGGTATGGCCGTTAAACTACAAGAAATGTTCGAACAAGCAGGATTCCCTGAACACGTATACCAGTCATTACTCATCAAAGGCTCAACTGCAACCGAACTAATTTCTCACAACAAAATACGTGGCGTAACCTTTACAGGCAGTGACAGCGTAGGTAAAAAAGTTGCTGAGACAGCAGGAAAATACGCAAAGAAAACGGTTCTAGAATTAGGTAGCAACGATGCGTTTATCGTCCTTGATGACGCCAATATTAAAACCGCTGTAGAGGCTTGCGTAAAAGGTCGCATGATTAATAACGGTGAAACCTGTGTGGCAGCCAAGCGATTTGTCGTCACCGCAGCAAAATATGATGAATTCAAGGAAGCCTTTGTGGCGCAAATCGAAAGTATGAAAATGGGTGATCCCAACAACCAAGATACGGATTTAGGTCCCATGGCCAGAGAAGACTTACGTGACGAGTTACATGAGCAAGTCAAAGAGTCTATTGATAAAGGAGCGGTGGCGCTTGTGGGTTGTGAAATTCCAGATAAAACAGGCTATTTTTACCCGCCATCAGTTCTTGAAAATGTGCAATCAGGTATGCCCGCATACGACGACGAACTATTCGGACCCGTGGCTGCGCTGATAAAAGTTAAAGACAATGAAGAAGCAATAAAGGTAGCAAATGATTCCAGATATGGATTAGGTGGTGGCATTTTTTCAGCAGATGAAGAAAAAGCAGTGAAAATGGCCATTGAAGAGTTTGATACCGGAATGGTAAATATTAATGGCTACGGTTTAGCACAGCCTAATTTACCCTTTGGAGGCGTGAAATCCAGTGGTTATGGCAGAGAACATGGTGGCTTTGGTATAACTGAATTTGTAAATATTAAATCCGTTATGATTAATCAAGAATAGAACATGGCTAACTGAATATAAGCCTCTGCATTTACCCGTTTAATTATCCGCAAAGAGTCGATGTAACATCGACTCTTTTTTTATGTGTGTGTGGTAAGTTTTCATTATTAGTTACAGCAATAGCCGTTAACGTTGCCCCCCATATCAATGGAATTGTTTGGGGAAATGGATTGGTTTAAGTAGAGTTTAACTGCTTAAAAAGGGGAAAGTGAATAGGATTTATAGGAGGTCGGCAACTTGTAATTGCCGACCAGATCAAAAGCCAGATAGCTAAACGCTAGTTTTGGTGAGTACCACGGACTGGGTAGTCATTTTCGAAAGCAAACTCAATTCCATTCACTAGTTGTTCAAGATCCGGGCGAATGAAAGGTGCATTGGCAATTTCGATCATGACAGTGTCACCTTCAGGGTTTACTAGAAACAAACCGGGTTCAGGGAATGGGTGGTCGGTTTCAGAATCACTCATGGGGTCGGAAATATATAATCCTAAGGCGTTCATTTGCGTTAGGGTTAAGCCCGTGAGTACAGGAAAGTTAGTGTCTAAACCTTTATCAATCATTTTATTTAATTGTTCTGGTGTGTCTGCTGAAATGGCAACAATGTCAATTTTCAAATTGTTTAGTTTTTCAGTGTATTCGGTCATCTTATTCAAATACTTCAAACAGATAGGGCAGTGATAGCCACGATAAGCGACGACTAATGACCATCTGTCAGTGGCACTAGCACTGTGAGCCGCCTCAGAAAGGTTGGCGAGATTGCCCTTCGAGTCGCTAATTTGTATTTTCGGAAATTTTTCTCCTGCTAAAAGCTTGTTGTTTTTCATTGATTATCTCCATTTAATTTACGGCGCGTTAGTTTTGACGCCCAATTAACTTAAGTTGTTTGCTTGTCTGATTGATTTCAAACAGATTTTGCACATTCAAACTTGTTCAATAGAAATAGGTGCAAGATACTTACCAACCACCTAAACCACTGTTTTTGATAAATATTATTCAATTACCGTTACTTGGCAGGAGAAGTTGAGACTTAAAGTGTGCAAGAATTGCAAAAACCATTGAATGGAATGCAATGTGTTGTGAAAATTGTAGTGAGGCTGAATCTGTTTTAGGGTTATTTAGCCGTTTAGGCCATCTCTTTATAAATCCATGCCTTTGAGAACTTCAATTCCCGCTCTACCGTTCTCACAGAGAGTGCGTATATCTCTGCAATTTGTTTAATGTTTAAACCAACAAATGTTTCTAATTCAAGCATCTTGGCTTTTCGATTATCCAGCTTCACTAGCTTTTCAAGGGCTGAATTTAAGGAAAGAAATTGCGAAACATCCTGTTTGTTACTTAATAGCTCGGTATTGAGGGTAACTTTCATACCATTGGCACCGCGTTTTAAGCGACTAATGCTACGGGCGTGATCAACTAAAATGCGGCGCATGGTTCTACTTGCCAAACTATAAAAATGTTGTCGATCGGCAAAGCTAACAAGTGTTTATTTTATATACAAAGTAAACGATAAGCCTGAAATATTCAACCGCCACTAATTTGCGCCTTACAACCACCTATTCAGCACATTAACGGGGTGCCTCACACATCAAAACCCTATCCCTTTGAATACCACGCTAAACTGCTAACTTACTGATATTACTGAAAATAAAAAAGCACTGGGATTTAATCTAACGCCTTTGTATTAGTTTCTTTGCTGCCTCGTATCACTGTTTACATTCATGTATACGACCAATGTAAATTTTATTGGTTTGATGGGCGCAGTTACCACTTTTTAATGTGATCAAGCCTGTACCTTATTTAACTTAACTTGTTTTCGGTATTGGCTTGGCGTTTGTTCGGTTTCTTTTTTAAATGCAGTATAGAAAGACGATTTCGCGTTAAAGCCGACACACATAGCAATATCTAACACGGTATCATTACTTTGTTCTAACATGCGTTTAGCGGCATCTACACGGTACTTGTTTACATAATCAAAAAAATTCATTCCCAGTGTTTCATTCAGTGTTTGTGAAATGTAATTAGGTGACGTAAAAATATGCTTGGCCAGCTTTTGCATGGACAATGATGCATCTAAATAGATTTTGTCTTCATGCATTGCTTTTTCTATTTTTGCTGCAATCAGTGTGGATTGTTGCTCATCTAATGCTGAACGTTGATATTTACGCTGCTGGTTATTTTCTTGTTCAAGCACTTCTCTAATATCATCTTTGCTTTCATACAGCTCTTCAAAGCCTGGTTTTTGTCTAAGCCCCCAAATTGCGACACTCCAGAGCATCACGAATATTACTGCATTCGCCCAAACAGGATCGATCTTAATGGAGTAAAATAGATTATCTAGCACAATATAAACCGCCGCAGTTACCCAAACTGTCCCTACCGCAAATAATAACCAGCTTAGCCATTTAATTTCTTTCGACTCGGTACTAGCAAACAAGTCTTTTAAGTGCTGACGATATGTATTAAGCCTTTGAATAATTTTGTAAAAGTAAAACCCCGATTGTAATACCCAGCCCAGTATTAAGATAAAAGTGATAATAAGCATTCCGTAGATTAAGTAGCGCAATAGGATGGGAGAGCGGGTAAGAACACTATCATCTCCTTCAACTAATAAGGCACTAATAATGTCGGCAGGTATTATTATTGTCAGTAGCGCAATCAACATGCCCAAGGCTGCGGGCATAAAATGAGGTAATGATTTTCGGCTAAAACGCCATGGTTTTTCAGAAGTGAGTCCTTGAACATAAAACCAAAAACAAGGACTGATAAGCAACATTGCAGGCAGCGCAAGGATCAGCAATGCGTTTTGTAACGCTGGGAAAAAAACAGCTAAGGTTGGCTGGCACATTATCACCGCAATGGCGATAAAACAGATAGCTAATGGTAAATATGTTTGCCGTTCAAAAGAGCGTAAAACCAGTAAATTCGCACTAAAAGCAATGACTATTAAGGAGGAAACATTAAGTGCGAGTAACACTGAATTCTCTATCACAATAAAACCTCGATCACCATGCAAATCAGAAAGTACGAGGGTTTCCAAGCATTATACAAACGTCCGCCCCTATAGGATAAAGCGTATAGATAGTCCGAGACAACAAGCTCGGACGACATTACTTAAGGCATTCTACATAATTCTCATATTCTTAACTAGTTGGTAACAGAGCATATAAAAAGCCTGCCAAGGGTAGAACACAATGCAAACTTGTAGATAGCGTTTTCTATTACACATTGCTTGGACTTCGCTTTAGTGGCATATATTAAACCTTTGCCCGCTCACTTGAATTTAACGACGCACCAGTTTTATCTGGCTAATAAATTTAATATTAATCAATAGGGAGAACATTAATGAGTAGAATGCAAAAAAGTGGCGGCATCGCGGCATTGGGAGAAGCACTAATATATATAATAATGTTTGTATTTTATGGGGCTTATTTTAGTTATCCGAGTAATTCAACTGTTGAAGAAAAGCTCATTTACTTGTCTCAAAACCAGCTGCCTTTATCATTGATGAATTTCATCGGATATATATTGTTTGGCATCTTATTGGTGGTGGTTGTTCAATCACTTCACGCCAGACTAAAGGTACATTCGCAAACATTGACGCAAACGGCAAGCATATTTGGACTTATCTGGGTCGGTATTATTATTGCCGCAGGAATGGTGGCAAACATAGGGTTACAGACAGTTATTGGCCTTTCCGTTACAGAGCCTGAGCAGGCTCGAGCCGTATGGCTTTCAGTAAGTGTTGTTCAAGAATCTCTTGGCGGCGGCATTGAAATAGTCGGCGCAATATGGATGATTCTTATATCTATCATCGCCATAAAAGCTAAATGCTTGCCACATGGACTCAACTATATTGGTGCAATTGTCGGTCTGGTTGGGGTCTTCACCATCTATCCAGCAGATGTGTTCAAGGAAATTTTTGGTGTAGGTCAAATAGTCTGGTTTTCCTGGTTAGGGATATGTTTGCTTCGCACTGAGAGCGAAGGGAAGCAACATTGACCATATTGGACCTTGACCTATTCGCTATTCGTTTCAAGCAAAACCAGAAATAAGATTTAATCATTCATGTAAGAAGGCCATCTCCATGGCCTTTTTTCACGGAGTCATTGCTGACCAACTTTGATAGTGGCTTTGACTGCTTCATGCCTAACATGCTGTTAGAGCTTTTTATTTGAACCAAAACAACACATAAGGCGTACAACTGACTAATATCAACATAGTGTAGAGATGCTTAATGAATGCTCCTGCTTTCGCTTTAGACAATAACTCTGTTAGTCAGTTGTCAAAACAAACTGTTACAAAGATGAATGCTATCATCGAGATCACCAATTTAAGGCTCAGAACTTTTATTGGCTTCAATGACGACGAAAAAAACAAACAACAAGACATAGTGATTAATGCTCAAATCCACTACCCCCTTAGCAGCGGGTGTTTAGAAGATCAGGTATCCGATGCCCTGAATTACAAAACCATCACCAAAGCTATTATCAAGCATGTTGAATCTGGAAGGTTTTTGTTGCTAGAAAAGTTAGTGGCCGATGTGCTTAGAATTTGTAGTCAGCATCAAGATGTTGTGTATGCGAAAGTCAAAATAGACAAGCCTCATGCCCTGCGCTTTGCCGATTCGGTATCTCTATCACTCGACTATCACAACAACTTTACTCAGGAGAAATAATTATGTCATCACAATCTGCCACTTTGAGTATCGCCAGTGAAAATAAGTCGTCTCAACCCATTAGCCAAGAAGCATTAATGGTTAGAAATGCGCTGATTAAGCGTGGTTTAGAAACCCCTATGCTCGATAATCAGCTAAGTGATCAGCAAAAATACGCCAAAATTAAAGCCAGCTTTACCGATATAGTCAGTACACTTGGTTTAGATTTAAACGATGATAGCCTGTGCGAAACGCCCCATCGCCTCGCTAAAATGTATGTTAACGAGATATTTTCTGGCCTGGATTACAAGTCTTTCCCTAAAGTTACCGCCATCGAAAATAAAATGCATGTGGATGAAATGGTCAAAGTAGACAACATCAGTCTGATCAGTACCTGTGAACACCACTTTGTCACAATAGATGGTACAGCTCGCGTAGCCTATATCCCTAACGATAGCATTATTGGTTTATCCAAAATAAACCGCATAGTGCGGTTCTTTGCTCAACGCCCACAAGTACAAGAACGCTTAACCCAGCAAATTTTAGTGGCATTGCAAACTCTACTGAATACCGAAAATGTAGCAGTTTCAATTGATGCTACCCATTATTGTGTAAAGTCTCGTGGGGTAATGGATGCTAATTCTCATACCTCCACCACGGCCTTAGGTGGCAGTTTTAAAGATAATGCCATTACTCGGCAAGAGTTCTTAAGGTAAATGCTAACCGTTATAATAACAGGCGTGGGTCAGCGCCTTGGGTTGTGCTTAGCCGAGTACTTTTTAGCCAAAAAATATAAGGTTATAGGTACCTATCGGACCCCCCGAGCGTCTATCGATATTTTGCAGGCAAAGGGGGCTGAACTCTATCAAGTAGACTTTTACCAGCAACAGCAGATCCAGCAGTTTATTGACTCTGTGAAGAGCAAGCATGCTGCTATCGACTGCTTAATTCACAATGCATCTGATTGGCACGATGATAAAGATGATTTAGCATTTGCTGACTATCATGCTATTTTTTCGAACATGATGACTATTCATGCTGAAGTGCCTTACTTGCTTAATTTAGCCTTTAAACAACAATTTAGGGCTAGTAAGTCGGGAGCCGCTGACCAGCCGCAAGTACAATACAGTGATATTATTCACATTAGTGATTATGTTGCCTTTAAAGGTAGTAAAAAACACATGGCTTATGCCGCCAGTAAAGCGGCGTTGGAAAACTTAACCTTGTCTTTTGCCCAGCGTTATAGCCCTCATATCAAAGTAAACTCCATTGCTCCAGCCTTGTTAGCATTTAACGAGCACGACGACGAAAGTTACAAAATAAAGGCACGGAATAAGTCTTTGCTACAAACCGAAGGCTCATTCCAGGAAGTGCTAAACACAGTAGAATGGTTAATGGCAAGTCATTACATTACCGGCCGCACCATTCATCTCGACGGCGGACGGCACTTAAAATAACCCGTAATAACAATGACGGAACTAGAGGCGTAAACCTTGAGTCGTAAGCAGTAAACAACCTTCTAAGAAACTATCTGGATTGAGGCTAGCTTACACAGTGAATTACTTGTACTGAGAATTAGCTGCACTGAATAAGTGCGACTGAGGGGCTAAAAGTTCTTTGCAACCGAGTTTTCAGTGCAATTTGTGTTTTAGTTTTAAGCATAGCCATTAAAATAAGGTGTGAGCTACAGGTATTAAATTTGCTTAACTACACGAACATACGCAAACACAAACAAATGTTGAGTAAGTTATTATGCAGACTTTTATTGAAAACATCCCTAAAGCAGAGTTACACGTCCACCTTGAAGGCACCCTTGAACCAGAGTTGAGTTTTAGCTTAGCTAAGAAAAATAGCGTAACCTTAGCGTACGATACGCCTGAAGCGCTGGTCGCTGCTTATGATTTTCATGATTTACCCTCGTTTTTATCCATTTATTATGCCGGCATGAGCGTACTGATAGACGAAGACGACTTTTATCAATTAACTTATGCTTATTTAAGCAAAGCCCGTAGCCAAGAAATTGTGTATGCAGAACTATTCTTTGACCCTCAAGCTCACACAACCCGAGGGGTTGACTTTGAGACAGTCATCACCGGCATTCACAAAGCACAGCTTGACGCTGAAAAAAACTTAGGCATTAAAAGTCAGCTGATTTTATGTTTTTTGCGAGACATGAGTGCAGAGTCGGCTATGCAACATCTAACCTTAGCTGAACCCTATTTAGACTGGCTAGTGGGAGTGGGTCTTGATTCTGATGAAAGAAATAACCCGCCGATCAAGTTTGCAGAGGTGTTTGCTAAAGCCAAAACAATGGGCTTAAAATTAACCATGCATTGTGATGTCAATCAACTTAACACCCAAACACATATAGAGCAGTGTTTAAATACCATTGAAGTTGATCGCATTGATCATGGTATTAATTCCCTAGAAAGTGACGAGCTGTGTCAGCTTATAAAAGACAAAGAGTTAGGACTGACAGTATGTCCAGTTTCAAACCGATTTGTGGTGCAATCCCTCACATCTGATGAAATACACAGCATGTTAGAAAAAGAAATGCTAGTGACGATCAACTCCGATGACCCTGCTTACTTTAGGGCTTACCTAAACGAAAACTTCCTTGAATTACAAAAAGAAGGTCAGTTTAGTCAAGCTCAGATTACCACAATGGTAGAAAACGCCTTCAAGGTCGCTTGGTTAGATGACGAGACAAAGAATGGCTACTTAGGCCAAATTGAAAGCTATACTAAGCAGTATCAATAGGGATAAAAAAACCCGCCGAAGCGGGTTTTTTATTTGTACATAGCATAGAGCTAAGCTTTGAGCAGAAGCGAGTCTTTCGACTACATCATGCCGCCCATTCCGCCCATACCGCCGCCCATGCCGCCCATATCTGGCATAGCAGGAGCTTCGTCAGCTGGCGCGTCTGCGATCATCGCTTCGGTAGTGATCATCAAGCTTGCAATTGATGCTGCAAATTGTAGAGCTGAACGAGTGACTTTAGTAGGATCTAGGATACCCATTTCAAGCATGTCACCGTAAGTATCGTTACCAGCATTGTAACCGTAGTTTCCAGTACCGTTTTTAACTGCGTTAGTGACTACAGATGCTTCTGCGCCAGCATTAGATGCGATTTGACGTAGAGGAGCTTCCATAGCGCGTAGTGCTAGTTTGATACCGTGAGTCTGGTCTTCGTTGTCGCCTGTCAGGTCAGCAAATTTAGCTGCTGCACGAACTAGGGCAACACCACCACCGGCTACAACGCCTTCTTCTACCGCTGCGCGAGTAGCGTGAAGTGCATCTTCAACACGTGCTTTTTTCTCTTTCATTTCAACTTCAGTTGCTGCACCCACTTTAATAACGGCTACACCACCAGCTAGTTTAGCCAGGCGTTCTTGAAGTTTTTCTTTATCGTAATCTGAAGTAGATTCTTCGATTTGACCACGGATTTGAGTACAACGACCTTTAATCGCTTCTTCATCACCAGCACCATCAACAACTACTGTGTTGTCTTTATTGATAACAACACGTTTTGCAGTACCTAGATCTTCTAGTTGAACTTTTTCAAGCTCAAGACCAATCTCTTCAGAGATAACAGTACCACCAGTTAGTGTAGCGATGTCTTGTAGCATTGCTTTACGGCGGTCACCAAAACCAGGTGCTTTAACAGCAGCAACTTTAACAATACCGCGCATGTTGTTTACAACCAAAGTTGCCAGGGCTTCGCCTTCAACATCTTCAGCAATAATTAATAGCGGCTTAGAGGCTTTTGCAACACTTTCAAGTGTAGGTAACAATTCGCGGATGTTAGCCACTTTTTTATCAACCAAAAGAATGTAAGGGCTGTCTAGCTCAACAGTACCGTTTTCTTGGTTGTTCATGAAATAAGGAGAAAGGTAACCACGGTCGAACTGCATACCTTCAACAACTTCAAGTTCATTTTGAAGTGCTTGACCTTCTTCTACAGTGATAACACCCTCTTTACCTACTTTGTCCATTGCTTCAGCGATAAGGTCGCCAACTTCTGAATCAGAGTTTGCAGAGATAGTACCAACCTGAGCAATTGCTTTGCTGTCAGCACATTTTGTAGAAATCGCTTTAAGTTCTTCAACAGCAGACAAAACAGCTTTGTCGATACCGCGTTTAAGATCCATTGGGTTCATGCCCGCAGCAACTGATTTCAAGCCTTCAGTAACGATAGCTTGTGCTAGTACGGTTGCAGTTGTTGTTCCGTCACCCGCTTCGTCATTTGCTTTAGACGCAACTTCTTTAACCATCTGTGCGCCCATGTTTTCAAACTTGTCTTCAAGTTCGATTTCTTTAGCAACAGATACACCATCTTTAGTGATGGTAGGAGAGCCGAAAGATTTGTCTAGAACAACGTTACGACCTTTAGGTCCTAAAGTAACTTTTACCGCGTTAGCAAGAATGTTAACGCCTGCAAGCATTTTGTTGCGAGCGTCATCAGAAAAACGTACTTCTTTAGCTGCCATGTTTAATTTCCTCTTAATTCTGTCTAATTGATTATGCTGTTATTCAACAACCGCTAGGATGTCGCCTTCGCTCATAATAAGCACTTCTTCGCCATCTAGTTTTTCGGTTTTAACACCATATCCATCATTAAAAATCACGACGTCGCCAATTTTAACGTCAAGTGCTTTTACTTCACCATTATCTAAAACACGACCATTACCCACTGCAACGATTTCGCCACGAGTTGATTTTTCGGCCGCAGAGCCAGTTAGCACGATGCCACCAGCAGATTTACTTTCTTGCTCTTGGCGTTTAACGATAACGCGATCGTGTAAAGGACGGATTGCCATTTTCAAATCTCCTGAAAATTCCAATTTTAAAGTTAAAGTTCCCGAACATCGGGGTTTGAGTTGCGGCTTTCACCTCAACTCGAATGAGTGTCTGCGAGCAAAGATGGGGATAGCCTTACTGACTTCAAGGGTTTATGTTAAAAAAAATCTATTTTTAAGAGGATTTTTGTGTTTTTTTGCTATTTTTATGGAAAGCGAAGGGATTCAGGCGATTACATGCGGTAAAGAGTTTTAATTAAATGGAAGCCAAATTGGGTCTTCACTGGGCCGTGAATGGTTAACGTCGCTTTCTTAAAAACAACGTTATCGAACGCCTTTACCATTTGTCCCGGTTTCACTTCTCCCAAATCCCCGCCTTTTTTAGCGGATGGACATAGGGAATGTTTTTTGGCGAGCTGTTGAAAATTGGCCCCTTTGGCAAGCTGGCGTTTTAATTCTTCGGCTTGTTGTTTGTCTTTGACCAATATATGGCATACACCTGCTTTCATTTTTTCATCCTTATATTCTCGCCAGTTGGGTGAAGCTCTGTCATTATAACCTGGATTTCGTTACTACATGAGTTGTTAATTAATGAAAAAGCTATTGTCTTTATCCTTTCAGGGGTTAGCCGCTATTTTACCCTTATCATTGACCCTATATTTTATTTATTGGTTTATGTCAGGTGCCGAAGCGCTATTGTTTCCCTATGTACCGCAAGAATACTATTTTCCCGGAATGGGCCTATTAACCGCTTGTATATTGATTTTACTGGCAGGTTTATTGGTCAATGTATTTTTTGTTAGCTGGATAGTGGCCACAGCAAACCGCCAAGTGGAAAAAATTCCACTCATTAAATCCGTCTACGGCGCCATACGAGATACTTTAACCGTATTCAAAATTAGCGATAAAGAAAATACAAAAGCAGTAGTCTCTGTAGAGATTAAACCCGACATGCATTTAATTGGCTTTATTACGGCCGATCAGGTTGCAACTGAATTGTTTAAAGATGACGATAAAATTGGCGTGTATATCCCACTGAGTTATCAAATAGGGGGATATACACTCTATGTAAAAAGGGAGCAGATCAGCAAACTAGATATTGGAGTGGAAGAAGCCATGCGCATTGCTTTAACCGGCGGAGTAAAAGCCAAACAAAACTAAACTAGCCTTTACTCAAATAATGTCAGTACACTTAGTCACGTTTTGGTGGTGAATCGATTTTTGGTCGGTTCTCAACCTCATCTTTATCGACATACTCTCCTTCTATAATATCGCCATCTTGCTGATTACCACGATTTGAATAGGTGGTTTGTGTGTAACTGGTGTGAGAATAACTTTGCTGCCCTTGACCAGGTTGGCCTGCAACAACGTTAACGGAAATTTGCTTAAGTAAACTTTTGGCAATGAACGGACGCGTAATAGGTAGCGCCAATAAAAAACCTAATGCGTCGGTAATAAACCCGGGCGTTACCAATAAAATTCCTGCTACTACGAGTAATAAACCTTCAGCCATCTCTTGTCCTGGCATATTGCCAGACTGCATTTTTGACTGGGCCTGCATTAGGGTAGCGATTCCTTGCTGTCGCACAAAATAAGCACCGATAAAGGCAGTCACAACAACAATAGCGACTGTATTCCACCCACCAATTTGCTCGCCAACATTAATTAATAACGCAATCTCAGCTATGGGTAAGATAGCGAACAAAATAAACAATTTACCAAACACGATAGACTCCTTGATTAAACATGTGATCTGGGGCCGTTTTGCAAATTAGCAAGAAACTTTTCCACTCGAGCAAGTATAAAATTCTATACAGTGCGAATAGATCAAATCTCTATCTTTTGAAATATATCTCTTATCATTAGGGTCAATTATGGCCAGAGTACAAAAGGTATATTAATGAGTTCACAATTTTGTATAGTATTAACAACTTGTCCGACAAAGAAACAAGCAGAAAAAATAGCAAGTGAGTTGGTAAACCTAAAGCTCGCTGCTTGTGTGCAGGTATCTCAGCCGATATCATCGTTCTACCATTGGGAAGAGGAAGTCGTTACTGACTCTGAAATGCACTTAATTATAAAAACCATGTCGAACAAAGTAGAGGATGCCTTTAAGTTAACGTTAAGTTTGCATCCCTATGATATTCCTCAATGGATAATTCTTGATAATGCGTCCGCCAGCGATGCATATTTAAATTGGATAAAAAGTAGCCTTAAATGAATTTTAGACGTCTTATATCGTTCACTGTATTTGTATTATTCTGTTCCACAATTTGGGCGCAAAGCAATCTAGCGTTTGATGATCTGTTTGCAGATGAACCGCAATTTTTACCCGTTGAGCAAGCTTTTCAATTCGATTTCGATCAGAAAAGTGATCAACTGTATTTGCGTTTCACCATCGCAGAAGGGTACTACTTATACAAAAACCAATTTAAGACAGTCACAAAAAATGGCGAAATAAGCCAACCAATTTACCCTGAGGCCATTATCAAAGAAGATGAATTTTTCGATGAGCCCCAACCGGTGTTTTATGATCAAGTCGAGATTAACTACAAGGTACTGAATTCAGAAAAAGACGCAGTGGTGAAACTGCAATACCAAGGTTGTGCAGACGCAGGATTGTGCTACCCACCAACGGTTCAGGTGGTATATCTAGATGAGGTACGAAACGCCACAACAGCCAATCAAGGGGTTCAAACTAAGCAACCTAACAACTCTAACCAAGAAGCGAATTCAACTCCAGTCTCGCAACAATTCGAGCTTGCCAACTTACTCAAAGGTGAGCAGTTACTTATCCTTAAGTTAGCTGCGTTTTTGCTGTTAGGTATAGGTTTAGCTTTTACGCCTTGCGTGTTTCCCATGTACCCCATTCTATCGAGTATTGTCATTGGTCAAGGTAAATCAATCCGCACTTCTAGGGCGTTTAGTTTGTCCTTTATGTTTGTTCAGGGCATGGCCATTACCTACTCAATATTAGGGTTAATCATCGCATCTGCGGGTGCGCAATTTACTGCCTATTTGCAGAACCCTTATATTTTAGGGGGATTAATTGTCATTTTTGTCTGTCTAGCCTTAGTTATGTTTGGCGCATACGAGCTGCAATTACCGTCTAAATGGCAAGAAAAATTAAACGGATTGAGTAACAAACAGAAAAGTGGCAGTTTTATTGGTGCATTTATTATGGGCATCATTTCAGGTTTGGTGGCTTCTCCTTGTACCACAGCACCACTAACGGGGATTTTGTTGTACATTGCCGAACAAGGTGATCAACTTCTGGGCTTCTTTGCATTATATGCGTTAAGTATCGGCATGGGCATTCCACTGATCTTATTTGGCGTAACCGGAGGTAAATTGCTGCCCAAAGCAGGTAATTGGATGAACGTGGTAAAAGTCGCGTTCGGCTTTATGATGTTAGTGGTTGCGCTAACCTTCTTGGAGCGCTTAGTCAGTAACATTTGGATAGAATATGTTTGGTCTGCACTTGGTCTAACCGCTTTTACCTATTTTTATGTCATGAATATCAATAGTCCCACTTCCTTGTGGAAAGGAATACGCAGTCTAATTATATTTATTGGGCTAATAGGCTCAGCATTATATGGTTATCATCAGTACACCCAGTCACCGTCTGGGCTTCATTCTACTGCAAGTTCATCGGTCAACATCAGTGCCAGTGGTCATCCCAAGTTTTTAGTGGTGAAGAACCTACAGGATTTTGAGGAAAAACTTAGTGCTGCCAATGCCCAGGGAAAAACCGTGATGGTGGATCTCTACGCCGACTGGTGTGTAGCCTGTAAAGAATTTGAAAAATACACCTTTCCAGATCCCCAAGTGGTGGATGCACTTGCAGATACAGTGTGGATGCAAATAGATCTTACCGACAACACGGCTACGAATATTGAATTTCAAAACGCCTTTGATGTTTTGGGATTGCCCACCATTTTATTTTTTGACCAGCAGGGTAATGAATTGTCTTCTGCCAGAGTAACCGGGTTTATGAAAGCAAGCCCTTTTGCAAACCATGTGAATCAAGTATTTGATTAGCCGTTATACAGGCTGCTAAGCAAGCTTCGGTAGGAGTAGTGTAAGCTTCTTTATAAGCCACTGGCTGGGCACTAATCATGAGCAGTCATATAGGTAGTCAAAGAACTTGTTTTCGACTAGCGGTTAGGGAAACAGATAAATACATAGCTCCCAGAGCAATTTCGCTTATAGCAACCAACTTTTAGCAATTAACGCGGCGGTTTGATCTTCTGGTACAGGCTTAGAATAAAAGTAACCTTGCAGATGATTACAACCATGTTGATTAAAGAAATCAATTTGTACTTGTTGTTCAATCCCTTCTGCAACGCAATACATCCCGAGGCTATCGGCCATCCGCAGAGTGGTTAATACTAACGCTTCGTTGCTCTTATTTTTGCCAATATCATCGACAAAACTTTTATCCACTTTAAGAACTTGGATGGGGAATTCTTTTAGATATTTTAGAGACGAATAACCTGTACCAAAATCATCTAGGGCAATAATAAAACCACGTTGACGCATTGAATCCATATAATGTAAGGCACGCTCATAGTCTCTCATTAGCGCACTTTCAGTAATTTCAAATCTCAAGCTAGACACAGGTAAACCGTATTGTTCTAATAGCAATTCTATGTGGTCAATTGAGATTTGCCGCTCAAAGTGGCGTGCTGAGAGATTAACCGACAAATACACTTCCCGCCCTTTGCTCTGCCATTCACTTAGCACCGGCATGGCTCGCTCCAAAGCATCCCAAGTCATGTTTTCAATTAGCCCTAACTCTTCAGCAACAGGGATAAATTGATCAGGAGGTACCATGCCATTGGCATCTGGCCAACGCATCAATAATTCAAAGCCCCCCACTAACCCTGTTTTCGTATTGACTATGGGTTGGTAGTAATTGATAAAAGCTTTGCTTTGATGAGCTTTTTTAAGACGATTCTCCATTAACAAACGGTCTTTGGCTTTTTCATTCATATGTTGAGTGAAATATTGAAAGTTACTACGCCCTTGCTCTTTAGCGTGATACATAGCTAAATCCGCATTTCTTAATAACTCTTCCGGCGTATCGGCATCTCCGGGATAAATAGCAATACCCACACTTGAAGATACGCTGACGGTTTGGTTGCCCAATTGTATAGGCGCTTCAAGGATATTAATTAGCTGCTCAGCCAAAATACTTAAACGATCTGGGTGCTTAACCTCTTCTACCATCACAACAAATTCATCGCCGCCTAAGCGCGCAACCGTATCGTCCTTTCTTAATAGATTGGTCAGTCGCTGAGCAACAACTTTAAGCAGTTCATCTCCGGCTTTATGCCCCAAGCTATCGTTTACCTGTTTAAAACGATCTAAATCGATAAAGAACACACCCATTTTAGATTTATGTCGAGCAGCATGATCAATACCATGCTTGATCCTATCTAATAGCAACGTACGATTGGGAAGATCGGTCAAACCATCGAAGTTAGCCAGTCGGCGTAGTTCACTTTCCGCTTCTTTTTGTTCGCTAATATCCGACATGATCATTAGATAATAATCGATTTCTCCTTGTGCTCGCATACTGGCAATAGACGTCATATTAATGAGCACATTTAACACTTTATCGTCATTAATATTTAACTGCTCTTCACCTTTCCAATGCCCTGTGACCTTCAATTCAGATAGCTTTTTCCAAAATCGAGGGGGATAGTCGGCATTCAATTTAAACAGACGCGTTAATTGGCGCATTAAATCGCCATCTTCATCTATGCCAAAAGCGTCACAAAAAGCGGTATTCACTGCCACGGGCACTAACTGAGTATTAAAAATCACTACCCAATCTCGGGTATGTTTAAAGGCTTCACCGAACAATCTAACCTTTTCTCGGTCGGCAACGGTTTCAGTCACATTGCTATAGGTACCAGCAACAACTCTTTCCATGCCAGTTTCATCGATAACCTCATTGCCAACATCACGATACCAAAGCCATTCACCTGTTCGAGAACGTAATCGGTAGGTTACGTCTAAACCATGACTGTTTTTGTTGATAAAGCCCTGCCAGTTAGACTTGAATACAGCTCTGTCTTCTTCATGAATAAGATCCATGTGTGCGTCAAAGCTCAATACATTATCATCAGACTTATAACCTAATTCTTCGGAAATTCTTGGAGCATAAAACTCCTTGGTATCCGAACGCCACTCCCAAACATTACTGTTACTGGCACTTAAGGCTAGGGTTAAGCGATTTTTACTCTGCAATGCTTGAGCATGAGCCGACATCACCTGTTTATTTTGTAAATCTCGTCTGTACCACCAAAACAGCACCATAGACACGAAAACAAAAATGTAGATGGTATATGCCGCTGGCGATAACCAAGGTGAATATTTCACAAAAATATGCACAGAAGCTGGAGGGCTTTTGACCCCAGTCATAGGGTCAAAAGAAATCGCGGAAAAAACATATTCACCAGGATCTAGTTTAGGAAAAGTGACTTGAGAATCCGTTGTTGCTGGATAGATATAGCTATCCGTTCCATCAAGTCTATATTGGTATTGGGTAGTATTTTGATGTTCAAAAGCAAGGGTAGAAAACTCTATGGTTAAACCAGCATCTTTATGATCGAGTAACACCACCCTTTTGTCCAAGTTTACTAAGGGCATATTAAGAGTACTGGAACTGAGTTTGATCGAGGTTATTTTGACTTCGGGCGGCACCGCATCTTGAGTTTTAAAAGAGGCCGGATCAAAAATACTAAGGCCTTTTTGAGAGCCATAGACTAAACGTCCATCCTGTAAAACGATATGAGACAAACCATTGAATTCTTTTCCATCTAACCCCTCAGAAATCCCAAATTGTTGTAGATAAGGCCCTGCGGGATCGAATTTCAACAACCCCGCATGGGAGCTCATCCATATGGCACCATTTTCATCTTGGTTAATACCGTAAATCATATTACTTGGCAGTAAACTCTGCTTGTCGAAGCCATATTTCGGCGTATAAATTGTTGAATCTAAGCCAACCAAGCCCGCTCCAGGATAGGCAATCCACAGGGTTCCGTTATTATCTTCAACCACGCTCTCTGGGTATACTGGTTGCCCCATGTTAGCGCGTTCTAACTCATGTACACTTTGTAAACTATCGGTTTGCGTATTGTATGCCCACAATTTTTCCCTTTCAGCTATCCACAACAGATCCTTGTAGGCCCGGCTAGCGCCTAAAAAGCCATATGACGCACTGGCATCAATTTGTTTATTCAGGGTCTCGACTTCGGACACCACGCCCGTAAGTGCATCATAGGTATAAAATTTTTCAAAGTTACTAAACCAGTAGCGCCCATTATTATCTTTGGCAAAGCTACCTAACCTCGAACTTAAAAGTTGCGCCACCTTTGAATCAGAACTGTTCGCCAGCGCATAAGTTTTGGTCTTGGTATCAAAAGACCATAATCCCCCATCGGTATTTAACAATAAGGTGTTGTCACCAAAGGTTTCTATATCGCGTATTCTGGCTCGCTTAGTGCCGACAATATCTTCAGTAAACCAGTGACCGCGTAATTCATGTTCTTTAAGATGATAATAATTAAGACCGTTGCTTGTGCCTATCCACAAACCTTCATCATTAAATTGTGCAAAAGACTTCACACTATTACTACTTAACTGAATTTCATCATCTTTGTTTTGACCCACGTTTTCGAACTTCGTGCTTTGGGTCGACCAATACAGCGCACCATCAAATGGAGAGCCTAACCACAAGTTGCCTTTGCTATCCATTTCAACTGCGGTCACGCTATCTGATGATATGTAGAAGCGACTATCAGAGGGGTTTAGATAATCTTGCAGTTGCCCTGATGAAGGGTCAAAGCTAAACAACCCTCGTTCGGAACCAATATACAAACTTCCATAGCTTGTCTCATAAACGTCTAAAATAGGAATAGTTAATGCGTGATCAATCAGGTTTAACCCATTATTGGGGTTTAATGTAATGCAAAACAAACCTAACTTACTGCCAATCCAAACAACATTATCACTGGCTAAAAATAAGTTGTTAATTGGTTCGAGGTTGGCTTCATCGACTAAGGTTATTTGACGCTCTTTGCCGCTATCCAAGTTTACCTCGAATAATCCATCACTGCGCCCCAGTAATAATTTATCCGTCAAAAATAGCGCGGCATTGATTCTAAATTGAACGAGCTGCTGGTTTTTCGGTAATTGATACAATAACGAGGCTTTACCCAGATCAGGGCTAACAATATAAACACTTCGTTCAGTACTGACTATAATTTGGTTGTTCGCCAATTGGCTGATACTAGTGACACTATCCGACCAAGTACTATTGCCTTCAATAAAATCGTCAACTAGTTTGGTTTCGCCGGTTTTCGTCTCGATCTTAAAAAGACCGGAACGACCTGTACCTACCCAAATATTTTGGTTGTTATCCTCAAAAATAATTTCGATGGAAATGTCAGCCAGTTGCATTTCATTGCCGTCAAAATGTTCCACTCGATAACCATCAAATCGATTTAATCCAGCTTGAGTGGCTAGCCAAAGGAAGCCGCTGGAATCAATTAGTAAGTCATTAATTGTATCTTGCGACAACCCTTGTACGGTTGATAATTGTACAAATTTGGGTTCACTAATTAGTGGGTCTGCTGCAACATGCAATCCCCAGAGAATTGAAATACAAGCAATAAAAGCAGAACTAATCAACTGACATAAATTTCTTCCGCAACATGCAACGCTATTTTTAGAATTTTCAAGCAAAGTTGGTAACGCCCCAAGGTTGTACTAGTTTTAGCCAAACATGTTGAATAAATACACTAAAAAGCAAAACTTGATTATTACTCAATATAGCTTGCTAACCAACTATTTTATAACTTGACCTTTACAACAGCGAAATTTGCGATTAATACCTGCTAACAAACGAAGCCAATATCAACGGGTGCCAAATATTTTATCTCCAGCATCTCCCAACCCTGGCAATATATAACCTCGGTGGTCTAACTTTTCATCAATTGCTGCCACATATATATCTACATCTGGATGTTTTTTAACAACCTCTGCAATGCCTTCTGGCGCGGCGACCAAAAATAAGCCTAGTATTTTTTTACATTGCTTCTGCTTTAACAGGTCTATGGTAGCGATTAAAGTGCCTCCAGTTGCCAACATGGGGTCAACAATTAGCGCAGTACGCAAGTCAACATCCTTAACCACTTTGTCAAAATACGCGACAGGCTCCAGTGTTTCTTCGTTGCGATATAATCCTACGACGCTTATTTTGGCATTGGGAATTAATTGCAAAACACCATCTAACATTCCTAATCCAGCCCGCAGAATTGGTACAACAGTGATCTTTTTGCCTTTAATTTTGGCCACCTCGATGGATTCGCCAGTCCAACCAGGAATACTTGCTTGCTCGGTTTGCAGATCCCGAGTCGCTTCATAGGTCAAAAGGTTGCCAACTTCACTCGCAAGTTCTCGAAAATCTTTACTACTAATACCCTTCGCTCGCATCAAGCCAATTTTGTGTAAAATTAATGGGTGTTTAATTTCGTGGACTGCCATAATTCATCCTTTAATCTAGTTCTACTGTTTGCACATAATGTATGAGTTCAGGATAGAACGCCAAAAAATCTTGTTCTATCTGAGCATGGTATAAATTCATGAATTGATACCCTTCCTGAGCGAATTCAATTCGCCTATTTAATCGTTTCTCAATTTGTTGATAAGCGCCTAAACAACTTTTTCGTTCATTATAATTTTGTAACCACTGATGCTTTAACAAACCCGCACGCACAGAAGCAAAATGTTGACTATGCTTAGACGGCTCTTCTTTCAATTGTTGGTAAAATGCAGACAAGACCACTTGCTGGGGTTGGACTGTAAAACTTGGCCAGTGCAGTGAAAGTAAGTGATCAAAGTAAATATCAATCATAACCCCTGACATACGGCGTAAATTAGCAGAAAACTGCTTTCGAAGTGATTTAACAACAGGGTGATTATCGGTATATGAATCAATTTTCCTGTGTAAGCGAATGCCGTGCTGTAAAGAAGTGGGTAGATGATCTAAATTGCTTCCTTTTACAAAATCTCCTAAAAAGTTACCCAACAGGCTCGTTTGTGAAACATGCGCTAGGTGGATATGGGCTAAATAATTCAAAAACCTTACCTTTTGAGCTATAACTTAGAAAAGATGCAGTAAACTTCGCTGATAAGACCAGTATTTTGCTGCTAATTGGGCACTATTCTCTATAATTACTCTAGACAACTTTTAATTGACCAATTTTCGTTCGATTCTTATTTGACTTTGAACAAATTTACGTTAAGAGTATCACTACAATGAAATTTAAAAGAAGATAGCGACAAATTCGTGAAATTTTTATTATTAAACGGTCCAAACCTCAATATGTTGGGAAAGCGTGAACCCGGCATATATGGGTCGAAGACGTTACAAGATATTGTAGATGAATTAACAATACTAGCAAATCAGGAAAGCATTGAGCTAGTGCATTTGCAATCAAATGCTGAACATGAATTGATAGACACAATTCACAATGCCATGGGGAATGTCGATTTTATTATTATAAATCCTGGAGCATTTACCCATACAAGCGTTGCGATTAGAGACGCGCTATTGAGTGTGAGTATACCCTTTATAGAAGTGCATTTATCAAATGTGCACGCGCGCGAAGAATTTAGAAAACACTCCTACTTATCAGATGTTGCCCAAGGGGTAATTTGTGGATTGGGAGATTACGGTTATAAAGCTGCATTAATTGCTGCCAAAGGCCATTGCCAAAATTAATTTAATGAGTAACTAAAGAGAGCTTAAATGGATATTCGTAAAATAAAGAAATTGATAGAACTAGTAGAAGAGTCAGGTATTTCTGAACTTGAAATTACTGAAGGTGAAGAGTCAGTACGTATTCATCGGGCGAGTGCTTCTTCACAAGCGCCTGTGCAGTATGCTCCAGCACCTGCTCCAGTAGCCGCTGCTCCAGCCGCAGCTCCTGCTACTCCTGCAGCAAGTCCTGAAATATCAGGTCATGTTGTGAAATCGCCTATGGTCGGTACCTTTTATCGCTCAGCTTCACCTACTTCACCTGCATTTGTTGAAGTGGGTCAAAAAGTGAATGTTGGTGACACATTATGTATTGTTGAAGCAATGAAAATGATGAACCAAATAGAAGCCGATAAAACAGGTGTTATAAAACAAATATTGGTAGAAAACCAAGAACCTGTTGAATTTGATCAACCCATGTTCGTAATCGAATAAGCGAGCGAATTGCCATGCTTGATAAAGTCTTAATTGCGAACCGGGGTGAAATAGCACTTCGTATTCTGCGTGCATGTAAGGAGATGGGGATCAAAACCGTCGCTGTACATTCCACTGCAGATAAGGATCTGAAACACGTTTTGCTTGCAGATGAATCTATCTGTATAGGTAAAGCTTCAGCCACAGAAAGCTATTTAAATATCCCCCGAATCATTGCCGCCGCTGAAGTATCTAATTCAGTTGCTATCCACCCAGGATACGGTTTTTTAGCTGAAAATGCAGAGTTTGCAGAAGCAGTTGAAAAAAGTGGTTTTATTTTCATTGGTCCAAAAGCAGAAACCATTACTTTGATGGGCGACAAGGTCTCGGCCATTAAGTCCATGAAAGAAGCAGGAGTGCCTTGTGTACCTGGTTCTGATGGTCCTCTTAATGACGATCCAGAACGCAACAAAAGTATCGCCAAACGCATTGGTTACCCAATTATCGTTAAAGCCGCTGGTGGCGGTGGTGGTAGAGGAATGCGCGTGGTGCGTGAAGAGTCAGAGCTAATTGAAGCTATTTCAATGACTCAGGCCGAAGCAGGAGCAGCCTTTGGTAATGCGACTGTGTACATGGAAAAATTCTTAGAAAATCCACGTCACGTTGAAATTCAAGTACTCTCCGACGGTCAAGGTAACGCGGTTCATTTAGGTGAACGTGATTGCTCAATGCAACGACGCCATCAAAAAGTCGTTGAAGAAGCACCAGCACCAGGAATTAATTCAGAAACCCGTGAACGAATCGGTGAGCGCTGCCGTAGAGCCTGTATTGAAATCGGCTATCGTGGTGCGGGAACCTTTGAATTCCTTTATGAAAACGGTGATTTTTATTTCATTGAAATGAATACCCGTATTCAGGTTGAGCACCCAGTAACAGAAATGATTACCGGCGTGGACTTGATCAAAGAGCAACTTCGTATTGCCGCTGGTCAACCTTTATCCATCGAACAAAAAGATGTGCAAATTCGCGGTCATGCTATTGAATGTCGAATTAATGCAGAAGATCCTGAGACCTTTATGCCTAGCCCTGGCAAAATTGATATGTTCCATTCACCAGGTGGTTTTGGTATTCGCTGGGAATCTCACATCTATGCAGGTTACAGTGTCCCGCCTCATTACGACTCTATGATTGGCAAGTTGATTGCCTATGGAGAAAATCGTGATGTGGCTATAGCCAGAATGCGTCATGCCCTAGATGAACTTGTTGTGGATGGAATTAAAACTAACATCTCTTTACAACAAAGCATTATGGCAGATGAAAACTTCTTTAACGGTGGCACAAATATCCACTATCTAGAGAAAAAGCTGAAACTCTGATTGTAGTTTATGCTTCTCAGGGTCTACCTAGTGAAAATTAGGTAGACCCTGATTATTATTTACCGGCTCTATCACCTCATTCGTTGTAGCCATATTCCACTCCCTCACGAATTAGTCTTATACTTTTTCATTTTTATAATATTAAGCTTGAGCTAGTTACATCTGCTGTAGTAAATTTTCATTACTATTCCCATTCAAACGGTATTTTTGTGTCTCTCAAACTGAGTCTATTATGGCTAATTGCAATCCTTATTAACTTCCCTTGTTTTGCGCAAATTGATACATCGATGGATGAAGATTATATTAAAAAACCACGCTGGGAAGCCGGTATTATAGGCGCAGGCTTCAGCACGCCGGAATACCCTGGAGCAGCTGACAATCATAACAATGGTTTTGTATTACCTTTTTTCATCTACCGTGGTGACATTATCAGAGTAGGAGAAAACAGTGTTATTCGTGCAGTGGCAGTAGAAAAAAGCTGGTTGGAAATAGACTTGTCTTTAGACGCCGCATTTAGCGCAGATTCTAGCGATGATTCAGTTCGAGCAGGCATGCCAGATCTCGATTTTGTGTTTGAAGTAGGGCCACAAATTCGTGTTAAACTGTTCGAAAGCGGTAAAAAAGCAACCGGTATCCAACAAATTCAATTTAAACTACAAAGCCGTGGAGTATTCTCCACTGACTTTTCATCTATTACCCACCGTGGATATGTACTAAACCCAGAATTAACCTACCAATATATTGGTGCATTGCAATCAGAAGATCGCTTTCGAATCAGCATATCGCCCATTTGGGGAACAGAAAAATTACACGATTATTTTTATCAAGTCGATGCTAAATTCGCCACGGCACAACGACCTGAATATGATGCAAAAGCGGGCTATCTAGGAGTCTCACTATCTGGCGCTTACATGTTCAATGTAACCCCAACAGTTCGCATGTTTATGAGTGCATCTTATCGTTTTCAAAATAACGCCGCCAATATCCATAGCCCCCTGCTCGTAGATAACAACAATTATGCGTTTGGCGCAGGAATCGTTTGGCAGATTAGAAAAAGCACTGAATACCAAAACTAAACGTCATACATTTGCTCGCCAATATCGATTTTTAGAAGCCTATTATAAAACTTTGATTTACATCAATGTTTTGAATCTTTTTGGTTGAGCCAGATCAATATCATAAAAATTCAATTCGGTAAGCTTTCTCCATCAAATTTAAACACATTATTTCGATGGAGAAACACATGAAAAAACTCGCAGTTTATCTAGCAGTCGCAGTCGCACTTGGTGCAACGAATGCACAAGCCTACACAACCGGTGATATGATCATACGTGCTGGTGTAACAACCGTTGCCCCAGACGAATCTAGCAGCAACGTTTTTATCGGCGGAGCGGATGTTGGAGTAGGTGTAAACGTTGATAATAACTCTCAATTAGGCTTAAATTTTGCGTACTTCCTATCTCCTAATTGGGCAATTGAAGTATTAGCAGCAACCCCTTTTGAGCACGATATTGGTTTAAATACCGTTGGTGCTTTAGGTTCCACTAAACACTTACCCCCTACTGTTTCAGCTAATTATCACTTTTTAGACGGTGATAGTGCCTTTCAACCTTATGTAGGTTTGGGCATCAACTACACTATTTTCTTCAGTGAAGATTTCACTGCTGCCAATCAAGAAGCTGGCTTTAGTGACCTAGAATTAGACGACTCTGTTGGTTTGTCTGCGCAAATTGGTTTTGACTATATGTTGGATGACAATTGGTTTGTTAACGCTTCTGCTCGCTATATCGATATCAGTACTGAAGCGACATTTACCAATGATGGTACTGCAGGCACAGTAGATGTGGATATTGACCCCTTTGTTTATTCACTCACCGTAGGTTATAAATTCTAAACCTGTTCAATACGCATGAAAGGGGCACACTAGTGCCCCTTTTTATTGGAGCTTGAAAACATCGATATTAGAAATTCGGTGTTAAGGCTAATTTAAGGTAAAGCTTCTATCATTATAGGGACAATCAATATGCAAATTTCGATGGAATTACTTTATTATCGATTTGCTACCCCGTTGCAGTTTATGAATAAGAACCAACTATTATGCGTATATTATTAGTAGAGGACGACCTTGCTTTATCTGAAGCCCTAAGCAAATCATTGCGCAAGCAAAGTTATGCCGTAAACTGTGTATTTAATGGCAAAGACGCCATAGCCGCGCTAGAGATAGATGATTGTAATTTATTGATTCTAGACCTTGGCTTGCCTGATATGGACGGATTAACCTTACTCGATAAAATCCGCAAACAAAAAAATACGATACCAACATTGATTCTAACTGCGCGGGACTCCACCTCGGATAAAATCCAAGGTTTGGACAAAGGCGCTGATGACTATTTGCCTAAGCCTTTTGAGATGTCTGAGTTATTGGCACGTTTGCGCGTAATGGAAAGACGGTTAGGCACCTCTCAACAATCTTTAGTAAGCTGCGGTCCGGTTAGCCTTGATATTACCCACCACTTACTGCTTATTAATAATCAGCAAGTAGAAACCTCTCGTCGCGAATTTACCTTGCTTAAGTCATTGATGGAAAACCTAGGGCGTATTCAATCCAAACAACAACTGGAATCCAAGCTTTATGAATGGGGTGATGAGGTGGCGAGCAATACAATTGAAGTGCATATCCATAACTTACGTAAAAAATTACCAAAGGAGTTTATTAAAACCGTTCGTGGTGTAGGCTACAGTATTAATCAACGATCCTACTGTGACTAAATGGATTCAATTCGCAAATATCTGACCCTACTTCTTATCAGTGCTATTGCGCTGATTAGCTTTATGGCTGCTTTGCAAGGATATCGCTCAGGTATGCAAATGTCGTCAGAGTTGTTCGATGCTGAATTAAAAACCCTTGCCCAAAGTATTACTAACTTACCCAATCAAATAAGCCATGCCATTGCCGCTTCCAATGAAGACTTGGCCATTCAAAGTTGGTCAGACAATGACTTAGTTTTACGCACCAGTAACGTCCCGTTGACTGCCATAGCTCCCTTTGAAGTGGGTTATTCTGACCAGAATTTTAATGCTCAACGATGGCGGGTATATGCCAGTTTCAATCAGCAAACTTCTTTATGGGTTTTTGTCGCTCAACCATTAAAAACCAGATTTGAGCTAACTGAGGAAATGATGATTTCGGCGATGACCCCATTTTTTCTAGCCATCCCGGTGTTAGCCCTTGCAATATTCCTTCTCGTTACCTACGGTTTGGCACCGCTACGAGAACTCACGACTCAGTTATCAAAACGTCGAGAAAATGATTTTTCCAACATTGCGCTGTCGCGAACACCTGCAGAATTACTGCCCACGGTGAGTACCCTAAATAGCTTACTGAGCCGCTTAAATTCAGCATTTGAGCGAGAAAAACAATTCGCCAGCCATGCCGCCCATGAACTAAGAACACCACTTAGCGTAATGAAAATAAATTTACATAATTTACAGCAGAGTCAGAGCGCTGAACACGAGGAAGTTGAGCAATTACAACAAGATACAGATAGAATGATTCACGTAGTTAACCAAATTTTACTGCTCAGTCGCACCAACCCTGAAATCATCTCTGCTAACTTTGATATCTGTGACCCCTTCAAAATTGCTCAAAAAGTGATATCCGATATCTATGTGAATATTGATAAGAAAAACCAAAATATTGAACTTAGTGGTGAATCCTGTGAATTTAGAGGCAATGAGTTTGCTGTATATACTTTGCTACAAAACCTGATTAGTAATGCCAATAAATACACGCCAGAAAATAGTGATATACGCATAAACATAAGCCTCAAGGATAAATGTCTAAGCATTCTTGTTGAAGATTCAGGAACGGGAATTCCCGAACACGAACAAATAAAGTCTACAGCGCGCTTTTATCGCGGTCAGAGTCATCAAAAAAGTAAAATTGAAGGGAGTGGGCTAGGACTATCCATAGTCGAGCAAATAGTCGCTATGCACAATGGCAAACTCAAACTAGGTAAATCAGACTTAGGTGGTTTAAGCGTGCTTGTTGAGCTCAATTCTGCATGAGTAAAGTGCGCCGTCATGAGCTTAAAAACATCATGCAAAAATTCATGATGTTAGTGTTACTTACCTTGTCGTTTAACGCCATTGCAATCGACGAAATTACTATTACCATTCGAAATCACCTATTTTACCCACCTGAAATTGATATTCCTGAGCACAAAAAAGTCAAAATTAACTTTATCAATCAAGATGACACCCCTGAAGAGATTGATAGTTTTGACCTCAATCGGGAAAAAGTTGTGTTTGCTAATAGCCGTTCGAGTATCTTTGTCGGCCCTCTAGAAGCGGGGAGATATCGTTACTTTGGAGAGTATCACCCGAATACGGCAATAGGCTTCGTGAATGTCGTGTCCACTGAGGAGCATCAAGATGCTAAGTAATACAGTGGTGCTGATTTTAAAAGATGCTTTACCAATATTTTGGTCAATAGCCATCCTAATTGTATTGATACCGAAGTGGCAGCACTGGCTGTATTTTGGCATTGTGAGTGGCATTATTGTTTGTTTACTTGTGTTCAATAACATCGGAATTATCTCTCAATACGCCGATGGTTTGGGGTTTGAGTTTCTAAAGATCCTGTTACTTATCATTGCTTACCTCATTGCTGTGGCCTTTTTCGTGAATAATCAGCTCAGGTACAGTTTATTAGCTGGGCTTTTGGCAGCGCTTTTCATCATTTGTATTATTATTCTAAATGCCAGTAATCTACTCCTGTTCTATGTCAGTTTCTGGCGTCTCAACGAACAGACTCATTCGCTATTTTTAGGTTTAATTTTAGGTATCGGTATCTGCACAAGCATCGCTACCTTGCTGGTATTGCTATTAAAACCCCTGCAAAAAGTCAAAGTAGCTCGCTACCTGTTTTTAGTATTTGTTGTCGGTCAATTCTCCCACATCGCCTACCTGTTGCAACAAACAGACTTAGTCACTTCACAACAAATTTGGAATAGCAAACAATTCATTTCAGATGAAAATGAAATAGGTCAGTTTCTTGCCACATTAATAGGTTATGAGTCATCTCCCACAGGACTATATATTTTGATCTACTTAATCGCGTTAATAACGCCAAATTTGCTAAGACTTTTTATCAATTCAATGAGAAAAGGGAAAAAGGAGTCAATGAAATGAGGCTTTTCAGTTTTTTGAGTTTACTCGCATCCCTAATATGTGAGCCACTAGCTTTCGCCGATGAAGGCTCAGTAGACAAAGTTTACCACCCCTACGTTTTACCCAATGAGCGCGAAGTGGAATGGCGATTTGCCTCTCGCCAGAATGATGATGGTAATTTACTTACCCAACGTTTGGCATTTGGAAAAGCGGTTTCAGAACATGTGATGTTAGAGTTTTATTTAGTCGGAGCCAGAGACGAATACGATGACTTTGATTTAGCATCATATGAAGTAGAGGCACGCTGGATGCTAACAGAGCAAGGTCAATATTGGGCTGACTGGGGTGCACTGTTTGAAATTGAGAAAGCCCATCACCGAGATCTTTGGGAAGCAACATCTGGTATCTTGATTGAAAAGGAGTTTGGCCAAACCAGTTTAACCACCAACTTTTTACTCGCCTATACATGGGGAAATGATAGAGATAGCGAAACCGAAAGCGAGATCATCCCTCAATTCAGATTAAAATATAGATACCGCTGGCACCCCTGGCTGCAACCTTCAGTAGAAATATATACAGGAGAAGACTTCGTTGGAATTGGTCCTGCATTTATGGGGATCCAGCGCTACCAAGGTCAAAAGCAATTAAAATGGGAATTGGGTTTTATTTCTGGTTTGAATGGCGATAGTAAAGATCATACTTTGCGCTTTGTTCTCGAGTACGAATTTTAACCTTGGTACTGTAAATTCGATTCACCAAGGCGAAAAACGTCCCTATTCATTGAGCTTAAGGTTCCCTTAAGGTTGATAACTTACCCTATAACCATTGTTGTTTAGAGTAAGTATTTTATGCGTCTTTTCTTGTTGACTTTGGTTCTACTTCTACCTTTTCAATCCAGTGCTTTACCTGCACCTGACTTTCAATTGCAAGACATTAAATTAAGTGATTACAGCGGCAAAGTAGTCTATCTAGACTTCTGGGCCTCATGGTGTAAGCCCTGCCGAAAATCGTTTCCATGGATGAATGAAATGACCCGTAAATACGAGTCTGAAGGATTGGTCGTTTTAGCTGTAAATTTGGATAAGGATGCTAAGTTAGCACAAAAATTTTTAAGCAAATACCCAGCTCAATTTCACATTGCGTTCGATCCCCACGGCAGTTTAGCCAGCCAATATAAAATTCCCGGTATGCCAACAAGCTACTTAATCAACAGACAAGGGGAACTGGTGGTCGCTCACAAAGGATTTCATATAGATAAATCCGCAACTTATGAACAAGAAATTGTCGCGCTATTAAAACAATAGGAGAACCTAAAAATGAAACGAAAATATACGATTTTTATTGCCATGATGGCATTACTGCAACTCGCAGGTTGTGCAAATTTAGGTGTCCAACCTTGGGAGCGTGATTTACTCGCAAAGGATGAAATGGCCCTTGATTCAGAAGGTGTCGATATTGGCTTAGATGATCACATCTACTTTAGTAAAGAAGCGACCAGTGGTGGCCGTTCATTTGCAGGCGGAGGTTGTGGATGCAACTAAAACAAAATAACAACGTCAGTGCTATTCTCGCCGCAGCTTCGTGTGCTTTGTTGGGTACGCCTGTGCAAGCACAAGACAAAGGTGATGAATGGCAGTTTGATACAGCCATCTTGTATTACGGCGAAACAGATCGGGTACAATTAGTTGAGGGAGTATTTAATGCCAATAAAGACTTCGGTGATGAACACTATTTTAATGGTAAATTGGTCATCGATACACTCACTGGCGCTTCTGCCTCAGGCGCGGTTGCGCAGTCTGGAGTGCAAACATTCACACGCCCTTCCGGCAACGATTCATATACAGTAGAAGGTGGCGAAACACCACTAGATGACACATTTAGAGATACCCGTGTGCAAGCTAGCGGACAGTGGACTCAGCCTTTAGCTGAAAATTACCGTATCAGCGCTGGTTTACAAGCTTCTAAAGAATATGATTATTTATCTATTGTCGGTAATGGCTCTTTAGATATGGACTTAAATCAGAAAAACACCACCCTATCGGCGGGTGTATCCTATGCGTTTGATAGCATAGATCCTGTAGGTGGGCGTCCAGTTGATTTTTCCAGCATGGTCATTGATAACGGACAATTCGATAGTACTGAAGCCTATCAACAAGCGTTTGATGCGACACGATTACAAGGTAGTGAACAAAAAGACACCATAGATTTGCTGTTTGGTGTCACCCAAGTAATTAATCGCCGGATGTTAATGCAATTTAACTATAGTTTGTCGATGTCTGATGGTTATCACAATGACCCGTACAAAGTACTCAGTATAGTTGACCAACAAGGTTTGACCCAAGACATAGTGCATGAATCTCGCCCCACAGAAAGAACCAAGCACAGTGTGTATTGGCAAACTAAATATGCTCTTGATCAAGGTGTAATGGACTTTTCCTATCGGTTTGCTACGGATGATTGGGAAATAGACTCCCATACAATTGACACGCGTTTTCGATATAACCTATCGGAAACCAGCTATATCCAGCCACACATTCGTTACTATCAACAGAATGAGGCGGAATTTTACAACCCCTTTTTATCCCAAGGAACACCTCTTCCTGAACATGCCAGCGCAGACTACCGACTCGGGAAAATGACCGCTATTACCCTAGGATTGAAGTACGGCATGCAGTTAGAAAACGGTAACGAACTGGCATTTCGTTTGGAATATTATCAGCAAACCCCAGAGAATGCCGGATTCGAGCAACCTGGGACATTAGCTGATGAAGACTTATATCCAGCTTTAAAAGCGGTCATTGCGCAGGTAAGCTACAGTTTTTAGCCGCTTGGTTGAGATCGACAAGAAATGCATAACACTAAACTGCCTTTCACGATAGAAAAGCGAGGCGACCATATTTGTGGTCGCTTTTCTGCGATGGCCAGTCCTTGTGAAATATTAGTGGACAGTACGGATACAAACCTAGCTAAAAAACTCACTAAAATGGCTTACACCGAAACCAAACGCATCGAAAACAAATATAGTCGTTATCAGAATAACAATTTGATGTTCCAGATAAACCAAAGTAACAATCGGCCTGTTGCAATTGATGCAGAAACGGCAAAACTACTGACGTTTGCAGATACCTGTTATCAAATTAGTGATGGATTATTTGATATCACTTCTGGCGTATTAAGAAAGGTTTGGAAATTTGATGGTTCCGATAACCTTCCGAAACAAGAACAAGTGACAGCATTGCTACCATTTTTAGGTTGGCAACGTGTTAAATACACCTCAGAGTCAATTACCTTACCAGTCGGTTTCGAATTGGACTTCGGCGGTATTGGCAAAGAATACGCTGTAGATTGCGTCGCCAAAACTTGCCAGAAAATCGCAGCACAGGTATCCGTTTTAGTTAATTTCGGTGGGGATATACAAGTTACTCAAGCCCGCAAAGATCATCCCTATTGGCAAGTAGGAATTGAGGATCCGAGCAATACTTCGGGAGGCATAGCCATGGTGAATATTGCCAGTGGAGGACTGGCAACAAGTGGCGATGCGAATCGGTACCTACTTAAAAATGGGGTACGCTATGGTCATGTTTTGAATCCTAAAACCGGTTACCCTATCCAACAGGCACCACGATCGGTAACAGTTGCAGCGCAACAATGTATTCAAAGTGGGTTACTCGCCACATTGGCACTATTGCAAGGCCAAAATGCCGAGCATTTTCTGCAGCAACAAAACTGCAAACACTGGTGTTTTTGGTAACCTCTTTTTTGTCCCCAACCTATTTACTCCTTCAAAAATTAATGCGATTCTAAAATGCTGCTTTGCATAGTAGAAAGGAGAAGCCGAAGGGATTGAAAATTAGGCTTGAATTCAACCCGCTGTATACCGAACAGCCAATTCAAGCCAGCGAAGGAGCATGCTTTCATGTCAAATATTCCAAGTTCTTTACTTGACCACCAACGACGTTTTTTAACGGAATTGATCGCACAAATATCAACAGATAATCGTTTTATGGGGTTAGCCCTATCTGGATCTGCTGCTGAAAATAAAGTCGATAGATTCAGTGATCTTGATTTAGTCATTGCTGTTGTACCATCTCAAGTTGAGCTGGTAATGCAGCAACGTGAGGCAATAGCAGCAAATCTGGGTACACTAGTCGCTTGTGCGACAGGAGAACATGTAGGGGAACCCAGATTATTAATTTGTCTATTCGATACAGTCGAGCCTTTACACGTAGATTTGAAGTTTGTGTCCATTGAAGACGCCCATCAGCGAGTAGATAACCCGTTAATATTATGGGAGATTGATAATTGCTTAAGCCATATATATGAGCAGGGCGAAGGGCATTACCCCATCCATTCTCCCCAATGGTTTGAAGATAGATTTTGGATATGGATGCACTATGGCGTAACAAAAGTAGCCAGAGGTGAACTCTACGAAGCCCTAGACTTTGTTTCCTTTATACGGCAAACAGTAATTGGTCCCTTAGGCATGTTTAATAGCGGGTTTGAACCCAATGGTCTTCGTAAAATTGAATTCAAACTACCCAAGTTATCTCAAAAGTTAGTCAAAACAGTGGCGCAAAATGACAAAAAATCGTTGTTTGTTGCGCTGGAAACCTTAGCCGAAATCTATATTTCACTCAGGCAAGCACACATCGAGCAACTTGAATTAAAAGATGCTGCTCAGCAATTGGCAATGACATACCTGTACAAAGAGGCTTCAACTAAAAAACTGCGCTCCGAGTTAAAAAAGTAGCACATAGGTTATAAGGTAAATTTAAGGCAATTCAATGGATTGCCTTTTCAGTCCAACCTCAAGTAAAGTAACCTAGGTAAGTAGTCACTGCCAATTTTAGGTAATAAGAGTCGTTTACAGTTAATACATCAGAAAATTTAATAGGATAATAGAATGACAATTGGTGCAATTTTACCATTGAGTGTTAGGGGCAGTTACGATGTAGATGACTTAGGTAGAACTGAAATCCTATTTAAAACCCTAGATGCGTTCTGCGAACCCGGCCTATTCTCTAAGTTTTTGATTGTAACTCCGCCAGACGAAGTACAAATAGTCAGGGAAAAAGTGCAGCGTTGGGCGCAGTTTAATCCGATTGTGATGTCTGAAGAAGATCTTGTTCCTGAATTGGCTAAACATCAACATATGCGCGGTTGGCGGAAACAACAAGTTGTCAAAATTGCTGCACATACACAATTCACTGATGAATTTTACATTACCTTTGACGCCGACGTAATTTGTTTAAAACCTCTGTCCATAGAAAAGCTGATTGATCAGGGTAAAGCGCTGCTGCAATACGAACCTCGAAGTTTTCATCCAAAATGGTGGAAGTCATCGGCGCGCCTTTTAAAAATGTCGGCAAATGTGGGCGACACATCCAAAGGAATGCATGTTACACCGGCAATACTGTCGACTAAATTGGCAAGCCAGTTAACCGAAGAATTAAGTGCCCTTTGGAAAAAAGATTGGGTAAAAGTGTTGTGTTCGTTACATAACCCTAAAGACCCCAGAAACTGGCGGATATCACGCTTTCTAATGCTTAAATGGACAGAGTATTCACTGTATTATTTGTGCGCGATGAAAAAAAATAATCTAGATAAGTTCCATATCACCGCAGGAAGTCAAAGCCACCCACAATTATTGCTGATCCATGATTCTCATCCCTACGAAACGTGGGATACGGCCAAAAGCTTTTCATCAGACTGCCCAGGGCTTTTCTGTGTAGTGGGTAGTAAGTCACGACTGGAGCCCAGTGAGGTATGGCAGCGGATTAGCCCATTTGTACCATCGAAACAAGATTAGCGAATAAGAATGGCATACCAAAGGCGTTAAAAAGACAATAAAAAAGGCAATCATTAGATTGCCTTTTTTGAGTTCTCTATCAATTCGTTAGATAAATCTAACGATAAATTGAATTAGATAACTTGAATGTTCTCAGCTTGAGGACCTTTTTGGCCTTGGCCGATAGTGAATTCAACTTTTTGACCTTCTTTAAGAGTCTTGAAGCCGTCACCAACGATTGAACGGAAATGAGCGAAAACATCAGGGCCGCCTTGCTGCTCGATGAAACCAAAACCTTTATCTTCATTGAACCACTTAACAGTTCCTACTACTTTATCAGACATATTATATCTTCCTGTAAAAATTAAATTGGGTGCCATAATTGGCAGGTTTAGCATAAAAAGAGACCGAACTTAAAAACGACAGGACGAAGAACAACGATATAACAACGAACATGTAGATCTTTAACGAGGTTTTCTTAGCTAGGGGCAGCATACCCTACTCTGAGATTCTGTCAAATTAAATCTGTTAATTAATTCAATAAAATCTGTTATTTAATTTATTATTGTACATTTTTAGTACAACAATATTAGTGTTATTGATTGGTGTTTCCGCACTAATATTGTTGAAAATACACTCAATTTTAATCTGTTATTTTCAACTCAATAAGAGCAGTTTATCATTAAACTCGCGATTCTTATGGTAAGCGAGCATTAACCGTATCCAAATCAGATTGGGTTGGGTAAAATGTTTATCAACAAACATTTTTTAACAAAAATAGATGATAAGTAGACTTAAATGAAAAAAATAATACTGATCCTCACCACAACGTTGTTTTTAACCTTACATGCGGATGCTAAAGAAGAATCAAGCAAGGAGGTAAAGCAAATTCCCGAAGCGCAAATGAGTGTTACTGAGCACAAAGGAAAATTTAACGGCACTACGGTTAAATACAAAGTAAGCGCAGGAGACAGTCACTTACTAGACGCAAAAGGTAAACCTAAAGCCAGCATATTCCATATCGCTTACACACGAACAGATGTAAAGAACGCCGAATCTAGACCTTTATTATTTGTATTCAATGGTGGCCCTGGTTCATCATCAGTGTGGATGCATATGGGGTTATTCGGACCCAAACGAGTGGTGTTGCCAAGTGATGCTGAACCCATGGGTGCGGCGCCATTCAATTTGAAAGATAATCCGTTAAGTCTGTTGGATATTGCAGATCTAGTCTTTATTGACCCCGTTGGCACCGGATTTTCCAAACCCCTTGGCGAGTATGAAGGTAAAGCGTTCTGGGGAGTTAAAGAAGATGCTGAAATACTGTCTGAATTTGTGCGAGTGTATATCACTGAAAATAACCGCTGGAATTCTCCTAAGTTTTTAGCGGGTGAAAGTTATGGCACCACCCGTGCTGGTGCAATGGTTAAAGAATTACAAGAAGGTTGGGGGTCCATTGATCTAAACGGAATTTTGTTGATTTCATCTATCATTGATTTTCAAACTGGAGACTTCACTGAAGGCAATGATTTACCCTATGTTACATTCTTGCCTACCTATGCTGCTACAGCTTGGTATCACAACAAAGTACCGAATAAATCACAGTGGAATAACTTGCAGGAGTTTTTAGCCGATACGCGTGATTTTGCCCTAAATGAATACGCATCGGTTTTATTGAAAGGCGCATTAGCTAAGCCTGAAGAAGTAAAAAATGTAGTTAACAAGCTGCATACTTATACCGGCTTAAAAAAACAATATATTGAACAATCTAAACTGCGGATTAGCGAATTTTTATTCATGAAGGAGCTCATGCGAGATGAAGGAAAGGCCATTGGTCGGTTAGACAGCCGTTATTTAGGTGAAGAGGCCAACATCGTAGCGGGCTACTTTGAAGCTGACCCGTCGTCTTATGCTATAGACGGGGCATATACAGCGGCCATACAGCATTACTTTGCCAATGATATTAACGTGAAACGGTCTGAGCAATACCACATTTTAAGTGGTGAAGTTTTCATGAGTTGGAATTGGTTGTACGAGAAGTCAGCACGCAGCCAAGGCTTTATGAACGTTACACCATTCATATCAAAAGGAATGCGTCAGAATAAAGATTTTAGAGTATTTGTGGCCAATGGTTATTACGATTTAGCTACGCCATTTTTCGCCACTGAACATTCTATGAATCACCACGGCATAGATCTTAGTCGTGTTACGATGAAATATTATGAAGCTGGCCACATGATGTATATTCATGAGCCCTCCTTTAAAGCTTTAGTTAAGGATATGAGAGCTTTTATTCTTCCGTAAAAGATGGCGTTGCGTGGCTTTCAGTAGAAACGTTAGAGCTGTAAAAGTGGTATTTTTTGCTTAACTCTACATACCTTTCAGAGGTTAAGTATGCTGTTAAACCTTGATCAAATTTAACTTGAATCTCAGGGTTGCGAAAGCCAACGCGATACATATTAGGCGAGAAAAGCTGATGAATGACCACCGGTTGTTGATTGGCTTTTTTTATGATTGTGCGACTTAAGTGATTGAATATATTAACATCTAGCACAATCGCTTGAGTCTTTTTACTAAATAATAGTTTTAGTTGACGCCCCTGATCAGGTATTTCTCTGTAGGCGGGATTAATAGAAGTCATTTTGGTAAAATCAGCCCCCAAGAGTTTGTAAGCAGATTGAAATCCAACAGTCGATATCTCAGACATGTCTGCAACACTATCGAGTTGGATATTGGATGAAGCTAAAGTCACAACCACATTCTGATATTGAATATAGGCATTCGAAAGATATAGTTGTTTAGCCTTACGCTTACTGCTCAAAGTGGCTACCGCATCAATATTGTTCATATTAAAAATGTCATATGATCGGCCGTAAGGTATCTGAACAAATTGAACTTCATAGCCAATGGTTTGCATAACATCGCGCAATAACTCAACCTCAAAGCCAGCTTTGGCGTTGTTCATCACATAAGGCGGCTTGTCCCAGCCAATGGCAACAAATAGGCTTTGTTGCGCCTGAACAAAATTTGGCACTATCAAATTTATCAGACAAAACAGCGCAATAAATAGGTTATTGTTTATCATGAAAAAACGTTGATTCCAAAATAGTTAAAAAAATAATAAGCCGATCTTTTCTGAACTTGATACTATTGTAAATTGACTTTTTAGGAAACCCAGATGCCTTGGATTCAACTAATAATCGACACACATGCAGAAAATGCAGAGCAGATAGGTAATATGTTATCGGCCAATGGAGCCCAAGCTGTAACTTTTACTGATGCTAAAGATACCCCTATGTATGAACCTAAGCCAGGGGAAGTTATGCTTTGGCCTGACACCCAAGTGGTTGGCTTGTACGATGCGGAATTCGATATGCAGCGCGTTGTATCCAAACTTGAAAAATCGAAGATTCTAGGCAAAGGGTTCGCCCATAAATTAGATCAACTGGAAGATAAAGATTGGGAACGGGAGTGGATGGATAACTTCCATCCAATTCAATTTGGAAAGCGACTGTGGATCTGTCCTAGTTGGCGAGACATCCCTGATCCTTCGGCAGTCAACGTGATGTTGGATCCCGGTTTGGCCTTTGGTACAGGTACTCACCCCACAACATCTCTTTGTTTGCGTTGGTTAGACGCTCTCAGTTTAGACAATAAAAGCGTTGTCGATTTTGGTTGCGGCTCGGGTATTCTGGGCATTGCGGCGTTAAAATTAGGGGCCGAATCTGTGGTCGGGATTGACATCGATCCTCAAGCACTGTTAGCCAGTATGGATAACGCTGGCAGAAATGATGTCGCTGATAAAATTAGCGTATTCTTACCTAAAGACCAGCCTGATTTACAAGCAGATATTGTTTTAGCTAATATTCTAGCCGGTCCGTTAAGGGAGTTGCGCTCCGTTATAACAGACTATTGTAAACCAGGTGGGTTACTCGTTTTATCCGGCATTTTGGCTAATCAAGCTGAAGAAATAGATCAACTTTATGCTGAAGATTTTGAGATGGAACCCATCGCAATTGAAGGAGATTGGGCAAGGGTGTCAGGTAAAAAAATGAATCGTTAAAATCCTTCTTAAGGGTTGTTTAATTTTGACAGACAAGCTCGTTTTTTAATTTAATTTGAAACTTCATAGCAGTATTTAACCATCTTGGTTTGACATAAAGCGCAAATTCAAAAATTTTTTTAAAAATAAAAACAGACCAATTAGTCCATTTGGAAAATTTGTAACAAAACTTCACCGATTGATATGAAATAACATAAGGTTTTGTTTAACAAATAATATTTCTTCAAATCAGCAGATTAAAAAACAACCCAAAGACTGGTCAGGCCATGGAAACCCTTGTCTGTCAAGATATTGAAAGCAAATAAATTACACTTTTGTTTAAAAATTAGCCTTTTCAAAACGGTCAAAAAACCGTAACATAGCGCCCGTTTTGACTAGCCGAACATTTAATGTTCAATATAAGGGCCTACTAACTCATGCAGATTGGTCAGTACGAATTAGACAATAATCTCATGTTAGCACCTATGGCAGGTGTAACAGATAGACCCTTCAGACAAATGTGTAAACGTTTGGGTGCTGGGCTTGTGGTGTCAGAAATGCTGTCTTCTAATCCGAAAGTTTGGAACACAGACAAATCAAAGCAGCGGATGGATCATACGGGTGAATCTGGTATTCGTTCCGTACAGATAGCCGGTGCAGATCCACAGCTTATGGCTCAAGCAGCACAATTAAATGTTAGTACTGGTGCTCAAATTATTGATATCAATATGGGGTGCCCTGCTAAGAAAGTGAATAAGAAGATGGCTGGGTCTGCGTTATTGCAATACCCAAAACTGGTTGAAGAGATTGTTCAAGCAGTGGTAAATGCTGTCGATGTACCCGTTACATTAAAAATTAGAACGGGTTGGAACCAAGATAATCGGAACGGTGTAGAAATCGCGAAGATTGCCGAAAACAATGGTATCCAATCTTTGGCAGTGCATGGACGTACAAGAGCCTGTATGTATAAAGGCAATGCAGAGTTCGAAACGATTGCCAAAATCAAGCAATCGGTATCGATTCCTGTTGTTGCAAATGGTGATATCAGCAGTGCGTTGAAAGCCAAAGAAGTGCTGGATATGACTAACGCTGATGCATTGATGATAGGTCGCGGTGCCCAAGGTAACCCTTGGATATTTCGCGAAATATTACATTACCTGAACACCGGCGCAGAGCTTCCCGCGCCAACTATTGATGAAGTTCGTAGCGTTATGCTTGAACACGTCAGTAATGTTCACCAATTTTATGGTGACTTTATGGGAGCCAGAATAGCCCGCAAGCATGTGGGGTGGTATTTAGCAGATCACGACAAGGAACGCGTATTTCGAGCTAAATTCAATTTAATCGAAGATGCTCAAGAGCAACTCGACCAATTGAATACGTATTTTGAAAAACTGGCAGAGTGTCATTCAATGTCACCTGCTGCTTAATTTTTTATCAACTAAAGAGCACGATGTTTATGTTCGATCAAAATGTGACTTCACCTTTCACTACTACAGTGACAACTCCATCTCAAACTCAAGCGCAAAAGCCTTTGAGAGACTCCGTTAAACAAGCTGTTAATAAATATTTGAGACAGTTAGATAACACTGACGTTGAAAATGTTTATGAATTAGTTTTAGCTGAGGTGGAAGCGCCTTTATTGGAAGAAATAATGACTTTCACTCGCGGTAACCAAACTCGCGCAGCTATCATGATGGGTATCAACCGTGGTACGCTTCGTAAAAAGTTAAAGCAATACGGAATGAACTAATGATCGGGGTTTCCCACGTTATGGTTCTAGTAACAATTTAATCTAAAGAGCACCTCATGGTGCTCTTTTTGTTTTCGCCATACCTGACTATTTGGTCAATTTAATCTTCACACAATCAAGAGTAAAAGAATGACATCTGCTAAACCCATCCGCCGCGCACTATTAAGTGTTTCAGATAAATCAGGCATAGTTGAATTTGCCACCTCTCTAGTTGAACAAGGAGTTGAGCTACTTTCCACTGGTGGCACTGCCAAACTGCTTGCTGAAGCCGGTCTTAATGTAACGGAAGTATCTGATTACACTGGTCATCCAGAAATTATGGCCGGTAGGGTTAAAACATTACACCCAAAAGTTCACGGCGGTATTTTAGCCCGTCGCGGCATCGATGAAGCTGTGATGCAAGAAAATGACATTCAAGCTATTGACCTAGTAGTTGTCAATCTATATCCATTCGCTGCAACCGTAGCTAACGACGACTGCTCTTTAGAAGACGCCATCGAGAACATCGATATCGGCGGCCCAACAATGGTTCGTGCTGCAGCTAAAAATCACAAAGATGTGACCATAGTTGTGAATGCTAAAGATTATCAGCGGGTTCTGTCCGAAATGTCTGAAAATGAAGGTTCATTAACCTACAAAACCCGTTTTGACCTAGCCATTGCAGCTTTCGAGCACACCGCAGAATATGACGGCATGATCGCCAACTATTTTGGCGCGCGCCTAGACTCCGAATCTTGCGATGAAGATTGTGGTCACCAACACAGCGAATACCCGCGGACTTTCAATATTCAACTGAGCAAAAAACAAGATCTTCGCTATGGTGAGAACAGCCATCAATCGGCTGCGTTTTATGTGGAAAATCAGATTCAAGAAGCATCCGTTGCCACGGCTAAGCAATTACAGGGCAAAGAGTTATCATTTAATAACATTGCTGATACGGATTCAGCTTTAGAATGTGTAAAAGAATTTTCAGAACCCGCTTGTGTGATAGTGAAACATGCCAACCCATGTGGAGTCGCCTTAGGTGATGACTTGTATACCGCTTATGACCGAGCGTACAAAACCGATCCTACTTCTGCATTTGGCGGTATCATAGCGTTTAACCGTGAGTTGGATGCCAAAACCGCTCAAGCTATTGTTGATCGTCAATTCGTGGAGGTGATTATTGCCCCAGTGGTAAGCAAAGAAGCCATTGAAATTGTCGCAACCAAGAAAAACGTGCGTTTATTGGAGTGCGGCGATTGGACTGGTCAATTAACTGATGGTTATGATTTTAAACGCGTCAATGGTGGCTTATTAGTGCAGGAGCGCGACTTTGGAATGGTTGAAGAGCAAGACCTGACCGTTGTAAGTAAACGCCAACCAACTCCAGAGCAACTAAAAGACCTCATGTTTACCTGGAAAGTGGCCAAATATGTTAAATCTAACGCGATTGTTTATTGCAAAGATAGCATGACAATTGGTGTGGGTGCAGGACAAATGAGTCGCGTTTATTCAGCTAAAATAGCAGGCATCAAAGCTGCAGATGAAAACCTCGAAGTAAAAGGTTCAGTAATGGCTTCAGATGCGTTCTTCCCATTTAGAGACGGTATCGATGCGGCCGCGGCGGCTGGCATTGTAGCGGTCATTCAGCCAGGCGGTTCCATGCGAGACAATGAAGTTATTGCCGCGGCAGACGAACACGATATAGCCATGGTGTTTACCGGTATGCGTCATTTTAAACACTAGGTATCTATAATTTCTCGAAGATAAAAATCCGGCCGCTGCCGGATTTTTTATGCCATTTTAAATTCCATGGCCTAAAGACCAGGCTACAAAACGCTACCCTGTAGGCGGGTGCTTTAGCCCCGTGAATGCAATTTAAATCCCACATTAAGACCCATGGCCTAAAGACCAGGCTACAACCGCTACCCTGTAGGCGGGTGCTTTAGCCCCATAAATGCAATTTGAATCCCACTTTAAATTCCATGGCCTAAAGACCAGGCTACAACCGCTACCCTGTAGGCGGGTGCTTTAGCCCCGTAAATGCAATTTGAATCCCACATTAAAACCCATGGC
>NZ_JAUORV010000017.1 GCF_030548205.1 Aliiglaciecola sp. 3_MG-2023 | reverse complement strand
GTCGTGCGCTCGGGCGGAACTGCGTTCCTAAAACATCCTCGCTTACCCCCATGTGAGAGCATATATAATGAATGTAGATCGGGCTTTAGCCCGTGAAAAAGGCCACTGGCATAAATTCCAGCCTAAATTCTTAATGGTGTAGCTAGGGCTTTAGCCCGTGAAAAAGGCTACTGGCATAAATACCAGCCTACATTCTTAATGGTGTAGCTCGGGCTTTAGCCCGTGGAGTGGTGAATGACCTAATGTATTATTTAAAGGCTTCAGATAGGCTAACTCAGCTTGCGCAAACAAAACTCAATAAACAGCATTCTCTACGCTCCGTGACTTGTGTCAATATCAATTGGAAGCTGATCCACTTGATCAATCAAAATGTGATCCACTACTTAGTTTCGATATCCATTAGTAACCTTGCTGCTCACAGTGCTATTTCGTTAGCAATTTGTTATTCACAATAAATCATAATTTTGTCATAGTTGGTTTGGGAAATAATAAAATAAAAATTGGATTAAAAATGAAGAAGTTTTTTAAATGGACAGGCCTGTTACTACTTACACTTATATTGTTTGGTGGTGCCTTAGGCGCACACGAGTGGTATGCGAAAAAACCTCTGTTTTTTCGCGCGTTTTTAGATCGTACCTTAATAAAAATAGCATTAGATGACCCTGAGCTTTTGACATCCATTGGCGTTTTGGATGGCATGGGATTCAAAGGTCATAATGCTAAGTTGAATGACGACAGCTTAGAAAAAAATGACGAGATGTACGTACTTATGAAAGAAGTACGGGCAACCTTATTAGACTACTCAGACAGTTCTTTAGATGAATCACAACTTTTATCAAAAGAAATTGCCCTTTACTTATTGGATGCTGGAGTAGCGTCTGAACCATATCGTTTCCACAATTATCCTGTGAATCAATTATTTGGTTTACAGAGTGATTTTCCCAGTTTTATGGATGCTCAACACCAAGTTAATACAGTGGAAGATGCTGAAAACTACAATGCAAGGTTAAACAAACTCGGTGTTAAATTTGCGCAGAATATGGAAGGGTTATTAAAAAGAGAGGAAAAAGATATAATTCCGCCACTTTTTGTTATCGAGCGTGTTCTAGATGAAATGCAGGCGTTTGTTGATTTACAGCCTGAAGAGAATATCTTGTATACATCGCTAGAAAAGAAAATTGACGATGCTGAACAATTTGATACAAGTGAAAAATCACGAGTGTTGGCAGGAACTTCTAAGGCGATTGCTAGCCAAGTATATCCAGCGTACCAATCATATATTAATTATTTTGAAAAACTAAAAAGTAAAGCTGGTACTGACGACGGTTTATGGCGCTTAGAAGGTGGTGATATTGCGTACCAACAAGCCTTAGCGTTTTTCACTACTACCGATTATAGCGCTGATTACATACATCAGACTGGGTTATCTGAAGTGGATAGAATTCAAAAACAAATATTAACGATTTTGGAAGCAGAAGATTTTGATGTTAGTGATGGCTTCACCACTGCAATTGAAGCATTAAAAAATGATGAGCGATTCTATTACCCTGATACAGATGAAGGTCGAGCTCAAATTTTAGCGGATTATCAAACTATCTTAGATGAAATAAATGCCGCTATGGGGGAAGTATTCAATGTGCTACCTAAAGCCAGTATGGAAGTTAAACGGATACCTGAGTTTAAGGAAAAAACAGCGCCAGGTGCGTACTATCAACAACCCTCTATGGACGGTTCAAGGCCAGGCGTTTTTTACGCTAACCTTTATGACATTAAAGCCACTCCTAAGTATGGAATGCGCACGTTAGCTTATCACGAAGCTATTCCTGGGCATCATTTCCAGGTTAGTATTTCTATGGAGTTGGAAGGCTTACCTATTTTTAGAACTTTATCACCATTTACGGCATATACTGAAGGTTGGGCGTTATATGCTGAGCGTTTAGCTTGGGAGTTAGGATTTGAAGAAGACCCGTATGACAATATCGGACGATTACAGGCTGAACTCTTCAGAGCTGTTCGTTTAGTTGTTGATACAGGGATCCACGCTAAAAAGTGGACTAGGGAAGAAGCAATAGAATACATGTTAAACAATACTGGGATCGCAGAGAGTGATGTGGTTTCTGAAATTGAGCGTTATATAGTGATGCCGGGGCAGGCTACTTCTTATAAGGTTGGAATGATGAAAATTCTAGAACTAAGAGAAAAAGCTAAAGTTGCCTTGGGAGATAAATTTAATTTGGCTGATTATCACGACGTAGTATTAAAGAATGGCGCAGTTCCATTGGAAATATTAGAACGTCTTGTAGATCAATATATTGAAAATACATCTATTTGAATTCATGCTGATTGAATAGTCCAAGACACAGGTTGTGCATCAATCTTTAGATGCACGACCTATTTTGTAAAAAACAACATGAGTGAGATTGAATCTAACTCTTCATCTATCATTAGATAAAAACCATTTTGAGATTATTCGCTTTTTGCGTGTCATAAAGTTATTAAACAACTAACGGCTAGGTCCGTTGAGTTAGATTAATCAAAAGGTTGTTTTGTTGTGCTTTTATTTTATCGATATTTGTATTTGCAATTTTAGGTAGTGCGATCTTCTCTTAATAGACCGTACATATCCATATCATGGAAGTCCTCATTCCAATAGCATTTACCGCGTAGGGTTCCTTCAAATTTGAAGCCAAGCTTTTTCAACAATGCGCCAGAGGGGATGTTAGAAGGTAAGGCTAGGGCTTCGATTCTATGAATATAAAAATGAAAGTCAGGGGAAAATAGATAGTCGGTAATTTTTCGGACCGCTTCTGAGGCAAAGCCATTTCCCCAATATTTTTGGCTTAATTCGTAGCCAAGCACTGCACTATGATCATATTTATTCCAATGGGTAAAACCGCAAGAACCAATATAGTCTCCATTTTCTTTATTGCGGATGGCCCAGCGAATACCATTATCACTAGTGAATCGAGAGTCAAAATACTCTACTAACCTATCTGCTTCATGAATGTTTTTAAATAGTTCAACATCATAATGTTCCACCACTTTAGGATCTGAGAAAACCTCAAATATAGATTGCCTATCTAGTTTAGTTAACTGATCTAATCGAAGTCGGTGGGTTTCAAAAACTGGGAAGGGTCTTGTTTGCATTCATTCAATCTATGGGGTTAGAAATGGATATCTTATTATTAACTATATGCAGGAATATGCAACGTAGTCGGATTTTTCGTTTTATACAGATATAAAAAAACCGGCATTTTCAGCCGGTTTTTTATAAAGTCTCTAATACTGACTATGATTCTTTACTGCGGCTAGCGCGTTTTCTTTCATTTTCAGTCAGTAACTTCTTACGAATACGAATGCTTTCAGGGGTTACTTCTACTAATTCATCATTATCGATAAATTCTAGAGCTTGCTCCAGAGACATTCTTACCGGCGGAACTAGTGTCTGAGCTTCATCAGTACCAGATGCACGAACGTTCGTTAATTGCTTACCTTTAAGGGCGTTTACAGTCAGGTCGTTGTCACGGCTGTGAATACCAATAACCATACCTTCATATACTTCTACACCGTGACCAATGAACAAGCGACCACGTTCTTGTAGATTAAACAATGCGTTGGTTAGTGCTTTACCTGTTGCGTTGGCGATTAGTACACCGTTCTTGCGTTGACCGATTGAACCGCCTTTATGTGGGCCGTAATGATCAAACGTATGGTAAATCAAGCCTGAACCTGAAGTCATTGTCATAAAGTCTGTTTGGAAACCAATTAAACCACGGCTTGGGATCATGAAGTCCATACGAATACGGCCCTTTCCATCAGGAGACATATTGGTCAATTCACCTTTACGAAGCCCAATTTGTTCCATTATAGAACCTTGATGCTCTTCTTCGGCATCAATGGTTAATGTTTCAAAAGGTTCGTGAATTTCACCATCAATTTCTTTCAATATTACTTCTGGGCGAGAAACGGCTAATTCATATCCTTCACGACGCATGTTTTCAATTAATATACCCAAATGTAGTTCACCACGTCCTGATACGCGGAATTTATCCGGATCTTCTGTTTCTTCTACTTTTAAGGCTACGTTATGAATTAATTCGTTTTGTAAGCGCTCAAGAATATTACGAGATGTAACGTATTTACCTTCTTTTCCTGCAAATGGAGAAGTATTCACCTGGAATGTCATGGTTACAGTAGGTTCATCTACAGATAATTGAGGTAAGGCTTCTACTGCATTAGGATCGCAGATGGTGTCAGAGATTTTTAATTCACCTAAACCGGTGATTGCAATGATATCACCAGCTTGTGCTGAATCGACTTCGTGTCTTTGCAAACCAAGGTAACCTTGTACCTGACCTACTTTACCGTTGCGCTTAGTGCCATCAGCCATTACAACAGTGACTTGTTGATTTGGTTTAACAACACCGCGAGTAACACGACCAACACCGATAACACCCACGTAAGAGTTATAGTCAAGTTGTGAAATTTGCATTTGGAAAGGACCTTCAGGATCCGCATCAGGCGCATCTACAACATCAACGATTGTTTGGAACAAATCCGTCATGTCTTCAGCTTGATTATCGGCTTCTCTGGTTGCCCACCCGTTAAGTGCAGAAGCATAAACAACTTGGAAATCCAATTGATCATCTGTTGCACCTAGGTTATCGAATAAATCAAAAACTTGATCCATTACCCAATCAGGACGTGCTCCTGGCTTGTCAATTTTGTTGATAACCACGATTGGCTTCAAGCCTTGGGCAAACGCTTTTTGTGTCACAAAACGCGTTTGTGGCATTGGACCTTCTTGGGCATCAACCAAAAGAAGTACAGAGTCAGCCATAGACATAACGCGTTCTACTTCGCCACCAAAATCGGCGTGTCCAGGAGTATCAACGATATTAATACGGTAATCATTCCAGTTAATGGCTGTGTTTTTAGCAAGTATGGTAATTCCACGTTCTTTTTCAATATCGTTAGAATCCATAACCCGTTCTTCAGCTTCGCCTCGGCTTTCCAAGGTGCCTGATTGTTGCAACAACTTGTCAACCAAGGTTGTTTTTCCGTGGTCAACGTGCGCAATAATTGCAATGTTTCTTAATTTACTAATATCTTTCATTTTGTTCGGTAAGCCTGTACTTATAAATATGCTCTCGGATTGCCATTAATGCACAGTTATAAAGACTGGCATTGCCGAGGGTTACGTTTGGGCGCGGATTATACAGGTAAATAATGAGCAGCGCCCTATTTATTTGTGATCCAGGGGAAACAATATTGAATTATCAATGTGTTGTTTCCATTATTTTTATCTTCATCGAGTGTTGAAATGGCAGTTTGGATTTTTCCACACTGATTAAAAGTGCACATTCGAGTGCAGGCTTGCACCAAAGTGGATAGCAGCTCTTAGTTTTGAGAAAGTCGATATTGTTCAAGTTGTTGATATTTAATGGAATATATTAATTTTTTGTTGTGGCCTCATTTTTGCTTTTGAAAGACAAAAAATAAGTATAAAGATCTACAAACAATTAAACATATATGGCGAGATTTGCGACAGTGCATTTTCTTCGTCAGGCAATGAAGCCCGCACAATTTTCCTCTTATGGGGATTTTGAGTGGGTTTTTTTTTGCTCAATGAAAAGCGGAAGCGAACTAGGCGATATAAAATGAGTGCTGAAAAATTTAATCTAGTGTCTTTTACAGGCAAAATGAAAACACTGCATCTTTCGTGGATGGCCTTTTTTATCACCTTTGTTGTGTGGTTCAACATGGCTCCATTAAAAGAAGCGATTGTCGACGGCGTGGGGCTGACGATTAGTGAATGGAAAACCCTATTAATCATTAATGTGGCTTTAACGATTCCTGCTAGGGTGTTAATAGGCTCATTAACCGACAAATTTGGTCCTAGGCTGGTGTATTCCTCACTATTAGCCATCTGTTCCATTCCCTGCTTTGCTTTTGCTCTGGCTAATAGTTTCGAACAGTTGTTAATAGCGCGTTTTGCTATGGGTTGCATCGGCGCTGGTTTTGTTGTCGGGATCCGTATGGTAAGTGAATGGTTTCCTCCAAAGGAGTTAGGCACAGCTGAAGGTGTTTATGGAGGATGGGGAAACTTTGGTTCAGCCGCAGCCGCTTTTTCTTTGCCTACCATTGCATTATTGTTCAGCGGTGACAATGGATGGCGTTATGCTATTGGGATTACCGGGGTGATGAGCCTAATTTTTAGTGTAATTTATTATAAAAACACCACAGATACCCCTAAAGGTTCGACTTACTTCCGTCCAAAAAATCTCGGAGGTTTGGAAGTAACTAGTGTGAAAGACTTTTATTTTTTATTGGTTATGAAAACGCCAATGTATTTGGCTTTGGCTCTACTTAACTGGAAGCTTTCACCAAACGGTGTTTCTTTATTAAGTAATGATGTGGGAACAATATTGTATTTGAGTCTTGCAGCACTATACATTTTCGATGTGTATAAAACCTACCAAGTGAATAAAGACATATTCACCACGCCAGTTCCAGAAATTCACAAGTACGAATTTAAGCAGGTTGCGGTGTTAAATATATTATATTTTGCGACTTTTGGTTCAGAGTTGGCGGTAGTCTCCATGCTGCCAGCTTTTTTTGCTGATACCTTTACGTTAAATATGGCCACGGCCGGATTATTGGCGGGAATGTATGCGTTCATGAACTTAATGTCTCGTCCAGGCGGCGGCCTGATATCTGATAAATTTGGACGTAAACCAACATTATTGATACTCACTGCCGGTTTAGCATTGGGCTACTTTGCAATGAGCTTTATAGATGCAACCTGGCCAATTTGGTTAGCGGTAGTTGTCGTAATGGCTTGTTCCTTTTTTGTGCAATCTGGAGAAGGAGCCGTTTTTGCTGTGGTACCGTTAATCAAACGTCGTTTAACAGGGCAAATAGCTGGGATGACAGGAGCGTATGGCAACGTTGGAGCCGTCGTATACTTAACTGTTTATTCCCTTGTAGATACCTCTACCTTTTTCATTGTGATTGCGAGTACCGCGGTGTTGGGCTTTGTAGCATTATTATTTATGAAAGAACCAAGTGGCACCATAACGGAAGTTAGAGAAGATGGTAGTGTCGAACTGATAAACGTCACATAATATAAATTGTCTTTATCTATTTAGGGTCTTTAGCTTGGAAAAACTACACCTCGAATTTGGTGGTTATTCAACAGCTGGTGTTAAAGAAGAAAACCAAGATGCCTTCGCAGCTTGGTTGCCAACGGGCTCTGAATTAACCAGTAAGGGGGCGGTTGCAACTATTGCCGACGGAGTAAGCTCATGTAGTAAGGCAAAGGAAGCTGCAATCACCTGCGCCACAAATTTTATTCAAGACTATAGTCAAACACCCGAAACCTGGACGGTAAAGCGAGCCGCTACCCAAGTATTGCAGGGGTTAAACCGTTGGTGTGCAGGCCAGCATGAATATTCACTGGGTGATCATAGCCAAATGGTCACAACTTTTAGCGCGCTGATCTTTAAGTCAACCACGGCATTTCTATTTCATGCTGGAGACAGCCGTATTTGCCGATTGCAGCAAGGTGATTTTGAGCAACTTTCCACAGATCATCATGCTCGTTTTGGTAATAAAAAAGTCTTAAGTCGGGCTATTGGTATCGAAAATAACTTAGAAGTGGACTTTCGGACATTTGAGCTTAGAAAAAACGACTTGTTCCTATTAACGACAGACGGTGTACACGAATTTGTTAGCACCAAAAAAATACAATCTATACTCAATCATTGGCTAGCAAAACCTAACATCAGCCTAGAAGAACTCGCCAAATTCATAGTGGACTCGGCCATTAAAGCCGGTAGCGATGACAATTTAAGTTGTTTGCTGATTAAAGTTGCTCAGCTACCTCAAGGGGATCTCAATGAATACCATCGTCAATTAACTCGTTTAGCTATGCCGCCCGCTCTGAAAGAAGGGATGAAGCTGGAGGGATACCGAGTGTTGGAGCAGATTTTCAATGGCACACGAAGTAGTTTGTACAAAGTGATAAAAGAAGACACTCAAACTTTGTATTGTTTAAAAACACCTTCACAATATTTTGTTGATGATCCTATTTATTTAAGCGGATTTTTACGAGAAGAATGGATAGGACAAAAACTGAATCACGTCAATATCATGAAAATTATTCCGCGCCCTGAAAACGCTAAATTTATGTATCATGTTTGTGAGTTCATTGATGGGCAAACTTTGCGTCAATGGATGTTAGATAATCCCGCTCCAACCATTGTTGAAGTCAGAAGTCTTATTAAGCAACTTATCGCGGCGCTGCGCATTTTTCAGCGTCAAGATATGGTTCATCGTGATATCAAACCCGAAAACGTAATGATTACTACTGCTGGAGAAGTCAAACTTATTGATTTCGGTACAGTTTATGTAGGTGCTATAGCGGAAACCCAGGTTTCCCAAGATGAGAGTGTTCCTGTGGGATCTGTAAATTATATCGCTCCAGAGTATTTACTCGATAATCAATTTGATTTTCGCTCGGACTTATTTTCAGTCGCAGTAGTCTGTTTTGAAATGTTAACAGGGCATTTACCTTTTAAAGAGGGGTCTCCTCAGTCGTCCTCTGGGTTGACCGCAGACAATTGGCGTTACCTTTCCCTAAGACAGTTTAGACCCGATTTACCCCAATGGTTGGATATTACTCTGGCCAAAGGATTAGTGACCAATCCACAACAGCGTTACCAAGCATTTTCTGAGTTTTTAATGGACTTGAATAAGCCAAACACTACTATGTTGGCTCAAACTCAGCACCGACCCTTGATTCAAAGGCATCCCCTTAAATTGTTCAAAATTATTGCGCTAATTGAGTTTATTATCATCTTGTTGTTACTTAATTATCTTCGCTAAATCAATTAGTCAGTAGAACCAACAGCAATGCCCTATTTTAGTTAAACCTTGCACCAATACACGGCACCTCAGGGTGTGTTTATTTTTTGCCGTTTATCTATCTAATTGATAAATATATGAATTTAATTTTGGCCTAATTAATGCTTTAGAGTAACCAGAGCTAGATTACAGCAGTCAACAACTGCTGTGTCTATTATACAAAATTCAATAGCTAGCCATGGCGGTTAGTTATACCCGGCAACGAAGCCCGCAAAATCTGTAAAGCAGATTTTGCGGGCTTTTTTCGTTTCTGGGGTGATTAAATCAGAGGCATATTATGACCACAAATGAACAGTTAACTCGCATTGTCGTAGTCGGTAACGGAATGGTAGGACACCATTTTGTTGAACAACTTATCCAACAAAGTGAAGAGGTATATGGGAAAAGTCACTTCCATATTACAGTGTTGTCTGCTGAACCAAGATTGGCATACGACCGTGTTCATTTGTCCGAGTATTTTTCTGGTAAAACAGCAGATGAACTTTCATTAACCAGTGCGGAACACTATCAACAACTTGGTGTAAATTTCCAGGTCAATGCACGCGTAAATGATATTGATAAGCAAGCTAAAACAGTGGCTATCGAAAGTGGTGAAACCTTAAGTTATGACAAACTTATTTTAGCCACAGGCTCATTTCCATTTGTGCCGCCAATCCCTGGCAACGACCAACCTCACTGTCTGGTGTATCGCACCATAGAAGATCTCGAAGCTATTAGCGCATCCGCAAAAGTGAGCAAAGTCGGTGTGGTGGTAGGAGGCGGCTTATTGGGGCTAGAAGCAGCTAATGCCCTTAAACAAGCCGGATTGAAAACTCACGTAGTAGAGTTTGCCCCGCAACTGATGGCTGTCCAAGTAGACGTCAGCGGTGGTCGGGTCTTAAAAGACAAAATTGAAGAGCTTGGTGTAGAAGTACACACCCAAAAAGCAACCCAGAGTATCGAAACGGGTGAACACAGTCGTTATAAAATGGTTTTCGCTGACGGTGAAATTCTTGAAACCGACATGATCTTATTTTCCGCAGGGATTCGTCCGCAAGACAAACTTGCCAGAGAGTTCGGGATTGCCATTGGCGAACGCGGTGGCATTGTGGTGGATGATCACTGTCTAACCAGCGACCCAGATATTTATGCTATTGGTGAGTGCGCGTTATGGAATAACTTTATCTTCGGTTTAGTTGCGCCGGGTTATACCATGGCTAGAGCTGCAGCTAGCAATATCGTAGGTGGTGATGTTGCATTTGAAGGTGCAGACATGAGCACCAAGTTAAAATTGATGGGCGTTGAAGTTGGCTCTATCGGTGATGCACACGCCAGAGAGCATGGTGCATTAACCTATACTTATGAAGACCAGGTATCTGGAGTCTATAAGAAAATTGTAGTCAATCCCGAGACTAATAAATTAACCGGATCTGTGCTTGTTGGCGATACCAGCGATTACGATACTTTATTGCAATATGCTTTAAATGAAATTGATTTACCTGAATTTCCTGAAAGTCTAATTTTACCCTCATTCGGTGAAGGAGCGCCTACCTTAGGAGCGGATGCCTTGCCCGATACCGCAACGATTTGTTCATGCCATAACGTGACTAAAGGGGACATTGTTGCCAGTCTTGATGGAGGGGCTTGCGATTTAGCTGCCGTTAAAAGTTGCACTAAAGCAAGTACTGGTTGCGGGGGGTGTGCTGCGTTGTTGAAGTCGGTTACCGACAGTGAGCTTGAAAAGCGTGGTGTAGAAGTTAAAAAAGATATTTGTGAACACTTTGCTTATTCGCGCCAAGAGTTGTTCCATATGGTCAAGGTGGGTCAAATAAAAACCTTCGATGAATTGTTGGAAAAACATGGTACCGGGCTAGGTTGCGAAATTTGTAAACCTGCTGCCGCTTCTATTTTGGCTTCTATATGGAACGACTTTATCCTTGAAAAGCCTCATGTCACCTTGCAAGACACCAATGATACCTATTTAGCTAACATGCAAAAGAACGGCACTTATTCAGTGGTGCCGCGCATTGCTGGCGGAGAAATCACCCCTGATAAACTCATTGTGCTGGGTCAAGTGGCGAAGAAATACAACTTGTACACCAAAGTTACCGGTGGGCAACGAATTGATTTATTTGGCGCTAGAGTGGAACAACTTCCACTTATTTGGGAAGAATTAATTGATGCAGGTTTCGAGACCGGTCATGCCTATGCGAAATCACTCCGAACCGTTAAATCATGTGTGGGGAGTACTTGGTGCCGCTATGGCGTGCAAGACTCTGTTGGTCAGGCTATTGATATTGAAAACCGTTACAAAGGTCTTCGTTCACCCCACAAATTAAAGATCGGTGTTTCAGGTTGTACTCGTGAATGTGCCGAGGCCCAGAGTAAAGATATCGGCATTATAGCCACTGAAAATGGTTGGAACTTGTATGTTTGCGGTAACGGTGGAATGAAACCTAGACACGCAGACTTATTTGCAACGGATCTCGATACCGAAACCTTGATTAAATACATCGATAGAGTGTTGATGTTTTACGTGCGCACGGCCGATCGACTGCAAAGAACTTCGGTCTGGATGGAAAATATGGAAGGTGGACTTGATTACTTAAAAGACGTGGTAATTAACGACTCGTTGGGATTAGCCGCTGAGCTAGAACAACAAATGCAGCATGTCGTTGATAGCTATCAATGTGAATGGAAAAGCGCCATATCTGCACAAGAGTCCCGTAAGCGCTTCCGTCAATTCGTGAATAGTGAAAAAACCGATAGCAACATTATTTTTGTGGAAGAACGTAACCAAATCCGTCCTGCTACAGAAAATGAAGTCAATAACATGTTAGGCACTGCGAAGCCAGTTGCTGAAACTGCCTCAACTATCAATATCGTAGAAGTGGAGTAAGGATTATGAGCATGAGTGAAAATTGGATTAATGTATGTGAACCTTCCGACTTGGTCGATAATTCTGGCGTTTGCGCCCTTATCGACGATGTTCAAGTGGCTATCTTTAAAATTTGTCATGGAGATGAGCAACATCTTTATGCCATGAGCAATTGGGATCCTATCGGTAAAGCCAACGTTATGTATCGAGGTTTAGTCGGTTCTGTAATGGATGAACCTTTTGTTGCATCTCCTTTGTACAAACAACGCTATAAACTAACATCCGGTGAATGTGTAGATGACGAGAGTATTCAAATTGCCGTGTACCCAGCGCGTATTGTTGATCAGCAAGTCCAGCTTCAAATAGTGAACTAAATGAGTGCTCATATTCCACTTAGTTCGATAGTTGCTGCAGACGGAGATCGAGCTTTTCAGTGCAAACCGTCAGCAACATTGGCAAAAACTACCTGCCCTTATTGTGGTGTGGGATGTGGTGTTGATGTTGAGATAGCCAAAGTCGCCGTGGAAGGAGAATTGCGATTAAATAAAGTAAAAGGTTCTTCCGATCACCCGGCTAACTTTGGTCGACTATGTGTTAAAGGTAGCAAGTTGTTGGAAACCAATGGCTTAGAAGACCGTTTATTAAGCCCTAAAATTCAAGGGCAAGAGGTAGATTGGCATCAAGCCACTGAGCACGTTGCCAGCAAGTTTACTCAAATTATCGCCGAGCATGGCCCCGGTGCGGTCGCGTTTTATGTTTCAGGTCAATTATTGACGGAAGATTACTACGTCGCCAATAAATTAATGAAAGGCTACATTGGCACTGCCAATATAGATACAAATTCACGTTTGTGTATGTCATCCGCAGTGTCTGCTTACAAACGTGCGTTTGGCGCAGATGCAGTACCATGTAATTACGAGGATTTAGAGCTTGCTGATCTCATAGTTTTTGTTGGTTCAAATGCAGCTTGGACACACCCTGTGTTATTTCAACGAATTGAGCGAGCTAAAAAGCTAAACCCAGCCATGCAAATCGTAACTGTTGATCCCCGTCAAACAGGCACTGGTGAGATAGCTGACCTACATTTAGGGATTAAATCTGGAACGGACACCGCCTTGTTTAACGGGCTACTTCGTTATTTACAGCAACACAGCAAACTTGACCAAAATTATATTGATACCAATACCCAAGGTTTTGCTGACGCATTAGCTTGTTCGAAGCCGTGGAGCATAGAGAAGGTTGCTAAAACCTGCGACATCCCCGAGGCCGACGTCGAAACCTTTTATCGATTGTTTAGTGATTCAGACCGTGTTATTTCCGCTTATACTATGGGGGTAAATCAGTCTAGCTCTGGCACAGATAAAGCGAACAGTATCATCAATTGTCATTTAGCCAGCGGCAAGCTAGGTAAAGAAGGTTGTGGACCATTTTCATTAACCGGACAACCAAACGCTATGGGTGGTAGGGAAGTGGGTGGTCTAGCCAATATGCTAGCGGCACATATGGACATAGATAATCCACAGCATCAACAAATTGTACAATCTTACTGGCAATCTCCTGCGATACCCAAACAGATTGGTTTGAAAGCCGTAGATATGTTTGATGAAGTGGACAATGGCAACATCAAAGCCATTTGGATCATGGCTACCAACCCTATGGTGAGCATGCCAAATAGAGGGAAAATTGTCCGTGCATTGGAAAAGTGTGAGTTTGTTGTGGTCTCGGATTGTGTTGTTAAAAATGACACTTTAGCCATGGCAGATGTGGTGCTTCCAGCTACTGGTTGGTCGGAAAAAAATGGCACTGTTACTAATTCAGAACGCCGTATTTCTCGACAACGAGGTATCCTACCAGCACCGGGGCTTGCTAAGCACGATTGGCAGATTATTTGTGACGTTGCCAAAGCAATGGGGTTTAAACAAGGGTTTAATTATGCAAATCCGTCTGAAATATTTCGTGAACACGCGGGTTTAACTGCGTACCAAAACAACGGCACTAGAGTCTTGAATTTATCTGCCTTGGAAAATATCAGCGAAAATGAATACAACAGATTAAAGCCTATTCAATGGCCAATTAGCCAGGATAGCCCGGAAGGGATTGCCCGATTATTTGCCGATGGACGCTTCTATACTCAATCTAAAAAAGCTCAGTTTATTGCAATACAGCCCAAAGCACCTGAAGTGGCCACAACCGATGCTTTCCCTTTTGTTTTAAATAGCGGGAGAGTTAGGGATCAGTGGCACACTATGACGCGCACTGGCAAAACTGCTGAATTGACTGGCCATATCGATCGGGCTTTTGTACATATGCACCCGTCTGATGCTAAAGATAATGGTATTTATGAGGGCGACTTTGTCCTTCTATCCTCTGGGACATCGTCTAAATTCACAGACACTGACAAACCTAAAAAAGTCATAATGCCGGTTAAGTTGCAGCAGCAACAGCGACGAGGGGAATTGTTTGTACCTATTCACTGGAGTGCCACTAATTCATCCTCTTCTGCAATAGCTGCCCTATACTCTGATGCAACTGATGCTATCTCTGGTCAGCCTGAACTAAAGCATACGGCGGTTAACGTGGAGCTATGCCAATTTGGCAATCACGCTCAATTATTTACTCGAACTAAACTCAATCATAATTTATTAAATCAAATCGCCGAGTATTGGAGTGAAGTAACCATTGAACAAGGGTATTTAGTTTATTTCTCCACAAATCACGCCGATGTGGTCTCTGAATTGCAGGTTAACTTACCATTGTGCTCAGAGTGGTTTTCATCTCAGCAAAAAAATGACTTGGGTGAAGTGAGAAATACGTTTGCGTTGCGTGACGGTAGGTTGGATTTAGTGTTATTTAGTGACTCCAATGCACCGCAAATGGACGTTAACTGGCTAAATAGCTTGTTACAGCTAGCCGCATTAGATGAGCAACAAAAGTCGGCTTTATTAAGAGCCATGCCGGATCCGGAGTTCGCTCAAGGTAGGTTGGTATGTAGCTGTTTTAAAGTCGGAGAAAACACCATAGTCGATGCAATTAATCGAGGTTGTAACTCCGTCGATAAATTAGGCCATGAGCTTAAATGTGGTACCAATTGTGGTTCTTGTAAAACGGAATTACAGCAATTAGTGAAGCGTCATATTTTTGAAGAGAATGTGACTATTCTCGACCCAGAACTTAACCCTTTGCAAACGGGAACATAACCTGTATTTTATGCGCCTGAATTTACACTCACTGTCATATTTAGGCTTAAAATAACAGCCGACTAAGGTATTTTATTCGAATGAACGAAAATCAGGAATTTAAACATTTCATCCGGATCATTGGCAGAGGCCAAAGAGCAGGTCGTACCTTGACTCAGCAAGAAGCATACGACGCAATGAGCATGGTCATTGAAGAGCGTGTTACTCCGGAGCAAAAAGGTGCATTCTTGATGTTGTTGCGCGTTAGAGAGGAGACTTCGGAAGAATTAGCTGGTTTTACTCAAGCATTTCGTCAACATTCCCTTGCCGGTTTGGATTCTCTGCATATTGATTTAGACATGGGCTGTTATGCGGGTAAAAGAAGACAATTACCTTGGTTTTTGTTAGCTGTATTAGTCTTAGCTCAACACGGAAAGCGCATATTTCTGCATGGCACTACTGAGCCTGATTCAAAAAGACTATACCTCAATGAAGTGTTACCACATTTAGGTTTTGATGTGGCAACATCTACCCAGATGGTTGCAGAACAACTCGCTACCCACGGGTTCAGTTATATGGGGTTAGAGCAGGTTAATCCGCAACTAGATAAAATTATTCAATTACGGGATCAATTCGGGCTGCGCTCATGTGCCAATACGCTTGCTCGCATTCTAAATCCGTCAAACGCAGACTATAGCCTGCAAGGTGTTTTTCATCGTCAAGTGGACGAGAAGCATAGACTCACTTCCGCATTATTAGATGATCCTAATATGTTATGTTTTCGCGGTGAGGGCGGCGAAATTGAGTTTAACCCTGAGCGTGATGTGGCACTACATATTTGTCGAAATGGCGAATCGAAAGTCATCAATGTTGCGGCTTTTAATGAAACTAGAGTAACTAAACCCCGTCAACTTATCGCCAATGAATTAATAGAATTTTGGGAAGGTAAAGAGAATAGCTATGCACAAGATGCTGTTATGGGAACATTGAGCGTTATGCTTGTGTTGTTAGACGATCTTGAATGGTCCGAAGCCCTCAATCAAGCCAAGGCACTATGGTCAATGCGCAATAAGAGCTGGCCTGGGCATGTTCAGCATAAAACAGTGACTAAGCCGTTATTCGATACCACAGGTAAACATTACGCACATTAATTTGCACAAAATTGGTGCGCTTGCACAAGCAAATTAGAACATGATTGCAATATTGCAAACGACTTTTGCTAAGTGTTTGATTTTATTAGGGGCATATTTATGGTGTGGAGATTGCTGTGACTACATTTACCCATGGTAATCCCTTCAATTCAAAGCTGGATATGTGTTTTGGCGAGTATTAAGAACAAACAAAATTTAGCTCAAAGCGCGAAAAACCTACGGATTCTGCTAATTGATGAAAATACTCATCGTGCTGATCTTGTTACTGCTGCTTTGGGTGATTCTCGCTATGAAATAAGCCATTTAGCCAGTCCATCGGGTACTTTGTTAAAGCAAGTAGATCAACTCCAACCAGATATTATCGTTATCGATATTGAGTCACCTAGTCGGGATATTCTGGAAAGTTTGCATACGATCAAAAATATTGACCCCAAACCTGTGGTTATGTTTTCTAGCGAAGAAGATACAGACACTATCAATCAAAGTATTGAATCTGGGGTTAGTGCTTATGTAGTGGGTGATCTTGAACCTCATCGGGTAAAACCCATATTAGATGCCGCTGTTGCTAGGTTTCGCGAATTTCAAAAATTGAAAACTGAGTTAAGCGATACCAAACAGCAACTAAATTCTCGAAAGAATATTGACCAGGCTAAACGAATACTAATGAAAAATAAGAATATCAGTGAAGACCAGGCATTCCATACTATGCGAAAAACGGCTATGGATACTGGTCAAAAGTTAGATGATGTGGCCAAAACCATAATATCGATGTTTAATTCGTTGTAAGTTGTAATACAAAACATGATGAAACCTGAAAAAACACAATTAACGTTAGGATTTAGCCCTCTTACTGATTGCGCCCCTTTTGTGGTTGCAAAAAATTTAGGATATTTTGAACACTGGGGTTTAGACGTAACTCTACAGAAACAAAATTCCTGGGCGACCTTACGAGACAAGTTACATGCTGGTGTTTTAGATGCGGCACAGATGCTTGCCCCTATGCCCATTGCCAGTACGTTAGGATTGGGCGTTGCACCTATCCATGTTTTGACACCTATGGTGTTAAGTCAAAATGGTAATGGCATTACCTTATCTGAACCCCTGATTAAAGAGCTATTGTCGGTCAATAAAATTTTTCAGTTAGACTTTCCCCTTGATGCTAAACTTCTCAAAAACGTTATCGACTATCGAACCCAGCACAATCAAACCAAACTTTCATTTGCTACGGTATTTCCTTACAGTTGTCATCACTATCAACTCAAAGATTGGTTGTTGAGTGGCGGAATCACATTTGACGATGTAAATATCAGTGTTGTACCACCAATTAATATGGTCGATTCTATGTTAAGTGGTGATATCGATGGATTTTGTGTTGGTGGGCCGTGGAATGCCAAGGCCGTTCGCGGCAGTTGCGGCGTTACTGTGGTGACCTCATCTGACATATGGCAAGACTCGCCAGAAAAAGTGTTAGGCTTTTTGGCGTCATTTGCAGAAACCAATCCAAATACTGTTTTAGCAATTTGCGCGGCTCTCAAGCAAGCTTGTAATTGGTTGGACTCAGTACCTAATCGTTTTGAAACCGCGGTAATGATGAGTCAGGAAGGCTTCTTAGGTGAACCTTTAGAGATCATTACCCCCTCTTTATTAGGAAGTTGCTTAACGCAAGCAACCCTTTCCCCGCGCTCAGTACCTTCTTACAACCAATTTGCTACTACTGTTGATGGCAAAGACGTCAATAATCCAGACGTTGAGTATGGTCAATGGTTGTTACAAAAAATGCAAGATAGTGGTCAAATTCCCGACAATACCGAAACCACAGGATGTATAGAAGGGATCTATCGCAGTGATATTTATCGTCAAATTTCCCCATTGTTAGCAAAGTTAGGTTAATGATTACCCTTAGATAAGAGCCCTGAAAATGCTGGAAGAGCACTTTTATGAGGCAATTTCAAAGTGCAAATTGCACTACAATGGTTTTCAAATAGTGAGATGCCACTAGTGGTTTATCTTAAGTTGTTGATATTTAACGATAATAAAAGTTGGCATTAGTCGTGCTTTATAACGCTCGAGACAAAGGCTTAAAGCAAAAATAATAATCTAAGCGTTGTCCATCTAACATAATATCATTTGTCTGCAAAGTTGCAGTTATTTGATACGGCAAAGTAGCCCACGTGAACTTCAAGTTTTTGGAGTTGACGTGGGTTTTTTTTTGGAAAAAATTCGGAGTGGATTATGTCTCGAACAAAATGGTCGAATGCAGTTATTAAATTGGTATCGTCGATGCGTAAAGCTATGATTTTGGCCCCAATAGCCGTAGTGATTGGCAGCACAAGTTTGCATGCTCAAGAAGTGGGTTATCCGGAAAAAGAAGAGCTTAAGTTTGGTTTTATTAAATTGACCGATATGGCGCCGTTAGCCATAGCGTATGAAAAACGATTTTTTGAAGATGAGGGGCTATATGTCACTTTAGAGGCTCAGGCAAATTGGAAAGTCTTACTCGATAGAGTCATCGATGGGCAGCTAGATGGTGCTCATATGTTAGCAGGGCAACCATTAGGTGCAACTATAGGCTATGGAACGCAAGCCGATATTATTACTGCTTTCAGTATGGATTTAAACGGAAACGCTATCACTGTCTCCAATGATATTTGGAGTCAAATGAAAACCCATATTCCCCATGAAAATGGAAAACCAGTACACCCGATAAAAGCCGATGCGTTAAAACCGGTAATTGACAGTTTTAAAGACCAAGGTAAACCTTTCAAGATGGGAATGGTGTTTCCAGTATCTACTCACAATTATGAGCTTCGCTATTGGTTAGCTGCGGGTAACATCCATCCTGGTTACTATGCGCCACACAAAGATGATACTAGCGGACAAATAAATGCAGATGCGTTGTTGTCAGTGACTCCACCCCCTCAAATGCCAGCCACTATGGAAGCTGGCACAATCGAAGGTTACTGCGTAGGTGAACCTTGGAATCAACAGGCTGTGTTTAAAGGTATTGGCGTACCCGTAGTCACTGACTATGAGATTTGGAAAGATAACCCAGAGAAAGTTTTTGGAGTCAGCAAAAAATGGGCTGAGGAGAATCCGAATACTCATATTCGCGTGGTTAAAGCTATGATTCGAGCTGCCATCTGGTTAGATGAAAATAACAATGCTAACCGTCCTGAGGCCGTGAAAATATTAGCTAAAAGCGCTTATGTTGGTGCTGACGCTGAGGTAATTGCAAACAGCATGGTAGGTACGTTTGAATATGAAAAAGGAGACAAACGAGAGGTTCCAGACTTCAACGTTTTCTTCCGTTATAACGCGACTTATCCATTTTACAGTGATGCCATTTGGTATTTAACCCAAATGCGTCGTTGGGGCCAAATTAGTGAGCAAAAACCGGACTCTTGGTACAAAGACATTGCCAAGCAAGTTTATCGTCCAGACATTTATGCTCAAGCTGCAAAGGCATTGATTGCTGAAGGCAAAGCGGATGCAAAAGATTTTCCTGAATTTGCTACTGAAACAGGCTTCAAACCTGCTCAGAAACACTTCATCGATAATATTGTTTATGACGGTACTCAGCCAAATGCTTATTTGGAAAAATTTACTATTGGAATCAAAGGTGACACTAAGCTTTAAAGCTTAGGTGAATTCACCGAACGGAGAACTAAAATGTCTAAACAAGCAGCTATTCCTATGATCACAGAGAAAGAAGCAAGCTTCGATTTAGTGAAGCTAACTGGATGGCTAAAAACCATAATGCTGCCGGTAATTGGATTGGTCGTGTTTATTGGCCTGTGGAATGTATTAGCCAAAAATATTGATACTTCTTTGGGGCAATTCCCTGGTACTACTGCTGTTTGGCAACAGGCCAAGGTATTGGTAGATGAACATTATACCCAGCAAAGCAAAGCTGAAGCGTTTTATGAGCGACAACATAAGCGCAATGCTGAAAGGGTAGCAAAAGACCCTAATTATCAACCAAAAATTCGAGCCTTCACCGGCGCTCCAACATTCTTTCAACAGATTTGGACGAGCCTTTATACGGTCATGGTAGGCTTTGTTATGGCATCACTTTTCGCGGTTCCTTTGGGGATTCTATGTGGATTAAGTAAGTCTTCATACGCGGCTATCAACCCATTGATTCAGTTATTTAAACCCATTTCTCCCCTCGCATGGTTGCCGTTAGTAACAATGGTGGTCAGTGCCGTTTATGTGTCTGATGATCCTATGTTCGCCAAGTCTTTTATAACTTCTGCAGCAACAGTGGCACTTTGTTGTTTATGGCCGACTCTGATTAACACCGCCGTTGGTGTATCGAGCATTGATAAGGATCTTATTAATGTCAGTAAGGTATTAAGACTAAATCCTATCCAACATGTAATAAAAATTGTAATGCCTTCCTCAATTCCAGCGATTTTTACGGGTTTACGTCTGTCGTTAGGTATTGGTTGGATGGTGTTGATCGCAGCCGAAATGTTGGCGCAAAACCCTGGGCTAGGCAAGTTTGTCTGGGATGAGTTTCAAAACGGAAGCTCGGAATCTTTGGCTCGTATAATGGTTGCAGTACTCACCATTGGCATCATCGGCTTCATACTGGATCGGTTAATGTTGCAGCTTCAGAAGTGGGTAAGTTGGGATAAATCAGCGACTTTACGCTAAGAGGAAATGATCATGACATTTAAACATCAACTTGAACTAACCCAAGTAGCAATAGATTTCCCTACACCAAAAGGGCCTTTCACTGCATTGACGGATGTGAATTTAAAAATTCAAAAAGGTGAGTTTATATCCTTAATCGGTCACTCTGGCTGCGGAAAGTCGACGGTTCTAAATCTCATTGCCGGATTGTATCAGGCCACTACTGGTGGGGTGATACTCGAAGGGCAAGAAGTCAACGAGCCTGGACCTGAAAGGGCCGTAGTCTTTCAGAATCATTCATTACTGCCATGGTTGTCTGCTTACAAAAATGTCGAGCTTGCGGTAAAACAAACCCAGACAGGACGCTCTAAAAAAGAAATTAAGGACTGGGTTGAGCACAATCTTGAGCTTGTGCATATGAGCCATGCTGCAGATAAATTGCCGTCGGAAATATCAGGCGGAATGAAACAGCGGGTAGGCATCGCCCGGGCCCTCGCCATGGAGCCAAAAGTACTGTTAATGGACGAACCTTTCGGAGCTTTGGATGCGCTAACCCGCGCACATTTGCAAGACTCAGTAATGGAAATACATAGTCAATTGGGAAATACCGTTATTATGATCACCCACGATGTGGATGAAGCTGTTTTACTGTCTGATCGTATCGTCATGATGACCAATGGACCGTCGGCAACCATAGGCGAAATTTTATCCATCGATTTAGAGCGACCACGAAATCGCATTGAGTTAGCCGATAATCCTCAGTACAACCATTATCGACATGAAGTACTTAAATTCTTGTATGAAAAACAAAGAAAAGTAGAGTCTGTGGATTCTCACCGAAAAAGCAAATCCGCCAAAGGACAGCCAGGAAGCTTAAAAACCGGCTAAGACAAAATTTAAACACATTAACCTTTAAATACCATGTAAACCAAGACTTAGGTTTGTGCTAATGAGCTTATTAGCCAGCCAAAGTCTCGGCAAAGTCATGCCTAAAATAAGAGAAAAGACGATGAAAACGTTAGCAAAAAAAACACTTAATGTTGCAGTACCCCTTGCTCTGTTGAATGTATCTACTATGTCTGCTAATGCTGCAGAATCTGTGACTGAAGCTATGGCAAATGGCACGGCTAAGGCTAATTTTCTGTTGCGCTATGAATCTGTGGAGCAAGACAATGCGGTGGAAGATGCAAGTGCACTTACCTTGCGCACTTTGTTGAGCTATCAATCAGCGAGTTATAAGAATTTTTCAGCCATGATTGAAGTGGAAGATACGCGTATAGTGTTAGGGCAGGGCGATTATACGGTCGGGCCAACAGGTTATAACTCCGGAATCTATTCAGTGATAGCAGATCCTGAGCATACTGAGCTCGATCAGGGGTATCTTCAATACTCTACTGACGAATTTACCGCTAAAGTGGGTAGGCAAGTGATTACCATGGACAATCATCGTTTTATTGGCCATGTAGGCTGGCGTCAAGACCGTCAAACCTTTGATGGTTTCAGTTTTGATTACAGTCCTGTGAAAGCCGTTTCATTAAAATATGCCTATTTAACGCAACGCAACCGTATTTTCGCTGAAGCTGCAGATTTGGATGCTAAAGATCATCTAATCAATGCCTCGTATAATTCATCTGTGGGAAAAATAACGGCTTACGGCTATTTACTTGAGGTTGACAATAATGTTGAAAACTCGTTGGACACCTTTGGTATCCGATTTTCAGGAAACAACGTTGTAGGTGATACTAAACTTATCTATACGGCAGAATATGCGACCCAAAGCAGTGATTCTGCAACCACTAGCTTTGATGCGGATTACTTAATGCTAGAAGCTGGCGCAGTATTTTCAGGTGTTACCGCAAAAATTGGTTACGAAGTACTTGGTTCCGATGAGGGAAATTATGGATTCTCTACACCCCTAGCGACTTTGCATAAATTTAATGGCTGGGCTGATATATTTTTAGCTACACCTGCACAGGGGCTAGTAGACTTATCCGTAACACTTTCTGGGAAATTGGCTGGTGGAAGTTTGACTGCGACCTATCATGACTTTGAAGCAGACGAATCCACAGAGCTGGTAGATGATCTTGGCAGTGAAATTGATTTGCTATATACCTACAAAGTCTCTGCTAATTATTCCATGGGGATCAAGTATGCCAACTACTCTGGTGAAAGTGGGAAAACTGATACCGACAAGCTTTGGCTGTGGCTTGGTGCGAAATTTTAATTAGCATGCACTGTTTTGTGAAAAAGATAGTAATAGCCAATATCAAAATAATACATCTATCTGTTTGTTATTAGGTTAATCTGAGTAAACTAGTTCCTAATATAAATAACTAGCGCACCATATTAGGGCTTTGTGATCACGTATGGTGCAAAAATTACTTGGGGTAGCGTTGTTTATTCACCATTTCAACGAAAGAACAGGTACTTTAGGGGCGTCATGCATATGGCATGAAAATCGCTTAGTTGAGCAACTAGTATTGCAAGATTGAAAAATACCATAATCTTTGATTATATTCAGGAGGACACAATGTCAGTAGAAAAGGCTTTAGACCTTATCAAAGAAACCGAAGCGAAATTTGTTGATCTACGTTTTACCGATACAAAAGGTAAAGAGCAGCACGTTTCAATCCCATCTCATCAAGTAACTGAAGACTTCTTTGAAGAAGGTAAAATGTTTGATGGTTCTTCTATCGCTGGTTGGAAAGGCATTAATGAATCTGACATGGTACTTATGCCTGATCCAGAAACAGTCGTTCTTGACCCATTCGCAGAAGAAACACAAATTAACGTTCGTTGTGACATACTTGAGCCTTCAACTATGCAAGGTTACGACCGCGACCCTCGTTCTGTGGCTCGTCGTGCAGAAGAATATTTAAAATCGACTGGAATCGGTGATGAAGTCTATATCGGTCCAGAGCCAGAGTTTTTCTTGTTTGACGACGTGAAATATAGCACTACTATGTCTGGTTCTTTCTTCAAAATTGATGCTGAAGAAGCTTCTTGGAATTCAGGTGCTGAGTTTGAAGGCGGCAACATGGGCCACCGTCCAGGTATCAAAGGCGGATACTTCCCAGTTCCTCCAGTTGATTCATCAAATGATACTCGTGCTGCTATGTGTCTTGTTATGGAAGAAATGGGACTAACTGTTGAAGCCCATCACCACGAAGTAGCAACAGCAGGTCAAAACGAAATCGCTTGCTTGTTTAACACGCTAGTTAAAAAAGCTGATGAAGTTCAAATCTATAAGTATGTAGTGCATAACGTAGCTCATGCTTACGGTCAAACAGCGACCTTTATGCCTAAGCCTCTAGTAGGTGATAATGGTTCAGGTATGCATGTTCACCAATCTATTAGTAAAGGCGGTAAAAACGTTTTTGCTGGTGACAAATATGCTGGTATGTCTGAAGAAGCCTTGTTCTACATTGGTGGTATTATCAAACACGCTCGCGCGATTAACGCATTCACTAACGCTTCTACTAACTCTTATAAGCGTTTGGTCCCAGGGTTTGAAGCACCGGTAATGTTAGCATATTCTGCTTGTAACCGTTCTGCATCTATCCGTATTCCTCACGTGAATAGTGAACGTGCTCGTCGTATCGAAGTACGTTTCCCTGATCCAACAGGTAACCCATACTTGTCATTCACTGCAATGTTAATGGCTGGTCTTGACGGAATTAAAAATAAGATCCACCCTGGCGATGCTATGGATAAAGATCTTTATGATCTTCCTCCAGAAGAAGCGGCAGAAATCCCAACAGTTTCAAGTTCATTAGAACAAGCTCTAGAAGCTTTGGATAGTGATCGTGAATTCTTGACGGCTGGTGGCGTTATGACTGATGACATGATTGATGCTTATCTTGAGCTTAAATCTGCAGAAGTTGAGTTACTTAACTCTTCTACTCACCCAGTAGAATTTGGCATGTACTACAGCTGCTAATTGCTATAGTTATTGTTTTTTATACTAGCCCGCATTATTGCGGGCTTTTTTTTATTCCGGAAAAGGCTACACTCTAAGGTATGAAAAAGACCATTATCATTGCTTTATTGTTATTTTCCGTTGCCGCAATTGGCGAGACCCTTTACAAAATAGTAAATTCTGACGGCTCAATAACCTACACAGATACACCGCAAAGCGGGGCAGAACCATTGGATTTAGAAAATACCAATAGTACTGTGATGCCTTCGTTAACCAATGGGGTATCGAAAAAGCCGATTAAAAGGAATAGGTTAGAGTTTCCCGATTACCAGCTTAAGATTATTTCCCCTGCGGATAAACAAACTCTGCGTAACAATTCAGGTAAGGTTTCAGTTACCGCTCAACTTGAGCCCGTTGGAAATGGCAAATTCGAAATTTATTTAGATGGTGAGCTAGTGCAAACCAGTCCTGCCCCTTCTTTTCGACTTCAAAACGTAGTGCGAGGAGAACATTCAATCCAAGTAAAATTTATTCACCATACAGGCAAGATCCTTGCATTGTCTAAGCCTAGAGTGTTTTACATGCACCAGGCATCGACGTTGATCAATCCAAATTAAACGTTTTAGAAGCCTGTAGCGTGCTTCTTAATTGACATTGACTTTAACAGGTGAATGTTGTGCACTTATATGGTGCAATAATGTAATTGGATGAAATTTCTTTGAGTGAACAATTTAAACACCTTTTGGAAAGCTTAGCTACGGCTGTACTGGTTTTGGATAAAAACCTTTCTATCCGTTACGTCAATCTAGCTGCGCAGTCGATATTAGAATGCGGAGAAAATCAATTACTTGGTTTTCCTTTGACCCAATTTGTATCTCATTCCAGCGTAACATTTGCGCGCTTAGAAGATGCAATCGAACGAGACCAGGGATTTTCTGATGGCGAAGTGCTATTTGCGTTTTCCGATGGTCGACATGTATTAACCGATGTGACAGTCACATCATTTGAATTCGAAGAAAAGTCTGCTCTTTTGCTTGAGATTAAAGTCATTGATCAGCAGAAGCGGATTAGTCAAGAAAGTCAGCAGTGGGCGCAACTTCAAGCTGCTAGAGAGTTAATTCGAGGATTGGCCCACGAAATTAAAAATCCACTTGGGGGCGTTAGGGGGGCAGCACAATTACTCGAAAAAGAATTACATAGTCCTGACTTGAAAGAGTTTACTCAAGTAATTATTGGCCAATCAGATAGATTGCGAAATTTAGTCGATCGACTTTTGGGCCCTAATTCGTTACCCAATTTTGCGTGGGTAAACATACACAAAGTGTTAGAAAAAATTCGTACCTTAGTGAAGTTGGATGCGACCCATAATATTCATATTGAACGCGATTACGATCCGAGTATTCCAGATCTGTTTTTAGATCAAGATATGTTACAACAAGCGGTTTTAAATATTGTCACTAATAGTATTCAGGCATTGGAAAATAACGATAAAGAGCCTGAAATTATTATTCGAAGCAGAATCAAACGCAGATTTACGATACACGGCGTGAAATATCCGCTAGTTGCACAAATTAAAATTATCGACAACGGTCCAGGGATCCCCGTTGAGCTAAAAGACACCCTGTTTTATCCAATGGTAACAGGGAAATCAAATGGCACAGGCTTAGGACTGTCCATTGCACAATCTTTGGTAGACCACCATAAAGGCAAAATTGATGTTGAAAGTTGGCCTGGTCATACCGCATTTAAAATTTATTTACCGATAGAGAAAAAGGACGTAATTTAATGAACGCTGAACCAGTATGGGTCGTAGATGACGATAGCTCGATTCGTTGGGTATTACAAAAAGCGTTGCAGTCGGCGCAAATTCCTTGTTTTAGTTTTGAGAATCCAGAAGATCTACTTCTGCAGTTACATTCTGGTCAACAACCAGAAGTCATCGTTTCTGATATTAAAATGCCACAAATGGACGGCATGACATTACTGCAAGAAGTGCATCGCCATTTTCCTGATATTCCGGTGATTATTATGACGGCCCACTCTGATCTAGATAGCGCAGTAAACGCCTATCAAAGTGGAGCCTTTGAGTATTTACCTAAACCATTTGATATCGATGAGGCAGTGAACCTTGTCCAGCGTGCTTTAGCCCATGCAAGGGAACAAAACTCGCAACGACAGGTTGAACCCGAGGCGAAAGACACTGAGATCATTGGTGAAGCACCGGCAATGCAAGAGGTTTTTAGAGCCATTGGGCGTTTATCAAGATCGAGTATTAGCGTTTTGATAAATGGTCAGTCAGGCACGGGTAAAGAGCTTGTTGCTCAAGCATTGCACCGCCATAGTCCTCGTAAAGCGAATACTTTTATCGCTTTAAATATGGCCGCTATACCGGCTGACCTAATTGAGTCGGAATTGTTTGGTCATGAAAAAGGGGCGTTTACCGGAGCGCAGAATGCTCGGCAAGGTAGATTTGAGCAAGCAGATGGAGGCACACTATTTTTAGATGAGATAGGTGATATGCCTTTGGATGTGCAAACACGTCTATTGCGAGTATTGGCAGATGGCCAGTTTTACCGTGTTGGGGGGCATAATCCAGTTAGCGTAAACGTGAGAATTATCGCTGCAACCCACCAAAATCTGGAACAGCGAGTCGTAGATGGAAAATTTCGAGAAGATCTCTATCACCGTCTCAACGTGATTAAGATTCATATCCCTACCTTGGCACAACGTCGCGAAGACATCCCATTGTTGGCTCGGCATTTCCTCAGCCGTGCCGCAAAAGAATTGGAAGTCGATGCTAAGTCTCTTAGCAAGGAAGCTGCCAATGTACTTTCGCAGTTAGCTTGGCCTGGAAACGTTCGTCAATTGGAAAACATGTGCCGTTGGTTAACCGTCATGGCCAGTGGTCAAGAAATTTTGATAAATGATTTGCCACCTGAAATTAGTACTCAGCCTGCTACTACGCAAGCGGCCAATCAAGAAGGCGATTGGAAAACCTTGTTGGCTAGTTGGGCCGATAAACAACTGCACTCTGGTCGTCAGAATATCTTAGATGAAGCGACCCACGAATTTGAAAAAATCATGCTTGAAAGAGCATTGCAATACACGAATGGTCACAAACAAGACGCAGCTAAAAAACTAGGGTGGGGAAGAAACACCTTAACGCGTAAGTTAAAAGAACTTGACCTATAACGGGCGAGAGATTTAAACAATTCAGTATAAGGCGCTTTTTAAAAGCGCCTTTTTTGTGTTTCTACCTAAGTAAAACAATACTGAATGATAAAAACTCACTTGCCAATTAAGCGTAAAAACTCCGTGCGAGTTGCTTGAGAGGTTCTAAACGAACCTAACATCACTGAGGTGATCATCGATGAGTTTTGCTTTTGCACACCACGCATCATCATGCACATATGTTTACCTTCCATAACAACCCCCACACCTTTAGCACCTGTGACTTCTAATACAGCATCAGCAATTTGTTTGGTCAAACCTTCTTGAATTTGTAATCGACGAGCGTACATATCCACAATTCGTGCGAATTTTGATAAACCAAGTACTTTACCGTCTGGTAAATATGCAATGTGACAACGGCCTATGAAAGGTAGTACATGGTGCTCGCATAATGAGTAATATTCAATGTCTTGGATGATTACCATTTCATCAGTATCAGCTTCAAAAATGGCTCCATTTACAACGCCATGAACATCTTTTTCATATCCATCCGTTAAAAACTGCATCGCTTTTGCGGCTCTTTTAGGCGTATCAATCAAACCTTCTCTGGTGGTGTCTTCCCCTAAATGTTGGAGAATGCTTGCATAATGATCTTGTAGTTCTTGTGACATTTATTCGTGGTCTCGTTTGCATTATTCTGACTTTCAGAATGCCGGATTTCGTTAAGTAGCCCAACATCATAACATTATGTGGATGTTAGAAAAACTAAATACATCAAGTAAACTTAACTCAGGTGGGTTGGAGTAAGGTACTTACGATGGGATGATTATAAAGAAACTGATACTGGATCACTCACTATTTAATTCAGCCTCGGGCAAATCGTGATGAGGAAGTTGATGGCTTGGTTTGGATTTGTTTTGTTGAACAACAAAGTGCTCCATCCAGCGCATCAAACGCATGCTGTAATCTAATTTTGCTGGTGCCAAAGCGAATCCATGGGCCTCATTAGGATACAAAATAAGTCTCACTGGAGCGTCAGCATTGGATTTAAAGTAGCGATAAAGCTCTTTGGATTGACTTGGGGAAACCCTTGTATCCTGAGTCCCATGTAACAACAATAGTGGGGTTGTTGCATTTTTGGTATGGTAAATAGGGCTTCGTTCCAGATACCACGACCAGTCTTCCCAAGGTGCGACTAAAGCATGTAGATTTAGCATTTCTGTGGGAATGTCGGTTGTACCAAATTTTGAAATTTGATTAGCCACCCCCATCCCTGACACGCTGGCTGCAAAATAATCGTGTTGTTTTGTTGCGGCCCAGGCGGCAGCGTATCCACCGTATGACGTCCCAGTGATACCGATTCGTTGCGGATCAATATCATATTCTTCAATTAAAAATGTGCGTGCATCTAAGAGATCGTCAAACTCAGCGCCGGCATAATCTCTTTGTCCTAATTTAGAGAAGGCGACACCTTTTCCCGTTGAGCCCCTGTAGTTAGGTAAAAAGCTATAGAACCCTCTGCTGGCTGCATAAGCAACAGGGTAGGAATAACTATTATTCCAACCTAAAGAGAAATGGGCTTCAGGGCCACCATGCACAAAAATAATTGCGGATGATGTAGACGTTAAATTATCAATTGGTTCCACCAATATCCCATCTATAATGGTGCCATCTGCGGCTGTATAATAGACCTCAGTTTGTTTAGGTAGGTCTTTATCTTTCAACCAAACGTTAGAGTTGGTCATTCTTTTGTTGCTATGTTTAGTTTTAATAAAGAGTTCGTCTGGATGCTCTGGGGAGTCAGCCAAGTAAGCTATATTATAACCTTTTGCATCAACACTAAGGGCACTGATTTTACCTTCATGTTTTACCCGCACTCTGTATGACTTATTCAGATCCTCTATGTCCTTATTGGCAATAAATGTACTGAGATTCTGAGCGCCAATAAAACCTACGGTTGTTGGGTTAAACCAATTGACTGCAGTTACGTGGCCAGCAAAATCAGGCAGTATATTTACGGCTGTTGATGATGATGTTTGGCTAAGCCATAGCCGACCTTCAGCGGGGTCAGACGGATCTTGTGCGCCAATAAATACATAATGGCTTCCAGTGGGAGAGACACTTATCTCTCCCACTTTCCCTCGATGAGAATTGGTGAGCAGAATTTGTCCACTGGGTTTTAAAACTGAAATTTCGCTTTCCATTACAACATCATCTGCAAACGAACTAGGGGAATGATGCAATAATATTTGCTCAGATTGTGGGATCCATTTGGCACTTAAAACGTGGCTTTCGTTATAGAGTAAATGTGCATTTTTATTTTGATTTAGCAAACTCACGCGCCACAATGAGGCGTTTTCGGTTGACTCCCCAAATACCGTAGCGTTGAACCCGGCATTGTTTAACAGTCTTTGTTGCTTCTCTGCAGCAGGGTACCCCCAAATAATCGCTGCATCATTTTCCTCGTTTAGATCAAAACCTTTTATATTTGTTTTAGCACTAAACACTTTTTCAGGTTCATCATCACCTATTTCAATGCGATATAAGGAAACGGTTTTATCATCTTGGAATTTCCCTAAGAAATATAACTGATCACTATCTTTATTCCACTTTACGTGACCGAGTTGACTTCCCCCTGATATTACGGGGGAAATTCTTCCTCTTTTAGATACGACATAAAGCTCTCTTAAACTAACTAAATCAATTCCATCATAGCTGTCATCGGGTAAATTGAGCGTGATTGCCGCTAAACGTCCATCTGGAGAAAAAGACACAGTTTTAACTTTTCGTATTTGGTTTAAGTCTTCTAAAGACAAGGGGGTTTTTGCGCAAAGGGGAAGGGCGCAGAACAAAATACTGAGGAAAAAAACTAACTGTCTCAAAACTACTCCAATGTATACTTCAGTTTAAGCATGCAATAATACGCGTAAATAATGTCAGAAATATTAACATTATTAACAAATCGTTAACATTGTAGTGGGTGAATCAAGGTTTTGTAAATGAAAAGCGCATACTTTTTTTAAAAGAAGGGAGGAGTAAATTTTAATACGGGAAAGATTGAGAAGTAATTAACGGAAATCTGATGAACTTTATGTGGGCAAGGTCAAAAGTCTTTGTATTTTTTCTTTAATGAATCGCGGATATTACCGAGATAATAGTCTAGCTCTTGTTTAGCTTCTTCGTAAGCGTTGTTATATTCAATCGAATCAGGATTATCACGAAGTAATTTAAATGCAGAATCCGTTTTATTTAAAAGCAGAGTAAGTTGCCGATTGCTGACGTCCATTTTGTCCTATTTCCAATCCATTATTTCTCATTGCTTATATATTGGCTAATGAAACAGCGTAAAGCAAATATAATCTTAAATTTTAACCTATTGGCTATTAAAAAGCTTTAAGCACGGCTAAAGCGACTATGGCAAGTAGCACTAGTACTGGGGCTTCATTTAAAAAACGATAAAAACGTGATGAATGAGGAATAATATCCTTGGCAAATTTTTTCAACTGAAAATAAAGGTAGCCGTGATACGCGTACACGAAAATAACCAAGGTCAATTTAACGTGTATCCACATTGAAGCGGCGAACCAAGCTCTGCCATGCATATAAATTAAGATAACCCCGAAAATAAGGGTTAATAGGGCAAATGGCGTTACAAAAAACCATAGCCTGCGTTCCATAATTTTGAATTGATCCCGCACTTCTTGGCTCGATGTTTGCGAATGATATACAAATAAGCGAGGTAAATAGAAAATTCCTGCCATCCAAGCAATCATAAAAAATATGTGCAGTGCTTTTATCCAACCTATCCAATTTATGGAGTTTATCCAACCATCTAACATTATTTACCTTCTTAAATTTGTTAAAACTTTTCCTGATGCAAGTATGTACGTAAGCTATTCCAGGTGATGACTCCTACAATGCTAGAGGGGGTTGTCTCGTATACATAGACCGCACCATCTCGATTTACTTGCAATATTTCATACACTTCAGCCAAAGTAGATTGACTGGGTACACCTTCCATATCGAAATAGGCCAACGGGCCGCTATTGTGATTTAAACTTAGTTCATAGTGTACTAAAGAATACTGAACATCGATTTCAAACGAAGAACGCAGTACCACTGGATGATTTGGGGAAGTGTCTAAAAACTCCATTATGTGCTTGTCTGGAGCATCTATAAACAATTTATATTCTGTGTCCATAACGGCCAATACACCGGTCTTTTGTAACGCTTCCCTTATGGGAGAAATGCTATATGGCAGTTTTTGATATTCCAATTGGCGGATAAATATTGAGCGATTACCGAAAAGTTGTGTGGATGTCACATAAGCAGGCACTATAACCAGCATGGCAGGCAAAATGATATCAGCATTATATGCCAACTCCATAATTGAAGATAAAGCGGCGAGTGGCGCGTGCAAAACTGCGGTTAACATGCCCGCAATGCCGAGCAATGCAAAACTGTTATTATAATCAATGTTTTCTGATAAAACGAAGCCTAAGGGGATGGCGAATACGGCACCAGCCAACATTCCAATTACATAAACTGGGCCAATTAGTCCGCCCGGCACACCTAAGCCAATGGCAACGAGTGCAAGGATAAATTTGGCGACTAAAATAGCCACTAACATACTTGTAGTCTCACCGCTAACAAATGAATGAGTGGTGTCTAAACTCGCACTAAGGGATTCTGGCAAAAAGAATCCAAAAATTGCGGTGATCACTGCGGCTATTAATATTCGCCATATCATTTTAACGGGTCTAAATAAGCGAATGACATTCATCAATTGATTATTAAAAAGGGTGGCAAGGCAGCCAAGTGTCACACCTAAAATAATTAGGTAAGGGTAATGCCAATGATTAATATATTGAAAGGATAAAAAAGACAATTCATGGACTTGGCCAAATACCACCCTGGTCATTAATGAGCCGCAAGCGGCGGCTAACATAACCGGAATAAATAAATGTATGCGGTATTCTCGCAGTACCACTTCCATTACAAAAATAACCGCTGCCAAAGGTGTATTAAATGAGGCTGAAATCCCTGCTGCGATTCCACAACCCGATAAAATACGAATGCTGTTGTAGGGTAATTTTAAGCCGTGACCTATAAAACTGCTTCCGGCTGCGCCTAAGTGTACAGAAGGGCCTTCTCGACCTACCACAAATCCACTGGCCAAAGCGATCATGCCACCAAAAAATTGATTAATTGTTGTGCGAAAAGGAATGTGACCGTAGCGCTGTTTGAGTCTGTGAATTACAAATGGGATCCCCATCCGGTAGTGTTTAAAACCCGTTAGAAAGGCAAACAAAATAATCAGTAGAGCGCCAGCAATAGGCAATGTAAAACGTACTATGGGGTTTAAGTCAGAAAAGCGGTTTAATTCATCTAAAAAACTGAGCTGTAACCATTCAACACAAAGCCGAAATAAAATAATAAAAGACGCAGCGCTCATCCCACCCACTATGCCCAATATACATAGTTGAATTGATGTGCGAGGAGTCGCTAATTCCTGTCTGAAAGATTTTAATGTCATTATCTGTTGGGCTTATACTTTCAATGGGTAATAATGGTGCCCTGTATGCATTTTGTGATGCACATGTGAGGCAGATTTAGCTTATCACAAGTGCTTGTAAACAATGATAAAATTATTTTAGGAAAATTACCCTTTGATACCAGATGAAATTCGTAAAACGTGGAGCGCATTTAAATTTTATTCGGTTTTGCTGATTTTATTTATTTGCACTGCTTATTTTGCATTTATGTACGGCAACTCACACTTTGAGAGTCAAAATGCAAAAATTAGTACCCTGGAACACACCCTTGAAAACTTGTCACTTGATAATCAACGTTTAACCAAGCAGTTAAACATTCTTGGCGTAGAATTGGAAGTTCAAAGACTTGCCGTGAAAAAGTCTCAGCTTAGTCTTGAACAGGGACTAGCCAATGAAGCAAAGTTAAAAGAAGAAATTAAATTTTATCAACGAGTTATGGCCCCCGAATTGGAACAAGATGGGTTTGTTATCGAAGCCTTCGAGGTTAAGGCGTCACTGAGCGACCGTGCTTTTTGGTTTGAATTAGTGCTAATGCAACAAAACAAAATCAAAAATGTCGTAAAAGGCTCAATTGATGTAACAGTGATTGGCAGTGAAAACGGTAAGCCTAAGCAATATGATCTGTCAGATTTAATCACTCAAGCGTCTTCAGAATTGAGCTTTAGCTTTAAGTATTTTCAAACCATTCAAGGCGAAATGATTTTACCTAGTCAATTTTCACCTGAAAAAGTGTTGGTCAAAGCAGAAGTGTTTCAATTTAAGCGAAAACGAGGGAATTTGGAAAAAACCTTCGATTGGAACATTGAAAAAGCACAAAGCAGCACAGAATAGTTGATTAGATTACTCAGGTATTAGATAATTAACCCATAGATAGGGTATTTCCCCTGTTAGTTAAGGTAGAGGTAATATATGTCGGTAGAAATGGCGGTGCCAATTGAATTTTCTGAAGCCGCTTCCGCAAAGGTTCGTACATTAATAGAAGAGGAAGAAAATCCAAATCTTAAACTACGAGTCTATGTCACTGGTGGAGGTTGCTCTGGCTTTCAATACGGTTTTACGTTTGATGAAAAAGTAAATGAGGGCGATATGACTATCGATAAAAACGAAGTCACTCTAGTTGTCGACCCCATGAGCCTGCAATATTTAGTAGGTGGAACCGTAGATTACGTTGAAGGCTTAGAAGGTTCTCGTTTTTTAGTGAATAATCCAAATGCTACGACCACCTGTGGGTGTGGTTCTTCTTTTAGCGTGTAATCAAATCGCGATTGAAACAAATAAGCCAGCATGAAGCTGGCTTTTTTGTGTCTTTTTTTGAAACTTTTATAGTATTGCCAGCGTAACCATAGCTCTTTCATTACATCAAATAATGAGTTTTTAGGATGTTTGTTGATTTTGTACATATTTCGAAACGATTTAGAGTTGGTGGTATTTTTTTCAAAGTAGTAATGTTAGCGCCATCTGACACGGAGGTAACATGTCACATTTATTAACTAAAATTCGCCGCCAACCAGCTTGGATAGCATTCTTTATTTTCATACTTTTATGTTTATGGATAGCCTCAGGGCATTTATCAGCTGAGCAGAATGAAGACAAGAAAGAGATTCGCGAAGAAATCTTAACCAAGGTTAAAGTCGAGACCTTATATGCCGAACAAGTTAGCCGCGAAGTTAGTATTTATGGCCGAACTGAACCGGATCGTATAGCAACACTACGCTCTGAAATTAAAGGGCAAGTTGTCGATATTTACGTTCAGGAAGGGCAGGCTGTCACGCAAGGTCAGAAGATTTTACGTATAGACAGCAATGATCTGAATGCACAATTGCGCTCCGCAAAGTCAATTTTGAAACAGCGGCAAATAGAATTAGAAGCCGCTCAATCTTTGGGGAAAAAGGGCTTTCAATCCCAATCGGCTTTGGCGCAAGCGGATGCTAATGTTGAGTTAGCAAAAGCGGAAATTGAACGATTGGAATTGGCAATCACTAAAACCACCATTGTTGCGCCTTTCGATGGTGTCTTAAACCGTCGTGAAGTCGAAGTGGGAGATTTACTCAGAGATGGCGACACTATAGCTACTGTTATTGATTTAGATCCTCTAATTATTTCAGCTGATGTGACAGAAAACTGGATTCAGAAAATTTATCTTGGTCAACCTGCCCACGGCAGGCTTACCACTGAACAGACTGTGGCAGGAAAAATTCGTTATATCTCCAGTGTTTCAAACCAAGGTACTAATACCTTCAATTTGGAAGTTGCAGTACCTAATCCCGAAAGGACTCTGTTAGCTGGAATGAGTACTGAATTGAAAATTCCACTGCGCCAAGAGCGTGCTATCAAAATTACACCAGCGGTAATGGCCTTGGATGAAGAAGGTAACTTAGGCGTGAAAATTGTGGAAGGTGAAACCGTTAAATTTGTTCCCATCGATATTGTTAAAAGTGACAGTCAAGGGGTATGGCTAACGGGGTTAGGTGAGCAAGCGCGGATTATTACCCGTGGACAGGGGTTTGTCCGTGATGGTGATAAAGTGGAAATTGTCGAAGATTCGACATCAGAAAAGTAGCATTACTATCTTCCTATGAAAAATATTATAACCGCTTCAATCGACCATACGCGCACTGTATTAATGATCTTTGTGTTATTGATAGTTTCAGGTGCAGTAACCTATTTAAATATTCCCAAAGAATCGAATCCAGATGTTCCGATTCCATTTATTTACGTTTCCATTGTCCATGATGGTATTGCTCCTGAGGATGCAGAGAGGATGCTTGTTAAGCCAATGGAAAGGGAGCTGCGATCCATCGATGGCCTAAAAGAAATGAAAGCGACTGCGGGCGAAGGGTTTGCTAGTCTCACCATGGAGTTTGTGGCGGGCTTTGACTCAAAAGAAGCGCTGGCTGATGTGCGTGATAAAGTCACGGTCGCGCGGGCTAAATTGCCTGATGAAACCGAAGAACCCACGATTCATGAAATTACCATGGCAGGTCAACAGGCTGTATTAACTGTGGTTTTGTCAGGGCCCGTGTCAGAAAGAGCGCTAATTACAACTGCCCGAGAGTTACAAAATGGACTCGAAGGCATATCTGAAGTACTCGAAGTCGACATTGGCGGTGACCGTGAAGATTTAGTCGAAATTATTGTCGACCCATTGTTATTAGAGTCCTACGGACTTGATCAAAGTGAAATTTTAACCCTTCTATCACGAAATAATCGCCTTGTCCCTGCAGGCACTATGGATACTGGTGTTGGCAGTTTCGCGGTAAAAGTGCCGTCGGTTTTCGAAACAGTAGCGGATGTATTAGAGCAACCCATTAAAGTGGATGGTGACAGAGTGATCACTTTTGAAGATGTTGCTCAGGTACGACGATCTTATAAAGACCCGTCTGGTTTTGCACGTCTAAACTCTCATCCTTCAGTGTCAGTTGAAGTAAAAAAACGCCCTGGTGAAAACTTACTTATCACCGTTGAAAAAGTAAAAGCATTTGTTGAGCAAGCTCAAGGTTCTTCGGTTTGGCCAAACAGCGTGTCTGTGACATACACAGGTGATCAGTCAATAAATATAAATATGATGCTGGGCGACTTACAGAACAATGTCACCAGTGCCATAATCTTGGTGGCTATCGTCATTGTCGCTATATTAGGAGTGCGCACTGCAACCCTCGTTGGGGTATCTATTCCTGGGTCATTTTTAACCGGTATTCTAGTGATTTCCTTGTTTGGTTATACCATGAATATGGTTGTGTTGTTTTCACTGATCATGGCCGTGGGGATGTTAGTTGACGGCGCCATTGTGGTAACTGAGTTTGCCGATCGATGTATGAGTGAAGGTCAAGATAAGAGAACCGCATACAAAAATGCTGCGCAACGAATGGCTTGGCCGATTATTGCCTCTACAGCCACTACTTTGGCTGCATTTGCGCCGCTTATGTTTTGGCCAGGCATGATGGGGGAATTTATGAAATATTTACCCTTTACGTTGATTGCCGTTTTAACTGCTTCCCTGTTAATGGCATTGGTGTTTGTTCCAACGCTGGGGGCGGCTTTCGGTAAACCTAGATACATCAGTAGCAAAACCAAACAACAACTTGAGCAAGCTGAAAACGGCGATATTTATTCCCTTGAAGGATACACAGGTCGTTATATACGCTTCCTATCCTTGGCGATTGCGCACCCTTTAAAAAGTTTAGCAATTGCAGTTGTTTTTGCTGTGATCACTTTTACGCTTTATGCATCGTCTGGTTTAGGTGTAGAGTTTTTTCCAAAAGCAGATTCCCAGGGCGTGAATATTACTGTGAGGTCCATTGGAGATTATTCAGTCTACGAAAAAGACAATATTATTAAAGAAGTGGAAGCAGAGTTAATTGATATGCCAGAAATAGAAACCTTGTATTCGCGTTCTGGTGGGCAAGATCAAATAGGTACCTTAAGGTTGAATCTCGTTGATTGGCATTTAAGACCGCATTCAGATGAGGTTTTAAAAGACGTTGAAAACCGCATCGGTAATATGCCTGGATTGGATATTGAAGTTACTCCTGATCAAGAAGGACCACAATCTGGTAAGGATTTACAAATAGAGATTTCCTCTCGTTTTCCGGAACTTCTAAATGAAGCGGCATTAAAAATTCGTAAAGCGTTAGATGCAAACGATAAATTTACCTCCATTGGTGATACTGCCTCAAAACCGGGTATTGAGTGGCAATTAAAGGTGAACCGGAGTGATGCTGCTCGATTTGGCGCTGACGCAACCTTAGTGGGGAATACGGTGCAATTCGTGACTACGGGGTTACGGATCGGAGAGTATCGACCCGATGATGTGGATGATGAGTTAGATATTCGAGTGAGATTTCCAAGTACCGATAGATACATTGGAAAACTTGATGAATTGAGACTTAAAACCGCTAATGGTTTAGTGCCCATTAGTAATTTTGTTGAGCGTACTGCCAAATTGAAAACCGACTTGATACGACATGTTGACAGTAAACGAGTGCTGCGAGTCGAAGCTAATATGGTTCCAGGTGAGTTGTTAAGCATTGCCCTTCCTGAGCTAAAGCAACAATTACCGACGCTGAATTTAGATCCCAGAGTTGAAATTACTATCAAAGGTCAAAATGAGCAACAAGACGAATCTCAAGCTTTTTTACTTAATGCCTTTTTGATCGCGTTATTTGTTATGGCTATTATTTTAGTGACTCAGTTTAATAGTTTTTATCAAGCCTTCTTAATTTTAAGTGCAGTCCTGTTTTCCATTGTTGGCGTAGTGCTGGGATTACTTATATTCCAAAAACCGTTTAGCATCGTCATGTCAGGTGTGGGGGTTATCGCCTTAGCCGGCATAGTGGTCAATAATAATATTGTACTAATTGATACATACAATATTTTAAAAAGTGAAGGGCTAAAAAGCACCGAGGCAATCTTGCGCACAGGTGCGCAACGATTGCGTCCTGTTATGCTAACCACTGTAACCACTATTTTAGGTTTATTACCTATGGTGCTTGGCATCAATATTGATTTTATTGGGCGCAATGTTGATATAGGTGGACCTTCAACCGAATATTGGTCTCAGTTAGCCACAGCGGTTGCTGGTGGCTTAGCTTTTGCCACAGTACTAACTCTGGTGCTTACCCCGTGCATGTTAGCGTTTAAGGATAATCTGCACTTATCTTCTGACAAGTAGTCGAATTTAAAAGGCAAAAAAGGTTAAGTGGGAGAGGGAAAAATAGGCTTTAGATAAAACAAGTGAGGTGTGTCACCTCACTTGTATATTGGTTTTTACCGTGTCACTGTTAGTTTAATTTAGACCGATTTCTTTCTTTAAGCTCACTGTCAAATACGTCAGGAAAAACTACAATCCCTTCTTCATCTGGGTTTGGGAATACTGCGATATTGACCCCGTCCCCTTCTAGACCTCTTGTCCAGCGTTCAAACCAGTCTGATAGGGTTATTGCCTTAGGCGTGCAGTCAGCCCAATCACCCGTTGCCCAATATTTAGCAAATTCTTCAGATGGCCAAACTGGTACACAGTCTTCATCTTCACTATTTAGCATCACGCAACCATGCTCGTCGGTGAGGATCCAAATCTTTTGGTGGATAGTTGCCTGAGTTAATAAGTAGGCATGGCGTTTTTCTGGAGACAGTTGAATAACATCGTGAAATTGCGAAGACATAAATGTTTCCTTATTTGAAGCAGAAGTTAGGTACAAGAAAAATCCATATTGATGTTAAAAAAGTTAAAACACGTATTTGAAAAATTATGAATTAAGTAACACTATGAACATGCAAAGACTTATATCACTAAAACCTATATTGATACTAGTATTTAGGCAGGGATTTATGTGTCTAGATGCCAACTATTTTAGATACTCAAGGTAAGGTGAGATGTGCTTTCATCATTTATTGAAGGTAGATTTTTTATGGGCTAGCCATTATCCAATATTTTAAGTCAACTGATAGAGGGTGGGTACTTACTTACATTACTGATTCACTGCCTACTTTCGTTTGTGTTTTCGTCCTGCTCCCCAACCAATTATGCCAGCACCAATAATTGCGCCTAACCAGGCAAACGGCATAATTTGCGGATTCAGTTCTTTAGCAAACACAATAGTGAGCATTGACGATGCACATAATATCCAGCCGAATAGCTCTATTTTATTGAAATATTTTGTGACGAAGTTAGATTTACTTTCTGGTGAAGGTGGCATTCAAGTTTCTTTATTTGCTATTAACTGTTGATTGTAGCTGGGAATATGCCATATTTTGGTCTTACAATAACGCTTTTTACTTGATTAATTTTAGGCTACGCAACAATTATTACGACCTAAACCTTTCGCTTGATACATTGCACGATCTGCTCGGCCTAGCCATTCAAAGGCGGTTTCATGAGGGCTATATTTAGCTGTTCCTACTGAAATAGTGATTTTATGCTCTGCTAACCAACCTTCTTTTTCAATGGCTAAACGGAGTTCCTCGGCTAATGTAATAGCTTCTTTCAGGGGAGTGTTGTCTGCAATAACCACAAACTCTTCCCCTCCAAACCGATATAAATCATGGGATGAACGGATACTATTTTCTAACGTTTCTACAAATACTCTTAAAATATCATCACCTTTAGCATGACCATAGGCATCGTTAACCTTTTTAAAGTTATCTAGGTCCATCAAAATTAGCGAGACGGGTGAGTTATGCTCTTTTCTCTGCAAAGCAATGACTTCCAGCATTTTTTGCTCCATAGCGCGTCTATTACCAGCACCTGTTAACGGATCACAGGTTGCCAATTCTGTTAATTGTTGTTGCTGTTTTCGCATTCTATCTGAAAATGCATAACTGAATAGCAAAGTCGCTATGGCCGTCACATAAAACTCTAATGCCAAAAACACAGTCAACTGCTCTCGCAGCACATATCCTATAGAGAAAAGAATTAACATACTGTAAATAGCAGCCATGTTAGCTGGAAGCAGGAAAAACACAGCAGTGAGTGCTGGAAAGATCCACATTAATTGGCTAATACCTTTGAGCAATATAGTAACAAAGACAACGAACATGGATACAAACGCAAGAACACGGCCAGGTAATTGGGTATTATGGGTGCGGTAAACATAAATAAATAGAGAGCCTAAAGCTAAAACTGCAAATAAGTCTAAACATGCAACCGCCCAGTCTGATTCTAAAAAACGATAGATAGCAAAGGGCAATACGCCGATGGAGCTTGCGCCGCTAAGTGTTAGAATTATGCTCTCTTCTGCACTTCGCTTTTTGATGGGGGCTGAATGCGTAATCATAATATTTGCATCTTCCGTGATACGTTTACCATTTAATTATTCTTTGTGAATATTTAGCACAGCATATCAAAGTCTACAGATTCTACTTATGATTATTTACACTAATACAAATATCTTTAATAACCTTAAATAGTAGTTATCTTACGCCTAAAAAAGAGTTAACTGGCTTATTAGTATCCCTTTTTCCAATCGACCAAATGCATTAGAGTTTGTTTGTTTTGAAATAATCGAAAATTCTCTAGAAAAATGTTGCTGATTTCCTTTGGCTTTGAAATTGCAGCTGTATGCTGGGAGATATATAGGTTATTTAAACTCCAAAAAGGGTGGCCTTTAGGTAAGGGTTCTTCAGTAAAAACGTCTAAAACTGCGGCTTGCAATTGATTTTGCGAAAGCGCATGAAGCAAGGCCTTTTCATCAATGACTTGACCTCTGCCTGCATTAATTAAGATGCATTGCTCATTTAACTGAGATAAAAATCGTTGATCGATTATCTTGTCAGTTTCATTTGTGTGGGGCAATAAAACCACTAGGTAGTCTAAACGATGGGCGAAGCTTGCGAGTTGTGAAAGCCCATAAAACTGATCGACGCAATCTAATTTTCGCGCGCTTTTTGCGACACCAATAACTTCCATCTGAAAGTGCTTTGCTGTTTTAGCAACTTCCACTCCAATTGATCCCATACCTAATATACCTAGGGTTTTTCCTTGTAACTGGGAGCAACTCGGCTGCGACCAATTTTGCTGCGATTGCAGTTCGTTGAAGGTTTGAATTTTCCTAGAAAAATACAACAAATAACTGAAGACATATTCGCGCATTTGTGACCCAAAACAATTTTTAATGCCAGTTAATTTAAAATTATGAGGTGCCGAATCCACAAAAGGTTTAATCCCTGCCCAAGTCGACTGAACCCACTTAACGTTTGGGCAGTAAGGAAGTGCGCTAATACATAACTCAGGTTCGCCAAGCAACACATCAACCTCTTTCCCATTGATTATTGACCCAGGAGATTTAGGGCTAATTTGAATCTTGAGGTTCGCTATTTTTGCCTGTTCAATTTGCTCTATATAATCAAGTGCGTCTCGGCTACATATCAATAAATTAGTCACATTGAAGTCCTACAGTAAACTTAACTTTCCTATTTAAATACAATTTCTTTGAAATTATATTTGGTTGTTTTGTTATTTTTCCGAATAAAATTACCTAATATGTTTTTAATCGAAATGAAATACAGCCAGGTGGCCTGTTAAATATAAGGTAACTTTATGAATAATGAGCAACAAGCTAACCAAGTTAAATTACTTTCTCCAAAACGTAATACCACTGAAGCAGCCAGTATTGATGAACTGGCTTATGAGCAGTTGGCACACTTTGGTATTGAAGCAAGCTCCGACTATGGTAAAGCATTGTTTGCTGTGGCTAAACACCTTTACTTAGCGCAACTTGATGTAAACAATCTTTGGAAAATTACTAATGAAACCCTAGATGGTTTGAGCAAAGAAAATAAATTGGCATATTTTAATGCGAAAAAGTTTCTTTCTTTTCAAATTGCTAAAATCTTAGACACTTTACAGAATCCGTTCAGGGCAACTTATCAGAGTATGGCCCACCAATCTGGTTCTCAGGTTTGCAAAAGTCATTATCCCCTGTTTGATAATATTCCCGCGCTGTTTTCAGCTACACCTGTTATTGTTCGCACAGCCACTTATGTTTATGCTTGCACAGAGTGGGTAGATGATGCCTTTCACGGCAAAGAGTTTACCCACCAAATATATTCAAGGTTACTGAATCCTACCAACATTTCCCTGGCAAATGCGATTGTAGATTTAGAAGCTGGACCTTATTCTGCAGACTACTTAGCATGGAACTTTAACTCAGGGATGGCTGCAATTGATGCGCTACTTTGCAACGTACTTTCCCATTCTGATGTACTGATTGTTTCACGCAACGTGTATGGCGGTGTTTACCAATTGTTATATGATTATTTCGCGCGAGAAAATCGATTGAATATTCAGCTTGAGTGGTTCGATGGATATAGCGCTACGGCGTTTTCTGATTTTATGCGGCAAGTTAAAAATAAGCATGCTGCTAGATTAACAAAGCATAATTTGCATGTGTATTTGGAATCACCTTGCAACCCTCACGGTTTCATTTTGGATGTTGCGGGAATTTGTGAAATTGCCCATAGCAATAACCATCTTGTAATGTTAGATGCAACCCTAGCAACGCCTATATTGCACCAACCTTTGCAACAAAAAGATAAATCTCTAAGGCCTGATTATGTAGTACACAGCTACACCAAGGATATTTGCGGAACCGGTGCCACTACTGCAGGCGTGGTGATTGGCGAAGGTTTTCGTATGTTTCAGCCAAAAGGAAGTTGTGTTGATGGTTTCGACTGGTCGCAAACAATGTTTTGGGATGTGTACTACATCAAAGGTGCTTTTCTTGATTCGGAAAAAGCCTTTGACGTTTTAAGTGGTATGAAAACTCTAGAGCAAAGAATTATGAATAAAGTGATTAATACTCGAGTGTTTAGTCAGTTTTTAGCTGCTCACCCATTGTTCAATGTAAATAGTCATGGGTTACCTAACCATCCCAATGCCGAATTACGAGAGCAGCAAATGCGACATGGTTGGCCGTGCGCACTGTTTACCATTGATCTTGAAAAAGCCGGCTTACCGAGAGACGTTTTTGTGCGCTTCTTTGATGCATTGGAGCCGGCTTTTAGTCATCAGGTGAGTATTGGGCAAAATAACACCATTATTTTGTGCCCCGCATTAACTTCCCATTCCGAGTTATCTGTAAAGGAGCAAGAAAAAGGTGGAATTCACCCCACCACCATGCGGATCGCAATGGGAACAGACAACGTAAAAGCACTCATTGCCCACTTAATAAATACGGCAAAACTGCATATCGATCCCTGTGTTGCCAATTTTAGTCAGCAATTTATGAGTGCAGACAAAATCGATGAGTTGTATTTACAAATAAGTTCACATGTTTGTCAGCAACACTTTGCTTCTGGACCCAAAATGCAACAGCTAATCGATTAATAACACCAAGTGGTGCAGATGACGAATGGTCGGATAGGATAACCAATGGTTAAGTTGGCGAATTGTGTTATCTCTGGTGATTGACGTTAGGCAGAGTATGACTGATTTGATGATCATAAACTAAGGCCGTTTCCACATGGTTGACTTCTTGTCTTGCGGTAATGGCATTAAATACGAAGTCTCTTAGGTGAATGGAATCGACAACAGTGACGTGTACAAAAAAGTCATTCTCCCCTCCCATATGAAATACACTTAATACTTCATTCATGGGTAACAGCGATTTTTGGAAGTTATCTACCGTTGCGCGATTATGGTCTTTTAAACGCACTGATATCATCGCTTGAATATGACCGCCAAGGGCTTGTAAGTTTACCTGCATATTCAGTGTTTCGATGATGCCATCTGACTGTAGTTTTTTAATCCTTTCCAAGCTTGAAGAGGGAGCTAACTTAACTTTCATGGCAATATCTTTATTACTTAAACTGGGGTCAGCAAACATGACGGCTAAGATCTCTAAGTCTATTTTATCTAAAACTCGTTTTAAATTTTTCACGTTATATTTTCAATCTTATTGAGTATTGTTGCGCCACAAAAACGTTTAACCGGCAGGAAAATAGCCCCCTAGCACCGCAGGACGGCTGGCACCAGTAACCGACGGTAAGTTTCCTGGCATATCTTGATTGAAGGCATATGCAAGCCAAGCAAATGCCACCGCCTCTACACTATCTGGGGAAATGCCCAACATATCTGTTGTGTGTAAGTCGCACTCTACAAGTTCGTTCTCCAAGCATTCCATCAAGAAATCATTCTTTGCCCCACCACCACATACAAAGACTTCTTCCACACCATCAAGTTGGTTAATTTGTTGTGCGATGGAACAGGCTGTTAACATTGAAAGGGTGGCTTGCACGCTTTCTTTGGAAACCTCATTTGGGAAATCAATCAGATGTTTCTCTAACCATTGTAGATGAAATAATTCTCTACCTGTGCTCTTCGGGGCTGGAAGACCGAAAAAAGGCTCTTTGAGTAGTTGCTGTAATAGCTGTGAATCATGACTTCCTTGGGCAGCCCAAGCACCGTTTGCATCATAAGCCTTATTAAGGTGCTTTTGGCACCAAGCGTCCATCAAGGTATTGCCAGGACCAGTATCAAAACCTAACACTGACTGTTTGGCATCACTTGGAATATACGTAATGTTAGCAATCCCGCCAATATTTAAAATAACTCTAGAATGGTGAGAGTGACGAAATACGGCTTGATGAAATGCGGGTGTTAATGGCGCACCTTGCCCTCCCAATGCGATGTCTTTGCGTCTAAAGTCGGCGATGACATCAATACCTGTCAAAATGGCTATGCTATTGGGATCGCCAATTTGTAAAGTAAAACCGTCGTCACCCGTTGGGTGATGACGAATTGTTTGCCCGTGGGATCCAATCGCGGCGATTTTGGATGCAGAGATTTCGTTTTTCAACAAAATATCGTTTACAGCGCTGGCGAAGACTCTGGCAACTTCTCGGTCCGCATGCCCCATGGTCACGACTTCGTTGTCAGAATTGGCGCATAATGAGTTCAATGTGCGCGCCAGCTCAGGGGGATAGTCATAGGTTTGACAATCTATGATAGTGGGTTTAATTTTGGAAAAATCTACTAGTGCTACATCAACACCATCCATACTGGTGCCAGACATCAAGCCTACATACAGGTTTGACATAGTGCTCCTAATGCTAACTAACGGTTCATTGCAAGCATAATTCGTTTTGTGTTGTTAAGTTGACTAACACGTTTTTCAGCAATTTTTGCAAATTGCGCCGCTTCAGATTTTGCAATGGGTTGTGCTTTTGGCAATGTCACGGTGCGCGGGTTGCGATGCACCCCGTCCACCAAAAATTCATAATGTAAATGCGGACCTGAGGCTAACCCAGTAGAACCGACGTAACCAATTACCTGTCCTTGCTTCACCGTTTGACCTTTCTTCACTGCGCGTTTAGTAAAGTGTAGGTATTTGGTCACATACTTTTCCCCGTGTTGAATAAACACATGGTTGCCATTGTATTTGTCATAAGTTGAACGAATAACTTTACCGTCACCCGCTGCAATCACTGGGGTCCCTTTATTGGCGGCATAATCTACGCCTCTGTGAGCCTTCCAGCGCTTTTGAACAGGGTGGAAGCGTCTTTTCTTAAAGCTTGAACTAATATATTTAAAATTAACGGGAGCACGCAAAAAGCTCTTGCGCATACTTCTTCCTTCAGGCGTGTAATAGTTACCATCGTCATATAAGATTGCGGTAAATGCTTCACCTTGATTAATAAACTCTGCAGCCACTATTTTGCCGCTTTCTACATACTCACCATCGATAAAATGTTCTTCGAAAACGACATTAAATGTGTCGCCTTCACGCAATCCTAATGCGAAGTCGATGTCCCAACCAAAAATACCTGCCAAGCTCATGATATGTTTTTCTGACAAATTTGCTTTAACTGCAGCGTTCCAAAAGTTGTTTTTTATTTCACCTTGAGCGTAGTTTAATCGGGTATCTACTTGCTTAGTATCAATGCTACTGGCAAAGCTATTGGCTTCTTGTCGTTTGATATATAAGGTTTGTGTAGAAGACAGCTCGTAACCTAAAGATTCAAGCTTTCCTTGGTCATCAATCAATAATTGCAAACTTTGACCCGGACGCATTTTGAGTAGTCTTTTGGCATCTTTTCCGGCATTACTGACATAATAGGTTTCTTGCGGAGTGAGATTAGCACGTTTAAATATATTAGCTAAGGTATCGCCTTTTTTGATTTTAAATGTTTGCCACTGTAGAGGTTCGTCATCTAACGCATCTGCCAATTTTTCTGGGGTATCAATAGTGAGCGGCACGTCATAACGTTTGCCAACTTCCAATATTTGACTGTTTTTGGATGCTTTTGCGGATTCAGTCGGAATGAACAACAAGAGTAAGAAAAATAACGCAAAGCCAGATAATAAGGCTTTGTGTTTGGTGGGTAGGCGTTTTAAAGTTCTTTGTACCACTGTAACGAATATCTCTGAAATTAGTCGGCTAAATTGAGAATATAACGATTTTAGTTACTTTTCTAGTTTGAGGTCAAAAAATAACCAGTTATATGAGCATGTTACAGGATACATGATTATACAAAAATATACAGAATTCCTTTCACTATCGACTCTGCATGGGTAAAATGCGCGGCTGATAAAAACTAATGTGTGAAAATTGAGGTAGCAAAATGACAAATTGGCAGGACGCAATTCGTGAGATTAAGCGCGGAGCGGACGAAATTTTGATCGAAGAAGAACTCATTGCCAAGTTAAAAGAGGGTAAACCTCTAAAAATTAAAGCTGGCTTTGATCCTACAGCACCAGATTTGCACTTAGGTCACACCGTTTTAATCAATAAACTGCGGACATTTCAAGAGCTAGGCCATGAAATAATATTCTTGATCGGTGATTTTACCGGAATGATAGGTGACCCAACAGGTAAAAATGTAACCAGAAAGCCGTTGAGTCGAGAAGATATTATTGCCAACGCAGAAACCTATAAAGAGCAGGTGTTTAAAATTCTCGATCCTGAAAAAACCACTGTACGATTTAATTCCGAGTGGATGGATAATTTGGGAGCCGCTGGTCTGATTAAGTTGGCCGCAAGACAAACTGTTGCGCGAATGTTGGAAAGAGATGATTTCAAAAAGCGTTATAACAATGGTCAAGCCATCGCGATTCATGAATTTCTATACCCGTTAGTACAAGGTTGGGATTCAGTGGCATTGCAGTCTGACGTGGAACTTGGTGGTACCGACCAACGCTTTAATTTGTTAATGGGGCGGGAGCTGCAAAAAGCCGAAGGTCAATCTCAACAGACAGTGCTGATGATGCCGTTACTTGAAGGTTTGGATGGCGTGCAAAAAATGTCTAAGTCACTGGGTAACTACATCGGAATTACGGATGCGCCTAACGATATGTTTGGCAAGATTATGTCTATTTCCGACGAACTTATGTGGCGTTATTTCGATTTGCTAAGTTTTAGACCGCTTACGGACATTGCACAACTCAAAGAATCGGTTAATAACGGAGCTAATCCAAGAGATATAAAAATTGAATTAGCGAAAGAGATTATAGCCCGATTCCATTCACAGGAAGCTGCAGAGGGGGCCCATCAAGATTTTATTCAGCGTTTCCAAAAAAATGCAATTCCAGATGATATTCCTGAAGTTGAAGTGGCCGCAGAGGGGGATGGAATGCCTATTGCCAATCTACTAAAAGAAGCTAATTTAGTTGGTTCAACGTCGGAGGCCATGCGCATGATAAAACAAGGCGCAGTTAAAATTGATGGTAATAAAGTTGACGACACTCGCCAATTAATTGCGCGCAACAGCGAAGGCGTGTATCAGGTGGGTAAACGCAAATTCGCTAAGGTTAAACTGGCTTAAAAATTAGCGGGTTCAAGCCTAGTTTCAACGAGCCATTGTCGACTCACCAGTAACTTGAATGCCTTCTGGTTACTGGTGAGTGCTTAGTTGTTTTAATCTCGAAGTGAAGCTAAAGCATAATAAGCGCCTAAACCAAGCCGACGAAATCGTGCCAATGGAAACCTTGGAAGTTGACTCTGCCAAAAAGGCAAATCTGGTAGACTCTCCGGTTCACAAATACTTTGGGCTAACCGTTTGCCTGCCAATGTAGAAAAAGCCAGTCCAGAGCCGCAGTAGCCCATTGAATAGTAAACACCTTTATCGTCACTGTGATTTATTCTAGGGTAATTATCGTAGGTGGCACTTATCCAGCCACTCCAAAAGTGTTCAACCTCAATAGCATTTAGCTCCGGGAAGGTGTCTTTGAGCCCTGCCAACAGGCGCATCTTAAAGCTAGCGTTATTCGCATTCTTACCTTGAATTGCCCCTCGGCCACCAAACAGAATTCTATTGTCGGGTAACAGTCGATAGTAGTATTTCATTCTTCGAGTATCCATTGCCATCAAGCCAGATTTTAGGCCAATACTGCGAAGTTCACTGTCGGTTAGCGGGCGAGTGACAATAATGCTTGAAAGGACAGGGAAATGGCGTTGATTGACCAGTTTATGCATATTGGTGCCTGTATAGCCATTAGTGGCGATAACCACCTTGTCAGCAGTTACTCGGCCATTTTGAGTATATAGACAGTGATGGTTAGATTTCTGCTGCCATCTTTTTACTGGGGAATTTGAAAACACTTTGACGCCAGCCTGGCTCGCCATTTCGTAATAGCCTAAGACCAACTTCATTGGGTTAACCGCAAAACTTTGGTCGAAGTAGATGCCACCATACATGTTGGCACTTCTCAAGAATGAGTTGCTAACATCTTGGCTACAAATAAACTTAACCGACTCACCATAGCGTTGTTGTAATTTATCTGCTTGTTTCCTTAATAATTCGACTTTAGCTCTTTTATGGGCGAGCTTGAGATAACCGCCTGGGGTTTTGTCACAGTCAATATTTCCCTGTTCAATAAGGTCATTAACCGTATCAATAGATTTCATATATTCTTGGAAGACACCTTGAGCTGTTGATTCACCCCATTTTTCTTCCATATCGAATAGAGATAACCTTCCTGTGCCGGGTAACACAAACCCCGCATTGCGGCCACTGCATCCCCAGCCAGGATCATTTGCGTCAATGACTACCACTGATTTCCCATAATTTTTGGCTAAGTGATAAGCACAGGAAAGGCCGGTGTATCCAGCACCAATAACTGCAATGTCAGCCTGTATATCATTGACTAAAGATGTAGTTTCTGGAAATTTTTCGATACTGTTTGCCCAATATGAATCTGGGTACTGTTGATAAGATTTTGGATAGGGTTCAACGATGGGATCATACATATTCAATTAAATACTTATTGTTATCTGTCGTTTACAGAAATTGAGTTACATACTACTAAGGGGAACACGAACATTTAGATCAATGCTTAGGTCAGATAAAGACCTGTTAGTAAACTCAAAAATAAAAGTGCTAGAACGTTAAAAGCATTTCAGCTGCGACACATTCACAATTTTGTTTGCAAACCGGACAAATATAACCATCTTCAATATAACTAGAATGCCATTTTCCCGGATGCCGCTTGATTAGCTTTCCACCACATTTAGAAAAATACCTAAATGCGCTATTCCCTGGGCTTGCTAGCCAAATATGTGCCAGACCGGCCAGAGCACCTTGTTCACGAGCTTTTTCAATGGATAAAGAAAGTAATTTTGAACCAATACCTGCTCCACGGTAGCTGCTATCTACGGTATTGCACTTAAAATAACAAACTTGCTTAGTAGCAATATTCCAGTGTTGCGGAGTACACCATTTATCGGGATGCCAATTATTTGCAGCAATTGTTAGTCTAAAGCCAATGAGTTTGTCTCCTTTTAGAGACACAAAGCTGGCATTGATATTATTTTGAAAGGATTGAGTGAAGAGGCGTTCCAATTCCCTCTCATTAAGGTAATTATCTCCATGAACATCATTTCCCAATGCAAGCACTCGCTGGAAGTGGGAGGGGTTCAATGAGCAATATTGAATGTCCCGATTACTTACTGGCTTCACTGCTAGACTCAAATTGTGCCAAAACTGATTGAACGAAACTAACACACTGCTGATAATCGTCGAAAATTCTTTCGTCTAGAGACGCTGGGTTTTTTGCGTCGCTTCGTATGCGTCTCATTTGTTCCCTCGACAAAGCTGTGCCCATGCAATAAGCATCTACTACGCAACCTGCTTTTTCTGTCTTCTGATGAGTCAGGTGGACGACACCAGTCGCATCATCGGTATAGGCTTGACACGCTGAAAAGTCACCTACGTATGCGAAATACTTATCTGCTATGGAGTGTAGAATTTGGGTTAGATCGCGGTCGTATTGGGTGGCTAATTGAATTCCGATTGAGCCCGTTACCACGCCAGTTAATATCCTATTGCTATAGGATAAACTATAACTCGCATATCTATCTCTTCCTGAGTATACCGACATCATTTCTCTTTGGTGTTTAAGTGTTAAGTTTCAGATTTCAGTATATTAATAATAGCACTTAACCAGAATTTTCAAATAGCATATAGGAGAGATTAGACCAAAGTTGACCGCTGACTGACTGTTATTCAGTGTTGCAAATAACAGTCAGTAAGTACTGGGCTTTGAAGATAGAAGTTCGAAACTGGAGTTAATAGCGATAAGCGTCGGTTTTAAAAGGCCCTTCGATGGGCACGTTAATATAATCTGCTTGCTGCTCGGTTAATTTAGTGATTACTCCACCAAAACCTTCCACCATATATCTAGCGACTTCTTCATCTAAATGTTTGGGCAGTACTTCTACCCGCAATAATTGAGCTTTTTGTGTATCATCCAGGTCTGCGTATCCTTGCTCAAACAATAGAATTTGGGCTAGCACTTGGTTCGCAAATGAGCCGTCCATTATACGAGAAGGGTGCCCGGTAGCATTACCTAAATTAACTAATCGGCCTTCAGATAATAAAATGAGATGATCTTGTTCATCCTCGCTTCTATAGACTTTATGAACTTGGGGTTTGATCTCATCCCAACGCCAATTTTTACGCATGAAAGCAGTATCTATTTCATTATCAAAATGACCAATATTACACACCACTGCGCCGCACTTAAGAGACCGGAGAATATTTGCATCACATACGTTTACATTACCTGTGGTGGTTACCACTAAATCGATGTTACTGAGTAAGGAAGAATTAACATCTTCAATCTTGCCGCTATTGTTGCCGTCAACATAAGGGGATACAAGCTCAAAACCATCCATACACGCTTGCATGGCGCAAATCGGATCAATTTCCGAGATCCGCACTATCATTCCTTCTTGTCGAAGTGATTGTGCTGAACCCTTACCGACATCACCATAGCCAATTACAAGGGCCTTCTTACCTGCCATTAAATGGTCTATTGCGCGTTTTATGGCATCATTGAGACTATGCCGACAACCGTATTTATTGTCATTCTTAGATTTAGTGACAGAATCATTAACATTGATTGCTGGGACTTTTAAGCTACCTGCTTCTAACATTTCTAATAAGCGGTGAACGCCAGTGGTGGTTTCTTCAGTGATGCCATGGACCTTGTTTAACACTTCAGGGTACTTGTCATGGAGCATTTGAGTTAAATCCCCACCATCATCCAAAACCATATTCGCATCCCATGGTTCTCCATCTTTTAAGATAGTTTGCTCTAGACACCATTCGTACTCTTCTTCGGTTTCACCTTTCCAAGCATAGACTGGCACACCTGCAGCAACAATTGCGGCAGCGGCTTGATCTTGAGTGGAAAAAATATTGCAAGATGACCAGCGGACATTCGCGCCTAAATCGACCAAGGTTTCAATCAGCACACCGGTTTGAATCGTCATGTGGATACAGCCAAGAATATTGGCTCCTTTTAACGGTTGAGAGCTTCGATACTTTTCGCGGATCTTCATCAATGCGGGCATTTCGCTTTCAGCAATGGTGAGTTCTTTGCGCCCCCAATCTGCTAAGTTAATATCTGCAACCTTATAATCGCCGGTGACCATAACATGATTTTCTTGATTCATATAAACTTCCGATTTTACTTAAGTGAAAGATAAGTCGTTTCTTGAATACAACACTAACTAAACGAATTACTGTTAGCTGTTTAATTAAACTACAAGTTGTTTAATTGTGCTAGCTCACATTAATAGAAAAGAAAATACCAAAAAGATCAGTTAAGACGATTTATAAATGATGGCCAATATTAAGGTGATTATGGTGAGGAATATAAACAACGTATAATTGATACTTTGCCAACTCCTTTGCAGATCAGCGAAGCGCACCTCTCGGCTAGCACCAACACGAGGATATCTAACTTTGGTATTGTGATAAATGGCGGGGCCACCTAATTGAATACCTAAACCGCCACCAATCATCCCTTTAACGAAACTATTGATATGTGATTTTGAGGGAACGGATTTAACCCCTTTAAAAGCACCAACAGGGTTAGTTATCATTGAAAAAATCAGAGCAAAGATGAGCTGAGGTAGGCACACCAGCAATTGAGTTAATAATGCAATGGGCAAACCAAAGTAGCGATTTTTAGGCCGTTTCATATTCCAAACTTGATTTAATTCTATCAACATACGAACGACTAAGGCGCCTAGCCCTCCAGCTAACAAATACCAAAAAATTATGGCTAATTGCTGATATATGAATCGCTGATTCAGGGATTCAATTGCCGCTTTTGCTATCCCCATGGGCGAAAGGGTACTGGTATCTCGAAGTACAATTCCATTTAAGTGATGCCTTGCCAGATTCTTTTTCTCTGACTTTAAAGCTTTTTCAAGTCCTTTAAAATGACGTCTGATAGGTTGAAACTGAATGGCAACAAGTAACATTATGGCATCAAAAAATAGTGGGTATTGGGCCAGAAATAAGGGGATTGAAATAATCACTAATATTGGAGCTAACAGAACGATAATTGCTAGACTGCCAGAGATACGTTGCTGCGCAGCGCTTCTAGGTGCATTAGGATTAACTCTTGCGGCTAGATTGGTTGCCATTAGCCGCAAAAGTGTCAGAGGGTGTGCTTTTTCCGGCCAAGGTATTAGCCACTCCAATAGCAAGGCGATTATGATTACCAATAAAGGTAAAAAACCAGATTGCTGAAGGGCTTCATACTCAGCCATCATCAGGGTTAACTCTGCTGCTCAGCCATTTCTGCAATCATACTCATTACTAGCTCAGCAGAATTTTTAGCGGCTTGATCAATATATGATTTAAATGAAACCGATGAAGTTTGTCCGGCAATATCTGATAACGAACGAATCACTACAAAAGGCGTATCCAGCATATAACAAGTTTGGCCGATAGCTGCGCCTTCCATTTCCACTGCTCTCATGTCAGGAAAGAGTCCTCTTAACCGTGAAGCTGCATCATCACATCCAATAAAGGAATCGCCAGTACATATTAAACCGCGCTTACTTTTAACATGTACAACGTCTTTAGCGGCGTGCTCTGCGGCCTCTATGAGGCGTTGGTCACAAGGAAAGATGGCTGGCATACCGTATACCTGACCGCGTTCATAACCAAAATGAGTGAGATCGACATCATGGTGCTGAACACTGGTTCCAATAACGAGATCACCAATATTCAAATCTGTGTCAAAGCCACCTGCCGAGCCGGTGTTCACCACAAAGTCAGGGGCGAAACGATCTATCAGGATTGTTGTGGCTACGGACGCAGCTACTTTACCTATTCCACATTTTGCGACTATTACATCGACGCCATTTAATTGACCAGAATAAAAATTAAGGTGGGCGTACTCAGATACTTCTACGTTTTCAAGAGTTTCTTTTAGCAATGCTACTTCTTGATCCATAGCGCCTAGAATTGCTATTTTCATGATATTTTTAGTTAATTGAATTTGCGCGGATTTTAATATTTACCGACTCAAAATGCGAGGATTGCGGCAAGATAAAATGAAAAGAACAGGATTAGATGTTCGAAAAACGCCCTTTGATGTTGTTTTCAGCAAAGGGCGAGCAATTTATCCTAATAAGTTTCTTGTCAATTAGGCTGCGACAGGACGATTTGAGCGTATAGGTCTTTTCGGTTTATCCGCGCGAGGGTTATCTGGATTGTTGGTACCTGGTACAACAGGCTTAGGTGTTTTGCGTTGCACTGTCGCAAGCTTCGCATCTATACATTCTTTTAATTCCGCTTTCGTGTATCCCGATTTTACCTTTATACGCAAATGGGGGATTCGAGCGGCATCCAAAGCACTGGTGACATACCAATCGCGTTGGGTTTTATAACCATCTTTGCCGCCGTTGTGGACTAAATCTATTGCCATAACTGGGCTCATATCGGATTTATGGCACAATACAAAATCTAACTGACGACTTGACGCTTTGATAAGTGCATGTTTCGCGGCACGTTTGTCAGTATTTTGACGCAAAGAAACGATTTCAGACAATCTTGTTCTACACAATACCCGGTAGCGCTGGCCCATGGCACTTTCGATTAAATCTAAAAAGCTAAGCTCAGTGTGGGTGAGTAGGGAGGCTTTTCGTTTAAATGGGAATGATAAACCATTGTCACTTAACTTAAGTGCGGCTATTGCGACTATGATTAACATCATCATTAAAATAATGGCTAGTTCCATAAGGGCTTTCCTCAATAAAAAAGACAAAAAATTGACGTTTTTGTCAATTCATCATCAAATTTGTAATCTTTATGGATAAATAGCAAAGACAGTGCCACAAGGTAACAACTCTGTCAGAAGTGGAGCTTAAAATTTTTTAACTAAAAGTGCAGAAGTATAGAGCAGCAATCTGGACGTGAAAACGCTAGGACTTCACCAATACATCGATTTGTGTCCCAGCCCCATCTTTGGATAGGATAATGATCTTTTTAGCGTCATCATATTGCATCATAATCCGACCTTTTAGGGTTTTAACCTGGTCAGCTTGTCCCAGTTTCTCGATATAAAAGCCCAAGGCACTTTGTTGATCAGTGGCTGCGTGGTAGGTCAAACTAGCCGGCAGTTCAGGAGCAAACACTTGGCATAATTTGGGTGCGGGGAACAAGGGCAACGAATAAAATTCCTCGGGACAAGTTTGTGACGTCATTTGCAACGTCCCATTGTCTTGGGCGTTAGTTTCCATTGAAAATATCAGCGTAGCAGTTAAAACTGTCACTATTGAGGGGGTTTTTGAGTTTAAACTAAACTTCACTGCCTTTTACCTGTCATAAATGTGCATCTTGCCTCACTATAGAAGTTGCCGAGGTTAGGAGCAAGACGATTCACTTTTTTTAACGTATACAATTGAGTAAGTCAGTATGATCAGATGGTTACTCCGACAATTTGCAGATTATCTACGACTTTTTTTATTCGCAAGTGGCGTGTTAATTGGCGTACAAGCTCCTGGCTTCATGCAACAATATCAACAACGAGTTGATGCCCATTTAATTGAAGCCAAACAAAATCTTTCGGGCTTTCAAGTCACTGCTAACAGGCACTTTGGTGGCAATATTGAAAAACTTATTGCTCATTATAGTGAAAGTAACGACCCTGTATTCAAACAAGATGCTAATAGTATCAGGGCAATTTATCAGCGTGTTGAATTGTTACAAGCTGAAAATTTTGCTATGACGCAACATCCCATTAAACAAGCTTGGCATTTAGTTCACGAAGCTGACGAACAACTCAGGTTGGAAGCCTTCCAGGCCTTTAATTTTACGGTACCTTTGAATCCTTTGGCTATCTTTTGGGGGATCGGTTTCGCAGTGATATTACTGCTAAGCATAGATACCACAACGTTCACTTGTCGTAAGTGTGTGGGTAAACTTCGTAATCATCAACATAGCCACTCTTAAATTAAACTCAGTTATTTGATAAGGATTAAAATTGAAAAACATGCAGATCGACATAGTTTCCGATGTATCTTGTCCATGGTGCATCATCGGTTATAAATCACTCTCCAAAGCAATTAGTCATTTGGCTGGAGAAATAACGGTTAATATTGACTGGCAACCCTTTGAACTTAATCCGCAGATGCCCCCCGAAGGTCAAGAAATTGGTGAGCACATTACCCAAAAGTATGGCATCAGCCTGGAACAAGCTGAACAAAATCGTGAAGCAATTAAACAGCGCGGTTTAGAGGTAGGGTATGAATTCGGCAACCGTGGAGGGGGGCGAATTTTTAATACCTTTGATGCTCATCGCCTGCTTCATTGGGCCCATGAGTGCGGTAAACAAACAGAACTCAAACTCGCATTATTCGATCTCTATTTTAAACAGTCAGGTAATCCAAGTGATCATAAGCAATTGCTAGAGGTAGTTGAACAGGTCGGTTTAGATTCAGAAAAGGCAGCGGAAATTCTCAACTCTGATATGTTTGAACAAGATGTACGAAAAGCCCAAGCCCATTACCAACAAGCCGGGATCAGTTCTGTTCCTGCAGTCATTGTTAATAATAAACACCTTATAAGCGGTGGCCAACCAACAGAGATTTTCGAGCAAGCGCTAAAACAAATAGCCAAAGAGGATTGATCTTACACAGGTCGAGTAGTAGGTGCTGAAGGGGATGTGGCGCAAAAAACATGGGAATTAATAAAAAAGGGCCGTCAGGCCCTTTTCTTATTCTTAATGATTTAAGTGTTCGTTAAAGTAACTTAAACACCTAGGTAATCCATAATGCCGTCGGCAGCCTTGCGGCCTTCGTCAATGGCGGTTACCACTAAGTCTGATCCACGCACCATGTCGCCTCCAGAGAATATCTTCGGGTTTGAAGTTTGGAATGGGAAACGCCCTTGTGCAGGTGCACGAACACGACCTTTTTCATCCAAAATAATCCCATAATCAGAGAACCAATTAGCCGGACTAGGCTGGAAACCAAAGGCGATAATCACAGCATCGGCTTCTAGCACATGTTCAGACCCTTCAACTACAACCGGACGTCTGCGCCCTTGTGCATCAGGTTCACCCATTTCAGTTTTTACCAACTTAACACCACAGGCTTTACCTGATTCATCTACGGCAATATCTAGAGGCTGTAAGTTAAACTGGAATTGCACACCTTCTTCTTTAGCATTCACCACTTCACGGCGAGAGCCTGGCATGCTTTCTTCGTCACGACGATAGGCACAAGTGACTGAGCTAGCACCTTGGCGAATAGATGTGCGCACGCAGTCCATGGTGGTATCACCACCACCCAATACAACGACTTTTTTATCTTTCATGTCGATGAAATCAGAGGCTTGTTTTTCAATCCCCATAACACGATTAATATTGGCGATGAGGAAAGGAAGCGCTTCATAAACGCCCTCAACCCCTTCGTTTTCAAATCCACCTTTCATGGAATTATAGGTTCCCATGCCAAGGAATACCGCATCATATTGGTCCATTAACTGTTGAAATTCGATATCTTTGCCAATTTCAGTGTTCAAAACAAATTCAACACCCATATTGGTAAATATTTCACGACGCAACTTGATAACGTCTTTTTCCAGTTTAAATGAAGGAATACCAAAGGTGAGCAATCCGCCAATTTCTTCGTATTTATCGTATACAACGGGTGTTACACCGTTACGCACAAGGACATCAGCACAAGCAAGACCAGCAGGTCCTGCGCCAACTATGGCGACTTTCTTGTCAGTTTTAGTTACCCCTGACATATCTGGACGCCAACCCATTTTAAACGCAGTGTCAGTGATATATTTTTCAATACTGCCAATGGTGACTGCGCCAAAATCGTCGTTAAGTGTACAAGCACCCTCGCAAAGTCTATCTTGTGGACATACTCGTCCACAGACTTCCGGCAAACTGTTGGTTTGATGAGATAGCTCTGCTGCTTCTAATATTTTCCCTTCATTCGCTAGCTTTAACCATTGGGGAATATAGTTATGAACTGGACATTTCCACTCACAATAAGGGTTACCGCAGTCCAAACAACGATCTGCTTGTCCTTCGGTTTGAGATTGAGAAAGTGGTTGATAGATTTCACCAAAGTCCTCTTTGCGCATAATTATGGGCTTTTTCGGAGGATCAATTCTTTCTACATCTACAAATTGGTATACATTTTTAGCCATTTTTTAAACCCTACCTTTACTGAGCCTGAACACGTAATTCTGCTGTTGACCTACTGATGTGGCCTAGCAGATTTTTCACGTCGCTAGTCTTAGGTTTTATTAATCTGAATTTTTGCAACTGTTTGGCAAAATTAGTTAATAACATAAGTGCATGCTCGCTACCCGTTTCTTCGTAGTGTTGGTTTATCAAACCACGTAAATGCTCAGACAAGATGCCTTTTTCTTCAATCGACATGATATCCACAAGTTCACCATTAACACGGTGCTCAATATCGTCAAATTCATCATACAAATAAGCGAAACCACCGGTCATGCCTGCGCCAAAGTTCACGCCTACACTGCCTAAAATGGCAACAATACCGCCGGTCATGTATTCACAACCATTGTCACCTGCACCTTCAATGACTGCTATGGCACCTGAATTACGCACGCCAAAGCGTTCACCCGCTTTACCGGCAGCAAATAATTTTCCGCCAGTTGCTCCGTATAAACAGGTGTTCCCCATAATAGTACTGACATGAGGATCAAAGGTAATGTTGCGCGGTGGGAAAATAACCAATTTCCCCCCCGTCATGCCTTTACCAACATAATCGTTGGCATCACCACAAAGGGTTAACTCCAATCCACCGGCATTCCATACCCCAAAACTCTGTCCCGCAGTACCTGTTAAGTGCACTTTAATGGGATCATCATGCATGCCTTGGTTGCCATGCTGTTTAGCTATTTCGCCAGAGACAAGAGCACCTACAGAGCGATCGGTATTGCGAATTGGGAAGGTCAAATTCGCCCCGGACAAGGAGCTGATTGCCTTCTGTGAAGCCGCTAAAATTTGTTTATTAAGTAAGCCTTCATCCAGAGGTGCATTGGCATCCTGAGAACAAAATAGCTTAGTATGTGAGCCTTCTTTAGGTTTCACTAACAACGGACTCAAATCTAGTTTTCTTTGACGTGAGGTAAGACCATCTATTACTTTTAGCAGCTCAGTACGTCCCACTAAGTCTTCAAACTTAGCCACCCCTAAAGAGGCCATTATTTCACGCACTTCTTGAGCGATGAACTTAAAGTAATTCATCACCATTTCAGGCAAGCCGATAAAATAGTTATCACGCAGTTTTTCATCTTGTGTTGCCACACCTGTTGCACAATTATTCAGATGGCAAATACGTAAATATTTACAACCTAAAGCAACCATAGGACCCGTACCGAAACCGAAACTTTCTGCACCTAGAATACCGGCTTTAACCACATCTAATCCGGTTTTAAGACCGCCGTCGGTTTGTACCCGAACTTTATGACGCAACCCATTTTCGACTAGTGCTTGCTGAGTTTCTGCAAGACCAAGCTCAAATGGGCTACCCGCGTATTTAACAGAAGTTAAAGGACTCGCACCTGTACCACCGTCGTAACCAGAGACTGTGATTAAGTCTGCATAGGCTTTAGCTACACCCGTTGCGATAGTTCCAACCCCTGGTTCGGAAACCAGTTTTACTGAAATAAGCGCTTTAGGGTTAACTTGCTTCAAGTCAAAAATAAGTTGCGCTAAATCTTCTATTGAATAGATATCGTGATGAGGAGGGGGCGATATCAATGTTACACCTGGAACTGAAAATCTCAGTTCAGCTATGTAATTATTCACTTTATCGCCAGGTAATTGTCCACCTTCTCCTGGCTTAGCTCCTTGAGCAACTTTAATTTGGATAACATTAGCATTAACCAAATAATGCGGAGTTACACCAAAACGACCTGAGGCAACTTGTTTAATTTTTGAGTTTTTCTCAGTATTAAAGCGTGCTGGATCTTCACCACCTTCACCGGAGTTTGATTGTCCACCTAATCGGTTCATAGCAATCGCGAGGGCTTCATGGGCCTCGGGACTTAGCGCTCCGATGGACATTGCTGCAGTATCGAAGCGAGGGAATAGCTTATCCGCTGGCTCTACTTCATTGATGTCAATAGGATCCGTGTCTGGGTTCAGTTCTAGTAAGTCTCGGAAGTGGGACGGTGAACGCCCATTTACTAACGCTGAATAAGCTTGATAGTCTTCATAACGTCCAGATTTGACTGCTACCTGTAAAGTGGTAACTACATCGGGGTTATAGGCATGGTACTCACCGCCATGTACGTACTTTAATAGCCCGCCATGGGACAAGGGTTTACGCTTCAACCAAGCAATTCGATTTAAATTGATTTGATCTTGCTCGAAGTCTTCAAAGCCCGCGCCCTGAATACGACTTGGAATGCCTTTAAAGCATAACTCAGTCACTTCTTTGTTGATGCCAATAGCTTCAAATAATTTTGAGCTACGGTAACTAGCGATAGTGCTGATACCCATTTTCGACATGATTTTATACAAGCCTTTATTAATTCCCTTGCGGTAATTTAAGGTGGCTTGCATTGCGGTCAGTTCAATTTCACCTTCTTCTACCATTTGTTCAATGGTTTCATAGGCTAAGAATGGGTAAACAGCCGTTGCGCCCAGACCAATTAACACTGCGAAGTGATGAGGGTCACGGGCCGACGCTGTTTCTACCACTATATTCGCATCACAACGAAGTGACTTTTCAATTAAGCGGCGCTGTACTGCACCTACAGCCATCGCTGCAGGAATAGGCAATCGGTTTTGTTTAATATTGCGATCAGATAACACAACAAAAGCGGCGCGTTTTTGCTTAACTAAGTACTCTACTTCGTTACAAATGCGTTCAATTGCTTTTTTGAGTCCTTCTTCAGGAAGGTAATTCAAATCGATAATTTCTGAATAATAATATTCTGAATCGTATTCGCGAAGTTGTTTTAGATCGGTATACATCAATACAGGTGAGTTGAATAACACTCGATTTGCATAACCGGAAGTTTCACTAAACACGTTTTGTTCACGACCAACACAAGTCGCCAACGACATAACGTGATTTTCCCGCAAAGAATCAATTGGCGGGTTGGTTACCTGGGCAAACTGTTGGCGGAAATAATCGTATACAGTGCGTTGCTTCGATGACATAACGGCCATAGGAGTATCATCACCCATAGAACCAACTGCTTCTTGTCCATCATTGGCAAGTACTTTTATGATTTGCTGATTTTCTTCGTAGCTATAATTAAATAGCTTGTGATAGGTGCCCATCATATCGTCGTCAAAAGCGCGCTTGCCAATTTGGCTCGCATCACACTCTTCTATTGGCTTAAGGTGTTTGATATGTTGATCAATCCACTCTTTATAAGGGTGGCGTGTTTTTAATTCTTCATCAATTTCGTTGGAACGCCAAATCTTACCCGTATATGTATCTACGGCAAGCATTTCACCAGGCCCTACACGTCCTTTTTCAACCACGTCTTCAGGCTTGTAATCCCAAATACCAATTTCTGAGGCAAGGGTAATAAAGCCGTCTTTTGTCAATACATAGCGAGCTGGACGAAGACCGTTTCTATCCAGATTACAGGCAACATGTCGACCATTGGTCATAACAATACCGGCAGGTCCGTCCCAAGGCTCCATATGCATTGAGTTAAATTCGTAGAAAGCACGCAAGTCATCGTCCATGGTGCTGTTGTTTTGATATGCTGGTGGCACAAGTAAACGCATGGCTCGGAATAAATCCATGCCGCCGGCCAAAAACAATTCCAACATATTGTCTAACGAAGATGAGTCAGAACCTTCTGTATTAACAAAAGGTGCTGCATCTTGAAGATCCGGTAATAAAGGCGTAATAAATTTATTTGAACGAGCTTGTGCCCAGTCTCGGTTACCGCGAATTGTATTGATTTCGCCGTTATGAGCTAAGAATCTGAAGGGCTGGGCTAAAGGCCATTTAGGCAATGTATTCGTTGAGAAACGTTGATGGAATACACAAATAGCCGATTTCAAGCGTTCGTCGGCAAGATCTAAATAAAAGTTTGGTAAGTCTTTAGGCATTACCAAACCTTTGTAAATCATGACTAACGCAGATAGACAGGCGATATAAAAGTCATCGTCTTCAGCCAGTCTTTTTTCAACTCGTCTTCTAACCATAAATAAGCGGCGTTCTAAATCTCTTTTGCGCCACCCTGGAGGTGCATTGACGAATACTTGTTCAATTTGTGGTACACCTTGAGCTGCAAGATCACCTAAAACCGAATGATCAACCGGCACTTCGCGCCAACCAACCACTGCTAGGGTTTCTTTAGATAATTCTTCTTCAATGGTTTGGCGGGCTATCTGTGCCTTTTCCTTATCTTGATTGAGGAAAATCATGCCTACGCCATACTTTTTGCCCAATTTCCAACCGTTTTCTTCGGCGATTAAATTGAAAAACTCATCGGGTTTTTGCAACAGCAGTCCACAACCATCACCGGTTTTACCATCCGCCGCAATACCACCGCGATGCTGCATGCGATCGAGGCCTTCAATTGCGGTCGTTACTAGTCTATGACTAGCGTCACCTTCAGTGTGCGCGATTAATCCAAAGCCACAGTTGTCTTTTGAATCATTTGGGTTATACAAACTCATTAACGTAACTCCTTCAACCTTTGGCTGAGAAAGGTTGTATATGCCAACTTTAACGTTGGAATTTAGCTGCACAGAGCCTGACTTCTGTGGTCAGTTTTGCTTGTGCTGGTTATATGTTGTTTTCTTGTCGTTTGTTTGAGGGTACCAGCCGGTTATCGAATTTTTATGAATTTTTAGCCGAGCAGCCTGACAAAATACCGATATTAAAGGTAGAAATCAATGTGCACGACAAGCGAATCATTCAATTTTTTCGATGTTTAGCGATTACTGGTAATAAAGTGAAATAAAATCAATTGGTTATAAAATCTATTTTAATCAAGTAAATCACTTTAAAAAGCCTGAAATTAGACAATAATTTGTTAATAAAACGTTTATTGTTTGATTGTTTTTGTAACAATCTGTTTTGTTGGTCCTTTCTAATAGCATAATTATTTAATTAAACTGCATAACTGTAAAGAACTAGCTGAGAATAATTTATATCTAATTGTTTCGATTGTGAATTAAATAGCCCTTTGGACCTGTTTCCAGTCGCGCTCCTTTATTATTTAAATTGTTAGTGTGAATATAAAGAGTTAGTCGAATTTTTGTTCATGTGAATTTCAAGCTAGTGGCAGAAATGAGACTAAGTTTATACCCAAAAGCCTTAGGTTTTAGCCTTTTGGGTAAGCAATTGCATACAAATTCAGTTTATTTAATATTAATTTAATTGAAACATTCACCTAGGGTAGTGTTTCTTGATAGCATTGACTTTCTACTCATTCAGAGATTTCAAAAATGCATTCAAAAGCTCCAATTGAATCTTGGGCAATCGACGTAGCTCGATTTGTGATCCGTTTCGGCACACTCAAAATAAGTATATTTTTTGTTTTATTAACTTTGCTTTTTACTATTAGTGGCTCTTATGTGATACGCATGGTGATGAGTGGTGAAGTCGAAATTGAGGATTTTATCAGCGCAGTCATTTTAACCATGTTGAGTGCGCCTTGGGTACTCACTATTTTTGTTAAGCTGGTAAAACAATTGGAGCAATCTAGGGACAGTTTATCTGAAGCCGTCCATCAACTAGAATTATTGCGTGAAGAAGATGTATTACGCAATCATGAATTACAGTTAAGTGTGCAAAAGCTCAATTACGAAATTGAGCAACGAAAAAATGCCCAATTAGAACGCGAGATGGTTTTACACGACTTAGAACGTGAAATTAATAAAAAATCTGAACAAGAGTCTCAAGCTAAGCGTTTATCTACCTTGCTCCGCTCGATAATAGACGCCTCACCCGATTTAATATATTACCGCAATGAAGAAGGTCAATTTGCCGGCTGTAACCGAGTGGCAGAGCAAATGACAGGGAAAACCGAAGAAGAACTAATCGGTTTAACGCCGCACCAAGTATACGATGAAGATCTGGCTCGGCAAGTCGTCGCTAGTGATCATGAAGTGTTAGAAACGAATGCCAGTATTACCGAAGAAGTCTGGTTGCGATTTGCCGATGGTCGTCGCCGTTACTATGAAATGCGTAAGGTGCCATTCTACGATAAAAAAGGCACACGCTTAGGCTTACTTGCGTTTGGTCGCGATATTACCGAGCGTAAACAAGCAGAAAATGTAGTGACGAAAGCGAACAAAGATAAAACCGCCTTCATTGCCACCATCAGTCACGAACTCCGTACGCCTTTGAATGGGATTGTTGGCCTAAGCCGCATGCTGCGAGATACAAATTTATCCGACGAACAGTATGCTTGGGTAAGTACGATTTATGCCAGTGGTATCACCTTAGGTAATATCTTCAATGACATAGTTGACTTAGATAAACTGGATCGCGATAGGCTAGAGCTCTCCCTAAAAACCGTATCGTTGAAAGAGTTTACCAATGAATTGGGCAGTATTATTCAGTTGCTTGCCGCGGATAAAGGTTTACGTTTTGAGACGCAAATTATTGAACCTCTGCCATTTCAAGTTGAAGCTGATGGCACCCGTCTACGTCAGGTCTTATGGAACTTGCTGTTTAATGCGGTGAAATTTACCCAGAAAGGTAAAGTCAATCTAACCGTTGAAGCAACGGAAGAAAAACCAGGTATCAGTTCGGTTAAATTTACCATAAAAGATACCGGGGTCGGTATTCCTAAAACGGAATTGGATAAGATCTTCGCCATGTATTATCAGGTGAATCATCCAGATCATCAATCTGCCACAGGAACCGGTATTGGTTTGGCTATTTGTAAAGAAATGGTCACCTTAATGAATGGCGAAATTAAGGTGAATAGTGTTGTAGGAGAGGGAACTTGCTTTACCGTAGAGCTGCCTCTGACGATTAATAATAAGCCTTTGCAATTACAGGAATTACTGGTTCATGGTTTGCAGATACTGCTAGTTGAAGATATCGAACTCAACGTAATGGTCGCTAAGGCCCTATTAGAAAAGCTTGGGCAAACTGTTGAAGTCGCTATGAATGGTCAAGATGCGCTAAAAATGGCCCGTGAAAAGCAATACGATTTGATTTTGCTAGATATTCAGTTACCCGATATGACCGGATTTAACGTCGCTTCAGTCTTACATGAAGAAGGTTTAGTAGAGCAAACACCGATAGTGGCCTTAACCGCAAACGTAATCAAAACGCGACAAGAATATCTTAATAATGGCATGGATGACGTTATCGCTAAACCAATTAAAAAGAGTCGCGTAATCGAAGTCTTTAATAACCTGTTTGTTGATCAAAAAGATATACCACAATTTTCGGTAGAGGAAGCTAAACCTAGCGAACTAGAATCTATTTTGGACTTGGATTTATTAGAAATGTTAGTGGATACCATTGGCCATGAAATGGTGCGCACCAGTGTTGGTGTTTTCCAGGAAAACATGCCTGATTATATGGAAATATTAAATATCAACTTAAGTGCAAATGATAAAGAAGAGGTCTGTTCTCAAGCTCACAAAATTAAAGGGGCGGCAGGTTCGGTTGGTTTAGCCAGAGTACAAAAAATTGCGAATAGAATCCAACAAGGGGATCACCCAACATGGTGGGAAAACGTCCATGACTGGGTAGAAGAACTTGAGATGGCTGAAAAGCAGGATACAGGGAAGTTAAATGATTGGCTAAACTCAAAAAATATAGATGATTAATCTAACTGATTAATCATCTTTTCTTCTTTCTTCGAGAACCGGATTAGTTTGTTTGCTGTTGTTTACCGTAGATTACTAATCCGATACCGCCAAGGATTGCGCCACTGGCAATTAACATTTTTGCTGTGAGTAGCTCATCCAACAGCAATAAACCCCCTACTGCAGCTATTGCCGGCACACTTAGTTGTAAAACTGCAGCCACGCTAGAACGAATGTGAGGAAGTACTTTATACCAAATGGCGTAGCCAACCCCAGAAGTGATCATTCCAGAAGCTAGTGCATAAACAACTCCCATGGTTTCAAATTGACTTGCTTCAATCAACAACAATGGGACCAATATTAAACAAATGAGTGAAGCTCGAATGAAGTTAGACGTTGTATCAGTCAAAGGGGTTGATGAACGACTCCCGATGATAGAATAGTATCCCCAAGCAATACCTGCCCCGGCCATTAACATTACACCCATTATCGAAGGCGAATCGACACCAGGCGATACAAGGTAGATGAAACCGGCGAATGCAACCAAGACACCCAAAGACTCGACTAAGGTTAAGCGAGCTCCATAATACCAACTGATGATAAGCATGGTAATTTGTACGCAAGCAAATAAAATTAGCGCGCCTACGCCAGTATCCAATTCAATATAAGCATAGGAAAACCCAGCAGCATAAATGAAAAGTGCCAAGCTAGCAGGCCAGGTGCCACTCTTTTTGACTTGCTTGGAATTACCTTTCACAACCAAGATTAGCATTAACATTGCCGCGCCCGATATTAAGCGAATTAATGTGAAAGACGTTGCGTCTATGCTTGATTCTGCTAAGGCGAGTCTACACAAAATAGAGTTACCAGCAAAAGCCAATAATGCCACAATAATAAATCCGACTAATTGTGGTGTAGATTTAATAATTTTATCTCCAGTGACTAGACAAGCAGCAAGGTGGCAGTGCCTAAAAATGCAAAAATACCGACCACATCAGTGATCGTGGTTAAAATGACGCTTCCAGCAAGGGCTGGATCAATTTTTAATTTTTTCATCACTAGGGGGAGCGTAGCCCCAGCTAGTCCGGCAGCAACCATATTTATCATCATTGCGAATGCAATCACGCCACCTAACATCCAATCTTGTTTCCAAATGGCGATGACGGAAGCGATTAATATTGCCCAAACTGCTCCATTTAGAAAGCCAATGGCCAATTCTTTACTTATTAGCCACCTTGAGTTATCGGTGCTTACATGACCTAGAGCCATGCCGCGAATAACCAGTGTTAAAGTTTGATTACCGGCAACTCCCCCCATACTCGGGACAATGGTGTTTAAGATGGCTAATACCGCCATCTGACTTAAGGTCGCTTCAAACAAGTCGCTTACCGCCGCGGCGAGAAGGGCCGTGACTAAATTAACCGCAAGCCACACAGAGCGACGCTGAGTACTTTGCAGTACGGGTGCAAAAGTATCTTCTTCATCATCTAAACCGGCCATACTCATCATGGAATGTTCAGCGTCTTCACGAATAATATCCACTACATCGTCAATAGTAATTCGCCCTAGTAATTGTCGATTTGAATCGACTACTGGGGCGGACAACCAGTTATAGCGTTCAAATAATTTGGCTACGTCTGTTTCAGCCATATCAACTGGAATGGCCTCAGCTTCCTCATCCATAATATCTTCAATACTGGAATCAGGTAATGCGGTGAGAAGCGCTGTTACAGGTACAGTTCCAATGAGGGTGTCATTTCGGCTGACCACATAAAAAGTGTCAGTGCTTTCGGGAATTTCGCCTTTGAGTCGTAAATACCGCAAAATTACGTCAATATTCACATCAGAGCGCAGGGTAATGGTATCGGTATTCATGATGAACCCGGCTGTGTCCTCGCCATATGACAGGGCCTTTTCCGCTCGCTGACGGTCTTGTTCATCCATGGACTTGAGAACGTCTTTGGATACGGAATGCGGCAAACTGCTTAAGGTTTCCGCTAAGTTATCAATCTCCATATCTTCAAGGGCATCAACCACTTTATCGGGAAGCATTTGTCCGATAATACCGTTGCGCACATCTTCGGATAGCTCCTCTAAAACATCACCATAAAAATCGGCGTCTAACATTTCCCATAGTTCGGTTCTAGACTTGCTCGGGGATGATTCTAGGAGTAGAGCGATATCACAAGCGGGCAAATCGTGAATGGTTTTGCGGACATGCATAAACCGGCCACTGGCCAAGGCTTTATTGATAGCCTTCAATTGACGTTGTGCGTGCTTAACCTCTAATGCTTCAGCCATGGAGTACAGCTCGATGAAAAAACTACTATTATGAATAGTTTAGAGGGTTACGGGCGACAGGTCAGCAATTATTTGCATAACTTGAAAACTGACGTGTTATTCGTTTTCGTGAAATTTTTCTACAATGAGCTTTTCAATCGCCGCCAGAGCCGGTTCCGCGTCTACACCTTCACTGATAACTTGGACTTTTTTGCCTTGAGAACTTTCCAACATCATCAAACCCAACACACTATTTGCCGATGCTGATTTTTCACCTTGAACTAGTGTTACTACAGCGTCAAATTGGTTGGCTACTTTGACTAATTCGGTGGCTGCTCGTGCATGTAAACCTAGCTTATTGACGATAACAATTTGTTTTTCGAAGCGGTTCATCGGTTTAACTCTCGGTGTCTAATTTGCACATCAGGGTGAGAAGCTGAAAATGTTTTTGCTAATGATTCGGCAACATAAACTGAGCGATGTTGTCCACCGGTGCAGCCTATTGCGACTGTTACGTAACTACGATTATTTCTTTCTAAATGAGGAAGCCAGGTCGAGATGAGGTTTTGAATTTGCCAAATAAATTTCGTTACTATTGGCTGGGAACCTAAAAATATCTCTACTGGTGAATCTAAACCCGTCAAATGTTTCAAATCGGGTTCCCAATGGGGGTTAGGCAAAAAACGTGCATCAAATACGTAGTCTGCATCTTTGGGTATGCCATATTTGAATCCAAAAGACTCAAATACTAAAACCAGCCTAGAACTCTTTTTGCCTAATATTCGTTCTCGCACTAACTCCGCTAATTGGTGAACTGAAAGCTTGTCAGTATCTAAATATAAGTCAGCACGTTCTGCGATAGGAGCTAATAATTGACCTTCCGCTTGAATCGCATCTGAAAGGGATTTGTTTTGACGTGACAACGGGTGCAGTCTGCGGGTTTCGCTGAAACGTTTAATTAGCATGTCATCACTGGCATCTAAATAAACGATGGTCATATCCCAGTTTGCTGGCAAATAATCAAGAATTTCGACTAGTTCACCAGATACCTTAGGAAGGTTTCTCACATCGATACTGACGGCTACTTGATCATACTCATCCATCACCGTATGGGTCAGGGTGGGCAGAAGATTAACTGGAATATTATCAACACAATAATAACCTAAATCTTCTAAAGAGCGCAGTGCAATAGACTTTCCTGAGCCAGAACGACCACTAATAATAATCAGCTTCATGCAACGATTGCCTCATATAACTGGCTATTGTCTTGTGCGCTGCGGATACGTTTAAGAATCTCTTTGTCACTTAACTTTGTTGCTATGGTTGCTAAGGTTTGCAGATGGCCTGCAGCTTTATCTTCAGGTACTAAAATAGCAAAAAATATATCGACAGGGCAGTTATCTATGGCGTCAAAGTTGATGGAAGGATCACTGGTGATTAATATGGCAACGACGTCTTTTAAGCCGGCTAATCTGCCATGGGGTAAAGCAATACCATTACCGATTCCTGTACTACCCATTTTTTCGCGATTTACCAAACTATTTAAAATGGTAGTCTGATCGATACCGTCAATCTTTTCTGCCGCTATCAGGCTGATAGTTTCAAGAATTCGTTTTTTACTTGTCCCCTGAACTGCACAACTTGTGCAGTCAGAGGAAAGGATGTCTTTAATTTCCATTAAATAATCTAATATAGGTTAATGACGTTTGATTTTTTCCTTGTGCTTGATCACCTGTCGATCAAGCTTATCGATTAATCCGTCAATGGCTGCGTACATATCGTTATGTTCTGAGGTTGCAAACACTTCCCCTCCGCTAAGATGAACTGTCGCTTCAGCCTTTTGATTAAGCTTTTCGACATTGAGAATGACATGGACATTGTTGATGTGATCAAAATGCCTTTCTAACTTTGTAAATTTGTTGTCTACGTAATCTCGCAATGAATCTGTAATTTCTACATGATGGCCAGTAAGGTTAATTTGCATAATTAGCGTATTCCTTCTGTTGTCGAGCCTACAGCAGGCTCTTGCGTTGGTTAGACGGTGGGATCGATAAAGACTCCCGGTATTTTGCTATGGTTCTACGGGCAACCTTTATGCCTTGGTCGGCCAGTAGATCAGCAATCTTACTATCACTAAGCGGCTTCGTTGGAAGCTCGGCAGCAATAAGCTTTTTAATGAGCGCGCGAATCGCCGTGGAAGAACACTCTCCGCCAGAATCTGTTGCCACATGGCTGGAGAAAAAGTACTTCAGCTCGTATATCCCTCTTGGTGTATGCATATATTTTTGTGTAGTAACACGTGAAATGGTTGATTCATGCATATCCACCATTTCTGCGACATCATTTAACACCATTGGTTTCATCATTTCCGGTCCATGCTCGAAAAATCCGACTTGCTGTTGAACAATACAGTTGGCTACTTTTAGTAGCGTATCATTTCTACTTTCAAGGCTTTTGATAAACCATTTGGCTTCTTGCATATGTGAACGAATAAACTGGCTGTCACTGGTGTTTTTAGCGTTGCGGCTCATAGCTGCATACTGCTGATTCACATTCAGTTTAGGCAAGCTATCGGGATTTAACTCTACTTGCCAACGTCCATTTTTCTTCATTACAGAAACATCAGGAATGACGTACTCTGAATCACTTATTATTAACGCGCTGCCTGGGCGAGGGTTCAAGGTTTGCAATAAGCGCATGGCCTCACGTAATTCATCTTCTTTTAAGCGCGTTTTACGCATTAGTGTTCGGTAGTCTTTGCTACCCAACAGGTCTGCATATTCACTGATCAATAATTTAGCTTCATTCAACCATGGCGTATCAGGCGCAAATTGATTCATTTGCACCATTAGACACTCTTGGGGAGTTCTTGAACCGGAACCAATAGGATCGAACATTTGAATGCGTTTTAAAACACATTCAACTTCATCTAGCTCTACATCTTCGTGGTCGAGACTTGCAAGCACATCTTCAGTGCTAATGGTGAGATATCCAGATTCATCGATTGAGTCGATGATTGCAATGGCGATGGCGTTATCAACTTCTGAAAAAGGGGTCAGCCGCATCTGCCATAACAAATGATCTTGTATGTTTTCACTGGTTTCGCCTTGGAAAACTTGATCATCATCCCCGCCGCTACCACCACTAATAGATGCGGGTGCTGAAGATGCACTGATATATTCATCCCAGGTACTATCTATGGGTAATTCGTCTGGTATATCCGCTTTTTCTAACGCTTCGTTAGTGTCAATGGAATCTGAACTTGCGGAAACGGTTTCTTCAGTGAATTTATCATTACTATCTGCTAGAGCGGAATCCCCAGTGGGGACATCAGAACCATCCTCTACTTCCAAAAGGGGGTTGGATTCTAACGCTTCCTGTATTTCTTGTTGTAAATCCAGCGTTGACAACTGCAATAGACGTATCGCCTGCTGCAATTGAGGCGTCATTGTTAGTTGCTGACTAAATTTTAATTGTAACGAGGGTTTCATTTAGTTTTTTTATTCTTACTTGTTTAGCCACAAAGCTTTGGTTAAAAACAACATACCTGTACTATAGCTTGAATTGCTCGCCAAGGTATACATCTCTGACTTGTTGATTATTTAAAACTTCTTCTGCAGTACCAGAAGCTATTAATTCACCATGACTCACAATATACGCTTTTTCACACACGTCTAGGGTTTCACGTACATTGTGATCCGTTATTAATACTCCAATACCTCTGTCACGCAAGTGTTGAATTATTTTTTTTATGTCATTCACCGAAATAGGGTCTACTCCAGCGAAAGGCTCATCCAATAGGATAAATTCTGGTGCGGCAGCTAACGCCCGTGCTATTTCTACTCTTCGACGTTCGCCCCCAGATAAACTCATGCCAAGGCTATTGCGAATGTGATTTATATTAAACTCATCGAGTAATGCATCAGCTTGCTCTTCGCGCTGGTCAGAGCTCAATTCCTTTCGGGTTTGCAAAATTGCCATAATATTTTGGTAAACGGTCAGTTTACGAAATATAGATGATTCTTGGGGAAGATACCCAATTCCTTTTCTAGCCCGAATGTGCATGGGCTGCAATGTCAACGCTGTTTGGTCAATAAAAATATCGCCTTTGTCTAAAGGTACTAGCCCAACAATCATATAAAACGTGGTTGTTTTACCTGCACCATTAGGACCCAACAAACCAACAATTTGTCCAGTAGACACTTCCAAACTAACATCACGAACTACCTGTCGAGATTTATATGATTTAGCTAAATTGGTTGCTTTTAATGTTGCCATTAAGGTTGTTTATCCTGCAACTTGTTAATGTCTTGCTGTTCTGAATTTTTGGATTCTTCGTTTGCACTTTCGTCCTGACGTTTACGAATACTTTCAGGTTGAAAAATAGCGGTAACACCACCTTCTGCATTGCTGTCACTTTCAGCTATTAATTGTTCTAACTCCATATTGAATTGAATGGATTCACCTTTAACAAGGCTGCTATCCTGATTCAATTCAGCTGATCCAACTAAGGTTAATGTTCGATTAGACACTTGGTATTTTATTTCATTGGCAGCAGCACTAATTTTACTGCCATCATCTAGTGTTTGGCTGTATTTTGCGGGTTCCCCCCGAGCAATAAATATTTCTTTACCTTCACCTAAGCCAGCGATAACTTCAACTTCATCCGCGAGAATTTCAAGGGAGCCTTGGGTAATCCTAACGTCTTTTCTAAAAATAGAGGTTTTGGTTTTACCATCAAAAAAGTTTGACTTAGAGTCAACTTTAATCGGTAAATTAAAGTCGTTTTCACCTGCCAATATAGCAGTGCTAAACAGTAAGCTGGTTATTAAGGCGCTAACGAGGCGCATATTGAGTTTGCACATGATTTTTAAGTTCATATTCCTGCGTAGTTAAATTTGCAACAAAGCCATTACTTTTAACAACAAAATCTTTTCCGTTTATCTCAACTGGCTCATCTGACATCATTGTTTTGTCTACCAAATTAATTTCTAAAAATTGTGTTCTAATTGTTTGCACAAATCCAGAATCATCAAGGCTTCTAATTTCTACGTCAGTTTCTAATTGAATGCGATTGTCCTCATAAAGTGTGCCTTCATCTGCTTCTACATGCCAAGGATTTTGTTCATCAGAAACATAGATGGTGTATTTAGGATGGCTGAATAAGGTGAAACCTAGAATTTGATAATGTTCCATTTTAAGGGCGAAAACTTCATGGTTCACTTCGCCATTTTCATTGTAAAGAGTACTGCGCATATTCCTCGCTTGGTAATTTGGCTGCCAAGAATCTTCGCTATTAGAGTTAGTTTGTTCTGTATCTGAACCCATCCACCCTGGTACATATACCATTAAGATTAGCACAAACAAAATGCCAATGCTTAGGGTGATTCGATTCATACACTACTACCGTATATACGATTTAATTTATTATTAGCGAACAAAATAAGGTCACATATCTCTCTCACTGCACCCGCTCCACCTTGTGTTTGCGTGACATACTCAGCCACTGATTTTACGTAGGGGTGACCATTTGGAACACTAATTGATACATTACTTTGTTCAAACATGCCGACATCGGGCATATCATCTCCCATCGAAGCGATATTTTCTTTCTTTAAATTTAACCCATTTTTAAGCTTTTGCACCGCATTTTTTTTGTCCTCGACACCTTGGATTATCAATGACACGCCCAGTGCAGACATTCTATTTTCAACAATGGCAGATTGGCGACCAGTCACGATAGCTACATCAATGCCAATTTCTAACATGGATTTCACACCATAACCGTCGAGAGTATGAAATGCTTTCAATTCCTCACCATTATTACCCATAAAAATGCTGCCGTCTGAGAATATGCCATCGACGTCACATACGAGTAATTTTACTTTGCTGAGCTTGTTAATGAAATGGTTGTTAACTGGCCCATAAAGCGTTTCAATAATCGCCACTATACCACTCCAGCTTTAAGCAACATGTGCATATTTAATGCACCCACAGGCTTATTTTCACGATCTACTGCAAACATTGAATTGATACTGTATTTCTCCATTAAATTTAACCCTTCAACCGCTAACATTTCCGGTCGGCTTGTTTTACTATTTGTTGTCATAACATCAGAAACTAGGGTTTCGTGGATATCAACCCTATCATCAAGAATTCGGCGTAAATCGCCATCGGTAAAAATTCCAACTAACTTACCTTCTTTGTCAGTAATGCCAGTCATTCCTAAGCCTTTTTTCGATATTTCGAACAATGCATTACGCACCGTTTGATTAAACTCCACTAAGGGTAACTCATCTCCAGTATGCATGATATCTGCAATGGTTAGTAACAATCTACGACCTAAACTTCCGCCAGGGTGAGATAAAGCGAAATCAGCAGAAGTAAAACCGCTGGCATTGAGCAGGGCCACGGCTAAGGCATCTCCCATGGCTAAAGTAGCGGTAGTACTGGCGGTGGGAGCTAACCCCAAGGAGCACGCTTCTTGTTCAACCTTAATACAAAGAACTTCGTCTGAGTATTTCCCTAAAGAACTTTGTTTACTATTGGTCATTGAAATAATAGGGACTTCCAATCGTTTGACCACGGGAATTAAATTGAGTAACTCTGCGGTTTCACCGGAATTAGAAATGGCTATCAAAACATCTTGGGGACTAATCATGCCTAAATCTCCATGATTAGCTTCTCCTGGATGCATAAAAAACGCAGGTGTGCCAGTACTGGCCAACGTAGCCGCAATCTTATGGCCAATATGGCCTGATTTTCCCATGCCGGAGACAACTACTTTTCCCTTGCACTTTCGAATAATTTGGCAGCTTCTTGCAAAACTTTCATCAATATATTGTTGTAACTGCAAAACAGCCTGAGACTCGATTTCTAAAACTTTACGTGCTGATGCAATATAATCTGAAGACACAACCAGTTCCCTTTATTTAAAAAAACAAGAAGGCGCAATAAGCTAGATAACAACCAACTAAGGCTATACCTTCCCATCGGTTGATTTGCCTTTTACCGCGTATATTAAAACTAAAAATAATCAGTAATACGGTCACGATTAACATGGCGTACATGTCTCGTTGAGCGACATTTGCGTCGATAATACCCGGTGCCAAAAGACCAGGCATCGCCAACACAGCTAAGATGTTGAAAATATTTGAGCCAATAATGTTGCCCAACACAAGATCGTCTTCTCCTTTAAGCACTCCTGCGATGCAAGCTGCTAGCTCTGGGAGGCTAGTACCTAGGGCTATGATTGTTAATCCAATAACCAATTCACTCATCCCCATATATCGTGCAATATGAACTGCTGAGTCAACCATAAAATGCGCACTCAAGGGTAAGAAAATAAGGCCTAAAATTACCCAGAATATGGCTTTTGAGGCGGGCACTCCGCGGGGAACTTCATCTGCGGTTTCTGTATGTAGAGGATCGTTTTTCTCAGCACTTAAGGAAATCCAAGTTAAGCCTCCTATGGTTAAAAAGAACAAAACGATTAATATTACACCTTCAATAACACTCAAGTGACCATCTGCTAGAAAGTATACCGCCAGCAAGGTAACCGCGAGCAAAACAGGAAGTTCACGTCTAATGGTGCTACTGGATACCATTAAAGGTTTGAGAATGGCAGTAATACCTAATACTAAGGCGATGTTGGTAATATTAGAACCGATTGCATTTCCAACTGCGGTATCTGGGTTGTTACTCAAAGATGCGGTTGCGGAAACAACGATTTCCGGTGCTGAAGACCCCATTGCTACAATTGTTAGTCCAATTATCATGGGGGAAACACCGATGTTGGTGGCGAGCGCTGAAGCACCATAAACAAATTTGTCAGCGCTCCAACTTAATGCTGCCAGACCTGCTATAAAAATAAGGAATTCTAATATCACTTGACTATTTCTTTAAAAAACAATGATATGATTATCGCAAAATACATATGTAATTCCTAATGTCTTTACAATAATAATTAACGCCGCCAGATAATAACCTACTATGCTTATCTTAACGTGCCATTACTTTGTATTCTTCCAGATTAACAAGACCTTTATATCACTAAATGTTGAGGCCGATCTTGTAAAATCAAGGTTAAATATGTCGTACCTATTATAATACAGCACCATGATTACAATTTGCTTGGTGTTACGCTTTGTTACAAATCGAAGTAGTTAGTCAACATCCTTCTTAATCTATACTGTTATTATCTATTCAATAACAAAAAGTATATGAGGTTTTAGGTTGATTAATTATTTATTCACCTTGAAAAACGTTAAAATGGCCTCAAATCGTCGCATCGGTTGAAACATTTTAGGTGTTTGTCTTGTCTACTCATCCAGGCCATTCGGAGTTTCGGTGAAAAATTTAATAGAAATAGATAGTTTAACCTTTAAACGCGGTAGCCGTGTAATATACGACAATATCTCGTTGCACATACCAGAAGGTAAAACCACTGCGATAATGGGTCCTAGTGGTATTGGCAAAACAACACTACTAAAATTAATAGGTGGACAGTTGCGTCCCGATAGCGGTGATATTCAATTTCGAGGGGAATCCATTCCAGGTATGTCCCGCAAACGATTGTTTCATGTGCGTCGTCAAATGAGTATGTTGTTTCAAAGCGGGGCATTGTTCACCGATATCAGTGTATTCGATAATATTGCTTATCCTTTGCGAGAACACAGTAATTTGTCTGAAGACCTGATTAAAACCATTGTGTTGTTGAAACTTCAAGCTGTGGGATTGCGCGGTGCGGTTAATTTAATGCCAAGCGAATTATCAGGTGGAATGGCTCGTCGTGCAGCCCTCGCTCGAGCAATCGCTTTAGACCCTGAGTTGATATTGTACGATGAACCCTTTGCTGGGCAAGATCCTATTTCCATGGGGGTTTTGGTTAAACTGATAAAAGAATTAAATAACGCGTTGAATTTAACCAGTGTGGTCGTTACCCATGATGTAAATGAGGTAATGAGTATTGCTGATCACGTTTACATTTTGGCCGAAAAGAAAATTATTGGTTCAGGAACGCCAGAACAAATTAAACAAAGTGATTCAGCGTTAGTTCAACAATTTTTACGTGGTGAAGCAGATGGGCCTGTGCCATTCCATTATCCTGCGAAGTCGCTGGAGCAAGAATTTTTAGGGGTGAGTTAGTGGATTGGTTAGCGAAACTTGGACAATCAACATTGGAGCGTTTTGCGGCCATTGGGCGCGCGACGGGGATGTTGTTAGGCGCACTATTAGCAGCCCCGCAAATTAAAAATATCTCGTTAACCATTAAACAAATTTATGTGGTAGGTGTGCAATCACTTTCCATCATCATTGTTTCTGGTTTATTCATCGGCATGGTAATGGCTTTACAAGGTTATACTATCTTGGTGGATTATGGGGCAGAAGGTAGTTTAGGGCCAATGGTTGCCTTGTCTATTTTGCGAGAACTTGGGCCAGTTGTAACTGCTCTTCTTTTTGCCGGGCGAGCGGGCTCAGCTTTGACAGCTGAAATTGGTTTAATGAAAGCCACTGAGCAGCTGAGTAGTCTAGAAATGATGGCCGTTGATCCCTTGCGCAGAGTCGTCGCACCACGACTTTGGGCTGGTTTAATATCAATGCCTATGTTAACTCTGATTTTTAGTGCCGTAGGTATCCTAGGTGGACACCTAGTTGGCGTAGAATGGCTTGGTGTGGATGTGGGAAGTTATTGGTCAATTATGCAATCTACGGTGGAATGGAACGAAGATGTGATGAATGGTGTCATTAAAAGTGTTTTCTTTGCATTCGTGATTACTTGGATAGCTATTTTTAAAGGGTATGATTCAGTGCCTACATCAGAAGGTATTAGTGCAGCAACGACACAAACAGTGGTGTATTCGTCATTAGCTGTACTTGGATTAGATTTTGTTTTAACCGCAATTATGTTTGGAATAGAGTGAGGAAATAAGCATGACATCAAGGAAAGTTGAAGTATTAGTTGGATTGTTTGTTGCCCTGGCAATTGCTGCCTCGTTAATGTTAGCACTTAATGTCGCCAGTCAAGGTACTGTAGGGCAGGGCGATACCTATACCCTGTATGCGAAGTTTGACAATATTGGTGGTTTAAAAGAACGTTCTTCGGTGAAAGTAGGTGGAGTAGTGATAGGTCGAGTAGAAAAAATCGCGCTCGACCCAAAAGACTTTACTCCCGTAGTTACCTTAAATATCTCTACTGCATATGACCAGTTTCCTGAAACGAGTTCTGCCTCTATTTTAACGTCAGGTTTATTAGGGGAGCAGTATGTGGGATTTCAACCAGGCTTCACTATCGATGATATCGAGAACTTAGCCGACGGCGATTATATTGCTGATACTAAGTCAGCTTTGGTATTGGAAGATTTAATAGGCCAATTTTTATTTAGTAAAGGCAGTGACTAAACTGCCAATCTCGTTGGGAATAATTATGAGAAACAGATTTTTGATAAAGTTAGCGTCAATCGCATTATTGGTGGTTGGACTGAGTGCCAATGGGCAAACCATTGATGAAACGAACCCTTACAGCATGGTAAAAGATGTTGCGAGTCAGACATTCGACCGAATTAAACGTGAAAAACAAAAAATCACTGAAGACCCAGAAGTGTTGCGTGCCATTATGAAAGAAGAATTGTTACCCCATGTGGATTACAAATTTTCTGCGTTTAAAGTATTGGGAAAATACGTCACTAAAGCTGAAAAATCACAGCTACAGGAATTTGTCGCGGTTTTCAGAGAATATTTGGTAACCACCTATGCTGTGGCTATGGGTTATTACGATGATCAAACCGTCGTGTTTGAACCTGAGTCTGATTTTGAGAATGAGCGTAGCGTTACCGTCCGAGCCATCGTCAAAGACGGCGAACGTCCTGATATTAAGATTGCGTTTAAAGTCAGAAAAGACAGAAAAACCAATGAGTGGAAGGCCTACGATATGGTTGCCGAAGGCATTAGCATGTTGTCTTCGAAGCAAAGTGAATTCGAAAGTATTCTACGCCAACAAGGGATCGATAAAGTTATTGAGCTAATGCGCGAAAAAATTGAACAACCAATTTCACTTGAAAAGAAAGAGGCTTAAGTGACTGAGCAATCTAACCTTGTTGAGGTTACTTCATCCGATAACGGCGTATTTCATTTAAAAGGTGATTTAAATCGTGAAACGGTGATGAAGTGCTGGCCGCAGCAAAAAAACGAGATTCAATCTAGTCAGGCCAATGGGAGCAAATTAAAGGTAGATTTTGCTGAGGTGGATCAGGTTGATACGGCTGGGCTGGCTTGGGTTATGGAATTGTCTAAAAATTGTCAATCCGCAAATGTCGCGCTGGAATTGCTTAACTTGCCCGAAGGATTAATAAAACTAGCTAATTTAAGCAACGTTAATCGTATTTTGTCGATACAATAGCCGAAATTTATAAAGTGAAAGAGAGCAAATGGATAATCAACAAATAGCAGCCCTGCTTAAAGAGCAGTTAGAATTAAGCGAAGTTCATGTAACAAGTGAAGGTTCGCATTTTCAAATCATCGCAGTGAGCGACAAATTCGAAAACATGAGTCGAGTCAAAAAACAGCAATTCATTTATGGCCCATTAAAAGAGCAGATTGCTGATGGCACCATGCATGCCATTTCTATAAAAACCTTTTCTGAAAAGCAATGGCAACGTGAACGTATGTTCAACGTGCCTCAATAATTTTATAAATCATGGATAAACTTAGTATCAATACCAGCCTCGGCCTGCAAGGAGAGGTGGTGATTTCTGGCGCAAAAAATGCGGCTTTACCCATTTTGATGTCTTGCATATTAGCTGACTCATCTTGTTTTTTCGATAATGTTCCAAATCTCAGAGATATCAATACCAGTATCAAGTTATTGGCTGGTTTGGGAGTTAAAGCCAAACGCCACGACAACCAAGAATTAGAATTGGATGCAAGTCAAATAGACAATATGACCGCTTCATATGAACTGGTTAAAACCATGCGTGCATCGATTCTTGTGTTGGGCCCTTTGTTAGCCAAATACGGTAAAGCGAATGTGTCTTTACCAGGTGGTTGTGCCATTGGAGCGCGTCCGGTGAATTTGCATCTAGAAGGTCTAAAACAGATGGGTGCGAATATCAGTGTTGATGCTGGATATGTTCGCGCAGAAGTAGAAGGGCGCCTTAAGGGGGCTCACATCTTTATGGATATTGTGAGCGTAGGTGCAACTGAAAATTTGATGATGGCCGCTACTTTGGCTGAAGGGGAAACTGTCCTAGAAAACGCTGCACGGGAGCCTGAGATCGTCGATTTGGCCAACTGTTTAAATCGCATGGGGGCAAAAATAACTGGAGCGGGTACTGATAGCATTAAAATTGTTGGCGTGAAACGTTTGCAAGGGTGTCACTATCGGGTTTTACCCGACAGAATTGAGACTGGGACATTCTTAGTTGCTGCGGCAGTAACCGGCGGCAATATTCGTTGTGTCAACGCGGCTCCCCATTGCTTAGACGCGGTATTGTCTAAACTAACTCAAGCTGGCGCTGAAATTGAGACTGGCGAAGACTGGGTGTCATTGAATATGCATGGCAAGCGTCCTCGAAGTGTCAATATTAAAACGGCTCCTCACCCTGGATTTCCCACCGACATGCAAGCACAATTTGTAGCGTTAAACTGTGTCGCGGAAGGAAACGGTGTGGTCACGGAAACGATATTTGAAAACCGATTTATGCATGTCCCTGAATTACAACGGATGGGGGCTAAAATATCCCTTGAGACTAATAACGCGGTGTGTGAAGGGGTAGAGCAACTCACTGGCGCTCAGGTGATGGCAACGGATTTACGGGCCTCGGCTAGTTTAATCATTGCAGGTTTAGTGGCAAAGGGGGAAACCATCGTTGACCGTATTTATCACTTAGACCGTGGTTACGAACATATTGAGACCAAATTGACAAAATTGGGTGCGAATATCAGGCGTTTTAGTTAGCCAATATTGGACTGATCATTTCAAAAGCGAAGATGACCGGTACCACTAATACCATCAACAATAACAGTGCAGCAACAGAGATCACGAAAACCCGCCAATTAGATTGGAAGGTGAATGAATCATTTTCGATTATTTGTGGCTTGCTGCACTGGTATTGAATGCTTAGCTGTCGAGCAGCAACACAATAAGCTACGGGCAAGACGGTGTTTGGGAAATTATCGGGAATAAGTGGTAACAAGCAAACAAAGATAAAACATAAAGATAAACCCCATATTAAGGTTTTTTGTGCCTTATCAAATTGATTTAATCCTGTAAAATTCTGATATAAAAAATATACCGCCGCAAGGGGACCACCGAAAAATGCGCCAACTGTAATTTGATTTGGCGAGTACATGGGAATGATTTTAGCAGCTGCTAATGTGCCTATATCACTTTTGGGTGTACTGTAAGGGTTGTCCATGTTGATTATTTTCCCTGTTAAGTATGATGGCTAGATAAATTGTTCATTCGACCCCAGCTATTTGCCCTGCGGGTTTTAAGAGCTGGCTTCACCTACGGTGACTTTAATATTCATCACTTTACCATTGCGGGAAATAGATAAATCTAACTCTTCACCAGGACGACTCTTGGCAATCATGTCAAATGTCTGATCTAAGGTTTCTAATTCCACTTGATTCATGGATAGGATAATGTCGAATTGTTGCAAGCCAGCAAGCTCTGCAGGCCCTCCTGAGGCGACCTCGGTCACAATGATACCTGCTACATTAGGATCGATACCGCCGGTAAAGCCAAGTTGTCCATGGGTAGCTTTACCATTTTCGATTATCTCATCCATAACGCGACGAGCCAACGTATATGGCACTGCGAAAAAGATCCCGTTTACGTCTATTACTCTGCGTTGACTATCTAATGTTTTGAAGTTGGCGTTATTTATTCCGATTAATACGCCGTTACTATCGACCAAAGCGCCACCTGAGTTACCTTCGTGCATTACCGCATCGGTCTGAATAAATTCTCTAAAATTTTGGGTGATAGTGTGACCAGAGCGGCTAATAATACCTTGGGTAATTGTTTGCCCAATATTCAGGGGATTACCTATGGCTAAAACCACATCTCCTACCCGGGTTTGTGGATCTTCAATTTGCGGAATAACTTGCAGATTATCAGCCGTTATTTTTAGCACAGCTAGGTCGGTAAGTTCATCGTATCCTGCCAGTTCTGCGGTCACGCGACGACCATCAGGAAGGCCCACAATGGTGCTTTCAGCGTTTTGAATAACATGCCAGCACGTGAGGATATAACCGCTTTCGGTCATAATTACGCCTGAGCCTAAACTGGTACGGCTAACCTGTCGACGCCTAACAATATCAATACTACTGCTATAGATGTTGACGACAGCGGGGGCAGAGCGACTTATCGCGTCATAATAACTTTGTTTTTCAGGTTCAGATTCACTGCGATTAAACACATCGAAACTCAGGCCACTACCTCGTCTTAGTTCTGGCACTAATACTAATATAAGCGCTGAGATGATTAATCCCAAAGCTACGGATTTTGTTAAAAATTGGAGCCAGACTGGTATTTTCACGTGGTAGATCAAGTTAAATGACTGATTATTAAGAGTAACACTGAATAATCATTGATGGTAGGTATCTTGATAGGATAAAAGCATAACAGCCCTATATTTTTCGGACTGTTATGCTTTAAAAAGTGACAATATTTAGCGAATGACTAAATACAACGAAGTTTTACCACGTTGAACGTTAAGGGCTATAACGCCATCAGATTCGTCCATTTGTCTGCGTAAATCCGCCACAGTAGTGACTCTCGCTCTGTTAACACCCACGATTACGTCACCATCTTGCAAACCGATACTGGCTGCAGGTGAACGATTTTGAATATCGGAGATAACGACGCCGTCATTGCCGCGAGCTGTTTTTCCGTTAGTTAAAGTTGCCCCCTCTAATGCTGGGTGAATTTCACGCGCTGCAACCACTGCTCCTGTCGCATCACCTAACGTCACTTCGATGTCGCGGGACTTACCTTTTCTTAAAATGGTTAGTTCCACTTCAGTTCCGGCTCCCATAGTGCCTATTTTTGCACGCAACTCTTGGAAACTGGTTACGGCTAGACCATTAATGTGAGTGATTATATCACCTGATTCAATGCCACCTTTTTCGGCCGCTGAATCAGGGCTGACTTCACTTACAAATGCGCCTTTATTAACATCAAGATTCATTGCATCAGCTAATCCAGCATCAACATCTTGGCCAATAACACCTAACAGGCCTCGACGCACTTCACCAAATTCAATAATTTGATCCACTAAACTTTTCATCATGTTGCTTGGAATGGCGAAGCCAATTCCAACATTGCCGCCGTTTGGTCCAAAAATAGCTGTGTTGATACCAATTAGCTCACCACGAAGGTTCACCAACGCACCACCAGAGTTACCTCGGTTGATGGCCGCATCAGTTTGAATGAAATCTTCGTAGCCACCGATATTGAGGCCAGAACGTCCTAAAGCACTGACGATTCCCGATGTGACGGTTTGATTAAGACCAAAAGGGTTACCGATGGCAACAACAAAATCACCAACCCTTAATTTATCAGAGTTAGCCAAAGGAACCGCGTGTAAATCTTTTGCTTCAATTTGCAGCAACGCGATATCACTTTGTGCGTCAGCACCAAGCTTCTTAGCTTTTAATTCTCTTCCATCGGTTAATTTAACGGTAATTTCGTTGGCGTTGTCGACCACATGGTTATTTGTTACCACGTATCCTTGTTTTGCATCAATGATGACGCCAGAGCCCAAACCTTTAAACGGTCTTTCCTGAACTTGTTCGTCGGAACCACCAAAAAAGTGACGGAACATTTCCGGGACTCGTTGCCTTGATACTTGGGTACCTTCCACTGCGATGCTGACAATAGCTGGGGTGGTTTCTTCTAACATAGGTGCTAGGGTTGGCACCTCGTTTTTGTCTGAAGAGAAGAATGGTAAAGCGGCATTAGCCGACATACCTAAAGAGGCCGTCCCAACAATAATGGCGGTGGTAAGTACTAAACGATTAACAACTTTTTTCATCGTAGATTTGTCTCCAAAGAATTCAACTAAAAATCAAATTAACGTAGTTAACCTAAACTCGGGATAAGAAGCGTTACCTAAAAAGACTCTTATTGCCATTCATCAATGCTGTTGGCTTAGCCAACAAGCTCAAAGAGTAAGGCCTCTATAAACATACGGCTGTAAACAAAAAAGATAAATATCGAGTTACCCTACTTATCCCTAGTTTAGGTCATTTAATCAAATGACCTAACATTGGTGTGCAAAGTTCAGATTAAATTACTTCTCGTCGACGACTTGCTTATTTTTTGCGTCAGTGAACAATCCCGTGCGTTCGCCAGAAAAGTCTTTGGGTTGAAACTCTGTGTTTTCCGACTTACGTTTGTGTTTAGATTGTTGATGACCAATGTAAACCGATGCTTGTTCACCAAAGTAAGTAAGCTTATCGTCGTCATCCGATTGACTTCTTTCTATTGCACTTTCAAACGCATCCAACTGTTCTGATAAGCCTTCACACTGATTTTGTAAAGCAGTCACAATATCGCGAGTTTGATTGATGTGATCAGAAGCGTTTTGCGCCATAATTTCTTTCGCTGTATTCTCATCCTGTTTCGAAGTTTGCTGCGCTAGTTTTCGTTCAACAAAGAATTTTGATATAAAAAAACCAAAAATGATGCCTACAACTAATAGCAATAGCCCTACTATCCAGTCCATAATGTCTCCAAATTATATTAATGCTTTACTTAATCATACTCGCTTAGCAAACTATGCGGACAATTTTTTTTTGATCAAGATGATTTAGTAACAATTTTTAATATTAGCGGATGTATATGAAAACGCCTTGGGAAAAATACCAACAGGATCTGAAAGACCCTGAATTTCATTTCGATGCCGCTCAAGAGAATGCGGTAAAAGAATTACAACGACTTTTTGAAGAACTAACACAGCCCAGAAAAAAACTGACCTGGCGAGTCAAGCTTGCGAGTAAGTTTGGAAAAGGGATGCATAAACCAAGCATCCAAGGTGTCTATTTTTGGGGTGGGGTAGGTCGTGGTAAAACTTATTTAGTTGATACCTTTTACGATTGCTTGCCGTTCAAAAATAAAATGCGCATTCACTTTCATCGATTTATGCATCGAGTCCACGAAGAGCTCAAATCCCTCGGTGGTAAAAGTGATCCTCTTAAAATCGTTGCCAATATCTTCGCCAAAGAAACCAAAGTCATCTGTTTTGATGAATTTTTTGTGTCAGACATAACCGATGCAATGATTTTGGGAACCTTGATGGAAGAGCTTTTTGCCAGGGGAATATGTTTGGTTGCGACTTCTAATATTATTCCCGATGAACTGTATCGCAATGGTTTGCAGCGCGCACGATTCTTACCCGCGATTGAACTAATAAACCAAAATTGTCGAATAGTGAACGTAGATTCTGGAGTTGATTATAGAATGCGGACCTTGGAGCAGGCCGAAATCTACCACTATCCGTTAGACAAAGTAGCGAATCAAAACTTAGATAAATACTTCGCCCAGCTCTCCCCTGAAATTGGTGGTGTAAAACGAGACATTGAAATAGAAGGGCGTAAAATTCCTTCTTTGAAAGATGCAGATGGCATAGTTATGTTTGAATTTAGGGCTTTATGTGACGGTCCTCGGAGTCAAAACGACTATATGGAGTTAAGCCAATGTTACCATACAGTGCTACTTGCCAATGTGGAGCAAATGGGCAAAGAAATTGATGATGTCGCGAGAAGATTTATTGCAATGGTTGATGAGTTTTATGAGCGAAACGTGAAGTTAATCATTTCTGCAGCGGTTCCAATGGAGCAACTTTATAGCCAAGGACAGCTTAATTTCGAGTTTCAACGTTGCTTAAGTCGATTGAAAGAAATGCAGTCTCACGATTATTTAGCAACACAACATTTGCCCTAGACCCACTACTCTAGGTAGAATTCATTGAATAAGTTATTAATTTCAGATTAAAGAGCTCAAATATAATGGGAAGAAAGTTCGAAGTTCGTAAAGTCTCTATGGCAAAAACAGCCGGAGCAAAAACTAAGGTTTACTCTAAATACGGTAAAGAAATTTATGTTGTAGCGAAAAACGGTGGAACCGATCCTCAGGCAAACTTGTCCCTACGACGACTTATCGATAAAGCCAAAAAAGACCAAGTGCCAAGCCATGTAATTGATAAAGCAATTGATAAAGCCATGGGTGGTGCGGGTGAAGATTATGTCCCCGCACGATATGAAGGTTTCGGTCCAGGTGGTTGTATGGTTATCGTTGATTGCCTTACCGATAATCATAATAGAACGATCACCGATGTTCGTAATTGTTTTACCAAAACTGGCTCAAAACTAGGTGTTGAAGGAACCGTTGGACACATGTTTGATCATCAAGCTGTTTTTGCATTTAAAGGCGACGATGAAGATGCCGTATTAGAAGTGCTAATGGAAGCCGATGTTGATGTGACCGAGGTTGAATGTGAAGACGGCGTTGTTACTGTGTATGCTCCTCATACTGAATTCAACAGCACACGTACCGCATTGACTGAAGATAATGCTGATATTGAATTTGAAGCTGAAGAAATCACCTTCATCCCACAAACAGAGTCAATTGTAAGTGGTGAGGATGTTGCTGTGTTTGATAAATTTATGGATATGCTAGAAGACTGCGATGACGTTCAACACGTTTACCACAACGCAGTTGTAGAGCGTGATTAATATACACGTTAATCTGTTTACTGAACGATAGTCACTTATCTAATTAGTGGTAAAAATGCCCTCATATTTGCAGGGCATTTTTGTATGTATGGAAAACTCATTTTTTAGTACTCCATGTGGTTATAAGGTAATTTAACCCACTTAACTTCTTGATTGAAAGTCCCATCATAACCTTTGTCAAAAGACGCGAATCCCATTCCCTTAATTGATTCTCTTTTTTCACATTTATTGTCAGTATTAAAGGCTTAACAAGACACCCATGATAGTGGAGAGGAGGCTTAACGTGACACCCATGTTTAGCCAAAGGGCTTAACATGACACCCATGTTTAGCCATACTGAGTGCACCAAAATCTGTACCGTCTGTGCCGAGCAATTTAAGCAAGCTAAAACCTTCGCCGGTATCCAGGGTGATGCGAAAGATGCAATAGTCAATTGTATGAAGGCTATGTCTGCCAATGAAGATGGTCGCAGGTCCCCACTATTTAATCAGATAGGTCTGTTACAAGCTAATTTGAACACCGAACTATTTAAATAAAAGGTGCATTTAGGATGTGTATTTATTGTTTTGTAGCATGTAAACTAATCCCATGGTTTTATTTTTTTAAGTGTATATCGTGAAAATAAATACGTTTACTAATTTTACTTATCGCGCTTTGACTTATATGGCTCTCAAGGAAAATGAGCTTGTTACTACAATGGAAATTGCAAACGCATATGCAATTTCATACAACCATTTGAAGAAAGTAATGACGAAGCTCGCTGAATCTGGATACATAACAGGAATAAAGGGGCGAAGCGGTGGGTTTAAATTAGCTAGACCAAAAGAAGCGATTAATCTTGGGGAAGTATTTAGAATGACCATTGAAAACGTTGCAATAGCCGAATGCTTTGCATCACCAACCAATCAATGTGTAATTTCTCCAGATTGCAAATTGCGTCATATTCTTCAAGATGCAACCTCTCGTTTTATTGCCGAACTTGACCAATATACCTTGCTTGACTTAGTGCAAGGTAGAGAAGGTGCGCTAGCTTATCATCTAGAGCTTGATGTTATTAATGTAGAATAATTAGCATTCGTTCGTCACTCAGCTGCTGTTATTTCCTTAGTTCCTACTAATCGTAAAAATCGATTAGAAGAATCGAAAAAATATAATTTAAAAGTATATCTAAAATGCCTATTATTTAAATGTGGATTTGATATACCTATTTAATATTTTGGAGATTATTATGACAACTGAAACTCAAGCGCTAGCTACCGTAACTTTCCCGCAGTTAAACAAGCCAGCACCGGACTTTAATGCAAAAACGACTCATGGCCAGCGTTCTTTAGCTGACTATAAAGGTAAATGGTTACTTCTTTTTTCACATCCAGCAGATTTTACACCTGTGTGTACAACTGAATTTATTGGATTCGCGAATGCGGCCGACAGATTTTCTCAAATGAACACAGAGTTACTTGGTTTGTCAATTGATAGCATCCACTCTCACATTGCTTGGATGCGTAATATTAAAGAAAATTTTGGTGTAACTATTCCATTTCCAATTATTGAAGACCTGTCAATGCGAGTGGCTAAGTCTTACGGCATGGTTCAGCCAGGCGCTAGCGATACGTCAGCAGTACGCGCTACCTTCATAATTGACCCAGAGGGCATTTTACGAGCAATGCTTTACTACCCAATGAGTAACGGTCGGGCAGTTGACGAATTTATTCGCTTGGTAGATGCGTTGCAAACGAGTGATGCTAATAGTTGTGCTACACCGGAAAATTGGAAACGTGGAGAAGAAGTTATCGTTCCTCCTCCGCACACGTTAGAAGACGCTAACTCCCGTGAAGGTCAAGGCTATAACTACGTTGATTGGTACTTTAGCAAAAAAGCACTTTAAATTAGTAACAACGACTATCTAAAAGCAGAGTGAAGCGGCGTTACGACGTCGCTGTTCTTTTTCAATTGTAGTTATAGGAGAATGATTATGTCTAATCAATTTCATGTTGAGTCCTTTTTAGATAATGACAGTGAAACCTTCACTTATGTAGTTAGTGATCCTACAACACGTAAAGCCGTTGTTATCGATCCCGTTCTCGATTTCGAGTACAGCGCGGGTCGTGTTCACACAACTAGCGCTGAAGCTATCGCCAAGTATATTGATGAAGCTAAATTGAACGTTGAATGGGTATTAGAAACGCATGCACATGCCGACCATTTATCAGCAGCTCCATTTTTCAAGGCCAAATATAATGCCTCTATAGGTATTGGTAAGCACATTACAAAAGTTCAAAAAACCTTTAAGGCCTTATTTAACCTTGAGAAAGAATTCCTGCCTAACGGAGCACAGTTTGATCGACTTTTTGACGAAGGTGACGAACTTAACGTTGGTAGTCTGACATTCAAAATAATGCATGTTCCTGGTCATACCCCAGCTGATATTGCTTACCTGTTGAATAATCAATGTGTCTTTGTTGGCGATACTATGTTTATGCCTGATGTAGGAACTGCACGTTGTGACTTTCCTGGCGGTGATGCCGCCACACTTTACGATTCGATCCAACGGATACTTGCACTTCCCAAAGACACAATAATTTACGTTTGTCACGACTATCCAACTGAGCTTAGAACACATGAATGCGCTGTAACGGTTGCTGAGCAAAGAGAATTTAACATTCACGTAAAAGCGGGTAACTCTAAGGCTGATTTTATTGAAATGCGAGAATCAAGAGATGCGACTTTAAGCATGCCTCGCCTTATTCTCCCGTCAATTCAAGTGAACGTAAGAGCAGGCAGCTTACCGCCACCTGAGACCAATGAAGTGCGGTATTTGAAAATACCAATCAACCAACTGTGAGGTTTGTCTATGAAATCGGCACAACAATATATTAATGAAGTTAGAGCAGAGATTGATGAAATATCAGTCGAAAATTTACATACTTTATTATCACAAACTGAATTGATTTTAATTGACGTAAGAGAGCATGAAGAATTCATCGCGGGACATATTTTAGGGGCGGTAAACTTTCCTCGTGGAGTATTAGAAAACAAATTATGTGATCATCCTGCTGTTTCACATCATTGTGACAGTTCACTTGCACTTGATGATTTGTCTCAACGCAATATATATTTAATTTGTAGAAGTGGTGGCCGCTCAGCTTTAGCCGCCCGTTCATTGGAAAATATGGGGCACTCAAGCGTATTATCCGTTGCTGGGGGGATGATTGCTTGGGAAAAGAGTCAATTCCCAACAGTTATTTAGTAAATTAATTTTTTGCGCCTATTTTACCAAGTTAACTTGGTATCTATTATTTGAAATTTCAAAGGAAACACTATGTTGAAGAAGTTAAGTTGGATCTATGTATGGAGTATGGCCATATCAGCGATAATATCGACCCATGCTCTGGCTGGACCCGAGTCGTTTGGCCCGGGGTCGGTGATTACAGGTTATGGTGATATTGCAAAAGTAGCTGATATGATCCCAATATCACCTGATGCAACATTTAATGTAGCTTTTGATATTACGGCCCAAGCCGAGCCTGGGGAAGTTAATCGCAGTCTTAATAGTTTAGCGCGGTTCATTAATATGCATGTTGGCAATGGTGTGAAATTAGAAAACATCCATTTAGCTGCCGTTATTCATAGTAAAGCGACCTACGATTTATTAAATAACATTGCCTATCAAAAAAAATTCCAAAAAGACAATATCAATGTAGACTTAATTCGCCAGTTATTGGCGAATAATACACAAATATTCCTATGTGGTCAGGCATCTACAAAGATGGGGATAACTAAAGATCAATTAGTGCCAGGAATCAAAATTACTTTATCTGCAATGACGGCGCACGCCTTATTGCAACAGCAAGGTTACACTTTGAATCCGTAACTAATTATAGGAACCCAAACTGTTGATAAAGATGTGTTATTAACTAATTTCCCTTATTCCATAGGTTATTTTTTAATAAGCTAGTGAGTCTATTATTGAGTCAGAATTTTCGTCTGACTCAATAGTAAGAAATAGCTAACTTATAAGCGCCTAAGTATTTTTTATTGGCGTATTTTAAATACTATCGAACACTGCGCTATGCTAGTGTTTTTATATTATTGTCGATGGTTTTCATTTAAATTTAAGGCTGTGTAATTGAAGGTTTTAAGCATAATTGCTCTCTCCCTTTTCTGTTTATTTAGTGCCGTAAGTTATGCTGATGCAGATTCCGGGGCCGCTATCGCTAACGTTGGTGATGGCAGTGGCGCGCCATGTGCTGCTTGTCATGGGATGCAAGGAGAAGGGAATCAAATGGCTGGTTTCCCTCGTCTGGCCGGTTTGAGTCAAGGCTACCTAGTTAAACAGTTAAATGATTATATCGAAGGGCGACGCATCAGCCAGATAATGGCTCCTAATGTGAATGATCTCACCTCAGAACAGGTAGAAGAAGTTGCCACTTATTATGCTAATTTACCGGTGACTAAGAGTGAAGCTTTAACTGTTGATCCTTCTGGGATTGGGAAAATCTTAGTGGAAAGCGGTGATTGGCATAATTATTTACCACCCTGTGCCAGTTGTCATGGTGTCGATAGTGCTGGTGTCGGTGCTGTTTTTCCGGCGCTTGCTGGTCAACATGCAACGTACATAATGCAGCAGTTACAAGATTGGAAAACAGGGACACGCAATAATGATCCCCTTGGTTTAATGTCAAACATAGCCAAACGATTAAGTGACGAACAAATTCAAGCGGTTGCGCATTATCTGACTAGCTTAGAGCCTAAAGCAACCAAAGCTAAGAGTAGTATTAATGACTAGCGTAAAATCACTCATTATTAATGGGTTATTCTTAATGTTTTGTTGCAGCGGTGCGTTTGCGGCACAAACGTCAGTTTCTGGTGTGATACTCCCAGACGCGAAACCTGGCCAATATATACATAACCCTCCCACGATTGAATCATTGATAAAGAATAAAAAAATAAATCCCGAACTTAAGAAAGTTATTCTAAAGGGATATGATATTTTTATGAATACCCAACAATTTCGCGGGAAGTATGTATTTAACCAGTTAAGTTGTAAAAGTTGTCATATGGGGGAAGGTGGATTAGCCTGGTCTGCTCCAGTTTGGCCAGCGGCAACGACTTTACCTGACTTTCGGGGGAAAAATGGCCATGTTAATTCGATAGAGGAGAGGATTGCCGGGTGTTTTTCTTATTCACTTAACGGCATCCCTCCTGCTTATGATAGTGCTGATATGCTGTCTTTAGTTGCATACCATTCTTGGTTGGCGACGGGCGCACCTATGTATGAGAATAATATTGGGGGGCGAGGTTTTAGCTCTCTTGGCAAAACCAAACCTGTATTTTTGAATGATGCTGTTGGTGAAAAGCTATACCAGGCTAAATGTGCAATGTGTCACGGTGACAATGGTCAGGGGATTGAGCAAAATGAACGGCTCGTATTTCCACCGTTGTGGGGTAACGGTTCTTATAATTGGGGGGCCGGTATGTCACGTGTTTTCACCGCAGCATCCTTTATAAAAAACAATATGCCTTTAGGTTTACCTGGTAGTTTGAGCGATGAAGAAGCATGGCAACTTGCTTGGTTTATCAATGGTCACGAACGGCCTCAAGATCCTCGTTTTACAGGGAGCGTTGAAAATACTCGAGAAGGTTTCTATAACTTCCATCAACATACTCGTTATGGGACGGTATTAAATGGTGTGCTGTTGGGCGATCATCAAAATAGCGGAGAGAAACCAAACTAGTTAACGATAATTTGCTAGCTTCTGCTCTTAGCAAGCCGCGTTTATTCGTATTCCTATGTTTCTCTTTGCATTAGTTAACATCCAACTGGTACCTCTGAGCTAGGTTCACGATGAAAATCTGGGCGATGATTGACTAACAACTTGTTGTGTTGTTTTCAATGCAGGCGTAGTTCTAATTCAGGACGACTCAGGTTGGTATCCATGTTCATCGCAAACTTATATGTGTTGGCAATGTAAACAGTTAGACTTAATTTACTGGATTTCCGATTTGGTTGTGTATCCAACTTGAGAAAATATCTACCCGATTAAAAAAGGATATATTGCCTGTTTCGTTGCAACGCCGTCCAGAATGCCAAGAGGCAATTGCTACTAGAGTGTGGTGTTCGTCTATTAAAGGTACACCAGAGTCCCCCTTGCAAGTAATGTTTGATGTAAGTATCAGCTTATTTTCTATTTGAAGCGGAGTGATTTTAAGAAAGTGAACCCTTTGGCTATCGATTAAAGCTACCGTTAAGGGAGCTTTTAGACGTTTTACATGTTGGCTTAATGGGAGCCATTTCTCTAACTTTGTATTCAATTGTAAAAGTGCAATGTCCCTGCCTTGAATGTCACCTAAGTGGCGATATCGATTATATGGAGTAATTACTTTTTTTATCTTGATACTCTTTCCGTCCACCCCTTTAACAAACAATGTTTTTTTTTCGAATGTTTGGAATTGCCCTGGTAATTGTACACAATGCCAGGGCGTAATGAGCCAGTGTTCTTCCACTGCCACAGCGACACAAGTGGGCTGGTTAGACACATGCAAGCGATACCACCAGTGCGGCTTGCTATCAGTAGCTGAAACTGACGTCATGCTGACAATAACGAGTGCCAGCATGAGAGCTATCACATGATTCAAGGGCAAGTCGTTCTTGAGACGTTGTTTCCAGGGCCATTGCCTGTTTCTCTGGTTCCTGACACATCGGGGTCGGACACTCTTCCCTGACCACACATTGCGTAAGCATCTAAAATGGGGGCATCACAATTTCCATAACAAAAAATAGCACTCTCGGCAAAATCTTCACCCACTGTGGGTGGCGCCACAATAATGATACCGAATGGGTCGTATATTGCAGTCATTAATCTCCCCGACAAATCTAGCACACTGGATGGTAGTGCTCCCCACGTTGTGAATCTTGCATTGACCCCATGCCTGACGTAATCACCAAACCACCAGGTCTTATTCCAAAATGTGTGATGTAGAACACATACAGGCGTACCAGCAAATTCACGACCACAATGGTCTAATTGGGTTGGTGCTGTTAATTTTCCAACAGGTTCCAGATAACTTGCGTACCCTTCGTCACATTTACCATCAGGATCGATGCACATTTCTTTTCCTGCTACTAAAATGGTGCCTTTCGGCCCACCCACAAATGCCAAAATAGGATCATTAATCAAGTAATTCATAGCTATTTTAGGATCATAGAAATAGCTGGCTCCTTCCCACAAATACGTGCCAGATAGTCCCTTCTCCTTGTTTTCAGGATCGTAACTAAAATGCTTTTTCATAAAATCCATCAGAGCAACTTCATCCGTAAAAACTCTTGATTCTCGTTCAAAAGGAAAAAATACCTTATCTCCTTTTGAGTCAATATAAAGGGTGAAATTTATGCCCTTGTTAAAAACTGGGGTGATGAGGGTCAGGTTTTCCGTTTTTACCGTATCTATATAGGTGGGTTCGTTAAAACTGCTTTCAGCAATAATTTTATCGACTGCGAATTCAGTGCGCCCAGTTTCAACGTGGGCAAATGCACTGTTGCTGAATAAAAAGGTTGTAACTAAAAGACAACATCCATAGGTGAGAGTTTTCATCTCGTATCTCCTTCCATTTTTTTCTTGAGATAATTTGAAGTACTTCCGTTTAATGCCGCTTACATCAAAGCTTTGTTGATTCACAATATCAGCTTGCTAGCATCCATTTAAATATAGGATAAGGTAAATTAATAATCCAAGGAGAGTGCTGAAGGTTTTGATAAGTCTTTCAACTAACTCCCAATTTAATTGATAATAAAATTTGGATGATTACCTTATTTTTTCGAAGATGAATTTAATTACTATATAAAGTTAAATTTAAGAGGCTGCTACACTGAATAAATTTTCCAGTCTGCTTTCATCCAAAAGTAGTTCAATGAGTGAAAGTGTAAGGAGGACAGCAAAGTGAGGTCAGAAAATTGCACCCAGAAGAGAATAGAGGGCGCAATATAGGTCGTGTTAGTAATTTTGCGGCTCTAAAATATATTACTTAGCAGAGTGCCATCAGGCGACTTATTTAGAATAGGCTAGTGATAACTTGGGAATATAAGGCAGCGACACAAGGATTTTCGTAGCTAAATAAAAAAGACCGACGGGGTGAGCCGTCGGTCTCTTAAGTGATTAAAGTTCGGGTGGAGGTTATCCACCCTTATAACTTATCTTTCTCCAACTACCACTTCAAATGAGTTGCTATTATATGGCGTATTGGCTTCGACAATAGCACCTGCTATCGGTGCGGTATCAGCAGTATCTGCATTGGGATCTAAGGAGTTACCTACGGTGTAGGTTTCAAAATCGTCACTAAATACTTCAACTTCTGAACCTGAGTCTGATGAATACAACTTAACGTCATCAACAATCAAACCAAAGGCCGTTACATCGCTGGTACCGCCAATTCTGAAGAATACAGTTTGTACCCCATCTTTTACCGCTGAAAGGTCGGCACTGGGTGAAGAGAATTCACCTTCGAACGCGACTGTTCCGTCGATTGTTACGGTGACCAATGGGGCGACTGTATCGCTTGCAGCGGTTGCATCCCAAGATATTTCGAAATCAATATCTTGGCCTTCTGCAAATCCAGCCGTTGATCCGCCACCACTAGAAGAACCATCAGCGCGCAGGTCATAATCATCGCCACTAATATCTAATGAGATATATGCTATTGCGTTACTGGTACTAGTACTAGAACCGAATATTGCTATTTGCGCATCTTCCGACGGGTCTTCAGCTTTAGCACCGGCTTCTCTTTGTACTGTGGCTGTCATTCTGCCTTTTACAATGGCATCATCCGGCTTATATCTTAATTCTCCCGCATCTTCAGTCGAGGAATCAGTAATAATTGCATACTGACTATTTTCTTCTGTGCTTCCCGTCTCCACAACAAAAGCTTCAAATGAGTTGCTATTGTATGGGGTGTTGGCTTCAACAATTGCATCTGCAATAGGTGCAGTATCTGCAGTATCTGCATTGGGATCTAAGGAGTTACCCACTGTATAGGATTCAAAATCGTCACTAAATACTTCAACTTCTGATCCTGTGTCTGATGAATACAACTTAACGTCATCAACAATCAAACCAAAGGCCGTTACATCACTGGTACCGCCAATTCTGAAGAATACAGTTTGTACCCCATCTTTTACCGCTGAAAGGTCAGCACTGGGTGAAGAAAATTCACCTTCGAACGCGACTGTTCCGTCGATTGTTACGGTGACCAATGGGGCGACTGTATCGCTTGCAGCGGTTGCATCCCAAGATATTTCGAAATCGATATCTTGGCCTTCTGCAAATCCAGCAGTAGAACCGCCACCACTAGAAGAACCATCAGCGCGCAGGTCATAATCATCGCCACTAATATCTAATGAAATATATGCTATTGCGTTACTGGTACTAGTACTAGAACCGAATATTGCAATTTGCGCATCTTCCGACGGGTCTTCTGCTTTAGCGCCTGCTTCTCTGTGTACCGTTGCAGTCATTCTACCTTTTACAATGGCATCATCAGGTTTAAATCTTAACTCGCCCGCATCTTCCGTGGAAGAATCAGTGATTCTTGCGGCTTTGTCTGACCCTGTATCAACTACTATGGTGCCGTTAATAGTGATAACCAATTCTGCCGTTGTTCCGTCGACAGATTCAATGGTGATTGTGTCGGTTTCACGTTCGCCTACTTCAAGGGCTGCGATTGTTGGATCGGCAGTATCAAGGGTATAAGTCCAAGAACCGTCTTCTAGTATTGTTAGCAAGCCATATGTGCCTGTAATCGTGGATTCAACGATAAAGGCTTCACCGGCATCTGGATCAATTACACTAACAGTACCTGTTAACGGTACAGAAGTATCACTTGCAACTGTTGCAGTTAAATCGAAGAAAGCTGCAGGTGTGGGTTCCGCAGAGCCATCGCCAATGTCAAAAACCGCAACTTCCGAGTAAATAGCTAAACCGTAAAGACTACTATCACCATCTAAAGTTTCGCCTATATCATAACTTTCGAAATCATCTTCAAAGACACTTTCGGTGCCATCTGTATCGGAATAAATCGCAATATTGTCAACATAGAATGAACCAAAAGGTATGGTTCTGTCGTTATCACCAAATCTAAATTGGATAACTTGTACGCCGTCAGCAAACCATTGGTCTAAATCTGTGAAGTCTGTATCAACAACGGCTGCTGTTGAGAACGAGCCACCTCCAATAACTTCACCGTCTATAGTGACTGTTAGTTGTTCTGTTGCGTCTAAATCCCAGGCTATTTCTACATCATAAAACTGCTCTTCAACGAAGGGAGCGGTAATCATAATCCCTGGGTAAGCGTCGCTGTCGGTGTTACGCACTAAGAAACGAGGATCTATCGGATTTCCGTCTGCATCAGTTTGACTGCCTTGAATACGTAAATCGATTAGTGATTCACTAGAACTACCTGAAGAGCCGTAAAGCGTAATATAGGCATCTTTGTTGTTGCCATCACTACCTAGGGCGACTTCTTTAGAAAATGAGGCACTAAGTTTACCTTGACGCAAGTTATCGACGCCAAATCTAATTTCACCAGTATCATCACCGGTGTCAGAAATCTGAACCACTTGAGTTAGGGCTGCGATACGAACATCAATGTCAGCTGTGGTACCATCTATTGTTGAAATAGTAACAATGTCGTTGACGGAGTTACCTACTTCAAGACTAGCCACTGTGTCATTTGCAGTGTCGACTGAATAAGACCATTCACCGCCTGCGGTAATACTGAAAGTACCATAATCAAGCACGACATCTGTTTGCTCGATGAAAGCATCTTCTTCAAAGTTTGGATCTGTGACAGTAGCGGATGCTGTAAACGTGTCCGTTTCTGTATTTTGCACAGTCGCACTTAGCACTCCACCTATTATTGCGGTAACGGGATCATTATTGTAGCCAATTGCTGCACCAATTACGTCAAGTAGGCTTACGTCAACGTCACCTGCAACTTCTGAAGTAGATTGCAGGTTGGTTTGTGCCATTTCAAATGCATCTAAGGTAGCATCAGAATAGGTACCGTCTGCGATGTCGGTAACGAGGTCGGCTAAAATTGCAGCTAAATCTTTATCCCCATCGTCAGCATCTAGCTGTGACAAAAGGGCTAATACCGAACCGTATCTGTCGGCATTTTCTGCTCCATCTGCTCCAAGGGCTTCAACGCCAACTGTGGTAGGAGCAATCTCAGTGACATCAAAGCGAATGCCAAAACGGGCATTAATCCCTTCAACAACTGTCGCAAAATCATTTAAATTAGAACCTGCGGATTGAACAGCCATTTCAGTCAAAGGAGAGACAACATAGGTTGGTGGTGGTTGCACATCGCCATTCTCATCAATTGTGCTTTCAACTACATCCACCACAGATCTAAGCATAGGCGCATCTAAGGTTTCACCTGTAGATTCGTCAGTATAAGTACCACCAGTACATGATATCAGTCCGTTGCCTTCGAAATGCACATCCGCAAAAGTCACTTCACCTGTATCTGTAGTCGTCGCAGTTGCTTGCGCAGGAGAAACTGCTGCTCCGCTATCATCTAGTGCATAAATGTCACAACTTGCTCCATTTACGGGCCCCTTAACGACGTTAGCTGTTACATTGAGTGTCGGGTTGATCGTGGGAGTGGATGCACCCACTCCTTCGGTGAAACCTGCATTATCAGTATAATTAGCAGACACCGAGACAACCGTGCCTTCGTCGGCTTCGGTAATAGTGTATGTGTCGCCTGTCACGCCTGTTGACCAAGCATAAGTGATTGGACTTTCAATTCCATCGGCATCAGTAACCGTTGCTGTTAGTGTAGCGCCGGCGAAAAATTCGCTACCGGAGATTGCGACACTTCCGCGAGTATTGCCATCCAACTCAGCCTTATCATCATCAGTACAGCCTACTAAGGCTGTCATGACGACGAGGGGTATAAGTTTTTTCTTAAACATGCTTTCTACTCCTGAAAATTATTCTTTTATTTCGCATAGCTAGCAAACAAAATTGGTAGTTTCCATGTGTATCCTAACTATGCATTGTGCGTGATTAATATTTAAAGCTAATACCTGCGAACAAACGAGGACCGTAGTCATTCACTTCACCCGTATTACCGATGGTGAAGAAATCTTGAGACTTAGGTTCACTGAACAAGTTAATTGCGGATACTTTTACACGGAAATGTTTATTGATTTTATAAGATGCACGCGCTTCCCAAACTCCAGCTTCATCAACAAAGCGAAGTCTGGTGCCGTTACTTGTATATGGCTGGAAGTACTCGCTACGATACTTGTAGATTAGAGCGGTATCGAAGTCACCGATTTGGTAATAGACTTGCCCGCTGAATACATGTTCTGAGAATCCTGGAACGTTACCAGGCTCTACAATGCCTTCTTTTAGTTGAGTGGTTACACCGTCTAGATCTGTAACGAAAGTATCTCCGTAAAGGCTATCTTCAAACTCGTAGTCTGAGTCTGCATAGTTGTAGCCTATTTTAACCCCTAATCCATTATCCCAGCGATATGCCAACGACATTTCTAAACCGAATAAGTCACTGCTTGTATCAGTGGTTACTGAGTTGGTAATGGGTAATCCAACTTCAACTCCATCTATGGTGAAGCTCTCTAATTCTGTTTGTTGCTGGAAGCCACCATTAAATTGTTTGTAATAGAAACCGAACGCAACGATTGAGTCTTCATTAGGATACCACTCAACTGCTACATCGTAGTTCCATGACATGAGAGGTTTAGTGCTTGGATTACCAGACCCATTTACCCCTGTTAATAATTCTTCCCGTGAAGTTGCTTCAGCTTGGTCGTCGGTTTCGATTGTGCGGTCATAACTTAAATCCGCAGGATCGGCGCGAGACATACCACGATAAACCCCTGCTCTAAATAGAATGTCTTCGCTATAGTCGACTACCAAGTTGAAACTAGGTAGCACCTCAGTGTAATCACTTTCTGAAACCGCGCGTTCAATATCACCTGCTACTGAAGAGCTCCATAAATCAGTTAACGGATCTTGCGTAAACACATAGCCTTGTCTAAAGCCGACAGATGTGACTTCAGTTTTTACAACACGAACACCGAAGTTACCTCGGATGAACTTACCCAACATTTCGGTATCATAGCTAGCCATAACGTATGCAGCTGAGGTTTTCTCAGTTACGTCAATTGTACCTTGATTTTCATACTCTACATCTGGATAACCAAACGCCACCCCACCAGAAGCAGCCACTGCTTGTGAGAAGCATACGTTGTCATAGGTGGCCCATGAAGAGCCAGTGCCACTGCTATTAACATTACCGTCGCTGTCTACGTTGGTAACAAGATCACCGTCAGATACGCCTGATAAGAAGCCTGATTCAGGAAAGTCAATTTGACAACTTTCAAGCACATCGATTGGGTTCGTTACGGTTTCATCTAAGTTAACCTCGGTTCTAGAACCGTTACCGTTACTTCCACCGTATTGAACAAAAGAAAGTTCAGATACGCGTAATCCACCTTGAATACTGGTGAAGGCTCCGTCTTCTAATGCATAATCGAAGTCAAGTCTAGCTGAAGTAATTTCATTATCCCGAACGTTTTCACGGTCAAGACGGGTGCGTAAACTATCTGTAAAATTAGAAATATCAGTTACATCGAAGTTGGTGACCGTAAAGTTCGGTATTTGTTCACCCATATCCCAAGAAATGAATGGACGACCCGCAGTTCTGCCGCGGTTGGATATTTGTAATTCCTCACGCTTGGTTTGCGAATATGAAATATCGCCACGAATGGTGAGATTGTCATTTACATAATGTTCGACATTTAAACCATATCCACGGTAGTTTTCTTCTCGAGAAAATTGCTCTCCCGCAGATTCAATGCGTTCTTCTCCTTCCCAGTGTAAAATACCGCCAACACTGTTAGTAATTAAATTCTCTCCGGTTACGCCAGGCGTAACACGTTTCTGTAAGAAGATTAAATCGTGACGTGCTTCTGCTTGGGTGCGATCAGAAATTTGTGCGTCGAAATTGATATCCCAAGCTTCATTTGGTTGAAATTGTAACCCTAAAAACAAAGCATCCCTTTCATCAGATGTTTCGTTTTGACGGAAACTACGGCTTGAGCCAGTCCACGCATATGGGGTACCGTAATCGATTGCTCTGCCGGTCTCAGGATCGATTTCAGAATTGTAACCTTGGTTACTACTTCCACTAACTTGGTCTTCACAGTCGCCAGCAGCGCCGCGGAAAAATCCTTCATTCGTATTTGTTGGATCATTTAAACAAGCCCATAACGATGAACCTGAAGGACTAGAGCTACGATATTCAGCTTCTGGTTGACTGATGTCTTGACGTTGCCAACCCACAGTTATACCTACTGCAGCTCCGTTATCAAAGTCGAACTGGTCAACATAACTTATTGTACCTCGGTAGCCCAAATCGCCTTGGAGTGAGTTCTCGACGTCAGCTTGATCTGGGTTATAGTTAAGTTTCGCTTCAGCTTGAAAACGTTGTTTGCCGTAATCTAGTGGTTTAAGTGTTTCTAGGGTTATAACACCGGCAACACCACCCTCTATCATAGAGGCGTCTTGGGTTTTATAGATAGCCACTTTTTTCATTAGCTCTGATGGGAACTGGGAGAAGTTAACTGAACGGTCACCACTACCATTTGTCGCCTCACGACCATTTATGTGCGTGGCGCTTAAAAAGGGACCTAAACCACGAATCGTAATTTCAGTGGCTCCACCATTCTCACGGTGAGATGCTGCACCTGTAATCGACTCTAATGCTTCACCAATTGAAAGTGCTGGTAAATCGCCTATATCTTCAGCAGATAACCCGTCTACAACAGTCGTTGCTTCACGTTTTATTGCAATTTGGTCTTGAATTGTTTTTCGGGTACCAACGACATTGATAACTTCGACGTTGTCTGCATTGTTTTCATCTTCAGTAGGTGAATTTTGTGCGGTTGCTGAAAACGCAAATGAGCCAGCTACAGAAGCAAAAATTGCAGCCTTAACCCATTTTGCGGCGGGGGTAAGTGTAAAAAGCTCTTTTTGATAGACTAATTTGGTGTTGTTCCCTGATATCAACGACATATCGAGTTCTCCGTTGGTTTTTAATGCGGACATATGGTCGCGGTTCGCTTGTTAAGATGATGTTACCTTATTGTTACATGGTAATATACTCAATGAAAACCAATATATCAACCAATCGATATAAATTATATTACCAAACTCGTAAGTGATTGTATTACCAACTTCATTACCATTTTGCGTGAATGTTGTTTACCAAACTTGCTTAAATAAATAGAGGAGGGTGTACACTAACTAAGCACAATCTCTTCTCTTATTCAGGACATCCATACTAAGAATTTTATAAATAGCCTTAATGAGTAGATCCTTAACGAGACACCCACTTTAAATAAGGCAACCAAGAAGTTGTGGCAGTTTTTTCTATTTGTTCTAAGCTTTAGATTACTAAAACAACCATGGATGGTTCGTTATGCCGCAGTCACGTAAATCTCAAATTAGTCTTGTTGATACGCCTTATTACCATTGCGTTTCCCGGTGTGTTCGTCGCTCATTTTTGTGCGGTGAAGATGAATATACGGGACAAAGTTATGAACATAGACGAGGTTGGGTAGAGCGGCGTTTGATGCATTTGGCCAATGTTTTTGCAATTGATGTATGTGCCTATGCTGTCATGAGTAATCATACCCATATTGTTTTATGTGTTGATAAACAAGATGCAGCCACTTGGTCACCGAAAGAAGTCCTGTATCGTTGGCATCAACTGCACAAAGGTACCTTGCTTAGTCAACGATTTATGAATGGCGAGTCACTCAGTCAAAGTGAGCTACTCACTTTACATGAAACGATTAACATCTATCGTAAACGCTTGTACGACATCAGTTGGTTCATGCGTAACCTCAATGAATACATCGCCAGAGAAGCAAACAAAGAAGATGAGTGCACTGGACGATTTTGGGAAGGTAGATTTAAATCTCAGGCTTTGTTAGACGAATCGGCCGTCCTCGCCTGCATGGCCTATGTAGATCTAAACCCTATCCGGGCGAAGCTACGAAAAACACCAAAAACCTCAAAATACACCAGCATACAACAACGTATTCAGGCTTTAATTAAAGGTGAACAACCTCAAAACTTGATGCAATTTGTGGGAAATCACAAACAAGATACAACTAAAGGTATTGCGTTTAGCTTAATTGATTATTGTGAACTCGTAGACTGCACAGGCAGGTGCATTCGAGAAGACAAAACTGGTTATATTGAACAGCAGTATAGCCCTATTTTAGAAAGTCTTGGATTAAACTCGAAGCAATGGCTTACGCTTACTACAGAGTTTGAAAAACATTTTTACTCAGCAGTAGGTAATGAACAAATGATGTACCAATTTAAACAGCATACTGGCCATCAACGAATACGTGGAATAGCAAAGGCCAAAGCTTTATTACAACACTCCTAAACAAAAAAACATCCAAATTTGTTTTAATCATCCTAACCATAGGTAATTTTTTGCTGCCTGCAATACGCGCTAAAAGAATGTAATCGCTTTATATAGCCCCATTATTTCAGTTTTCTATTCGAACTCTCATTCAAAGCAATAATAAAGAGCATCGTTTTGTTTTTAGCGGTTGGTTTTAGGATCGCTTATTCATCAACTTGGGTGTCTAATTAATTATCAACTTGGGTGTCTAATTAATTATCCTCAAATTATGGGTGTCTAAATAATTAAGCGGTTAACCAAAGTAAAGAAGCGAAGATAACAATCACTAAGTTTAGTTTTACAATATTATTCAATGTGTAGGAAGAGTTTGAGTGAAATTGTTTCAGCATTATAAGTCCTTTAATTTTCTTACGCATCAACTGCGAATACTCTGAGGTTGATTAATACGCTGTATCTAAATAGACAGTAAAGATACAAAACAAAAGTGCAGAAACTGTGCAAAATGAATGAATAGAATTAGGAAGTGAATACTGGTGAGAGCTAGCCCAAAATGGATCATCTAACTTTCAAAGGCAGCGATTGTCAGTACTAATAATTTGTAACATTATTAATTGATTTAGAATTTGCGAATATTATTACTCGGGAAATTAGCTTGCATTTAATAGTGACTAGCTTTTAATCATCCACTCTACTGATCCTTGAAAGTTGCTATTCCATGGGGGGAGGGCGCCCCTGAATTACTTTTTTCACTGTTCTTTTTACGTTTCTTCTTAAGTATATTTTCCTCATTTAATCATCAGAAAATAGAGATAACATCTCTAGAGCTATTGCCATAATGATATTGCTTTAGTGTTTTTGCTGTGTACTATAAATTTAATTATCCGATCAGGGTAATTGCTGCTTACTCATATTTAGACTGCTGCTGATGGTTTTCAGTTGGTATGTTCAGAGCATATATAATAATTTACAAAGGCGTATAGTTATGAAAATCATAAAAAACTTACTGATAACTTTAGTGATCTCTGCAGCAGGACTGTTGTCTGCTCAAGCTCAAAACCTTGAAGACGAAACAATGTTAAAGAAATTCGTCCAGTGGCATTTAGGCTTTACTACAAATGTTCAACAACGGGATAAAGATCTCGCCGCCAAAGCAGAACCACGTTGGGGATTAAGCGAACTACGTTTCCAACGCATTTGGCATAAACGCAATGATGGCTATTGGATCTATTATGAAACCAGTCAACCCGATGTCAGACCCGACCGTAATCAAATTTGGCACTTATATCGTAATGACTTTGGAAATTTAAAAGTAGATTTATACTCTTTCAAAAACATAAAGCATGGCTTGTCTTTTTGGGGAAAAGGTGATGATCCTGAAGCCTTTGAAACTATCAAAATGGACGAACTTTCCACGGTAGCCGGTTGCAATGCAACCTATCATTGGATTCCTGAATTTGCGCGTTTTTCAGGGGTTAATACGCACCAAAAGTGCTTCACTATTGGTAAGTCATACTTACTTCAACATGTGGAAATTTCCAAAATGAAAGACGGAACTCTGGTGCGCAATGATTGGCATTCATTTTACGATGAAAATGGTGTGGCCAAGCAAGGAGCTAAGTTTAAGCGCGGTGATCAAGGGCCCACTATCCATTTATATACAGAAACCTATGACCTTAATTAAACACTTTTAATGTAATAAATTAAACGTGAAAGCAGTCAAATAGTTAGATGACTGCTTTTATATGAAATTTTATAACCTGCGCTAGGTAACCTCTACCATGTATTGGTTTGCTGAACTTCAATTGTCCTTCTGATTGCCTAAATTAACACAATAATCATGTTCTGGTATTCCTCTGCTTAGCTACCTCTGTTTGTTAGCTTTTGTGATTCACTTTTTTGTTAAATTACTGATTTTTATCGGTTTTTCTAGTTAGTTGCCTAAAAATTCAGCGAAGTTGTCACATAACCGTAAAAAACGACCTGTTGATGATAGTTTTTTGCTCTCTGATTTTATCGAATAAAACTTTAGATACGAACAGTTGAAAACACACTTTAGTTATTAAAAACAGCTGCTTATGTTCCTTATTTAGCTCATTTTTTGATTCGGCGGTAGTTATCTACATTCTATTAGGTTTTGTAATAATACTGTCACACTATGCCCCTATCCTTGCCCTCAGATTTTATTGTTGGTTGTAAACCAACCCGATTCCACTCTAGGGTTTGATTGTATGAAACTTATAAAAACATTGTCTGCAGCACTGTTCGTTAGTCTGTTGACTGGTCAAGCTGCCGTTGCGCAGCAGGACAAAGAATTGCAACCTGTGGTTGATGCCGCAGCTGAAATTAATGAATCTGCCGCTGATTCCCAATCAAAGATCAACAATATTACTGATCAAATTGGCAGCAAGTTGCAGCAATTTAAAACTATCAACAAAGAAATTGACGGCTTGATGGTTTACAACGAGCAACTGCGAAAGCAAATCGCCAATCAACAACAGGAAATGTTGGATTTAAATAATGCGATTGATGAAGTCAGTGTTATTGAGCGTCAGATTACCCCTTTGATGATTCGCATGATTGATGGATTAGCACAGTTTGTGGAATTAGATGTGCCGTTTTTAGGCGAAGAGCGCGCTAACCGCATCATTGATCTACGTAACATGATGGACCGTGCAGACGTTGCTCCTTCAGAAAAATTCAGACGCGTAATGGAAGCTTATCAAGTTGAAATGGATTACGGTCGCACCTTAGAAGCTTATCCTGGTTTGCACACTATTGAAGGCCAGGAAAGAAACGTGGACTTCCTGCGTATCGGCAGAACAGCGCTTATATACCAAACTCGTGATGCAAGTATGCAGGGAATTTGGAATAAACAAACTCGTCAGTGGGAACCTCTTTCTTCTGACTACCGCACCCAAATCACTAAAGGTCTGAGAATGGCCAAGAAACAAATGGCACCTGATTTGTTGATGTTACCAGTTGCGATTACGGATTAAGAGAGTAGACACCATGAGAAAATTATTTAGAAATACTGCTGTTCTTTTGGTCGCTACTTTTGCCGGAGCTACCTTCGCTCAGGAAAGTAAACCACTAGATTTAGATGCATTGCTTAAACAATTAGAGCAAGGCCAATATCAACAGAACCAACAGAATACTCAGCGTGAAAAAGAGTTTGTACAAAAGCGCGCAGAGCAAGATCAAATGCTACGAGACGTAACCTCAAAGCGCAATGGTGAGTTGAATACGTCAGAGAAGCTAGAAACACAATTCGAAGAAAATGAGTTCAAATTAGCTGATTTGAATGACGCTTTAGATAAACGCCTGGGTTCTTTAAAAGAATTATTCGGTGTGTTGCAGCAGGTTGCTGGTGACACCAAGAATAAATTTTATAACTCAACGGTTTCTGCGCAAATCTCCGGTCGTTCTGAGTTTTTAGATGAGATGGCACAATCAATGGGGACTAGTTCTAAATTGGCCTCAATTGAAGAAATAGAACGTGTGTGGTTTGAAATTCAGCGTGAAATGACTGAATCAGGTAAGGTGACTAAATTCACTACCGATGTTGTTGAAGCGGGTGGCGCTAAAGTTAACAAAGAAGTGGTTCGAGTTGGACCTTTTGCTTTGGTTTCTGACGGTAAATACCTTAAATACGAAGGCGAAACTGATACTGTAGCTGAATTAATTCGTCAACCTGCAGACCGCTATACAAGCAGCGCAGCAGCCTTACAAAGTTCTGATGGAGAATTGGTTTCTTTCGGATTAGATCCAACAGGCGGCACTATTTTAGGCTTGCTAGTACAAGCGCCAAGTCTTGAAGAACGTATCCATCAAGGTGACCTTGTAGGTTACATTATTATTGCTGTCGGAGCTGTAGGTATCTTGGTTGCTTTCTGGCGCTTTGTAGTACTAACCCTTGTAGGTGCGAAAGTGAATTCGCAACTCAAATCTAGCAAAATCTCCGAAGGCAATCCTTTAGGCCGAGTGCTTAAAGTAAAAGATGAGCATCCAAATGCTGACACTGAAGCCCTGGAATTGCATTTGACCGAGGCAATCTTAGCTGAAGTACCTAAACTAGGCCGTTTCTTAACGCTTGTGAAGATGATTTCAGTCGTCGCTCCTCTAGGTGGATTACTAGGAACGGTGACCGGTATGATTGTGACCTTCCAACAAATTACGTTATTTGGTACAGGCGACCCGAAAATTATGGCCGGCGGTATTTCATCGGCATTGATTACAACTGTTCTAGGTTTGGTTGTCGCAATTCCTACCACACTGCTTTATGCACTGCTTAATACCCAAAGCAAAAATATCGTAGCGATATTGCAAGAACAAGCAGCGGGAGTCATTGCCGAAAGAGCAGAAACTCAGTCTGGCACAAAGGCATAAGACGATGTTTGTAGAAATCTTTGAATCAATAAGAGACTTCACTGAAACGGGTGGGATTATCCTTCTGATAATCGGTGCACTGATTTTCGTGATGTGGATTTTGATACTCGAACGGATTTTCTATGTGACATATGGTCATAAGCAATTTAAAAAGCAGACCATTTCCACGTGGCAAGCTCGGAGTGATCGAAACTCATGGAATGCCCATCAAATTAGACAGGCAATGATTTCCAGAGTCAGTCTTAAGTTGCGTTTCAGTTTGCCCATTATTCAGGCACTAGTTGCCCTATGTCCTTTATTGGGACTAATGGGAACTGTAACGGGAATGATAGTGGTATTTGATGTAATGGCAATGTCTGGCGGTGGTAATGCCCGTTCTATGGCCGCAGGGGTTTCCCAAGCCACTATACCAACAATGGCTGGTATGGTCGGGGCGTTATCTGGCGTATTTGCGTCTACATGGCTAACGCGAACTGCAAAAACCGAACGTTTACATCTAGAAGATGCATTGGAGATTCAACGCTAGGGCTTAGGCCTGCGTGAAGAAAGAGTATTTATGAGAAAAATTCAGAATTTAGTTGAAGAAGAAGAAGCAACAATCGATATGACACCGATGTTGGACGTCGTATTTATCATGTTGATCTTCTTTATCGTAACTGCATCATTCGTTAAAGAATCAGGTATCGATGTAAACCGACCTGAAGCGGCAACAGCAGTGAAGAAAGATCGTGCAAACATCTTAGTGGCAATTAGCGACAAAGGTGAAATTTGGATTAATAAACGCAGAGTCGACGTGCGCGCAGTGCAAGCAAACATTGAACGCTTAAAAGCCGAAAACCCACAAGGTACTGTGGTGATTCAAGCTGATCGCAAAGCGACCACTGAAACGCTTATTAAAGTCATGGATGCATCGCGAGCCGCGGGTGTCTACGACGTTTCTATCGCAGCACAAGAGTAAAATATAATGGCAAGACTCCTTCTGGCAGTTGTAGTGGCGTTTTTCATCACGGTAAGTTTGTTTTTCTTAATGCAAGCGCTTATCGCCAGTGGTGACCAGACGTTAGAAGACCCTAAGCCTGGTGCAGTACTTGATTTCGTGCGCCTGAAAAAAGAAGAAACCGTGGAGCAAAAAGATCGCAAACCACGTAAGCCACCACCACCTAAAGAGCCGCCACCACAGATGGAACAACCGCAAATGGATTCACCTACGCCTGATGCTGATGGCAGCGGCATAGCGTTTGAAGCTGATGTGGGTGGCGATGTGGCCCTGGGTGGGGGATTAGCGCTAGAGTCTGGTGATGGTGAATATCTTCCTATCGTTAAAGTTGCGCCAGTGTACCCGCGCAGAGCGTTATCTCGCGGTATTGAAGGCTTTGTAATTGTTGAATTTACGGTATCTAAATTAGGGGCGGTAAAAGACATTCGCGTAGTCGAAGCTACGCCCCCGGATATTTTCAATCAAGCGGCGATGGATGCGGCTATGAAATTCAAATATAAACCGAGAGTCGTCAATGGTGAACCAGCTGAAGTGTCTGGTGTGCAAAACCGCATTACTTTCCAGATTGATGGTTAACTAAGAGGCACGCATGAAAATAACACAATGCATTTTAGCCATCTTATTGGCAAGCTCATTTACACTGGTATCTTCATTTGTCACTGCTCCAAAGGCGGTTGCTCAAGATAACAGTGCAAGTGAAAGAAAAACGCGCAGAACGCCAGCCCTTCGTACTCGTGTGTACGACCAATTGGCAAGAGCACAAAAAGTCGCCGATGAAGGTAATACCGAAGAGGCGCTAGAAATATTAGATGTAGTAAAGTCAAAAGAAAGCTCAATGAATAGCTATGAGTTGGCTATGCTACATAATTTCTATGGCTTTATTTACTACAATGCGGAAGATTATGACAAAGCGATAGCGTCATTTGAAACTGTTGTAGAGCAACAGCCTATCCCTGAATCATTTGAGCAGAGCACGTTGTTTAGTTTGGCTCAGTTGCAAATGATGCGTGGTAACTATGACAAAACCATTGAATACCTTGAACGGTGGGAAGCGTTACAGCCAGGTAAGTTACCGGTTAAAAATTTAGTGCTTAAAGCGCAAGCTATGTACCAGAAAAAAGACTATCAAGCCGCATCTGAATATATTAATGAAGCGATTTTGCAGCAAGAAAATAGTGAAGAAGGCTATAAGGTAGACGAAAACTGGTATGTATTACAGCGGGCTATTTATTATGAATTAAAGCAGCCTGAAAAAGTTACTAAAGTGCTGGAAAAGATGGTTAAGCTATTTGATCGTCCAGAGTATTGGGTGCAACTTGCAGGCATGTATGGTGAGTTAGGGTTTGAAAAGAAACAGCTTGCGATTCTTGAAGCTGCTTACCAAAGTGATTACATCAATAAAGCCTCAGACGTTTTCAATTTGGCGCAACTTTATTACTATCATCAAGTACCCTACAAAGGTGCCAGATTAATGGAACAAGCCATGGAGAATGGCGTTCTAGAGAAAAACCTGCGTAACTTGAAGTTTTTAGCGCAAACATGGACCCTTGCGAAAGAAAATGAAAAAGCAGTTCCAGTAATGCGTTCTGCTGCTGCTTTATCTGAAGATGGCGAACTGGATGCCCAACTAGCGCAAATCTTGTTAAATATGGATAGATTTGAAGAAGCCATTGAAAGTGCCCAAAAGGCATTAGAAAAAGGTGGTTTACGGAATCAGGGTACCACCCACCTGGTATTGGGAATGTCCTACTTTAATCAGAAACGTTATGTGGATGCGTTAAATCAGTTAGCTGAAGCAGAAAAACACCCTACCAGTCGTGGTATGGCGCAGCAATGGCGTAAATTCGTTCAGTCTGAAAAGTCCTCAACCGAACAATTACAAGCCGAATTAAGCGCCTCTTAAACCGCTTTAAAATAGACAAATATACCAATCCGTATTGTCATTCACTGACATGCGGATTGTATTCCTTTGTGAAACTCAACTAAACTTGTGGCTAAACTTAGGGTCATACATAGTGATCATTTTTGTTTCCCTCGAGTATTAATCAATTCATAGTGCAATGAATTGAAAGTTGATTACACCAAGGAATTCCCATGTTAAGCCAATTTACTAATTTTTCAGAAAAGCTAAGCCAGATCATGATCTTGTGTATTGGACTTGGTTTGCTCAGTGCATGTAGCTCAAACAATATAGTGATGGACACCGATCAAAATACCAATTTTGGTGCTTTTAAAAGTTATTCTGTGGTCTCTCGAAACCAAGAAGACAGCTTGAGTGCCAATCGTCTTATTAGCCAAGTGTCGCAGTTTTTAGAAGCGAATAACAAACTCGTAGGTGACGTTGGTTATACCGATGCGCTCGTAGAACTCGACCACTATATTGATTACCGAGAAAACGACAGCAGTTTTTCAATCGGCCTTGGCACCGGTTCTTTTGGACGTTCTGGTGGCGTAAGCATTGGAGGGGGAGTGAGTTTACCCATAGGCGCAGATCAAATACCCGTGGCCGTCGTCAGTATGAAAGTTTTGATAAACGATAGGTTAGTTTGGTCAGCAACGAATCATCACGACTTTAAAACCGACAATAGTGCTAGTTTAGCTAAAGCACAGACTGTCGCCATTAATGAGCTTCTTGAGCGCTTTCCTTTGTCTCGAAATGGATCTTAAATCTAGGTTTACAATAAGTTACTTATTTTATCTGGTAAATTTTTTCACGCACCGTATTATTAACGTTTAAAAAAAATAAATAGGGACATTCGACCAATGCGCTTAGCACTCACCATACTGGCACCGGTTTTATTATTAACCGCCTGTGCAAACGATAAAGAACCCGAAATGCAAACTTATCCCAGATTAAAACAACTCACCGTTGCAGCTCCTGTGGCTGCTAAACAAGATTATACGGCAAAATATCACGGTAAAGCGCTAAACGACCCTTACCACTGGCTTAAAGACTCCGGCTATCCGGAAGTTAATGATAAGCCTATTATTGATTATTTGACTGAAGAAAATGCCTATTTCGACCAATTTTTAGCACCAAACAAGCAGCTAGTTGATACCATTTTTGAAGAATTCAAAGGACGTACAAACGAACAGGAAGAGTCCGTTCCGTGGATTGACAACGGATACGAATATCGTTGGCATTATCGCGAGGGGGAAGAATACCGTACACGCAGTCGCAAAAATATTGCGACGGGTGAAGAAGCCGTTATTCTAGATGAAACTGAATTGGCTAAGGATTTTGAATATTTCAGTTTAGGTGACTGGGATGTGAGCCCGGATAATCGCTTGTTAGTGTATTCTTTCAATACCGACGGCGCCGAACGATACAAAGCGCGTATCATTGATCTGCAAACAGGAAAATACTTAACAGATGAAGTTACTGAACTCAGCGGCTCGGTAGCATTCAGTGCCGATAGCCAGTCGATCATTTATGGCAAATTAGAGAAAGACAAATGGCGAACAGCAAGTGTAAATGTTCACAAAATTGGTAGTGCCCAAGCTGAGGATAAAATATTAATCAGTGAAGCTGATGATGGTTTTTTCTTAGGGTTTAATTACTCGAGCGATCAAGAGTATTTAATTCTTGCTTCAGGACAGCGAGAAGTTACTGAATATCACGTGTTGCCGAGTAACGATTTGTTAGCCACGCCAACTAAATTAATTGCCAGGGAACAAGAATTTTCCGCCACCCTAGACCATGCAAATGGTAAGTTTTACCTTTTAGCTAACGATACTCATAAGAATTTTCGGTTTGTAAGCGTAGATGATGACCAACCCTCTTACGATAATTGGCAGACACTAATCGAGGGTACTGACGACCTTTATCTATTAGGCATGCAAACGTTTAAGGGATTCATCGCATTGCAGGCCAGAGAAAAAGGAATTGATAAAATTCGAATCTTAGATTATCAGGGAAACTCCCATGATATCGCTTTCCCTGAGCAAGTTTACTCGGCTGCTCTAGGCAATAGCTCTGAGTTTGAACAAGACTTTGTGCGTGTTGATTATGAATCTATGGTAACGCCTGAAACTGTGTTTGATTATCAGGTTAGCGATAAAAACCTGCAAACCAGAAAAGTAACGTCGATTCCATCTGGTTATGACAAATCTCAGTACGTTACTGAGCGTCTTATGGCTCCATCGAGAGACGGTGTAGAGATCCCGATTTCAGTGGTGTATAAAAAAGGGTTCAAAAAGGACGGTGAACAACCATTGCACCTTTATGGTTACGGGGCGTATGGGATCACGGTTCCTCCGGGCTTCTCTACCCTTAGACTGAGTTTATTGGATCGGGGGTTTGCATACGCCATCGCCCATGTTCGCGGTAGTGACATCTTGGGGTACCAATGGTATTTGGACGGTAAACTTGAAAAACGCAACAATGCCTTTAATGATTTTGTTGATGCGGCTGAGTATCTAATTAAAGAAAACTATGTCTCTGAGGGTAATATTTCTATTTCAGGACGTAGCGCCGGCGGCGAATTAATGGGCGCGGTTACTAATCAAGCTCCACAGTTATGGCGCTCAGTCACTCTCGGCGTGCCTTTTGTTGACGTACTCAATACTATGCTCGACGCTTCGTTGCCGTTAACACCACCAGAATGGTCAGAGTGGGGTAACCCCATAGAAGACTCTGCGGCATACGATCTCATCGCAAGTTACTCTCCTTACGATAACATTGAAGCTAAGGAATACCCTCCGATGTTGGTCAGCGGCGGAATAAACGACCCCCGCGTAACATACTGGGAACCTGCTAAGTGGACGGCTAAAATGCGTGAATTAAAGACTGATGACAACCTGCTTATCATGCGAATTAATATGGGGGCGGGACATTTTGCCAATAGTGGTCGCTATGGCAGATTACGCGATTACGCAGAAGAATTTGCGTTTATTTTAAAAAGTCATGAAATAGACCAATAAATAATCTAGTTAAAAATGCACTAAGCCCGATTCATATCGGGCTTTTTATTTTCGGGGAGTTGAGCCGGATAAAGCACCTATTTAGCTGAAATTCTAAGCAATTATCTGAGCAAACTAAACGCAACACTTGTTACCCATAGCTTATTTTCGTTAAACTGTGCAAAAATATCTTGGAAGCAACCTTGCATTCACTCACACCCCTGCACACTTTTGGGCTATCTGCTCGTAGTAAAAAATTGATATCAGTTGATAATGATTTCTCTATTCTAAAGAGCATTGACGCACCATTATGGATCCTAGGCGAAGGCAGTAATTGTGTCTTTCTGGAGGATTTTGACGGTACTGTTATTAAAGTGGACTCCAAGGGTAAGACAATCAAGGAGTTTAGTGATTATTTTCAATTAACCGTCAATAGTGGCGAAAATTGGCACCAATTAGTCTGCTTTTGCATGCAAAACGGTATTTTTGGATTGGAAAACCTTGCTTTAATTCCGGGTTCTGTGGGCGCGGCTCCGATACAGAATATTGGTGCATATGGTGTTGAGTTAAATCAATTTATTAAGCAAGTTGTATGTATTGATATTGACAGCGGCGAACAACAGGTGCTGGCCAATGAAGAATGTAAGTTTGGTTACCGAGATAGTATTTTCAAACGTCAATTAGCTGGGAAGGTTATTATCACTCAGGTAGTGCTGCATATTCCCAAACGCTGGCAAGCATGTAATCACTACGGCGAGTTAGCCAAACTGAAGCAACCTAGCCCTGAACAAATCTTTGCGCAAGTGGTCGCTATTCGTCAAGCTAAGCTGCCCGATCCTAAGGATATTGGCAATGCGGGTAGCTTTTTTAAAAACCCTTTAGTGAGCAATAAGCATTTTGCAAGTTTGCAGTGCGACTGGCCTGATTTACCCTGTTATTCGGTGGATCATAATAGCGTTAAAGTACCTGCTGCTTGGTTAATTGACCATCTTGGATTAAAGGGTAAACAAATAGGTGGTATTCAGTGTCACCCAAGCCAGCCCCTGGTACTTACTAACAATGGCACAGGCAGTGGCGCTGAGTTGTTAGAGATGGCCCGTCATATTCAAGCTAAGGTAGAAAGCACTTTTTCTATCCACTTAGAAAATGAAGTCAATTTAATCGGTAACAAAGGGTTGGTAAAGCTGTGACCTTTAATTTTTCGCGTACCCTAATTTTGCAACGTTTGGCTGACGGACAATTCCATTCAGGAGAGGTGTTAGGAAAGGAACTCGGATTGAGCCGAGCGGCTGTTTCAAAACACATCAAAGGCCTATGTGATTTAGGTTTGGATATATTCAGTGTGACAGGAAAAGGCTATCGATTAGCTAAACCCTTAACCTTATTAGAACATCGTAAAATTGCGCAGTTATTACCACAAATCATGCAGTCCCAAATTAACGTGCAAAATGTTATCGATTCAACCAATCAATTTATCAGAGATATGAAGGTTACTCCGAGCAACGGTTATGTGTGTTTAGCTGAGGCCCAGACAGCCGGTAGAGGACGAAGAGGACGCACTTGGGTGTCTCCCTATGGCTCTAGTATTTATATGTCGATGTTCTGGTCTTTTGCTGGTGGATATCAGGCAATCAACGGGTTAAGTTTAGTAATAGGTATTGCTGTAGTGAGGGCATTGCAAACGCTTTCTGTAAAAGGCGCAATGCTTAAATGGCCAAACGATGTTTATCTTCAAGATAAAAAGCTTGCAGGTATTTTAGTTGAAGTGGAAGGGCAAATGGGCTCTGCCTGTGATTGTATTCTAGGGATAGGGTTGAATATTGATTTACCTACCAAAGACTTAGAAATTGATCAGCCCTGGATAGATTTGGCGCAAGCAACAGGTTTGGTTATTGACCGTAATAAACTCGCGGCAACGTTGATCGATGAGTTAATCAAAGCACTAGTTATATTTGAAACTAAAGGTTTAACACCTTTCATTAGTCAGTGGGCGGATTTGGATTACTTCTACAACAAACCTGTGAAATTAATGATTGGTAATCAATGTGTGTTTGGCAAAGTGAAGGGGATTGATAACGACGGGGCTCTTTTGCTTGAAAGAGACGGAAAAATCGAAACTTACCATGGAGGCGAAATCAGTGTCCGGCCCGCATAATCGATTACTGATAGATGTTGGTAATAGCCGGATTAAGTACGCTGCAGTTGATCCTTTAGGTGCAAAAATAGCAACTCAAGTATGTGATTCTATTGAAAATTTAAAAAGCCAAATTAGCAGTGCTGAATATGTAATCGCCGCCAGTGTGCAAAATGATGAGGTAATACTTAAAATTAAGCAGCTGTGTTTGTCTCATAATGTTCCCTTTAAACAGGTCACTACTCAAGCGTCAGCCTTTGGTATTAGTTGTGCCTATGAGCAGTTCCAGACGCTAGGTGTTGATCGTTGGCTTGCGGTATTAGGAGCGCGTCTTCATACCCAATTGCCAGTAGCTATTTTAGATCTGGGCACAGCGGCAACCTGCGATCTGGTAGTGGGAGAACAACACTTAGGCGGATGGATAGCCCCAGGTTTTAAATTGATGCGTACAGCAGTGACCAGTCAAACTTCTAAAGTATTTGGTGATAATCACACACCTGATGGTTTAACCCTCGGAAAAAGCACTCCTGAGTGTGTCAATATGGGAGGGTTGGCTATGTTAGAAGGATTTTTACACAGCACTCGCAAATTAATTAGTCGTTATGCCGATGATTACCGAATATTTTTGTGTGGCGGTGATGGCGAATTACTAGAAAATTGTGTTGATGAGAAAGTGTTATTTAAACCTGATTTGGTTTTAGAGGGATTAAGTCGCTTTATTCCTGAAAAATAATTTAAAAAAATTTATTCAAAATTGCTGTAAAAAAGCACAATTATTTTCGCCATTTCTTGTCTTCAGTAGGTTTTTTAGGCAACTAAACCATTTATTTAAATAAATCTGCATTTTTTCCTTATTTTTTCCAAATATGCTCTTGCACCCTTAGGATCATTACTCTAGAATGCGCACCCACTTGATGCAGTGCCGACTTAGCTCAGTTGGTAGAGCAACTGACTTGTAATCAGTAGGTCGCCAGTTCGACTCCGGCAGTCGGCACCATCAATCCTGGAGGGGTACCCAAGCGGTCAACGGGAGCAGACTGTAAATCTGCCGGCTCAGCCTTCGCAGGTTCGAATCCTGCCC
>NZ_JAUORV010000016.1 GCF_030548205.1 Aliiglaciecola sp. 3_MG-2023 | reverse complement strand
AGTGAAACGTGTTAGCGGCGATGGTAGTGTGGGGTTTCCCCATGTGAGAGTAGCACATCGCCAGACTCCCATTTAGAATAAAGCCACCTTAATAGGGTGGCTTTTTTCGTTTCTGATACCTGTAAAATAACCACGCATTTATCGAATATTATTAAGGTGGCCCCATTCTAAGCGCTGCCGCGCGAAATCTACTCCGCAGTCAACCATCACAAAGTGGATTCCCAGCCTCAAGCATAGCTTGAGTCGTTCAAACGGCTGGAGCGCTGCTCCAGAGAGCCCCGTTTTCACCCCCATGTGAGAGTAGCACATCGCCAGACTCCCATTAGAGAAAGGGCTATCCGAAAGGGTAGCCCTTTTTTGCATATGTGAGCTTTAAAACTGAGTCTGATGAAACAACTTCAGTTGGATAGCCCTTCCTCTAAGCGCTGTCGCGCAAGAGCCATAAACGGGGAACCTAACCCCTCGGTGTGTATGCAATACCTGTTCACGTAATAAACTGCTAGGTGTCAACCTTCCCTGGTGCTACCTCCAGCCCGACATCCATGTCGGTCGTGCGCTCGGGCGGAACTGCGTTCCTAAAACATCCTCGCTCACCCCCATGTGAGAGCATATATAACGGTGTAGCTCGGGCTTTAGCCCGTGAAAAAGGCGTACTGGCATAAATACCAGCCTACATTCTTAATGGTGTAGCTCGGGCTTTAGCCCGTGGAAAAGGCGCACTGGCATAAATTCCAGCCTATATTCTTAATGGTGTAGCTCGGGCTTTAGCCCGTGGAAAAGGCGCACTGGAATAAATACCAGCCTACATTTTTAATGGTGTAACTCGGGCTTTAGCCCGTGTAAAAGGCGCACTGGCATAAATTCCAGCCTACATTCTTAATGGTGTAGCGCGGGCTTTAGCCCGTGAAAAAGGCACGCTGGCATAAATACCAGCCTACATTCTTAATGGTGTAGCTCGGGCTTTAGTCCGTGGAAAAGGCGCACTGGAATAAATTCCAGCCTACATTCTGAATGGTGTAGCTCGGGCTTTAGCCCGTGGAAAAGGCGCGCTGGCATAAATACCAGCCTACATTCTTAACGGTGTAGCTCGGGCTTTAACCCGTGAAAAAGGCACACTGGTATAAATTCCAGCCTACATTCTTAACGGTGTAGCTCGGGCTTTAGCCCGTGGAAAAGGCGCACTGGCATAAATTCCAGCCTATATTCTTAATGGTGTAGCTCGGGCTTCAGCCCGTGAAAAAGGCCACTGGCATAAATACCAGCCTACATTTTTAATGGTGTAGCTCGGGCTTTAGCCCGTGTAAAAGGCGCGCTGGCATAAATACCAGCCTACATTCTTAACGGTGTAGCTCGGGCTTTAGCCCGTGTAAAAGGCGCACTGGCATAAATTCCAGCCTACATTCTTAACGGTGTAGTTCGGGCTTTAGTCCGTGGAATGGTTTATGACTTGATTAATTATCTCAAGGGGCATAGGGGCGGGTAGCGGCTTTCAAAGCGCAGTATAGAAAAGTTATGCTCAGGGTCTCTCAGATAATAAATCTTGCCTCGTGCCAACACCATTTACAAAGCTAAATCGCAATGTAACTACTGATAATGACTATCTTTGGTGTATAGCTCGAGAGTCTTAAGGATATATAATCGTTAGGCCGTCTGGTATCTCTATATCAGATGGAAGATATGTTATGGCACTCTCTGTCTTTACTAGATATTCGAGCGCCTTTTGAGGTGTTTCTAATTCCATAGGCGGCTTACTTCTACCTGTAAACTTCATTTGCGCCCAATAAGCCTGAATACGAGATTCAGTAAGCCCTACAATTTTTGTATTAAATTCAATTCTCAATTGATTGCCTGAAGGTAAGTTGACGGCTTTAAACTTATTGCTTAGGGATCCTCCCATGAATATGTGTCTAATTTGTTGTTTACTTAAAGTTAATTCTTTGTCTTGGGTATTAATAACAAGGATAAAATCAGGATCTTGGTCTTCAGCATGGGCTTTTACACCCAATAGACAAGAAAGTATTAAAAGTAGCAATGCTACATTGATGATGTGTGGTGTTGGTATAGGTCTCATTTAAAACACCCACTCTAAACCAACAAGGTACAAATTAGACTTACCGTCGAAGGTCGTATTTTCATCCGTGTCGAAAAAAGAATTAGAACCGTTACCTTCTTCGATGGTAGTAAATTCTGCCTTCAGAGCGAGGTTTGATAGTACGTCCCACCTTGCTCCAAGAGTCCAACTTTGCATATCTGTTGCTGCTGAGGTAAGAAAAATATTGTTGTACGCTTCCGCCAATTGGTCTAAGCCAGGATCGTATCCAATAGGTATCTCCTGTAATGGTGATTTAACCTCCCCTTTACTATCAGCAAACGTTAAATGAAAGGTAAAATGTGCGTAATTAAACCCACCAGTAACGTAATAACTTTGAATTTTCGGTATGAAATCTAGGTCGGTTTCAATATTGACCCATTCAGACCTAATAAAATAATCTAAATTGTCGTAAACAATTCCAATTTGCTGAACTTTAGCTACTCCTTTAGTGTCAAGAGAGTCAGCACTTTGAACAAAGTTGAGGTTATAAAGTGTTTGTTGAAACTCAGTTACTTCACTAATATTTAACCCTAAATTCCCCTGATAATGTGCGATCCTAAATTCAAAGTTATTTTTGTTTAGCTTGCCGATTAGTCCTCGCAAATTACGGGCAGTAAAACCTGTTTGATTGTTATTGAATTCAACGTCACCATCTTCTTGACCTATGTAGGCTTCAATACTTAATTCAACATTATCGGTATTAAATTTGTAAATTAAATCTGCTCCCTCAAAGGTGCGAAACAAAAAGTTATCGTAAACTTGGTAAGGAAGATTTATCCAAGGATAAGCAAAGCCAACGTCAGTGTAATCGCTCATTGAGAAAAAAGGAGCGCGTAATTTACCGAATTTGATTTGTAGGTTATCTGTTGCTTGGTAGGTTAAATAAAGCCATTCGATGCCTGAGTCTTTATCCTTATCGGCTCTTGCTATAAGTTGCGTTGTAGCGGACCACTTATCACTAAATTGATATTCAGCTTGTAAAGCGATTAAACTGGATGGCTCAAAACTGATACTATCATCATAACCTTTGAAATCAGTATTCTCTTCATCTAAGTATCCGGCAATAACCCTAGCATAGCCAGAAAAATTAAGTTCATTCGCCATGAGTGGTAAATGACTAATTGAAAGAAATAATATAAAAAATTTTAAAATAATAGGTCGCATCAACAAGTTCTATCCCTAGTCATTTCCGTTTTTGTATGGTTAACGTATTGATTCAATAGTAAGTCTAAACTATCTAAAACAAAGAGCTCTTTCAATTTTCCTTCAAATCATTCTTCAATTATCCACTATTATCATAAAAAATATGTAAATTTGTTTCATTTAAATGATCAAGATAAAAGGTGTAAATCATTCCTTTTAATCGGAGGAGTTGGGTGAATTAATTTTTATTAACTATTCAATTCAAACCTATAAAACGAGTAATCATTTAATATTCAATAACGCAAATTTCCTGAAACAATCTTTGCGCGTTTTCAAAGGCTTCAGGAAGTTTGGCTAATGGCATTGGTTTTGCGAAATAATACCCCTGCATTTCATCACTGCCATGCAAAATTAAGTAATTTGCTTGATCAGCGGTTTCTACCCCCTCACTACAAATTTGTAACCCGAGCCTATGACCCAAATCTAAAATGGTTTGTAAAACTACGGTGTCTTTGCCCGAGCTATCGTGCTGCATTACAAACATGCGATCAATTTTCAGTGTGTCTATTTCAATTTTTGTCAGGTAACTAAGGGAAGAGTAACCTGTACCAAAATCATCTAGGGCAATGGAACCTCCCATCTTTCTGATATTGCTGAAGAACTCATTAGCACTATCAAAATTTTCAAGGTAACTCGATTCTGTCATTTCAAATTGAATATTTTGAATATTCACATTATATGTAGATAGATTCTTTTTAATAAAATGGATGAAATTGCGATCTTGTAAATCGTGGCTTGATATATTCAAAGATACAACCAAATCATGGTCAACCAGGGTCTGTAACACACTCATATCCTGAAACACTCTTTCCACTAGCCAGCGGGTAATGGCTTTCACTTTACCGCTTTGTTCTGCGATAGGTATAAATTCGGCAGGTGATATGTTGCCCAACTCATCATTTTTCCAGCGCAACAGTGCCTCTAAACCCTTTATTGAACCTTGGGAGGATATTTTCAGTTGATAATGAATGTCAAATTCGTCTTTCGCAATGGCATTTGTAATAAGATTGGCTATTTGTACTTTTCTGCGGTTTTCCTCTAACATTCTTTTGTGGAAAACAGTGTAAGAGCCTTTGCCTTTTTCCTTTGATGCGTACATAGCAATATCAGCGTTACTGATAAATGTATTAATATCAAACTCTGCGTCAGTGGCTTTAGCGATACCAATACTCACACCCGTTTGAATATCCCAACTGTTAATTTCGATGGGGCTTAACATTCCCTCGATTATACGATTGGCAATATTTACAGCTATCAGCGAATTATTTAGATGTGGGATCATAATCAAAAACTCATCGCCACCTAAACGCGCTAAAATATCACCCGGTCGAAGAAAGCTTTTGACTTTAGTCGCTACCGCTTTAAGTAATAAATCGCCAGTTTCGTGACCTAAGGTGTCGTTAACTCCCTTAAAGCCATCAACGTCGAAAAACATGATCGCTAAATCTTCATTTTCTCTCTGACTTCTGGCTAATTCTAATTTTAATATTTCCATAAAAAACATACGATTAGGTAAGCCAGTTAAGGTGTCATAATTAGCCAAATGTTGCATCGAGTTTTGTTGTTCAATCAACTTCTCTGTGTTTTGTTGATTGGTTTTTATCTCTGCATTTATGGTTCCTAAGAGCTTGTTAATGTTGCGACCCAATTCTGATACTTCGTCATTACCTGTCACTCTATACTTCAAGTTATAATCAGTGGTTTTTTCCACTTTTTTCGTAAACTTAGTAAGGTTTAGTAGCGGCTTAAATAATTGCTGATACCTTAAAAAGGATATGAGCATTGCCAAAGCGACCACTAATATAACGAACGGAATGGCACTATAAAAAAGGCTTTTTTTGCTTTCCCTTAAGGGCCGCTGATAATCTTGAACGATTAATAAAAAACCTACCGGTAGTTTTTCCTCGCCAATGGTTTTTATTACCGTTAAGCCTTCATCGGTAATGGTAACCTCTCGGGGTAAATTCTGTGGAGAGACGGAAGTTAATTCAGGTGTAAAGTTTTTTAAATTAAGGTAGTCGGGGTGCACATAATATTGAATGATATTCCAATTAGCATCAAATACATTCACAAACTTGATATGTTCGTAACGATCAAGTCCAAGCAATTCAGTGGTTAATGAAAAAAACACTTCGCCTTCATCGTCATCTTCGGTGAATATTGACAGTATATTGTCTGCCATAACCGACGACATGGCGTCTAAGTTTTGTTCTACGGATTTTCGATAAAGATTTTCGTGTTCATTTATGGCTAAAAAGAAAACTGAAACTGAGCTAATTAAAATTGAAATGACAATGATAATAACAAACTTGAATCTGATACTATGGAACATCTAGCGGGCTCCCTGCCTTTTCAAATTTAAAATAAGCGAATAGGATAGTCACTTTGGTTTATAGCTAAGTTCAGACTAGATAACATAATGCCATGCACTAAAAGTATCACTAATTCAAACTTCGAATTAATACAAATTTTGTTAAGTTAGGAGGAAAAGTAGTTGTATTTTAGAACAAATTTTTACTAGATGCTACACGCTTTCATTACGCTTAGTTATATTATTCTTGAGAAAAATGCGTGATGGAGCGGTTAGGGTCAACATCTCTATGTGGGGGACCTGGTTTTTGACCCACTTTTTCTAGGGTTATTTTTATACTCTGTCTAATTTGGCTTGTCGATTCTGGTCAAAGTAGAGCGGAGCGTAAGATAAACTTCATTATCAAGATGATTGCTTTTGCCGAGATTTATTATCTTGAAAGTTAACTTACCAAACATTAAAGGTGTTTTGGATTTCAATATAAACGATTTTAAAGAGGATTTAATGGCTTCACCTAAATTTCATAATGCGGTTCGTAAATACCACAGATGGCTAGGCTTTTTTTTAGCAGGCATAATGGCAATTTATGCCGTAAGTGGCACCTTGCTGATATTCCGTAAAACAGATTTTTTAAAGTATCCGCAAGTAGAGCAACGCCAGTTAGATAAAGGTTTGAGTGGCAAAGCTTTAGCTGAGCATATTGGTATTAAAGGATTTAGTGTAGAACGCGAAGCCGATGGTTTGGTGATTTTCAATCAGGGGCAATATAACAAGCAATCGGGGAAAGCCACTATTCATAAAATGGATTATCCAGCCCCCCTAGCTAAACTGGTTAAATTGCATAAGGCGACAACAGGTAGCCCACTTTTTTTCCTGAATATTAGCTTTGGTGTGGGATTGTTGTTCTTTGTTATTTCGGCATTTTTAATGTTTATGCCGAAATTGCCTATGTTTAAAAGCGGCGTTAAAATTGCTGCTGCAGGAGCATTGTTTGCAATTTTAGTCGTTATATTTGGATCTTAGTCAATCCCTTCCTAGCGGGGTATTTAGTTTTTCCTTAAAATAATTATTCGAGCAAAAAGTGCATCACTATGGTCAATTAGGTCTAAGTGATGCATTTCATTATTTTCGATGGAAATATTTATCGGGCTAAAACTCTTCTGTGAATCTGCATCTAAGGATTTAAAAAAAGCTTCTTTTGCACACCAAATGCGATAAAAGTAGCTTTGCTTTTCCATTTCCTTGAGTCTTTGCAAATGAAGATATTCAGTCTTAGTCATAAATAACTTAGCCATTTGTAACAGGTTTTTTCTCGCTTTATATTGTTCCAGATCGATCCCTACTGGAACGTGAGAAACTGCAAAATTAATGACGTTATTGCTGTGGGATAAACTGTAATTTAATGATACTGGTAAATTAGTAACTACCGGAAGTGTGTTTGCGCTATCGACTATTGACCAATAATCAAGCGGGACATCAAAAACTTGGCTAAACGCGCTTCGAATTAGCGCTCTGCTATAGAGGTATTCTCGTTGTTTTTTGGTATGGCTAAGGTTATTTAGCCTTATGTATTCCGATGGAGATAAATATTGTAGAACGGTTGATTCGATATCTTGTTGCTGATTTTCAACTCTGGTTTCCCAAAGTTGAAAATCGACATCTTTTTTGAAATTAATTTGCAAGTTCTACCACTTCACCCATCAAGGCTACACCTGCAACAAATGCACCCGCATGGCATTCGTATTCTGTTTCACTAACCACTGTATTCTTTTTATAATAGCTGGCTATATTGATCACGGCGTTACCACCTTCCTTTTTGGCTCGCTCTTGCAAGGTTAATAGCGCTGACAACAACACCCATTGGCAAGCTTCATCATCGCTTTTATTAAACGCATTGGTTTTTTTATTTGTAGGGTAACTGCCTAAGCTTTTTTTCACTTCACCATGTGCCTGCTCGCCAAAATAAAGGGCAATATTAGGATCTAACCTCTGTTTAAAATCAGCTGACTCCATCGCTTCTTGAATTGAATACATATGTTTGGTATCCCGCGCCATCGTATTTGACGCCATTAGTATCAAAGATAAACCTACTACAATGTTAAAAATTTTCATGTTGTCCTAATCTCCATTTGGGTTATTTTCGGATGTTTAATTACACAGTCACAGTGAAATCCCTGACTTACCGCGAAAGGTTAATTAGAAAGGAATTCACCGTCAACTGTTTCAGTCCAATAAACTTTCTGCACTTCGTTGCAATAATGAGTCAGTGAAGTAAAATGCTGGCGAAAAATGACTAATTTACTTGCGATAACTGCACACGGAGATTTATTTGGCGGGTTTTACGTTAGAAGCATGGACAGCGCTAGCTCCATCTCTGGAAACTAAAGAGGATTGGACTAAGTGGTTATCTGAAAATACTGATATTGCGGAACATCAATTGAAGGTTAACTTGAAACATGTACCTATGATGTTGCGACGACGCTTCAACACCTTGGGTAAATGTGCCATGGGTGCCATTCACCAGTTGGGGCTTGAAGATCCTAATATTCCTTGTGTTTTTGCCTCGCAACATGGTGACACTAAACTCACACTCTCATTGTTAGAGGGGATTGGTAAACATGAAGATATGTCACCAACGGGGTTTAGTTTAGCGGTACACAATGCCGTCAGCGGCTTGTTTTCAATTATTCATCATAACAATCGTGAAATAACCGCGATAGCGGCTATGCAAGGTTTGATTGCCAGTGCTCTGTTTGAAGCTATCGGCCAATTGCAAGTATCCGAAAAAGTCCTTTGTATTGTTTACGACATGCCTTTGCCTTCGTTGTATCAACCATTCAGTCAAAGCTCGGAATTTCCCTATGCTTTAGCATTGGTGTTGAGTCGAGACAACGAAAATTCATTATCATTGACCTATCAAAAAGAGGGGGAGGCTGGTCAACATTTGCATTCGAATCCGAAAAGTGAATTACAAGGATTTCTGGCATTTTTACTTGACCAATCCGATGGTTATCAATGTCGACTGAATGGCTCCACATGGGCACTACAAAAGACCGTTAATCATGCAGGCTAAATTAAATTTTGCGTGGCGTTGGTTTGCCACTGCTTTTAGTTTTTTTGTGTTCGGCGTTGGGGGGATTATCATCCCGGTTATTGTGGTGCCTGTCTTATTTTTATTACCTGGTACTCGATTAAAAAGAGAAGCGAGAGGTCAGAAATTTATTCATATAGCCTTCTCATCCTTTATTAAGTTAATGAGATTCTTAGGGGTATTAACCTATGAAATTCACGGAGCGAAAGAACTCAGACAGGCTAAGTTAGTACTTGCTAATCATCCAACTCTATTGGATGTCGTGTTTTTAATTGCACTTATCCCCAACGCTAACTGTGTGGTAAAAGGTGCATTATTGCGTAATCCGTTTATGCGCGGGGCCATTCGAGCTGCGGGGTATACCATTAATAATGGTGAAGCAAATGATGTTCTCATTGATGCAAAAGAAGTGTTTAATAAACAACAAATTATGATTGTATTTCCAGAAGGGACTCGAAGTGTTCCGGGGAAGTCCCATCAATTAAAGCGCGGAGCAGCTAATATTGCTATCAGAACTAATGTTGATATAACACCAGTCATAATTAGTTGTGAGCCTATATCACTTACTAAGCAAGATAAGTGGTATCATATCCCGTCAAGTCCCATGCATTTTAATATATCGGCAAATCCAATAATTAAAGTGAGTGACTTTCAGTTATCAAATAGCACAAAAAATGCGAGGTTGCTGACTGATTATTTAACTAAATATTTTAATGCTGAGGTTGGAGTTAATGACAGCGTTGCAAACTGAATTAAAAGAAATGATTATAGAATGTCTTGATCTTGAAGATGTAGAAGCAGAAGAAATTGATAATGACGATCCATTATTTGTTGATGGTCTCGGACTGGATTCTATTGATGCATTAGAAATAGGATTGGCGTTACAAAAACGCTATGGAATTAAACTTGATTCGAATTCGGAAGAAACCCGAGCTCACTTCGCCAATGTGAATGCCTTGGCTGACTTAGTAAAAAATCACAGAACAATATAAAGTAAGTCGATATTATGAAAAAACAGGAAGATACTTTTCAAAAAGTTGTTGCGCTTTTTGAGGAACTATTTGAATTGGAACCAGCTAAGGTCACCCCAGAATCAAATTTGTACGAAGACCTTGATATAGATAGCATTGATGCCGTCGATTTGGTCGTAGAGCTACGCAAAATGACAGGTATCAAAATAAAACCAGAGGATTTTAAATCTGTTAGAACCGTAAATGATATTGTTGAACAGGTAAATAAATTAACGGCCGAATAACTGATGAAAAAACTTTTAACCTTAGTGGTTATTATATTGAGTATCAGTTATCCATTTGTTGTTTATTTCGGGTTACAGAGAATTGAAGGGAAATGGTTGATTCCTTTTGTGTTTTCAATACTAGCTCTGCGTTGGTGTGCATCTGGAGAATCCTCAGAACGTAACGTCATTCTAATCACGTTATTAGTAATGGGATGTGTCATCATGTTCGCAGGCCAACAACTTGGCCTGAAGTTTTATCCGGTTATGATGAATTTGAGTTTTTTTGTGTTGTTTGCTGGCAGTCTTTTTACTGCCACTCCTATCGTCGAAAAGTTCGCACGTTTAAAAGAACCTGAATTACCCAATAAAGCTGTCGTTTATACTCGCAAGGTCACAGTCGCGTGGAGCATATTTTTTGTCTTTAATGGCTCAATAGCGTGTTTTACTGCGCTATTTTCAAAGGATGAAGTTTGGATGTTATACAACGGGCTAGTCGCATATGTGCTAATGGGGATCTTGGGTATTTCTGAATGGCTTATTAGGCAACACGTTATTAAGGCCTAGTATGTCAAAAAAGTTTTCTTTATCAAATTGGACGGAATCACGTCCTAATCAAAACGTTGCCATCCGTTGTGGAAACGAATTAACCTGCGAAGATTTTAAAACTAACGTTTATCGTTGGCATCAGGCGTTGTCACAATATGTGGGGCAACGTTGGGTTGTATATCACAGCGATCCTTTCGAATTCTTATCCATTGTTTATGCACTTTGGTATCTCAAAAGAGTTGCTTGTGTTCCTGGCGATAACCGTCCAGCCACAATCTCTCGATTACTAAATGACGCGGATGGCGGCGTTGGTGAAATGGAGAATAGCATTACTCTGCTGCCCGCAGGCCAAGATTCAGAAACCCTTAACTTACACTTTACCGGCATTGATAGAGAACAAGTGGCAGTAGAATTGTATACTTCGGGTTCCAGTGGTGAGCCCAAGGCAATAGCGAAAACCATCGGCCAACTCGAGAGCGAATTACAAAGCCTAGAACAGCAGTTTCCTGCTGTTCCCGGAGCTAGGATATTGTCTACCGTTAGCCATCAACATTTATACGGGTTGACCTTTCGGTTATTGCGTCCTTTTAGCTCAGGCCAACCATTTTTAACTGAATTATGTGAGTACACCGAAGATATATTCAATAACGCTCAACACTTAACTCAATATGTGCTTGTTGCCAGTCCCTCTCATATTTCGCGGGTAAACGAACTCTTAGCTTGGTCATCAATGAAGGCAGAATGTTTAAACATTTTTTCAGCCGCTGCGCCGTTGAAAAAAGCCGATGCATTGCGTATGAGTAAATTGCTAAATGCACCTTTGGTGGAAATTTATGGTAGTTCCGAGACTGGGGTGATTGCGTGGCGAAAGCAAACCGAGTCAAAAGGAGAAGCTCGTTGGCAGTGCGTACCTGATGTTTCTTTTGAAATTGAACAACAGGACTTGGTTAAGGTTTGCTCTGACTTCGTGGATAAGTCTTCTCCCTATCTCAACGATCAGCTAAAAATTCACCCTGATGGTAGTTTTGAATTAAAAGGCAGATCAGATCTCATTGTCAAAATCGAGGGAAAACGAGTTTCTTTGAATGCCATTGAAAGTGTATTGAGCCAACATGAATGGGTTTCAGAAGCGAAAGCTTTTTCCATTGCTCGCAAACGAACTGAAGTTGCAGTTGTATTAATACTCAGTGAAACCGGGCAAATACAATTAATGCACTGTGGCCGCCCCAAGGTCATTAAAACATTACGCACTTTATTGCTGCAAAGTTTTGAAACAATCGTAGTGCCCAGACGTTGGCGATTTGTTGATACAATGCCTTATAATTCGCAAGGTAAGATCACTTTGGCTTCCTTGCAAGCTTTAATGGAGCAGCCTGCCTTGCTTAAATGGCCAATTATTAAATCTATTGATAAAGAAACAGCAGAAGTAAAGATTGCTTGTGTTATGCCTAAAGAACTCGTTTATTTTGACGGCCATTTTGAACAAGCCCCTATTTTACCGGGTGTTGTGCAGGTGCACTGGGCGCAAAAATATGCTGCAGAGTATTTTGTTATTTCAGGTCGTTTTAGTCATTTAGAGGTGATTAAGTTTTCGGGTGTTATTCAGCCTGAAGATAAGATAGATCTGGTGTTAGTGTTTAATTCCCAAAAGCAGAAAGTCAGTTTCTCTTATCGCTCAGATAAGGGGCTTCACTCAAGTGGACGAATTTGTTTTGCGTAACGCTGAATTTAAACCTGCTATTTTAATCCCAGTGTACAACCATGAAGTGGCTGTTGTCGGTACCTTGAGTGACGTGCTGAGGTTTGGTTATCCTGTGTTACTCGTTGATGATGGTAGTCATGAAGCTTGTGCTACAGTGCTTCGGCAATTAGCTGAACAATATAGTCAACAAGTGACATTATTATCGTTACCGCAAAATGGTGGAAAGGGGCATGCTGTGAAGTCTGGCCTGCGTCATTTAGCTAAAATGGGGTTTAGTCACGGCTTGCAGGTCGATGCTGATGGCCAGCATAATTTAGCCGATATTCCTGAGTTTATGGAGACCGGTGAACATCATCCTAAAGCTCTCATTGCTGGTTATCCTCAGTACGATGAAACAATTTCTAAAGGTCGGTACTATGGCCGCTATCTAACCCATGTATGGGTGTGGATTAACACACTTTCTTTTACAATCAAAGATAGTATGTGCGGATTCAGGTTATATCCAGTCAATCAATTTAATCAGCTGTTGGAAAAAAATCCTTGCGGTAATCGCATGGACTTTGACACTGAAATTATCGTCCGCTGGTTATGGCAAAATGGACAGATAATTAACTTACAAACCAAAGTCAACTATCCAACTGACGGCGTTTCTCACTTTAATTTAGTCCACGATAATGTGTTAATAAGCTGGATGCATACACGACTATTCTTTGGAATGCTTGTGCGTTTGCCTAAGCTATTATGGCAGAAATTTTAAATGCAAAAGAATATTACCCATTGGACCCAAGTACAGGAAAACGGCACCGTATTAGGGATTAAGATTTTACTCTTTATCTATCGTTTATTTGGTAGAACAGTGTTTAGCGTAATACTTTTGCCAGTTATGGCGTATTACTATTTAACCAATAAAACAGCGAGGCACTCGTCGCAACAATACCTTAGTTACTTGAAACCATTTTTATCCCCTGATCAATTCTCACAGTTAAATAGTTTTAAGCATTTCATCTCGTTTGGGAACATGTTGTTAGACAAATTATTAGTTTGGATGGGACGAATAACCCCTGACGCAATTGTATTCGAGACTCCTTCAGTGGTTGATAGCATCAAAGCATCAGGTCAGGGGGCCTTAATAGTGGTGTCCCATTTAGGCAATATTGAAGTCTGTAATGCCCTGCGGCAAAAACTCGATGAAGTGAAATTAACCATTCTTGTGAATACCGAACACGCCGAAAAGATTAATTCACTTATGCAGCAATTAGACAGTAATTCCCATGCGGAATTGCTGCAAGTCAATGACTTATCACCAGCCACCGCCATAATGTTAGCTGAGCGAGTGGCACGGGGAGAGCTCATTGTCATTGCCGGTGATCGCACACCAGAGCATGTTGGACGAATATCTAAGGTGGACTTTTTAGGTAAACCTGCTCATTTACCCCAAGGAGCATTCATTTTAGCGAGTTTGTTAAAATGTCCTGTCTATCTGTTATTTTGTTTAAAGCAGCGAAAAAACTATCATATTTATGTGGAAAAATTTTCGGAGCAACTAAAGTTTGCTCGTAAAGAACGTCAACAACAATTAGATTTAGTGGTTCAAAATTATGCAAATAGATTACAACATTACTGCATAAAAGCGCCTTTGCAGTGGTTTAACTTTTTTCCTTTCTGGCTATCGGATAATAAAACACCTAAATAATAACTGCTAAGCAATAGTGCAGGTTTAACCGCCACGAGTGATTTAACAAGGAACACCCAAATGATAGAAGCCCAGGTCGAAATTAGCATACCTTTTCATGATATCGATGTGATGCGCATAGCTTGGCATGGGCACTATGTTAAGTATCTTGAAATTGCGCGCTGTGCGTTGTTTGATAAAATGGCTTACAACTTTCCTGAAATGGAGCAGTCGGGTTATGCTTGGCCTGTCATCGACCTGCACATTCGTTATGCATCGGCTCTGAGTTTTCAACAACAAATTATCGTTAAAGCAAAAATAGTGGAATGGGAAAATAGGTTAAAAATAAACTATCAAATTGTTGATAAGGAATCGGGTAAACGCCTTACTAAAGCATCTACGGTGCAAGTGGCAGTGGAAATTGAAAGCAAAGAAATGATGTTTGAGTCACCCCCAATATTATTTGAAAAATTGGGACTCTCAAAATGAAAAACACCCTATTAGTGTGCTTCTTTATTAGTAGCTTTACTTTTTGGCCGAACAACGTACTGGCTCAATTTGATATTAACGCCCTCAATGCTATTTCAAGTTCCCCTGAATTTTTGCAAGGACAGTTTGTACAGCAAAAGTATCTGAACGACTTTGATGTGAGCCTGGAATCGACAGGTGAATTTGACTACCTTCAGGGGCAAGTTGTTCACTGGCATACACTCTCTCCGATTCAAAACTTAGTGACAATGACACCATCTAGCATTGTAAGTCACCAAGATGACGTGGAAGTGATGAGCTTGCAAGCGGAATCTAATCCTGTTGTTACCTTGTTAAGTGAAGTGTTCTTTTCAGTCTTGACTTCAGAATGGCAAAAGTTAGAAAACTACTTTGAGTTAAGCGGTGAAATTGACCAGCAAACTTGGTCGGTGTCGTTAACGCCAAAAGACACAGCCCTTGCGCAAGCCATTAGTCATGTTGAATTGAAAGGTGATATCTATTTACGTTATTTAAAGTTCTATGAAAGTAACGGCGATTACACTGAAATTCAATTCGACCACTTGAGACAACATAAGTGAAATTTAATTGGCAAAAGGCGGCAGCCTTAATTTGGACTGTGGTGATTGTTAGCCTAATGGTTTGGACGTTCAGTCGCCCACTGGCATTCGATTCAAGTATTATGTCACTGTTGCCAAAATCAGAACAACAACCCCTTGCTCAGCAAGCAATTGAGCAAACGTCAGCCAGATTTTCCAAACGTCTATTATTGTTACTTAGCGGTGAAGATGAAACTAAGATAATCCAATCTGTGTCTGCTTTAGCCCAAAATTTAACGGCTTTATCACCGGTGTCTGAGGTGCGCTGGCAAGTTGAGAATAACCAACTGGCAGATTTACGGAACGAACTTTTTTCTTATCGTTTTGTATTACTCGATTCTGCTAGTCATGCAGACTTACAGGCTGCGAATTATGAGAAATTTGAGCGGCGTACGTTGGCGAACCTTTTTAGCCCTGTTAATGCCAGTAAGGTCGAGCTAATTGAAGATCCTTTTGGCTTTTACGGACAGCTTAGTCAACAGCAAACCATTGATATCAACATTCAAATTAGTCATTCTTTTCTTAAGGTTAAAAACACAGTTCTGCCAACTTACTTACTCTTAGTCACGTTTAACCAAGAACCTTATTCGTTGCCCATACAAGAAACGGTGATGGGGTTTATATCAGAACAACGTCAGGCATTAGCAGAGAATAATATTTCATTGACCAGCTCAGGAATGATTTTACACGCTGCGGCTGGAGCAGATCAGGCAAGGACGGAAATCTCAAGTATCGGTATAGGCTCGCTGATTGGCATTATTCTCATACTGCTAATTGTATTTCGTCGTTTCAAACCGATTTTGCTGATGTTACTTCCTGTATCTATTGGCTGCTTAAGTGCTATTGCAATCACCCTATTGGTTTTTGAACATGTGCATTTAATCACTCTTGCCTTCGGTGCGGGGTTGGTGGGAGTATCTATCGATTACGCGTTGCATTTTGTCTGTGAAAGGCAATACTTTGATTCACATAAAGTGCTCGCTAAAATTTTACCAGGGTTGCTTCTTGGTCTATTGTCCAGTGTTTTAGCTTATGCAGTGCAAGCATTTGCACCTTTTCCAGGGTTGCAGCAAATGGCTGTGTTCTCCGTCGTTGGCTTAATTACTTCCTGGCTGACCGTGGTCTTGCTGTTCCCTGTTTTAACCATGCAAGATGCCAAAATGAGTTTACCCCTTGCAGATAAATTGTTCCTGCTACGTAATAAAATTCCTCTCTTCAGTACTCATCCAGTGAGTTTGGTGTTGTTATTGGCAATAACCGTGATTGCCCTTGTCATTGTATTCAAAGGTGCTGCACAAGATGATATACGGCTTCTTCAGACTTCACCTGCATCATTACTTAAGCAAGAAAAAGCCATCCAGGCCATGCTTGGCACAAATAGCAGCACACAGTTTATACTTGTAAAAGGGCAAACTGTTGAGGCTTGTTTACTCAAAGAACAGCAGCTATTTACGCAATTAAGTGCGTTACACCAAGACAAAGTTATACCGAGTTTTCAAGGTTTATCGACCCATCTACCGGCAAAATCCACGCAACTTCAAAACTATGAGTTAGTGGCAAATCTTTATGGTGAAAAACTACCTGAACTGTTTAAAAAGCTAAAGTTTGATGAGAGTAAGTTAGTCGCCGCTTACCAGGCTTTTCGTCAAGCTGATGGCCAAGTACTCACCCTTGAACGTTGGTTGGAAATGGAAAACAGTGCGCCATGGCAAGATTTATTAGTCAATGATGAGTTTAACAACAGTGCAACCATTATTCGCTTTTCTGGCTATCTTAACCAGCAAGCTAAATCAAACATAGAGCAACTGATTGGGGCAGACGAAGACCTTATATTAATTGACCAAGTCAGTAATATTTCAGATGTGATGCAACAGTACAGAGTACAAGTTACCCAGTTGGTTTTATTGGCTTATGTGATTGTTTTGTTCATTCTAGTATGGCGATACCGCTGGCAGGTATGGCGAGTGGTCTTACCTCCTTTTTTAGGATCGATTTTGGCCTTGGCAAGCATCACCTTAATTGAAGGTGGGATGAACATGTTTCATTTATTAGCCCTTATTTTAGTGTTAGGCATTGGTTTGGATATGGGCATTTTTATGGCAGAGTCGGGGGAGAGTAAACATACTTGGTTAGCTGTCTCCTTGTCTAGCTTTACAAGCTTGTTAGCATTTGGTTTGCTGGCTTGGAGCAACACCCCAGTGTTACATCACTTTGGCTTGACTGTGCTCATCGGTTTAACCCTTGTTTGGTTAATCACGCCTGCTATGCGCGTGCAAAAACACAATATTTAGATTTTAAGATGATAAAAGTTCACTCAATATTAATTAAAACAATGGAGATATTCGGTAGTGCAAAATAAAATGGATACATTCGATATTGTAGTTATAGGTGCAGGACCTGCTGGAGCGGTTTCGTCAGCGCTACTGAATCAAAAAGGGTATCGAGTTTTAGTATTAGAAAGACAGCACTTTCCGCGCTTTTCCATTGGCGAAAGTTTGTTGCCGCAATGTATGACATATCTGGAACAGGCGGGCATGTTGGAGGCAGTCGAGAACGCCAATTTCCAGCATAAAAATGGTGCAGCCTTTTGTCGTGGGGACCAATATGAATATTTTGATTTCCGCGAAAAGTTCTCAGACGGTTGGGGGACGACCTTTCAAGTACAACGAGAATCATTTGATAAAATACTCGCCGATGAATCTGCCAAACAAGGGGTAACCTTTCGTTACGGGCACACACTCACTGCGTGTAACACCAAAGGCCAATTGAGTATACTTAGTGTTGAAACTGATAGCGGGGAAAACTATCAAGTTCAAGGGCGCTTTGTGTTGGATGCCAGTGGCTTTGGCCGTGTATTGCCTAAGCTATTGAATTTGGAAAAACCATCAACCTTAGGCACACGAAAGTCTATCTTTACCCACATCAAAGATAATATTGATGCCCCTGAGTTTGATCGTAATAAGATTCTTATTACCGTTCATCCTCAACACAGCGATGTTTGGTTTTGGTTAATCCCTTTTAGTAACGGCAGAGCTTCTGTTGGCGTGGTGATCCCGCCAGCACTTTTAGAGACGATGACGGGAAGCCCTGGAGAATGTTTACAACAGTTAATTTCAGAAGCGGGTAAATTAGCCGAGTTTCTCAAAAATGCCGAGTTTGATACCGAATTTCGCACTTTGGGCAGTTATTCTTGTGACGTCACTAGCTTATATGGTGAAAATTATGCATTGCTGGGTAATGCAGGAGAGTTCTTAGACCCTATTTTTTCATCAGGCGTTACTATAGCGTTGACCTCTGCCAGTTTGGCTGCAGAGGCTGTTGATAGGCAACTGCGTGGTTTGCAACCCGACTGGGAAGAGGAATACGCGCAAAAATTAAAGGTGGGAGTGAAAACCTTTAAGGAATTCGTTGAAGGATGGTATGACGAGCGTTTTCAAGATGTGGTTTTCTCAAATCAGAAAAGCGGCAATATCACACGCATGATCAGTTCTATTTTGGCTGGTTACGCCTGGGACACTAAAAACCCTTATGTGCATAATCCAAGCCGACTAACGACTTTGGCACAAATATGTCAAAACGACTGATTTTTGTTCTCTGTCTGAGCCTCATGTTGGGGGCATGCAGCCTGTTCAATAGTAGCGCGAAGCGGGCATTTCCTTTGCTGTTGTTACCGCCAGTAGATGGACCTGAATCGGCGGTTTATAAACAACGTTTAGCACTGAAATCTAAAACTAATAATAGCAAGTTGCTAGTGGTATTGAAGATTGATAAATCGGAAATTAAATTACGCGGACTGTTGCCAACTGGTCAGTCTTTGTACGCGATGCAATATGATGGCGAGAAGTTAAGTCAGCAAAGTCTTGGTGACAACAAACTGCCTGCTCAAGAGGTGCTGAGCATGTTACAATTTGCCCTTTGGCCCGAACAGGCTTTACATAAATTCTACCAGCCCGATAAAGGATGGTTATTAGAAATTAAGCCCGAATATCGTACGTTGTCACTTGATGGAATGATTAAATTAAGAGTGGATTATTTGGCTAATCATCAGTTGATATTAGAAAACTATGCCCATCAATACACTGTGGAAATTGAAACCTTGGAGTACAAAAGGTTGTGATACAGGATAAATGTTACCTCAATGCTTTAGGAATATTATGTGCCGCTGGAAATAATGGTGACGAGGTAAAGCGTAATCTGCAGACAGGTAATGTCAATTTAACAAAGTCGGATCGTTATCATCGAGGTCCGGCGCTTCCTCTTGGTTTGATTGAAGGGAAACTACCTGAAATCCCATTAACACATAAAAAATGGCACAGTCGCAATAACCAATGTGCCTACGCAGCACTTCAGCAAATAAGAACACAAGTTGATCATGCTATCAGGCAATTTGGTGAACATCGTGTTGCCGTTATTATTGGTACAAGTACATCGGGGATTGCTGAAAGTGAGCAAGCAATTGAACAGTGGGTGACAACGGATACCCTTCCTGAATCTTATGATTATGGTTTGCAAGAAATGGGCGCTCCAGCACAATTTATTGCTGAAATAATAGGTGCTCGAGGACCTGTATACGGAATATCAACGGCCTGTTCTTCAGGAGCTAAGGCCTTAGCCACTGCTCGTAGGCTTTTATCTGCTGGGTTATGCGATGCGGTTATTGCAGGTGGTGTTGATACTATGTGTCAACTCACTGTTCAAGGATTCAGTTCTTTACAAGCAGTGAGTGAGGACATTTGCAATCCTTTCAGTGTCAATCGAAAAGGGATTAATATTGGTGAAGGAGCGGGGCTATTTCTAGTTAGCCGGCAGAAAATTGGCGTCGAATTGCTCGGTGCAGGTGAAAGTAGTGATGCTCATCATATTTCAGCCCCAGACCCGGCAGGCAAGGGGGCAATCCAATGTATGCAAAAAGCCCTTGAAGATGCTCAATTAGACCCAACTCAGGTTGACTATATTAATCTTCATGGCACTGCAACCGAGCTTAATGACCAGATGGAATCGGTAGCTGTTAATGCTATCTTTTCTACTAATGTGTTGTGCAGTTCTACCAAGCCATTTACCGGGCACACTCTCGGTGCCGCTGGTGCGGTTGAAGCGGGAATTTGTTGGTTGATGCTAGCAGATGAAAGTACACAACCCTTTATGCCAGCCCACTTATGGGACAAGCAAGCCGATCCAGAGTTGCCCCAGTTATATTTCGCTGAAGCAAATTGGCAACAACCTACATCCATAAATTATGTGTTGAGTAATTCATTTGCCTTTGGCGGCAATAATATTTCCTTGATATTAGGGCGGGCTTGATATGGAAACTTATAATATTTCTGAGTTTGTGCCTCACTCGGGTAGAATGAGCTTGTTAGATGAAGTGCTTGAATTTGGTGATGGCTGGTTAAAAGCACGGTTACAAATTAAACCTGAATCCATGTTTGTTGAAAAACAAGGGGTTTCAGCAGTCGTCGGTATTGAGTATTTAGCGCAAGGTATAGCCGCTTATGCAGGCAGTAAGGAACGGCAATCTGGATTAAAACCTAAGTTAGGATTTTTATTAGGCTGTCGAAAATACCAATCCAGTGTTGACTATTTTCCTGTTGGTAGTGCGTTGACCATTGAAGTGCAATTGGAAATGGAAGCAGACAACGGCTTAAACGTATTTAATGCAGTATTGCGCGGCAATGGTTTTGAGGCATCGGCAAAGCTGAATGTGTTCCAGCCTGACGATGCCGAAGCATTTTTAAAAGGAGAGTCACAATGACGGATACGGTACTAGTAACGGGATCTAGTCGGGGGATTGGTAAAGCCATTGCTTTAAGGCTTGCTAAACAAGGTTTTGATATTGTGGTCCATTGCCGCGATAACGTAAAACTTGCTGAAGAAGTGGTTGAGCAAATAATTGACATGGGTCGTAGTGCTAGAATTATTTGTTTTGACATCGCAGATCGGCAGCAAGCTAAGCAAGTGTTGGAACAGGATGTTGAAGAATATGGGGCATACTACGGTGTTGTATGTAACGCCTCTATCGCCAGAGATAATGCCTTTCCTGCAATGCCAGCCGAAGAGTGGGACTTAGTTGTCCACACTAATCTAGATGGATTTTACAATGTCTTATACCCTGTAGTTATGCCTATGATTCGACGCCGTAAATCTGGCAGAATCGTTACGCTGTCGTCTGTTTCAGGAGAAATGGGAAATCGTGGTCAAGTTAATTACAGTGCATCGAAAGCTGGAATTATTGGTGCTACCAAGGCCTTAGCGGTAGAATTAGCAAAACGTAAAATAACCGTAAATTGTGTAGCTCCCGGTGTCATCGATACTGAAATGACCGAAGGTTTACATATGGATGAAGCAATGAAAATGATCCCAATGCAGCGCATGGGGAAAGTGGAAGAAGTGGCGGCCGCAGTCGGGTTTTTGATGTCTGAAGATGCAGGTTATGTCACTCGACAGGTAATCTCTGTCAATGGTGGAATGTATTAATGAATCGAGTTGTCGTAACAGGAATTGCAGGTTTTTCGCCGATTGGAAACGACTGGGAAACCATCTTTGGTCGGTTAAAGTCGGGTGAAACCGGGATTGTGCAAATGCCCGAATGGGATATTTATGAAGGGTTGAATACCCGACTGGGTGCTAAGGTCGATTTTAGCGTACCTGCCCATTATTCTAGAAAAGATTTACGCAGTATGGGGCGAGTCGCGCAACTTGCGGTGGTCAGTTCTGAAAATGCCTTAATTGATGCAGACTTGCTTAATGCGGATGTATTAACCAGTGGCCAAACGGGCGTTTCTTACGGTTCATCTGCTGGGGACACAGGAGCTATTGCCGATTTTGGAAACATGTTGCTGCACAATAACTGTGATGGTTTGAATGCCAATACCTACATCAAAATGATGTCCCACACCTCACCGGTAAATATCGGTATATATTTTGGGTTGAAAGGCCGAGTTTATACTACTTCTAGTGCCTGTACTTCAGCTAGTATGGGGATCGGGCAAGGTTATGAAGCAATTAAATTTGGTCAACAAAAAGTGATGTTGGCGGGTGGTTGTGAACATTTGTGTGCAACCGAAGCTGCGGTATTTGATACGCTTTATGCAACGAGCACAAAGAATGATACTCCACAGCAAACCCCCAGGCCTTTTGATAAAGATCGAGATGGTTTGGTGATCGGAGAAGGCGCATGCACCTTGGTGCTAGAAGAATATGAGCATGCTATGCAGCGCGGTGCAAATATCTATGCCGAACTGGTGGGTTTTGGTACTAATTCAGATGGCCAGCATATTACTCAACCTTCAGCGAAAACCATGGAGCAAGTCATTCGCTTATCCCTTGAAGACGCGGGGCTTTCTCCACAGCAAATTGGTTATATAAGCGCTCACGGTACCGCGACAGATCGCGGTGATATTGCAGAAACTCAAGCCACATCAGCTGTATTTGGCAAACATACTCCCATCAGTTCACTGAAAAGCTATACCGGACATACCTTAGGTGCGTGCGGAGGATTGGAGGCTTGGGTCGCGATTGAAATGATGCGTAACAACTGGTTTCATCCTACAGCTAACCTTGAACATGTTGATGATAGTTGTGGTGAGTTAGATTATATTGTGCAGCAAGGAAGAGAGTTCGAAACCGATTACATTATGAGTAACAATTTTGCCTTTGGTGGAATTAATACTTCTCTTATTTTTAAGCGTTGGAACGCTTAATTAAATTAAGGTAAAGGCACTGCTGACTTACTATGTGTTAGTAACAGTAATTAGGAATTATGGGACTTAAATCATTCTTATCTATTTTTATTGGCTTAATCGTTGCGGCGGTGGCCTTGGTTTGGTTTAGTCAAGAAAACTATGACGACGTTTTTCATGCCGAGTACGTGGGAAGCGAAGTGTGTGGTGATTGCCATATTATTAATTATGACGCATGGTTGAAATCGCCCCATCACAATATTACGCATGCGCCCAGTGAAAGTACGGTGGTGGGAAATTTCAATAATGGTACGTTTTACTTAAATACCGACCCCAATAAAACTAGTCCAGCGGTGAAATCTTTCCGTCAAGGTGATGAATTCTATTTAGCTCTTAAGGATATTGATTCAGAAAACTACAAGCCGTTTAAAATCGATAAAGTGATCGGTTATCAGTATCGACAAACCTATCTGACTCAAGAGGATGGTGGGGTATTAAGGCGTTTACCTGTGCAATGGTCTGTGGCCAGAGGTGAGTTTTTTGCTTATTGGAACGAGCAGGAACAAAGCCCAGAAACAGTCCATGACTTATGGGAGCAAATGAAACCACTGAATTCAGCTTGGAATTTGTATTGCGCCCGTTGTCATACCACCAACTTACAACAAATAAGTAAAGACAGGGCTCATACCGTTGCTAATGTTAAGTGGACCGAGGATGGGGTTGGATGTGAGGTCTGTCATGGACCTGGCAGTGAGCATGTTGATTATATGCAAGATAAACCGATTAACCGTATGATGTCTTTGGTTAATCTAAAATTATTTAATGAACCTGTTCCCTACATCATGAACGCCGCGGATCATTCGCAAGGCGTTGCATTGAGTGTTTGTGCTCGTTGTCACGGGGCTGACATTTTACGTAAACGCATGGATGCATACCGTACTTATTCTCCAGGTTATGATCATGCTGGTAATTTAAATGATTTATCCGAATACTTTACCGAAGCTGAGACAGTTCCTGGTCGTACTTTTCCAACATTACAAGTTTGGCCTGATGGTCGTCCCAAAGGGTTAGGAACATTGTTTCGTTCCTTTGCCGACTCTGCACATTACGAACAAACTGATATGCGATGCTATGACTGCCATGATCCCCATGACAATAAACAGCCTGCTAAATTTGGAATTTTAGAAGCTTCCGAAGTCAGTAATCAGTTCTGTTTAGACTGCCACCAACCCATACAACAAAATTTGGCAACTCACACCAGGCATGCGCCAAATACTAAAGGTTCTTTTTGTTATGATTGCCACATGCCCAAAAACTTGCTGAATCAGGTGTCTGGAATAGATTACTTCGTGCGCAGTCATAATGTTGGCACTATTCCCAATCCGCTATTATCAGCCAAAATGGGGTTAGACAACTCTCCGAATGCATGTAACGAATGTCATACTCAACAAACTGCTGAATGGGCAGTGGAAAAAATGCGCGCATGGGGAATGGATGGGCATTTAGTCGATACTGATTTGCATTTAAATCGAAATGCTCATTCTGATATCACCCACTAACCCCGTTATTTGCATCTATGAATGGCCAAAAGAATGTCCTTGAGAAGAGCTCCATTCGCTCGCGGTGATTAACCTAGAAACATTCAATCTTGTGTTTTAGCGTTATTGCTTGCTGGATTTTTGCTGTCGTTGATACATAAATACCCAACCGCCAAATAGTCCCGCCAGAGATTGCGCAACTATCCCCAGTTGGGTTCTTGCTCCAGCGATTAAGGTTATGTCCATAACAGGTTGCATGGCGGATAAAATCGCAAACATAGCCACTGCACCACTTAGCGGGTATAACCATGGGAGTGGTTTAGTAAAGAGACGATTTATCCAATAAACACTTAAAAATGCCAGTAACAAACCTACAAAAATGATGACTCCATATGAGGGAAACAGACCAAGAATATCTTTACCTGAAGCAGACAACCTGGTTTGCCAGTTGATCATCACATCCAGTTTGATTAACTCGTGAAGAACAAATTGTGTGTGAAAAAGGCTCGCTAAAATAAAGCAACTGAGGGTCGCAGCAAGAAAATCCAATCCAAGTTTAATATTTTGTTTCATAGGCTAACCTTATTGTCGTCACGTTACCTAGTGTGGACCTTGAGATGAAATGTAACAACTTTCATCCCCACAATAAAAAATAAATAGGATCTGCTAAGTTCGCATTTTTTGTTTTTGTGAGTATATTTATAATTGATTTTAAGAAAAACACAGAATTTATTGCTGTGGTTTTAATCTAAGGAATGGTTTGTGGGCATTCGATTTTTCACCTTACTAGTCGTGTATTTGTTATGGGTTAACCCCCCTGTGAATGCTAAAAACCAGGTAAATTTAGATGCATTTTTGGTTGAAGAGATTGTGTCTGAGTTGAACTTCCCCTGGTCTGTTGCCTTTATTTCAGATAATCAATTCCTAGTCACAGAACGCTCTGGAAATTTGCGGCAAGTAGTGAATTTTACCTTGAGTAAACCCATAGAAGGGCTTCCCCAAGATATTTACGTGAAAAGCCAAGGCGGACTCTTGGATGTTGTGCTCCATCCGAACTATCAATCCAATGGTTGGATTTATCTTTCCTATTCGGCGGGTAATGATGAACGTAATACTCTCAAAGTTATTCGGGCTAAATTGCGAAACAATCAATTAGTCGATCGCCAAGTTATTTTCACTGTAAAACCTTTTCGAAATACACCGGTTCATTATGGCGGGAGATTGACTTTTTTAGGGGATAATTCCTTGTTAATTAGCTCGGGGGACGGTTTTGACTTTCGCGAAAATGCCCAGCGTGTGAATAATCAGATGGGCAAAATACTACGGGTTTTGGATAACGGCGATATCCCTAAAGATAACCCTTACATTGGTGAAACAGAAAAAAATCTCGCCCAATCTGTGTATTCCATAGGTCATCGTAATCCTCAGGGGCTAGTTTACGATCCTATCCGTAATCTTGTCTTTTCAAACGAACATGGTCCCGCTGGTGGGGATGAAATAAATATTATTCGAAAAGGTGATAACTATGGCTGGCCAGTGATTACGAATGGCAAAGATTATTCTGGGGCAATTATTAGCCCCTTTAAAAAATATCCAGGGATGCGCCAACCATTGGTTGATTGGACGCCTTCTATCGCGCCATCCAGTATCACCGTTTATGATGGCATGATGTTTCCGCAAATGCGCGGAGATCTGTTAGTCACAAGTTTGAAATCGAAAGAACTGATTTGGGTTCAAATGCAACAAAATAAAGTGGTGGGTCAGCAGTCTTTGTTCTCTGAGTTAGGTTATCGATTGCGTGATGTTAAAGTACATCCTGATGGTTCTTTGTATTTACTGGTTGATGCCGAAAAAGGTAAGATACTAAGGGTGACAGCGAATCATTAAGAGGTATTTTGCAAAGAATTCGAAATAATTAAATATGATTGATATATATTGATTTCATGTATGCTGGCTATAAATAAATAATCGTTGTGAATAATTCAATTTTTCGACGTTTACATTTATACTATCGCCACATTTCTCTGTATTCATAATTTAAAAGGACCAAAAAGTGTTAGAAGCTTATCGTAAACACGTAGAAGAGCGTGCCGCTGAGGGTATCCCCGCTAAACCATTAAATGCAGAACAAGTTGCTGGTTTGGTTGAATTACTAAAAAATCCTCCTGCTGGCGAAGAAGAGTTCTTGTTAGAGTTGTTATCTGAGCGAGTTCCTCCTGGTGTTGATGAAGCCGCTTATGTAAAAGCGGGTTTTCTAGCTGCTATCGTAAATGATGAAGCTACGTCTCCGTTGATATCAAAAGATGCAGCCATTCAATTACTGGGTAATATGCACGGTGGTTATAATATCGTAACCTTAGTGGCTGCTTTAGATAATGAAGATTTAGCTGAACTGGCCGCTGAAGAGTTGAAACATACTTTGTTGATGTTTGATGCTTTCCATGATGTTGAAGAAAAAGCAAAAGCAGGTAACAAGTATGCGAAAGAGGTTTTGCAATCTTGGGCTGATGCAGAATGGTTCACATCTCGTCCAGATCTACCTGAAAAAATTACTTATTCCGTATTTAAAGTTACCGGTGAAACTAACACTGATGACTTGTCACCTGCGCCTGATGCATGGTCGCGTCCTGATATTCCTTTGCATGCCCGCGCTGCTTATAAAATGACCCGTGATGGTCTAACGCCAGAAGTACACGGTGAAATTGGTCCACTTAAACAAATTGAAGAAGTGAAAGCGAAAGGTCACCCTGTTGCTTTTGTTGGTGATGTAGTCGGTACAGGTTCTTCACGTAAATCTGCAACTAACTCAGTACTTTGGTTCTTCGGTGAAGACTTGCCTGGTGTTCCGAATAAACGTGGCGGTGGTGTTTGTATTGGCGGTAAAGTTGCGCCAATTTTCTTCAACACAATGGAAGATGCAGGTGCCTTAGTATTTGAAGCCGATGTTGACAAAATGAACATGGGCGATGTGATTGATATCTACCCACTAGAAGGCCGTATTACAAACTCAGAAACCGGTGAAGAACTTGCCAAGTACGAATATAAGTCTGAGGTATTGTTAGACGAAGTTCGCGCTGGTGGCCGTATTAACTTGATCATCGGTCGTGGCTTAACTGAAAAAGCACGTGAATCCCTAGGTTTAGGTGCCACAGATTTATTCCGTAAGCCAGATCAACCAACTGATACGGGTAAAGGTTATACACTTGCACAAAAAATGGTCGGTAAAGCATGTGGTGTTGATGGTATTCGTCCAGGCACGTATTGTGAACCTAAAATGACCACTGTTGGCTCGCAAGATACTACTGGCCCAATGACCCGCGATGAACTGAAAGATTTAGCTTGTTTAGGTTTCTCTGCAGATTTAACTATGCAGTCTTTCTGTCACACCGCGGCTTATCCTAAGCCGGTTGATATCGACACTCAGCATACCTTACCTGATTTCATTATGAATCGTGGTGGTGTATCGCTTCGTCCAGGTGACGGTATTATTCACTCTTGGTTAAACCGTATGTTATTACCAGATACTGTCGGTACTGGTGGTGATTCACATACTCGTTTCCCAATGGGGATTTCATTCCCAGCAGGTTCTGGTTTGGTTGCCTTTGCTGCTGCAACTGGAGTCATGCCTCTTGATATGCCTGAGTCTGTATTGGTGCGTTTTAAAGGTAAAATGAAGCCAGGTATTACCTTACGTGACCTTGTTCATGCGATCCCTCTTTACGCTATCAAGCAAGGTCTATTGACCGTTGCGAAGAAAGGTAAAGTGAATGCGTTCTCTGGTCGTATTCTTGAAATTGAAGGCCTTGACGGACTGACAGTTGAACAAGCATTTGAATTGTCTGATGCCTCTGCAGAACGCTCTGCTGCAGGTTGTACTATTAAATTGTCAGAAGAGTCAATTGCTGAGTACCTAACGTCTAACATCACCATGCTACGCTGGATGATCAACGAAGGTTACGGCGATCCTCGTACCCTTGAGCGTCGTGCACGTAAGATGGAAGAATGGTTAGCGAATCCTGAGCTTATGGTAGCTGACAAAGACGCTGAATATGTTGAAACCATTGAAATCGATCTTGATGAAATCAATGAACCAATTTTATGTTGTCCAAACGATCCAGATGATGCGAAAACATTATCTGACGTTGCTGGCGAAAAAATTGATGAAGTGTTCATCGGTTCATGTATGACCAACATAGGACACTTCCGTGCTGCTGGTAAACTACTTGAGCAATACAACAAAACCTTGCCAACACGTTTGTGGATTTCTCCACCAACGAAGATGGACAAAGCGGTATTGATGGATGAAGGTTATTACAACATCTATGGTCGAGTAGGCGTACGTACAGAAATGCCTGGTTGTTCATTATGTATGGGTAACCAAGCACGTGTGTTGGCTAATTCAACTGTACTATCCACCTCTACACGTAACTTCCCTAACCGTTTAGGTGATGGTGCTGATGTTTACTTGTGTTCTGCTGAACTTGCTGCTGTAGGGGCTATCGTTGGCCGTATTCCTACTACTGCTGAGTACATGGAATATGCGAATAAGATTGAGTCTATGTCGGGTGACGTGTTCCGCTACTTAAACTTCGACCGTATCGAAGAGTTTAAGAAAGCTGAAGATGCAGCCAAAGACAAGATCATTCCAGCACTTAATATTGCATAACTTGCGTTGCATGATTAATAGTGCATAGGTATTTATTACCTGAATAAACATTTTAAAACCGAACGTAATCTTTGATTCGTTCGGTTTTTTTATGCATTCTAGTTGGCCCAAAGAGGGTTGTTTTTGGACGGCGATAAAGGTATCTCAGTTGTTTTCCTTACACAATTCACAGATGGCTCTTTGTCTATTGCATACTCCCTATGGGTGGGAACTATTTAATCAACATGGGTTCCTACATTATTGATCTTGGTAAAAAATTGGGAAAAACAATGAAGATGATTTTATTGCTGCTAGCGGCATTCAGCTTAGGCGCTTGTAGCGCAAGTTCAACTAAAGAATTTTTAGGCCACGCAGCTGCAAATGCTGCCGATACTCAGGTAGGATATAACCAACAACAGTGTTTTACAGTGAAAAGCCAGTGTGTTCAGGGACATTATGAGACCTGGGAGACAAGTGATGGCGTTGAAGGATGTTCATGCAAAAAACTATAACTAAACATGTATATGCGGCGGCCTTGTTTCTTGGCTTGTCGCTACTATCATTTGCTAGTCATGCTGTTGAGTTTGACGAAGCAAAAGTGCAGATCCGTGAAATTGCGTTGGCGGTGGAATATGCTCACTCGTTTGAACAGCGCGCCACAGGATTAATGCACAGAAAGTCTTTGTGTGATAATTGTGGCATGCTATTCAAATATTCAAGACCTCGTATTGCGGGTATGTGGATGAAAAACACCTTTATTCCACTCGATGTTGCCTTTATTGATGACCAAGGAAAGATTACCGACATACGAGGGATGCAACCCCATGACTTAACGTCAATTAATTCATCCACTGAGGTGCTTTATGCGCTGGAAATGAATTTAGGTTGGTTTGCAAAACACAATGTTAACGTAGGAGACATTGTAGAAGTCGCCATTCCTAAATAGCGTTAGTGTTGTTAGGTGTAATCAAGGTTTTATTCAATATTTTCATTGCGGAGGAATTCGATGAAATACAGGGGCAGTTGTCATTGTAAAGCGGTCCAGTTTGAAGTGGAGTCTGACGACCATGTTGAAGTCGAGGATTGCAATTGTTCAGTGTGTAGCAAATTTGGATTTTTGCACTTAATTGTCCCCAAACAGCACTTTAGATTAATTTGTGGTGAACAATTTTTAACTGAATATAGATTCAATACCGGCGTCGCTAAACATACCTTCTGTAAAGTCTGTGGTGCTAAACCATTTTATATCCCTCGTTCTAATCCTGATGGAGTCGACGTGAATGTGCGTTGTTTAGATAGCAAGCCTGCAAACATCACCATTGTCCCTTTCGATGGTCAAAATTGGGAAGACAACGCCGCCAAACTCGCCCACAAAAGTAAGTTGAACTAGTTGTTCTGTATGAGCTCGTTTCCTGACTGACTTCCATTTGCAGACATTGAGATATTTATAAGTTGATTTTTGAATTATTATTTGAAATTAATAAATAACTATTCAGTTAAAAAATGCATATTCAATACAAAACTAATCGAAGGAAATTGCAATTTATTGCTTTTAAATATGTGTATATCTGGTAATTTACAGCGATTATTTTCAAAGAGGATCAAGCGTGACAATTCCTGACCTTAATATCGCCAAGTTTGGTGGCACAAGTGTGGCAAATTATGCCGCAATGCAAAACTGCGCAAAGATTATCGCAGCTAATCCATCTACCCGGGTGGTGGTAGTGAGTGCGTCTGCGGGGGTAACGAACCATTTAGTTAGTCTCGCTAATACGGCGTTAACTCACGCACAAATAGCCAATACTATAGAGCACATCAAAACCATTGAAAATGCAATTGTCGCTGAGCTTGCACAGCCCCAGCAAGTCACGGAGAAATTGAACTCGTTATTTGATGCAATGGAAAAAGTAGCTTATCACGAAGAACTGTTACATCGGGATGATTTGAAAGACAAATTACTGTCTTTTGGTGAACGTATGTCATCTTTATTGATTACAGAAGTATTAAAAGAGCAGGGAGTACAAGCAGAGAATTTTGATGCCCGTAATGTGCTGCGTACAAATTCTGTGTTTGGTGAGGCGGTTCCGCAAATTGAGCAAATTAAATCCTTAGCAAGCCAAGTGATGAAGTCGGAACTATCACAAAAAGTGTATGTCACTCAGGGTTTTATTGGTGCCGACGAGCAAGGCAGAACAACCACATTAGGCCGCGGCGGAAGTGATTTTAGTGCTGCACTTCTGGCTGAAGCTTTGGATGCGGTTAGTTGCGAAATTTGGACGGATGTGGTCGGCGTATTCACCACAGATCCTCGCATCACTGATGCTGCTCGACCGTTACCAGAATTGAGCTTCGATGAAGCGGCCGAAATGGCTAACTTTGGGGCAAAAGTACTGCATCCCGCGACGATGGAGCCAGCCTTACGTAAAAACATTAAAGTGTTTGTTGGTTCAAGTAAAGAGCCGGAAAAAGGTGGAACCTGGATTGTCAGAGACTGTGATAATGAACCTCCTTATCGGGCTATTACACGTCGTAAACAACAAGTAATGGTGACGGTAAAAACCCCAAAAATGATGCATGCTCAAGGTTTCTTGCAGCAAGTATTTACGATCATCGCTAAGCACAGTTTAAGTGTTGACTTGGTCACCACATCTGAAATCGCAGTGTCATTTACATTGGATAATCCGACTAATTCAGTTGCCGAAAAGCTGAATCGCGAAACCCTTGATGAGTTGCGAGATTTCTGTGAAGTGGTGGTTGAGAGCGATTATGATCTAGTCACCGTAGTGGGTAACAATATGCATAGTGCTGCCGGTGTTTCAGCCAAAATATTTTCATCGGTGAGGGATTATAACTTGCGCATGATTTGTTATGGCGCCAACCCCCACAATATGTCATTTTTAGTCCATCAAGATGACAGTACTGAGATTGTCAAAGAACTGCACCGTTCGCTGTTCGAATAAGCTCAATCCATTTATCAATTTCCATAAAAAACGCTGCTTCTTAAAGCAGCGTTTTGGTTTCTATGAAGACTGTCTATTCAATGTTCTACTTTAGTGTTATTTACACTCTAAATTGTTGAATAGATGCTTGCAATTCTTCTGCTAAGCGCGCGACTTCTTCACTTGATTCAGCCGTTTGTTGAGCCCCCGTTGACGTTTCCTCTGCAATGCCCACAATATTCTCTAATTTCTCACTGATCTCTTGTGACACGACATTTTGCTCTCTGGCTGATTGCTCTATCTGACTGCTCACATCATGGGCTCTATGCACTGCTTCTGTAATTAAGTCTAGGGCTTGAGTGGCTTTTTCTGTTTCATCAACACACACTGTGGCTTGTTCTTTGCCCTGGTTCATCACCATCACAGCTTTTTCCGCGCCAGCTTGCAGCACTTCTATCATGTCATTTATTTCTTGCGTTGATTTTTGCGTTCTGCTGGCCAGAGTTCGCACTTCATCTGCTACCACGGCAAACCCTCTACCATGTTCTCCGGCGCGAGCCGCTTCTATGGCAGCGTTTAGTGCTAAAAGGTTAGTTTGGTCAGCTACTCCGCGGATAACGTCCAAAATCCCGCCGATACTCGCGCTATCTTGGTGAAGTTTATTAATGACGTTTGCAGCGTCATCTACATCAATCGCCAGCTTTTCAATGGTCATCTTATTGTTTAAAGAAATACCTTTGACTTTTTCCGCTTCTTTATCGGCGTGACGAATTTGGTTCAAGGTATCTTCCGCGCTTTGGGTAACCATTTGAGACGTACTGTGCATTTCAGTAGTTGCCGTTGCCACTTGAGCAACTTGAGATTTCTGATTCTGAATGGAATGAGTGGTTTGGGCGGTTACCGTCGAGGTTTGCTCAGATGCAGCGGCAAGTTGAGAGGCGCGTGTACTTATTCCACTTATTAAGGTTTTGAGGCTATCGATTAGGTTATTTACACTAGTTGCCAACTCCCCAAACTCATCATCGGAGCTATCGTCTAATTTGCGGGTTAAATCACCTGAAGAGACAACATGTAATACGTCATTGACCTTCCCTAAGGGCACGGTAATGGCTCTTACGCTAGCCCATGCTATCCAGGCTGCTAATACCGCTGAGACAATAGTTAAGACTATGATGATAGTTGTTGCTAAGGATACACGATTGGCCACTTGCTCTTTCATTGCGTTGGTTTTTTCGTCAGCAACTTTCAATAGCGCATTTAATTCTGCAATGGCTTCTTGAATATTTTGTTCTGAAGCATTCAACGCTTCTGCAGATTTTATTTGATTGTTTAAGCGCGTAATTTGCGTGTTTAACAAGCCATCAGAAGCGGTTACCGAACTAATGACAGAATTCACTAAATTAGTGATTTCTTGCATAGTGCCACTGTCATCACGGTTGCCCACCAATGATTGCATTTCTCCTAACTGTTTAGATATTTGTGCAATAACTAACTCTACTTCGTTACCAATAGTGTCGGCGCGAACCAAGTTTTCAGTCTTAATGTAGTCTGCACTGACAGTTAAGAGCGACAGTAATGAGGTTTCTAAGTTACTTCCTATTTCTGCAGCTTTACTCAATTGGTCATCATTTTGAACACTTTCTAAATCGGCAAAATCAAGCAATAAGGTGGATGAGTCATCTGAATTATCTTCAACTGTTTCAACTATTTCCTCTAACCGGGCTCCTTCGTCTAAATAGGCCTTACGGTTTTCAAACATGTTAGTTACGTTGCTATTGTATTGCTGATAAATACCATCAACATTTTGCACCGCTTGACTAAACCTAGGGTCCTTACTAACTTTACTTTTAACCATAGAGACTTCATTTTTGAAGTTAGATTCACTAACCAGCAAGTTCTCCAATTGACTATTTAAGGCATCAGAATCTGTTTCATAAAATCCCGCTACAGTAAGCCTACCCATATTCAAAAAAGAAATTTTAAGTTGATTACTGGCATTTAAGGTGGGAATGGCTAATGTATTCACTTCGTCAGTTGCCGAATCAATGGAATTAAAGTTTATTAGCGAAGAAATACCGATTACCAGAAGTAGAACAGAAATAACGGCAAACCCGCCTATTACCCTTAATGCGACTGATATTTTCATTTAGATATTCCTCTGGTTTCGTGATCTTATTATTATTGTGTTCGCACAGATCATACTTTTAACAATTGCGATTTTAGTGTGCCAAACTTTGATATAAAAGTCATAAATTACTTAACTATGCAAATCAGTTTATCACTGGTTTTGACTAAACATAATGACTTTATGAGTTGATACGTACATAAAACGATGACTAAGTATATTTCTCAAATCCGTTTTAATAAGCGCTGTTAACTGTTTTTCAATTATCAATAATAGTTAAATTCTAAGCATCTTGTATTAACTTACTGAATTGATTAGTAAATTAAACTCTATTTCAATTTATCGACATAATGTTCTGTTTCTTTAGAAAGGAATTATGAGGGGGATTAAGTGAATGGATTCGTCTCATTTTGAACGCTAAATTTCTGTTCGTTTTCAATGCAATATAAAGTCATGGTGTTGCCCCAAACATAACCTGTATCTAGGGCAACATATTGATTAGATTGGGTTTGCCCCATTAACGTTGCCCAGTGACCGAAAATAATACGTTGATTCTTATTGATATTCTCATTTGGAACTTCAAACCAAGGTTTCAAAGAGCTGTTCTGTTTAGTCGGTGAACATTTTGTCTCAAATTCCAAAATAGCCGATTTTTTCAAGTATCGCATACGGGTAAAGGCATTGATGATAAACCGTAATCGCTGTGTATGCTTTAATTGTTCATCCCAACGATCAGGCTTAGCGCCATACATGGATGCTAACAAACTTAAGTAATCTGGGCCTGCTAGAATAGTGCTAACTTCATCGCTTAACTCTATTGCTTGTTTAAATGACCATTGGGGATATAAGCCAGCATGGCTCAATAAGGTATCTTTGTTGATGCGTAAAGCCAAAGGCTTTTTTCTCAGCCAGTTAGCCAATTCTTCAGCGTGTTCTGATTGTAATAGTGGACCTAAAAAATCGCTGCGTTTCGCCTTTTTCAATTGCCCTAATATGGCAAGAAAATGTAAGTCGTGGTTGCCCAAAACCGTTTCAAAAGCTCCACCAAGGGATTTTAAGAATAGCAGGGTGTTAAGTGAATCAGGCCCTCTGGCGACAAGATCACCTACGGCCCATAATTTATCATGGTTTGGGTCAAACTGTATTTTATCCAATAATTGCCGTAAACCCGAATAGCAACCTTGAATATCACCCACGACATAATTAGACATATAATTTGTATAAAGTTTGAATGATGATTAATTAAGAACGTTGCTATCAGCTAGCCTAAATACTTTTATGGGTACTTTGAGCAGCTCATCATTTTCAGCACATTTGAATTCATAGTGGCCTTGCATAGTCCCTACGGGAGTGTCTAAAATGGCACCGCTGGTATATTGGTAAGATTCTCCGGGTTTTATTAACGGCTGCTCGCCCACCACGCCCTTACCAGCAACTTCTGATTTGTCACCATTTCCATCCGTAATGAGCCAGTAACGGTTGCGCAGCGTCACTTCATCTTTACTATTGTTAGTGATGGTTATTTTATATGCAAAGGCATATTTTTCCTCGGTTTCTGGAAATCTATCTTCAAGATATTGAGTTTGCACATCGATGCTAATATCGTTAGCGTCCATTATTCTAAAGTTCCTTGTTGAGAGAGGAAGTTGGCTACAGTTGCAAAATCAGCAAGACTTAGGTTTTCTGCTCTTAGTTCCGGATTAATTCCCAGGTCTTCAAGTTGTTTTTCTTCTATCAATTTTTTCAAACTATTGCGAATGGTTTTTCTGCGCTGATTAAACGCTTGAGCGCAGACTTGATTCAACATTTTTTGTTCAATTACTTGTACTGGCTTTTCGCTATGCGGTAATAATCTTACCACCGCTGAATCAACCTTTGGTGGCGGGTTAAACGCTCCTGGCGGTACATGCAAAACAGGTATCACTTGGCAGTGATATTGTGCCATGACAGATAACCTACCGTAGTTCTTTTCACCCGCTTTAGCGGCTAATCTATTCACTACTTCTTTTTGCAGCATAAAGTGCATGTCTTTAATTTTATTTGCAAAAGAGAATAGATGGAACATCAAAGGCGTGGAAATATTGTAGGGTAAATTGCCAAAAACCCGCAGAGGATTTTGCTCATCACCTAATTCAGAGAAATCAAATTTTAAAGCATCTGCTTCTATTACATTCAATTTTTTCGAAATGAATGGGTGAGATCTCAGTCTATCCGCCAAGTCTCGGTCTAATTCGACAACGTTAAGTTTACTTATATGCTCACACACAGGTTCGGTTAAAGCGGCTAAACCCGGACCTATCTCAACTAAGTTTTCTCCATCGACGGGATGAATCGCAGAGACTATTTGATCAATTATATAGGCATCGTGAAGGAAGTTTTGACCAAAACGTTTACGCGCAGTATGGCCTAAATGTTGTTTACTCATATACGTTTTACTGCCAATTTTAGGGCGTCATTGATGGCACATTCGAAGCTTCCTGGATTGGCTTCGCCTTTTCCAGCCAAATCTAATGCCGTTCCATGGTCAACTGATGTACGAATAAAGGGTAGGCCTAAGGTGGTATTAACCGACTTACCAAAGCCTTTGTATTTTAACACTGGCAACCCTTGGTCATGGAACATGGTCAGAATAACGTCAGCTTGCTGCATATACTTTTCTTGAAACATAGTGTCTGCTGGTAAAGGACCCGTTATCTTCAGCCCTTGCTCACGTAACTCATCTAATGCAGGTATAATTATATCGATTTCTTCGCGCCCTAAATGTCCATCTTCACCTGCATGGGGGTTTAGACCACATACAAAAATATGCGGCGTGGGTATGCCAAATTTAAGCTTCATATCGGTATGCACAATGTGCAACACTTTATGTAACCTTTCACGGGTTATCGCCTTTGCCACATAAGCTAACGGGATATGAGTAGTGGCTAATACAACTCGCAAGCCTTCTGTGGATAACATCATAACCACGTCTTGGGTGTTTGATTGGCTGGCAAAATACTCGGTATGCCCACTGAAGGAAATACCAGCCTCGTTAATAATGCCTTTATTCACCGGACCTGTGACAACCGCGTCAAACTCTTGATTCATGTTTTTGGCGCAGGCCTGGCGTAAGGTCTCCACAACATATAAGCCGTTTTTAGCATCGAGTTGACCAGCAACGACTTTTACTTTTGTCGGAATATCAATGATGTATAGTTGCCCTGGCCCTTGCACCTGGGCAACACCATTTTCATAATCAAGCAACGTCAAAGGCAGATCAAGCATTGCTGCTCGTTCAGTTAACATGTTCCGGTCAGCAAATACGACTAATTGAGCGTCCCACTTTTTTTGTGCTAGCTGAATAATAAGGTCAGGACCAACTCCCGCGGGTTCTCCTGGCGTGATGGCTATTTTAAAGGGCAATTATTTAACTTCCTAATTCAGATGAGGTCTCTAACACTTCGATATAAGCAGCATCGCGCATCTCTCTCAACCAAGCATCGGTTTCTTCAGTAAATTTACGATTAAAAATAAGCTGATAAGCTTTGTCTTCTTTGCGCTTGTCGGTGGCATCATCAACTCGCTTATCGATCAGCTGCACTAAGTGCCAGCCATGTGAAGAGCGAAACGGTTGACCAATTTCATCCTTTTCTAATTTACTTAAGGCATCTTTAAACGCGGGTACATAGATATTAGGGTCATTCCAGCCTAATTCGCCCCCTTTAATTGCCGAACCCGGGTCGGCAGAGTGCTCTTTCGCAAGGTCTTCAAAAGTCGCTTCGCCGTCAATAATTTGTTTACGGAATTCTTCTAGTTTTTCCTTGGCTTTTTCATCACTTAATATTACCGAAGGTTTAATCAGTATATGTCTGGCATTTACTTCTTGTACTTTTACAACTTCGATACCACGTAAATCTTTCACTTTTAAAATATGAAATCCAGCTCCACTTCGAATCGGCCCAACAATTTCATCTTTGCCTTTATCTTGCACGGCTTCTGCAAAAAGAGTGGGCATGGAGTTGATATTCATCCAACCTAAATCACCGCCCTCTAGCGCCTTAGAACCCGACGATGAAGCGATTGCAATTCGTGTGAAATCAGAACCACTGTTGAGTAGTTCTAATACTTTATCTGCGGTTGATTTCGCTTTGGCAATATCTTCATCTGTAGGCTGGGGAGGAAAGCCAATTAATATATGTCCCAAGTTGTATTCCGCTTGCTCCGCACCTTGCTCATCAATTAACTTCACTAAGTTCTCAATTTCTTGCGGTGTGATATAAACTCTTCTACGTACGTTTGCACGTCGCACTTCTTGGGTGATCAACTCTTTACGAATGTCTTCACGGTAGACTTCAAAAGGAATCCCATCTTTGGCAATGGCGGCTCTGAATTGATCCATTGATAAATTATTATTCGCTGCAATCCCCGCGATGGTTTGATCGAGCTGAGGATCGCTTATTTGTATCCCCATTTTTTCAGCCATTTGGGTTTGCAAATTATCTGTGACTAATTTTTCAATGGCTTGGGTGCGCAGGGCGCGATCTGAAGGTAGAGTTTGATTGTTGGTTTCTGCATTGCGCTTCACCTGTCCAACCAAAGCATCTATTTCACTTTCTAAAATGACTCCTTGATCAACAATAACGGCTACTTTATCTAGTGAAACCTGTTGTGCCACACTTTGAAAGCTAAGAAGTGTGGTTAAAGCTATAACGACGACTAATAATTTCATGTTTATTACTTTTACTCAAAACGTTGTGAAAATGTCCGCAATTTGGACATTATATCTGTTATTAATTTATCAGGTAAGATTGGCGATAACCAAAAAGACCATCTTCGAGCATATCTCGGCGACTCGAGCTAGCTTCGCCACCGGTAAATTTAAAGCTAAATTTCAAATTAACACTGGTCTCAAATTCCTGTGTATCTTGTATTCCACTGTCATCAAACCGGTTGCTTAAGTATCGCTGGCCAACAATGCTGACTGCCCAACAACATGACTCGTACTGAATACCGGTATAGGTTTCAATGGTACGTTGGGTGTTCAAATCTTTATACCATCTACCTACCCAGTGCCAATTTTTAGCCAATGGCCAACTTGCCGTCACACCCATTTGATCGATTTTTTCGCCGGATAAATTACGCACAAATCTGTGATTCAACTGAAATATTTTATCTTCACTTAATTGATATTCCAATGAAATACTGCTGCGCTCTACTTTATCAGTTTTAGTGGCAATCTGTATTTCTGAATGGGCAAACCATTTACTGCCTATTTTCCAATCTAATTCAGAAGCTAGGGCAGATTGATCTTCATCTTTACTGGCTGCGACTACACGGTTCTCTTTGAGATAGAAAATTTGACCTAAACTAAGGGCAAATTGTTCCCGACTATTTTCATCTAATATTCTTGTTGTTAACCCCACGGTCACCTGATTGTTATCACTAATTCGGTCTAGGCCAGTAAATTCCTGTCCACGAAATAACCCATTAAAGTCATTTAAAAGGCGAGTTGTATCATAAAGCCCTATATCATTCTGGTCTTCGTAACTGGTATATAAGTATTGAATTTTAGGTTCTAAGGTTTGTCTTAATTCGTTATCGAACCACTCAATATCCTTTTCGAAATGTAAAGCGCCATAAACCCGACCTTGGGTCAAAGAGCGATTAGTGCGCTTTGCCAGCTCAGTTCCTTCAATGTTATCTTGACGATAATAGGTATTCAATAAAGTGGCTTCTGCTAAAAACTCCCCCCAATGGGCCTGCAAAGGCAAGGCGACGCTTGGAGCTAAATGTAATCGCGTTGCTTTGGGTAAGTCTGACTGCTTATTTTCAAAATAAGCAAGTTCTGAATTAATTCGAAATTCTAATCCAGCAAACATATCCGTTTGATAATTCAGTTTTAGCTCAGGTAGTGCGCGATAATTGGTTGGATGATCACCAATAATTTCAAAATCTCTCACGTGAAGGGAGAAATCTAACTTATCGCTGTAATAATTCAGGGCCATTGTTTGGTATAAGTGGGTGTCTGCTCGATTATAAAAATCTGAGCCAAAGTCCACAATATAGTTATCGTCACTCAACGCATTGTAATCAATGTTTAAGTGCCAATTGTTTCCGATGCTGGTGGAATTCAACAGTCGATAAAAGTATCTGGCATCACTATCACCGGTACTTTTATCATCATCCAAATATTCGATATTGACTTGTCCAGTACTTTGCTCAGTTAGATAGCGAAATTCGGTTTTTAACATTACCCCAAGGTCAGTCATGACCCGAGGTGAAAAGGTAGCGTCGTAATTTTCCGCAATATTCCAGTAGAACGGTTGTTCGTAATCTAATCCCGTTGTGCTAGAGGTGGTGATCTCTGGAAATAATAATCCGGTTTGTCGTTGGTCCGACACCGGAAAAACAAAATAGGGTAGATAAAAAACAGGAATGTCTTTCAAGTAAAAGACAGTGTTAATCGCTTCTCCCCACAAAGCATCTTCTTCAATTTTGATGCTGCTAGCATTTATTTTCCAATCTTCATCACCTTCCGGGCAGGTTGTGTAGCTGACATCAGTTAACTCAATTCCCACTTGCTCATCAATATCGATTACCCCGGCGGCACCTCTGCCTCCGAATTGGCGTAAGTGATATTCGGTGTTATTCATGGACAATTGACCCGAGGTTGTGTTTAACCGAACATCGCTGCTTTGCACGACCATTAAATTGTCGTTATAACTCACATCCCCAGAGGCCTTTAATTCTGTATTATCTTTGTCTATGGTTGCATTGTCGGCCAGAATACGGGCTTTTTCGTTATCAATGACGATATCGCCCTCGAATGTTGCATACCGGTTTTGTTTAATTTCAGCGCGGTTGGCTTTGACTCTAATTTGATCGGCTAAAATAGATTGGTCAGCAATAAACTCTTGTGTATTAACTTTACAAGAAGATATTGGCTGTACTTGAGCTGCAACACTCCCAACGGTGCATGTTAGGAGGATAGAAGTGATATGGTTAATTTGCATACAGGGTCTAAGTTAAATTGCCATGTAGAGGTCGATAATCGACATTAAAAGTGTAAATTTTAAGTACTTGAACACGATTTACTAATAAACTTCCCAAAAAATACACCACAATGGATTTCCTTTGATCTATTATGCTTTCGCATTGGCTATATTTATACCACAAATATGAGGTAAAACGTGACACAAATAGTGCAAATTAAGCAGGCATTGTTAGAATGGATAAATTCTTCCACCGCGTTTAAATGCCAGAACATAGAAATGATTTTTGGTGATGCAAGTTTTCGTCGCTATTTTCGATTTTGGGATGAAGTCAGTCATACCTCAATTATTGCGGTAGATGCTCCACCAGAATTCGAAGATAGCTCAAAATTTGTCAATCTTGCCAATGCCTATTTCCAACATCAAGTTATAGTGCCCAAAGTGCTAGCGCATGATCCCAAACGCGGTTTCTATTGCTTACAAGACTTTGGCGATATGCAATTCAGCCAAGGATTAAATTTGGATTCGATGCATCCACTATATACTCAAGCACTTAATCAAATTCCTGCAATTCAATCCTGTACGGTGACCAACGGCCAACCTTTACCTTTGTACGATAACGAGTTGCTAGGAAAAGAAAAGTACATTTTTACCCACTGGTTAATTGAGGTGCATTTAAACATCAAGCTAACAAAAAACCAACAGGATACAGTGGATAAATGCTATGAATTTTTGCATCAAACATTTAAATCTCAACCGCAAGTAGGGGTGCATAGAGATTTCCATAGTCGTAATTTGATGTTATTGGACAATGGCGATATTGGCGTGATTGATTTTCAAGATGCGGTGATTGGCCCTATTACTTATGATGCGGTATCGTTATTAAGAGATTGCTATCAAAAATGGCCCAGGGAATTAGTCGATTCTTTACTACGTGAGTTTCACCAGCGTTTTTATGGGCAATATCAATGGCAAGATTTCTCCCGTTGGTTTGATCTTACAGGCTTACAACGACACCTTAAAGCGAGTGGAATTTTTTGTCGACTTTTCCACCGCGATGGCAAAAATGACTATTTAACGCATATTCCACGAACCTTAGAATATATTCTCGAGGTGGGGAGCCAGTATGCAGAGTTAACAGACCTGGTTGCACTAATAGAAAACACAATTAAACCTAAATTATTGGAGTTATCTAAGTGAAAGTCGCGATGATTTTGGCTGCGGGCAGAGGTGAGCGAATGCGGCCGCTTACGGATACGACTCCTAAACCTTTGTTAAAGGTTAGAGGGAAAGCGTTAATCGAACTTCACTTGGAAAAGTTAGCCGCTGCTGGCTTTGAGCATGTGGTCATCAATCATGCCTGGTTGGGTGAGCAAATTGAACACTATCTAGGCAGTGGCGAGCGTTACAATCTGCATATTCATTACTCAGCAGAAACTGACGCACTGGAAACTGCCGGTGGAATAATCAACGCATTGCCAATCATTAAAGCCTGTTTGCGTGAACAGCGTTACTTTGCAGTGATAAATGGGGATGTTTACTCTGATTTTGAGTTTAGTTGTCTACCCGATGGGTTAAATGGCAGCAAAGGCCATTTGGTTTTAGTCGATAACCCCCCACATAACGTAAAGGGCGACTTTAGTTTAAATGAAAACACCGTTGTGCGTCAGTCACCAAAACAATTCACTTTTAGCGGAATAGCTGTTTATGATGTGAATTTATTCGCTAACCTTGAAGGGCGTAAATCATCATTGGCCCCGCTTCTTTTTGACTTAGCAGATAAAGGCCAACTTTCAGGTCAGCATCATTCTGGTATTTGGTTTGATATAGGTACACCACAACGTTTAGCACAAATTAATAATATGGAAGGGTAATAATGCCGATTTGGGGAAGAGTGTTAGGAACTGTCTTTGGGTTTATGTTCCGAGGCCCGATAGGAGCACTAATTGGATATATCATAGGCCACTTTTTTGATAAGGGATACAGTCGCGATTTCAATCAGATGGGAGGCTTCAGTCGGTTTTTTACCAGTCAAGATGAACTGAAATCCCAAGCGATATTTTTTCATGCGTTATTTTCCCTTATGGGGCACATCGCTAAAGCTGATGGCCAAGTGACGGATTCTGAAATTCGCATGGCCACGGCCCTGATGGATCAAATGAATCTACAAGGGGATACTCGCAAGGAAGCGCAACAAGCTTTTCGTGAAGGTAAAGCAAATGACTTTCCAGTGGAAGAGGTGTTGCGCGAGTTTAAAGCGTCTTGTCATGGTCGCCGAGATGTCTTACAAGTCTTCTTAGAGATTCTCATTCAAGCGGCCTTTGTGGATGGCAAATTAGATAAAAAAGAACAGCATGTATTGGAAAGTGCAGCCCGTCATTTAGGTTTTAAAGAGCATGAGTTTCTGTATTTACTTTCCATGTATGAAGCGGAAATACGTTTCCGTACGGGGCAAGCAGGCGGTAGCCGTGGTCGCACTCATTCTCAGCAACCTCATTATTCCCAACAACAATCGTTAGCGGATGCTTATAAAATATTAGGGGTGAATGAAAACGACGACGGACGGACGATCAAAAAGGCGTATCGCAAACTGATGACCGAATATCACCCTGATAAACTGGTGTCTAAAGGCCTACCGAAACAAGCTATTGAAATAGCAAAAAATAAGGCCCAGGATATACAATCGGCTTATGATTTGATTAAACAAGTCAAAGGGTTCAAATGATATGAAACAGCCTTGGGTGTTTTTTTTGCAAGTTATATCTTCCATCTTACTCATTGGTGGAGGACTGGCAGGATGTGCAACAACGACTACTCAACCCACACAGGTTATGGCTCCCAAGATCGTACTTGATTTCGATACCGCGAATATGAGTGAAGACAAAAAATACTGGTTACAGCAAATAAATCAGTTTTTTATGGCGGACGTTAATACGGTTATTACACCATATAATACCCAATTGGAACGTTTAAATTCTTGGCCAGAAGAGGATTTTTGTAGCCCCCAACATCAGCACGCTATCAATGAGCTTTTGGCCCTAAATAACACCAGCTTAATGGCCTATCGAATGGCACTGCATTGTGCTGATGAGGCGTTAAACGAAGAGCAAGCTCTGCAGATTAGGCATAAGATTGATCTTATCTCCGCTTTGTTGTTGCAATCAGGAAGTGGCAAAACGCCTCAAGAAGCAATCACGATTCGGGAGCTCTACGAAGCTCAAATCATCTTTAATTGGATGGGTATCAGTGTGTTTGATATGGAAATGATTCGTTTGGCGAATCAGGTTGTATTCAAAGTGCACGCAATGGATAGGATAACCTCAAAATATTCAGTCTATTATGTGGAAAACACTGAATTTTTTGCCCGTCAACAAAATCTACTTATCCCACAAAATGGAAAAAGTAAAAAGCTCGCTAAAATACAAATGGAGAATCGTTTCCAAACAGGAAGTATCGCGGCGTTTCTTTGGCAATTTAATACCTGGCTGAAGAATGACCATCCTGAGTTAGTGATTCAATCGTTGGAAAACGCTGAAAATTTAGGTGCTGTTGCTTCAGTTGCCTTGGCTAACGCGTATTTGCATGAGCAAAATTACAATGAATTCGAATTTAGAATGGACGATTTGCTAACCTTTTCAGAAAACGGCTTTTTGAATGCCAGTGCAGCACTTGGACAATATATGTTATCCATCCAAGATCCTTTCGAAATGGAAGAGGCTGCTCATCTATATCAATATAATGTTAAGACCCTAGGGGCTGAAGAAGCAACCAATGCATGGTTAGATGGGTTTTTAAATCAACCCAACCTTACCCAAGCGTTTGATTATTTATTAGCTAATTTACCTGAAGAATATTATTCGTATTGGCGTAATGCTATCAATGGCTACAACACAACATTTGGACTGATCACGCCTTTAGTTAATCAAAAGCTGACCTATTTGCTGCAACGTTTAGGGGAGAAATATCCACGGGCAAAATTAGACTACGCCCACATTTTGTTGAACGGAAACTGGAACAATCAACAAGACAGTGAAACTGGTTTGGCAATTATTGAGCAGTTGGCTGAACAAGGTTATGCAAAAGCCCAATTGGACTATGGGATCTTGTACACGTTTTCGCATTTTGGTCTCAGCAAAGATCGAGAAAAAGCAGTCTATTGGTATCAGCAAGCGGCGCAACAAGGGGAGCCTAACGCCCTGTATAACCTTGGTCTTGCTTATCGGTTTGGTCGAGGCGTTGGCCAAGATTTATCTCAAGCCATTGATTATTTTGAAAAATCCCTCGACGCCGGGTTTCAGTTGGCGGGCTGCAGATTAGGCGACATATACGCTGATGAGATAGAAAAGCGTAATTACGATTTGGCGGCATCATTTTATCAAGAGGTTATCGATGATCCCCAAAGCAACGCTCAAGAAATTGCCAGTTGTGCATATGGTTTAGCCTTCATTGAAATTGATCATCACAAAAATATTGCTCAGGGTGTGCAACGCTTTAAGCAGGCGGCTAGGTTGGGGGATAAAGATGCCTTGTTTGAGTTGGGTATCATATACCGAGAGGGTGAACTCGTTGAAAAAAACCTCCAGCAGTCCATTGCATATTACGTGCAAGCGGTCAATCGTGGCAGCTTTCGAGCCGCGGCGAATTTAGGCTATTTGTATGAGCACGGAGAAGGTGTAGACGTTGATTTAGAAAGAGCGGTTAATTTTTACCAATTCTCTGCGCGAGGAGGAAATTCAACGGGGCAAAACAACTATGCAACTTCTTTACGTTATGGCAAGGGAGTAGAAAAGGACCTCGATGAGGCAATCAATTGGTACCAAAAAGCCGCAAGCCAACGAAATGGTTTTGCGGCGGAAAATTTGGCTGATATTTATTATCTAGGAGAGCATGGCGAATCCGACTATCAACTCGCCTGTGATTACTATGAAAAAGCGGTTGAGTTCGGTTTAAGTAGTGCTCTATATGATCTTGGCTATTGCTATTTTTATGGTGAAGGTCGGGAGCAAAACATTGATAAGGGATTGCAATATTTAGAACAAAGTGCGGCAAACAACAATCAAAGTGCATTGGTTGAACTAGGTTATATATACGCAAGTGGTGAGGAGGTCGAGGTTAATCCGCAAAAGTCGGAGTCTTATTATATTATTGCCTATGGAATGCAAAATTCTGCTGCAGCGTTTGGGCTAGCGCAATTGCATGAACAGGAAAATGGACTTAAAAAAGATTTGGTGTTGTCTACAGTGTTTTATGAACAAAGCGCCAAATGGGGATCGGTAGAGGGGATGTTAGCCACAGCCAAAGCCTATATTAATGGAGTAGGCACAAAATCTGATCCTCAAAAGGCTAAGCGTTGGCTCAAAAAGGCTGTGGAAAAAGGCTCTGAAGAAGCCAAATTACTGCTTAAAAATTTACGTTAAATGGTGTTAAGGAACAGTAAGTGACAGTACAAGATCATCATTTGACACTCATTGAGACCTTTATCGACTCCATTTGGATTGAAAAAGGGTTAAGTGAGCACACGTTAAGTGCTTATCGCTCAGATCTGTTGAAGTTTTGTATGTTTGCTGAAAAGCAGGAGGCTAACTTTAACCTTCAGCAATTTAATAAATCTGACATTGATCAATACTTAGCCTATCAATACGACTTGAATATGTCAGAACGCAGTATCGCGCGTTTTTTAAGTAGCTTGCGGATGTTCAATATTTATTTGTTGCAATCCAAGTTACGAGAAGATGATCCCATTGCCCAAATGCGTAACCCCAAACTCCCCCAATCCCTGCCTAAAACCTTGAGTGAAGAGCAGGTTGATGATTTGCTCAATGCGCCAAATATAGATAACCCCATTGAGTTTAGAGATAAGGCCATGTTGGAAGTTCTGTACGCCACGGGGTTACGAGTATCGGAATTGGTTTCCTTGCGAATGGAACAAATGGGCTTACAGCAAGGCGTAATTAGAGTAACAGGGAAAGGTAACAAAGAAAGATTAGTGCCCCTAGGTGAAGAAGCCATTGAATGGTTATTGAGGTTCATTAAACTAGCTCGGGGTAACTTATTGAAAGGGGAGTCTGATATTGTCTTTCCGAGTAATCGTGGCCTAATGATGACCAGGCAAACGTTTTGGCACAGGATTAAACATTACGCCCTGGTAGCAGGTATTCAAACTCATCTTTCGCCCCATACATTACGCCATGCGTTTGCGACTCATCTACTGAATCATGGTGCAGATTTGAGGGTTGTACAAATGTTACTAGGACACAGCGATTTATCGACCACACAAATATACACTCATGTGGCGACGCAAAGGTTACAAATGCTGGTGGAAGAGCATCATCCAAGAGGATAGATCAGTAAACTGTATTCATTGCTTTCCAAATACAGGATATGCGTTAAAAAGGTGAAAATATATGCCAAGGTGTACTTTGCTTACATTGGATTATAGCCGCTTTCGTTATAAACTACGGGTTAATCTTGAACACTCAAAATTAACTGTTTAGATGCAATTTTTTATGCATATCGTAGGTCTATATCTTACAACGCAGTGAATAATGGTTAATTAATAGGAAGGTAAATGAAAAACTGGATAAAACCACCGCTAATTTTGGTGACGTTGAGTATTGCAGCAGCGTCGACTTATGCAATGATGCAAGACAAACAGAATTCGTCGGATAGCCAAGATAGCGCTAACGTAATAGTTGAACAACCAGCCGAAATGATGCCTAAAGTTGACTCACAAGTTAATGCTGCCTCGGCCAGTACTGACTATGCTCAAACGAAACAAAAACTAGAAAACGTGTTAGGCCTTAAAGTATTAGCCATAGGTGACTCACCGATTCCTAATCTAGCTCAAGTTTCTACTAATCAAGGGCTATTTTACACCGGTGAAAATGGCAAATATTTAGTAAGTGGCCGCATATTTAATGTGGATGCTGGTATGCGTAATGAGACTGACATTAAATTATCCGAATTGCGTTTAGAAGGGGTTTCAGATTTTTCAGACGAAGATGTTATTGAGTTTAAAGCAAAGGATGAAAAGTACGTAATTAATGTTTTCACTGACATTACTTGCGGTTATTGTCGTAAGTTACATCGAGAAATTGATGACTATAACGACAAAGGTATTACCGTTCGTTATTTAGCGTATCCTCGCGGTGGTCTTAATACTCAAACATATTACGATATGGTTGCAGTGTGGTGTGCTGATGATAAACAAAGTGCCCTTACAGCGGCAAAAACCGGTGCCGATGTAAATGGTTCCACCTGCAGCAATAAAGTTGCTGATGAATATGCATTTGGTACGCGTGTAGGCGTAAATGGGACACCAAACATCATTTTACCTGATGGTTCTTTGGTGGGTGGTTACATGCCAGCTGATGCCTTACTCCAAAAATTATCACAAATCTAATTTAATCTTGGGGCTCAAAGCATTCGCTGTTTTGAGCCTTGTTTCTGTGTTACTTCTGCCATTTCAAACAACGGTAACTTATGCCTGCCAAAATCGTCCGTCGCCAACCTGTCTCTGATTCTCATCTAAACCATATTTCCCAACCTATTATTCGACAAATTTTTGCAAGTCGAGGAATAGAAGATGCAAGTCAGTTGGATAAAGGTGCAAGGGCTTTACTCCATTATCAAAATCTTTCAGGAATCGATGCCGCTGTTGAAGTACTTAGTGACGCTTTGGAGCAACAGCTTAAAATTATCATCGTGGGAGATTTTGATGCCGATGGCGCCACAAGCACAGCATTGACTATGCTGTGTTTGGCGAGAATGGGAGCCCGTGATCACGCTTACCTCGTTCCTAATCGATTTGATTTTGGCTACGGCTTGAGTCCTGAAATAGTCGAGGTTGCCCATCAGCAAGGTGCGCAATTGATTATCACAGTTGATAACGGTATCGCTTGTTTTGGCGGTGTAGATAGAGCGAAAGAGCTGGGCATTAAAGTGCTGGTTACCGATCATCATTTAGCTGCTGACCGTCTTCCCCAAGCTGATGCAATCGTCAACCCTAATCAACCTGGCTGTGAATTTTTATCTAAAAATTTAGCCGGAGTGGGGGTCGCATTTTATTTAATGTTAGCCCTAAGAAATCATTTAAAACAACGTCAATGGTTTGCGGAAAAAGCTATTCCTGAACCTAATTTAGCGGAGTTTTTGGATATTGTTGCATTGGGGACAGTGGCGGACGTGGTGCCTTTGGATAGTAATAATAGAGTGTTAGTTTACCAAGGCTTACAACGTATTCGCAGTGGTAAGTGCCGCCCAGGTATCACAGCCTTAGTGGAAGTGGCAGGGAAGAACGCAGCGACTATGGTATCTAGTGATCTGGGATTCGTACTCGGCCCGCGCCTGAATGCAGCGGGCAGATTAGATGACATGTCTTTGGGAATCGAATGCTTATTGGCTGCAGATCAGGCTAAAGCCAGGCAAATGGCCGTTGAGCTCGATTCACTAAATCGAGAACGCAGAGAAATTCAACAATCTATGCAAGACCAAGCGTTAGCCAGTTTAGAAAGCTTGGAAATTGATGGCGACCAATGGAAAAATGGGATCGTTGTATATCAAGCAGATTTTCACCAAGGCGTTATTGGCATTGTTGCGGGTAAAATCAAAGAAAAATACAATCGTCCTACCATTGCATTTGCAAATCAAGACGATGACACCTTAAAAGGCTCAGCCAGATCAATCACTGGTCTACATATTCGCGACTTGCTAGAAGAAATCAACAGTCGCTATCCTGATATGATTGTTAAGTTTGGTGGTCATGCTATGGCCGCTGGCTTAACAATAGCCGCCAACAAGTTTGCCGCATTTAAACAGGTTTTCGAGCAAGTTAGTCATGAATTATTAAAAGATCGCGATTTAAGCGGGCAGGTTCTCAGTGATGGGGAACTTTCACAGCAAGAATTCTCCCTTGAGTTTGCGCAGCAGTTAAAAGATTGCGGACCTTGGGGGCAAGGATTTCCTGAGCCTATTTTTGATGGCGTTTTTACACCTGTCGATCAAAAATTATTAGCTGGCAAACATCTCAAGCTTATGCTGAAAAGTGAGTCAGGGGTATTAGTGGATGCCATAGCATTTAATATTGACCCAGATCTTTGGCCCAATCATAGCTGTAAGCAAGTTCAACTTGCTTACAAGTTGGATATAAACGAGTTTCGAGGGCGAGTGAATTTGCAATTAATGATAGAAGCGTTAGAGCCTATTCTTTAAAAAAATCCTGTTGCTTTTGCGCCAACATGGCTTCAATGTCTTCAATATCAGGTAGTGACGTACTTGTATTATTGGTTTCCGAGTTTTGTGTTGCAATCACTTTTTCTTCATTTGACCATTCGCCCAGATCAATAAGTTGGCAACGTTTACAACAAAATGGTCGGAATAAACTTGATTCATTCCATTCTACTTTTTTTGAGCAAGTGGGACAGCTTACTACCATAGTAAATTTAAACTCCTAACAACTGGCAATTTTAAACGGGATAGACTCATGCACTTGACTACTGCCATTTTCATTGGCGGTAAATAACATAAATCGAATTGCATAACGGTATTTGTTGCCACTTAACATGGGGTAATAACCTTCATCGGTGATACTTTGGATGCGAATTAATTCACTTTTATCATCTGCAATGCCTTGATAAAAACCCTTTTCAGCCGTGATGTCGGTAAATCTGCCACGTTCACGTAAAAACGCTAAGGTGATATCGATAGCTTCATTAATTAAGTTGAATTCTTTTAACCAGTTATCAATATCGGTGCGGATCAATTCTAACGGTTGCTTTATCCAGTAATGTAAATTGGGTAAATCAAAACTACAGGTACCGCCGGGTATTGAAAAACGCTGTCTAATTGAACTTAAAAACTTATCTTCTTTCAGTGAAGCGCCCACTTTCTTAGAGTGTTTAAGTTGATCTCTAAGGTGAAGTATTTTTTGTAATGCTGCCTGGAGTGCTTCAGAGTCAATTTTTGGATGCTGTGACCAAAACACTAAGTTTTTTTCATGAACTTCAATGTCTTTTAAAATGTCACTGCGTAAATCCAGTCGCTCTAAGAGGTCGAGTAACGTAAAAAGAGCCTCAAAAAAACTCATAAACTGCCAGTCTTCTTGGGCTTGTGCGCTTTGCTTGAGCTGAATAAACAACTGTTCAAGACGGAGATAAGTCCTGACTTTTTCGTTTAATGGAAACTCATAAACAGCTAATGACATTGATTATCCTAAAGAATTTATACGCAGACGGAAGATTTATTGTTCTTAAAAAGCAAATCAAAATAGTTAGAACTGACTATTGAATGATTATTCTTATTGGGAACTACACCGCAAAACGCGTCAGATTTCAACCCCAAGATAATAAAGTTGTAAATCAAATGACTCCAGAAAATACAGGAATAAGGGTTCTCAATCTGAAATGCAGCGTTAAGCACTATAACTTAACATATTTTCGAAAGGGGTAAGTAGTTTGTCTAGCAATATAGATGTTTGCTGTAAATTTAACTTAAACCACAACAGCTTGATTGTTTGCCAGTACTAAATATTGTTGGTGTAATTGCTCAACTTGTTTTTTTAAGTCAATTATCAGTCCGTTATTATCGATCACGTCGTCAGCATGGCTTAAGCGTACTTCGCGGGATACTTGATTAGCCATTATGTTTTTAATTTGTTGGCTGGATTGTTGATCTCTGTTCGACGCTCGTTGCAATTGAACATCTTCGCACACATCAACTACCAAAACCCGATTGACCATTGCCATCATATTATTTTCGACTAATAAGGGGACAGCAAGAATGCAGTAGGGCGATTTTGCTTGCTTTAATTGGCGTTGCATATTCTTGCGGATCATTGGATGCAGCAGATTGTCTAGCCAGACTTTCAACTTAGGATCAGAAAATACCACCTCTCTTACATACTGCCTATTTAAATTACCATCTGCTAACAACGATTTTTCACCTAACTTTTTGGCAATAACATGCAGTGCTGGACTGCCTGGCTCTACCACTTCACGAGCGATAACATCAGCATCAATGACGTCAATACCCATATCAGAAAATATATCGGAAACGGCTGTTTTGCCGCTACCTATACCGCCAGTTAACCCAATTACGTAATCACTCATGCTAAAGCCCAACTCCAATACCAGTTAGCGATACTTTCACCATAAATTAACGTTAGCCAACCAGCAATTGCTAGGTAAGGCCCGAAAGGGATATGGCTACCTTTATCTTTTCCCTTAATCAATAAATAACTAATTCCGATTATTGCGCCCACAAAGGATGAGAGCAGAATAATGATGGGAAGATACTGCCAACCCACCCATGCACCTAAAGCTGCTAGTAATTTAAAATCACCATAGCCCATACCTTCCTTGCCAGTCAGTAATTTAAATAACCAATAAACACTCCATAAGCTTAGGTAACCCGCAGCAGCGCCAATGATCGCGTCCTTGGGCGTAACAAATACGTCCATAGTACTCAGTATCAGTCCCAACCATAAAATAGGCAGAGTGATTTGGTCGGGTAACAGCATTTTATCGATATCAATAAAGATTAAGGCCACTAAACACCACGTCAGCAAAACTGCAGCAGCGGCTTGCCAACCAAATCCAAAGTGCCATGCGATAGCCACACTGGTTAAAGCGGTGAAAAGTTCTACGGCAGGGTAGCGAATTGAAATGGGATTTTTACATTGGGAGCATTTTCCCCTCAAGAACAACCAGCTAATAACCGGAATATTTTCCCAAGCTCGTATTTTATGTTGGCATTTGGGGCAAGTAGAATCGGGTTTGACTAAATTGAATGTTTCTTGGCTAGTTTGCTCAGACGTTTCTGGGTGAAAGTACTGTTGATATTCTTGTTTCCAACTCCGCTCCATTATTACCGGTAAACGATAAATAACTACATTTAAAAAACTGCCTACTAATAAACTGATAATAAAAACGAAACTAATAAAAAATATAGGGGACTCGGCTAGTAGCTCAAACATCGCAGGCATATATAGGTTCTTATTAAAGTGAAAAATATTTTTTCTAAGCTTGCCAGAAAAGTGTTTAGGTAGAAACCTTTCTAGCAAGCATATTACGAATTATATAACGTGATGCTGACTTTTACTAAACCACGTTACCCATTTGGAAGATAGGTAAATACATCGCCACAATCAAACCACCTATCACCACACCTAATACAGCCATAATCATCGGTTCTAATAAACTCGTTAAACCATCAACCATATCATCTACTTCTGCTTCGTAAATGGTTGCAATTTTACTGAGCATATCATCCACAGCTCCGGATTCTTCGCCTATGGCAATCATCTGTGTGACCATATCTGGAAACACCCCAGTGGCGCGCATTGCCGTATTCATTTGCATACCGCCAGCAACTTCCCGCTTAATAAATAAAATCGCATCGCGGAATACGGCATTCCCAGACGCGCCTGCCGCTGAATCTAATGCGCCAATCAAAGGCACACCCGCAGCAAAAGTAGTGGCAAGGGTGCGGGTAAATCGCGCAATGGAGGCTTTTTTCAAAATTTCGCCAATCACTGGAATTTTTAGGACTTTCTTATCAACACTGTCTCGTAAATTTCGTGACTTTTTATGGGCGCGAATAAAGAGCACAGCGGCAATGGCTACCCCCGCGGCGATAAAAATACCGAAGTCTTGCACAAACTGGGAAATTGCCAACACGAAAAGTGTAAACGCGGGTAATTCTGCGCCAAAACTACTAAAAATCTCTTCAAATTGCGGCACCACAAATACCAGTAGGATAGTCGTAACGATAAAAGCCACCACCACAACTGCAATTGGGTAGAACATGGCTTTTTTGATTTTTGATTTTAGGGCTTCGGCTTTTTCTTTATATGTTGCAATGCGGTCATAGATGGTTTCCAGAGCCCCGGATTGCTCTCCGGTTTCCACTAAGTCGCAATATAGATCTTCAAATTGGTCAGGGTGTTTGCGTAGGGCACTTGATAACGGATTACCTGCTTTTACCTCATCGGCAATTTCAGAAAGCAACCGGCGCATGCTTTGTTTTGCATGGCCTTGGGCTATCATGTCGATGGTTTGAATTAAGGTAACACCGGCTCCGAGCATAGTGGCTATTTGCCGGGAAACCACACTGATATCCTGGGCAGAGACTTTGTCTTTTCTACCAAACAAGGGTTTGGCTAGCTTTTTAACCTTGGTGGCAGAGACACCTTGACGGCGGAGCATATTCTTCGCTTCAGATAAAGAAAGTGCGCTAATTTCGCCTTTGCGATTGTGGCCTTTTTTATCTACGCCAATCCAAGTGTAAACTTCTGCAGTCTTTGCCATGATTCGAACCCAATTATCTTAATGTTGAGACGAAAAAGCCCAGATAACCTGGGCTTTACATTATATTTTATTACTAAGTTTAAGCAATTTACTACACTATCGGTATTAACAAAGAGTAGTTGGGTTACATGCTGAAGCCCATTCAACACGACCACCTGATAGAGTTGGCGTCAAAGTGAAAGTAGCAGCATCTAATGAAGAACTATCAGATTTGTAAGTTGCTACAATTACACCATCAGTAGTGGATAAACCGTTCACTGTTGCAGTTGCAGCGATGTCAGTAGGGATACCACTTGCACCACCGTCACAGGCTGTCAATGCATTGTTAACCTGAGCACATACTTCAACGGCTGATTTCGCTGCTGCAGTCGCATTCGTTATTTCAGAGAATTTTGCTTTATCCGTGTAACCTTGGTACGCAGGTAATGCGATGGCTGCAAGAATACCGATAATCGCTACAACGATCATCAATTCAATTAGTGTAAAACCTTTGTTGTTAGTCATTTGAGTCATTTTCATGGTATTTATCTCCTGCACCAATTAGTGCGATTTAAGTTACTGTAAAATAGTTAGTTAAGTTGTTTGTTGCCACAACAACGTTTGCGTTTGATGGCGTCCTCGTTGAATTCATAATCAGTATAGAACGAGATCCGTTACTGACAAGTATGTAGAAACATACTCAAGTCTCGTTCATCAAACAAAAATACAGCGCTTAAATATTTAACTAATTGATTCTAAGGGATAAATCAATAGACTTGACATCCTTGGTTAATGCCCCTGATGACACAAAATCTATACCTATACCCCGTAAGTTTTGCAATTTTTCTTGGGTTATATTGCCTGAAACTTCCAATTTAACGGTTTTTTGATTGATCAAAACTGCTTGACTTAGCATTTCGTGATCAAAATTATCTAACATTACAATATCAGCTCTTGCATCTATGGCTTGTTTAAGCTCATCAAGGCTTTCCACCTCAACTTCTACTTTCGCTTGTGGCTTGTTTTGCCGCGCTTGTTGCACTGCATTAGCAATAGAACCGCAAGCAAGTATATGGTTTTCCTTTATTAAGAACGCATCAAATAAACCGATGCGGTGATTTTGCGCTCCTCCACATTTCACTGCATATTTTTGGGCCAAGCGCATACCGGGAATGGTTTTACGCGTGTCTAGTAAGGTGATACCGCTGCCAGAAAGTAAATCAACATAGGCTTTAGTTGTGGTTGCAGTACCTGATAAAGTTTGCAAAAAGTTCAGTGCCGTGCGCTCAGCGGTTAATATGGAGCGGGCAGAGCCGGACAGCTCGCAGAAGATTTGATTGGCGGTACATTCATCGCCATCGGCCACTAACCAATTCACGTTGATGTCAGGGTTGACTTGGTTAAACGTCTCTGTTGCCCATTGAATTCCACAAATAATGCAGTCTTCTCGGGTTAAAATAGATGCCTTGACCATAACATCGTTGCTAATTAACGCAGCCGTAATATCTCCATCTATGGGGCCTAAGCCATTTAAGTCTTCGTTAAGCGCTTGCTCAACATCTTTGGTTATCAAATTTTGATTCATATAAAAGTCACACAAGTAAAGTAGTGGCAGATTAGCCTAGGGGGTAATCTATTCAGTATTGTTAATGTCGCAGTATCAACCAATCACCGCGTTGAGTAAATTCCAACTGTTTGAGTACACTCATACCTAACAGTATTTCATCACTTAACATGCCGGGGTTGATACTGGCACGAACGTTGTTTATTCGAATTGAGCCTAAATCCAGTTGTTGTATATTTGTTTGTGCTACTGTCACGTTGCCATTGGCCGTTGAAACTGTATATCTTGCACCGGCTACCAACCCTAATTCATTTGCCAGGTGAGCAGGCACAGAAACATTGGTTGCTCCGGTATCCAATAAAAACGTCACAGGTTGATCATTAATCAGACCACTAGCGACATAGTGTCCCATTCGATTACGCTTAAGCTTGACTTCAACCGCACCATTGTTGAGTTGACTTTCAGGATTCTGATTGGGATTGATTTGTTTTTCTAATCGATCACCGAAATACAGCGATAGCAGCAACAGGCCAACTATCCAAAAGGCGAAAAACATCCATTTTCCTATTTTAGTGGAGTTTTCCGCTGGTGATTGATTTTGTTCCATTCTATACCCTGCTATGCTGCTTCTTTATCGCTTTTAAACTAACGGCTTGTTTTATATATGGTCTCAGACACCAGATTGCAAATACACGCGGGTTGGCTTGACTCGGTTAAACGCTCAGAATGTGAACATTTTGATTGTAGACCAGATCCCAATGATATCAGTCTATTGGTAATCCACAATATATCATTGCCACCAGGGGAGTTCGGTGGCCCGTATATTTTAGATTTTTTTGCGGGTAAGCTTCAGCCGCATATTCATCCTATGTTCGAACAAATTTACCAAATGCGCGTGTCTGCTCACCTGTTAATTCGAAGAGATGGTCAAATCGTCCAATTTGTAGGCTTTGAAAACCGTGCCTGGCACGCAGGTGTCTCTTCCTTTCAAGGTCGTACCAGATGCAATGACTTTTCCATTGGCATTGAGTTAGAAGGAACAGATAATACCGAATATAGTGCACAGCAATATGCAGCGTTAGTTCGAGCAACACACGCCATCGTTGCTCAATATCCTTTAATTAATTTGTCTAGGATAGTTGGGCACAATGATATTGCTCCGGGGCGAAAAACGGATCCTGGTGTGAGCTTTGACTGGGGCAGGTATCGACAACAGATTGGTTTTTTCTATAATTCTTAACCCTGTTTCTCGTGATTTTTAATGCAATCCACAGTTTTTTTAAATGAAGATAATTAACAAAAGGAAGTTCCATGACATTAATAAGCTTAATTGTGGTTTTAATGGCAGAGCGTATAGCCACCCAAACTAAATATTGGCGAGAGAGTTTTTACAATGGAATATACCAAAATTTCTTAACCCGCAAAGGTATCTTTTCTGAAGATATGACCAGTATTACTTTTTTAGCGGTTGTGTTAATCCCTGCTTTTTTCATTCTGGTGCTGCTAAATAGCGTGGATAACTCGTTAATTAGATTAATTCTCGATACTGCTATTTTAATGGTATGTATCGGTTGCCCAAAGTTGCGGGAAATTTATAAATGTTATCTGCAAGCAGCAAATAGAGGTGATTTTCAAGCTTGTTCACTGTATGCGGATCAATTAGGACACAGCGGTGACAGCCCAAGGTCATTTGGTCAAGCCTTAGTTTGGTTGAATTACCAGCATTATGCAGCTGTCATTATTTGGTTTGCCATTCTGGGCCCTGCTGGTGCCGTGATGTATGTAATAGCAAGAAGCTCAACAGAAGCTTATAAAAATGAATATCAGCAAGACCTCACTATCGCTGAACAATTAATGGCGGTACTTGATTGGCTGCCTGTCAGAATAACCACCTTAGGATTACTTTTAATGGGGCATTTTTCCAAAGCGCTTCCCATATGGTTAACCTATTTATTTGACCTTAGTATTTCAGCTAAAGAAATGTTATGCAGTGTTGCTGATGCTGCAGAGGAAGTCGAATGTGATAAATCAGACTATACTGAAGAACCTTGTACTCTGGTTCGATTAGCAAAACGAAATGTAATGTTTTTAGTGGTGTTAATTTCGGTGTTGTCCCTTTCGGGTTGGCTGAGGTAAATTAACTGCACTTTGCGCCAATTTGCGGATTGTGGTCTGACCATTCATGAAAAGCCTTTAAAAATAGGTTGTTTAACAACTTTCGAGTTTTTTTAACAGAATGTTTGAAAAAGTTTTTCAGGTAAAAGGTTTACGTAATTAAATAACTAGTCTAACCTATTAGGTAAAATGGTCTTACCAATTTTAGTGTGTGGGTGTAGCAGAAGCGTTTTTTGCTAATTAACACTATGGCGAGCCCTAACACTTTTTGAGGAAGCACGCGCAAACATGCAACGCATACAGTCACGAAAACTTTCTGATGTGATTACTGAAGAGTTGGAATCAATGATCATTGACGGCCGTTTATTAGCCGGGCAAAAGTTACCATCTGAGCGTGAACTTGCCGAGAAGTTTGCTGTTTCTAGGCCGTCCTTGCGTGAAGCGATTCAAAATTTAGAAGCCCGCGGTTTATTGTTGCGTAAACAAGGCGGCGGTACTTTTGTCAAGCGCAACTTAACTGCATCGGTTACAGATCCACTAATGGATCTCATTGCCAAACGACCAGAAACTCAATTTGATTTATTAGAATTTCGTCATGCTTTAGAAGGCATGGCGGCTTATTATGCTGCCTTGCGAGGGCAACCAGAAGATTATATCAAACTCGAAAATGCACTAGCCTCGATTTCAGAGCTTTCTAAAAAGTCAGACAAAACGGATTTGTCCAAAGCCTTGGTGGAGTTTTATCTTGCCATGGCCATGGCTTCACATAATTTAGTGTTAGTGCATGTTATGCGTAGTTTGAAATCAATGTTGCAGGAAAATATCAAAGCGAACTTTGAAATGTTGGCAATTCGAGATGATGTTACTGACATTATTCATAAGCAGCGTGAAAAAATATTAGCTGGCATAGTTTCTCGTAATCCAGAAACAGCTAGACAAGCAAGTAATGAACATTTGGCGTTCATTGAAGATATTTTGTTAGAGATCAATCGACAAGATACCCGAGTGCAACGGGCACTTAGAAGAATTGAAATACAGGAATAACCTTTTTGGCAAAGTTAATTTTGCTAATTTATGTAATTTACTTACTGAACTGAAAGAAAAGAATATGAAAATAAACTATTCTTTGTTTTCTCGGTCAGTAAATTTATCTTTAAACTAACTAAAGGAAAGCACCATGGCTGATATGATGCATCCGGATGTGGATCCACAAGAAACCCAGGAATGGATAGAAGCCCTAGACGCAGTACTTGAAGAAGAGGGTGTAGAACGCGCCCACTACTTATTAGAAAGCTTGATAGAAAAGGCTCGCCGTAATGGTGCGTACTTACCCTATACAGCAACAACTGCCTATATAAACACCATTCCCGCAGGTCAAGAACCGACTATGCCCGGGGATCAAACGATTGAAGCTAAAATTCGTCAAGCAATCCGTTGGAATGCAATGATGATGGTTTTGCGCGGCTCTAAGAAAGATTTAGAGTTAGGTGGCCATATATCAAGTTTTGCATCCTCAGCTATGCTTTATGATGTGGGCTTTAACCACTTTTTCCGCGCACCTAACGACAAGGATGGCGGCGATTATTTATTTGTTCAGGGGCATGTTTCTCCCGGCATATATTCGCGAGCTTACATCGAAGGTCGTTTATCGGAAGAGCAGTTAGATGGATTCCGTCAGGAAGTGGATGGCAAGGGGATTTCTTCATACCCGCATCCTAAATTGATGCCAGATTTTTGGCAGTTTCCAACGGTATCTATGGGCTTAGGTCCAATGCAGGCTATCTATCTAGCCCGTTTCTTAAAATACCTTACCAATCGTGGACTAAAAGATTGTTCAGAACAGCGCGTATGGTGTTTCATGGGTGATGGTGAAGTGGATGAGCCAGAAAGTTTAGGTGCTATTGGTCTAGCTTCCCGTGAAGGTTTAGACAACTTAACATTCGTTATTAACTGTAATTTGCAACGTCTAGATGGACCTGTTCGTGGTAATGGAAAGATTATCCAAGAATTAGAAGGGACATTCCGCGGAGCAGGTTGGGAAGTCATCAAAGTGATTTGGGGTCGCTATTGGGATCCGCTTTTAGCGCGTGACACTTCTGGAAAGTTACTTGATGTAATGAATGAAACGGTAGATGGTGAATACCAAAACTACAAAGCTAAAGGAGGCGCTTACACCCGTGAGAACTTCTTTGGAAAATACCCAGAACTGAAAGAAATGGTTTCAAATATGTCAGATGACGATATCTGGCGTTTGAATCGTGGTGGGCACGATCCGGTTAAAGTTTATGCTGCTTATAAACGCGCTTCAGAAACCCAAGGTCGTCCGCAGGTAATTCTTGCCAAGACCGTTAAAGGTTATGGTTTAGGTTCTGCTGGTGAAGGTAAGAATATCGCCCATAACGTTAAGAAGATGGATATCGATGCGGTTCGCCAATATCGTGATCGCTTCAATATTCCGGTTGCTGATGAGGATCTTGAAAACTTACCTTATTACAAGTTTTCTGAAGATAGCCCAGAGTTAACTTATCTTAGACGACGCAGAGAAAAACTGTTTGGATATATGCCAACCCGTTTAGCTGACAGCACAGAAGATTTACCTGCGATACCGTTAAAGTCTTTCGAAGCTATCACTAAAGGCTCTGGAGAGCGTGAGATCTCCACAACCATGGCCTTTGTTCGCGTCTTGACTGTTATGCTCAAAGATAAACAGATTGGTAGTCGTATCGTACCTATTATTCCTGATGAAGCCCGTACTTTTGGTATGGAAGGTTTGTTCCGCCAAGTGGGTATTTATTCTAGTCAGGGACAAAAATATGTTCCTCAAGATGCTGATCAAGTGGCCTACTATCGTGAAGATAAAAAAGGTCAGGTGTTACAAGAAGGGATTAACGAACTCGGTGCTATGGCGTCGTGGTTAGCAGCAGGGACGTCATACTCGACCAATAATTTACCTATGATCCCAGTCTACATTTATTACTCTATGTTTGGTTTCCAACGTGTGGGTGATATGGCGTGGGCAGCCGGTGATAGTCAGGCAAGAGGATTCTTGGTAGGTGGAACCGCTGGCCGGACGACACTCAATGGTGAGGGCTTACAGCATCAAGATGGACATAGCCACGTGCAAGCGGCTCTGATTCCAAACTGTGTGACTTACGATCCGACTTATGGTTACGAAGTGGCCGTTGTGGTACAAGACGGTTTACGTCGAATGGGTGAAAATCATGAGAATGTTTTCTACTACTTAACGGTAATGAACGAAAACTATGCCCAGCCAGAAATGCCTAAAGGGGCAGAAGAAGGCATCATTAAAGGGATATATTCTCTAGAAAAAGTAGGCACAGCGAAGAGTAAGAAGAAAGTTAAATTACTTGGTTCTGGTACTATTTTGTTGCAAGTGCGTGAAGCTGCGCAATTGTTGAAAGACAAGTTCTCTGTTGCTTCTGAAGTATATAGTGTGCCTTCATTTAATGAATTGGCCCGTGATGGTTTAGATTGTGAACATTACAATATGCTTAATCCAGACAAAAAAGCAAAAGTACCTTATATCACCAGCGTACTTGAAGAAGGGTTCGAAGGACCTACTATTGCCGCTACTGATTACGTTAAAAACTACGCAGACCAAGTTCGTGCATTTGTTCCAGGTCAATATAAAGTGCTAGGTACAGACGGGTTTGGACGTTCTGATAGTCGTCCTAACTTGCGTCACCATTTCGAAGTTGATGCTAAGTTTATCGCCTTAGCTGCGCTAACTGAGTTAAGCAAAGCCGGTGATATCGATAAGAAAGTTGTACTAGAGGCTATCAAAGAGTTTGGTATTGATGGCGACAAACTTAATCCGCTTTACGCGTAATTGGGAGGACTCAAAATGTCAGATTTAAAAGATGTATTGGTCCCCGATGTGGGCGGTGAAGAAGTAGAAGTTATCGAAATTTGTGTCTCGGTTGGCGAAGAGGTTGAAGCTGAATCTTCCCTAATAACGGTAGAAAGTGATAAGTCCAGTATGGATATTCCTGCGCCGTTTGCAGGCTCAGTTGCCGATATTCTGGTAAAGGTTGGCGATAAAGTCAGTCAAGATACTTTGATAATGAAACTTGCTGCTGAAGGTGCTTCGTCAGAAGCACCAGCGTCTGATGCAACGCCAGAAAAAGCACCAGAATCAACGCCACAAACGTCCCAAGCTGCCGCAAGTTCAAGCAGTGAAGTGATTGAAGTTAAAGTGCCTGATATTGGCGGTGATACCGATGTGGATGTTATCGAAGTACTGGTTGCTGAAGGCGATGAAATTGAAGCTGAAACCGGTTTAATTACGTTGGAAACTGATAAGGCCACAATGGACGTACCATCACCTGCAGCGGGTGTGGTTAAGTCCTTAAAAATTAAAGTGGGCGACAAAGTTTCTGAAGGAACCTTAGTACTTGAGTTAGCAACGCAAGGTGCATCAGACTCAAGCGCTGAAGCCGCGCCTGCAGCGTCAGAACCTGCATCCGCGCCAGCTCAAGAAGCAACTGTTTCAGAAGAGCCTGCAACAGAAGAGGCAGATTCCGGTGAAGAAACGACGTCTGTGATTGATGTTAACGTCCCAGATATTGGTGGCGACACTGATGTCGATGTGATTGAAGTACTAGTTGCAGCTGGTGATGAGATTGAAGCTGAAGCCGGACTGGTCACGTTGGAAACAGATAAGGCTACGATGGACGTGCCGTCACCCAAAAGTGGTACGGTAAAAAGTGTTGAACTCAAAGTCGGTGATAAAGTGTCTGAAGGTAGTTTGGTTATTACCCTTGAAGTCACTGAAAAATCAGCGCCTAAGGCTGCGGCCCCTGCTCCTGCACAAAAAGCTGCGGCACCTGCTGCCCCAGCTCAAGCAGCGCCTGCAAGTGCTCGCAAACCTCCAGTTCCTCATCATCCTTCTGCGGCTGATAAAAAGTCCAGTGGTAAAGTGCATGCTTCACCCTCGGTACGACGCCTAGCAAGAGAGTTTGGTGTCGATTTAACTCAGGTAACTGGTAGCGGTCCTAAGAAACGTATTTTAAAAGAAGATGTTCAATCTTTTGTTAAATATGAATTATCACGTCCTAAGATGACGCCAGGTTCATCGGTAGGAAGCGGTTCAGGTGGTTTGCAAGTACTCGCTCCACCTAAAGTGGATTTTGCTAAGTTTGGTGAAGTGGAAGAAGTTCCTCTTACGCGAATTCAGAAAATTTCTGGACCGAATCTGCATCGCAATTGGGTAACGATTCCACATGTTACTCAGTTTGAAGAAGCGGATATTACTGAGTTAGAAAAATTCCGTAAAGAACAAAATGTCATCGCCGAAAAACGTAAACTCGGGGTTAAAATCACACCGCTAGTGTTTATGATGAAAGCGGTAGCTGATGCGTTAAAGGCCTATCCAGTATTTAATACATCGTTATCTGAATCTGGTGAATCTTTGATCCAGAAAAAGTACTACCATATTGGTATTGCGGTTGAGACGCCAGGAGGACTTGTTGTTCCTGTTGTGCGTGATGTAGATAAAAAAGGTATTGTCGAAATATCTCGTGAGCTTACTGAAATTAGTATTAAAGCCAGAGAAGGCAAATTGAAAGGCCCTGATATGCAGGGGAGTTGTTTTACTATCTCTAGCTTAGGTGGCATTGGTGGTACGGCATTTACGCCTATCGTAAATGCTCCTGATGTGGCTATTTTGGGTGTCTCAAAGAGTGAGATGAAACCTAAATGGAATGGTAAAGATTTTGAACCAAGACTTATGTTACCACTATCATTGTCATACGATCACCGTGTGATCGATGGTGCTGTGGCTGCACGCTTTGCGGTGCACCTAAGCAATGTGTTAGCAGATCTTCGTCAAATTCTACTTTAGCTAGCAATATAGGTGCGCTTATATATAAATAATGTAAAAGCGCACTTTTTTGATATTTTTCGTGATTAGTCGTGCTTTCCTTTGCTAACATACTGTTGCGAAGGTAGTATTTTACAGGTCTGTCAGAATAGAATTCGAAATTTGAGGTCATAATGAGCGAAATTAAAACTCAACTGGTTGTGCTAGGTGCAGGACCTGGTGGTTATTCCGCAGCTTTTAGAGCTGCCGATTTAGGTATTGAAACAGTCATCATTGACTCCCGTGAAACCTTAGGCGGAGTATGTCTTAATGTAGGCTGTATCCCTTCTAAAGCGTTACTTCACGTTGCCAAAGTTATTGATGATGCAAAAGAAATGGCATCCCATGGTGTAGTCTTTGGTGAGCCGAAAATTGATTTAGATAAAGTACGCAGCTGGAAAGACAGTGTAGTAGGGCAACTTACTAAAGGTTTATCAGGTATGTCGAAAATGCGCAAAGTTAAATTTGTGCAAGGTTACGGTAAGTTCACCGGTTCTAATACCCTTGAAGTAGAAGGCAAAGACGGTAAAACCACCATTACTTTCGATAATGCAATTATTGCGGCGGGTTCTGAGCCAGTTTCTCTTCCTTTCATTCCAAATGATGATGATCGTGTAATCGACTCTACCGGTGCATTGGAAATGAAAGACATTCCAGAAAAAATGCTTGTTTTAGGTGGTGGTATTATTGGTTTGGAAATGGGGACCGTTTATCGTTCTCTAGGTTCGCAAATTGATGTGGTTGAATTTTTAGACCAGTTGATCCCAGCTGCGGATAAAGACGTTATCAAAATCTATCAAAAATACGTTAAAAATAAATTTAACGTGATGTTAGAAACCAAAGTGACTGCAGTTGAAGCTAAAAAAGACGGCTTGTATGTTACCTTTGAAGGTAAACAAGCACCTGCTGAACCAGTCAAATACGATAAAGTTCTTGTTGCCGTTGGACGTCGTCCAAACGGTAGTTTAGTTGCTGCCGATAAAGCGGGTGTGAAAGTAGATGAACGCGGTTTCATTAACGTTGATAAGCAAATGCGCACTAACGTTAGCCACATCTATGCAATTGGCGACCTTGTTGGTCAACCTATGCTTGCTCACAAAGCGGTACATGAAGGCCATGTTGCTGCAGAAGTGATTGCTGGTAAGAAGCATTACTTTGACCCTAAATGTATTCCTTCGGTTGCTTACACTGACCCAGAAGTCGCTTGGGTAGGATTAACTGAAAAAGAAGCGAAAGAGCAAGGCGTAAGTTACGAAACTGCTACTTTCCCTTGGGCTGCTTCTGGTAGAGCTATCGCTTCAGGTCGTACTGAAGGTATGACTAAGATGATATTCGAAAAAGATTCTAATCGTGTTATCGGTGGTGCAATTATCGGTATCAACGCAGGTGAAATGTTAGGTGAGATTGGTCTAGCCATTGAAATGGGCGCTGATGCTGAAGATGTTGCTTTGACAATTCATGCTCACCCAACGTTGAATGAGTCAATCGGTTTAGCCTCTGAAATCTTCGAAGGAAGTATTACTGACTTGCCGAATCCTAAAGCAAAGAAAAAGTAATGCTTTAACGGATATTAAGAATGCCAGTCTGTGTTAAGCATACTGGCATTTTTTTATGTCTAATGTATTTTAGAAGGAGCGGTTTATCTTAGGAATAGGTCTGTAAATTAGACCCTCAATAAGCTAGATTCATTTTTAAAATCAAACCTATTTAAAAGGAAATACGATGTCTCAGGAAATCAAAGGTAGCTGTCTATGTGGAACAGTAACCTGTGAGGTTCACGGCCCATTTAAACGCTTTTATCAGTGTCACTGTGATCGCTGTCAAAAGAAAACAGGCTCAGCTTTCGCCTCACTCATTTTTACCGATCCTGATAATGTTCAATGGCACAGCGGTAAAGACAACATAAAACGTTTTGATTTGCCAAATGCAGTGCGCTTTAGCAATGTGTTTTGTACCGAATGTGGGTCTCAGGTGCCTTATTTAACCCGTGATGGCAGTCTGTTGTGCATACCCGCAGGATTTTTAGATGGGGTTCCTGATATCACTCCCCAAGCCAATATATTTTGGGAAGAGAAATTTGCTTGGTACGACGAAGGACAAGCAGCACCTAAATTCGCACAATATCCAGAGTAGCCATAGGCTCATTTAATCTCAGATTATTTCGATTCTAATCGGTATTTCACCTGCTACTGCATAAAGGTGTAAACTATAGGAAATGATCTGAATTTATCTAAATAAGCCAATATTGTGGATCAACTCGAGTTTTTTGACATTCCTAGCCCCTGTATTGGTGTTTGCCAATCGGGAAAAAGTGGCTATTGTTCAGGATGTTTCCGAAGTAGAGACGAAAGGCTTTATTGGAATCAAGCTACTCCTTACGCAAAACGCGTCATTGTCAAAGCTTGCCAAAGGCGTAAAGCCATCGCGAAACGTAAAAAACAAGCCAATCTTAACACCACAACACCGCAACAAGGGGATCTTTTTGATTAACCATCCTTGGGGGTCGACTCAGGCTGCATTTGACTAATCCGCTAACTTCACAATACTGTCAATAATTTGCTCCCACGCTTCCTCTGGCAGGGTGTGTCCCATTCCTTTGATAATCAACAGTTCGCAGTTATTTATCGCTGCAGCGGTTGCGATTCCACACTCTACAGGGACTAACGGATCATTATCACCATGAATGACAAGGCTAGGTAATCTAATTTTGTGCAAAGCTTGTGTGCGATCGGGTGAGGCTAGTATTGCGCAGGTTTGTCGCCATACTCCGTCAGGATTGAAAGAGCGCTCTCTGGCGTGTTGTAATAGTGCTGCAATTTTAGCTTGGTCAAACTGGTAATGTTTACCGTGGAGCATTTTCCACAGTCTTACTGAATACCTCAGATAGGCTTTGGGCTCTTTAGGAGGTGGTTGCAGAATGCTGAACATGACCGACTTTTTAGGTTTTGGCAGCCTGCGGTTGCCCGTAGTCGACATAATCGAGGTAAGACTGGCAACTCGATTTGGATAGTCAATTGCAATACATTGGGCAATCATCCCGCCCATTGATACCCCAACTAAATGGCAACGGTCAACCTTTAGATGATCTAATAATGCTACCGCGTCGCCAGCCATAGTATGCAAATTATAAGGGACGTGAAGTTTCTTACCGAACAACTGATTCGCCGCCACTGAAAAAAGAGTCGGCTTTTTTTGATTTTGCAAAATGGTACTTCTACCAATATCGCGATTGTCGAAGCGAATTACCCAATACCCTTGGTCCACTAGTTTTTGACAAAAACGCGGATCCCAATGGATCATTTGAGTGGCTAGCCCCATAATCAACAACAAGGGTCTATCGTTAGGGTTGCCAAAGGTTTGGTAACACAAGGTAATTCCATTTACGTCTGCGAATCGTTCTTCGCTGCTAATTACTTCCCTCAAATTTATGCCCTATCAGGATTTGGAAACAGTACTTTATGAAAAACGTTTTGCCTAAAAGGCTGCCAGTGCCCTTCTTTTTGCGCTAAGCGGTTTGCGACTATCCATAGCACACGGGAATTATGACCTAACCCCATGTGGCTACCTTTGACTTCAATATTTTCTGAAAGCGCGTGCAGATGTTCATTGGCGTTCATACAAGATTGCCAATGAGCCACTCCATCACTGCGGGAGAAAATAGCAGTACTGGGAACCTCCGGTGGAGGAATAATTCGTTTAGCTGCATCAGGTTCTCGCTGGCTTAGATCACCATTAATTAATTCAAACATTTTAGCTGCAACCGGCGCAGAGCCTTGGGGACCATTAAATGGACTACCCAGTGAAATCACTTGGCGTACACAGTCGGGTATCGCTCGCGCAATTTCCCTCGCGAGAATGCCGCCTAAACTCCAGCCTACAAGGCTAACTTTTGCATCATATTTGACATGTAATTCTATGACTTTATTCAACAATTGGTCACTGACGATATGTCGTCCACCAACAATATGGGTCCCCAGGTTTCTGCCTAACCCCCAACCATGGGGTTTATAACCTTTCATTTTAAGGAAAGTGCGTAAAGGTTTGGTGGAAATATCTGAGGCTAAAAAACCGGGTAATACCATCACTGGATGTTTATCACCGCGGGGGGCCTGTAACAACAGTGGCATCATCAAACTGGTTGTTCCGAATTCGAATAGCGCACGTCCTTCGGTGAGCATATGTCGTTTTTTAGGACGGTTGTTAGCTATTGTGGCTAATTCGTTGTTCATATAAATTCCCTACTTCTTTGGTATTTAGCGCGCCCATTACTTTTCATTTAATAAAGCGTTAAACGCAGCCATTTTCGCTTGCTTTTTATGCACGGCAGCTTCCAATTCATTTGCGGAATCTAATATGCATTTGGTTAAAACATCGATGTCAGGCATCAAGTTCGCGGAACTAGTTGGACTGATAGTAATAGTTCCATCGTAACTTAACACCGGCATAATTAACCCCATACCATCAAATATAGGGGCTGTGCCCATATTGGTAATGAGTTTATGTCCACCCAAATAAAGTGGAACATTTGGCCCAGGAACATTTGTAATGACCAAATTAAAAAACGGTTTGTGCCATTTAGCTAAAGCTGCTCGAGTATAAAACCGCGACGCCACGCCCGCTAAACCAAAAGGAATTAAGTCGGCGTAACCCATTAAACTTTTTGCGTCTATGGCATCTTGGTACAACTTGCCAACCAAGGTGTTTATATGGATTTTTTCCAATCGTTTAATTGGGTCTTCTAGGTTAGTTGCCAATTGTATATACATGGCAGAGACCTGGTTTCCCATGGCGTTCTTTTCTTGTTTCGAGCGTGTTGAAACCGGTACCATGGCTACCAATGGTTGTTCAGGTAACGCATCTTTGGCCAACAAATATTTTCGTAAAGCCCCTCCACAAATAGTCAAAATGACATCATTTAGGGTCGCCCCATCGACTGCTTTCCGTATGGCTTTTACCCGGTCAATTTCAAGTAAAGCTGAATTCCATTTTCGCTCTTGCTCAACAATGCCATTAAAAGGCGTTTTGGGCGCTCGAAAGGGAAGGGTTGGCGCTTCTATACCGTGCACACGGGACAGATAGCTGGCCTTCAGTGTTGCTTTCCCCGTATTCCACAACAAACCTGGTAACTTTCCAGGAATACTGACTAAATTATACGCACTGCGGGCAACAAGGTTCATTGGACCGGGAATTTTTTCTTGCGGTTTTGGCTTTTTCGCGGGAATCGGCCTTGGTTTGGGGGTGATATCCCACATCATAGCCATAAGGTCAGCGCCGGATTTACCGTCAAACCCACAATGATGCACTTTAGTAATCAGGGCAACCGACCCTTTTGGTACTTGAGAAACCTTGTCTAAACCTTCAACAAAAACGAACTCCCACAGTGGCCTGCTTCTATCCAGACAGGTTGAAAAATGTTGGGAGGCCGCATATCGAAGTTCTTTCCATGAGCCTGGCGCAGGCAGTTTTGTGCGCTTTATGTGTAAACTCAAATCAAACTCAGGGTCTTCCACCCAGTATGGTCTATTGAGGCTTAAGGGAACGGTGACTAATTTCTCGGTGAGCTTAGATACAAGGTGAACGCGCTTTTCAATAAACTCGTAAAACTCTTCGAATTTCATCGAGCCTTCTATTATGCAAACCCCACCTATATGCATAGGCACTTTTTCAGTTTCTAAAAATAAAAAAGCAGCATCTAACCCTGAGAGTTCTTCCATTCTGAGTCCCGCGTTAACAAAATGTTATGAAATATACCGTACGCCTTACAGCATAAATATCAACCTTTTTGTCAATTCAGATGCGGAGGCTGGCAGTTTTGCTAAATTAACTATACCTTTGATTATGGAGAATAAAAAAAAACAAAATTTCAACTCACAGTGGCTATAATGGTGTCTATCAGCAATCACAGATCACTCAGAAGTATTTATGCAAGCAATTGACTACGCCAAAAATGCAAGCGCTTCATTCGCGTTGCCGGAGATATGCCTTCGTATTCGTGAAATGTTAGACGATCATCAATCCGACGTTGACGATATTGGTAACCTTATTAGTTTAGACCCTTCACTTGCATCCAAGCTTCTCAAATTGGCCAATAGTCCCCTGTTTCGATTTCGATCACAGGTCGATAATATTGGTAAAGCGGTAAGTATTTTAGGGGGGGAAGCACTGTATAATTTAGTGATGGCTGAAACAGCAAAAGACGCCTTCGATTCACTAAGCAGTGAAAATATGGATCTTAAGCGTTTCTGGAGACAGAGTTTATACACCGGATTGCTGGCAAAGCATATGGCGAAATTAGCTAGAATTAGGGGCTCTGAACGTTTCTTTTTATTAGGTTTATTACATAATTTAGCGGAATTGGTTGTGACAAAACAAAGCCCTGAGTTGGCTGCTAAATGTATTCCAACAGACCATCAAATTCTGCCATTTGAATTGCAAAAAGATATTCTTGGTTTTACTTATCCCCAATGCAGCTCAACGATTTTACAACTCTGGCAATTGCCTACCCAAATATCAATGACCATTATGCATATTGCCGATCAAGATTATGCCATGGGAAACAAAGAAGTGGCGATTATGCATGTGGCCTCAATCGTCGGCTATTTGCTGGCAACCCAGTTTCCTGGTAAACCTGAGGAGGTTGTGAATTCAGCTATTTTTGCAAGTGTTGATTTAGACGTTGAGATTCTTGTAGACGCGATTACCTTTAGCAATCAAGAAATAAATCAGATGATGTCTATCTTCAGTCCAAATTGAATTGGACTCTTCAATTAGTGTCTTTAAATGCAGACACGCAAACTTTTCCAATAAATTAGTGGTATCGAGGAACTATTTGATTGATTTTTAGTCTATTTTGGTGCTGCATATTGTTACATTATTATATACAATGTCGCAAAAATAGAACTAAATTTAATTTACGCTGGTTTATATGAAGCTAATTTGCGCCACTTTATTCCTTTTCATAAGCTTTTCTAGCAGTGCACGTACAGATGTAATACGGGCGCTTTTCCTTGCTGATGCCCCATTTCACGGTGATGCAACTGCTGAGCATCAAGATTCTTTTGAAATGAATGGTGAGCTTGGGATTATTTATGCCAGTGGGAATACGACGGGTACAACTGTTACCGGTAAGTTAAATGCTAAACAGGATCTGCTGAAGTGGCATCATAGGTATGTAGCCAAAGTGCTGTACAAACAAAATGAACAAGTCATTGATTCCAATAGTCAACTGGTGACTAGTGCACAAAATGTGTTTGTTTCAATGCAATCCGATTATAAACTCAGAAACCCCAGTAACCGTCTTTTTATCTATGGTGAATATGAAGACGATCGTTTTAATTCCTATCAATACCAAGCTGCCTTGGCTGTAGGCTACACCGAACAGTTATGGTCAGATGAAGAGAGTGAATTTACCTACAGTGTCGGCCCCGGTTATGCAAAATCCATTGCCAAAGAAAATACTGATGTGTTGGATCAAACTGGTGTTATAATCCGCGCGGCAATGGAGTACGAGAAAAAATTTAATGATAAGGCTACGTTTAGGCAATATTTGAGCACTGAAACCGACGAAGAGTTTTCTCGGTCTTTTTCAGAAACGTCTTTAGCGGCAAAGATAAACGGATCTTTGGCCATGAAGTTGTCGTTTAATATGACCCATAACCGTTCACCTCAAGAGTTGGATGAGCCATTAGATACTCAAACTTCAGTCACATTGGTATATCAGTTTTTTTAAATTGATTGACTAAAAAATAATCATAAATCAGCAACTTGGTACACTTTGTGTTTACCACATTGGTGGTTTGAAATGTTTCAAACAATATTCAGTAAAACAATAATAATATCAGCTGTTTTAATTCTAATTAAAATCAGGAAAGTCGAATGAAAAAATCAGTTTTATGTTCAGTTATATTTTGCGCAATGTCAGCAAATGTTAGCGCAGAAGAAACTAAACCTTTTACCATGGATGGCGAGTTTGGCTTAATCGTCACCTCTGGTAATACTGAAACTACTTCTGTTAAAGGTAAATTATCTGCTCACCAAGAGTTGGAAAAGTGGAGCAACGACTTCATTATTGAAGGGTTATACAAAAAAGACCAAGTAACCGTTGATGACGAAACTGTTGAGCAAACTACCGCTCAAAGTTGGTTCGCATCTGGTCAGGCTAACTATAAACTAGAAAACCCAGATCATCGCTTATTTGGATTCGCTTCATACGAAGATAACCGTTTTAGTAGTTATGATTATCAATCTACAATCGCAGCGGGTTGGAACCAAAAGTTGTGGGCGGATGAAACTTCGTCATTTGAATACAGTATCGGTCCTGGTTATTCATATAATAAAACTGCAGACACTTATGATGACGCTGGAATTCTTGTGCCAGGTGAAACGGAGAAAGGGCTAATTGTCCGTGGTGCGTTAGATTACCAATGGAAAATCTCTGATACAGCAACCTTTAAACAATTGCTATCAACAGAAATCGGTGAAGACAACACAAAATCTAAATCTGTGACTTCATTGTCGGCTGCGATCAATGGTTCTCTATCTATGAAATTTAGTGTGACCTTGGATCATAACTCTGGTGCAGCAGATGACACTGATAAACTGGATACGCAAACTGCGGTTACTCTGGTTTATACATTCTTCTAAACCATACTTAGTTGTCCAAAGCCGGCTCATTACGCCGGCTTTTTCATGTTTAACTAAAACTTGCTACCAACGAAACTGCGCGACCAATAATGTCTGTTGTTGGTTGGCATCTACCGGCAGATCTAACTGTGCTCTATTTTGTGCTGAGTTTTTATTGAAGTGTTGTTCTAAGCCCAATTGCCAGTTGTCATTTAGGTCATAACGCCAGGCCAACGTGAGTCCATAGCCATCACTATTATTCATGTCTGTGGGAAAAATATCATCTTCGGATACGATAAATCGGTCGTAACGCACGCTTATCCGGTGTTGCGATACCTGATGGCTGAGCATCAGATACCAGGCATCAAAATCCACATAAACATATTTTAACCCCATCACCGTGCTGCCACTCATCAATTGGCTTATTAAACGCGTATTGTTATCTAATTTGTGCTGAAAAGATAAAGAATGGAATTTAGTGCGCCAACCATAAAGTCGTTGGCTATTTACCGCTAATGGATCTGCCTGATTGTCATAGTAATAATAACGAAGGCTTGTTTGATTGAAATAACGGAAGTGTAAGCCGGTATAAAACCCCCAACGTTGATCAAGTTCATGAAAAGGTTCTACGTAGTCAGGATGCCATATAAAGTCTGTATCAATCACAGTGGGGTAGGCGGCAAAATTCACTCTGTCGTTGTTGAGAGACTGTCGGTCATGCATAGCAAACCCACGCCAACTTATAATGGTACCTAGGGGATCATTGCCCTTAAAGGTTGCTGCAACCACTTCCCATGACCAAGGACTTCTTCTGGCTCTGCCCGGGCTATAAATTGAAAACTCCAAGCCAAGTGTGCGCATTTCTTCCCCCACCCAACTATTAATCGCTGATTGGGTGTAGGTGTAGGGTGATAGCCAACCATCATCGACATTTTCCAGGGAAAGTCGTGGATAAAAGAATCCCGCTCTGGCTTTGAATTTGATCTTATTTGGACTTAACGGTTTGTATTGCATAGACAACTGCGAAAATCCCAGTTGCTGCTCGCCGTCGGGATAATAATGCGCCACTGCGTTTAAGCTCACACTTGATGTTACGTCGATGTTTGTATGCAGCAGAGCTTGCTGTATTCCTGCTACATTATCATCTTGACGAAGGATCCCTGTTCCGTGATTCTGATAAGATTGCCAATCGTCGGTATTAGCTATGTACACTTGCACAATGCCGCCAACCTGATTTGCTGCGGCAGGGGGCATGACGTTCACAGCCAACAGCAAAGCAAGTACAAATGAGATAATAACGATTCTATTTTTAAAACTATGGTTAGCTATCAAGAGTAAAGTTCCAAGTTGCTAGAAGCACTAATAATCGGTTAATTTATCTGCTGCTTGCTCATAAAAGCTGAGATCTTGTAGAAGCTTTTGTTTTAACCTAAAACTCACATTGGTTGGCGCGTTAATGCTTACTTCTTGGGTCAAGCCTTCTAAGTCGTCTTGAATTCTCGGATGCCAAACTTTAACCCGGTAATTGCCTGACGGAACGTCAATGGTCACTTTGCCATTTTGGTCTGTTTTAGCAAAATAAGGCGTGTCTACTACCCAAATATAAGCAAGCATCCAGTCATGTACATTACAGCCTAGTTCTACTTCCCCTTGATTTTCAAATAATAACGGCTCAGCGTCTGAACCTTTATACAGCTTCAACTCAAACTGTTTAGCAGGAGAAAAGGAATAGACATGATGTTTGATGGAGTCAGAGTTTGGAAATACGACCTTATTACCCTTTTGCACCGCTAAGATATGTGGCATAAATTGGCGATCAACTTGATCCATAACAGCCACTTGCTTTTTACTTTCAGCAATTTCAACCTCACCATCGGGTTCTAAGTAAACCACCGTTTGAAAAACAGGTGAATCCTGATTGCTGATAACATCAAAGGTAACCGGAATTGCTTGGGCGTTGATACAAACAAATGCTGAACCTAACCAAAATATCTTTTTAATAAACTTCATTCTCAATTTCCAAAAGCACTAAAAGCATATGCAGTAGAACGACTTTTTAACGAATTAATTTCCTAATAATATACCCTTAAATGACGCTAGTTACATTTTAATTAACAGCTGGATCTCTCAATAGAGGTATAACACCGCGAATTACATTTCGCGCTAGTTTATTAGTAAATTTAATGAAATATGGATCAATGGGGAATGAGTTTCGTAAGAGGGGGGTGTAAAGTTGCGTTCGGGCCAAGAGACTGCAATTACTCTTGACCCAAACTCGCCCTCATAGTGGTATGAGGCAGCGTTATTTCCTTAGTGTAAAATACGGGTTTTAATGGTGCCGTCAATTTGTGTCAGTTGTTCGAATGCTTCTTTTGCATCATCCGTTTCAACATCAATCACCACATAACCAATATTTTCGTTAGTTTGCAGATATTGTGCAGCAATATTGATGTTATGAGCTGCAAACGCTTGGTTAATTTGTGTTAACACCCCAGGCGCATTAACGTGAATATGCAACAAACGAGAGCGATCTATATGCTCTGGTAAGGATACCTCAGGGAAGTTAACCGCTGAAAGTGTCGAGCCATTATCACTGTATTTAACCAACTTGCCCGCAACCTCAAAGCCAATATTTTGTTGTGCTTCTTGGGTGCTTCCGCCAACATGAGGAGTGAGAATTACATTGTCAAACTGTCTTAACGGCGAAATAAATTCTTCGTCATTTGATTTAGGTTCGACCGGGAATACGTCAATCGCAGCCCCATTTAGCTTGCCAGATTCCATAGCTTGAGTAAGTGCATCAATGTCAATTACGGTTCCTCTGGCGGCATTCATTAGAATAGCGCCATCTTTCATCATCGCTAACTCTTTTTTACCTATCATATTCTGAGTTTGCGCTGTTTCTGGTACATGCAAGGAAACCACATCTGATGTACTGAGTAGCTCTTCAAGGGTTTTAACTTGAGTTGAATTACCTAACACTAGTTTATCTTCAATATCAAAGAATTGGACGCGCATACCTAAATGCTCAGCCAAGATACTGAGTTGTGTACCAATGTGACCGTAACCAATAATCCCTAACGTTTTTCCGCGCGCTTCGTAGGAGCCTACGGCACTTTTCTCCCATACACCACGGTGGGCTTTAGCATTCTTACTTGGAACACCACGAAGTAATAAAATTATCTGACCAAGAGCCAATTCTGCAACCGAACGTGTATTGGAGAAGGGGGCATTGAATACCGGTATTCCACGTTTTTGCGTCGCTTTAAGGTCTACTTGGTTAGTACCAATACAAAAACAGCCAACTGCGACCAGTTTTTTCGCTGCATCTATGACATTAGCGGTTAATTGTGTACGCGAACGAATACCAATAAAGTGAACATCAGCGATCTTTTCAATCAACTTTTCTTCCGATAAAGACGTCTTGATATATTCAATATTGGTATAGCCATTGGCTTCAAGGGTTTCCACTGAACTTTGGTGTAAACCCTCTAGCAACAATATCTTAATTTTTTCTTTGGGCAGTGATACTTTGCTCATTAATGTTCCCGTACATAATTAGTGAAAGACATCAGATTTGAGAGACATCTGGACGTCTATTTGAAAGTGGAAAAATACCAGAACTTTTTCAAATAAGAAAGAGCCTGTTATATTAATTTCATCTAATCAATCTCAATTACCTCGCTGTCTGTGGCAACTAAAACTGTATCTGCTGCGCGCATGGCAAACAGACCATTGGTGACCACACCAGCAATTTGATTAATTTGTTTTTCCAATTCTACTGGGTTAAGAATTTTGAGGTTGTGTACATCGAGAATGACATTACCGTTATCGGTAATTACACCTTGACGGTATTCCGGATCGCCACCTAGTTTGACTAATTCTCGAGCTACATAGGAACGCGCCATGGGAATGACTTCAACGGGTAGAGGGAAGCCTCCTAAAACCGGTACTTGTTTACTATCGTCAATAATACAAATGAATTTGTTGGCCACAGCAGCGACAATTTTTTCTCTGGTTAGTGCGGCACCACCACCTTTGATCATATGTTTATGTTTGGTGATTTCATCAGCCCCATCAACGTAAATATCAAATTTATCTACTGAATTAAGGTCGAATACTTCGATGCCCATGGCTTTTAATTTTGCCGTTGAATCATCTGAACTGGACACCGCGCCTTTAATTTTATGCTTCACGCTCTCCAACGCACTGATAAAATAGTGAACAGTTGAACCTGTGCCCACACCAATAATACTGTCGTCAGTTACAAATTTGACCGCAGCTTCGCCGGCGGCTCGTTTTTTTTCATCTTGCGTCATGGGTGATCCTTTCAATGGACAATGTTAAACACATTCTTTAAATTTGCGCAGAGTATAACGCACTTAGTTCCCGCGCGGCTAGCAACACTGTTGCAAAGGAAAGCTTGAGTTAGGTGATAATTAGATGGAAATAACTCGACTGGGGGTGACTATTTTATGCACTGGAATATCCCAACTTTCAGTGGTGAGGTTAGGTGCTTGCTGACAATCGTGAGCGTAACCGTAGAGTTGTGGTTTTAATGGGGAGCAGAGAATCTGCGCCAAGGTTCTATCATAAAATCCGCCACCCATGCCTAATCTATTGCCAGACTCATCAAAAGCGACTAAGGGCAAAAATATGCAATGGAGTTGAGGCAATGCCTCCGCCTTTGACAGTGACAAAACAGGTTCTGGAATGTTAAACCGATTGGTTTGCATTTGGGTATTGGCGTGGTATTCCACAAAAACTAAAAAATTTTCACGCTGAGGATCTAAAACCGGTAAATAGGTTTTTTTGCCCTGCTGCCAGCACCAATCAATGATATCCCAACAAGATAATTCACCGTCTTGACTAAGGTAAAGGGCGATATGCTCGGCGTCTTCTAGTAATTTGTTGTTAAGCACCGTTTGCAAAGCCTGACGACTGGCTTGGGTTTGTTGTTGTGGGGTTAAGTTACGACGCGCTTGTCGATACTTTTTGCGCAACTGAGTTTTACTTTCTAACAATGTGGCAACACCTTTGAGCAACACAGGTTAACCAAGCTCATTCAGCATAAATGTAGCTTTGATTTTAAACATTATCGAAGATGGTAATACTGATCACCATCTTCGACAACTTTATGGTTACACCATTGAGATTAAAACCTACAGATTAGTAGGAGTAAGTGTCAACGTATAGTTTGCGAAGCCGCTCATGGTCAACTTTGGTTGCAGCATCAATTTGCTGTGCTTCCAACCATAGTGGACTTGCCGTACTGCCTTCCGGCGCGACCGTGGTTTGTCCTCGGTTTAATGGATCCGTTGAAACTCTTGCATGGCCACGAGTAAACTCAAACAAACTAGGGTCGACTAGATAAGCAAGGGGCATTGCATCGTGGAAGAAACAAACACGGTCGTCTCTATCTTGGGAGTAAAAATCCACATAAAACTGCGAAGATTTTTTAACAAACCCCCCGAATTTCGGATTTTTTGCTTCAAGTTCATCGAGAAAATCTAAGGTGAAAGGAACGTCATTGGTAACGTCTAAACCGAACATTTTCAGATCCCAGGACGCAGCAAATACAATTTCTGCTGCATGGGCGTCATTCCATATATTCGCTTCAGCTACAGGTGTCACATTCCCTTTCACGAAGGCAGCACCACCCATAATGACCACGCCTTTTACTAAATCAGGTAATTCCGGTTCCAAGCGCAATGCTAAGGCTAGGTTTCCTAAGGGGCCAATGGCAACCAAGGTAATTTCACCAGGGTGTTTGCGGGCCATGTCTACAATGTATTGAGCTGAACTACGCGGGTCGAGTTCGCGTTTTGAAGGCGGGAAATCGATGTTACCAAAACCATCTTCACCATGCACAAAATGCGCGTATCCTGACTCAGGCCCCACCCAAGGCATACCAACGCCTTTAGTGACGGGAATATCTTGACCCGCCAGTTCACACAAGGTGAGGGCGTTTTGAGCAGACATAGTAACAGGAACGTTACCGAAAACCGTGGTCAAACCTAATACTTCGATATCAGGAGATTGGAAGGCAAAAAATATTGCCATTGCGTCATCAATACCTGGATCGGTATCGAGAATTATTTTATGAGCCATATAATCGTTCTCTTTAATGATAAATTGTGGTTAAGCTTGATGTTGACTGAGGAAAAGATCGACCTCTTCAATACTTGGAATAGATTGGGCTGCGCCATTACGAGTAACTGCTATAGCTGACGCAGCACATGCCCGAACTAAAGCTTCTTTGGGCTTGTTACGGCGGCTGTAAGCTGCTAAAAAATAACCAATAAAGGTATCGCCAGCCGCTGTAGTATCGACTGTTTCAACCGAAAATGCCGGAACATCAATGGTTTCTTCAGCTAATACGAAACGTACACCTTGCTTGCCTAAGGTGATTAATACTTCCGCATGAGACCAGTGATTGCGAAAGTACGCTTCTATTTGGTCAATGTCGTTTATGCCTGCTATTTCAGCCGCTTCCACTTCATTAACAATTAACAGATCAATACAATCACTAGGTAATTGTTTTACTGACTCTGTCATTGGCGCTGGGTTAAAAGCAACCTTTAAGCCTAACTTTTTTGCTTCTTGAAATACGACGTCTATAGAACTGGTTTCATTTTGAGTGAGTACCCAAGCTGACTCATCGGCATCATCTAATGCTCTGAGTACGTCTTTATTGTCTATTTCTAAATTTGCGCCGCCAAACAGCACAATGGCGTTTTCACCGGAAGAGGCCACTTGAATGATGGCATGACCTGTAGGGGAGTCTGTACATTGCACATATTTACAATCAACCCCAGCTTTAATCATTGCTTGTTTAAAGTGGGCGTCATGTTCGTTAATTTTACCCACATGTTGAACATCGGAACCCGCTTTAGCTAAAGCGATTGACTGGTTAGCTCCTTTGCCTCCCAATAATTGTTGATAATCTGTGGAGGACAATGTTTCACCGGGTTGAACAAAATGCTCGACCTGATAAACATGATCAATATTGATTGACCCAAAATTAATAACAGCCATATAAATTCCAATTTAACACGAAGAAATAACTAAGAAGTGAGTTTGTACCACAAGTTTGCGCTAAAAAGAACAGTTTAACTTGACCATTTGGTCAACTTTTTCATAGAACATCATGTTTTTTAATCTTTCGCGTAGTTTGATGTCATTTATAACTCAAATCGATTAACGGACTATCGACCAAAAATACCTGCTATTTTATCGAAAAAACCTTGTGGTTTTTCGTAGGGTTGTTGATTCACCTGAAACACGCGAACTGAAACCGTTGCACCATGCCCCCAGGGCCACCAAGATAACATTATCTCTTGTTGACCATTGTCATCTTTACTGAATAGCTCTTGTTTTTTCTCTAGAATACCGAAAAAGCCCGCGCGATGCTTGAGGTATGGGTCTGCTTTTTTTAGTTGTTTTTTGTTCCAAGTGTGGGGGAAGTGTTTTTTCGCAATGGCGTAAACCTGTTGGGCATGATCCACTGAAAACTCAGCCAGAAGACAACCAAAATGGTCATCCCACTTCCATTCAATTTGGGGGGATAAATCATCAAAAAATTCCGGGCAAGCATCATAAATTGCCTGTTGTTCAGTTGAGGGCAGTTTCATTTAATTGATATCTTTTTAAATTGGTGTTCACTATTCAGTGATGATTTACACTGGGATGCCTGCATCACTCAGTGCTGCTAACCCTAATGAACAGGTTAACTCCGTTGTGCTCATATGCCGCATATGTATGTTTGAATAATGCGTAAAGTACACATGCACTTTACGGCTATTTAGTGTGCCTTTTTTCATTCATGCAGCAATAACATATTAACCTGCAATTTATGAACCGAAAAGATTTATTTCCATTATAATCAAATGGTTGGAGATTTACGGAGAGGATTGAAAAGGCGATGTGTCAAATAAGTTGACACATCGCCCTATAAAATTGGATTCTCCCAAAATGCCGCTGTTCGGTGTGGGCCCGTGAACCGAAAGTTCAGGGCGGAAACATCATCACTACCGTAGGCTTCTTGATACTAGCCAAGCTTGCACAATAGTAGTGGAATCAATTTCCAGGTTAATTAGCATCGGCCAGGGACAAAACTGAACTGGCAAACATCCCAGGAGATATCGAATTTTACCATAGCGGCGCGAAAATAAAATCGAAAACTGGTAATTCCTTTCTAGTTGCTTATAAACTGGACTAAATCACGCTATTTTAATATTGCCAGCAGAGCCGAAAAGAACAATGCGTTACTTATGGGGCATCCGCTCTAGGCAGGCTCCTTTGGTAGTGATACGATCTGGAATCCCTATCTTGTACCTCTTGTTTATTGAAATGGGTATGAATGAAAATAAAGGAAACCGAATTGAATCCAACGCATTTAAAATATGAAGAGTTGTCTACCTTATTAGAGCAACACAATATTCTCACTGATGCATCTGAAGTACATGGCATTTTTTGCGGTATGTTGGCCGGCGGTATGGCATTAGAAAGTCAGGACTGGTCAGCTGCACTAAATGATTCAATCAATCAAGGTGACAGTTTACCCAATGAGGTTCAAGTGCAATTAACCGCACTTTATAACGATACCTGTCAACAATTATTGGAAACTGATTTTACCTTAACCTTGTGTATGCCCGATGACTCAGCCCCGATCAACGAAAGAGGCAAAGCGTTAATTAATTGGATTCAAGGTTTTATGTTGGGATTTGGTTTTCATCAGGCTGATTTAACGGCGTGTTCTGCCGATGTAAAAGAAGCGTTGGAAGATTTCTATGAAATTTCTCGTATGGATGAAACTATGCCAGAAGACGAGGAAGCCGAAAAAGCGTTGTTCGAAGTTATTGAGTATGTGCGAGTGTCTTGCATGTTATGTTTCAATGAATTGGGCCACTCGGCCGACCAAGCACAAACTGAACCTAAGACGGTACATTAATGTCATCAGAACTCATCAAAGAATGCACTAAACGTCGACAAATTTTACGTGACAAAATGCGGCCAAACAGTATTGCCGTGATACCTGCCGCTAATTTGCTAACCCGCAGTAATGATACGGAGTTTCCTTTTCGCCAAGATAGCGATTTTCATTATTTATCCGCGTTCCCTGAGCCAGACGGGTATTTAGTCATAAGCAATAGCCCGTTAATGGGGGATGTGTTCAGCGCATTGTTTTGTTTACCTAAAGATGAATTAGCAGAAATTTGGCAGGGCAGGCGGATTGGTGTAGAAGCCGCACCTGAAGATTATGCCGTGGATATTGCCCACCCCATAGATGATATCGATGTGGGATTAGTAAGTTATATCAATGGCCATGAAAATTTGTATTTTGCCCGCGGTCATCATGGTCCTAGCGATGTGTTAATAGATGACGTGCTGAGCAAACTGCGAAATGCGCCCAAACAATCGAAAATTGCACCTAGTTGCGAATTCGATATCCGCACTTTGCTACATGAAATGCGTTTGTTCAAATCTGATTTCGAACTTTCGATTATGGCTCAAGCCGCTAATATTTCTGCTGATGCCCATGTTGCCGCAATGAAATTCAGCGAAGTAGGGAAAAATGAGTTTCACCTAGAAGCGACCATTCATCACCATTTTGCGATGCAAGGAGCGAAATCTCCCGCCTATTCTACCATTGTGGGGAGTGGCGAAAATGCTTGTATACTGCATTACACCGAAAACAATTGTGAACTTCAAGACAATACCTTAGTGCTCATCGACGCTGGTGCTGAACTGCAGGGCTATGCCGCCGATATTACCCGCACATTTCCCGTAAACGGACGTTTTACCGAGCCGCAAAAAGCCTTATATCAACTGGTATTAGATGCGCAATTAGCCTCTTTCGCTTTGTTTAAACCTGGCAGTACTTTTAAGGCCGCTTCTGATAAAGCGATTGAAGTGCTGACGGCCGGATTAATTGAGTTGGGGTTATTGAGTGGTGAACTAGAAGACAATATTGAGCAACAACATTATCGTCAGTTTTTCATGCATGGTCTTGGACACTGGCTAGGGCTAGATGTGCATGACGTGGGCAATTATAAAGTTGCTGGTGCAGATCGGGAGTTTGAACCCGGTATGGTGTTAACTGTTGAGCCTGGTCTGTATGTTTCTGCAACCGCTGAGGTTGATCCTAAATGGAAAGGTATTGGTATTCGTATTGAAGACAATATTGTGATCACTGAAGGTGGCTATAGAGTGTTAACCGACAGAGTACCCAAAACCATTGCAGATATAGAAAGTTTGATGGCGAATTAACAATAATGAACAAAGGTGAAGAATCATTTGATTTGGTGATCGCAGGTGGTGGAGCCGTCGGGCTCACCTTGGCTTTAGGAATTGTGCAACAAAGCCAGCTTAAAGTTGCCGTTATAGAAGCCAATGAAGGTCCTGATGTGGAACAGCAAAGTGATGGTGATTTTTCCTATTTGGATTTACGTAGCGTTGCACTCTCCGCCCAATCTACTCAACTGTTAAGCTCATTGGGTGTAACCGGGTTGTCGGAATTTGGCTGTCCCATTTCCCACATCCATGTGTCAGACAAAGGGCATTTAGGCAGAGCTAGTTTACATGCGCAAGATTACCAGTTGGATGCCTTAGGGCAGGTCATCGAGTTGCCCGTATTAATTGAATTATTACAAAGCGAGATACGTAGACACCCACAACAAGTCACCTTCTTTTATGGCCAATCCATTGAGCACCTGCACAAGTCTGCGGAATATGTGGAAGTCGAGTTAAGTGATAAACAACGATTGAAAGCCGCGTTATTGGCAATTGCGGAAGGTGGAAGCTCCCCAACCCGCGAAAAATCGGGTATTGACGTTCAGCTTAAAGATTATGGACAATCTGCAATAGTGGCCAATGTGGCGCTATATAACGACCATAACAACACCGCTTTCGAGCGTTTCACTGCAGATGGTCCACTGGCGTTATTGCCGTTAAAGCCCCCAATGCAACAGCCTGATTCTTTTCGTAGTTCGTTAGTCTGGACGTTATCTTCAGCGCAATGTGAAGCGATATTGGCGCTAAGTGATGAAGATTTCATTGCCCGCTTGCAGGATGAGTTTGGTTATCGATTAGGCAAATTGAAAGCGGTGGGGAGTCGCAGTGCCTTCCCGCTAGTACAAAGCAAAGCTCAACAACATATTCATCATCGCACGGCATTATTGGGAAACGCTTGCCAAACCTTGCATCCCATTGCAGGCCAGGGGTTAAATTTGGGGCTAAGAGATGTGCATGAACTGATGCAAGTGGTACTGTCTACCTCGTCCTCCGATAAAACCTCGGATATAGGTAGCTATCAAGGGTTACAACGCTATCAACAAAATCGAAAAAATGATCAAAGTCGTTTAATTGGCGCAACAGATTTATTGGTTCATACTTTTTCTAATCTGTATCCACCGCTGGTTTTAGGACGTAATTTGGCCCTTGGTATGATAGACAGTCAGCCAAGGTTAAAACACATTTTAGCTCACCATGCCATGGGCTTTCACGGCATTTCAGGAAAATTCAATGCAAAATTATGATGTGGCTATTGTTGGTGCGGGTATCATAGGTTTAACCGCCGCATTGTCGTTGCAAAACACTGATTTAAATGTAGTAATTATCGATTCTGAGCCAGCAACACAGCCCCTGAGTGATGAGCCGGAATTACGCGTAAGTGCCATTAATCTGGCGAGTCAGAACATCTTTAGCAATTTAGGTGCTTGGGACAATATCCAAAACCAGCGGCTGCAGGCTTATCAGCATATGCATGTTTGGGAGCAAGACAGTTTTGCTAAAATTGACTTCTCGGCATCTGATATTCAGCAAACACGTTTAGGAAGTATTATTGAAAATCAGGCTATTCGTTTAGGTTTGCTGCAACAACTAAAAAACTCACCAAACGTAGACATCGCCGACAATGCCAAAATAGCCAATATCTCCATTGGTCAGTCAGAAAGTTTCATTAGCCTGGAAAATGGTAATCACCTAAGCAGCAAGCTCGTGGTAGGTGCGGATGGCGCAAATTCGTTAGTGCGTAAGGTGGCAAACTTACCCCTAACGTTTTGGGATTATGATCAAATAGCGATAGTCGCCACCATTGAAACTGAACTACCTCACAACAATGTTGCTCGCCAAGTCTTTACCCCAGATGGGCCTCTTGCCTTGTTACCTTTATTTGAGAAAAACCTGTGCTCAATTGTTTGGTCTCAACGGGTAGAAAAGGCAGAGTCTTTGCTAAAAATGGATGATAAATCCTTTAATAGTGCTTTGAGTGCTTGCAGTGACATGCGTTTAGGGCAAGGGAAACTTGTCAGTAAACGAGCCAGTTATCCTCTAAAAATGCGTTATTGTCGGAAATGGGTAAGTGATCGTATGGTGTTAATTGGCGATGCAGCTCATACCATCCACCCACTAGCTGGGCAGGGGGCGAATTTAGGCATTGCCGACGCTGCGGCTTTGGCCGAAGTGATTATTGAATTACATCAACAACACAAAGATATAGGCTTAACTGAAAACTTGCGCGGGTTTGAGCGCTGGCGGAAATCTGAGGCATTACAAATGATAGCCGTAATGGAAAGTTTTAAACGGCTTTTTAATGGCGCTAATCCCTTGAAAAAGTTGATTCGAGATATCGGTTTAACGGCGACAAATAACTTGTCGCCGTTAAAAAATGACTTGATTAAACACGCTGTTGGTATCGACGGAAATTTACCTAAGCTGGCAAAACTTAATGCCAGCTTAAACTCAGATGTTGAGTGATTTCACATTACCTCTTAACGATTTTTGTGATTAATTTTGTAACCACAACTTGTATGCATCTGAGGCTAAAAAACCGGCAAATGCAGGTTCGCTTCCCAAACTCTCAGGGGTAAATTCGTAATACAATCGCTCACTAATGAGATCTAAGGTATCGGCAACGCCCTGATAATTTTGTTGTTCATTATAGATTGTTAATAATGTCCAATAAGGAGGTTCGAAACTCGGCTCGGCATTGACTCCCAGGTAAGCGTATTTAAGCGCTTCGCTCAAATTACCAACGTTATAATATAAATTTGCGGTGAGCTCACCAAGGGCACCATCCATACCGAAACGTTTTATCACGTTCTCCATGGCGCGAATTGTTTTGATGTTATTCTCAGTCATCACATAATAATCTAGCAGCATGAATTGGGTAGACGGTAAATGGCCATAGTATTTGTCTAACATGCTAAGCTGGGCTAAATATTCTTCATCATTGATATTTTGTGCAAGGCCAATACCTGTATCAATGATTACCCGTTGTTTTCTCATCTCTTCAGGCATACTGAGCAGCAATTTATAGGCTTCTACAAATTGACCCGACTGGCGTAAACTACCAATGCGTTGGAATTGGCTCATCACTTCCTCATTGACTTTTTCTTTTCCAAACATCTTGCCAAAAAAAGAATCATCAGTAGATATCATTAAGGCGGTGGCTTGGGTTAAGGAATCACTGAACTCAGTTCCTTTACTGGCGATATGGAAATCAAATACTTTTTTATCGTCATTGATAAACAAAATAAGGTATTCGTGCCCACCCGTTGCGTAGTCGATTCGGATAAGGGGGCGTTGTGCGCCTTGCTCTTCAAGCATGCGTACAAATTTAGAGTTGGATTCCTCAATAAAAAACTGCATAAATAAATTATTAATTAAGGTTTTTCGTGTGTTTTCTCCCGAAAATCCTCGCACAAAATCATTGACTTCTCTTGGTTTAGAAAACAGGGTTTTGCCCACAATTTGACCTAGGTGTTTCACGTCGGTCATCTCACCCAAGCTGTCAATGTCTTGATCATTAAGGGCGCCAGCAAAGGCTACTCCAATTTGAGTTGAAGCTTCTACAAAAGCTGAGTCAGAGCTGTTTCCTCCCATTTGTTGGGCGTTACTTAACCCCGAAAATACACTCAATAAAATAATGAAAAATGTATTTCGGATAAAAAAATTATTGGTTTTTGTGTGCGGATTAGTGTTCATAGAATAAGTCCATTTTACGGCTTTGATTTTTAGTTTTTAGAATAACAAGATTAAGTTTGCCGATAAAAAGCCTGTTTGTATATATTAAAGTCGATTTAGCATTGCTTCACAGCGTTTAAATTACAACCCTTGTAGCATGGTCTTTAGGCCATGGGTTTTGCGCGGGGCTAAAGCACCCGCCTACAGGAGAACCAACCCTTGTAGCATGGTCTTTAGGCCATGGGGGCTAGGTCATAGGGGTCTCAGGCCATGTTTTTTGCGCGGGGCTAAAGCACCCGCCTACAGGAGAATCAACCCCTGTAGCATGGTCTTTAGGCCATGGGGGCTAGGTCATAGGGGTCTCAGGCCATGTTTTTGCGCGGGGCTAAAGCACCCGCCTACAGGAGGACCTTTAGGCCATGGGGTCTCAGGTCATGGTTTTTTGCGCGGGGCTAAAGCCACCGCCTACAGGAGAACCAACCCTTGTAGCATGGTCTTTAGGCCATGGGGTCTCAGGTCATGGATTTTTGCGCGGGGCAGGTTACGACTTCAAACGTGCCATGATGAAATCGGCTAGGGCGCGACTAATTTGTGGGTGTTGGGTGTCGAGGTTGAATAGACATATTTTGATTTTTCCCAACTGCGGCAACGATTTATGGCGAATTTCTTGTAAGGTGCTGGGTAAACTCGAACGCGCTAAGGCCGTAATGCCTAAACCTTGCTGTATCGCTGCTATTAACCCGTAAAGATCGGCATTGGTGTAGGTGATCCGCCAGCTGGTGGTTTGTTGTTTAAGCTTCTCAATCACTCGGGAGCGATAAACACAGCCATCTGGTGCCAAAACCAGCGCCACTTTATTTGCAGTTATGGCTTTATTTGCATCTCCCACCCAAATCAACTCGTCTTCTAAAACCACTTCCCCTTCAGTTTGCTGATCCGGGTGCACTAGGGCTAAGACTAAATCGAAATCACGGTGATTTTTATCATTGAGTAAACTCCGGCTTAGCTCTGAGGTGACTTCTAGAGCTACGTCTGGATATTGTTTACTGAATTCTCCGATGATACTGGGTAGCAACGTTGTGGCAAACTCGCTAGGAATGCCAAGTCGTAAACGGCCTCGCAAGGACGATTGTTCAAATTGCCTAAAAATGTCGTCGTTAATGCCTAACATGGCTCTTGCTTGTTGTAACAGTGCCTGTCCATCTTGGTTAACTAACTGGCGTTGACCTATTTTGTCAAACAGGCGGCGTCCAAGCTGTTCTTCTAATTTCTTTATTTGCAAACTAATGGCCGGCTGAGAACGGCCTAGCATGTCGCCGGCTTTGGCAAAGCCTCCCAGCTCCACTACAGTCACAAAGGTACGCAAATTGTCTAAGGAAAGTTGTCGCATAGGTCATTCTTAGGTTAAAAGTTCATTTAGATTACTAATTTAAGTAATTTAATACATTTAAAAAATTAATGTAAGCATTTGAATTATCAATTTGTCCCAGAGCCGAGTGATTTCTATACTGCTATTCCAAAGTGACTAAATTAGGTAAACGTAAATGACCAATAAAACTGTGCTGCACCCAAAGCATATTGAAGCTGGCGCCAAAATGGTGGATTTCCATGGCTGGGAAATGCCAATTAATTACGGATCACAAATAGAAGAACATCATGCGGTTAGAAACGATGCTGGCATGTTTGACGTTTCTCATATGACGATTGTGGACGTGAAAGGCAGCGAAGCAAAAGGTTATTTACGTAAACTTTTGGCTAATGATGTCGCTAAATTAACTGAAAAAGGCAAAGCACTTTACAGTGGAATGCTTAATGAAGATGGTGGCGTGGTTGATGATTTAATTGTTTATCACTTCGATGAAACCAACTACCGTTTAGTGGTGAACTCTGCGACTCGTGAAAAAGATATGGACTGGTTAAACAGCGTGGCAAGCGGTTTTGACGTCACTATTACTGAAATTCCTGACTATGCCATGATTGCTGTGCAAGGTCCTAACGCGAAAAATAAAGCCGCTACCTTATTTTCCGACGCGCAAAAAGAAGCCGTTGCGGGTATGAAGCCTTTCTTCGGTGTGCAAGCAGAAGACTTATTTATCGCTACAACCGGTTATACCGGTGAAGCTGGTTATGAAATTATGGTGCCTAACGATATGGCAGGTGATTTCTGGCAACGTTTAATTGAAGCTGGCGTTGCACCATGTGGTTTAGGTGCTCGCGATACGTTGCGCTTAGAAGCAGGCATGAATTTGTATGGCCAAGACATGGATGAAACTATCTCTCCGTTAGCCGCAAATATGGCTTGGACAGTAACTTGGGAGCCCGCTGATCGTGATTTTATGGGCCGCAAGGCTCTGGAAGCGCAAAAAGCCGAAGGAACCCAAAAGTTAGTGGGCTTAGTGATGACCGATAAAGGTGTTTTACGCACCGGTCAAAAAGTCAAAGTGTCAGAAGGTGAAGGCGTGATTACCTCTGGAACATTTTCCCCTACACTAGGTCACAGTATCGCAATGGCTAGAATTCCAGCCACTAAAGATGCAACTGCAGAAGTAGAAATGCGTAAAAAATGGGTAACAGTTAGTATTGTTAAACCTAGCTTTGTTAGGAACGGAAAAAGCGTTCTTTAACAAGTGATAAAGCTACACCTAAAGTGAAATTTCGATTAAGTAATATTATAAAAACCAATATTTAGGAACGATTATGAGCAACATTCCATCAGAATTACGTTATGCATCAACTCACGAATGGGTTAGACCTGAAGGTGATGGCACATTCACCGTCGGGATTACTGAACATGCCCAAGAACTTTTGGGTGATATGGTATTTGTTGAATTGCCAGAAGTTGGCGACGCGGTAGCCGCGGGCGATGATGTAGCTGTGGCTGAATCAGTTAAAGCTGCCTCAGACGTATATGCACCAATTACTGGCACAATCGTCGCGATTAATGAAGATTTGGAAAATACACCTGAGATGGTAAACAGCGACGCGTTTGGCGATGGTTGGTTATTCCGAATTGAAGCTGAAGATCCTGCTGAGGTGGAATCTTTATTAGATGCTGAAGGTTACGAAAACAGTATCGACGAAGACTAATATTGGTAATCAAGTAAATGCTCCCACCTGTCTGTTTAAAATTTCAGGTGGCGAGTATTTGATATTGATATCAAAACATTTCTTGAATTCATATGCATATAGATAGCTTTTGCATTTCTATTTCCGGTATCTCATTGTTCAAAATAAAGGCAATCATTCATGGCTAAAACCCCGTTTTCACTCTCTCAGCTAGAACAAACTGAAGATTTTGTTAGGCGCCATATTGGCCCAAGCGAAAGCGAAATGGCAGAAATGCTCGAATTTGTTGGCGCTGAATCATTAGACGACTTAATGAAGCAGACTGTACCCGCGGGGATCCGTTTGCCAGAGTCTTTAAAAATCGGCGACAGCATAACCGAAGTTCAAGCGTTACAAGAACTTAAGGAAATTGCCGGTAAGAATCAGATTAATCGCAGTTTTATTGGTATGGGATATAGCGACACCATTACACCAAATGTGATTTTACGAAATGTTTTGGAAAATCCAGGTTGGTATACAGCCTACACACCTTACCAGCCAGAAATTGCCCAAGGCCGATTAGAAGCACTATTAAACTATCAACAAGTGACAATTGATTTAACTGGGCTTGAACTGGCCTCTGCTTCGTTACTGGATGAAGCAACCGCTGCAGCTGAAGCTATGGGGCTAGCTAAGCGTGTGTCTAAAAACCGTAAAGCTAATAGCTTTTTTGTTGCCGACGATGTGCATCCGCAAACATTAGACGTCATAAAAACTCGTGCGGAAATGTTTGGTTTTGATGTAATAGTTGGCAAAGAATCAGAAGCGGCTTCTCACGATATATTTGGTGCCTTGTTGCAATATCCTGGTACCACAGGTGAAGTGAAAGATCTTACCGATATCATAAGTGCATTACATGAAAATAAAGCCATAGTTTCTGTTGCTGCCGATATTATGAGCCTTGTGTTGTTAAAATCTCCTGGAGAAATGGGAGCCGATGTAGTTTTAGGTTCCGCGCAACGTTTTGGGGTTCCTATGGGTTACGGTGGTCCACATGCCGCCTTTTTCGCCACCCGTGATGCCTATAAACGCTCGTTACCTGGTCGAATAATTGGTGTGTCTAAAGACACGAGAGGCCGTCCAGCACTGCGCATGGCACTGCAAACCCGTGAACAACATATTCGCCGTGAAAAAGCTAACTCCAACATTTGTACCGCTCAGGTATTACTAGCAAATATGGCATCTTTTTATGCGGTTTATCATGGTCCTCAAGGCCTAAAAACTATCGCCACACGGATTAACCGTTTTGCCGATTTATTAGCCGCAGCACTTACGCGCCATGGATATGGACTTAAGCACAATACTTGGTTCGATACCATTACTGTGATGGTTGATGATAAAGACGCGATAGTTGCTCGTGCTGCAGAAGCTGGCATGAATTTACGCGCTGATTTAGCAGATAACCTAATCGGTATTTCAGTAGATGAAACCACCACACGTCACGATTTAAAAGGTCTTATAGACTTATTTTGCGGAGACACCCATGGTTTCGATATTGAAATGATGGATGCAGAAATTACCACTCAAGGTTCGAAGTCTCTACCAGCAGATTTGTTGCGCACCGATGAAATTCTAAGTAACCCAGTGTTTAATTCATACCACTCTGAAACAGAAATGCTGCGCTATATTAAATCTTTAGAAGACAAAGATTTAGCTTTGAATCATTCAATGATTAGCCTAGGCTCTTGTACCATGAAACTCAATGCCACGGCAGAGATGATCCCGGTCACTTGGCCAGAATTTGGCAAACTGCACCCGTTTGCGCCAATTGAGCAGGCACAAGGGTATAAACATATGATTGACGAGCTAAGTGATTGGTTGATAAACATCACCGGTTACGATGCCATGTCGATGCAACCTAACTCAGGCGCACAGGGTGAATATGCTGGCTTAATTGCAATTAAACATTACCATGAAAGCCGCGGGGAAGGGCATAGAAACATTTGTTTAATCCCAAGTTCCGCCCACGGAACTAACCCAGCATCAGCGCAAATGGTGAGTTTGAAAGTGGTTGTAGTCAACTGTGATAAAAATGGTAACGTTGATTTAGCAGATTTACGTAAAAAAGCCGAAGAAGTGGCTGATAACTTATCATGTGCCATGATCACCTATCCATCTACCCACGGTGTATACGAAGAAACTATTAAAGAAATGTGTGACATAGTGCACCAATTTGGCGGTCAAGTTTACATGGATGGCGCTAACATGAACGCACAGGTTGGGGTAACTTCACCTGGTTTGATCGGTGGCGATGTATCTCACCTGAACTTGCACAAAACCTTCTGTATTCCACACGGAGGCGGTGGCCCAGGTATGGGACCAATCGGCGTAAAAGCCCACCTGGCCCCTTTCTTACCGAATCACCAAGTTGTTGATACGGGCAATACCACCGCAGGTAACGGCGCTGTTTCAGCTGCGCCTTGGGGAAGTGCCTCAATTCTGCCAATTAGCTATATGTACATCAAAATGATGGGCAGTGAAGGACTTAAAAAGGCCACCGAAGTTGCCATGTTGAATGCCAACTACGTCGCACAGAAACTCGAGGGGCATTACCCAGTGCTTTACAAAGGTCGTAACAACCGTGTAGCCCACGAATGTATTATCGATTTGCGTCCAGCCAAGGAAACCTCAGGTGTAACGGAAATGGATGTGGCAAAACGACTAAATGACTATGGTTTCCACGCGCCTACCATGAGCTTCCCAGTAGCCGGAACGCTGATGATTGAACCAACCGAATCAGAAGCAAAAGCAGAACTAGACCGCTTCATTGAAGCAATGATCTGCATACGTGCTGAAATGGCTAAAGTGGAAAGTGGCGAATGGGACGCAATCGACAACCCATTACACAACGCACCACACACAATCGACGACATCTGCGACAGCGACTGGAACCGCAGCTACGACAGGCAAACCGCCGCCTATCCAGTGCCGTCAGTGGCTAGAAACAAATTCTGGCCAAGTGTTAACCGCATCGATGACGTATATGGAGATCGTAACCTTATTTGTTCTTGTCCGAGTATTGAGACTTATATGGAAGATTGATTGTTGTTGTTTTGAAGAAGCGAGCTTAGGCTCGCTTTTTTTATGGTTGAGCCATAAAAAATAGGCTTTGCTGACAAATATTATTCATTTCGTTCACCGCAATCCATTGCGGGGTTTCAAACCGCATCCCTGCGGTCCGACTTACTTTTCTTCAACAGCCAAGAAAAGTAAGCAAAAGAGGCCGCGCTCCGGCCAATTTTCTATTCAAATTAAAAATAGACTCCTATGCCAGAGCGGCGAAAGGTAACATCCATGTAAAGCAATTCGCCTTGTCCAGACGTCCATGTCTAGACATCTGGCAAGTCTATTTGGAATTTGGAAAATTAGAGTCGAGGGTAAATCAAAAGCATGCTTGTGGCATTTTTTGGTGCTGTGCACATAAATTTCTTCTTACTATGGCTGTCCTGATAAGGTTAGAACTTGATGTGATACTGCGTTTTTTAAACCATGTAACATCACTATCAACTAATTAAAAACACCAGAAACTGATGCAAGGCTCCCTTGTGTTTAAAACAACAATTTTTCTTATAACTATAATGGTTCATGGTGCGGTTCTGACACATTTAAGCAATAAAGGCCAAATGTTAGACAAATCCGATATCAACGTCAGCTATATAATGAGAAGACCATCACACGGACAGCCACAGACTGGACCCTCAACAAATATACCGGATTGCTATATGTACCTTCCTAAAATACCACCAGGTTGAAACTTTTCTTTGTCCAGCAGTGGTAATTTTGGCCTCTATCGCAACTACCTGAAAAGATGTTTGTCTATTGAACCCATTATTTGCATTATATTTTAAATAGGACTTTTTAATAACGAGTCATTTTAACTATTACGACCTAGGTATTTTTTTGTACTAAGTCGCCAATTAGTAGATTGAAACTATATCAGATCAAAACGGACGATTTATGATTCACTTAATCTATGTTAGTGATTTTGCTCGAGAACTAAATCAGCAAGATTTCGACGATATTCTTGCCGTATCGACAAAAAATAATGACGAACAAGATATAACTGGTTTTCTTGTGGTGAATGGTCAGAATTTTTTTCAGGTCTTAGAAGGTTCAGAAGAGCAGGTTTATACTCTATTAGAGTCAATCAGGCGTGATCCCCGCCATCAAAATTTGCGCGTCATTATTTCTGAAATAATAGAAAAGCGAGATTACCCCAAATGGAGCATGGGCTTTGTTTGCAACTGGCATAACTACTTTTCCGAAGATATTAAATCTGTGTTGATACAATACGGTAAAACCCAAGTGTTCAATCTAAATCATGGCAAAGGGTTACGAGGGTTGTTACAAGGACTAGGGTAATTCACGGGAGTAATTAGCAAGACTGTCACACTAATTCGACTTGTTGCTGTAGAATAGTCATTATTTACTAAACACTTTACCACCGATCATTTTAAATGCGGGAGTGCCTCTTATTAACGTATCTCTGGCGAAGATGCTATTGCACTTTGGGCAAGTGCAGGGCGATAAAGTGAAATCTTTAGTGATGCGTTGCTTAAAACATTTAAGTAGCGATCCCTTGCCGCCTTTGCGGTATTTAAATAGCTGGGTTTTACACTGGCTGCAGAAGATGTCTACGGATGACTCTGGGGCTTTTTTATTAGGCTTTGCCATGTATTTTTCCGCTAGTCGATAATTATACGGCAATGATTATAACATTTGATTGACCTAATGATGATGAATGAAATGACTTATGCTTTATTTTAAGTATATTCCACAACATTACTAATTTACTGGATAGAATTTATGAGAGTTAAACAATGAGCAGTGATAATTTACAACAAGAAGCGATTTTACGTCGTGATTTAGCAGCAGCATACCGACTAGCTGCGATGCTAGGTTGGGAAGATACTTTGTATACTCATTTTTCAGTCCGTTTACCTGGGGATGGAATTCCCCGCTTTTTGATTAACCCTTTTGGGCTAATGTTTGATGAAATCTGTGCCAGTGATTTAGTTGTTGTTGATTCTCAAGGTAAGATTTTAGAAGGTGACGCAGATTATAATCTCGCTGGTTTTACTATTCATAGTGCTGTGCATATGGCGCGTGACGATGCCCATTGTGTGATGCATACCCATACACTGGCAGGTATGGCTTTAGCGGCTTGTGATGATGGTTTATTGATGCTAAATCAGATCAGTACTGAGTTCTATGATCGTCTTGGTTATCATGACTATGAAGGTGTTGCATGGAACCTTGAAGAGCGTAAACGTATTCAACAATCATTAGGCAATAATATAGGGTTAGTCCTGCGCAGCCATGGTTTATTAACGGTAGGTGAAAGTGTCGCAGATGCATTTCAAATTATGTATTACCTTAATCGTGCCTGTGAAATTCAGTTGGCTGCTTCGCAAATGGGAAGCCTGTCAAAAATGTCGACTATTTCTAATGAATTAGCTCAATATGTTAGTTCGCAGTTTAAGAAAGTAGAGCATGAACGTCATATAGTGTGGCAAGCTTGGCTAAGGAAATTGGATCGTATTGATCCTTCCTATAAAAATTAAATAAAATTGGGGTCAGGGAAATAATGGGGTCAGTGTAAATTAATCATTAACCCCAGTTTTCATAGGTGCCCGATTGCTATATGTATTTTTCTAAAATACCACTGGGTTGAAACGTTTCGTCGTCCACCAGTGGTATGTTTTTGGGCTGCTATTGCAACTACCTTAAAAGATGCAAGTCTATTGAACCCTTTAAAACTCGGCCTCTATTTGAAATCTGTGGATCCATGTAAAAAGACTATATGCCTGCTATCGCCACATTTATCCCATACCCACCAAGGGTAAGAAATAAAAACAAGCAAGCTGCCAGTAATAAAGGCTTTAGCCCGGCTTGGCGAATTGCGCCAATATGGGTGCGTAGTCCCAATGCCACCATAGCGATAGTCAGTAAAATAGCGTCTAAATGAATTATTTTTTCGGTGATAATTGCAGGGATAATCTGAGCCGAGTTGATGCCACTGGCCACAATAAATAGCACGGCAAACCAAGGGATCATAATGTTGCTTTTATTTGGCTTGCCAGCTTCGTTTGCTGACAACGTTTTTGCGTGTTTTTTGTTTTGCCACACTGACAACAACACTAAAAAAGGCGCAAGCATCATGACTCTTAGCATTTTTTCAATCACGGCCACATTTGCAGCTTCAGGGCTAACCGCACTGCCTGCCGCCACCACTTGTGCCACTTCATGAATGGTAGAGCCAGCATAAATTCCGTAGGCGTGTTCACTTAACCCTAAGTAGCCATAAGCAAGAGGGTAAATAAACATGCTCAAGGTGCCAAACACCACCACAGTGGCAACCGCAACAGATACCTTATGCGCTTGGGCTTTTACCACGGGCTCTGTCGCCATGACTGCGGCTGCACCGCAAATTGAACTGCCAGCACCAATAAGAATGGTGGTCTGTTCGTCTAATTTGAAAACACGCTTGCCCAGCTGCACCGCCAGCCAGAACGTTAAGCCCAGCATTGCCATGTCAGTGACTAGGCCTTGCCAACCCACGCCCGCCACTTGGGCAAAGGTAATACGAAAACCAAACAACACTACGCCAGCTTTTAATAATATGCTTTTAGCGTAATCTACGCCGACATCAGTGTGCACGGCTACCCGTGAAAAGAGGGTATTACCAACAATAATACCGAGCACGATCCCAATGGTTAAAGAGCTTAATCCTGTTTGCTGAACAAAAGGAACATGACTCAGATAGGTTGCAACCAACGCGATAGCCGTAACCATTATTAAGCCTTGCCACCAGCGCGAATCGTAAAAGTGACTGCTTTGTTGTGAGCATCCTTGCTGGCCGGTATTGAAAAAACGCTTAACTGCACTGTACATAAGGCTGCTCCTATTGCTATCACTATTAAAGGTTGACTTGATAATAGGACTTGGCAAAATATAACTCCAATACATTAAAATCATGTATTGATAACTTTAGGTTAATTAATATGAATTTACATGCGCTCAGGGTATTCCATAGTGTTGCTCAACTGGGCAGTTTCTCTCGATCGGCGGATGCCTTATGTATCAGTCAACCTGCTGTTTCTAAAGCGTTAAAGGAACTTGAGCATCAGTTAGGTATGCAGTTAATCGCGCGAGCATCCAGAGGTAAAAAATTAGCGTTAACCGAAGGCGGCCAGAGCTTGTTCAATCATGCAAAAAGCATATTTGCTATAGAGCAAGCTGCACTTGAAGATGTAAGAGCGCGCACAGGGTTGAAACAAGGCACATTAGTGTTAGGGGCGAGTACCACAATAGCGGGTTATTGGCTGGCACCTTATTTAGCGCGATTCACCCAACAATACCCACACATTAAAGTAGAAGTACAAGTCGCTAACACAGCGCAAATCGAACAAGCTCTTCTTGCCTGCACCATCGACCTCGCTTTGGTCGAAGGGCATGCAAACGATTCACACATTAGTAGCCAGCATTGGCAAGATGACCCAATGAGCATAGTGATCCCGGGTTCGCTGACTGCCATAGGCGATAAAGCGAACTGGTTGAGTCAGCAGCGATGGCTGTTGCGAGAGCCGGGGTCGGGTACTCGGCAAATGTCATTTACCTTATTAGCTAAACAAGGCATAACAGTGAATGACAGCATGCAACTGGGCAGTAACGAGGCGATTGCCCGCGCGGTCACACAAGGTTTAGGGGTAGCTTTGCTACCTCAAGTGGTTACTGAGGATTTGGTGCAACTGAAAAAACTAAAAGTGATCTCGACCAGACACTATCAAATGTTATCTCGCCCGTTGTATCAACTGCGATACCGCGATAGACCTTCTTCCCCCGCAGCGGACGCTTTTACGACCCTATTGTATCAGCCGCTCGCCTAAAGTTTCAGTTAGCTTGATGGTGTCATGTATTTAAATCATACGGAAATCACACGAACACCCACAGACTGGACCTTCAAAAAATATACCCGATTGCTATATGTATTTTCCTGAAAAGATGGCTGTCCATATAAACCTCAAAAAGATATTCTCTGATCCCATTACTCCTCAGTTTGAAAAACATTTTGGGGTAGTGAGACATTTTCAAATAATTTCCCCACAATAAATTCAGAAGAGCTTTCTTGAAAGTTTAAATCCAATACCATTTGTTGATCGATTTTGTCGTTTTTAGAGCTAATCACTAACCTCACCATTTCACTCGAACGCGTGAACTGCATTTTGTTGTCTTGCAAAAATCTAAACCACGCCCAATCTCCCACAAAACTTTTAGTGGAACTGGATTCTTTGCTGATTGAATTAAAAGCATATCGAATATCGTCAGTTTTTTGGTTTTGGGAATAAAACGGAAAATAAAGCGCAATTTTTTGTTGGCGCTGTGGTCCATGTGCATAGGTCAAACGTTGTCCGTTGAACTCCAAGGTGAATTGCTTAGAATTTGAAGTTAATGTTACGGGTCTATAGTCGATAATAACACGTCCATCTTTCTCGATTAGTGTCAAAAACTCAAACCACTTACTTAGTCTTTCATAAGATACAAAAAATTCCTGACTAAAGTCCATACTCATGCCTGCAACAATGCGGTTCACCACTCTGTTATCAACATTATCTACAAACGGAGCTACATACTCATTCTCAAAACTCTGATATGCACTGTTTGGACCAAACAAAGCAACCAGATCAGCATAGCTGACGTCTTGTTTTGCACGTTTATTAAAGGGGTAATGGTTTACTATATTCTTGCGATAAACGGCAAGAACATTTTCTTGCCACTTCTGGTTAATGTGTATTCTTGCTCGGTAAAAAACATCACGAGTTGCATTATCAGTAATACTGATTAACCACTTGTCAATCGGCGCAGGTAGGTTTCTTGCGCGAAATTGATTATAAGCGGAAAAGGAAATGCCTCTACCGTCGTACCCCTCTTTGATATTAGTAAACGCTGCTTTATTTGGCGAATTAGAGGTATAAATTTGGATAAGAGCTTCTTCTATGCGCGCGATGGGCTCTCCAATGTTGATCATGTAAGCAGCTTCATTTACAAACAGCTCATGTAGTTCTGAAAATTGTTGTTCGATGCTATTCGCTAACACATTCGGTGGTTCTAATGCTTTTAAAGCAGACTGCAGTTTACTGGAGCTGGATTGTTGAACTTGCATAGCTTGGTCATAGTCAGCACCAGTGTAATTAGTTGATGAAAACTGAGTGTGACGATAAACGAGCTTTAGTAATTTAAATATATCCGATTTTTGGCGGATTTTTAATTCGGCCAATGCATTTAATTCATCCGCATATTGACTAAAGTTCTTAATCTGTAGACTAGATAAAATAGACTGCCATGTAGCAATATATTCTTGCGCGTATAGTTGCTTTATCTCGTACTCTAATTTAGCTAAATCCGCGTCACTAAGCGTATCAGCCGCGTCGCTCAGCACCCACTGTTCAGATTTTCCTTGTGAAATTAAATAGCTAAAATTAATATTTTTGTACCCCGACTCGGTAAACAAAATAGGAATTGTTAACTTTCGCTGTACAATTTCATTTAGCTCAAATAGGGTTATTTTTTCAGCAACAAGGTAATCATACAACGAATACACTTTGCGATTCTCTTCTGTCGCTTTGAGTTGCGAGTAAATCCTTTGTGCTAAAGGCATTCGTAATAATGCTTCACGCGCAGTGGCAACTAAAGCTTGGTCAAGTGATTGCTGCTTTAACTCAAGATTCAAAAGATCATCAAAATAAGACAACGTGATCATTTGCATATTGACACCTTCGTTTCGCAAGGTTGTTGCTAGCCAACTACGCAGATAACCAGCATCAAACCTACTCGTGTTTTGCAGCATTAAGTAAGCTTTAAGCGTTTCGTAAATAGTAACTTGCTGTTCTTGTGCATTGTTTCGCAATAGCCAATTTAAATTTCCAGCAATCAAGTGTTCTAACCTAGGTAGCAGTTCGGTAATCAGAATGTCGTTGTATGCGGCTTCGTCGTCCTGATTTTCTTGCAATAAATTAAAAACAAAATCACGTTGCCTATACCATTCTTGAGTATACTGTTCAGAAGAAGTTAATAGTGGGTTTTGCGCCACCTCTGTGGGTAAGCGTATGCGCACCACCCTGTTAACTAAATTCGAAGCATCATCCAGCATCTCAATCGGTAGCTTAGTTTGTTTTGCGTTCACTAACACGAATTGCAACTTCAGTTGATCATTGGTTAGATAATCAATACGCGCCTGGATCTGTTCTGCAACCGCTAAGTCATCAGTGATAATCTGCCCTTTTCCAATAAAAGGTTGCTCATCAATATTTGTTTTATAAAACTTAAAGCCCCATCGTTCCAGATTACGATTTAGCGCTTCAGAAAACTGCATGTTTGTGGGGTCAGTTTCAATTATGATGCCGGTCTGAATGTTGTCCGTGTATTTATCATTGATTCGTTGTTGCTCTTGATACGACAGGTAATAAGGCCAGCTAAACCACAAAAACAAACTAACAAGCAAAACTAATGAAAAGGACAAGTAGCCAAAGCATGAAGATTGGGTTATTTGGCCAAATTTACGAGCTAGTTTATTAGGTAAAATAAAATCCAAACGACTACGCCATCCTCTTAGCGCTCTAATCATCAGCGGATCGGAAGTTGGGTATGAATGGCTTTTAAACGGTTTTGGTGAGTCAGAAGTATTGACGTCTCCTGGAACCTGAATTCCCAAACCATGCTTAGGAGTACTTGCAAGCTCAAATAAGTTGCGATAAATGTAACCTATACGTTGAAATTCGTCTTTACTCAACTCGTCGAGCAAAACTGCCCTGACGTATGTCGGCATTTGACCTTGCTGACTCCAAGGCAGAGCACTTAGCTTTAGCAAGCGTTGCTCTCGCTCGATTGGATGCGCGTCGGGAAATAACTTTTGTTCAAGAGCAATACTTAGATTGCCATTTATTTCCGGGTAAGCTGCAACGCAACCCAATAAAAGCATTCCATCCTCATGAAGGTATTCCCGCAATTGTTCGAGCAGTTTAGGTAGTCTTTTTTTGTGTGCTTTTTCAGCGTCATTTTCTAGCCAGAAGCTTGCATCCTTCAATTGCACTGGGAATTTCTGTTGTAAATAACCGGAATACCAAACACCTGATTTATTGGGATTGTCTGTTTGTAACTTGCTAAACCACTGCGCTGATGCTTTGACTCCTGCGGTTTCCAGTGGGGCAACGGCGAAGCCGCTGAATGCAATTTGACTAAGTGCATAACCCCAAGGTTGTGGTTGGTTAGTTAGCCATACCCGTTGTTTCCAAGCTTTAAAAAGCGAAACCCATTTAGCCAGCTCACCGGATAGACGATTTACTAGCTTGTGTCCACTGCTTATCACAATTAATCGACTATCTGGATACTTGTGCGCCAATGACTGCAATGAAATAGCATGAGACGTATTTTTTTCAAAACACCAACTGGGATCACCTTGAAAGTGAAATGCACGAATGTGTAGATGCTCTAGTTGGAGCCTCACTAACAATGAATCGGCCAATGCCGCGCATTGGTCATTGATGTGGGAGCGATCAATCAAGACGAGGTATTCTGGTTGAACATAACGTTGTTGAAACGTTGGTTTAAATAACCCAGCATTACGAATGGTAGCAATAATCGTTTTATCTGCATCCAATTTGCGGGTGGAACGCAAAATACTTAAACGCAGCAAGCTACTAAAATCAGCTAATGCAAATGGCATAGTTTCGGTAGTCTTAAGTTTCAAGTAAACCAACGGGTTACCGCGCTGATTGTTTTCTTGACGAAGCACATAACGTCGATTCACTCTGGTATAGATACGAATTACTAACCATAGTAAAAGTGGCACAGTAATTACCACATATTGCCATCGCGAAATATCGTAAAGTTCTTCTGGGTTTAAGCGTATCGGTTCAGGTGTGTATCTAAAGCTAGCAGGCTTGACAATTTCGGGGGTAATGGTATCGGAAGTAGTAGACTCCTCAACAGTTGCGCATCCATCTGGGCTATTTTCGCAGGGTTGCTGTTCTGGACTGAGGTCTTCAATAACGTCAGGCGCTGTAGTTCGAATCGTCACATCTGAACCGGGTGGTGGTGGTGGGGGTTCTTCAAGGTTGAGTAATATTATGACGCAGGAAATAAATATGACTGTCCAAAAGCTGATTTTACTATAAAAAGGTTTAGGGTCTGGACTCGTTAAGGTAATTGAATCAGGAAGTACAACTTCCGATTTATCTAAATCGGCCTGTTTTTCTAAAGCCCAAATATCAAACAACTCTTTGAATAAATTTTGCTCTTGCTCAGACCGGCAAAATAGCGGGCCAAGTAAATTTCTAAGTTCGTTTGCAGATACGGGTGGGTGATTTTTGTGCTGTAAATGAAGTAACAGGTCGTTAGCGGCTAACCAACGGTCTGGGCCAATAACTATTCCTTTGGCAGTGAGTAGATTCTGCAGCTCAGCAAAATGCTGATATAAATACTGGCATTGCAGCTTTGCGCTATTTAGTTGATTCACTGGATGTGCTTATCCAAGCTTTAAACAACGAATCTGCACGAGATTGATCTTCACGAGTTTTAAGTAAAGTCGTTTTAAAGCCCAAAATACAAGTCTGGTAATCCACTTCAGACAACCCAGCAGTGCTTGGAAACTTGCCACTAGTAGCTTGTGACAAAGCGTGCTGAGAAATGTAGCTCAGCCAATTTAATATCTCTGCTATACCCGGCTGCTTGTATAACCCTTGTTGCTCTAACCTCAAAAATTGGCATAGACTGATCGCATCACGCTGCAAAACCGGCAAATCAGCAAACCTTTTGCCTAATCGGCTAGTCACAATACTTTGCACCGTTACTTGAGTGTCATCCTCCGTGCTAAATGGTGGAAAAGGTAGATGAAAATATACACATCGGCGTAAAAACGCGCTGGGAAGATCACGCTCTGAGTTACTGGTTATAATTACCACGGGTTTATGCGCAATCTCATTCCCCTCGATAGCCACACGCACGCCCCCTAACTCGGGAATAGCAAATTCTAAATGCTCGATTTCATTTAAAATATCGTTAGGAACATCACGAGGCGCTTTGTCAATTTCGTCAATCAATACAACCGAACGATGTGCAGTTTCTGGTAAGCTCGCTAACTGACTATCCGTTAACAAACCGCTTGGAAAGTCACCTTGTTTGCCTTTCGCTCGTAAAATTGCCAAACCCAACGCTTGATAACGGATAAATTGATTTGCGCTGACTAATTCTTGGTTGGGACTTTGGCTTGCTTGCGAAGCATGAAAACGACCGACCGTATCGTAATTGTAAAATAAATCTCTAGCTTCTGTATTTGACTTCACCGCATACTTTAACACCTCTGCATTTCCGTCTTTATTATAACTGGGAAATCCTAGCTCCCAGGCGATACGTCTTGCGAGCTCACTCTTACCGCAACCAGGTTCGCCAGTCAGCAAAAGAGGCATACCTAATGTTAGTGCCACGTTTACGGCAGCCGAGAGTTCGTTACTGGCTAGGTAATCCTGTGGGCGCGTCATCGCATTCTGATCAATAACCGGCAGATTAAGATAATTGTTTTGCGGTTCATCTAAGGTGCCGTCAAAAAATCTTGATTTAGTCAATTTCGCCCCTCCAAGCTTGTTTAAATTGTTCACAACTAATCAAATCATCACGCAATTTTCGGTGTTCAACTGAATGTTTATACTGTTCCAATTGTCTGCGCATAGAGACTTTCAAGTTCTGCCACCAATCACCATTTCGTTTTTCTTCTGTAAGACCAAACTGCAGCGCTTCTATCCATTCATCTATTTCATCGGCGGTAACCCGCTGTAATGCACCAAAGAAAGCATCTGGATACTTTGTCGATAAACGTTTATAGGTCTCGTATTCCTGCTCTGTCGGTGAATTCAGGTCTTTTTTACAGAAGCGTAATACTTTTGCAAATAAACTCCTTGGCTCTTCAACAACACAAAATACTAAGCCGATAGAAACTGGGTTGGGGCTGTATTTACGCAGGTTTTGATGAATGGTTTCCCAGTCATTTACAAGAGATTCAAGATGATTCAAATTGGTGGTATTCCAATTCAAAGCAGAAATGTCATACCTTACTACGGCTCGAAAATGCGCTTGTTTGATAGAAAGACAAAGCAGGTGTGATGTAATGTCTTCTTGTATTTGCTGAAGCGTGCCATTAGACGGTTGGCTAAACCCCTTTATCGTTTGGTCCCAACAACTAAAACGCGTGCGCCGCTCGAAATGTTGTTCTTGCGGCCAACTGACACTGGCATAACTTGCGGTTTCATTCAGTCGAAAATCCAAATGATTTTTCAGCCGACTCCATAACCCGTTATGCCAGTCTTGTTTTCCTCCCAAAATAAAAATTGTTGAGACTTTATGTTGCGAAAATTCAGCCGCCAAGGTAGGAAAAATGCTCACTCTATCGTAGTAAGCAATGGCTAACTCGAGATCAATTTCAGGTTTGTAAGAAAAAACTAAATTAGGCGCAGAGGGTGCTGCATAATAATGATTGTGCTGTACATTTCCATCACCAACTTGAACCCCTCTAGCGTCGGTGATAAGTGTCTTAGGAGGCTTCCCGTCCATAGATTTCTTTCCCTTTAAAATTGATTATTTTGGATATTTTTGTCGCCTATCTGAACCCCTTTAGCATCATTTAAAGTAACGTCATTGCGACTTCCACCTTGCTCGATAAGTGACTTTAATTGTGTTGCTTTTGCTAATAATTCTGGCGGCGGCTGCGGTAATGCTAAGGCTAATTTTTGTTCAATAATGGGTTGAAATACCTGTGGATCTTGCTGCAGATTATCAAGCAATACCTGAGCTTCCATCTGATTCGATGTTTTGTCACCCACGTCCGAATTCGTCCAATGCTTAATAACAAGCGCCTTAAGAGCTTTATAGCCATCAACGACGGCTTTTTGACTAGTATCTTTTAAGCCTGCAGCTGCACCAGCAGCTAATGCTCCAGCAATTAACGAGATGGGTTCCATTTAAGCGCTTTATATTGTTAGTAATCAATTAGCTAAGTATTGACCATTTTGAAGATATTTCCTACTAAAATTGCACGTTTTTTAATCTCTAAAAATAATAGGGAAATAATGGGGTTAGTGTAAATTAATAGATGTTACAGCAATGATCGGTAATAAAAATAATTGCCCTGAAGGAGAACAACGATACTTTTATCTGGAGCCGATCTGGAAGACTTTAAGTCGAACGACATCTAAATACAAAATAGTTTTAGTGAAGGAAAACTATCGAATTGAAGAAAACTAGTTTAAATGCAAAAAAGGGGACATTTGCCCTCTTTATTCTAATAACTTTCCCTGTTGCTTGCCGCCAACGGGCTTAAAACCAAAGTTAGCAATTCGTTTATTCGCCTCGCCGTGTTGTTGCCAAAAGATAGTCGCTCGGTGATTACGCACCTCATGCATGACTGCATCATAGGTTAGCGTCATCGGAAAAACACTTGCACCGTTAGGTATATCCACCATTAATTGAGAGACCAACAAAACATAAGTGCCTAGGTGGTCTTGCATCTCTTCCTTCAATGATGCGCTAGATAACGTCAGTGGCAGAACACTGGATTGATGTGCGAGCTTAATATGCTTTTCAAAATACGCCGCAAGATGATCAAAGTTCTTTCCAGAAAGCTTGTGTCCATTAGCCTCCCCCATGAGTGTTTTAAATCCAGGATCAGCAATAATCAAGTCTTCCAATGCAATTTGTAGTGATAACTCAAGTTGCTCGCCATCCTGAGAAAATGTTAACTGACTCCCAGGCAATGCATGAGCACTTGCAAGGTTAGCACCCCCAACACACAGTAAAACAGCAAGCACTAAGGCTCGTCCTAATTTGCAGACCATCACTGTTTCTGACCGCCGTAATCACTCTCGATGTCACGCCATACTGAGTGAGGATGATTGCCGACTTTATTTGTCGATTTGTTAGACTCCATAGAGAACTCCAACCAAAGCGATGGCCCGTGAATGCGCACGTAGTCATTTTCACACTTCACATCAGTCGATCCAGAGTACCCCAGAACTGTCTCTGACAATTCAGCGCCGTACTTTTCCATATAAGCCTGAGCATCAGCATCGTCAATATCACCCACATACTTTCTGACGGCGACCATCAGAAGTGCTTTTTGCGCTTCATTTAATTTAGCAACACTAATACCTTCTTGCTCACTAGGTATCGCATCATCAGCTTGTGGCCCTGCTAAAACGTCAGTATAAGTTCCTTCAAGCAATGCTTCTGCAAGCTGCTCTTTAGATAGGGAGTTCAGCAGATCAGCAAAGGCATCTCTTTCCTGAAGCATAGGTATGTTTGTCATGCCGTTCATTTCAAAGGATGGGAATGGCTCAACACCACGGAATGAAGGGGTTGCACCAATTAACTTACCGTTTTTATACGTATTGGAAAATGCGAAATGGTGGCCGCCCCAATAAAGTTGCCAAACACCTTCGTCAGCTGGGTTACCCAAAAATGCGATTTTAGTATTGTAAGACGAGTAACCTGCCTTGTAGTCGGTACTAACAGTACTAATGTAATCATCCGCATTCATGGTTTGCACCATCTCATCCCACCCTTCGTTGTCAGACAAGCTTGCAGCTTGTTGCATGATCGCTTTCACCACGCCTCGCTGTTCAGAGCTGAACTCGCCCATAAACACACCGGGTCTGGATGGGAATGCTCCTGCAGGTAGGTTGCTCCACTTTTTCGCAGTTGCTACAGAGTAATCGAGCTGAAGAGACTTTAACATTTCATCCGATACGTTGGTTTTTAAGATATTTGTCAGGCAAACAAGGCGATCATAACCGCTATCTTTTGCACACGCTTTAACGGACTCAGGTATAGCTACTGTTTGCATCAACGTGCTGGTATTCCCCATTCTCGCTTTAACTGCTTTTTCTTCCGCAGACTCTTCTTTCTTGCCACCAGGGGGACCTGGTGGGCCTTTGTGTTCTGTCGTAATTGTTGCGCAGCTTGATAGGTCTTCTGCAGCTATCAGGGGAGTGCTCACTGCGCAGATAAGTGCTAAGCTAATTGCAGCACTCAGGTTAATTGTTGGTTTAAGTTTCATCGGCTCACTCCAGTTTTCACTAACGTTATTGAGTAATATCCATATTTAATTATGTCAATTAAGACAAGTACTTAATACTAACAGTATAACCCCAAGAAAGTCATACGAACGGCAGGGGGATTTTAATTATGCGCAATCACATAGACAGCCATAAACTGACCCCTAGGGTAATCCAAATCAATTATGCTTATGTATTATTCATTCAGGTAATGAATTATGCCTTTGGCAAGGAAACGACAACTTAGCTTCTTTATTACCCCTTATCGTCATTGTGTATCCCGCTTTGTTCTATGGGCTTTTTTGTGCGGCGAAGATACACTGTGTGGAAAAGGCTATTCGCATTTATCGATTTCCTTGCCTAGCGATTCAATTCCACGCGCTACTGGGATATAAGCTGAGTGAGATTATGGTTTAGGTAAACTTAGTTAACCAACCGCTTTTTAAGATCATGGGAAGGTGCAAAAAAATGGCTGATTTTTCAGTGCTTTTTTTGTTTCTTTACTATGCTTATAGTAGCCAATATTTTCAACATTATGGATTTGTTGGTCTGAGTAAGAACAAACTTCGAAATGGATGTACTTAAATGATAAAAAAGCAGTTTTCTCTGATCCCAGCAATGATGAGCATACTGATAACTTTTAGCGCTTTAGCAGAACAAAATCAGCTGAAAGTTAGCGGGTTTGGAACCTTAGCATCTGCAACCGCGGATACTCGTACTCATCAATTTCGTACTGACCGCTCACAAGCACTGATAGCTAAGAAAGATGGTTTTGCATTTAAACCCTTAAGTTTAATTGGCGTGCAGCTCGACTACAGCTTTTCACAAAACCTCGATTTTGTTGGGCAATTTGTTTATCGAGAACAGGATGAACAAAACGTCGACTCGATAACGCAAATGGCCTTCCTTAGATACGAAATTTCCCCTTCGTGGCAAGTGAGAGCAGGGAGACTTGCGGCCGATATCTTTCACTTCAGTGATACCAGAGACGTCTCAATTTCCTACCCTTGGGTGAAAGTGCCTACTGAGGTCTATGGTATTGTCCCAGCCAGAAGTTTTGATGGGGCGGATATCAGCTACCTCAAGCCCTATCGCGATTTTAATTTATTAGTTAAAGCCTTTTGGGGCCAGGGAGAAAGCGACTTTTCTAGAAACGAGTACAGCCCAATAACCTTTAATGACTTACGCTCTATAGGTGTTGAATTTGTCTCGTTTGATTGGAGCATTGCATTAAAACACACCCGGACAGAGGCTAAGAATGATAACGCTGACACTGCGTTCGTTGCGTCGTCTGTGGCACAGTTACAACCTTTCTGGAGTGATGCCGAGGCTTTCGCTGACTCATTGAGTTTGCGCGGTGCGAATATTCACTATACCTCGCTTTACGTAAATCGCTATCTCGGTGATTGGGAGATCTCAGGCGAGTTATCGCATATTGATTCTGACTCGCTTGGATTAAGACACTCTTTAAACGGCTTCGTGAATATAAGTTATCTTTATGGAGCGCATACCTTTTACGGTTTGTATTCATTTGCAAAAACAGACGCGTATTATCTGAGCCAAGAAAAACCCGACTTTCCCTTTAATGCAAATACAGCCGAGTTGGCCATTTTTGTGGAAGAAGTCGCCAACACCTTGGCACATCATCAGCAATCACTTTCCTTAGGTTGGCGTTGGGATTTAAAAGAAAATCTTGCTTTAAAAGTACAATTTGAGCGTACCGATATAGAAGCAAGAGGGAGCGGCCTTAGAGCCCGAGATGGGTTAGTTGTTGATGATGAAGAGGACGACGTTGCGCATACCCTATTTCTTGCTTTAAGTTTTAGTTTTTAGGGGGCTGATATGACGTTTTATAAACGCTACTCCCTGACTCTAACAATACTAATGGCATTAAACAGTTTCTCTTGTTTAGGCGCTACGCCAGAGAAAATCGTCGTCGTCACAAATCAAAAAAACGACGTGCAAGTAATGGATAAAAAAGGCTTAATTGATCTTTTTATGGGCAAGTACTCTGCGTTTCCTAATGGAAAACAAGCCACGCCCATTGACGTTGAATTAAATGCCGAGCTTAAAGCGCAATTTTACGAAGCATTAGTGGGGTTGCCACTCGCTCGTGTTAATGCCTACTGGTCTAGGTTAAAGTTTTCAGGTCGCGTTAAGCCGCCCGTTATTGAACAGACGATAAATGATGTTTGCCAAAGACTGGAGGAAGATGAATCTGCCTTGGCATATATTTATGAGTCGAATGTTACTAACAAAATGAAGGTAGTGTATCGTTTTGATTAATATACATGGTCTAGGGTTTCGATTTTCACTGTTTCTGATTGCTGCATCCATGTTGGTGGTTTTTACCACTGCAGAGTTTTTTTATCGCGCCACTTATGAGCACGAGATCAGTGAAGCGAACCATGACATTGAAGAACTTTATCGAACTGTTGATGCAACCGCCTCCATTGCTGCATTTTTAGAAGATGAAGATTTAGCCAAAGAAGCGATCAATGGTTTGGTTACAAGTGAAAAGATTCTCGCGGCGTCTATTAAAAGTGATGCCCTGTATTATCAGTTAAACGTTACCGAAGCGATTAACAAAGATACGCAATCTCGGGCATTTGTAGTACGGCACCCTTTCATTCCTGAAGAATCGTTAGCTGAAGTTAACATATACCCAAACCTTGACCATATCATCCGTCAGGCAGAGAAGATCAGTACCGACAATAGCTATTCGCTATATGCATCAGCACTTGTTGTGGGTATTGTTGCCTTGTTGATCACCTACTACATCATCATTTCACCTATGATTCGGGTGGGGCGCTCACTACATAAAATTACTCCCAGTACAACCCAACGTATTGCCGTTCCTAAATACCATACTCGCAGTGAAATTGGCGCACTGGTGCGTTATACCAACCTGCTGTTAAGTAAAGTTGAAGAGCAATTCTCCCAAGAGCGCCAATTAAGAGAAGAAATTGAGTTTTTGGAATATCGTTTTAGGATGCTTTTTGAAAATGCGAAGTCGGCAACGGTTTTAATGACTGAAAGTGGAATAATCGAACTTAAAAATAATGCGTTTATCGACCTGGTTGGAAAAATTGGCTTAGCAAAAAAGCAGGATTATGGTGAGCTGTTGGAGGAGTTATTTGAAAATCCTGCGGCAATCAAAGCGTCACTTCTTGAGTCCTTTGAGCGCAACGAGTTTGCTACTGGCGAATTCAAACTCAAGTCAGCTAACAGTAAAAATGTTATGTGGGTTCAACTGATTGCCAGCCCATTAATAACGGAAGACGGCGAGCGTTTTTATCAAATAACGCTAAATGATATTTCAAATCGTAAACATGAATTGCAAAAGCTGGCATTACAAGCAGACTTCGACTCACTAACGGGAATTTACAATCGAAATGGTGGTGAAAAGCTCATTGCAAAGCTGATGAATAAAGGTCACCAGTTTGCACTCGCCTTAATTGATCTAAACGGTTTTAAAGCCGTTAACGATATTTTTGGTCACGATGCGGGCGATGAAGTACTTATTTTTGTATCTGAACAATTAAAAGACAAAATCCGCAAAAATGATGTGGCTATTCGCTGGGGAGGAGATGAATTTGTGTTGCTTCTGCAGGCTGAAGACGAAGCCTCTGTTAAGACAGCTATAGCAAAAGTGAATGATGGGGTGAAGCAGCCGTTCTATTTTAATCACGATAAAACCCCCACAGTTGTCTCTATGAGTGTGGGAGTTGCTTTTTATCCTCGCATGAGCAACGACATGAATACGTTAATAAAGTTAGCGGATATTGCAATGTATCAAGCCAAGCAAAATAAGGTAGCTGCACCAGACGACTACCTCATTTTTGCTCAACCAGAGGCATTAAACAGCAGGGATAACCAATAGAAAAGCAAGCCTATTAAGACCCCTAGCTAGCATTCTAAGCTCAATACTGGTACGGGTTGTATTTGGCGTGCCATCTTCGTGCCTGTCTGTTTTCTATGCTTTCATCTGACGAATAGAGTCGTTCATTCTATCTTTTTTCTGGCTCCACTGCTTTGGCGATTGTCCGTACATGCGTTTAAAGTCGCGACTAAATTGAGATGAGCTTTGGTAGCCAACTTCGATTGCGGCGACGTTAACATTTGTCCCCTCGGCGATTTTCATCGCGGCATTGTTAAGTCGCATAGATTTAACAAATTGTATGGGAGACATATTCGTTGCTTGTTTAAATTTACGGTGAAACACAGCTCGACTCATTCCTATTTGATCCGCCATATTTTCGATAGTAATCGACTCGTTTAAATTAGAAGATAAAAACTCAATTGAGCGGGCAATTCCATTCCCTATGCCAAACGAACGTCTGAATGAATATCCCGATTCGCCTTTTAATATAGTGTAATAGAGTTCACGTAAACGGCTACTACCAAGAATTGCAACATCAGCAGGGTTGTTTTCTAAGGATATTAATCGATAGAGCGCGTCCGTGAAGGTCTCGTCCCAATTGGCTGACGAAATACTTTGTGGATGCAGTGGGCTTTTTCTCATGCTTATATCACTTGCCGCACTTTCCATTTCTATGACGAGCTCGGTCATTATTTTACTATTTAATGAAATGTACACGCCAATTAGAGGCTCGTTGGGGGAAGACTTTAGGGTACCGGCTTCTATTGGCAGGGGCATAGTACAACATATGTACTTACTGTTGTCGTAGAAGTGTCTATCGCCATCCATAATGGCTTCTTTGCAACCACTCACTATTGCCGTCACTGAAGGCTCATAGACTGCGGGAGCACAGCGAATCGATTCCGTTATCTTAAATAATTGCACGCCAGGGATCCCAGTCTCTACCATTCCACTTTTGCTGATGCGGGTTTCGATGAATTGCTTTATTAATTCTTTGTTCATTTGAATTCATTCACTTCTATAAGATTATTCACACGCTAACCTCAGATGCTGCTTAAATCAATGGAATGATACAAATAGGCAATTATTAGCGATTATTTGGTCTGTTTAATCGAGATTTAAGTCATTATAGTGCATTTAATGAAGTGAGCTAAGCTAAGCGTTGTTGAGTAAAGGTGCTGATGAACACACTTATCTATGGCGATGATCTCGCTACCAATGAAACGAATATTGAAGGGTAATTTATGACAACTGATAATCAATTTGGACCGAATGGCTGGAGCCCAGAGCGCCTTGGTTCACTTATCGACAAGACCTTTGTTATTACTGGTGCTAATGCTGGGACCGGATTCCAGGCTACGCGAATATTATTGTCGAAGGGCGCAAGAGTTGTGATGTTAAATCGCAATCCAAGTAAATCAGAAACAGCCATTACCGAGCTTAAAAAAGAATTTGGTATTGCTGCCAAGGTTAGTTTCATAGCCTTAGATTTAGCGGATCTTGCCTCAATACGTCAAGGGGCGAATAAAGTGTTAGAAAAAGTGCCGAAAATCGACGCTCTTATCTGTAATGGCGCGATCGCTCAGGTGGCTACCCAGCAATTCACTGTTGATGGCTTTGAAAGCCAGCTTGGTGTGAATCACTACGGCCACTTTTTGCTCTGCGGGTTGTTGTTTGAGCGCATCGAGGCATCTCAAGGGAGGATTGTGGTGGTGTCCAGTGAAGGCCACAAAATGGGATTAAGAACAATTCAGTTTGATGATATGAATTGGGATAAAAACTATCATCCCAACAAAGTGTATAGCCAAAGCAAACTGGCGCAAATGATGTTTGCATATGAACTTCAAGACAAAATCAAAAAAGCGGGTAAGCAGGTGAAGGTTTATGTCTGTCATCCAGGGGCTTCAAACACCTCACTTATTAGAGAAAGTGCAAGTCTGGTGACCAGAATTTCGTGGTGGATCATGGTAAAGATTGGGCTTGCCCAAACCGCTGAAAAAGGCGCTTATCCAGAAGTGATGTGTGCTACAGAAGATAACTTAAAAGAGCGAGCCTATTACGGCCCAACTGGGTTGATGAATTTTGGTGGTCCAGTAGGAGAAGGTAAGCTTGAGGCATTTGTGTTGGAAAAAGACGTTTTAACCCAGTTGTGGGCGCTTTCTGAAAAACAAACATCACTTAACTGGCCGATTTAAACTAACGAGCGATTCTCGTTCTATTAAGGGACGATTAAACATAGTGAAAATGAAAGCAAAAATGAAAATAGGCCTTTTTATAACAGGGAGCTTTATGTTAAATCCAATCATTTCAACCGCTAAAGCGGACAGCGATGTGCTAAATGTTGCTAACGAGACTGTTCAACAGACGGTTCACGATCATGAGGGCAACATTTATCCAACAGTAAAAATTGGTGAGCAAATTTGGTTGGCAGAAAATTTAAGGACAACTAGGTTTCAAGACGGAAGTAGTGTTAATACTGGTTTTATTCCAGATGATGATGAATCCAGTCTGTTAACTTACGGTAGGCTTTATGATTGGCATGATGTCACCGATGTTAGAAACCTTTGTCCTGAGGGATGGCGTGTAGCATCAGATGCGGATTGGCAAGCCCTTGAAAAAACCATCGGGATTTCTGAATCTGAGCTAAATAAAGAAGGCTGGCGAGGTGAAAATGATATAGCGATCACCCTTAAAGCCCAGCAACCCGACACGCTGTTCAAAGCTTTCAAACAGTCACTGGTAAATAAATATAACTTCTCTGCTACACCTGCCGGTGTGAAAATTGGTAAGTGGTATATTACCCAGGGCGCGTATACTGAATTTTGGACCAGTAGCAGTGTAACCCAAAAAGATGCTTACGCTAGGACACTTGCCTATTCTTGGTGGAATTCCCACAAAGGGGAAATTCGGCGCGCTCGGTTAAACAAGGGGGATATGCTTTCTGTTAGGTGCGTAAAGAACGAGGAAAGCCGTTGATCAAGTCAGTGACCAAGAAATTTGTTACCGCAATCATTTTGGTACTGCTTTTCCACATTACCGGTTGTGTTCATTCTCAAGTTCTCTCTTCTACTTATGAAGCCGATGATGAACTTGTTGTGGTTGCTCATGGTTTAGGAAGGAGCGATTGGGCGATGTGGCGACTCGCTCAACGATTAGAGCTCGCCGATTATAAAGTGTGTCTTTTAAATTATTCTACTATTGGCGAAAGTGTGACTACTGTGTTGGCTGACACATCCAAACAAATAAACGCTTGCATAGTAAACGCACCTAAAGTGCATTTTGTAGGGCATTCCCTTGGTGGTTTAGTGATTAGAGCATACCTTCAAAAAAACAAACATGAGCTGGAAAATGCACGAATGGGAGAGGTGGTGTTAATAGGTACACCCAACAAAGGCAGTGAACTGGCAGATCACTTTAAGGATTCGTGGGTGATGAATGTGGCAGGAGGAGTCAGTCAAGCACTGGTAACCGGCGACAACGGTTTAGGTAACAACTTAGATGAGTTAGATTTAAACATTGGCGTAATTGCGGGCACAAAATCTTTAACTCTCACTAATGACCAATTTGATGGTCCCAACGATGGTTTGGTGTCGGTTGAATCAACAAAATTAACTAACATGAGTGATTTTATTACGATAGACGTTAGCCATTCTCAGATGAGGTATAACCTAGAGGTTGCCGAGCAAACAATTCACTTTTTGCAAAGCGGAAGCTTCAAACACTAAAATTTATCAAGACACCCATAACAAGAATTTATCAAAAATTTATCAAGACACCCATAACAAGAATTTATCAAGACATCCATGTTGAAATTTATCAGGACACCCATGTTTAATTCGTTGAACAATTTATAAGGACACCCATGTTTAATTCGTCGAACTCTCTATTTACGCTAAAAATTATTATGGGTGTCTTGTTAAATGTGGTTTGGTAAAAGTCAAAATAACTTGAGTCTTTAAAAGGTGGATTAGCTTCTATCGAAGGTGCAGTTGCAAACACAAAAGGGCGTTGTGGTATTAGGCTAATTTTCGGTAGTTTAGCTTAGTTACTTTGACGCTAATAAAGCGGAGGTTAATTCGTTAAAGGTGTCATAGCACCTGTCAGGTCTAGAATTGGCGATACTTTCGCCATAGTTATAACCATAAGTTACACCGATACTTGTTATTTTGGCGGCCTTCGCGGCTAAAATATCGTTCTTAGAGTCCCCAATCATTATGCACTGCTCAGCGCTCACGTTCAGTTTTTCAATGGCATGCAGCAAAGGAGCTGGATGTGGTTTCTTTTGAGGTAAAGTATCGCCACCAATTAGTATCTCAAATATATTGTTAAGTTCTAAACCTTTTAGAATGGGTTCGATGAAAACTGCTGGCTTGTTGGTGATTATGGCTAGACGAAAGCCAGCACTTTTTAAACTATTTAAACCTTGCTTTACGCCTTCATACAAAACCGACTCAACACATAGGTATTGTTCGTAATGTTTCATGAAAATGGCTAATGCATCCTCAATAACCGTATCATCTAATTTTTCGTTGATTGTTGATGTACCGGACAACGCACGAGCTACCAACACTCTTGCGCCATTGCCGACCCAATGATAAATCGTCTTTTTATCGAAGGGCGAACGGTTTAGTTCTAGCAAGGTTTTATTAACGGCTAAGGCTAGGTCTGGCGCACTGTGAACCAGAGTGCCATCAAGATCAAAGAGTAATACATTTTTGGATCGTATCATTATAAAACTTCTTAGTGGGAGGGCCTTTATTTGTTACATATTATAAGGGGCTAAATCTTCAAAACCACGATAAATAGCCTATTATTATTAATATTTTTTATCTAGACACCCATGTTAAAGTATTTTTTATCAAGACACCCATGTTAAAGAATCGTTAGATCGGTGGGAAATATATTTATGGATGTCTAGATAAATATAAACAATAACTATGGGTGTCAAGTTAAAGCACTTGGGTGAAAAACCAATTTACACTACAAGGACTTATCATGGGTGTCTTGATAAGGGCTTTTGTAAAAAAGCGATATAAAAAATTCATAGTTAGTGATTTAGGGCGATTAGATTTAGACATTGATCGCGGCTGAAACCACAATATGCAACTTGGATTTTAATTCGATACTAAGTATTCGAGTAATTTCAATGTGGCTTTTTCGTCAGGACTGAAGTATTTGGCTCGAGAGCGCTTCAGTTGTTTTCGGAAATACGCAAGAGTGCGGCCGCTTTCGTAATGTAATATAACATTGGGGGGGATGTAATTTGAACGGCATACGGCAGGTGTATTGCCTAATTCGCTGGCGACCTTTTTTATCGCTTTCAGTACATTACTTTTATTTAGCTTCAGATCTGTTGCGGGGCCAAGTTCATCAAGCGCAACCGCCATAAGTACGGTACCAGCCCATGTTCTAAAGTCTTTAGCACTGAAGTCTTCACCCATAACCTCGGATATGTATTGATTTAAATCTTGCGCGTTTATTTTTTTGCGTTCGCCATCAGGTAGTGTGATGTCAAACAATTCATAGCCAGTCATTTTTTCAAGTTGGATTAATACTTTTTTAACGTATTTATCATCGACCTCTCTATGCTGGGGTTGCTGACTTTTGCCAATGTAATCAAATTGTACCTGACCATCTTCAATACTCATGTGTTTAACACGTAACGTGGTCAATCCAAATGTTTGATTATTTCGGGTATAAGTGTGGTTGCCAGGTCTAAAAAAGGCTTCATCGAGCATTCGTGTCATACAGGCTAAAACCGTTTTTTCATCGATAGGACGTTGCGTTATATGTTGGCCCGTGACTCTTCGCATAGTCGATAATTCTTTGGCAAAGCGTAAAATACGCTCAAACTTTTGTTCGCTAGCTTGCTCTGCCCATTTGGGATTATAAATATATTGTTTACGGTTTTGTGCGTCGCGCCCAAACGCTAAAACCTTGGCGCTGCGGTCTAGTTCAATATGCACTTCTTGCCACGCAGGAGGTATAGCTAAGCTTTTCACCCAACGTTTAATACCTTTGTTCTTTACTGTTTTGCCAGAAGGATATTGATAAGTAAATGTATCACCAAAAGGCTTTCGAACAATAAAATGCTCCATTTAAGTCTCCTAAGCCCAAGCTATACTGTGCCAATTATGTAAAATGACTACGGTTTTGCACAGTAAGTCGATCATCTAATGAATGACCAATTCGGTTTTACATGAACGCCCTTAAGCCAAATTAGGCCAACTGAGTTTGACAATTTATCAGACAAAACAACCATGAATTTGTTTCTAAACACTAATTTATCGCAAATTTGTCATTGTAGACTCTGAAGTACGAAAAACATTCTAACAAAGTTTGATTTTTGAACGATTGTAAGCGTTTAGCTTTTGATGTATAAAATAAAGGTCTACTAAGTTAATGCTATATTTTTCGTAACAGCGTTGCCGAGTGTTTAGTCATTACCGCATTTGCTAAAAGCTGTTTTTCAAGGGACTATGAAAGGAAAGTGACGGAGTATGAGCAGTCAAACAGAAAGTTTAGCATTACCTCCAGGTACTATCCTTCAGCAGTATCAAATTGAGTCAGTTCTCGGAATGGGGGGCTTTGGTATTGTATACAAAGCCAAGCACTTACGTCTGGACTCAGATGTTGCCATTAAAGAATATCTCCCACAACATTGTGCATCTCGTCAAGGTAGCACTGTACAACCCGTATCACAGCAAAGCGCCGAAGAATTTAACTCTGGTATTGAATCTTTTTTAAACGAAGCAAAACAGCTCGTTGTATTTGAAGACCACCCCAATATTATTCGCTGTAAAGACTTCTTTGATTTAAACGGTACCGCTTATCTGGTTATGAACCTAGAGCATGGATTAGAGTTAGCTGAAATACTCCATAATTATGCCGATGCAGGTCACTCTCTAACACAAGAGCAGATTATTAGTCTTATTGTGCCCATATTGGATGGCTTAAGTTTTATTCATTCAGAAGGTGTATTACACAGAGATATTAAGCCAACCAATATTTTTGTTCGTAAGGCAGATAGTCGGCCATTATTGATTGACTTTGGCGCAGCGAAGCAAAATTTTCAACAAACGCAAAAGACCAAACATCAAATGCACACGCCTGGTTATGCGCCTTTAGAACAACTCGGTTCTGAGGGCGACTTAGGAGCATGGACCGACATTTATGCAGTAGGAGTAATGATTTGGAGAATCGTTACAAGTAACCCGCAGCCTCCTGAGGCACAGTTTAGAACCGTTCGAGTTATGCAGGGAAAAGTAGATCCTGCTGTGGAAGAGTTAGATAAATTTAAAGGTGCGTTCACACAAGACTTTATTGATACTACCTTAAAAGCAATGGCGATTAACATCAGTGACCGCTTTCAAACCGCTGAAGAATTTAAAACTGCATTACTGCAAAGTAATCCTATTTCGGATAAAGATTTAGGAGACGAAATTAAAACTATTGCACCAGATGGCTCACCTGGTGGTATTGTTGCTCCGACTCCGACTCCGACTCCGACTCCGACTCATGTAGAAAAGAGCAAGCTGAAACCTATCTTACTTTGGTGTGGCGCAGTGATCATTTGTTTGTTGGTTGTTATAGGGCTGCGTTATAGCAATGTATCAGCACTTTTTGATGAGCAGTCTATTTCAGAAACGGCCAAAATTAACATAGATGAAGAAATTGAGATTATTTACACATTGATGTCAAAAGCGGAAATGTATCGCAACGAAATAATAAGTAATGAAAGTGTAATAGATACACTCAGGTCACTGGGGGAATTAGATGCCAAAACCCAGAAAAATTTACGAATACTTGTTGCCAGCAACGACAAAAACAGAGTGTCTATTCAAGATAATTTACAACGTGCTAGCGCACGAACCCTCGCATTATCTGAACAAAGAGCTATCGCAGAGAGTGATGTCGATCTCACTATCGAAAATAAAATAGCTTCTACAAAAGTGCGGGGAAACTACGAAAAGTCTGAATTTTTTAAAGACTTACATAACTTAATTGTCGACGTCTCGTCGTTAACAACAAAAACCGAAAAACAATCTTTGATACTGAAAAAACTAACAATCTGAAAAGGATTAAACGATGAATACGTACAAACTACTTTTGTTACTGACGCTTTCGTCCTCTCTAGTGTCATTACCTAGTCAAGCTGAATGGACAATTCCAGGTTTTCCGAGTAAAGATAAATCAGACAGCGGTCAGGCAGAAGATTTAAGTGATTTTGATGTTAGTTCTCCAATTGAGCAGTTAGGCAAAGAAGATATCGCAACTTCAAAAACAATTGGTCAAGTGGTTGGGGGCATCGCGCTTGGTTATGGTTGCCATAAAAAGGTAGGAAATATGCCATTTCGCTCTAAAGCTATAGCAGCCTGTGTTGCTATAGGTATGAAAGCTGGCATTGTCTTTGGTGAATATGTTGGGGAAGCGATTAGGGTTAGACGTCTAGCTTATGCTAGTGAATATGAATATTTAGATTCTGAGATAACAGCTTCAGAATCCGCCATTGAAACCCGTCAAAGTGCACTTGAGAAAACGCAAACAGAAATTGAAGAAGCGCGTGCGCGAATGGAAGCTTTGAAAGCTAAGGCTTCATTGACGGCGGCAGAAATTGAAGAAGCGAAAAAACTCAAAGCTGACACCAAAGCGCGCCTTGATGAAAGCTTGTTGCTAAAAAATCGTTATGACGACACTTTGGTTTATTTAGACAATGCGTTAGAAGAGTCAAAGTCGAAAATTTCTAATTTAGAAACAGACAAAGAAAAAACACAACAAGCTTATGATGAGCTCGTGAAGAAAAGGCAAAATCTTGCATCTATGTTAGCGAATTTGCAAATTACGATTAATGAATTAAAGTCAGATGAAGCAGTTATGGCTAACTTAATTGCTAGTTAAGGAGAAAAGCCATGTCATATTTGAAGACGATTTTTTTGATAGTTTTTTATTTTAGTTTAACCAGTTGTGCTGTTTCTGAAAAACCCGAAGAGCAAAGTTCAATAGACGTGATAGTGGGTTCGACAACTGGACAATTTGATAAGTTCTTACAGGCAATGCGCGATCGTTTAGATAATTTAAACGAACGTGCGGAGGGAATTAGCCAAGCCCTCGATGATTATAATGCTCAGTTATTTCATGCTAAACGCGAATTAGCGAAATATCAGATTTCTGAACAAGAGCGCGATGAACTAAGAGCGGATATTGCGACTATCCAGCAACAAACAACGGCTATTGAGAACATGAATAAACACAGTATTTCGTTAATTGCGGCTCGCGAAAACGAAATAGAACAGAAAAATATTGCAAAAGAGCAGTTAAAGTCCAGCATTGAAGAAACTGAAGAACAAGTTTTAATTGTAGAAAAGCAAGCCACTGTTATTGAAGATGGCATAAAGCGTATTGCCGCAATACGTGCAAAAAATGCATTACAAAACTAAGTTAAGAACAAAAAAGGGGATTCTAGCGGCTTGGTAAAATAACTCATTTTCGAATATTAACTACTAATGTGGAAGTCACTAAATATAGACTCCTTTCTCAAGTGGTAATATTACCTTCACGACGCGTTTTAATTACGGGTTAGTACAAAACCATAACCTACACTCAGATTCTCTTTTTATCCAATAGCTTCAATTAATAATTAAAAATAATTGAGACACCCATGTTATGAGTTATCAAGACACCCATGTTAGGAGTTTCTTTGGCAACTATCTCTATTTTGAGTTTACGAGGACACCCACGTTAAAGAATACTAAGTTGGGAAAAACTATAAACATGGGTGTCTCGTTAAATATCTCGTTAAATATCGTCAAATACGGCAATATATCATCATGGGTGTCTAGATAAATAAACCGTTAAATATGGTTATTCTACATAGGGAATAAAGCGCCCAAGAATAATGACACAGGTCCAAGAAATCAAAGATAGCCAAGCCACTGTGTAAGCTCCTTTGCTTAAGTCTTTTGATTGCTTTCCAGCCTGCAGTTGTGGTTTTATGTATCGAATAAAGTAAATTGTATTGATGCCGGCGAGTGCAATCATCCCCATTTTTGTCCCGAAAGCGATATTCACTAAATATCGATCTGAATCTCCAACCACAAATAGCAATCCAGATATGAGGTTGATACTAAATCCAATAATCGCGAAATGAATGAATTTTTCGACGTGAATAATCGGCACCGCTTTGGCAAAACCGAGGATCCTTAAGTCGACAATTAGTAACGAGCCAAATAGCAGGCATAAACCTGAAAAGTGAGCCATTTCCAATGCAGGAAACACATAGGCATTGTTCATTACAAGACCGCTTAAGGAAGTTGAGTTGAGTGTATCGATGACCCAAGATAGTAAATTATTCATTAATTTTTTCCTTAGGACATATAACCGATTAGGCGACCAGCAATAATCGCTGCTACCCATACAGCCAAAACAAAAGTAGCAAGTTTAATCTGGGGTTTAATGATTGTATTTGAGCGCTTAATGGATGTGTTGTACATCCACCAAGTAATAAATAACCCCAGAAATACTAAGCCTAGTTTGATCCGAAAAGCCCAATTAAAATAAAGCTCTGAAGCATTCCCACAAAACAAAGCTGCACCTGAAAGCAAATTTATAACAAATCCAGCTTGGGCAACTCGCCAATAAGCAGTCATAGCGGTTACTGGTATTGCTGATGCAAAACCTAGTACTTTGACGCTGAGCATTAAAGCAATACCTACCAAAGTAGCCATGCCTATTGCATGTAACGAGAGGGCGATGGGGTATCCCCACTGTGTGCTTGAAATGGTCAAACCAAGGGGAGAGTCTTCAAGCCAATGCAGAGGCTGCATGATGGCATTATCCAAAGGAGAAGGTTTCTTCAATGAAATGCTTGCATTGAGATTCTGAGTATTTGATACATTTTTTCGTTCTGTAGTTAAGTCATCACAATCATAGGGCTCATAGGCATCATCGGTGAGCATAACTTTATCTGAGCCCGTCATTGGTTTCTCAAGATTAACAGGATCCGTCAATGTGTATTCTCGAGTAAGCTGCGTACCGTCTTCGCTCAATGAAAAGTATTCTATGATGGTTAATTCTGGGCTGTTCTTAGCGGGTGAAGGAGGACCACCCCCGCCAGGTGGCTTAGGTGGACGTTTGCCAACTTCTTTAGTTGCATCTCCTCTTGAAGGGAAGTCTGGTCTGCCTCTTGGCATTCCTCCACGTTCGCCCCCTAAGGGCGCCATTATCCAGCCTTCATCAAACCCTGTCGTTGTTACTACTAGCGTTTCACCTTGCCATTGACCCGTTGAGAATCCGGCGCGATTTGGCACGAAATCCTTAGGCATCTGAGTGTCATCTAGATATATTGTCCGTTTGAGGTTCATGAAACCATAAGTTAATTCGATACTTGAATCTGTTTGGTGAATGGTGTTGACCATTTGATCGAACCACCAGTCCATTATGATATTGGTAGCTTTGCATTGAAATCTCGGGTTTTGCTCTGAATTTGCTCCTTCTACCGCTGCTTTACCTGCCGCAGTTAGCACTATTGGAGAGCCTCCGCCAGCTCCCGGAGGAGCACCTTTTTCACGCACCATTGCCCAATTTCCATCAAGGTTAGGGGTACCATCGGCACGTTTAATTGGGCGATGCGCTAACGCTGACTCCTGTGCTAAGTTTGTACTGCTTGATGCAAGTGTACCATCGTCATTAAAAATACTGTTACGCGAGGCAGTAATACCATTTTCAAAAGTAATCTGATTCATGTAACAGGTAGTGGGATCTGTACGGTCGGGTGAACCTAGAATTTTAATTTTAGTGCCCTCCTTAAACATATCCGTTGTCCACCCTCGACGTTTGAGTAAAGAGCCAGACTGCAATTCACAACGCATATTCGTCAATTCTCCAGCACTGTTAGTGACATCAAAATAAACATAGGCATGGGGGTTAACCAGTCTTACATCAGTGACCTGACCACTAACCTCAAACGTTGTACTGGTATCAAATTGCCCACTACTACCATGGTGGGCGAATGCAAAAAAAGGCAAAGCGATGAGTAGGGTAACAACGATCAATAATCGCAAATTCCACATGTTTTTTATCCTTGACTCGATTGGGAAGTTACTTAGGTGTTTGAGCTGCTGTTTTTAAAGGATTCATCGTGACCAACGGTAAATATTGCTGCCATAAACAATTTACTGCTCAAACTTTATGGTCTTTTTATTTGACCTTAAGCATGCCTCAGCGAGCGCCAATCATGCAATATCGTTTACGAATACTTTACCCAAGTAGCGTAGGAAGCTTATCAAAGACTAATTTTGGAATTTAAGTTACTCGGGAGTTAACTCATGCAAATTCAAGGGACGTCATGACAAATGCAAATTCTATTTTGAGGTTTTCAACGCGAATACATATCTTCAGATTGTTTTTAGCCGTGCCTCATTAAAAAGGGGTTAGTTGAACGCATTTATTGAGATGGTGCTACTTGCATTGGAGAACCAAACGTTAGCATTCATAGAAGACTTGGTGCGATCAAACTAGTCTGTAATATCTACTACAAAATGCATTTACCAACGTGGCGAAGTTGGCACAGCAACAAACTTGCTTAAGATTCATTAACTCTTCACACTAAAGGTCCTTTATTAAAATTTGAGTAGTCGTGTTCAAAATCAGTAAAAAAACATTGATCCGCTTCATTTGGTGGTGGTTGGTAATTATCCCTGGTATTCCATTCATACTGGGCACCTTAGGATTTGCAATTTACGTATATTGGCCAAGAGACTTTTCATCGGTCACTCAGTTTCCTATCAAAAAAGGACTGGAGTACATCACTCTTTCGGCTCATGGGGTGAAAGGGTCACCCGCGGATTGGAGTGATGAATTGCAAAATTTGATGGCAGAAGATACTTACCCCCAACTAGCTGGCACAAAACAACAGAACCACAGCATTGATTGGCGCGACTTTTCTGGCAATGTGTTTTTATGTTCAGTTGCCGGTAAAAAAATTGGCATTGAGATTGGGGAGCGGATTGCGAAGCAATCATCCGTAAAGGCAATTCATGCTATTGGTCATAGTTGCGGCGCATTTGTTGTCCTTGGTATATGTGAAGGCGCGAAATCAACGAATCCACAGTTAATTGTTCAAACAACTTATCTGGATCCTGTTAGCGTGTATTCGGGTATATTTTGGGATTATGGTATTGAGCACTTTGGTACATGTGGAGACTTTAGTGACTCTTATATTGATACCAGAGATACAGTGCCTGGCAGTAATCAACTTCTTCCACATTCCCAAACTAAAGATGTTACACCGAAGCGCCCAGAAATGGATGCGCACTATCCACCCCATGATTGGCCTACTCGATTTTATATTAACGGATATAAACAAAAAGAAGTGCCGGTGTATTATCAACCACAATGACAAATTTCATTATCATTATTTTAACTGCCTTACCCGTTATCTAGACACCCATGTTGAGGCATGAGGCCAAAATCTACCAATGTGACACTCTCTGGCAAAATTAACTAGACACCCATTCAAATGAATAAATTAACGAGACACCCATGCTATTAATTGAATAACTCAGTTAAGTTAAAGTGAATTATGGGTGTCTAGTTAATGACATATGGTGAATATGGGTGTCTCGATAATGCTATGGGTGTCTCGTTAGTTCTTGCAGAGGCTTTTTGGTTGCGCATCGTTTGCTTTTTGAAGTTGTTGCTTTTGACTCAACTATGTTGGATGTCAAATAAAGTTACTCTGATGAGGGAGGTTTGTTACCTTGACGATAGCTAAACAGATTAGTTAAGCCAAATCGTACAGACTTGCAATACCAATTGCATTTTTGCCTTTGTGTTTGGCACTGTATAAAGCCTTATCGGCAGACGTCAACATCAGGTTGGATAAGTCATCCATGGGTAATTGGTCTGACGTTACGCTAACTATGCCGAAAGAACATGATGCATTAAATTTGATATTTCCTATGCCAAATCGCATTTCAGATATGTTCTTTCGAATACGTTCGACAATCATAAGAGCATGATTGTCAGGCTGTTTATCAGAGAATAATATTACAAACTCATCTCCTCCTAATCGCGCAATACAGTCAGTGCTCCGAATGTTCTCCTTTATAATTGTGGTGATATTTTTTAGTAATTCATCACCATTCCCATGGCCATATTGGTCGTTGATGGTTTTAAAGTTGTCCACGTCAAATATACAAACAGATAACGAAGTCAGTTCATTGCGTGACATTAACTTTATCGATTCGCTTAAGCGGATATCTAAATAACTGCGAGAATAGGCTTGGGTTAAATGGTCATATAAAAGGCGATCACTTAGCAGTTGCCGTTCTTCATACAGATTATCGATATGCAGAACAAGTACCCAAGCAATGGTAGAAATCACTAAAAATGAACCTATCCATGTAAGTGGTGGTAAATCAACTATTTGTATTCCAGTTAGAGTATCGGAAACCCCTGTTATCATCCAGACAGTATTTGCTAATAACAGCAGTAATACTGCGTTAGTTTTGTTGTTTTCTTGTCGTCTACGTTGACGTAAGTAGACTTTCACTAAAATCAATATGCAGTAAACGGCTAATACTAATATCCATACCCCCCATAGTTGAAATAAAGAACCATATTTTAAACCGGTATAGTACGCAGATGTTGAGTGAAACTCTTTACTAAGAAAGTATTGATTTGGCACCACTGCCAGTAATGAAAAAACACTACTGATAACGTAGCACCACTTAAGAAATATCGGTGCTTTGTATTGAAAAAACGCAACATAGAAATGCAAGCTCAATAGGGTGGTATACATTGCGCAAATAACTGTTACACGGTTAGCAATGTTTAAATAATTCAGGTTCTGACCTGAATTTAATAACACCGCAAAGCCGCCAAGAAAAATACTACTGACTAAAGCGGAAAGGGAAAATAGCAAATAATACTTAACTGATTCTTCGTGTCGGGAGGTTAGACGATAATATAAAAGCAAAAAGAAAAAGCTTAAAAGTATGCTGATACTAGAAGTGATAAATAAAGGTAAGGATAAGACCTGAACCATTTTATTTCCCTTACGACTTAAATGATACGGAACATTCTCACAAAAAGTGTAGCTTAAGCTTCTAATTATCATCTAATAATTTGGATCTCAAATTAATAGATTAAGAGCACTTATACAATCATTTTTCATTGTAACTATTGGATGAAAATACATAAAAGTTAATTTTTTCTCCCTGTTTGTCCATCAACAGGGTTTTCCAACTTAAGGTAAAAAATGAAATGACTGATAAGTTGGGGAAAGCAACTTATCCAACAGCCCTATAACTTCTTAGTATGGCCGACGTTGTGTGCAATATTGCACTTTTACCTTAGATCCCACCAACCTATTATGACAAATGTCACATCTTATTGGTGACATTTGTGCCTTATTGTTTGTATCCCCATCCGTAATAATAATCTCGTCCTTTACATAACTTACGAGATTACAATGAATACATTTACTTTAGATCAACAACGCGAGCAGTTTCGTCAACGTCGTTTTTTAGCTATGCCTTTAGCCGGTATGTTAGTTTGGACTGTAATTGGTCTTATTGGCTTTTTTGCACAGTCAGTTGAAACGAAGGTCTGGTCGGTTTGGTTGGGTTGTGGTGCTATTTTCTATTTAGGCATTTTTTTCGCGAAACTTACAGGGGAAGACTTTTTTAATCGCAAAGGCCCTAAAAATGAATTTGATAATTTGTTTATGGCTGGTGTCGTAATGGCATTGTTAGTGTTTGCCATCGTCATGCCGTTCGCAACAAAAGAAAATGAATCGATTCCTATGTCGGTAGGGATTCTTGCCGGATTAATGTGGATGCCGTTATCATGGGCTATTCAGCATTGGGTTGGATACTTTCATGCCATTACCCGAACCATCGGGATAGTAACCTGCTACTTTGTTGCTCCTGAGCATGTGTTTGTGACTGTACCGGCTGTCATTGTAGTGATATATATGATCAGTATTTACATACAAGAAAAACGTTATGCCAACATCAAGGTTTCAACTGATAGCAAAAATGATTTATTAACAGCTACATCGTTTAAAACAAGTCTCGCAAAGTGATGCAGTAACAATCACAAGGAAATAATATGACAGCCACGTCTTTAAACACCAATATAAGCTTGCCGGCCCTTGGGCGCGGAGAACGCAAGAAATGGTCTTTTATTTCGTTGGTGTTCTCATTCTTCTATTTTATCCCATTATTTATCAGTGAAGCTGCACCTAGCAGCTTCCATCTGTTTGCTTCCCTCGGTATTTATGCCATCTTTGTGGGATGTTACATATGGTCAGTATTGGCTAAGGGGAAAGCGGTAATATTACCAATAACCTGTCTTGTAATAGCATGTATCGGCGGCACTTTTTTGAACTTTGCTGGCGTATTTTTATTTGGTTTTGCCACCTTTATAATTGGTTATCATGGCGCTGGTTGGGCGCGTTTGGTCAGTTTTCTAACGGTTATAACCGCCATGGTAGTCTCGGTTATGCATTATGAAGCCGTTGACTTACGCTATCTGATTCCGTCGGTTTTTAGTTGCTTAGCATTATTCACCTTTGGCTTGCTAGAGCGAAAGGAAGCGTTCATCGAAATACACAAACAGCATGCTGCAAATGAGCTGGCGCAGGTTAGTGCCATTGCTGAGAGAGAACGCATCGGTCGAGATTTACATGATTTAGTTGGGCATACCCTGTCAACAATTGCATTAAAGGCCGAGCTTGCAGAAAAACTCCTTCAGCATGACCGTATAGATGAAGCAAAATCGCAACTTGCTGAGCTTAGTGCTGTTTCCCGCGAAGTCTTGTCTGATGTAAGGAAAGCCGTTTCAGGCATGAAAAAGCTTTCCTTGCAAAGCGAATTACAGACGCTGACTCAATTACTCGAAAATGCCAACATCGAAGTTGCATTGACAACAAATACGCTGAGTAAAGTGGACTTGCCGATAGATATTGAGCTGCAAATGTCATTTGTCGCCAAAGAAGCCGTTACCAATATTCTGCGACATAGCAACGCAACTAACGCTTACATTGACGCACGTATTGACGATAACACAATGCATTTGTGCATAGGTGATAACGGCAGTAAGCCTAATAAATCCTATAAAGCTGGAAATGGGTTAACCGGTATGCAAGAACGCATAGATATGATTAATGGCAGGTTACTTATCAAGCATGACAAGGGTATGCACCTTGAAATAAGTGTCCCATTGCCGCTAGGCTAAACGCCGATCTTGAGATATGAATTAAACTAAAAAGGAAATTTAATGAGTACAAAATTAGTTATTGCTGAAGATCAAACCTTAGTGCTCGATGCACTGACCGCATTAATTGGTTTTGAATCAGATATAAACGTAGTGGCTTCTTGTGGTGACGGTGCAAAAGCGCTTAGTTTTATTAATAGTTCAGATGTCATCCCCGATCTCGTATTAAGTGATATTGAAATGCCTAGTATGACCGGTATCGAACTTGCCGAAACTTTACAGAAGCAATATCCAAATATAAAAGTTGTGATAATGACAACCTTCGCTAAGGCCGGCTACATGCGTCGAGCTATTGAGGCGGGAGTGAGGGGGATTGTGCTAAAAGAAGCCCCAAGTGATTATTTGATTGCCAGTTTGCGGCGGATAATAAAAGGCGAACGAGTAATTGATACCGAGCTTGCCATGATGGCACTTGGGGACAAGGATCCACTTAATGATAAAGAACGTAAAGCGCTCAAACTTGCGGCTGAAGGTTTGTCTACGGCTGAAATCGCCGAAAAGTTATTTATAGCACCAGGTACATTACGAAACTATTTGTCGGAAGCCATCTCTAAAATGAATGCCACAAACCGAGTTGATGCAGCACGTATTGCCAATCAAAAGGGATGGCTGTAGGCCGCCTGTGACAACCTCAATAATAACTTCGTTTTCTGCTATCTAGACACCCATGTTGACTTATCTAGGAATGTTATCTAGACACCCATGTATAGAACGCTACCTAGACAACGCAACCTAGACACCCATGTTTACAAACCAGACTCGAAGTTAGTTGTGAAATGCTCAACACATTATTGGGGGGGATAATATTATGGGTGTCTCGATAATATCTCGATAATATTAATAAAAGACATCTAAGTTTATTGTATCTTTTCAAAATTAATCGATAGTAAAAAATCCGCACTTTCTCCACATTCTTTACACGTTTTTTGACTATTTGATTGTTAGCCTTAGTTTGTTCTTGATAGGAATATTTCGGTTTTAACGAGTTGCTAAGTAGAGCTTGGAGATCCCTTTGGGATGAACTGATACTTTGCGTTAAATACCGAGTTCTAATATTTAGACAATAAAGGTACGAATCATGTTTTCACACTCCCGAAAAGTAGTAATTATATTTTGTTGCATTAGTGTTTTATTCTTATCGTCTTGTGCCGGTCGTGGAGGTATTCATCATGGGCACGGCGGCGGAGGCGGAGCTAACCCCCTCACTGGTTTAGTCATCGGTGGTATTATCGGTGGTGTTATTGGTCATGAGATTGGCAAAGGTGAGGCTCAAGCTAAGGCTACTATTATTGGCCCTCCCGTTGAAATCTATATTGGGGGTAGAGTTGGTCGTCATATGAACCATACGGACAGAACTTATGTTACGCATTCTTTAGAAACAGTTCGCACCGGTGTAGCCACACAATGGTATAACCCAGATACGGGGTATGAATATCGAGTTGTGCCGACTAAAACTGACTTAATTGATGGAGATACCTGTCGTGAATATACCGTGCAAGCAACTATTGGAGGAATTTCTGAAGTAGTGCATGGCAATGCCTGTCGTCAGGCCGATGGAAGCTGGATCGTTAGAAAATAAGCTTACTCGAATTTAAACTGACGAGGTTAGTTGGTTGGACTCCATACTTCGAATTTTGTCATCACCTTGGTGAACATCACACTTTGTAAGTAATGATTAAGCCATTGTTTCACTTTGGGATAAGGAGATTGAAGGTACCATTGACGTTCTACTTTGGCAAACTGACGAATAAAGGGAAGTAGCGCTATATCAACTAAACTTTCTCGGGCGGAAAATATAAAAGGCTGCTCTACTGCGTTATATTTATCCTGCGTATAACTCAAACGTTCTTCTAGTTCTTGAATAAAGACTTCACATGCTTGTCTGCATTCAATTAGGTTGTCTTCTTTGTAGCGCTTTGCACATTTATAGGCGTTTAAGCAGGCTTTGAATTCATCATCAAAACGAGCGATCAATTTGAGCATATTCGGCAATACGTTTTGCTCATCTCTAAGAAGTAGATCATCGGGATCATTTTGTGTTAACGCCCATAGCATGACTTCTAAGCTTTCTTCAATTATCGATGATGGCGAAGCTGCGTCGCCTAAAACTAAAATTGGGACAGTACCTTTTGCGGAAGCTTGCAGCATTTCTGCTGGTTTATTATTTAATTTTACTTCACGCACTTCAACTGGTTGATTGGCTTTGAAAAGTGCAATTCTGGCACGCATTGCATAGGGACAGTTTCGTAATGAGTAAAGAATCGGCAGTGTCATAGTTTATATTTCTACTGTTTTTAATGGTTAGCGGTTATTTCATGTATAGCATCGCTTAATTTGGTACTTTGCGGTCTTTACAGAGAATTATCTACCCTAAGTCATATTAAAAGATTCACTATACAGGTAAAATCGCCCGCATAAAGTCGCAGGGATTATACTATTCCTGTGAATCACACCCAAATGAATCGCACTTATATGAGTAATGTTGGCATGAATGATCTCCAAACCACCCCAAAAATTGAATTGTTAGCGCCAGGTGGTGATATTGATGCCATTAAGGCAGCCATCATTGCAGGGGCCGATGCTGTTTATTGTGGCTTAGATAACTTTAACGCCCGAAATCGCGCATCTAATATTTCCTTTGAACAACTAGTGGGAGTCATTAGGCTTGCTCATCAGTACGAATGTGAAATTTTTCTAACCTTGAACATTGTCATTCTAGAGCAGGAGTTTGCGACTTTAGCCAAATTATTAAGCAAACTAGTAAACACTACCTTAGATGGCATCATTGTGCAGGATATTGGCATGTTCAATCTAGTGAAAAAACATTTCCCGACTTTGGACATCCATGCTTCTACCCAACTGACTACCCATAATGCAGGTCAAATAGCCTTTCTAAAAAAATTAGGCGCGTCACGTGTAAATTTATCCAGAGAGTTAAACTTACGAGAAATAACTGAACTAACTGCGGTTAGCCGGGAACATGATATTTTGACGGAAGTGTTCGTGCATGGCTCATTGTGCGTGGCTTTCTCGGGGTTGTGTTATTCAACCTCCGCAAGTGCGGGTAATTCAGGTAATCGTGGCCGCTGCAGTCAAGCGTGTCGTGAAGAATATGAAACCACAGAATCGGGGCATAATTTCCCTCTTAATCTAAAAGATAATTCGGCCTTTTTTGACTTGCCAGCACTTATTGAAGCAGGTGTTTACTCATTTAAAATAGAAGGTCGAATAAAAGGCGCAAGCTATGTTCATACAGTGGTGGATAGTTTTCGTAAACAAATAGATGGCTTTATTGAAACGGGTGAGCTGCTTGAAGATGGGGAGCGCCTTTATAAAGTGTTTAACCGAGATTTTTCTAATGCATTTTTGCGTGGCGACTTAAATCAGTCGATGTTTATCGATAACCCAAGAGATAACTCAAAAAATCATGCAATCGCTAAAGCCAGTTCTGACAACGACAGCAATCGTATATCAGTAGTGCAAATACAAGAAGTGAAGCAAACCCTGTATCAAGAAAAAAATGAGCTTCATGATATTGTTCGAGAAAAAATTCAATATTTGAGTATAGATAAAGTAGAACTGTCTTTGGTGTTTTCTGGTGAGGAAGGCTCGCCATTAACTTTAAGTATTCGCACCAACGATGTAAGTTCCCATCAAAGTATGGCAGCTAAAATGATCCATACTGAGGGTAAATGTTTCACGTTGAAGTCGAGCAGTTTATTATCCAAAAGTAATAAAAATGCCATTGATCATGATGTGCTTGTGAAACGTTTTAAAAGTTTAGGTAATGCTGATTATGAATTGGCAAAAGTTGATTCAACAACGTTGACAGCAGGACTTAGCGTGCCATTTAGTGATCTAACTTTACTAAAAAATGAAGCTTCGCGACTGTTAAATGGTGCCCAAGCGTTAATTCCACCCGTGACATTACCAAAGCTTAAAAGCCATGCTAAAACCACCCAAAGTGACGCTAAATCGGAGCTTTCTATTCTTATCTGTGACGAAGCCGATATCCATTTAGCCGATGTTACTAAGGCCGATATTTATTTTAAATTGCCTGATGCCTATAAACGAAACTGCACTAAGTACATTGACTTCTTGGCTGACAATCCGCGCTTGATCCCCTGGTTTCCAGCCGTACTAATTGGCAAAGATTATGATGTGGCTATTAATATTTTGGAAAAGGTTGTACCGCCATTAATAGTTACTAACAACACGGGGATTGCTTACCGTGCTAATCAGTTAGGGATAAAATGGATAGCAGGACCATTTTTAAATACCACGAATTCGTATGCATTGATGGCGATGAAAGAAGAGTTTGATTGCAGTGGAGCATTTATTTCTAACGAGCTTAATCGTATGCAAATGAAAAACATTGCACGTCCTGAAAACTTCAAATTATTTTACAGTATTTATCATCCTATTTTGTTAATGACCAGCCGGCAGTGTTTCTTTCAACAAAGTGTGGGGTGTGAAAAGCCGAGAATAGATAACGGATGCATGTTGTCTTGCGATAAATCAACCAGTATTACTAATGTTAAGGGTATGTCGTTTGCCATTGATAAACAAAAAGCGGGATATCCAAGTATTTACAATGAAGATCAGTTTATGAACATGCAGGTTATCCATGATTTGGCAGACTTGTTTGACGGTTTTATGATTGATTTAACCAATATTGGAGCGGGTGGCCGAGTGTCGCCAGATAAGGTTGCACTAATCCAACAATTCGAGCAACTACTTGCGGGTGATACTAAGGTGGAAGAAACATTAAACGCAATGGTGCCAGAATCAACAGATAGTCAATATCACGCGGGGTTGTAGTTAAACAAGCGATTTACACGGGTAGGCTTCGTTATTTAATATGCATTACCTAAGACACCCATGGTTTTCTAAAAGCGCTGCTTCTCGGAGTAGCCCTTGTTATTTAGACAGCCATCTTGAGTTTCCCACTAACGCACTACTATTATTAAGACACCCATCTTAAGCTTGCAATTAGCGCACCTCTGCTAGTAGGACACCCACCTTTAACTGCCATAATGAGACATCCAACATTAGCGCAGCATTGTTTTAATATTTCACCTACTTTGGGACAGCATTTGCCTATACGCGAATTTCAATACTATTAAATTTCCACTTTTGACTAAACTTAGAAGTTATCAATCAACCAAGGATGGATGGCGTATGCCCCAAGCCCGAAAAAACCAGATAAGTTTAAGTGATACCTCTTATTATCATTGTGTATCCCGGTGTGTCAGACAGTCATTCCTATGTGGTAAAGACAAATTGACAGGGCAAAGTTATGAGCACCGGCGTGGCTGGGTGGAGTCCCGTTTACTCTTTTTAGGATCTGTTTTCGCTATAGATATAGCGGCATTTGCAGTAATGAATAATCATACCCATTTGGTATTGTTTGTAGATAACAATCTAGCTGAAAGTTGGTCAAAAAAAGAGGTGGTTACTCGTTGGCACCAATTGCATAAGGGCACGCTTCTTACACAAAAATTTTTACGTGGTAAAAAGCTGAGTGAATGTGAACAAGCTACTGTGGATCAAATCACCGAAGTGTATCGTCGCCGTTTGTATGATATTAGTTGGTTTATGCGCAATCTGAACGAATATATAGCCCGAGAAGCTAACAAAGAAGATGAATGTAAGGGAAGGTTTTGGGAAGGAAGATTTAAATCACAAGCATTACTCGACGAACGAGCCGTTTTAGCTTGCATGGCTTACGTTGATTTAAATCCGGTTCGCGCTGGTATCGAAAATACGCCAGAAACCTCAAAACATACGAGTATTTTCAAACGAATTCACGATCTAAAAAGTGGAAAACAACCTGAATCGCTATTGCAATTTGTGGGTAATCATCGACAAAAAGGGCCGGTTGGTATTCCATTCAGTTTTATCGATTATTGTGAATTAGTCCATTGCACTGGTCGCTGCGTACGACAAGGAAAAACTGGATTTATAAAAGCTAAAGAAAATTCCATTCTTAAAAGTATAGGTTTTAATCCTGAGCAATGGCTGTCACTTACAATTGAATTTGAACGGTACTTTTTCACAGCGGCTGGGAGTGAACAAGTGATGCAACAATTTAAGCGCAGCACAAAACATCAGCGAATACGCGGTATGGCCAATGCAAAAGTATTGTTCAAACACACCTGAAGTATTCACGTCGGAAAATCATTACAAGCGCAAATAACACTAGTCTCAACCGTTAATTGAGATAAGGTAATTGAGCCCTCACATCAATTAACTAGAGATAAGTACCTCTTAAATCAAGGTTATTTCATTCCTAATTCATTTTAAAACCAATTCATTTTGAATATCAAAGATTGTTACTAAAATATAATTAGCATTCGCAATTATGGGTGCCTTGGTCATTTCCATGATTATCAACCATGGGTGTCTTTATATTTGTTCGTAGCTATGGATGTCCACAGAACATGTGCTATAAAACACCCATTGTAGTGGGTGTCCTATAGTCGTTTGTCACTACCAAAAATGACACCAGCAAAAAGGGTAATGGCAAACCCTTATTGTGGCTGTCCTAGGAATACTCGTGGCTGTCCTAGGAATACTCGAAATATTTACCAGGCAAGCTTTAAGGCTCGTTATTGAGTAACAACTCTTGCGCTCGATGTTGATAGAACCCAGGGTCTAAGCCGATTATTTGCGGAATTGTTGCTGACACTGCAATCGATGAAAGCGTTCCAAAAATGACACCAGCAAAAAGGGTGATGGCGAACCCTTGTAATGGCTGTCCTCCGAATATCCAGATTGAGGCTATTGTTGCCAGCGTGGTGCCTGAGGTGATCAACGAGCGGGTCAAGGTTGATTTGACCGCTATGTCAACTATGTCACTCATTGTGTGATTGGATTTAGCGCCCATAACTTCACGTAATTTGTCCCCAATTACGATAGAGTCATTCAGTGAGTAGCCGATAATGGCGAGTACAGCAGCCAAAACTGTCAAATCAAACGACAAGCCAAGCCAAGAAAATAATCCTAGCACCACTAAAACATCATGTACTAACGCCACCAGTGAGCCGCAGGCTAAGCGCCATTCAAAACGCCAGGTCAAATAGACCATCATCGCAATACCTGCAACAAGCATGGCTAAACCGCCATTATCGATTAATTCTGAGCCCACTTGGGAGCCAATGAAAACAGAATCTTGAGGCGTAATATCGTAGCCACTTTGTTGAGCAAAGTTAGTTAACCAAGCCTTATCAATAACAACAGACACACCATCAGCTTGGCGCACAGTCCAGAGGGTATTTGTAACACTGCTATTAAGTTCATATTCTTCGTTTAAATGGGTGTCCAATTGACGTTGCATATCTACTTTGTCGATACTTTGGCTAGTTGTGAACTCCGTCATGTAACCACCCGTGAAGTCCAGCCCCAAGTTCAACCCTCTGACCCCCAATCCCACAGCTGAAAGCACCATTAATACTATCGCTAAATAGAAACCTGCAAGCCGGTATTGACTGAATCTAGAACCTGCAGACATTGATTTTTCAGGGGTGTTTTTTGCAATATTATGGTCTTTTGCAACGTTTTCGTTGTTGATTAACTTTGTGCTCATGAAATAAGTTCCTTTCGCTTAACTGTGATTTGAGGTTTCACTAAATAGGTCAAAACGTGGGCGACGAAAACGCCGGTAAAAATACTAGTTAGAATGCCTAAACTCAGTGTCATAGCGAACCCTTTCACCGGGCCATAACCGATACTAAGGAGGATTAACGCGGTGATCATAGTGGTGATATTGGCATCTAAAATTGTTCTAAACGCCTCTTTATAACCAGCCTCTATGGCTAAGAAGTTACTTCTCCCTCGTTTTCGCTCCTCTTTTATTCGTTCAAAAATCAACACATTAGTATCAACTGCCATGCCCACTGTTAACACTAGGCCTGCAATCCCGGGTAAGGTTAAAACTATATTCGGTAACAATGCCATCAAGCCAACTAGACATACCAAATTAAGTACTAAACAAGTGTTGGCAATAATGCCAAGTTTGCGATACCACAATCCCATAAACATTAACGTGACACCCAAACCAATGGCTAACGCCATAATGCCGTTGTTCACATTGTCCTGGCCTAGAGAAGCTTGGATAGTTCTTTGTTGAACAATGGTTATGGGGGCATCCAGCGACCCTGCTCGTAACAATAAGGCAAGCTCGGAGGCTTCTTGTTGACTCTCTAGGTTAGTAATACTGAAACGATTTCCTAACTGGGCCTGGATAGTTGCAACGTTAATGACCCTGCTACTTTTAACCATCTCATCTGCTGCGTTGCGATGATATTCTGAAAAAACGACTACCATAGGATTGCCAATATTATTTTTGGAGAAGGCAGACATCTTTTCGCCACCCACTGAATCCAATGATAAATTGACCAAGGCTATTCCCATTTCGTCGCGGCCAGAGGTTGCATTTTCAATACTTGAACCAGTAAAAATGGGTTTTGATGTGACGCGCAATTGACGACCATTATCATCTTTAAATGTTTTTGTACCTATCTCTCCTTCTTTTGCCACTTCATAAAAATCCAAAGAAGCGGTAGCTCCTATGATACGTTTGGCCTGCTCTGGGTCTTTCACTCCCGGCAACTCTACCCGAATTCGATTGGCTCCTTGCCGTTGAGTCACAGCCTCAGTGATCCCTAATTCTTCTATACGGCCTCGCAAAGTCGTTAGTGCTTGAGCCATAATTTGTTGATGAAATTCGCTACTACTTTGTTCGGAAAACATCAAAGTCATATTACTCTCATCGACCTTGGTATAGGTAATACCGGGTAAATGTTGTTGCAACTTTTGTACAACAGTTTTCACATCATTTGTTTGATGAGTTAGAAAGTGCAGATTAAGACTATTAGAGGTTCCATTTTTTGCTGAGGACTGTTTTACACTCATGCCCCTGAAACCATGCTCACGTATGATGTGTATAGCTTCGTCTTTGGCACTTTCCATGCGTTCTTGATCAGCTTTTGGGGTGTCTACTTCCAGTACAAACAACACGCCTCCACTAAGATCTAAGCCCAGTTTAATTGGTGACATGCCTAGTTCATTTAACCAGGTCGGCGCTGCTGATTGACTCCCTAAGCGGATTTCGTAGCGGTCACCCAGATCACGTTTCAGTTTTTGTTGGGCAATGGAAAGCGCTTCATCATCACCTTCAATAACGATTTTACTGTCGGAATTTCCACTGATAATTTGTTTGACGCGAATGTTTTCTTGTTGCATTAACTGACGCAACCGTTGAGGTTCTGGGAGTGACGTTTCTTGACTGTTGGAGCTAACTAGCAACGCATTGTTGTTACCGTATAAAGTTGGGATAGCATTTAATCCTAATATAAGCACAGTGACAATAATCACGATTAACTGCCATGTGTGCTTGGGTTTTGCTGTTGTTTTACGCATGTTCTTTCTCTTTTTTATCGAATACCCATTGCCCAAAGCAATGGCTAACGGGATGCGCGGGTGATTTACTCACACGCGAAATAAATGAAGGTATATAAATACCCATAAAAAAGTGCACTTAGTGAAGTGCCAGAACGTGTTAACTTAGGTAGGTAATAGCACCGGAATATTGCGTGTTTCCATCTTTCCAGCCACTCAATTTACTTTGATTATCTGCTGCATCAGGGCGCAGAAACCAAGGGATATCAACACTTGGATTAAGGGGAGCTAAGAAATGTTGACGCCCTAAAATTTCAGGCAAAAATTCGTAGGCTAGAACAAAAATTGGTTCGTTTTGTATTGTTGAGTTAAATGCACTGTAGGCTGAACGCTCAAAGGGAGGCCAACGTATATCGCGATTAACCTTAAAAAAATCAGAAGCAGGATTAGATTGAAAACTGCCTTTATCATTCTCTTTGTGACTAGATTTTCGCTTTTTCAAGGTTGTTTTTTGTTCAATAAGAATATATTCAGGCGACCAGGCTTGAGTTACGTCAAGGGGCGTGATTTGATGGTATTCGTTGTTGAGATGAGTATCACTTTGGGAAGTCAGAGAAGCGTAGCTTGCATCTAGATTAATATCGACAGAGCGGGCAGGAGCACTTGTTGCAATAAAAATTGCAATAAACAAACTAAATACTAGTGCACGCCAAGACCACATATAAGGATGCTAACTACCTGTAATGAATTGCTTAGTTTAATAAGGGCGAAACGGGAAAATGCAAGGGGTGGCATAAATAAACGACCTTCAATTCCTAACATAAGCGCAGCAATGTACTGCTAAACTGCACTCAGTTTGGTGCTCAATAACTGTTGTGTTAGAGGTTTGGCACTAATTGAACTGCACCTTCTACCACTTTCATATTCAAAGGTACTTTACTTAATAGTGCAATTCTCGGATCCGTCATATCCAACTTATATACTGGAGTGGTCGCTAAAAATGTATTAATAAGTGCCATTACTTGGTCATTCAATACATTCAAATTACCTTTATATTTCCCAGCTTCTACTGTGGAGTCGATAAGTTTAAGATTGCGTAAATACACTGCTTTTTTGTCACTATCGTAGGAAGGGCTGCCTTCAATTTGCAACATCAAGCGGACAGGATATTTAAATGCAAAAGCATTAATTTCTGCGCCCGAATCCACGCCAAGAGCAATAACATCTCGATTATCAGGGCCAATATTTACGCTTAGGTCGTTTACACTTAATTCTACAGGAACACCCATAACACTGGCTTGTTCACTTAAGTTGGGTAACTGCTGACGAAGTAAAGATTGCACTTGCGCATTGGTAAACGAAAAAACCGATAGACCTTGAGTAGTGGCACAACCGGTTAAAAAAAGTGCGCCAATAAAAAATAATATTTTCATGAGATACCTTGTCGTGACTTTTTAGCCAATACAGGATAAAACGCCGACCATCGAGGTGACCCTGTGACCCTTGGCTATTATCCCTTAAACAGCATGAATGATTTACAGGCATTGTACGTCCATGCTATTCGAAATACTATTAACTTGAGGCCTGGTTTTGAAATTACCTACTCGCTAACTAAAAGGGCAAATTTTAGACGATTGAATTGTACAACAGGATAATTATTGCCCATGGGAAATATCTCGCGTATTATACTTAAGTATATGTTTATAATAATTATTTTGTCAGTTTACTTTACGGTTATTGATTAGAAGAAATATCTTATTTAAAAAATCGCATTAAATTCAATTGCTTGTAATTTAGGCATGTTATTTGCTTTTAAAATGATAAATCTAAGTATCATTCATTGAGGTGTAAAAAATGAATAGAATTTTATGTATCGTTGCTTTACTTTTCGCTGGCGTAGCTAATGCTACTATCATTTCAGGTGACTTTCGCACTGAAGCTGATCTTCCATACTGTTGTTATGATTCTGGTCCATTGACTTATGAAAATCTTAACGCGTCCGTTGGGGCTGGTAATGAATTAGACAGTTCCGATCTATTAAGTAATGATAGTTTTTGGAACGGTGGCTTGGTGTTTATCGACCTAGATCCATCAACAAACATTATTACACTCGACTCGCAAGACGATTTGGACTTTGAAGTTTTCACTGCTTCTATTAGCAATATTATGTTTGATGCAGGTGAAACTATTACTGGCTTGTCTTGGGTATCTGGCAATTTAACTGATATTGCCATTACTGAAATACTATCTTTTACGGCAAATAGCATAACAATTAGTTACGATGTTGGTAACGGTAACAGCGTCTTTGATTTCACAGGAACAGAAGCGGTATTTCAAATTGAGACTCAAGCTGGTTCGGTAGCTGTGCCTGCCCCTGCTTCAATTTTACTGCTTAGCTTAGGCTTATTTGCGTTAGTAAGTAGAAAAAGAGCTAACTCTTAATCAAGTTTATTTTAATGTTGAAAAAGCCTCGATATCATCGAGGCTTTTTTTGTTGATACTGACCCATTGTGTCCCAGCCTGAATAGCCCTGTCATAATGAGGGACTCAGTAAAACGACATCAATGCACACATTCCGTGTGTTGAGATATTAGCTAATTTACCTTACTGGGTTTTTTAAATAACAATTTTACACCAGTAAAAATGTTATTTTGCCGCCTGACATTGCTAATCAGAATCCGCCAAGGTGTGAGTAGTACATCAAAGAATGAAATCTTATATTCTCGCTCAGTCACACCATAAACTGGTGCTTCACCATTACTACTAATAAATGTGTCGAAAATTTTGTCCCAAATAATAAGTACACCTGCATAGTTTTTATCAATATATTGGGGGTTAGTGGCGTGATGTACGCAGTGGTGGGTTGGGGTATTAAAAATTTTGCCTAGTGCTTTAAATTCAGGGCCAAGCTCAGTGTGAACAAAAAACTGGAAGGCTAAATTCAGGGCAACAACAGCGAAAACCAATTCGGGCGTGTAGCCCAAGATAACCAATGGAAGCCAAAATATCCACATGCCAACAATAGGATAAAAAAGGCTTTGGCGCATTGCGGTAGAAAAGTTCATATTAGTGGAACTATGGTGCACTACATGGGCGGCCCATAACCAATTACACTGGTGGCTAGCGCGATGAAACCAATAATATAAAAAGTCTTGTAAGATGAAGGCCAAGATTACCCAGCCAAGGCTTAACTCAATGGTAAATATGGCGAAATTCTTGTGCAACCAATAAAACAACGGCATTAATGCGAGCATTGCAAGAATGTCAGCAACTTGGTGTGATAAGGCTAAACCCAAATTCAGGCTAAATTCCTTGAACGAGTAACTTTGTTTACGTTTGCGCAGCTCTACCCCTATAGCAATAAGAAATACTGGGCTTAACAATAGCAATATAAATTCAGCATTTACCACTAGATATCCCTCAACATATAGCTGTCATTTTTACCCATTCAAGAAGATAAGTGACTCTAGCTTAACCTGTTTAAAGGTAACATAACTACTTGTATAGAATATTTTCAATAGCAATTCTAGCCCTAACGTTACCTATTCAACTCTAAGAGAGTCGTCTTGTTTGAACTAAATAGCCTTTCGTTTATCTACTTAATCCATGATCCAGTCTCCCTGCCAATCTTTATACACCGGGGTGTATCCTTTACTCTTTATGGCCTCATCCACTTCCTTAACCGAACGCTCGTCACTGATATCAAACTGCTCTAGCTGGCTCGCTGGCTGAGCATAGCCACCAGGTTCAGTGGAGCTGCCGGCACTCATATGGGTAATACCCAGTGGAATAAGGTTATTTCGAAATTGGCTTGTTTCACGGGTGGATAAGCTAATTTCCACGGCTTCATTGAATAGGCGAAATGCACAGATTAGTTGTACGAGTCCGGTGTCAGAAATAGGCACTTTGGGGTCAATACCGCCACTGCAAGGTCTTAACCGTGGCAATGATATACTGTATTTACTGCGCCAATAGCGATTCTCTAAGTAGGCCAGATGATGTCCCATTACCAGGGCGTCAATTCGCCAGTCGTCCAAGCCGAGCAATACTCCTAAACCAATTTTATCCACATTTGCCTGAGCTAATCTATCTGGACTGTCTAAACGATTGAAAAAGTCCGACTTTTTACCGCGGATGTGATGCTTAGCGTAAGTAACGGGGTGATAAGTTTCCTGATACAACATTACGCCATCTAATCCAAGACTTACCAGCTGTCTGTATTGATCGGTTTCTAAAGGTTGCACTTCTATAGATACATGGCTGAAGTGGCGTTTGCATTGGGGCAAAACCCGAGCAAAATAGTCTAGGCCTACTTTACGTTCGTGTTCTCCTGTTACCAAGAGAAGAGAATCGAAACCACGGCTTTTAAGAATTTGCATTTCCTGCTCTATTTCTTGGTTGTTTAGCACTTTACGTTTGATTTTATTGCTTAGGGTAAAACCGCAGTAATCGCACTCATTGGCACACAGGTTAGACAGGTACATGGGCGCGAATAACTGAATATTGTGGCCAAACCGTTGTAAGCTGATTTGTCTGGCTTGTTGGGCCATTTGTTCTAAGTATGGGATGGCGGCAGGGGACAACAACGCCATTAATGCATCAAGATCCCCGCTGGGGTGGCGCAGAGCAGATTCAACATCCGCAGAGGTAGTGCTATTTAACGATAGTTGTAATTCGATTAAATCTAATTGCTTAAAGGTATCAACAAAACTCATTTAAAAACCCCGTTAATGGACTTGTATGGCTGGCTTGTTTAGATACCTGTCCTAATCCTGCATGATAGGCCTTGCGTCCAGTGATAACGGCTTGGCGAAAACACTGGGCTATACTGACAGGTTGTTGGCTTGCAGCGATCGCCGTGTTGACCAAAACTGCATCAGCACCCATTTCCATTGCGGCTGTGGCATCTGATGGGCTACCTAGCCCCGCATCAATAACCACTGGCACCTGGGCTTGCTCAATAATCATCTGTAAAAATGTTTTGGTCAGTAAACCTTGATTACTACCAATGGGGCTGGCTAAGGGCATAACCGCCGCACAACCAATCTCTTCTAAGCGCCGACATAACACGGGATCAGCATGTACATATGGCATCACTACAAAACCTTTTTTAACTAAGATTTCTGCAGCCTTTAGGGTTTCTATTGGATCGGGCATTAAGTACTTAGGATCTGGGTGAATTTCCAATTTTATCCAGTGGGTGTGTAACATTTCTCGAGCTAGTTGAGCGGCAAAAATTGCTTCTTCTGCATTACGCGCCCCAGATGTGTTGGGCAGTAACTTCACACCCATTTGGGTTAAAGGTTCTATCAGATTGTCGGTTCCACGTTTTAAATCCAGGCGTTTCATCGCTAGGGTGACCAACTCAGTTCCTGAAGCTTGCAAGGCTTCTAACATTACCTGGCTACTGGAAAATTTCCCGGTGCCACTAAATAGACGAGATGAAAAACGGTGTTGTGCAATGGTTAGCATTATTAACCTCCGGCTACAGCACTAAATATTTCAATCTGATCATTTTCATTACATACACTTATTGCCCACTGACTTTTGGGTACCAGGTGTTGATTGTGTACTGCTGCAATGTTGTCTAGTTGCAAGTTGAGGGATTGGATACTAAGCGCTAAAACTTGTTGTAAATTACTATTTTTATTGACGTGTACGGGAAGATCATTGACATATAGGGTGATCATAAGTTTACCTTCTTTGGACTGATTTGATGGGCTGAGGAAAGCTGATTTTCTGATTGGGATGGCCAATGTCCACAACTTTTACACTTTGGATCTCGGTGACGAACAAACTGTCGCCAACTGAGTTGTAAGCCATCAAAAATGTGTAAGTATTTAAGCTCAGTGTCTAGTCTTAAGATGTGTTTTATCGTTGTTAGTGCTTGCATACTGGCCATGGTCGCAACGGTAGGACCAAGCACGCCCAGATTGGCACACCCTTGGGGATTTGCATTGCTACCAAAAAGACAATGGTAGCAACCACTTTGAGGTGCAACTTGACCATCAATTACCAACAATTGGCCGGAAAAAGCGGCAACTGATGCGCTGATCAATGGAATAAAGTGAGTTGCACACCAAGCATTTATTAACTGCCGTGTGGGCATGTTGTCTGTGCAGTCGAGCAAGATTAACTGACCATTTTGATGGGCTTGTTGCAGTTCCGCATTGGTGTGCAATAGTTCCTCAGCAAAAGAATAAGTAAACTTTTTGCAAAAATAGCGTACTTGAGTATCGCTATTCATTGCTATCACTTTTTCAGCTGCGCAAATCGCTTTGGGTTTGCCTATGGAAGTTACATCAAACAGAATTTGTCTGGGCAGGTTCGACAATTCAACCAAATCGTCATCAAGCAAATAAATATGTCCGATTCCTGCAGCAGTTAATTGTTGGGTAACATGGCAACCCAAGCCACCCACACCGACGACAATAACATGCTGATTAAGCAATTTTTGTTGACCATATTCACTAACTTGAGACAATAATATTTGCCGATAATATTGCATAAACTGATTGTCGTTTAATGTCTCTGTCATACCTTTGTCTGCCATTTTTGTTGCAGTTCCTGCCAAATTTTTGCGGGATCAATTGCAGTTTCGATTGCGCGCACAACTGCCACGTCTCCCACTTGTGTTTGTTTAACTGCACCAAGGTTGCTGTAATCAATGCCGCCAATGGCAACTAGGGGCAAGCGATCAGCCAGTAGCGCGCAATACCTTTGTAATTTTTCCAGCCCTTGGGGTTGCGAGGGCATTGATTTGGTTGGGGTGGAAAAAATATGGCCGATGGCCAAATAACTGGGAGACAATTGTTGCGCCAACAGCAATTCAAAATATCCATGGGACGATATTCCCAGTGCTAAACCAGCTTCTGCAATTTGAGATAAATCCGCCTGCAACAGATCTTCTTGGCCTAAATGAACACCAAATGCATCATGTTTCATGGCTAATTGCCAATGATCGTTGATAAATACCTGTGCTTGATATTGTTTGCCTAGTGCGACCGCTGCTTGTATCGCCTGTTCAATTTGATGATCAGACTGATAAGTGCTGTCTGCGGCTTTCAAGCGCAATTGCACGGTACGAGCCCCAGCTTTTAGCACTTGTTCGAGTATGCTGACCGATTTGGTCACCGGATAGACTTGCAAAGGCTGTTTGACCCTTGCAAAACTAAGGTCATCTGCTTGGTTTACCCGAGGGTAATTGGGCAGAATGATGATGGGAAAATGCCTAAGGTCTTCTGGCCAGGCATTGCGGGCTAGGACCCCAGGGCCTTCTCCTACTGGATACCCATTGGTTAAACCTTGATGAACATAGGCTTTAGCCACCACAATCGCATCCAGTAATGGATATCCCAGAGCCATTGCCGTGGCTACGGCGCTAGATAGGGTACAACCTGTTCCATGATTGTGCTGGGTGACTACACGGGGACTGCTAAATCCAATTCGCTGATGTTGATGCTGAGGTGAGGTAAATGCTATGTTTTTGGCCACTAACCAATCGGTTGCGAAGCTGTTTTGAGTCGATTGGTTGAGAGTCCTTTGGTTTTGCTCAGGACTGAATGGGGAGTCTCCACCTGTGAGTAGAATGTTGCAGTTTAGAAGATTGCCAAGCTTTTCAAGATCAGTGAGCGGATCTTGATGAGTGGGGGTTGGTATATGGCATAACTCCAGTAGTGTTGCTAATTCATAATTGTTAGGGGTTAGCAAGCTTACGGATTTTGCCAATTCCAGATATGCCGAATGCGCCTTTTGTTCATTGTTGGTAGTTAACGACTGGCCGCTGGTGGATACCATCACCGGATCCCAAATCACTGGAATCTGTAGATTATTGGCCTGCTCATAAGGTTTTAGGCTATTAGCAAGCCATTCACTGATGCATAGCATTTGCTCGGCATTGGCTAACATGCCGATTTTGATGGCTGCGGGGGGCATATCATCTAATAGACAGTCTAATTGCTTTATGAGCATTGCAGTGGGAGTCGCAGTAATCCCTTGTACTTGCTGTGAGTTTTGCGCAGTGATGGCGCTCACTACCGTACATGCATGTCCTCCTAGGTCGTGAATGGTTAAATTATCCGCCTGTATGCCCGCTCCACCGCCACTGTCAGAGCCAGCAATAGACCAGACTATGGGGCGAGTTTTGGCCTGCGCTACATTCGCGCCATTGTTCTTCGTTAAATAGACACCCATGATTTCCTCCTTATTAAGACACCCATGATTTCCTTTAAGGGTAAGCTTACATAGACACCCATGATTTCCTTCATGGCCGAGCTTACATAGACACCCATGATTTCCTTCATGGGCGAGCTTACATAGACACCCATGATTTCCTTCATGGCCGAGCTTACATAGACACCCATGGTTTCCTTCATGGGCGAGCT
>NZ_JAUORV010000015.1 GCF_030548205.1 Aliiglaciecola sp. 3_MG-2023 | reverse complement strand
TTTGCTAGAACTGTAGTGATTGCCGCTGTTAGCGTCGTTTTACCATGGTCAACGTGGCCAATTGTACCGACGTTTACATGGGGTTTCGTACGTTCAAACTTTTCTTTAGCCATTTTTCTCGTTTCCTAATTTAAAAGTCCGACCCTGTAACAGACCGGACCGAACCTTCATTTAGATTAATTTCTTGCTTCAACTATCGCTTTAGTCACATTATTTGGTGCTTCAGCATAATTAAAGAATTCCATAGAGTATGAAGCACGCCCCTGCGTTGCGCTTCGCAATGCAGTAGCATAGCCAAACATTTCAGAAAGAGGAACCTTAGCACGTACAATTTTTATACCTGCCACACCTTCATCCATGCCATCAATAACACCGCGGCGACGATTTAAGTCACCAACGACATCACCCATCCAATCTTCTGGAGTGGTGACTTCAACTTTCATAGTCGGCTCAAGCAAAACAGGATTCGCGATTTCTACGCCTTCCCTAAAGCCCATTGAGCCGGCTATCTTAAACGCCATTTCAGAAGAGTCAACATCATGGAAAGAACCATCGAACAAAGTGACCTTGACATCTAATACCGGATACCCAGCTAAGACACCATTTTGCATCTGCTCTTGGATACCTTTGTCTACTGAAGGAATATACTCTTTAGGAACGATTCCGCCCACAATTTCATTCACGAACTCGTAGCCCGCACCTTCTTCATTTGGCTCGATTTTCAGCCAAACATGTCCATATTGACCACGTCCACCTGACTGACGAACAAATTTGCCTTCCACTTCCACACTTTTACGAATTGTCTCTCGATATGCAACCTGAGGTTTACCCACATTACATTCAACATTAAATTCACGCTTCATGCGGTCAACAATGATATCCAGATGCAATTCTCCCATTCCTGAGATAATTGTTTGTCCAGACTCTTCGTCAGTTTTTACGCGGAAAGAAGGGTCTTCTGCAGCAAGTTTACCCAAGGCAACACTCATTTTATCTTGGTCAGCTTGAGAACGAGGCTCAACCGCAATGGAAATTACCGGTTCGGGGAATTCCATACGTTCGAGGGTGATGATGTGATTAGGATCACACAAGGTATCACCAGTCGTCACATCTTTCATTCCAATTGCTGCTGCGATATCACCAGCGCGCACTTCTTTTAACTCTTCACGGTCTTTAGCATGCATTTGCACGATTCGACCGAAGCGTTCACGTTTACCTTTAACAGCGTTGTAAACAGCATCACCTGTATTTACCACACCGGAATAACAACGGAAGAACGTTAATGTACCCACGAAAGGGTCGGTGGCAATTTTAAACGCTAAGGCCGAAAAAGGTTCGCTATCGTCTGCATGACGTTCAGCTTCTGTTTCATTCTTATCACTTAATACACCGGTGATTGCGGGAACATCAACGGGTGCTGGCAAAAACTCGATTACAGAATCAAGAACAGCCTGAACACCTTTATTTTTAAATGCTGAACCACAAGTCGCCACCACAATTTCATTATTGAGTGTACGAATACGTAATCCAGTTTTAATTTCTTCCTCGGAAAGCTCTTCACCTTCCAAATATTTATTCATCAATTCATCAGAGGCTTCTGCAGCAGATTCGACCATTTCAGTACGAAGTTCATTCGCACGATCTAGTAAGTCAGCAGGAACGTCTTCATATAAGAACGTCATACCTTGATCAGCTTCATTCCAATTAATGGCTTTCATCTTGATCAAATCGATAACGCCTTTGAAGTTCTCTTCAGCACCAATGTTCAATTGAATAGGCACACATGTGGCACCTAAGCGATTGTTAATCTGTTCAACTACACGGTCAAAGTCAGCACCTGTACGGTCCATTTTATTAACAAATACCATGCGCGGAACACGGTATTTGTCAGCTTGGCGCCATACAGTCTCAGATTGGGGTTCAACACCCGATGAGCCACAAAAAACAACCACAGCACCATCGAGCACTCGTAAGGAACGTTCAACTTCAATCGTAAAGTCTACGTGCCCTGGAGTATCGATGATGTTGATTCTGTGCTGGTCATACTGTTGTTGCATACCAGACCAGAAACAGGTTGTTGCAGCGGAAGTAATGGTAATCCCCCGCTCCTGCTCTTGCTCCATCCAATCCATGGTAGCAGCGCCATCATGGACTTCACCAATCTTGTGAGACAAGCCGGTATAAAATAAAACGCGTTCAGTCGTAGTCGTTTTACCCGCGTCAACGTGAGCAACGATTCCGATATTTCGATAGCGTTCAATTGGATGTTTACGAGCCATTTAATCCTCTCTAAGAAGCTTTGACTACCAGCGGTAGTGTGCGAACGCTTTGTTCGCTTCAGCCATACGGTGAACGTCTTCACGTTTCTTAACCGCAGAACCTCTGTTCTCAGACGCATCTAGCATTTCAGCTGCTAGGCGTTGAGCCATTGATTTTTCACCACGTTTACGTGCAGCATCAACCATCCAACGCATGCCTAATGCATTACGACGAACAGGACGAACTTCTACTGGTACTTGGTACGTAGAACCACCAACACGACGAGATTTAACCTCGACTGTAGGGCGGATGTTGTCCAATGCTTCTTCGAATACATCTAGGTGAGCTTTACTGGTTTTTTCAGCAACGATGTCTAACGCACCGTAAACAATTTTTTCAGCAGTAGATTTTTTACCATCCAACATGACAACGTTCATGAATTTGGCAAGTAATTGTGATCCGAACTTAGGATCAGGTAGGATTTTTCGTTGACCTACAACTCGTCTTCTTGGCATCTTAATATTCTCCGTGGGGATTCAGGTATAACCCAAAACTCAAAATTTAATAGTTTGGCCTTACTAACGGAGAACCGTTAAGACTTAGGCCTTTTTGCGCCGTATTTAGAACGGGCTTGTCTACGGTCGTTTACGCCTGCGCAGTCTAAAGTACCGCGAACAGTGTGGTAACGAACACCTGGTAAATCTTTAACACGACCACCACGAATAAGAACAACACTGTGCTCTTGTAGGTTGTGACCTTCACCACCGATGTATGAAGAAACTTCAAAACCGTTGGTTAAACGAACACGGCATACTTTACGTAAAGCTGAGTTCGGCTTCTTAGGCGTGGTTGTATATACACGAGTACATACGCCACGTTTCTGTGGGCAAGCCTGTAAGGCAGCGACGTTGCTTTTTTCAACGGGCTTCTTACGAGGAGAGCGCACTAACTGGTTAACTGTTGCCATTAACTAGGGCTCCTGGTTAATAAAAAACTACTATTTGCCCGTTTTACCGGGCGCTGAAAGCGAAAAATCCGCGTCCAAAATATTGCGTTAGCAAATTTCGGGTCGCGGAATTCTATAGATCATAAAACAAACTGTCAAGAAAAGTCTTTGACTAACTGCGGTTAGCCAAAGAATTTCTTAAATATTGTTACTCTTCGCTTGAACTGTTACCAGCTTCAGCGTTTAACGCTTCAGTTAGTGCAAGTTCTGCTTCAGAGGCTGATACTGAGGTTTCTTCAACCATCATAGCAGCTTGTTTCATTTTCGCTCGGTTTTGGTGATAAGAGAAACCGGTTCCTGCTGGAATCAAACGACCAACAATTACGTTTTCTTTCAAACCACGCAACTCATCTTCTTTACCTTGCACTGCTGCTTCAGTAAGAACACGGGTTGTTTCTTGGAACGAGGCTGCTGAAATGAATGATTCAGTAGAAAGAGAAGCTTTGGTAATACCAAGCAACTGAGTTTCGTACTGAGCAGGGATTTTACCCTGTTTTTCAATTTCACGGTTAGCAACTCTAACGTTCGCAACTTCAACTTGCTCGCCTTCAAGGAACTGAGTATCACCTGGGTGAGTAATCAAACACTTACGCAACATCTGACGTATAACAACTTCGATGTGCTTATCGTTAATTTTAACCCCTTGTAGACGGTAAACTTCTTGAACTTCGTTCACAATGTAGTTTGCAACTGCACTGATTCCACGAAGACGCAAGATGTCATGTGGCGATTCTGGACCATCGGCAATAACTTCGCCTTTTTCCACAGATTCACCTTCAAACACGTTAAGTTGACGCCATTTAGGGATCATCTCTTCGTAATGATCACCTTCTTTAGGCGTAATAACTAAGCGCTTCTTACCTTTAGTTTCTTTACCGAAACCGATAGTACCGGATACTTCAGCAAGAATCGCAGGCTCTTTAGGCTTACGTGCTTCGAACAAGTCAGCAACACGCGGCAGACCACCGGTGATGTCACGAGTTTTCGAACTTTCCTGAGGTATACGTGCTAACACGTCACCTTCGCGAGCCGCCATACCATCAGATGCTTCGATTGTAGTAAAGCTAGGCAGGCGAATTTCCTGTAATCCAACTTCATCACTTTCTAGGATAAGTTTAGGTTCTTTCGCATTCGCTTTGGTTAAATCTTTAACCACGATACGCGTTAAACCAGTTAACTCATCTTGTTGCATTTCGGTATTCGAATCATCAACGTCAGCAAAGCTAATTTTCGCTTTACGTTCGGTAATAATTGGATGCGAATGCGGATCCCAGTTCGCGATGATATCGCCAGCGTTTATCGCCGCGTTGTCATCAACAGAAAGAATCGCACCGTAAGGTACTTTATAACGTTCTTTCTCACGACCTTGGTCGTCAATTACAGTTAATTCAGTAGAACGTGAAACGATAACCACTTTGTCATCAGCGTTACGCACATACTTAGCGTTGTGTAACTTCAATGTACCAGTAGTTTTCACTTGTACACTATTCTCAGCAGATGCTCTTGATGCAGCACCACCGATGTGGAACGTACGCATGGTTAACTGTGTACCAGGTTCACCGATAGACTGTGCGGCAATAACACCAACAGATTCACCGAAGCCAACCATATGTCCACGAGCCAAATCACGACCGTAACATCTAGCACAAACACCGAAGTCGTTGTCACAAGTGATAACTGAGCGAACCAATATTTGGTCTACAGAGTTATCTTCTAACATGTCAACTAAACCTTCATCTAGCAGCGTATTACGCTCTACTAAGACGTCGTTAGTACCTGGTTTAATTACATCTTCTGCAACAACTCGACCCAATACACGTTCGCGCAATGGTTCTACAACGTCACCACCTTCGATAAGAGGAGTCATTTTCACCCCTTCGAAAGTGCCACAATCTTCGTTATTAATAACCAAATCTTGTGCAACATCAACCAAACGACGAGTTAAGTAACCCGAGTTTGCTGTTTTCAATGCCGTATCAGCCAAACCTTTACGAGCACCGTGAGTAGAAATAAAGTACTGAAGTACGTTTAGACCTTCACGGAAGTTTGCCGTAATAGGCGTTTCGATGATTGAACCGTCTGGTTTTGCCATCAAACCACGCATACCCGCCAACTGACGAATCTGAGCGGCACTACCACGAGCACCAGAGTCAGCCATCATAAACACTGAGTTGAAAGAGTCTTGCTCTTCCATTTCACCGTCACGATTTTTAACTGATTCTTTTGATAAGTTTGACATCATGGCTTTTGCAACGTCTTCGTTTGCACGAGACCAGATATCGATTACTTTGTTGTAACGCTCACCCGCGGTAACAAGACCTGATTGGAACTGCTCTTGAATTTCAAACACTTCTTCTTCAGCTGCTTCGATGATGTCTTTCTTCGCATCAGGAATAACCATGTCATCGATACCAACAGATGCACCCGCGATCATCGCGTAGTGGAAACCGGTATACATAATTTGGTCAGCAGCAATTACCGTATCTTTCAATCCAAGTACACGGTAACAAGCATTCAACAAACGTGAAATCTGCTTTTTACCCATTGCTTGGTTGATAATTTCGAACGGCAAACCTTTTGGCAAAATTAAAGAGAAAATAGCACGTCCAACTGTAGTATCAGTTAGGGTTACTTTTTCAGTTTTAGAACCATCAGCATCAACATCATATTCGGTGATACGTACTTTCACGCGAGCGTGAAGTTCTGCATTACCTGTACGATAAGCTTTTTCGGCTTCGTGAGGGCTGGTGAATACCATACCTTCACCCAGACCATTTACACGGTCACGAGTAAGATAGTACAACCCTAATACAACGTCTTGTGAAGGAACGATGATTGGCTCACCGTTAGCTGGTGACAAGATGTTGTTGGTCGACATCATCAAGGCACGCGCTTCAAGCTGTGCTTCGATTGTTAACGGTACGTGTACCGCCATTTGGTCACCATCGAAGTCGGCGTTATAGGCCGCACACACTAATGGGTGCAACTGAATCGCTTTACCTTCGATCAAAATAGGTTCAAACGCCTGTATACCCAAACGGTGAAGTGTAGGTGCACGGTTAAGAAGAACTGGATGTTCGCGGATAACGTCATCTAAAACGTCCCAAACTTCCGGAGCTTCGCGCTCTACTAATTTCTTAGCGGCTTTAATGGTTGTTGCAAGACCACGACCTTCTAATTTTCCATAGATGAACGGCTTGAACAATTCCAATGCCATTTTCTTTGGAAGTCCACATTGATGTAGACGAAGAGTAGGACCAACAGTAATTACAGAACGACCAGAATAATCTACGCGTTTACCTAGTAAGTTCTGACGGAAACGACCTTGTTTACCTTTGATCATATCGGCCAAAGATTTAAGAGGACGTTTGTTAGAACCGGTAATTGCTCGACCACGACGACCGTTATCTAAAAGTGCATCAACCGCTTCTTGTAACATACGTTTTTCATTGCGCACAATGATATCAGGCGCAGCAAGATCTAGTAGACGCTTCAAACGGTTATTACGGTTAATGACACGACGATATAAATCGTTCAAATCTGAAGTCGCGAAACGGCCTCCATCTAGTGGTACCAACGGACGCAAATCTGGTGGTAAAACTGGCAACACTGTCATGATCATCCACTCAGGCTTGTTGCCTGATTGTTGGAATGACTCTAACAACTTCAAACGTTTAGTAATTTTCTTACGCTTGGTTTCAGAATTGATAGTTGGCAATTCTTCACGCATCGCGGCAACGTCAGCATCAACATCAAGCACTTTTAGCAATTCAAAAACTGCTTCTGCACCCATCTTGGCTTCAAATTCATCGCCGTGCTCTTCTAACGAATCTAGGTACTCTTCTTCAGTAAGAAGTTGAGAACGCTCAAGAGTCGTCATACCAGGTTCGGTAACAACATAAGATTCAAAATAAAGTACACGCTCGATATCACGCAATGTCATATCTAACATCAAACCAATGCGAGACGGCAATGATTTTAGGAACCAAATGTGGGCAACTGGGCTAGCCAGTTCAATGTGACCCATACGCTCACGACGTACTTTAGTCAATGTCACTTCTACGCCACATTTTTCACAAATTACACCACGGTGTTTAAGGCGTTTGTATTTACCACACAAACACTCATAGTCTTTGACCGGACCAAAGATGCGGGCACAGAAAAGGCCATCGCGCTCTGGTTTAAACGTACGATAGTTGATGGTTTCAGGCTTCTTAACCTCACCAAAAGACCACGAACGGACCATGTCCGGAGAAGCAAGACCGATTCGAATATTATCGAACTCTTCGGTTTTGTTCTGTTGCTTAAGAAACTTTAATAAGTCTTTCACTTTTTTCTCCCAGCGGAGTGGTGTTACAAAACCTGACTAACTACTTCAGCTAGTCAGGCTCTCTTTTCTTTCGATCAATCAGAGTAAACTAATCGTTTTGCTCTTCTAATTCGATGTTGATACCTAGAGAACGGATTTCTTTCAACAATACGTTGAAGGATTCCGGCATACCAGGTTCCATACGATGATCGCCGTCCACAATGTTTTTATACATTTTAGTACGACCATTTACGTCATCGGATTTCACAGTTAGCATTTCTTGCAAGGTATAAGCAGCACCGTATGCTTCTAGTGCCCACACTTCCATCTCACCGAAACGCTGTCCACCGAATTGAGCTTTACCGCCCAATGGTTGCTGTGTAACCAAGCTGTAAGAACCCGTTGAACGTGCATGCATTTTATCATCAACCAAGTGGTTAAGTTTCAGCATATACATGTAACCTACGGTTACAGGACGCTCGAACGAACGGCCAGTACGACCATCAAACAACGTGATTTGTCCGCTTTCTGGAATATCAGCCAACAACAACAAGTCTTTAATTTCTCGTTCTGTTGCACCATCAAATACAGGTGTCGCAATTGGCACACCTTTACGCAAGTTTTCAGCAAGACGTTTAACTTCTTCATCGGTGAAGTTGTCAATATCGACGACCTGATGTGACTTGCCTGAGCTATACACTTCTTTCAAGAAACTTCTTAGCTTAGCTAATTCTTCTTGCTCTTTGATCATGCGATCAATCTTCACACCCAAACCGTGAGCAGCCATGCCCAAGTGAGTTTCAAGGATCTGACCGATGTTCATCCGCGAAGGTACACCAAGTGGGTTAAGTACGATGTCTACGGGAGTACCGTTAGCATCATAAGGCATATCTTCCACTGGTTGGATAGTCGAGATAACACCTTTGTTACCATGACGACCAGCCATTTTGTCACCAGGTTGAATATGACGCTTAACAGCCAAGTATACTTTAACAATCTTCAACACGCCCGGCGCTAAATCATCACCCTGAGTGATTTTGCGACGTTTAATCTCAAACTTGTTATCAAAATCAAGTTTAATTTCACTGTGTTGTTCAGCAATTTGATCAAGCTCTAATTGTGCATCTTCATCTTGTAGCGTGAGATCAAACCATTTTTCACGAGGCATACTGTCAAGCTTAGCTTGTTCAATGCCATTGCGAAGCAATAGGTTAGTCGCACGTGCAAATATACCGTCGGCTAAAATACCGAACTCATCACCCAAGTCTTTCTTAACTTGACGTAATTGCATATCTTCAATTTCAAGGGCACGTTTGTCTTTTTCAACACCATCACGGGTGAAAACTTGAACGTCAATAACAGTACCATGAACAGAGTTAGGTACACGCAAAGAGGTATCTTTAACGTCTGACGCTTTTTCACCAAAAATGGCTCTTAAAAGTTTTTCTTCTGGCGTTAGCTGAGTTTCACCTTTAGGTGTCACTTTACCAACTAAGATGTCGCCACCTTTCACTTCAGCACCAATATAAACCACACCAGATTCATCCAGTTTACCAAGTGCAGATTCACCAACATTAGGTATATCAGCACTAATTTCTTCTGGACCAAGCTTAGTATCACGAGCAATACAGCTAAGCTCTTGAATGTGAATTGTTGTGAAGCGATCTTCTTGGGCAACACGCTCAGAAATAAGGATAGAATCCTCAAAGTTATAACCATTCCAAGGCATAAATGCGATACGCATATTTTGACCTAACGCCAACTCACCTAAATCAGTGGAAGGACCATCGGCCAATACGTCACCAGTAACAATAGGGTCACCTACATTACAAGTTGGTTTTTGGTTAATACATGTATTCTGGTTAGAACGGGTGTACTTAGTAAGGTTGTAGATATCGATACCTGCTTCGCCAGCAGTCATTTCTTCTTCATTTACTTTGATAACGATGCGACTTGCGTCAACATAATCAACAGTACCACCGCGTTTAGCGATAATAGTTACACCTGAATCAACAGCAACCGTTTTTTCCATACCGGTTCCAACTAAAGGCTTATCAGCTTTTAGAGTTGGTACAGCTTGACGTTGCATGTTTGCACCCATCAATGCGCGGTTAGCATCATCGTGTTCTAGGAACGGGATAATTGATGCAGCAACAGATACGATTTGCTGTGGAGATACATCCATATACTTGATGTCTTCAATTTGCATCAAAGTAGTCTCACCACGGTAGCGGCAAGGGATAAGCTCTTCCGTTAGTTTACCATCATCGTCTAACACAACGTTTGCCTGTGCGATGGCGAATTGCCCTTCTTCAATAGCAGAAAGGTAATCGATATCGTCAGTCACAACACCGTCAACAATTTTACGATAAGGTGTTTCAAGGAAACCAAAGTCATTGGTACGAGCAAAACTCGAAAGTGAGTTGATCAAACCGATGTTTGGTCCTTCAGGCGTTTCGATTGGACAAACACGACCATAGTGAGTCGGATGTACGTCTCGAACTTCAAAACCTGCGCGTTCACGGGTCAAACCACCTGGGCCTAAAGCAGAAATACGACGTTTGTGCGTCACTTCTGAAAGCGGGTTGTTTTGATCCATAAACTGAGATAATTGGCTTGAGCCAAAGAACTCTTTAACGGCTGCCGAGATTGGCTTAGCGTTAATAAGGTCTTGTGGCATTATAGCATCAAGATCACCTAAACTTAGGCGCTCTTTAACTGCACGCTCTACACGTACTAAACCAACACGGAATTGGTTTTCGGCCATTTCACCAACAGAACGAATACGACGGTTACCTAAGTGATCGATATCATCAACTTCATCTTTACCATCACGGATGGTAATCAATTGCTTCATTACCGCAATGATATCTTCTTTATCTAGGGTACCTTCGCCAATTAATTCTTCGCGACCAAGACGTCGGTTAAACTTCATTCTACCTACAGCCGACAAATCATAACGATCGTCAGAGAAGAATAAGTTACCAAATAAGGTTTCCGCAGCATCTTTAGTGGGTGGCTCACCAGGACGCATCATACGATAAATTTCAACTAATGCTTCGAGGCGATTTGTTGAACTATCAATACGTAGGGTATCTGATATATAAGCACCGTGATCTAACTCATTGATATAAAGTGTATCGAATGAGGTAAGGTCAGAGGCTAACAACGCTTCCAGTGTTTCCACTGTCAGTTCGTCATTCGCAGAGACGATTACTTCACCGGTTTCTTCATTTATATAGTCTTTGGCGATTACCCGACCAACAAGAAACTCAGCTGGTACTTCTAATTCAGTGACTTTTGCTTTTTCAAGAGCACGAGTATGACGAGCAGAAATACGACGACCCGTTTCTACTAGAACATTTCCTTCTCCGTCCATGATGTCAAACTGTGCAGTTTCACCACGTAAACGTTCAGGCACGATGTCCATCATGAATTTATCGTCCACTATCTTGATGAGATCTTTATCAAAGAACACATCTAGAATTTCTTCAGTGGGCATTTCCAATGCACGTAACATGATAGTCGCTGGTAATTTACGGCGACGATCGATACGAACATATAAATTATCTTTCGGGTCAAATTCGAAGTCTAACCAAGAACCACGGTAAGGAATAACTCGTGCGTTATAAAGCACTTTACCTGATGAGTGTGTTTTTCCTTTATCATGATCGAAGAACACACCAGGTGAACGGTGAAGTTGAGACACGATAACGCGCTCAGTTCCATTGATCACAAAAGTACCGTTTTCAGTCATGAGTGGTATTTCACCCATGTAAACTTCTTGCTCTTTGATATCCTTAACCGTTCCAGGAGCGGCTTCTTTATCGAACAACACTAGACGAAGTTTTACCCTAAGTGGCGCAGAAAAAGTGACACCTCGAATTTGACATTCTTTAACGTCAAAAACAGGTTCACCTAATCGGTAGCTCACATATTGTAATTCAGAATTACCTGAATAACTTTTTATGGGGAAAACTGATCTAAAAGCAGCTTCTAGTCCATAATGACCGTCAACATCGATGTCGATAAACTTCTTAAAAGAATCGAGCTGGATTGAAAGAAGGTAAGGTATCTCTAATACCTGCGGGCGTTTGCCAAAATCCTTACGGATACGTTTCTTTTCGCTATTGGAGTAAACCATGGGTTCCTCAGCATTCTGATTTTTGACCCAACTTGCCTAGTAAAGCGCTTTTACTAAACAAACTTCAAGCACCCTTTGCGGCGTGATTTTCAAGCATACACCAATTTTTCTAAAGTTTTAACACTTAACTTATTGGTTTTATGTTACTTTTCAACCACGTTTGCGCATCAAATCGAAGGATAGTTCTAAAGGGTATAAATGCCCTATCCTACAGCGCAAAAAGGCTGGTGATTAAATAATCACCAGCCCGAGCCTTTTCAGGCAAGTAATCTGTCAACAGACAAATTACTTAAGTTCCACTTCTGCGCCAGCTGCTTCAAGTTCAGCTTTAAGTGCTTCAGCTTCTTCTTTAGCCAAACCTTCTTTGATAGCTTTAGGTGCTGATTCAACAACATCTTTAGCTTCTTTAAGGCCTAGACCTGTAGCGCTACGTACTGCTTTGATAACAGCAACTTTATTGCCGCCAAAAGAAGTCATTACTACGTCAAATTCTGTTTGCTCTGCAGCAGCTTCAGCAGCTACAGCAGGACCAGCAACAGCAACAGCTGCTGCAGCAGAAACGTTGAATTTTTCTTCAGCTGCTTCGATTAACTCTACCAATTCCATAACTGGCATTTCAGCAATCGCGTTTAATATATCATCTTTAGTTAGAGCCATTTTCTCTAAACTCCTGGGGTTAAATGTTAAAAAATTTGTTAATGCCAAACACGAAAATTATTTTTCGTCTTTGATCGCCGCCAATACACGCACAAACTTGCCTGGAACTTCGTTGATTGTACGAACGAATTTCTCGGCAGGTGCTTTGAAGGTAGCAAGTAATTTTGCTAGTGCTTCGTCGCGAGTTGGAAGTGAAGCAACTGCGTCCAATTTCTCTGGACCCAATAAACCACTACCAATTGAAAGTGCTGTTACTTTAAGCTTGTCATTCTCTTTAGCGAAATCTTTAAATAGACGTGCTGCACCGCCAGGTGCGTCTAATGAAAATCCGTAAATCAAAGGACCAGTTAAAGCTTCATCAATATCAGAAAACTTACTGTCTGCTAAACCACGTTTTGCAAGTGTATTACGTACTACTTTAAGAAATACGCCTTGCTCACGAGCTTTAACACGCAGGTCAGTCAGTTCTGAAACTTCCATCCCACGGTATTCAGCGACGGCAACGGATAGAGCTTGAGATGCAACTTCACTTACTTCTGCTACGATCTCTTTTTTTGCTGCTAAACCTAGTGCCACTGAGTTCACCTCTTGTTAGCTGAATGCAATTTCTATCGATTTCGCATTCAGAGTTCCAGATTGATAAATCATTGAATACTGCCAAACAGTGCTCGCTGACTTACCGCTCTACGGTGTTCGTTTCCCCAGAGAGTCTGAGTCGAAATCACCGTCTGCGCAGGCATTTTACGTATTAAGCGAAATATTTAATGTAGGAGCTCTCTTACTTCACCTACTATTTCGCACCTGCGGTCTTGGACGGGAGCATGATTTTTAACTAAGTTAAAAACAGCTCCAACCCATAACCTTTAGAGAGATGAGCGTTAGCTCATAAGCCAAGTCAGATAACTGAGTTATCTAATTGGAAATTTATTTCAAGCCTAGGCTAACTGGATCAAGTGTTACACCAGCACCCATAGTGGTGCTAAGGCTAACTTTCTTGAAGAATGTACCTTTAGCAGAAGAAGGCTTAGCTTTCTTCAGGGCTTCTAACAAGGCATCAAGATTTTCTTGAATTTGGTTTGCTTCAAACGCAATTTTGCCAATGCTTGCATGGATAATTCCATTTTTGTCATTTCTGTAACGAACCTGACCCGCTTTAGCATTCTTAACTGCTGTTGCAACGTCTGGCGTTACTGTGCCAGTTTTAGGGTTAGGCATAAGTCCACGAGGACCTAAGATTTGACCCAACTGACCAACAACACGCATTGCATCTGGAGAAGCAACCACTACGTCGAAGTTCATTTCGCCTTTTTTAACTAGATCAGCAAGATCTTCCATACCAACGATGTCAGCACCGGCTTCTTTAGCTGCTTCTGCATTAGCGCCTTGAGTAAATACGGCTACACGTACTTCTTTACCAGTACCATTTGGTAGCACAGTTGCGCCACGAACGTTTTGGTCAGATTTACGAGCATCGATACCAAGGTTAACTGAAACATCTACACTTTCAGCGAACTTTGCAGTAGCTAGTTCTTTTAATAAAGCAACTGCTTCATTAATTTCGTATTCTTTAGTTGCGTCAACTTTCTCACGAATAGTGCGCATACGTTTTGTTAATTTAGCCATGTCTTATCCCTCTACTACCAAGCCCATGCTGCGTGCAGAGCCAGCGATGGTACGAACAGCTGCATCAAGATCGGCTGCAGTCAGGTCAGGTTCTTTAGTTTTTGCAATTTCTTCTAATTGCGCGCGCGTCACTTTACCCACTTTTTCAGTGTTAGGACGGCCAGAACCACTCTTAATACCGGCTGCTTTCTTCAATAAGAAAGATGCAGGTGGAGTTTTGGTTTCAAAGGTAAATGAACGGTCTTCATAAACAGTAATAACTACAGGTACTGGTGCACCTTTTTCAAGGCTCTCTGTAGAGGCGTTAAACGCTTTACAGAATTCCATGATGTTAACACCTTTAGCACCTAATGCAGGGCCAACTGGTGGACTAGGATTAGCAGAACCAGCTGCAACCTGAAGCTTAATTAAGCCTGTGATTTTTTTAGCCATTATATCTCTCTCAAGTTTGGGTCTATCGCCTCGCAAAACATAGAGATTGTTTGCTCAATCGGCTTCCCTTAAAAATTAACGGTCGCGAATTATAGATTACATATCTAAACTACGCAACCCTTATTTGAAGATTTAAAATTGTTTATGTAAAATTGTTGTTTGCGTTAAAGAATTTGGTTTGAATTTACTCACTGTCATGGCTGTTAGGCACTTTACATGAGCAAAGCAGTGGTTAAGGGTTTTATAAGACTTATGACTATTCCCCCTTTTCAATCTGCCGTTTAGAAAAGTACAGTTGTTTTGCCTCATACATCTCGAGTAATCGCTGTTTTAATGCGGGGTTACCCTCAATCAACTTTTCAGCATAAGCTAGCGAAGCTTTCTTTTCTTGTTGAACTTGCATCGCAACATCATCATCTGATGGCAACGCAACCCTAGCTCGCATTGCAATCTCAGTAAGCTTCGACTTTCTTGCTAGAAAATATTGTGGATAACAGGCTCTCTGGGTAATTCGCCCAGTCCCCTCTTTTCTCTGTTTTTTGCATTTAACTTTAAATTTCGGGTCTTCCACCAAATCATTAAACGCATCATAAAAACTTAGTTCGGTTTTCGCCATTTGCTGACGATAGAAATATAGAGGCTTAGTTCCAACAACATCAATTTGTTCGACGTTTTCCTTTTCAACATTCAATAGCTTCTCTGTATTGCTTGGTTGCGCGAGCAACACTTTTGAGTGAGCAAGCAGCAAGGCCAAAGCTATAGAAAAAAATCTCTTAGCGGTTTGTTTCTTTGAAAACATTCTTTAAGTCCTTTTAGAGAGCCTAAAATCCACTCACCTGAGAAAAAGTATCGTTAAATTTATCAAGCAGTAACAGGTAGAAGATATTAAATTAAATGTTTTGAGTGGGTCAATAGCGTTATTTGCAGTTAACCACTAGTCATTTTTCGTCTAGTGAAATTTTTACAAAAACTGCTTTCCATTTTACTTAATATTGATCCTCCCTAGAATCTCGTTCAATCCTTAATAAGGCTAAGAAACAGAGATTTAGATTTTTTAAGAGTACTGTATTAGAACTTCAAGCCATTGTGAAAAGCTAACTGTTCCTGATTTGATACACCGCCTACACCTCGCAGTTTATCGACGTTTTAGTTAATTTCTTAGCCAGCCTTAATGACATGTCTGTTTTTACAGACATTAAACTAAGGTATCGAGCAATTAACTACACCAAATCTCCTTTAGAAAATATTTACGAGTTACCCACACTTTGGCAAATAAATATATTTACGTATAAAAACAACAGGATAGGCGAAAAATACCATCTTACTTTGATTAAATAGTGGTAAATGATTTTTCTGGTCTAGTTTCTGCATAGTCCCAACTAACACCCGTTATTTCCCATGACGTTTTCTAGTAAACGCAATTCAATTGGGCAGAAACCAATCATAGGTAGGATAGAAATGCGAAATTTGGTTACAAAAAAAGCCAACAGAAAAATGGAGAAAAAAACATCTTTAAAGGCAACCCTTTTGTTGGGCCTTGGGTTAACCCTGTCCGGTTCTTTACTACTTCCATCCCAACTCGCTACTGCACAGCAGCCCGAAAAAGAAGTTAAACCTGAAAATACAGTGTCTAAACCAAATGTTGATAAAATTACCTTTGAAATGGTGAAGGGACAAGCCCAGAAATTATCAACCGAAGAATATCAAAAGCCCGTCAGCACATTGCCTAAAGAATTGGCAGAAATGACCTATAGTGAATATAGAAACATACGCTTTAACCCGCAAAAAGCAATTTGGAAAGATAAATCAAACTTTGAACTGCAATTGTTTCACCCTGGTTTTCTTTACAAAAGTCCGGTAATGCTTCGTTTGGTAGATAGTAATGCTGGAAGTAACACAGTTACTTTTAAGGGTGATAAATTCATATATGAAAATGAAGCCTTACCATTGCAAGGTATCGCGCCTCCCGATGCTGGTTTTGCAGGGTTTAGGGTTCATTACCCGTTAAATACTCCGAATTATAAAGATGAATTGGCTGTCTTCCTTGGGGCTTCTTACTTCCGAATCGTTGGACCAGGGCAAGTTTACGGAATATCCGCTAGGGGGCTTGCTATCAATACCGCCCATGCATCTGGTGAGGAGTTTCCCGAGTTTACTCGCTTTTGGGTAATTGAACCCGAAGAAGAAGCTGACAACTTAGTTATCTACGCTTTGCTTGAAAGCGAATCTGTTACAGGTGCATACCGGTTTGAGTTAACCGCAGGTCTTGTTACTGAGGTTAAGGTGAACAGCCAGGTTTATGCGCGAACAGACGTAGAAAAACTGGGGGTCGCACCACTGACTAGCATGTTGTTATCCAGTGAAACCACTACCAAATACTTTGACGATTTCAGACCTGAAGTACACGATTCCGACGGCTTGTTAATGATCAACTCTCAAGGCGAACAAATTTGGCGTCAACTCAACAATCCCAAGACACTGCAGGTCACCTCAATGCAAGACAATCAACCGCAAGGGTTCGGTTTGTTGCAAAGAGATATTGAATTTGAACACTACTCAGATATTGAAGCTAACTACCACAACCGCCCTGGTATTTGGGTAAGACCTGATAACAATTGGGGAGCAGGTCGCTTAGAACTTGTTGAAATCCCAACCAATTCAGAGACTAACGATAATATTGTAAGTTATTGGGTGCCTAATGCCCCTTTGAAGAAAGGACAGACAAGGGAATTTAACTACACCTTAACCACTGTGTCTGGCGATCTAAATCAAAATAACTTAGCGACTGTGATACGGACAAAAAATAGCTGGGCAGCTTTACCTGGTGAAGATAATCCAGCAGCAAAAACAGTGCGTAAAATTATCGTAGATTTTTCTGCGAAACAATTAACCAAGTTAACTCAAAACGTGCCTATCCAAGCTAATTTGCAAGTAAATGGTGGTGAATATGACGAGCTAGTTGTTCGTCAACTGCCCGATAAAAAGAGCTGGAGAGTGTCCTATACACTCAAAGCTGACCAAGATAGAGCTGTGGATATGAGACTTTCTCTGAGCCTTAGGGGCAAAACAATTAGTGAAGTCTGGAATTACGTTTGGAACAAGAATGAAATCGAATAATCAACTAAAAGGAGTTCAAATGTCTTCTGTAGCGAATGAACACTTTATAAAAGCATCAGCAAAAGGGGCTCGAAAGTACGCCTACGGTTTTTTTGTTTTGCTTACGGCAATTGCCGGTAGTTGGGCAATGACGGATATATTTTCAGTGGATGGGTTTACGGCGATTGAAATCGTCCTTCTTTTCTTATTCACCCTGACCTTTGTTTGGATCTCAGCGGCATTTTGGAGCGCTATTATTGGTTTCACACTGCTGATGCTGCGACGCGATCCTGTAACCTTACAAAAGTCCCCAGATAAAGCGGAATCGGGCCAGTTAGATACTCGACATCGCCAAGCCATTATCATGCCGGTATACAACGAGGACACAAATCGCATCATGTCTGGCTTTGAAGCGTGTGTGAAGGAAATCGAAAAGTCAGGAAACTTAGCAAGTTTTGATTTTTACATGTTAAGTGACACTCAACAGAAACCATTGATAGAAGCTGAGCTAGTAGCTTGGAATAAATTGATTGCAAGAATGGGAACCGATACTGCTTCACATATGTTTTATCGACGCAGAGAAAAAAACACTGACCGCAAAGTGGGTAATGTAAAAGACTTTTGTGAGCGCTGGGGAGCTAACTATCAATCGATGATTGTGTTGGACGCAGACAGTTTGATGACAGCAGATAGCATGCTTACTTTAGTTAAGACTCTGCAGAGTAATCCTAAGGCTGGGCTTATTCAAACAGTCCCTATTCCAATTAGGCAAAACACCCTTTTTGGTCGTTTTTTACAATTTGCCTCTAGTTTGTACTGTCCAACGTTAGCTGCCGGTCAGGCATTTTGGCAGACTGATACAGCCAACTACTGGGGTCATAATGCGATTATTAGAATTGATGCATTTATGGCGTCCTGTGGTCTCCCCCACTTACCCGGTGATGTGCCCTTTGGTGGCGAGATTTTAAGTCATGATTTCGTAGAAGCCGCTCTATTAAGGCGAGCTGGCTGGCATGTATATTTACTGGCTGATCTTGAAGGCAGTTATGAAGAGGTACCGAGCAATATTATTGACTATGCAACAAGAGATAGACGCTGGGTACAGGGCAACCTTCAACATATTGGTTTACTTAAAACTTCAGGTTTGAAAAACATCAGTAAGCTACATTTTGTTTTGGGGGCATTCGCCTATGTATCATCGTTAGTATGGTTTGTCTTATTGCTGCTAAGTACGATTGACGCGACTGTTAGAGCAGCTTCTGATGAGGTGTTTTTTACCGCGACACATCAACTGTTTCCTGCTTGGCCGGTGGATAAATCCGATTCTATTTTTGCTTTGCTCTTCGCAACCGCTGTACTGCTTATCGGGCCAAAATTTTTAAGTTTAATTCATGCTTTGGTTTATCGTAGCTATGAGTTTGGTGGAGCATCCAAACTCGTTGCAAGTACATTGATCGAAATTGTCGTTGCCATCGTAATAGCTCCATTGATGATGGCTTATCATGCCTATTTTGTTTTAAATGCTTTAGCTGGAAAAAATGTAAGTTGGAACGCTCAAAGCCGAGAAGGCAGAACAGTTCCATGGTCCGAAGCTTTTAAACGGACATGGGCAGCGACCACAGTTGCAATTTTTTGGGGAGCATTAACTTGGTATCTAACTCCATTACTGTTTTGGTGGTTAGCTCCAGTGTTAATCGGTCTCATTTTAGGTGCACCCATTATTCATTATTCGAGTAGCTTGAAATTGGGGATTTTATCGCGCAAGCACGGCATTTTCATCTGTCCATGCGAAGTGATTGAACAACCTGTAACTAAAAGCTTAAGGCTAAGCCTTAGCAATTTGGATAAGCAAAGCAGATACAACAAGACGGTTCCAGAATTGCCACCAGAAAATTGGGCAAACATGCCCATTCAAATTCTTTCTCCTTCGGAAAAAGCAACATTGGAACATGGGCAGTCTATTACCAACGAATAACCTCTTTGAAACTTGATTAGAGTTTCTCCCCACAAACTTAACTGTTGTGGGGATTTTTTTGTGTTTTTCTCTGTAGTCGGGTGCTTTAGTCCCGCAAATAAATTGGAAACCCATGGCCTGTAGGCGGGTGCTTTAGCCCCGCGAATAAATTCAAAACCCATGGCCTGAAGACCATGCTACAAATACATTCCCTGTAGGTGGGTGCTTTAGCTCCGCAAATAAATTGGAAGTCCATGGCCTGTAGGTGGGTGCTTTAGCCCCACAAATAAATTCAAAACCCATGGCCTGTAGGCGGGTGCTTTAGCCCCGCAAATAAATTGGAAGTCCATGGCCTAAAGACCATGCTACAAAAAAAAAGACGACTCAACGTCGTCTCTTCGTGCACATCCTGTGGCTTGGTTCCAGCTATTCACTTCAATGAAATGATTAGTAATATACAAAACCCATGCTGACCCGTCCTTGGTATGACGTCCAGCCCGCACGTCCTTGAGCGGTCGTGCAGCAAAAGAAGCTGTATTTCTGAAAGCCCCAAAACAAAAAAGATGCCTATTAGACATCTTTATTTTAATTTCTTCGACGCCATCCATGGCGCTGGATTCCAGCCTGACATCCATGCCAGTCGTTCAGTCGGCTAACGCTTCTACGAAGCTAAATTCAGCCTCCTTCACCCTTTTTCGACTTGGCCGAATTCTAGTTCTACTGGTGTAGAGCGACCAAAAATAAGTACTGACACCTTCAAGCGGCTTTTTTCGTAATCGACTTCTTCGACAACACCGTTGAAATCTGCAAAAGGACCATCGGTAACGCGAACCACTTCGCCTGGTTCGAACAAGGTTTTTGGTTTTGGCTTGTCGACTGACTCTTCCAAACGATTAAGTATTGCATCCGCTTCTTTCTTAGAAATAGGCATAGGTCGGTCTGATGTCCCACCAATAAAGCCTAATACTCTAGGAACGCTTTTCACTAAATGCCAAGACTCTTCATTCATTTCCATTTCAACAAGCACATAGCCTGGGAAAAATTTGCGTTCGCTTTTACGCTTTTGACCTGCACGCATTTCAACGACTTCTTCGGTAGGAACAAGTATCTCACCAAAGTAATCTTCCATGCCGTTCATTTTAATATGTTCAATTAAGGTTTTTTGAACACGACCTTCATAACCAGAAAATGCTTGAACTACATACCATTTTTTATCAGACATGATTTACACTCCTAAACCGGTTATAAAAGATACGATTTCCACAATGGCCATATCTAGGAGATAAAGCACAATAGACATAAAAGCGGTAGCCGCTAAAACGATCAAAGTCGTCGTTGTTGCTTCTTGCCTCGTTGGCCAAACAACTTTACGAACTTCAACTCGAGATTCTTTTGCAAAAGTTAAGAATGCGCTACCTTTTACCGTACTGCTGGCAATAAAGCCGGCAATCACTACCAATGCTACAGCAGCAAGTGCACGATAAAGCACAGAAATTTCTTGATAATAGGTATTAGCAGCTATTACTCCGCCCAAGATCAAGACGATAATCAACCATTTGAGCATATCCAATGAATTGGATGGTGATTCTGCTTTTTCGCTCATATTCTTACTTCCGTAATAAATACTGGTCAATTGTGTTTCAAGAAAACCAGTATGTTTAAATTCAAATTTATGTGCTCTGACGAAAATTGGCAGGGGTGGAGGGATTCGAACCCCCAACCATCGGTTTTGGAGACCGCTGTTCTACCAATTGGAACTACACCCCTAACAAATTTCGGTTACACCAACCTTGTGATTTCAACCAATTTTTTATTGGAAAATTTGGAGTCACACAAGGAGGGACGCGTATTATACTCATTGAGCGCCGCTATTCAAGTAAAAATGAGTTTCCATGACGTAAAATGCCAGTACTAAAACAACTTTAAGGAGAAGGATGTTTTCGTGAGTTGCAATTGTTCAATACAGCTAGGGAACAAACAACTGCAAGTAAACACCTTTGCTTCACTTCTACGCGCTTAGAATGAACTTATAACTCAGATAATCTCACGCAACGGGAGAACTAAATAATTCATCTGCCAATTCAATTATTCCGTTAGAACACCAGAAGAGTCATCAAAATATTGATATTGCTTGGTGGGTGTGAATATTAATCCACACCAATAAAACCGCCTGTTTGATGGGACCATAGCTTTGCATAGATACCATTTTGCGCCAAGAGTTCGCTATGACTACCCGATTCGACAATTCTTCCTTGCTCTAATACTAACAAGCGATCCATTTGCGCAATCGTAGATAGTCGATGGGCAATAGCGAGCACGGTTTTATCTACCATAACTTGGTTCAAGCATTGTTGGATAGCGGCTTCCACTTCAGAGTCTAATGCCGAAGTTGCTTCATCTAAGATTAAAATAGGTGCGTCTTTCAACATAACTCTGGCAATGGCGATCCGTTGCCGTTGACCTCCAGATAATTTTACTCCCCGCTCTCCCACTTGAGCGTCATAACCAACATTGCCGTTCAAGTCAGAAAGCTGCTGAATAAACTCATCAGCTTCCGCTTGTTTTGCGGCAGTTTGCATTTGCTCTTCTGTTGCATCAGCGCGGCCATAAATAATATTTTCTCTTACGGAGCGATGTAAAAGGGAAGTATCTTGGGTCACCATGCTGATATTGGCTCGCAAGCTTTCTTGAGTGACCTGTTTAATTTCCTGCCCATCGATAAGTATATTGCCATTTTGCACATCAAAGAATCTTAGCAAAAGATTAACCAAGGTAGATTTACCCGCACCAGAACGGCCAACTAATCCGACTTTTTCACCCGGCTTTATGGACAAGTTTAACTGTTTAAAAACATCAATGGGTTTACCTTCGGGGCCTGCATAACCAAAATCGATATTTCTGAATTCGATGGCGCCGCCACTAACCTTTAAATTAGGCGCATCAGGTGCGTCTTTCACCGCAACATCGTTGGCCAAGGTGTTAATACCATCTTGAACAGTACCAATATTTTCAAACAATGAAGAGACTTCCCACATTATCCATTGAGCCATACCATTGAGCCTTAGACACAAGCTAATGGCGACCGCCAAATCCCCTGGCGTTACCAATTGATTTATCCACAAATAAATAGCTAGCGCGCTAACACTAAAAACCAGTAAAGCGTTAGAGAACCAAACGAATCCATAAAGTGTTGTAACTAACCGCATTTGTGGATAAACAGTATGCAAAAAACCGCTCATTCCCTCTCGCGCATATTCAGATTCCCGCTGGCTGTGGGAAAAAAGTTTTACCGTCATAATATTGGTATAACTATCAACGATTCTGCCGGTCATGATCGAGCGGGCATCTGCTTGTTTTTGCGATACTTTTTTAAGCCGAGGAATAAAAGTTCGTAGAATGATAATGTAAGTAAGTAACCAAGCGAGCAAAGGCACAGTTAAGCGCCAATCAATGGAAAATACCAACACCAGAATACTGATAAAATAAACACTCACATAAACAAAAATATCCAGTGATTTCATTACCGCTTCGCGAACTGCCAAAGCGGTTTGCATCACTTTTGTTGCTACACGACCTGCAAATTCATTTTGGAAAAAGCCAATACTTTGCCCTAGTAAATAGCGATGTGCTTGCCAACGTATCTTCATTGGATAATTACCCAACAAAGTTTGGTGGGTCAGCAATGATTGCAATACCACTAAACAAGGTAATATCACCAAAATAACCAATCCCATCCAGATTAAGCTGGTACTTTCTTGCTGAATAAAGGTCTTGGGATCTCGGTTTGAAAGCCAGTCAACAAGCTGACCAACATAACCAAATAACGAAACTTCTAGGGCGGCTACCGACGCGGCTAAAAGCGATACCGTAAAAATAACCGGCCACATTCCTTTAGTGTAATGACGACAAAAAGCAATAAGGGTTTTAGGCGGAGTTGTGGGGTGTTCAACAGGGAACGGTTGAGTCAACCGCTCGAAAAATGAAAACATTCAGGTTCCAACTAGAGTCTATTTGAGTTTCGAAATAATATTATCAATATTACGCTTATGATTGTCCTGCCATTGTTGTAATGAAGTTTGTGCATCTTTGTCGGTGCGCGCTTTTGCAATTTCATAGGCTGACTCAGCTTGGTCTTTAGGCACAACAACAATACCTTCTTCATCAGCAATAACAATATCACCGGGGTTGACAGTTACACCACCGCATTTAATAGTTTGATTCAACGGCGAATACGCTTTTTTCGACCCTGGATAAGGGATAACCCCACGGGCAAACACAGGGAATTGTATATCTCGGGTTTCGGCTAGGTCGCGAATGACGCCATCAATAACAAAACCCGCAATACCTCTTTCTTTCGCAATTGCACAAACATTTCCGCCGGCGGCAGCATACTGAGGGTCAGATTTCACTACAATGATATCCCCCGGCGAAGCTTCATATATTGCCGCGTGCAGCATTAGGTGATCACCAGGTTCGCAATTTACCGTAAATGCCGGACCAGCAATACGCGGTGGCTGTGGCCAAAGACTTGATATTTTATAATCAATAAATTGCTCTCGAGGTAATGCGTCAGCATATTCACATGGGGAAATTTGTTTGAATAAATTCATATCGAGCATAAATAATCACCTTTTTATTTTTTAGAAATATTAATACGCAAAATTTGTCACAAGCTTGAACAGCCAATAAATACAAATTCCAATTTGAATGAGGAAAAATACAAATCGAATCTGAACAGCCATCACTGAGGTCGAGACAAGATGAACAACAGATTGTCCTAATCTTGCTGCCAGCAAGTAATACGCCAACGTATCTGTAATGGCAGAGGCGTTTGTCGCTAGCGCCGCCAGCATAGTTCCGCCAATCAATACAAAGCTTTCTGCACAATTAAGGTGAGCTCGAGTGAGTCGTTGCCCAAAATCAGGTGAATCAGAACCGTCCGCTTTAAACTGATTGGGTAATCGTTGTTTTTGGCTCACTAAAATGGTTCTATAGGCCGCTAATAGGATAAGTAAAAGTAACGTCCAGCTAATGTATCCAAGCAGAGCGATAATAGTAGCATTCATTAATATTCCTTTGTACGGAAATAGTCTGTAGTGGTAAGTTAACTCAAATATTGCATAATTAGAAATAAGTTCAGATGTAGCGTTGTTTTACGTCTGTTGATTATTGAGGCTTTGCAACTAAGTAAAAACAGTTTTAGAAAAACTTGAAGGTGTAAGACTTGGCTAACATGCTCTAAACCAATTAAGTCCAAACAGATTATACATCTTATATACTTAGTACTGGCATAATTCTAGGAAGTGCAAATGAAATTGCTGTTTTGCTCTTCAACTCAAGGAACATTCAATCGATTCATGCATAAATTGGATTGTAGAATCGATTCAAATATACATTTTATTGGTTTACAACCTAACGTAAGAGAGTTTGATGAAATATTATTGTTTAATACTCACGGTGTTTGTTTTTCTCTGGGGTTGCTCTGATCCCGCTCCAGTCGAAGTTTCTGAACAACAAGAAACTCAGCCAGAAGAGCCTAAAAAGGCAAACTCTCAGACGGAATCACCGCAAGATGAAACTCCTGTAAAAGATCTGTCAGAGCCACCTGAAGTGGAAGAGTCACCCATAGTGATTGCGCCTAAAATTGAACAACCTCCTACTGAAATTCCGTCCCCAAAGGAAGCAGAAGTGTCCCCTCAACTCCCTAGTTCAGGGATTATTTTGGATAATATAGATAAAGAAGTTAAACCAGGAGATGATTTTTATCGATTTGCTAATGGGAAATGGCTGGACAAGGTAGAAATTCCTGCCGATAAAACAGGCCTAAACTCCTTTCAATTACTCGCTGATGAAGCCCAGGAAAACGTATTGGCTATCATCCAAAATGCGTCACAGGGTCACTTTAAAGAAGGCAGTAGTGAGCAAAAAGTAGGTGACTTATACACCTCATATACAGACATGAATACACGAGACAAAATAGGACTTGCCCCCCTTACCCCCGAATTTAGCAAAATAGATGCAATAGAAAACCATCAACAGTTAGCGAGTTATTTTGCATATGCCAACATACATAGCTTTGGTACACCTTTTGTCATTGAACAATATATTGATATGAAAAACCCAAATTTCTATATGATTCATTCGTGGCAGGCTGGTTTAGGCCTACCCGACAGAGAATACTACACAAGCAGCAAAGGGTCGTATCAGGAAATAAAAGGTAAATACCAAAAACACATAGTCAAAATGTTGGAATTAGTGGGCCTGGAAGATCCCAAAAAAAGTGCAAAAATTATTGTAGATCTAGAAACAAAACTCGCCTCTAAACATCTGAAAAAAGAAAAAACGCGGGATATTGCGGCCCAATATAACAAAGTACCAGTGAGTAAACTTTCAGAACTAATGCCTAATTTTGATTGGCCCATCATGCTAGCAGAACTAGGGCTTTCGGATTTAGATGCACTAGTCTTCCTGCAAACAGATTATATGGAAGCCTTGGACAATATTATTGCCAAAACCCCCTTATCAACTTGGAAAACCTATCTAAAATGGATGGTTATCAATCAAACCGCCTCCTATTTAACCACTGATTTAGATAAGGCACATTTCGAGTTTTTCAGCAAAGTACTCAACGGTGTTGAAGAACAGAAACCAAGATGGCGCAGAGGAGTTAGTTTTGTTAATGATCACCTAGGCGAGGTAGTGGGCGAAGTTTATGTGAAACAACATTTTTCCCCTGACGCTAAGGCACGAATGTTAGATATGGTTAATAACCTATTAGCAACATACGAAACCAGTATCAAAAATCTCGATTGGATGTCTGACGCCACCAAAACTGAAGCCTTGGATAAATTATCAAAGTTCACAGTTAAAATTGGTTATCCCGATGAATGGAAAGACTACTCACAACTTCAGATTGCTAAATCAGACTTAATCGGAAATATTAAGCGCTCTGATGAACTTCAGTGGCAGCAGTTACTTGAAAAACAACCAGGCCCAGTGCAGAAAAATGAATGGTATATGACTCCGCAAACCGTGAATGCTTATTATAACCCACCAGCGAATGAAATTGTCTTTCCAGCTGGAATATTACAACCACCATTTTTTAACATAGACGCAGATGATGCTGTTAATTACGGTGCTATTGGAGCTGTAATTGGCCATGAAATAGGTCATGGCTTTGATGATGTGGGAAGTACCTTCGATGGTGATGGGGTATTACGAAATTGGTGGGCTGACGCAGATCAACAAGAGTTTAAGAAGCGGACTAAACAATTGGTCAAACAATATAATAAGTTTAAACCCTTTAAAGATTTGCACGTTAACGGCGAATTTACCCTTGGCGAGAATATTGGTGACTTAGGAGGCTTGAGAATTGCCCTCAAAGCGTATGAATTAAGCTTGCATGACGAAGGGTCTCAAATACTCGATGGCTACACTGGTCAACAGCGGGTTTTCTTAGGCTATGCTCAAGTCTGGGCAGCCGTTATGCGAGATGAAACCTTACGTAACCTAATTAACAATGATCCCCATTCTCCACCCAAATATAGAGTGAACGGAGTAGTACCCAATATTTCGGAATTTTACTCTGCATTTGATGTAAAAAAAGGAGATGCACTCTATCTGGAGCCAAAAGATCGGGTGCAGATTTGGTAGTGGTAATTGAAACGAATGAAATACAAGAGTGCATTTGCACTCTTGTATTAAAGAAATGGTTTGTCTACGGGGCGTTTTTTATTCGCGGATTTAGCCTAATGAAGCAAAAACTAACGTAACTTTCTGGCTTTAAATTTACGCCCTTTCATTTTACCTTCGTTAAACTGCTTCAAGCTGCGTTTAACACTCCTTACCTTCACTGCCACATAGCTATGGGTTGCCGTTACTTTTATTTTACCGATATCTTCCCCTGAGACATCCGCATCTTTGGTTAGGGCCCCTAAAATATCACCAGGACGCAATTTGGCTTTTTTCCCACCGTCGATACAGATTGTTTGATACTCAGGTTGAACAATGCGGTTGGCATGAAAACGAAGGGCTTGAATTCCTTTCCATTCAATCTTTCGTTGCTGATAATCTTCAATGGCATTTGCTCGCCCCATCTCTTTTGGCGTGCATAGAGTCAAGGCTAATCCTTCTGCATCCGCACGACCTGTGCGACCAATCCGGTGAATGTGTACTTCCGGATCTGGGGTAATTTGATAGTTAATGACTGCGCCTACGCCCTTCACATCGAGCCCTCTTGATGCAACATCTGTGGCAATCAATACCGATAAGCTTTTGTTGGCAAAGCGGACTAAAACTTGATTACGATCTTTTTGTTCTAAGTCACCGTGCAATGCATCCACCGAAAATCCCATTTCAGCCAGTGCTTCTAAGAGTTCATGACAAGCTATTTTGGTATTGCAAAATATGATCGCCGACTCTGGTTGAAATTCTGTCAACAGTGCTGCAGTTGCTTTAATTTTATGGGGTTCTTCTACTTCAAAAAAGATTTGTTTAATTTTACTGGTATCATGGGTTGATTCCACCGTAACTTCAATGGGATTGCGTTGTATCTTGAGGCTAATCTGTTTAATTTGATCCGGATAGGTCGCTGAAAATAAAAGAGTTTGTCGGTCAGTGGGTACAGCTCGAATTACGGTTTCCATTTCCTCTTCGAAGCCCATATCTAACATTCGGTCGGCTTCATCTAATACCAGCGTATTCACTTCAGCTAAATTAAGACGACGTTTAGAGAGGTGATCCATTATCCGCCCTGGAGTACCAACAATTATATGCGCGCCATGGGAAAGGGAACCAATTTGCGGCCCCATAGGACTTCCTCCACACAGGGTGAGGACCTTCATATTATCAATCATCCGCCCAACTCGACGAATTTCTTCTGCTACTTGCTCAGCCAATTCACGAGTAGGGCACATAACCAATGTTTGCACTCTAAAGCGCTCCACATTCAGTCGATTTAGCAACCCCAACGCAAAAGCAACAGTTTTGCCACTGCCGGTTTTTGCTTTTGCAACGACATCCTTGCCTGCCAGAATTTTGGGAAGACTCTGTTGTTGAATTTCGGTCATCCCCTCAAATCCAAGGGTTTCCAAATTACTAACAAGTTCAGGTTTTAATGGCAAAGACGAAAATTGGGTCACTAAAGTGCTCTCTTTAAAATAAAGGTTAAAAGTAGTTAGATAGAACTATTGAGATCAATCTCAATGGCTTTTTCTAAAGCGGCCAAATGTTCAGCTCTTGCTTTCAATTTAGTTGCCCGGTGAGATTTCAAATCTAAAGAAGCCATTGCGGAGGCAACTTTGTTGACGGTTTTTTCAAACTTTTTGGGCTTCGCTACCAAGTCTAAAAATCCGGCCTCTAGTGCTTGTCCAGGACTAAAGATTTCAGCGTTAATAACCGAACGATTGAAAAAGCGAGGAGTTAAACGGTTGCGCGCCAACTCAATACCAACTTGGTGCATGGTCATACCGATGGCCACTTCATTCAAACCAATTTTAAAATCTCCGTCGGTACCAATACGATAATCCGTTGATAACAAAAGAAATGCTCCCTTGGCTACCGCATGTCCTGAGCAAGCAGCAATAACCGGGGTTGGAAAGGATAAAAGGCGCTTTGACAACATTGAGCCCATTTTCACGAGCTCCCTTGCTGACTCAACACTCTGTTTCATCACGCCTAAATCAAAACCTGCGCAGAACATACCTGCTTTGCCAGTTAACACCACTACTTTTTGATTTTTCTCAGCCTTGTCTAAACACAAATTTACTTGCTCAATAACGTCTGGTGAAAGAGCATTGGCCTTCCCATTATCGATAGTGATTAAGGCATAAGTTTCTTGATTTTGATAACTAACAAGTTTAGTCATAGTCAGGTCCGATTATTTATTCCACAAATTAAGTACACCTTCTTCCATATGCATAGGAATAGGCAGGTTTTCGTATTGTTTAAGCCAATATTTAGAAATTCGTTTAAATGCATCTGATTGTTTGTATTGCTTTGCCGCATTTTTTAATCTGTTCACCAACTCTGGGCTTGACTCCAGTTTTGACAACGTAAGATAAGTGACCGTTTCTTCATACATAAATACGCGTTCTAGCTGACTACAGCCTTTCCCTTGGACGCGACAAAAATATTGCATTCCTGCATCCGAAAAAAATATTGCACTGGAGTGTTCATTAACGACACTATCAATTGCCTCTGACCAACTTGTATAGGCGTGAATGTTCTTAGCATTTTGCGCCTGCAGTATTTTGTGACGAACATCATTCTCTAATACTGCAATGGAGTCAAATTCAGATAATTGCTCAAGATTATTTAACGGGCTAGCGAGTTTTTGAGAGCTATAAACTGAATACACATTTGCAGTTAAAGGCGTAATCCAGTGATAATTTTGCTCACTTTCTGCCGTGCGAGTCAAAGCAAAGGCCAACACATTCGCTTTAATTTTAGCTTCTTGTTCAAGGCGTTTCCAAGGGGCTAGTAGAATTTGCTGATGAATCCCAGCGGTTGTCAAAATCCCGTTCACTTCATCAACTAAAAAACCTGTTAACTTGCCCTTATCTGTCTGTTCAACAAAAGGCGGTTCAGGATATGCCAAAACCCAAAAATCTTCGGAAGATTGTGCGGACGCCCCACCATAATAAAAACCCAGTAATAATATGACTAAATTACCGGTTGATATGGAGGCTAATTTATATAAAGAAAACATTCGCCTTAATTGCATCATTAAAGGTTTTCTATTTTCCAATCAACTGTTTGTCCTGCGAAAAACGGTACAATGGGGTTTCCGTTTGGAAGGATGATTTGTTCAGGTATTTGCCACTTTTCTTTGACTAATGTTACGGTTTGGGTGTTGCGTGCTAAGCCATAAAAGTCTGCACCAAAGTGACTACTAAAACCCTCAAGCTTATCGATTGCACCTAAATCGTCAAATATCTGCGCGTATAATTCTAACGCACTCCACGCACTATAACAGCCTGCACATCCGCATGCGGATTCTTTTCTATGCTTTTCATGGGGCGCAGAGTCCGTCCCTAAAAAGAACTTTTTAGAACCGCTAGCAACGACTTTTCTTAAGGCTTGCTGATGGGTGTTACGTTTAAGTACAGGTAAACAGAAATTGTGAGGACGGACCCCTCCCACTAGCAAATCATTACGGTTCAATAATAAATGTTGTGGGGTAATGGTGGCTGCTACCTTGTCAGAACTTTGCAAAACAAACTCCGCAGCGTCAGAGGTAGTGATATGTTCAAAGACTATTTTCAAGTGAGGAAAACGTTCTACAATTTGTGCAAGATGCTGATCGATAAACTCTTTTTCTCGGTCGAAAATATCAATATGGGCTTGCGTCACTTCTCCATGAATGAGTAGCAGCATTTGCTGTTCGGCCATTTCTTCAAAAACGGGATACAGAGCTTCTATTCCAGCTACTGCTGCATCTGAGTTGGTAGTCGCACCGGCAGGATACAATTTAGCTGCTACCACACCTGCGTTTTTAGCATCTATGATATCTTGCTTACTGGTCTCATTCGTGAGGAACAACACCATGAGTGGCTCAAAATGACTATTTTCAGGTCGGGCGGCCAAAATCCGTGATTTATATTCCATTGCCATTTTAGCAGTAGTGACGGGCGGTACTAAATTTGGCATTGCAATGGCACGTTGAAAACACCTGGCAGTTGCTGGAACCGTTTCCCCTAACATATCGTGATCACGGAAATGCAGGTGCCAATCGTCTGGGGCAGTAATCGTAATTTTATTCATCATTGGCCTATAGTAATAGTTTACGCTAAATCTTCCCCCTATTATGCCCGAAAAATTGCAAAAATAATCTTTTGCATTGCATAAATAGCTTCTGTTATAAGGTAAAGATTAATTGTCGTTGTTGAGAATAACTGAAAATATGCAGCATCAGGTGTCGACATCTATCAGTCTGGTTAATCTTGTGGAGCAAAAAAAAGGACCGCTCACACTTGCCCTTAAACTCTTAGACCGCTTAGTGGGCGTTAAGAAAATGGATGTTCTTTATAAGCAACATCAAATGCAAGGGCTTGAAAAAGAAGCGTTTGCCGAAAAATTATTGGAAGTACTCAATATTGAAGTGTTAGGTGGAGAGACTGTTCAAAAAAATATTCCTAAATCTGGTCCACTGGTAATTGCTAGTAATCACCCATTTGGTGGTATAGAAGGCGTAATATTGTGTTTGCTAATAGGTCAAATACGTCCAGACCTGCAAGTGTTAGCCAATCAAGGATTAAAACTTTTTCCAGAGCTCAAAGACTACTTTATTTTTACCAATCCATTGTCTGAGCGCGATCCTAAAAATACACCTTCTATTCGTGCAAGCTTGAAACATGTTAAACAAGGTGGTGCGTTATTGGTATTCCCCGCAGGTCGTGTTGCATACTACCAAGGCGATAAGAAACGCATAAGTGAACATCATTGGAACCGCATAGTGGGGAAACTTATTAACGCTTCTCAAGCGCATTTTTTACCCATTTTTGTAAGTGGTCAAAATAGTCCCTTATTCTATCGACTAGGACGGGTTTATTACCGCTTTAGATTGCTCATGTTAGCTCGAGAGTTACTCAATAAAAACAACTCTCAAGTACAAATTAGCTGTGGTTCATTAGTAAAGCCAAATACTTATAAAGTTGAAGACAGTAAACAACAGGCCGCACTTTGCAGGATTCAGAGTTATTCTCAAGACCCCTTTTGGAATATGGCGTGGCCTGCGGATCAACAAATTCAACAAGCACCATTGGCAAATCAAGTGCCTTGGCAACAAATAGCCCAGGAATTGCAAAATCTACCTAAAGATCAATGTTTGTTAGTGCACAAAGAATTCTCCGTTTATTACGGCTATCAACACCAACTGCCTAACACAGTAGTTGAAATTGCCAGATTACGGGAACTCGTTTTTCGCCAGCATAATGAAGGCAGCGGTGAACCAATAGACACTGATGAGTTTGATGCCACTTACACCCAATTATTTGTGGTTAATAATGAAAAACAAAATATTATTGGTGCATATCGGATGGGGCAAACCGACAAATTGTTGGAACAAGGTGACATATCCCAATTGTACTTGGCACGTATGTTTAACTTTTCGGCGGGATTTGTAAACCGACAGCAACCCTGTCTTGAGCTAGGCCGATCATTTTTGATACCCGAATATCAAAAGAGCTTCCAAGGATTGTTTTTATTATGGCGAGGTATTGGCGCATTTGTATGTAAATTTCCCCATTATCGGACGCTATATGGCACAGTTTCGTTGAGTAAGCTTTATAACCCACGTTCGGTTGCATTAATCGAGCATGGGCTAGTCACACCAACAGACAAAGTAACGCCCCATAAAAAATTCAATTTTCCACCCCACCCGGAAATTTTAGATTTTGCCAAAGAACACGACTTATCCGCACATTTAACCACCTTACTGGCGGCCATAGAGAGTGATGGAAAAGACATTCCAATCCTAGCCAAGCATTATTTAAAACTCGGGGCTAAATTTCACTGTTTGGGTATAGACGGAAATTTCAATGACACTCCAGGATTGCTATTGAGCGTTGAACTTCCGAAAGCCCCCGAGAAGCTGTTGAAGCTTTATTTGGGAGAGGCGTGGAAACAGTATAAGTTAAACGAAGGTTGAGTGCGCCATCTCCCTGTAGCATGGCGCTTTAGCCCATGGAAATACAAAGGCAAAAACGTAGGGGATAAATCCCCCACCTACAACACCGAGGAAAGAATACAAACCCCACCCTGTAGCATGGCGCTTTAGCCCATGGATGATAAGAACAAAAACGTAGGGGATAAATCCCCCACCTACAGCAACGAGGAAAGAATACAAACCCTGTAGCATGGTCTTTAGGCCATGGAAATACAAAGGCAAAAACGTAGGGGATAAATCCCCCACCTACAGCAACGAGGAAAGAATACAAACCCGACCCTGTAGCATGGCGCTTTAGCCCATGGAAATACAAAGGCAAAAACTAGGAGATAAATCCCCCACCTACAGCAACGAGGAAAGAATACAAACCCCTCCCTGTAGCATGGCGCTTTAGCCCATGGAAATATTTTTCCACATCAAAACACGCAAGGCGACCTTCGGGCTGATGCCTATACTACGATTATGATTTTTTGGTATAGGCACTGATGATCACTATTCGCTGACCATTCACTTTGCCTTCAATATGCTCAGGATTACTGCTCAACGCAATACCGCGAACTGCGGTTCCGCGTTTGGCGGTAAAATTCGCGCCTTTTACGTTCAAATCTTTTACTAAAGTGACTGTATCGCCAGCCTGCAACGCTGTGCCGTTACAATCTAAGGTTGGCTCTTCATTTTGCTCAACAAGACCTGACTCTGCCCATTTAAGCATATCTTCATCTAGATATAACATGTCTAAAAGATCCTGAGCCCAGCCTTCAGTAGACAACCTTTTAAGCATCCGCCATGCGACGATTTGCACTGCTGGTACTTGGCTCCACATACTATCGTTTAAACAACGCCAATGGGTCATATCAAGCTCTGCATCACCCGCTATTTGTGATTGGCATGTACTGCATACTAAAATACATTTATCTGCATGGGCCTCTTCTGGCGGAACTTCATACACGACCAATGAGTCAGTTGCGCCGCATAATTCACACGCTTTGTTGCTGCGAGATAAAAGAGTTTGTTCGATAGACATGCTAAAACCTTTGTAGATTGGAATTTAAGCGGCGATATTATGCATAAAAACCACAAAATTTCTATGGTTTTATGCATTTAGATAGGAGTTTTAGAAGGATTTATGGATTGGCAACCGACACTTTACCCGCCTTTTCTCGCTGAAAACTGATGGTGGCAGGAGCGACGCCAAAGTTTTCAGGCGTTGTGTTACCTCTTAAAGATTGAATCACATTGAGTAACGAAAAATGATGAATAGCATGGCTTGATATAAACATTAACTCTCTGGCGAGCGTAGAGTGCACGTTTACCTTTTCGACCTTATTAGCATTCACTTCACTGCTTACCTGCAAATCCACATTGAGATCTTGTTGGCAAACATGAACTAGCCAGTTTTCAATTTCCTGCCATTGCTTTAATGCAGCTTGAGGGCAACTTTCAGATTCCGTATATCGGTTCCGCTTATCGTAATCAATAAGCTTATGGCTGATACCATTTTTTAAAGCTAAATAATGATCAAGAATGTGCCGCATATGCATACCCGCGCTTCCGGATAAATGGGGTTTCAAAATCTCCTGATAATCCTTATTATCAGTTTCTATTAAAAATTGCTTGGCTTGGCGCACAACTTCAAGCTGACTTTCGAGCATGTTTTTCCATCCGCGTTTTACTAGTTTCGAGTTTGCTTTTTAGCTAAGACCTTCATACATAAATATTAATTTCATTATTTATGCACGAAACCTCATATCTTTGACTAGTTATGGTCAACGAAAATTAACTTGGAAGTATCAAAACCGGCGTCACTGGCCTCTTGAATCAACATCTCTACAGTTGATTTTGGCAGTTCTTGTTCTCTACTGAGGATCCACAAATAATCTCGGTTTGGACCACTGACTAGAGCATACTCATAGCCAGTTTGATCAAGGAAAAATATGATGTAGCTGGCATAAAATGGACCAAAAAATGATACTTTTAAATGCCCCGTTGATTCCTCTCCAACAAAATAGGCCTTGCCTTCCGCTTCTTTCCACTCATTATTTTCTGGATTAAAACCACGATTAGTCACCCTCACTCCACCATCATCAAGCAGAGTGTATTCGGCAGTCACTCGCTCTAAACCTTCTTCAAAGCTGTGGTCAAAACGAGCAATTTCGTACCAAGTACCCAAATATTTATTTAAATCAAAGTTATTAACTGGCTCAATCCCTTTAGGAATTGAAGTACATGAGGCAACTAAAAAACTGACCACCAAAAGAAACAGAAGTTTTAATTTCATAAATCGTAAACCCAATAAACTAAACAAATCTATTTGTTATAACGTATAAATTGCGGTTTTGTATCACTTATTTAAACAATTTTTAGACTAAGCTACTCTACAGATTCAGCTTCATTTCATAGGTGGATTCAGCAAATCCGGCTTTTCTATAGGCTTTAATAGCCGATTCATTGGTGGCATAAACATCTAGGTAAAAATCACTCAAATTCTGCTCTTTACCCCAGGTAACTAGCCTTTGCATAATTTGTTTGTTAATTCCTAAACCACGATACTCTTGAGCTACAAACATAAAACCTAAATAAACATGATAATCATGTCTATGGGCAATCTTAGACTCACGTATTTGAGCATAGCCAGTGGCGATAATCTCACCATCAATTTCCGCTACAGCCAAATGCGAAGACTTGCTGGTAATTAAACTTTCGATATCGTAGTAAATAGCATCTTTTGTTTTTAATATGGAATTGAAAGGACGCTCAGCGGCAATCAGCTTCTGTTCTAATTCTCTTAATTTTTCAAGATCGTCTATTGTTGCTTTTCTTATACTTATATTTTCCAACGGTTAAATTCACCTAGTTTATTTTGGTTAAGTGTGCGTAATGAAACGAATAACATGAATTTAATGTAACTTTTCTAGTAACCATTGCAAGGTAATTTTTAGCAAAACCTCGTCTTCATGGGCGGCTGAGTCTAGAACATTAAATATATGGTCGGCCCCTTTGAGCACCACCGCTTGGCCATCTTCGGAGCCTACGCCTTGAATTAACCGAACTGAGGAGATTGGATCAACTATGTCATCAGCGCCACCAGCAATGGCTAAAGTGGGCCCAGTATAGTTCGCCAATTCAGTTAACGATTTTTGTTTTTTGACCTGCTCGAACCATTGCAAACTCAAACTCAAGGGGCCTCGCCAGTCAAAGGTTAATTGGGCGAAACCGTTATCTAAGGCGTTTGGGTATTTAGCTTGGAATAGACTTAAAAACGCCTCATTGCCATCACCAACCACTGATGACCAAGTTACCAAAGCAGCAAGTTCTGGATGCTCTATCACTAACAATTGAGCAATCAACCCACCTTGACTAAATCCAAGCACGGCGATGGCGTCGCTATCTATTTGTGGTTGTTCAGTTAAAAACAACCGTGCCATATTTGCATCAGCAACTGCACTGTCTAAAGTGTACTTCAGGTAATCTACTTCGCTATCGCCAGTACCAGCAAAATCGATTCTAATGGATGCGATATTATGCTCTCTTAGCTGTTTGGCAAATACTGCATATAAATCTCCCACTTCATTTTTATTCGATGCCGTTCCGTGCAATAAAATGACAGCCGGATAATTCCCGGGGCTGGAGGGGGTAGAGTAGATTGCAGGGATTTTATAAGCGCCATTATCCAATAATAATGAGGTCTCCCCACTAAAGGCATCTGTTGCTAAGAACACATACAAGCACAGCAAATACTTAATCAAATTCACAGAAGTCACGTCCACAGTCTTTTTTACTATTTAAGTAGATTAAACTGCAGACGTTAAGTTTTCCATGTTTAAACTTGAGTGTTATTAGTTTTTAAGCTCGCTTCGCAGTAATTCAGTGCCCGCGGATAATGCGGATAATTTGGCGCGAGCCACCTGTTGCGGCAAAGGAGCCATACCACAGTTGGTCGATGGGTATAGTTTGTCAGCATCGACAAACTCAAGGGCCTTTCGCAAGGTATTAGCGACTTCCTCAGGAGTCTCTACTTTATTAGTTGCCACATCAATGGCCCCTACCATCACTTTTTTACCTCTAAGAAGTTCAATAAGATCCATAGGAACTCGAGAGTTTTGACATTCCAATGAAACTATATCGATATTCGATGTTTGCAATTTGGGAAAGGCTTTTTCATATTGCCGCCACTCTGAGCCCAAGGTCTTTTTCCAATCCGTATTGGCTTTTATGCCATAACCATAACAAATGTGTACCGCAGTTTGACATTTGAGCCCTTCAATTGCCCGTTCCAAAGTAGCGATACCCCAATCATTTACCTCATCAAAAAACACATTAAAGGCGGGCTCGTCGAATTGAATAATATCAACCCCGGCCGCCTCTAACTCTTTGGCTTCTTGATTAAGAATTTTAGCGAACTCCCAAGCTAATTTTTCGCGACTTTTATAATGATCATCAAACAAGGTATCAATCATCGTCATCGGCCCGGGAAGCGCCCATTTAATGGGTTGTTTGGTTTGCTTTCGTAAAAATTTAGCATCTTCAACAAAAACTGTTTTTTGACGAGCAACAGCACCAACCACTGTGGGTACGCTGGCATCATAGCGATCGCGAATTTTCACAGTCTTACGCTTTTCAAAATCAACCCCATCAAGGTGTTCAATAAAAGTAGTTACAAAATGCTGGCGGGTTTGTTCACCATCACTGACGATATCAATCCCAGCTTGTTGCTGATCTTGAAGTGATAGACGTAACGCATCTCGCTTGCCTTCAATTAGCTCTTCATCTTGCAATTTCCATGGTGACCAAAGTGTCTCAGGTTGTGCAAGCCATGCAGGTTTAGGCAGACTGCCCGCAGTTGAGGTAGGTAGTAGTGTTTTCATAATGAATAAAATCTTATATTAGGTTGATGATTAAGCGTAATTAGCAGACCACTGTTCAAGGACACGTTGGTAAGGTTTGATGAAATGCTCTTCAGCGAATTTTCCTTGCTCATTTGCCAACTGGCTGCGCTCTTCCCGGTCATACACAATTTGAGTAATTGAATGATCCTGATTTTGTAAATTCGGTTGATAACACTGGCCAGCAACGGCATTGGCGTTATAAATCTCTGGTCGATAGATTTTTTGGAAGGTTTCCATAGTGCTAATGGTGCTGATCAGCTCTAGTGCTGTGTAATCATTTAGCAAATCTCCACAGGAATAAAAAGCCAGTGGCGCTACGCTATTCGGCGGCATAAAATAGCGTACCTGCAAGCCCATTTTTTTGAAATAGAGTTCCGTCAAAGATGAATCGCTTGCCTGATATTCAACACCTAATATGGGATGTTGATTTTCTGTCCGATAATAGGTTTTGTTATCCGAAACACTGAGACAAATAACAGGTAGCTTTGTAAAATGCTGTTTGTAGGCGTCTGAGTTAACGAAAGATTTAAATAGTTTGCCATGCAGATCGCCAAAGTTATCCGGGATGCTAAATTTCGGCTGGTTCTTATTATGTTCTAACAATAAAACACTGAAATCATAGTCTCGCAGATAAGACGAGAAATTATTGCCCACAATGCCGTCTATGCGCTTATTGGTTCTATGATCTACGATAGTGGTTTTTAATATTTCAATCGATGGAAAGCTACGACCACTGCCCTCAATGTCAATATCGACGGTGATGATATCCAACCCCACAGAATAGCGGTTTCCATTTGGATTATCCCAACACGCCATACCGTTGAAACTGTTGTCGATCATATTAAGCGCATTACGCAAGTTTGCTTGACGGCTCTGCCCCCTCGCCAAATTAGCGAAGTTGGTAGTGATACGAGTATTCTCCGATGGATGATAGTCTTCATCAAAGGCGACGCTGTTAATGGTAAATGTAAACTCTTTATTCATGCTGATCTGTATCCAATTTATCTGCGACAAAACCTAAATTTATCTTCTGCCCTGTATGGACATTCCCGCTTTAACTAACGACTTTGTTAATCAATAAATGCTTTCGCGACACTATCGCCAGAACCTAAGTCACGTAATCAAAAGGCACTGCAATTTTTATATAAGTCGTAAGTCAAAGGAGAGAGTGTTTTATACGCGGATTAACACATGAATAAAAATGATATAATTTCATTAATACATGAATTAGGCTCATGAATTCTAAAGTGGGTGGGGTTGATTTGATGTTTTCGATTTTTTAATAGTGAATTAAATAAAATTGGTACTTTGCACACCCCCCATATAAAGGTGATCGCAGCTTTTTTTAACAGACAGTTTAGTTAACCTGTAGCAGACTAACTAAACTGGAAAAGGATGGATTATGCTGTTCGTTTTTCGAAGCCAAAGAACCTATCGAGAGATAACCTTCCTGCTCCCATAATCACAAATAAACAAAATAATATTTGATCTACATCAATTAACGTTTATAATTTTCAGAAATTACTGAAACTTCAGAAAAGAGATAATTATCCATGAAAATGACACCCATGATAGAAACCTTCGTTATGCATTTTGGTGAAATGGGCAGCCGCTGGGGGTTTAACCGCACTGTCGGGCAAATGTATGCGCTTTTAGTAATAAGTGAAGAGCCTTTAAGCGCCAATGACATTGCTGAAGCTCTGAATGTTTCTCGCGGGAATGTCAGTATGGGATTGAAGGAATTACAGTCATGGCGGCTAGTACAAATGCATCATGTGCCTGGAGATCGAAAAGATTACTTTAAATCTTTAGGTAGCATTTGGGATATGGCAAACAAGGTATTTGAAGAGCGTCGTAAACGAGAAATTGAGCCCACTATGAGCGTCCTTCGAGATACCCTTTTAGTTACGCCGGCGAATCAACAAGAAGAATATGCCCAACAACAGTTAAAAGAAATTCATGACTTATTGGAAAACGTGACTCAGTGGAGTGAAGAGTTGCAGCGCTTAAGTCCAGAAAAGCTATCAACCTTAATGAAGCTAGGTTCCGGGGTAGGTAAAGTTTTAGATATGAAGGATAAGTTTTTAAAAAGTAGTTAATTCAAAAGGGTTCAGGTTAGACAGCAGATTATCGCCGTAAGTAGGGTAAATTCATCAAGTTTTAAGATTAATTAAACACGGCTAAAATCAGCGCCGCTAGGGGTTTTCAATGGCAGACGTAATGCTACTCTCTCGCATTCAATTTGCAGCAAATATTAGTTTTCACATTTTATTTCCAGCGATTAGCATTGCTATGTGTTGGATGCTTTTCTATTTTCGCGTTCGTTTTCACATTAGTAAGCACCCTGTATGGATGCGAATTTATCGATTTTGGGTAAAAGTGTTTGCCCTTACATTTGCAATGGGCGTAGTGAGCGGAATTACGATGTCATTTCAATTTGGCACCAACTGGCCTGGTTTTATGGGCACGGTAGGCAATATTGCAGGACCTCTTCTCGCTTACGAAATCATGACTGCATTTTTCCTAGAAGCAACGTTTCTGGGAGTCATGCTATTTGGCATTAATCGCGTGCCTCCCTGGCTCCATACCTTATCAACCTTTATTGTTGCTATAGGGACATCACTTTCTGCATTTTGGATTTTGGCCCTCAACTCTTGGATGCATACTCCTACAGGTTTTGAGATGCGTGATGGTGTCGCTTATGCAGTGGACTGGTTTGAAATTATCTTTAACCCATCCTTCCCCTATCGTTTAGGGCACATGCTGTTAGCATCAGGATTAACCATTTGTTTTCTAATTGCAGGCATTTCGGCTTACCGAATCCTTCGCGGTGACAACAAAAAAGCGCCTAATCTGGCTTTAAAAACCGCAATTTTTCTAGCGGCCATACTGACCCCTTTACAAGTGGTTATGGGTGATATGCATGGACTCAACACTTTCGAGCATCAACCGCAAAAAGTGGCAGCAATGGAAGGCGTCTGGGAAACAACAAATGGTGCGCCACTGCTATTATTTGCAGTCCCTGATGAAGAACAACGTACAAATCATTTTGAGATTGCCATACCGAAAATGGCCAGTGTAATTTTAACCCATGATCCCGATGGACAAATTAGAGGTCTAAACGAGTTTGAGGGTAAACATCCGCCCGTTAAGCCTGTGTTTTACGGTTTTAGAATCATGGTTGGCTTAGGCATGCTGATGTTATTCAGTAGTTGGGTGGCAAGTTATTTCTTGTGGCGAAAAGGTTCACTTGCCCCTTGGATGTTGAAATTTTTTATTGGCATGACTTTTTCTGGTTGGGTGGCAACTTTAGCGGGCTGGTACGTTACTGAAATTGGCCGTCAACCCTACTTGGTGAGCGGTATTTTAACCACCGCAGATGCGGTAACAGATATCGCACCAGAAAATGTTGGAGTGAGCTTAGCCATGTATCTGTCCCTTTATGCATTCTTGTTATTTGCTTACATAAAAACCTTGTTTTACATGGCTAGAAAGTCTGTGGAAATTGAAGAATACGATGCGGCTGAATACACACCCGCACGCACCAGAGCAACGGCGGAGGAAAGCCAATGATTTTAGATCATCAGTTACCCATCATTTTTGCTGGTTTAATGGCGTTTTCCGTACTCGTATACGCCATTCTCGACGGTTACGACTTGGGTGTGGGTTTACTGTTACCCATGGATAATCAACAACAAAGAGACAAAATGATCGCCTCAATCGGCCCATTTTGGGATGCCAATGAAACTTGGTTAGTGTTGGCAGTTGGATTGATGTTAGTCGCCTTTCCCAGTGCTCACAGTATTATTTTAAAAGCACTTTATTTACCAACAGCAATCTTACTCATTGGCTTAATTATTCGTGGCGTATCCTTCGATTTTAGAGCCAAGGTAATCGCCCATAAAAAAGACCGATGGGACAAGTTATTTAAGTTGGGTTCTTTTATTGCCGCAGCGGCTCAGGGTTACATGTTGGGCATGTTTGTTATGGGCTTTGAAATTAGTTTGAAGTCAGTAGCATTTAGCCTACTCAGTGCCGCTGGCGTAGCAATGGCATATGCATTAATTGGTGCTTGTTGGTTGATCATGAAAGCCGAAGGCCAGTTGCAACTAAGAGCAATAAAATGGGCAAAAAATGCAGGAAAAGTATGTCTCGTTGGGATTTTGGCTGTGTGTATAATTAATCCCCTCATTAACTCGTTTGTATTCGAACGTTGGACCCAACCTCCCCTAGCCTATTTAATTGCCTTGGTGCCCATATTGTGTTTTGCCTTTTTTGTCATTGGTTACTTCACATTACAAAAACTGCCCCTTAAAGATGATGCAGGTTGCTGGTTGCCCTTCGTGCTGTGTACCGCCATTTTCACCTTTAGTTTCTTAGGATTGGCGTTTAGTTTTTATCCTTTTGTTGTGCCCGGTGAACTCAATATTTGGCAAGCTGCTAGCGCCCCGGAATCTCTGCGTGTCATCTTGTATGGCGCACTGATTGTTATTCCCTGTATTTTTGCGTACACCTTGTTCTCATACCGTGTGTTTTGGGGAAAAGTGCGAGATTTGGAATATCATTAGACATAGGACGGTGTTCAAAATGGTTTTTAGTTAGCTAGGGCATACGTATTCAATGTAATCTTTATGTAAACTGATTAGAATGAACAGATTAATTGATTTTAAAAGATGCTGGCATGAAACAAATACCATTGAATTCGTATTTTCCCAACATGAGCCCAATTTTTTTGGGCTGTATGGGACTAGGTGGAGAATGGGGAAAATCACCATTTGAATCCAAACATGTTAAACAGGCCCATGATGTAATTGACTCAGCCCTTGCATGTGGAATTAACAGTTTTGACCACGCTGATATTTACACCATGGGAAAAGCGGAACAGGTTTTTGGAGAAGTACTAAAAGCACGTCCGGAATTACGGGAAAATATTTTAATACAATCTAAATGTGGAATTGTATTTGAAGATGAACAAGGTCCTAAACGTTTCGACTTTTCTAAACAATACCTTTTATCATCTGTAGACGGCATACTTAACCGGCTCAATACAGATTATATCGATATATTACTACTCCACCGACCCGATCCGTTAATGGACGCCCACGAGGTTGCCGAAGCATTTTCCATTCTAAAAAACAGTGGCAAGGTCAAGCATTTTGGGGTTTCGAATCAAAATTCACATCAAATGAAGCTATTGCAGCATGCCCTCGAGGTCCCCCTGGTCGCCAACCAAATCGAGTTAAATTTAACCCATTTAGATTTCTTAGAAGATGCCGTGCTGGCAAATAACCCCCAAGCAAAAGACCTGTCTTTTGCTACTGGCACCATGGAATATTGCCAGTTAAATAACGTTCAGGTACAAGCCTGGGGAAGCCTCTGCCAAGGCATATTAACCGGCAAAAGTTTGCTGAATCAGCCAGTACATATTCAACAAACAGCAGCTTTGGTTAACAAACTTGCAGCGGATTACCAAACATCACCAGAAGCTATTTTACTTGCTTTCTTAATGCGTCACCCCGCTAAAATTCAACCTATTATTGGCACCACAAATTCAATGCGTATCAAAGGTTGCGCCCAAGCTTCACAAATTGAATTATCAAGGGAGCATTGGTATTCACTATTTGTCACAGCTCGTGGTTGTGAATTACCGTAAATTAACAGAGAGCCCAACATGAAATTACTAAACCGTTTACTTAGGTTATTGTTCGTTAGCTCTGTTTTATCCGCTTGTTCAGACCAAAACCAACCGGTAACAGGCAGTCAAAAACCCGCCCTTGACCCCATTACCTTGTCTTATCCTGATATCTATAGTGATTACCTCAATCGAGACGTGCGCGACGATATTTTCTATTTTGTGATACCTGACCGTTTTTATAATGGCAATCCAGAAAACGATAAGGGCTCTGCCTCAATCCCCATTTCTCAAGGTGGCAATATCATTGACCATATGAAAGGTTTTCACGGCGGTGATATTAAAGGCTTAGAACAAAAATTAGATTATTTAAAAAATTTAGGGATCAGCGCCATCTGGATGACGCCGATTTTACGCAACAAAGCCATTCAAAACGACGGTTATGGCCATCACGGTTACTGGATACTCGACTTTACGCAAATCGACCCACATTTTGGTAGTCATCAAGATCTTAAAGATTTAATTAACGCTGCCCACAACAAAGGCATCAAAATATTTTTCGATATCATTACCAATCATACGGCGGATGTCATCAGTTATCGAGAATGCCATAACCCCGATGGTAGCTATACAGACGAACCTAGCTGTCCGTATAAATCTGTTGCTCAAGTTGAATCTGGGGACAAATACACGCCGTTTGTTCCCCCAGGATACGAAAATGACAAAGTCCCCTCTTGGCTAAATGATCCTAAATATTATAACAACCAAGGCGATAGTATTTGGCAGGGTGAAAGCTTAATTAATGGCGATTTCTCAGGTTTAGACGACTTGAACACAAAAGATCCACAAGTGCTTAACGGCATGATTGAAATATATAAAAACATTATTAGTGAATTCAAACCTGATGGATTTCGAATCGATACAGTCAAACACGTGGATATGAGCTTTTGGTCAAGCTTCAGCCCCGCTATTTTAAGCCATGCGAAACAACAGGCCATACCTAATTTCCATATATTTGGTGAAGTGTATAGTGCAGATCCTATTGAACTGAGCAGTTATACCACATTAGGGAATATGCCTTCAGTTTTGGATTTTGGCTTTCAAGCCGCCGCGACCGATGTGTTTTATCGTAACGCCCCTCCTTCTAAAGTATTTCAACTGGTTGAAAATGACGACTTTTACAATGACAATGATAGCCAAGCAGATTTATTAATGAATTTTTTAGGCAATCACCACATGGGACGAGCTGGGCTATTTATTAATCAGAGCTTGCCCAATGCCAGTGAAGAGGAAAAACTCCAGCGAGCTATACTTTCCCACACTTTCATGTATTTATCCCGGGGGATTCCAGTGATCTATTACGGTGATGAACAAGGTTTCGTTGGCACAGGGGGAGACGTTGGCGCGCGAGAAGACATGTTTGCCTCACAAGTAGCAGCATACAATGAATTGGACTTGCTTGGCACTGATGCCACCACCGCATCAGAGAATTTTGATCAAAATCATCCGTTATATCGCGCTTTGCAAAGGTTAGCCCAACTGCGTATGGACCACCCAACCTTGCGTCGAGGTGTTACTTTTACTCGCCCAAGTGAAGGCAGTCAGTATGCATTTGCCATTTCACGGGTGGACAAACAGCAGGCTACCGAGTTTTTGCTCGCCTTTAATCCGGCCAGCGAGCCACAAACGATTACCCTAACTGCCAGTAGCAAAGGCTATCAATGGATAGCAGGCAACAATGAGTTTAATATGGATGGCGATAAAATACAGATAACTATGCCAGCATTGAGTTATTCGGTTCTTAAAGCCAACTCGAAAGTCAGAAATTCAAATATTGCTCCCCTTGAATTTTTAGGGTTTGAACAGCAAGGGCGGGTCATTCGCTTTGATTATCAGCTATCAGAAGCGCTTTCCAACCCACTTCCGTTACTAGAAGTGACCACGGAAATGAAAAACCAACAGGGAGAATATGAAGTCATTTCCAAAGATAATACCCCGCCCTATTCGGCGGTTATTGATCACCTGAAATTTGCGGATTACGCGCCAAAAGATATTCGAGTATCCATTAATGACTGGCAAGGAAAAAGCCTTGTGCAGACGTTCTCCCTTGAGAAAAATGCGGATATAGAGCAATCACTTATCCCCATAAATTGACTAAATTGAGACAATAATGACGAGATTAAAAGGCTTTCATCATGTGGCAATTATTTGCAGCAACTATGCACAGTCTAAAGCGTTTTATACTGATATTTTAGGATGTGAAATATTGGCAGAAAACTACCGCGCTCAGCGAGATTCCTACAAACTCGACCTAGCCTTGCCTGATGGTAGCCAGATTGAATTATTTTCGTTCCCAGGCGCGCCACAAAGGCCCTCGAAACCTGAAGCTCAAGGACTTAGGCATTTAGCTTTCAAAGTGGACTCAGTAACTGACTTTTGTGATTATTTACGGCAAAAAGGTGTGACGCCGGAACCAATTCGCATTGATGAATATACCAACCGAGAGTTTACCTTTTTTGCCGATCCAGACAATTTACCTTTAGAAGTCTATCAAGATTTGGAAGCCTAGACGGTATGATGAGTAAGACAGGGGCGTTATCCATTAAGCATAACCTCTCTGCCAACTTCCCTGTCTACTTCCCTGCTTAGTCATCAGAATTATTCCGCTGACTGGGTATATCTGATAAATATTCTACAAATTCTATTTCAAATCCACTGGGATCGATAAAATAACAATTTTTTCTGAATTGGTTGTTAGCCCCAGTGTTGTGAGGTTGAAAACCAGCGCTGAATAAACGCGATAAAACCGCTGAAATATTTTTTACTTCAAAAGCAATATGCGCGAGTCCTAGTTGATCCCCCTTTAGCTGCCTATTTTCACCACTGCCATTATCATTAAACGTAAGATAATTATATTCATCACCAAAATGTAACCAATTTCTTTTGCTGCCATACCAATTGGCTTCACCTTGATTGCGAACAGTCCAATGGGGGAAAGCCGCTTGATAAAACTTGAGGGTTTCCTGCATATCTTTTACGACAATATTGATATGTTCTAAACGAATCATTCTATTACCTCACTTTAAATGCATTGTGTTGTTAAACAAATTCAAAAAATTATTTAGCCGACTGGTTGAGGCTTTTTCTAAACAAAACTTAAGCTCTGAGCCTGTTTCACTTAACTGTGATCTTCCACGGCGTTGCTTTGATTGATCTGACTGCATATGAATCTCCTTAGTTGTTTGAAGTACTGACCTTGAACATAGGATAATTCCTCAAGTTAACTTGAGGTAAAGTGTTTTTTTGCCTATTCTTAAAAAAAAATTTGAAAGGAAGTATCATGGCTGAACGAGAATTAAGTGTGGGTGAGGTGGCTAAACGTTGCGGTGTCAATGTATCCACTCTGCACTTTTACGAGGAAAAAGGGCTGATCAATAGTTGGCGAAACCCAGGAAATCAACGCCGTTATAAAGCCGATGTCTTGAGGCGGGTTTCGGTGATTAAGGCTGCGCAAAAGTTAGGCATAAGTCTACAAGATATAAAGCTCGCTTTTGCTTCCTTACCTGCATCAAGAACGCCGACAAAACAAGATTGGGTGAAACTGTCTAGCAGTTGGCAACAACAGCTAGAAGCGCGAATTCAAAGCATGATAAAACTGAAAGATTCATTGGATGCTTGTATAGGCTGTGGATGTTTATCAATGAAAACCTGCCCTATTTATAACCCTCAAGACAAGCTTGCCACCGAAGGACCTGGCCCGGTGCTTCTCGAACGCTAAGGCGCTAATAGACAGAGGTTGCTGGCAGCGGAATGAGGCTAAAAGGTAACTGGGATTATTCACATACAATTTTGAACAAGCCTATTCATACATGGCATTTATTCATACCTCTAAAGATTGCCCTAGCTTCTAGTTTGCTCAACTAAATTGTAAAAAGGTGAGTTAATTGGTTATTTCTTGCCAGCCAATATAAGCCCCTAAACCAAATAGAATAGAACCGGCTAATCTATCCTGCCAGGCCACAAATAACGGGTGTGACGATAGCCACTTTCCTAGTTTTTTAGATAACTGCACTACCATTAAGTCACTGCAATAGGCAATTAGCGTATACACTGCTCCTAACAAACCAATTTGCAATGCCACCTGACCAATCTCTGGATCAACAAACTGCGGCAGAAACGCCAAAAAAAAGAGTGCGGTTTTAGGGTTGGTTAGTTCTACTAAGATACCCTGTCTAAATACTTTAGGAATACTGATTAAGCGTACTTTAGGTTTTTCCGCGTGCTCAGAGCCTGCACCTTTGAAAGCTTGAATACCTAAAAAAATCAAATAGGCCGCCCCACATAGCTTCAACATAGTGTAGGCAGTTGGCGAATAACGGAACACTGTCGCCAATCCCAATGCGGTCAGTAAAACATAAGTCATGGAACCTATCGCCATGCCAGATGCTGCTGCTATACCCGACTTATGACCATCCGCCATGGTCCTGGCCAAGATGTAAAGGTTAGATGGGCCAGGAGAAACACTCATAATTATTGACGCAACAGAAAACGCAAGGAAAGTATCAATTGTTGGCATTTTATATTTTCTCGTTAAAAAACATCAGCGGATTCAGGTTAGCATATTTTTAAATCACAACGCCGTTGAAAAGGGCTAAGAAATCATATGCAATCCTAAATCGGTAGGTTTATTTCACTGCCGTTTATTTTACTTACCCTGACTGAGTATAAATTCAACAAAAACACTTGCATCCAGAATAAATACCGTCAAAATAAGCACGCAGTTAGTTTACTGCTCTGCGTTACCTAGTATTTCAAAGACAAAAGGAATGTCATTCATGATTAAAACAGAAGCTTCACTGGAATGTTTATGTCCAATTTGCTTATCAGCAAATGCCCTCGATAACCATCAAAAACAAATCATGAATCAACCCCAAATCATGCGTTGTCAAAAATGTATGTCGAGTTTTGAAATTATCATTGCCAATGGCGTGGATAATGTTAAAAATGTGATAGTAATGGGGTAACAGATTAAGATGAGACTTTTATGATATACGTTTTTCACGCGCAAGATAAACTTATGAGCTTATTAAGCAATGTGGAAAACGAAAGAGTTCTTATTTCTACTGTTATTCAACATATCGATTTATATCAATTGGCAACACGGGTAAAACACTCAGAACTAGATATTGCTTTTGCCGCATCAGGGGGACCAACCGCATGGGTTAATGTGGATAATTTGTCTGTCGACTATGCCCCACAACCCAGCAGAAAGTCTAAGTTTGGTGATGTCTTAGTGGAAATGGCTAATGGTTATGCAAATTTATCTACGCCAGCAGGTTTTATTCCACTCATTGATGTAATTGAGCGTAACGGCCAGTTATTGAAGAAACAGCTTAATTAGCGCATTTCAAAGGCTAGTCTTTTTTTACGGCCAATACTTTTAATTTTGCCTGATACAAGACTTTGTCTTTCGGTGTAAATGCCAATTCCACTGCTTTATCCATATTCTGCTTAGCGGATTTTACTCGACCCAATTGATAGTAGGTTTTTGCTAAACCAAAATACCCTTCGTGTAAATAAGGGGCGGCTTTTATAGATCTTTTAAAGTAACGTAACGCTTTGAAAAGCTCGTCCTTATCAAAATGTTGATTGGCTATATCGTACCAACGATAGGGATTATCATCCTCTATGGACATCAGCTTTTCTTGTAAAGTTGATAACTCCTCTTGTCGGTTTTGCTCGGTTAAGAGCATTGCGTAATTACTTAAAATATTGACTGAGCCCGAGGTGTTATTTAACGAGTAATCATAAATTTGCTCGGCCTTGGCCAAATCACCGAGTTTTTTGTATAGGACCGCAAGCGTATTTAAAGTTTCTGGATCTTCACTGCTTATTTCCATGGCTTTTGCTAGAAGTGCATAGGTAAGGTCATAATCTTTTGCGACTAAGCTATCGCCAGCTAAGTTCTGATAATACATTGATAAAAATTGTGACTTATTCAGGAAGTCACCTCTTACGTTACCTTTTTCTGGAAAGTAGTCGATTATCATTTTTTTTCTAGCGACGACAATTTCATTTTTCTTTAGCGGTGTTTCCGGCGCAAAAACATGGCTTCTAACATGGGAGGATAACGTCATTACGTTATGGAAACGTTGATAAATAGGTGCGGTATTTACACGCTGGTAACGGACATCTAAATCCACTAAATTTGCTAATGCCGTAGTCACGATGGCCAAAGACAGACAATTACCACTGTGTTTAGAGAGGGCATCAGATGCTTTATAGGTATCTCCTTTGTAGTCGAAACCATATAGAATCATTTCTAAGTAATTGTAGAGACGTTCATGCCCTTCAATATGAGCGTTTCTTTCAGCAAAATAGTAAGTATTGAAATCATTTTTCTGCTTTACAGTCAATTGAAAAATATCATCTACAGAGGCAACTTCACGGGGGCTAAATAAGCTAGAGCGCCAATTCAAAGACACCTTAGATAGACTTTCATGTTGAGACGAAACAACTGGTGTATTGGGATTCGATGTTTGACAGGCTCCCAACCCAGCTAACATTGTGACCAATCCGATAGCCTTAATGATTGGCTGTGTATGCATTACTTTACCCTTGAATTTCTATTGTTGCGCGTTAATTCGATACGGGCAACTTACCAATACCGTTCTAAACTAATGTGCCCAGGCGAACGACGCAGATGTTTTTTCAGACCAAAGGTGGAAAGCACCTCTAACGTATCTTTAATCATCTCTGGATTTCCACACAGCATAACCTGACAAGTTGTTGGCGCAAACTCAATCCCGCACTTTTGCTGGATTGCCCCGGATGCAATTAATTCAGGAATACGTCCTTTCAATGCATTAGGGTTAAATTCACGGCTAACAATAGGCACAAATCGAAATTGCTCAGGCTTGTCACTTAACCATGTTTGAATTTTGTCGGAATAGGCGAGATCACTATTTTGTCTTGCACCGTAAACTAGCACGACATTTGTGTATTTGCTCCAAGCTTCTTCACTTTCTAATATGGAAATAAAAGGCCCTACTCCTGTTCCCGTCGCTATCAAAAACAAGGTTTCGCTTTGTGGAACTTCTTCTAAGACTAAAAAACCGGTGGCCGGTGACATAATTTTCACTTCGTCGCCGATCTGTAGTTCGTGTAGCTTAGGAGACAGACTACCATTTTCCACTGGCACAGCAATAATTTCTAAAAATTCCGCATTTGGCGAGTTCACCAATGAATAAGGGCGGGATAACACCTTATTATCGTCTTGGATAAGGCCGACTTTTGTAAATTGGCCGGCTTTGAATTTAGGAAACGCAGTACATTCGAATTGCAGACTAAACAAATGATCATTCCAATCAACTCGATTGACAATTTTTCCATCATGCCATTGCGCCATAATATGCTCCAAAGTTGATAATTACCCTCTTACGTTAACATGCCCACTGCTAAAGTCCATTGACTCATATCATCAAAAACGTGAGCCTTGGGAATATTCTTCGACACATAAAAATCTACCCCTACCTTAGGGGGAAGGGTATAATTGCCGCTGAATCTGTTTAACTAAATAGTCTAATGAAACCAGAATTAACATTGCTACCAGAATGGTATGCACAAGACGCCGTAATTTTAGCCTGGCCTGATGATAAAACCGATTGGAAACCATGGTTAAAGGAAGTCAGGCAAACCTACAAGCAACTCATTGATGCCATCACTCGTAACAATACCGGGGTGATATTGTTGATCAAAGAGCAAGAGGTTGAGGCGGCTAAACTGTCTCTGAAAGGGTCCAAAAAATTGATGTTTGTAGTGACTAACTACAACGATACCTGGTGTAGAGACTATTGTTTTCTGACGCTTAAACAAGGAAATGTCATGCAACCTATTGAATTTAAATTCAATGGGTGGGGAAATAAATTTGACGCCCAGTTAGACAACAAAGTGAATGCCACAGTGTTAGCGAACCTGTGTAAAGCCTCTCTTAAAAGTGTTGATTTAGTCGCTGAAGGTGGCGCGCTGGAGATAGATCAAAATGGCCACTTGCTTTCCACCGCCATGTGTCTACAAAACCCTGAACGTAATGGCCAGATGACGTGCGCTTCTTATCAATCTCTATTTGCTGAGCATCTAGGTGCAACCCGCGTCAGTATTTTACAAAATGGTCACCTAGAAGGTGACGATACCGATGGGCATATTGATACCATAGTGAGGTTCACTGACAACCATGGGGTGGTCATTCAGTCTTGTTTTAATCGCCCTGAAGATAGTCATTTCAACGGGCTAGGTGCGTTAGTTGATGAGCTTAGAGCCCTCTTGCCTAATCATGATATTTTTGAACTTCCGCTACCACACATAGTGAATGAGGTTGGTGAGCGCTTACCTGCATCTTACGCTAATTTCTTAATTTCAAACCATCAAATATTGTGCCCTGTGTATGCTCAACCTGAAGATGAATTAGCCTTGAATATCATCGCTGGCGCATATCCAGATTACACAATCGTGCCCATTGATAGTTTGCCTTTAGTACAACAATTTGGCAGTGTGCACTGTATTAGCATGCAGGTTCCTGTGGGAACATTGAAAGCTGAGGTTATCGAATACCTTAGCAATGGCTTAACTGTTTATGGATGTGAAGGGTAAAATGAATAAAAACACATTGAAAGTTGGCTTAGTACAACAAGCCATTAGCAGCAATGATAAATCTGAAAACTGGGAAAATAGCGCGAAGCAAGTTGCCAAGCTTGCAGCCGATGGCTGTGAATTAGTGCTATTGCAAGAACTCCATAGCACCCTGTATTTCTGCCAGGAAGAAAACACCGATTATTTTGATTTAGCCGAAACAATTCCTGGTCCTGCCACAGATTATTTCGCCGATTTAGCGGCTAAACACAACATAGTGTTAGTCACCTCATTATTTGAAAAGCGCGGCTCTGGGTTATACCACAATACGGCGGTCGTATTTGACCGACAAGCAGGTATGGTTGGTAAGTATCGTAAAATGCATATACCGGATGATCCTGGATTTTACGAAAAATTTTACTTTACCCCAGGGGACTTAGGGTTTGAACCCATCGATACTAGTGTTGGTCGATTAGGCGTTCTGGTTTGCTGGGATCAATGGTATCCAGAAGCAGCTCGATTAATGGCGATGGCAGGAGCTGACATGTTGTTTTACCCAACAGCAATTGGTTGGGATAACACAGACACAACGGAAGAAAAGCAGCGCCAATTTAACGCTTGGCAAACCATTCAACGCTCACATGCTGTGGCGAATTCAGTACCTGTTATTGTGGCCAATCGTACAGGGTTTGAAGCCTCTCCTGTGGCAGGCGATCCTGGCATTCAATTTTGGGGACAAAGCTTTATTGCCGGCCCTCAGGGGGAAGTCCTTGCCCAAGCGAGCAGCGATAAACAAGAAAACCTAATGGTAGAATTAGACTTAGCTAGAACCGAACAGATAAAAAGAATATGGCCCTATTTTAGGGATCGTCGTATTGATGACTATCAAGATATCACACGCCGCTGGCGAGATTAGCCACTACCATAGCCACTAACCCCTCCCTTAAACTTGAACGGCAATAACCCGGTAAGACCAATAGGTGCGAAGGCTAATTAAGCACTCGCACTAGGTCTAGCACTCACAGCCTTGTACCAGCGCTGTAGATTAACCTGTTCATCGTTAACTTTTATTTGTACTACTCGGGCAAAATCTATAGCACACATAGCGGTAATGTCTGCGATTGAGAAATTGTCACCGGCAATAAACTCGTTAGATTGCAGGCGCTTTTCAAGAACATTTAAATACTTACTAGCAGATATCCCAGCAACTTTACCGTACTCAGGTACGGGAGTCATACGGTCTTTAAAATAGCCGGTGGAATGCTGAAAACACATCCCTACTTGCATAAATAAGGCAAACTCAACTTGGCGCTGCCACATTTCGATTTGAGCCTGTTCAAGTGGCGTCGTTCCCATCAATGCAGGCGCTGGTTGCAACGCTTCAAAGTAACGACAAATAGCGACAGATTCGCCAATACAAGTACCGTCATCTAACTCAAGAACAGGCACCTTTCCAATGGGGTTTTTCTGCCGCATCTCAGGGGTCATATTTTCGCCCTTTTGTAAATCGACTTGTACATAGTCCATCTCTATGCCTTTTTCGGCTAGAAATATACGTACTCTTCGAGGTGTGGGCGCTGTATGGGTGTCATAGATCTTCATTTTTGGTTTCCTGCCAATTCGCTAATTGTTGTTGAGTATGCGCATCTATAGCTGCTTTATTTTGACTTAGCCACCAGCGCTCCATAATACGAACATTTGCTTGATTCGATTTATAAAATATATCTGCAATATCACCGACAAAAGGCACTAAACCTAATACAAAATCGATCAGGCTATTTTTCAACATTTTCAAAATTAACGGGGTTGGCAAGCCAATGGTTTTACCCATAATGATTATCACCGCCCCTACAATTAACATAATCATATCACCGACACCTGGTATTAGACCGATTAGAAAATCGAGGCCAAATTTTACTTTGGTAAAGGGGATACGGACTGCAGTATCAGACATATTGCCCAGTTTTTGGGCCACCACTAAAGCTTTGGGAGCGGCGATAGAAGCCGTTGATTCATCACTCATAACGTTGCGCCCTTCGCTTTCGCTAATTCTGCTCTAACTGAATTGTCTGACGCTGACGTCCAGCCATGCAGATTGGCAGTTAGAATTGATGCCATCATTTCAATATGCTCAGGATCATCGTTGAGAGCTGGAATATATTCATAACGCTTACCGCCCGCTTCTAAAAAATAATCTCGATTCTCAATACCTATTTCTTCTATTGTTTCTAAGCAGTCTACGGAGAATCCCGGGCAGACAATTTGCACAGACTCAACACCTGTTGCGGGAAGCCCTTGTAAAGTGTGATCGGTATAAGGTTTTAACCACTCTTCTCGTCCAAAACGGGATTGGAAACAAACTAGAAATTGATCTTGTTGGAGGCCTAAGTTTTCGGCGATTAAGCGGGCTGTCTTGTGGCACTGACAAAAATACGGGTCGCCGTTAGTTAAATAACGCTCGGGAATACCATGAAAAGAAAAAATCAGTTTGTCAGCTTGTTCATGTTGCTGCCAATGTTGCCGGATTTTATTAGCTACAGCTTGGATGTAATCAGGGTGATCGCAGTATTGTGATATGAAGCGTAAATCGGGTATCCAACGTCGCTTTTGAAAATCATCAGATAGCGCATCAAATGTAGAGGCCGTGGTTGACGCACTGTATTGAGGATACAATGGCAAGACAACTAATTTGCGCACGCCTTGTTGCATCATGCTTTCTACCGTACCTGAAATGCTAGGCGAGCCATAACGCATGGCAAAGTCTACAACCACTTCCTCGCCATGGGTTTCTTGCATTTTCTGCTTCAAAGCTGCAGCTTGGTTTTTTGCATGGATCATTAACGGCGAGCCTTCATCTTCCCAAACACTAGCATAGGCCTTTGCAGAACGTTTAGGACGAATATTTAGGATCACTAAGTTCAGGATCATCCACCAAAGCAATCTAGGTATCTCAACGACACGGGGGTCTGAAAGGAATTGTTTTAAATAGGTTTTAAGTGCCTTTTTTGTTGGCGCTTCTGGGGTACCTAAATTGGTAATCAATACACCAATTTTATCTGCTTGCTTATGTTTGAAGTTAGGGCTGCCTGAAAATTTCATTAATGACTTGGTCTCAATTTTATAAGTTCTACGCACTATTCCCCTAATTGGATTAGTGCGTGGAACTTAATGCTAAACAATACAAACCGTTAACGGTTATCAGCCTCCATTATATAGGGTTTCTACATTTGGTCCTACCGGCATTCCCAGCCAAAATACCCAAATATAGAACAGAAGCGTCCAACCGACAAAAAAGGTGATTGAATAAGGTAACATAGTGGCGATTAACGTTCCCATACCTAAATCCTTTTTATAACGAGCTGCGATAGCTAAAATCAATCCAAAATAACTCATCATTGGGGAAATAACGTTGGTTACTGAATCACCAATTCGATAAGCAGCCTGGATCACTTCAGGAGAATAACCAATTAACATGAGCATGGGTACGAAAATAGGCGCAGTAACTGCCCACTGTGCAGACGCACTGCCTAAAGAAAGGTTCACTAAACCACACATAAAGATGAACAAAATAAACACTTCTGGTCCATCTAGGCCAAGGGCTGTGAGTAAGGAAGCGCCTTTAACCGCAAGCACGGTTCCCAAATTCGTCCATTTAAAGAATGCTACAAACTGCGCGGCAAAAAACACTAAGGTAATGTACAAGCCCATTGACCCCATGCTCTTTGACATGGCGTTGATTATGTCTTTATCATTTTTCATAGTACCTACGATTTTGCCATAGACAAACCCAGGTACAGCAAAGGTAATAAAAATGAAGGCAACAATGCCTTTGAGGAAAGGCGAGCCCGCTACCAAGCCCGTTTCAGGGTGGCGCAAAATGCCATTTTCCGGCACAACTGTAAGGGCTAACAGGGCACAGACAATCACGAAGGAAAGGCCGGCCATTTTAAGCCCCTTCTTTTCTTGCGCGCTAGGTGCTGTCATCTCTTGTTTTTCTAATTCAACCGAAGCTTCACTAGGGTCATACTTACCTAGCCTTGGCTCTACTATTTTTTCCGTTACAAATGCCCCCATCGCGGCAACGGCAAAGGTGCTAACAATCATAAAGTACCAGTTTACCTCTGGACCAACGATATAATCTGGCGCAATCATATGAGCAGCAGACTCGGTAATGCCCGACAGTAATGGGTCAACTGTACCTAATAATAAATTCGCACTATAACCACCAGAAACCCCGGCAAAAGCCGCAGCTAACCCAGCTAAAGGGTGACGTCCAAGGGAATGGAAAATCATCGCCGCTAGCGGTATTAACACCACATAACCTAACTCAGATGCAGTATTGGATAAAATACCCGCTAAAACTACAGTTATAGTAACCATGCGTTCAGAGGCATTCATCACCATTGCTCGCATGGCGGTTGAAAGTAAACCAGAATGTTCCGCAACAGAAACCCCCAGTAATGCAACTAACACCGTCCCTAAAGGCGCAAATCCAGTAAAGTTAGTTACCAACCCTGTCACAATCCGTTGCAGTCCCTCAGCATTGAGCAGCGACACCACTTCAATCCAACCATCGGGATCACGGCCTTTAGCCCCTAAAGGACGCGGGTCTAATACCGCAACATCAAAATAACCAAGAATGCCACTTAGCACCACAATGAAAAGCGCTAATATGGCAAATAGAGTAATGGGGTGTGGAAGTAAATTACCTAGCCATTCTACGGTTGCTAGAAACCTCGAAAACCATCCTGAATTCTGTTCATTTGATGGCTGATTGCTTGTTTGACCTTGAACCAAAACTATTCCTCTGTCTTTACGGACTTTGTTACCAACTCCGTTAGCTATAAGTCCTTATTATTTTTTGGCATATGATAGCGAAATATATCTACAAAGTGCAGCCTAGGGCTAAAATAAGCATTTTAGGTTGGATTTTTGGATTCAGCGCCCTCAACAATGAAACTTTCAATCATCTGCTGCTGGGCTTTTTCATTAGCCGAAAGGCGGCCAAATATGCTTTCTAAATCCTTCGCAATAGACAAACCTTCATTCGATGAATCAAGGACTTCGGTGGTATCTTCGGCAATTTGTTTGATGGTAACTGCTTGCTCTTCTGCAGCAGTAGCAACGGTAATGGATAGCTGTTCAAGTTCACTGACTTGCTCGATTAGTTCTGCAGATAAGACTTCTACATCGGCTGCTCGCTGTAACGAATCTTGTGCAGTTGAGACATTTTCTTCAATGGACAAGACCACATCATTACTTGCGCCTTGTAAATCTTTGAGTAATTGTGAAATAGAGTCTGAACTGGATTTACTCCCTTTAGCCAGCTTTCTGACTTCATCAGCAACAACGGCAAAACCGCGCCCAGCCTCACCGGCTCTGGCTGCTTCAATGGCAGCATTTAGGGCTAAAAGATTAGTTTGATCTGCTAAGGAATTAATAGTTTCCAGAATACTACTAATAGCAGTAACTTGCTGTTCCATATTGTTTGCTTTTTGTCGAACCGCCAACATATTATGCGACATGGTTTTTAGGGCATTACTGTTGGATAGATTCACTTCTATATTTTGACTATTTTTCTCCTGCAACTTATCGCTGGCCTCAAGGGTAATAGTTGCAGATTTCGCAATCTCTTCGCTAGTTTGAGACATTTCTTCAAGAGAAGTGGCAATATTACTCGCCAGTAAATGGTTATGCTCACCGTTGCGTAATACTAATTTACTGGCGGAGTTTAACTCTTCCCCTAACTTTTGACCTGACTGTATCGAGGATATTAAATTGATAATCAAATTTCGAAATGCTGCGAAAGTAACATGCATTGAGTTTGAAATAGCCCCTAGCTCATCTTTTCCTTTCAGTCTGATATCAACGGTCAAATCCCCGTTATCGGCTATTTTCTGCAAATCAATGGTTAATTTTTTTAAACGTAAGCGCATCGACCTCACTAAATAAATGTTTAATATCGCCAAAAGAATCATGACTATGGCTAAAATTACCGATTCTAAGACTAACAAGAACATAGCTTGAGAACGCATATCTTGGGATAGTTGGTGTTGCAACATCCATTGCTGGTCGAGGACTTTTTTCAGGGCGACAATTTGTTGAGTAGCCAGCTTAAACCATTGTTCAGACGTATATTCGGTTTCAATATTAGTCGTTTTGCTCTGCAAAATTTCGGATTGTATCTGCAACATTTCTCGATACGAAGGTGAACTAAAAATGCGGTCTATTTGTTGTTGTAATGGCAACGACAAAAAAAGCGGTAAGTATTGACTGGTGATTTGGAAATTGGTGACGTAGCCTTCAATTTCAGATTTAGCTAAATTTGAAACTTGTTTTTTAGCGATAGCACCGTTTATTTTCCCTCTTGATTGCCCTGCGTATTCTTTTAACCAGGCCAAATAGAGTGCTCCACTCACACCTTGGTAAACATCTTGATTATTGATCTTGCCGCGAAGATTCTGCACGGCGTCTAAAGCAAATCGATTCAATAGGCTGTAATACCTAAAAGCCCTAGCCGCGCTACCTGCATCCACTTGTTTGCGAATAGTGGCCTGTTGCTGAATATGCTTGGTATACAATAATAAAGCAGCATTGAGTTGTTGTTTTTCTGGCCATTGTCGATTTAGGGTATTCCGTAAATCATCTGCTGCTATGTCAGCTTTCAACCGTTGCTGTTTTAATGCCGCGTATTGAGTATCACTGCCAGACGCTAAAAAACCGGCGGTTAACCCTCGCTCAACTGCATGATGATGGGCAACTTTTTCCAATTTATCCAAAATATTTAATAGATACAGGTCCTCATCACTTTGTTGTACCTGTTGCCATGCACTGTGCAAGCTAACAGACGCAAAGAAAACCACTAAGATCGAAAAGACAATAAGACTTATGAGGGTTATTTTAACGACATTGAAATGCCTTAAAAAATTAATAATTAATCGCGTCACTAGGTACCCTTATTAACGTTGTAAAAAATAACAATACATACTTTAATTTTTTGAATACCAATCATAGAAAACAGCCATATTCGAATAATCGTAGAAGACAGCCATATTGGAGCAACGAAAAATTAATCGTTTTGAAAGCGAGTTGTTAGCCTGTATCTTAGAGTAAAAAAACTGATTAGTGTCAATTATTTCCCGTGCATTTAGTCGTTTTTTTAGGCTATGATTGTTGTACGGTATATAAGCAGAAGGAAGTGATAGTGGTGAATAAAAAATCAGACGACCGAACCAAGGAAGATGCTCCTGCCAAAAGCGACAGTAATTCCCCTTCAGAATTGGCTACTTTACGACAAATTGTGTTTGGCGCTGCACAAGCGGATATTGAACTCAGGTTGTCAGAGTTAGAGCATAAAATGCTCGAACGCTTTCAACAGTCCGACCAACAATTGTCAGCCAAGGTTAACGAGCTAAACAAGTCCATGCAAAGTGGTTTCGATGAGTTGCAGTTGAGAGTTAACTCGATGGATAAAGTGTATGACGATAAAACCGCTGAACTAAATGCCTATGCGAATAAACTTTCTTCTGAGTTAGAGATGTCTGATAACAATGGGCGACAAGAGACGGATGAACTCCACACAAGGGTAGACAAAGAGGTTGCCATGCTCACTGAAAAATATGACGCTCGATTCGCTGAAGCGCTAGAGAGGCTGGATCAGGTAACCAAAGAACTCAGTTCAACTAAAACCGATAGAAAAACGTTAGCAAAACTACTTGCTACCATGGCGGTTAACTTAGAAACCGACGAAGAATAAAGCCAATTTTCATGGCAGATTGTGGCAACTCGAATATACCTAGTGAAGATGATGTGGCTATGCAGCAGCTACGGGAAATTATACTGGGTAAAAATCAGGAACTGGTTAAGCAAGTTATTAAAGACAACGCCAGAGAAATGGTTAGCGAGGTAGTAATAGAGGCGATTCATGATCGTCAGAAACACAATGACGAGTTCAGCAAAATACTCACCCCCGTGGTTCAAAAGTCTGTGGAAACCTCAGTCAAACAGCAAAGTGAACAATTCGTTGGCTATTTTTATCCCCTTGTAGGGCGCTTAGTGCGTAAATCCGTCACCTCTTTCCTCAGTGAATTTCTAGAAAAAACCAACGTTTTAATTGAAAATAGCCTGACATTTAAAGGTATTAAGTGGCGCTTTAAAGCTTGGCAATCTGGTGTCAGTTTTTCTCAGTATGTAGCCAGTCAAACCTTCATATTTAAAGTTGAGCAAGTGCTGTTAATCCATCAGGAAACCGGAATTTTACTCAATTCGGCATCTCAATCAGTTCATGAATCAGCCGACGGAGACCTAGTTTCGGCAATGTTAACGGCGATCAATGATTTTGTGTCTGATTCGTTCAACCCGCAACAAGAGTCTCCAGAACAAAACTTAGAAGTCATCAAAACAGAAGACTTTTCATTAGTCATAAAGCGCGGTCCTAAGCTACTTTTGGTGGCGGCTGTGACTGGCAATATTCCTCAAGATATCTCAACCAAATTTCAAATAACCAACGAATACATCCATAAACTATATGCCAAAGAAATCGCAAACTTTAATGGCGACACTGTACCTTTTGAAGCAACGTCTCAGCAATTACAAGAGTGCTTACTCGCTAAGATGCGCCCAGAAGCAATAAAGAAGAAAAATAAAAAGCCGATACTTGCTATTTTGTTAGTGTTGATTTTATGCATTGGGTTGGGTTTCTTAGGGTTTCACGATTATCAACAAAATCAGTTAGTAAATCAGATTACACAAATCGGACAACAACCCGGAATTGTTTTGGGGAAAGCTGAACGAGTGGGTTGGCAAGGAATTGAATTATCGGTATTGCGTGATCCCGATGCGATTTCTGTGGAAGACTGGCTGCTTGAACAGGAAATGGATGCAAGCAACATTTTAGTCTTTGAAAAACACTATCTGTCACTAGAAGAGCCCTTAGTGAAAACTCGCCTAAAAACGATTTTAGCGCGATACCCACAGGTGAATGTTGATTGGCAGCAAAGAATCCCAGTGTTACAAGGCGTATTACCAAATGCCCAACGTGTGGCTTTAGCAACAGAAATATATGCGATTCCGGGGTTAACTTATTCAAATGAGTTAATCTCTGGCGTAAAAGCTGAAGAATTAGCTACTATTAATGAGGATAGCCCAGAAATATTAACGGCTCTTTTCGAAATCAATACGGCGAAAATAGACAGTACACAAATTGAATTTGAACAAGGACAGAGTACCTTAAACGAAAAAGCCCAAGAGCAATTACGGGCACTAGCTGGTTATCTGAGTAGCGCAATTGAATTATCCAAGAAACTAGAGTTAAATGTAGGTCTGATTATTATGGGCGCAAGTGATTCAACGGGCTCTAAACAGTTTAATCAATCCCTAAGTCGAAAACGAGCCATCGCTGCTCGGCAATATTTAGTTGAGCAGGGAATTGAGCCCCAATATTTAAACGCCATAGGATTGGGAGTGGTAGAGATGAAAGCTTCTGGCTCAGGTTTGCGTAAAGTCATTTTTAATATTATTGATTTCAAGACGGATTAAATAAGGACATCAACCCGATTATGTTCCAAAAAAAGATTTGCTTACTCGGACCATCAGGAGTAGGGAAAACCAGTTTGGTAAAGCAATTTGTGGAAGGCACTTTTTCTGAAAAGTACCTAACCACTATTGGTGTTAAGGTTGATAAAAAACTAGTCGATTTAGCCGTCGAACAAGTGCAACTTATGATTTGGGATTTAGAAGGGATCGACCGTTATTGTGGATTCCAGCCTAAGTACCTGCGAGGGGCTTCAGCCTACGCAATAGTAACCGACCATACACGCTCTCAAAGTCTTGTAGAAGCCATGGAAATTCATCGCATGGTACGAGAAGTCAGTGATATCCCTGCAATTCTGATTATCAATAAGAGCGACCTTGATGTGGCCTGGCATTGGACGGAAAGTGAACTGAATGGCTACAGTAAAGAATTTGTTCGCAGTTTTTCCACTAGCGCAAAAACCGGCGAACAAGTTGAAGACATGTTTAAGTTTATCGCCCAACTAACGTTGAATTAATCAATATGCAACCATCACTTATTCAAGCACTAGGCATCATAAACTGCGCTATTTTAAAACGAATAGAGGGCAAACAATTTCGGGTTATCCATTGCGATAAAGATTGGTTTTATTCTATTGCTCCTGAAGCAAAAGATAGCGAAGTTTTCGAGTTTGCCGGCAATTCAGCCTATTTGGACGACTTTTTTATTGATGCTGAAGAGTTCTGGCGAAATAGTAGTGAAGGACAAATTCACTCGGGTATTTGGTCAGAACAAACTGAAGATCAATTATTGCGTTTGGAAGCCCTGGCCGCGGTTTCAAATGGTGACTCATATTTGGTTATCAACAATTTAGAGGGGGAGTATCAAAAACAACGAAAAACCCTTCAAGCGGCTCGAGAACTACTAATTTCCAATGATAAAGTCCTCGCCCAACATGAGTATATTCATGAACGCCTCGATCAAGTGTTGCGAGAGAATCAGACGTTACAAACGCTGCAAAAACCCATAAAACGGGTGATAGAAAATGCTGATATTGGTGTGGTGATTACCGATGCACAACTAAATGTAATTATCCAAAATCCAAATTCATACAGTGTATTTGAAACATCCGACTTACCCTCTGAGGCATCACCATTTAAGAAGTTACTCGAACTGTTTAAGAATCAATGTGTCGAGTTTGAGAGAGTGATAGGAACGAGTAGTCGTTGGCATGGTGAACTATTCTGGCATAACCCGCCTTATTCAAGTAAATGGCTGAAATTAGCGTTATACCCAGTGACCGACGAAAACCAAAACCTACAACATTGGATATTTATATTCAGCGATGTCAGTCGTGTTAAATATTTACTCCAAAGAAATGAAAAATTAAATCTGTACGATAATGTCACTAACTTGCCCAATCGCCAATTTTTCTGGCAAAAACTAGAATACCAAATTGAAAAAGCCAAACCATTTTTCATAGTGTACTTGGATGTAAAACATTTCAAACAAATCAACGAGCTACACGGCCATCAGGCGGGCGATCAGATATTAGTCACCCTAGCTGAGCGGATACAGCAATGTATCAGTACAAAGGATTTGTGTGCACGAGTAGGTGGCAATGAATTCGGCATCATATTAACCGATTGTAAAGAGCAAAATGATTGTGTTGAAGTTGCCAATCGTCTAATTGAATCCATTCAACCGCCGTTTTACACAGCTTCCAAACAAAAGGTTCAGATCGGCCTCAATCTAGGTGCTGCGCATTTTCCAAGTGACGCCTCAAATTCCGAGGATTTAATGAAGTTTGCTGATTTAGCCATGTTTTCAGCGAAAAAAGAAGATAAAAGTAAATTGTGCTTTTATTCAATAGAACTCAAAGAGGCTTCCCAATACCGACTTGAATTAGAAAGCGCTTTGAAAGATGCCATCAGTAAAAACCAGTTTGAACTTTTCCTACAGCCAATAGTTGATTTGAATACTGGGCAGGTTGCCAAAGCAGAGGCGTTAATCAGATGGCGTCTAGCCGATGGTAATCTTACTAGCCCCGACAAATTTATCCCCATAGCTGAACAAACGGGATTAATTGTCCCTATTGGTAAATGGGTAATTAGTCGGGCAACGGAAATGCTCAAAGTGATTATGCAATATGAGCCTGAATTGAAAATTTCGGTAAATTTATCTCCTAGACAAGTGGCAGATAGGCATTTATTCGATTTTGTAACCCAAGCGATTGATCACAGTGGAGTGCCAGCTAAGAATTTAGAGCTAGAATTAACTGAAGGCGTGTTAATCGATAACTATGACAAAGTAAAACTCTTACTTGATCAGGTAAGAAACATTGGTATTTCCACCTCAATCGATGATTTTGGCACTGGCTATAGCTCACTGTCATATTTACAAAAACTGCCAATTGATAACCTTAAAATAGACCGATCATTCATTATCGACCTAGAGCAGAACGAAAATGACAAAGCTATCATATTAGCAGTGATAGCTATGGCCCATAGTTTAAAGTTAGGGGTAGTAGCCGAAGGGGTTGAAAACCAATACCAAGCAGACTTTTTATTAGACAACAGATGCACCGTAGCTCAAGGGTATTTGTTTAGCCGACCATTACCATTTGATGAATTTTGTGAGCTACTCATTGCCAAGAAACACGCTAATAAAAACTAGTTAATTTGTAGTGGCGTTTATCTGTTTCAGATACTTTCTAAGAAGGTGCGAGCTAGCCTAACAGTAACAAAGAGCGAAGAGCAGAATGGCAAAACAAGCGCAGTATGTCATCCCGTTATTGTTCCAGCGACCGAGAGGAGCAAGTTTAGAGCCTTGTTAGGTGCCGGTTGACCATTTTTCGGTAAACTTGATGAGTTCTTGAAAATACTAATTTAGCTTTTTGTGGTGCCGAGTCTGAAAAGCTATGAGTGGCCCCATCTATTTCATGGTAAATAAACTCATGATTTATTTCTGTTAATTCCGCTACAAACTCACGGCTCATATCCACAGGCACTAATGGGTCTAGGCTGCCAAAGAGCTAGCGACTACTGAAGTTTTTTATCTCTGTGAGAAGGAACCCTATTTTCTGTTCATTTTCATCTGCCTAAACTCTTAAAGCGTATAACCCCTGTTAAGATAGACAGCTAAACAAAATGGAAAGGCTTCACTGTCACTCAATTCACCGATAAGCTTTATCTGCGAGCATTATCAAGTGCTTCTCAAACTTTTTCACCATGTCACTTTGACAATCAAGCTCCCGAATCGCTGTTTCTAAACCGGCCAAAATTAAGCCCGTTTTCTCCAGTCCAAAATAACTATCCATAAAGTCGGCAATTTCGCCGATCGCAGCACCACAAATTTTGTCACACAAGGCGTGAAATTCAGGATTCACTCGGTACTTTGTGCCTAGTTGGATCCCCCCAACAGAACCAGCATAATTCCCATAAAGATCTTCATAATCAAGAACTTCAGTTGTTACGCGGGTATCATAAAGCTTAGTGCCTTTGCGAAAGCAGGCGGCAGTGCGGTCACCAGTAAGTTTAGTCGGGGTTGTCGCCCAAAGACTATAGTTGTAAATATATTTACCCGCCAGAAAAACAGGAAGCCGTAACCTAAAGTCGGTTTTATTCGCACCTGGAATACCCGCCTGCAAAAGGTAGCTTGTAAACTGTTTCAGGGCTGGGGTGCCCGCACTTCGCGCGTACTCCTCCTCCAGTTGTTGGTCAATGCGTTTCAACACTGCGGTATCGTTACGATAAATGGCATCTAAATACACCCCGCCCAACATTGAACAGTAGGGTGATGAAGTACAGGTCCCAAACACACGCTCGTTTATTCTTAGCGTTGCATACTCTTTTGCTTTTTGGCTCATGTGGTGCGCTTTGAGGCTCATGCCAGCACGGGGCGCCAGATGGAATGTCATTCTTTCCCATGCTGCTAATGAGCCTTCTTTATAAAAGTGAACTTGAATTGCTGAGGCTCGCTTACAGCTTTTTCGCACCAAAGGCAGAATTTCTTTGGCGACAAAACCCTCAAAGCCAATTTTATCTTTCCCTTCGTAATTCGCAGTTACCCACTCATCTCTGTTTTTGACAGACGTGTTAAACACGGCATCAATGTGCGCAAAGCCGCTATAGCAAAAAGGGTCATGGTGAGGATACAAATTGAAGGGCCCGATATTGCCAAGCAACCTGTTGACACGATCTAACTGCGGCTGAGGCGTCAAGGCTAATATTGCCTCAGCTGGCATCGAGGCCTTAGCTTGGCTATATGGCTTGTATTCGTATCGTGTGACTTGGCCATCTCGATACCTGAAAATAAAAAAATCCCAATTCTGGTAACCAAATTTGGGAGACCAATTCATCATCTCTAAGCGAATATCGTAATTCGTCTGAAAGCCAGTAACCTGCCCGCAAATATTTTCAATAACAGGTATCAGTTTTTGTTCTACAAATGTTTCATAATTTGGCGTGAAAAGCGTAGCACGCTCAGCAGGGCTAAGCTTATGTTCCGCTCGTAACCTAACGTACTTTGGGAATTCGTGCTTCCGCTGCAACGTGCACCACGACTGTAAGCTGCCATTGTCATCTGGCATAATTTTTAATTTATCAGTCTGATAAAGCACATGATCAACGGCTTTTTCTTGAGCCAGCGCAGCGTTGGTGAACAGACCAAACACTATCAAGATTGCGCTAAAACAATATTGCAACGCTTTGCATTCATTTAATTTCAAATCACCGCCCCCCGAAGAACAAAAGGCTAAACCCATTGAAAGCTGCGCCTTTTGAGTGATTAAAGATTATTAAATTCACATTTAGAACAAACCAAACAAGTAGAAAGAGCTTATACTTAGACGAAAAGTATAGCACAGGGAAGCATAGATAGGCTTATGTCAGCCCTGTAACCTCAGCTAAACGCTCAGGTAACATTACCATCTTATACCCACCATAATGTTCTTTAGCAAACGCCTCCGCATTTGAGCAGATAGCAGACTACCAAGCTGTTTAATACCTTTTTAAGACTCTAGCTTCCGAAAGGTAAGATACTGTTGCTTAAGACCAAGTTACAAGAGCTACCCTTAGCTTAGGAAGGAAGGATAAATCACTCATAAACCCTCTTTGGCGCTTAATACTTAAATATGGACGACAAACTGGCTGGCTATAATGGCGAAGCCGCCAGCCTGTTTGTGTCCCAGCGCGCCTATGGGTAACAAAATTTTTTTGTTCGCCGCCACTTACTAGTAATGGTAACGACACGAGATAACCGTAATTGCTGTATCATCCACGGCGTATACCAAACGATTGGTATCATCTATTCTGCGAGACCAGAAGTCTGATAGGTTTTCTTTAAGGGCTTCCGGCTTGCCAATTCCATCAAATGGAGAACGCTGGACATCGGTAATTAGTTTATTGATACGTTTCAAAGTTTTCTTGTCTTGAGTCTGCCAATAAACGTAACTATTGCAGGCCTCATCAGTCCATGACAATAACCTGTTACTCATCAATAAGTTCACGCTGAGTCGTTTTTCCCGCTTTAAACTGCGCAATTGAACGATTTAAGTGTTCAGCGTTCGCTGGCGAACGAAGCAAATGAACAGTTTCCATAAGACTGTTGTAGTAATCCAATGACATCACAACAGCATCTTCAGAGTCACGACGAGTGATTACAGTGGTATCGGCATCGTTAATTACATTGTCTAGCACGTTTTTTAGACTATTTCGGGCTTCGGTAAAAGAGACGATTCTCATTTTGCACCTCACTTGTACATTATATAGTACAAGTCTAGCTTGCAAATGAGCACATGAACAGAATGTTGTGCAGAACTTCGTCGTGGCAGTTAACGCCAAGCTAAGCCGCCGGAACGGAGTTGATTGTTTTATGCGAGCACAGCGCAAAAGCACACTAGTACCTATTGACTAACCGGAGGCTCATATGTGTTAGCACTTTGCTTAAGTTAAACATTGAACATTCTCTTGTAGCGTTGTTGGAGTGCTATCTCACCACCTTCCATAATTTCACATACATTCTTCCTAACATTTACTTCTTGCAATGCGCCAGATGCGACTGGATTTATTTGGCCTCGATCTTCTAGCGCAATAACATACTCTGAATCACCGTTTACTACGATATTAGGGTTGTGAGTGACGACAATTATTTGTCTGTCTGCTTTGTTCTCATGCAATTTCGAAACGATCAAGCTTGTAATCAAGCCATTATCAAGGTCATCTTCTGGCTGATCTAACACGAGCGGTTCAGTTCCATAAGATAATAAAAATGACAAAATAGCCGAGGCTTTTTGTCCAGCCGAACCTTGTGAAACATCCTTAAATCTATTGCCGTCATTAAATTTTATGGACAATTTATCCTCAGGAAACCAAGTATTTATTTGATCAAAGCTTTGGGGCTGCAAGTTAGCCATGAATTCAGAAAACCGTTTTCCAATCTTAGTTCCTTGGATTTCACCAGACCTAAAGTTAAACACCTGAGACTTGAAGTCATGAATTTTAGATAGCCAAGGCTCTAGGTTGTTTGAATTGCCAGAGCTTGTTGTAGCCAATAATTCCTTGTTTAAACCATAAAGGAAGCCACATTCGCGATCTAAATCAAAAATATCAGCTGTAAAAGCGTTATCAGAACGCCCAATGACACCTCTAAATGATTCTTCCATATGGTCTATATCTGAAAAAGGATCTAAATCAACTTTAATGGACGAGTTTCCGGACAAGTGTTGCTTTAAGAATTCTAAACGATTTACTGATAATTTTTTCCTGCATTCTATAATTTCATGATATGCAGAATTGATTAAAGAATCCACCTCGCCTATCTGAGAGGTTACCAACTCCATTGCTTTTAGTGATTTATTAATGGTATCCCGCTCATCAATTAGTCTTGCATAATCAGAGGGGTTATCAATTCCTTCGCTACGCAACCTTTCAATCAACTCTTCGTATTTTTTAATAACCTCAAGATGAGACTTATTGAAGTCAGACTCAATATACCAGCCTCTAAACTTTGTTAATTCATTCCCAAGTGAAGCCACTGCTTGCGCAATAGACTCTTTAAAAGATTGTGCTGCCCTATTCAAGTTTTGTAACTTGGTAAGAACTTCTGATTCACTTGCCGACTGCGTATCAAATGCAATGTCATCTATTGTAGGAATCGCAGATGCGTTGGATATTGACTCAATTTGGTTCTTCAGATTTTCAATACCAATTTCATATTGCGAAACATTCGTTCGCTTTTCACTATATGCTTGATAGTTTTTAAGGATGTCCGTGTGACCAGAGTTCTCTATTGTTTTTATCTTCTGCTCAACATCAGAAAGCTGTCCTAACAACACACTTTTATTTGCTAATTTTGATTGAAGCTCCCTTTTTTGACTGCACAATGTTTGAAAATGGGAGTGTTTTTCAGACCAATCCATCTTCCATTGCTGGTAACCAACAGTGGAAGACTCATCGATAAGACGCAGAAGCGTATTAGGGTTTTTAGCTAAGTCGAATATCTGCTTTTGACTAAATATCTTTATTGGGAAGCGAGAATGTGCTTCACCCTCTTCGGGAATCCATTGCTGACCATCATAACGAGAAATTGAAACGTGGTTGCTTGTACTAGTCCACTTCAGGAGGTAATGAGTTTCATCTCGCGAATAGACACAACTGATTTTCGTATTATCAAGCATTACTCCTTCCGAATCTCTAGATGCAGATATTTTAGTAAAACTCTCGAAAGATCTACGAATTTCATTGTCGCGATCCAGTACATCAAAGTCTTTCGCTCTGTCCATACCTAATCGTATAAATTCAAGGACGGACGACTTTCCGCTACCACGACCTCCAATGATAGAATTCAACCAAGGGTTGAATTCCACTTTCAAAGGAGTCGAACGCCCTGCATATTTAGCATTTTCAATAGTCACAGAATGTAACAGTGTGTTGGAAGAAGTATTTGGATCTGTTGTTTCATTATCTGAACGAATTATGGAAGATGAACCATCAACTAAAGCCAGTTTAAGTCCTTCTATCGAAGGTGTAGACATTTTCACCCAAGTATAAGCCCTCCCTATATCATTAGGGTGATGGGCGTCAGAGCCAATTATTGATGGTAAGTCGACATTTAAATTTATGTATCTTGATAAAGGGGCATCATTTCGCTCTTGATCAGGGAAAATTATTTCAACGGCATTTGCATGTTTGCAGACTTGTCCTATTGTGTGAGAAGAGTGCTGCTGACAAAGCCCTGCCTTCATATCAATATGAGCTGGTATGGCAACGCCACCAGCTGATATGACTTCTTTTATTACATTCTCAGCACTTTCCTCGGCTACTGAATCACTATCTCCTTTTGTCCCACGAAACTTTGATGCTCCAATAACAGCACTAATATCTGCGGAAGTGGCACAAGGGTCAAAAATACCCAGAATATGTATGTTTGAGTTGGCTGTAACCTCAACACCAGGAAAGACGAAAATTGAATAACCTTCTGCTCTTAAGTTTTCTGCCGCATCTTTAAGATTATCAATCCAGTCGCCAGTATTGTGATCTGTAACTGCTACACACTCTATGCCCTTGTTGATATAGTCCAGCAGCCAATCTTTAGCGGTCTTCGATGCCTTTAAACTACTATCTTTTTTTCCATAATCAAAAGAAGCTGGTGTGTGTGTATGAAAATCGAACTTCCACCATCTTGCCCCGACGAAACTCATTATTTACATCCTTATGCTCGAATTACCCAAGAGAGTGCTAACGCTTTGCTAAGCGGAAAATAATGGTTGGCTATAATTGCGAAGCGATGGCCAGTTGTTATTTTTCCGTTTAAGCAATTTGTTACACATTCTTTTCGCCTGACTCTGTTTCTTTTGCATTAACTTCATCAAGAATTGAAAAACCTGTTTTTTGAAAGTGAATTGCCGTTAAAAATAAAACTAGACCAATCACGATATATGGACCAATCCTATCACCTTGTAAATATTGACCAGCATCACTTTTTGCAAGATAAGTTATAGGAACAGCTAAAACACCCCAAACAATTTTCTCACTTAAAGAGATCATTAGGTTCGCATGTTTTTCATTTGCGGCTTTAGATTTATATTTTGAATACGGCATGTGTGCTAATTCCTCCATGAATGTATAACAGTATTAATAACCCGCAAAAAACTGTGTGCCAACACAGCCTTTTACCGTGTATAAATTTTACCTATTTTAATCATAAAATGAAGCTTAAAACAAGATTTAGGTTTTTTCAGATAACCACTTTTCCCTTTGTGAGAATGCCGCAATTACAGGTTAACTTGCAAATATAAGGCGTTGAAGTTAAGACAGTTTATAGGTGGGGCGGTAACATTGATTGACTCAAAGCTTGAATGCCTGTAATTAGCACATCAGAAGCCTCTTAGTGTTAGCCAATGTCTTATAAGAAAAGTGCCAGTTTGAGTTTATATGAATTCAGTTAATATTTTACTGAGGATTATCACAGACTGGATTAGCTTTAACTAAACGCTTGTAAGCCAGTTTGCGCACGCCCCAAAATCAATGCATGGACATCGTGTGTGCCTTCGTAGGTGTTAACCGCTTCTAGGTTCATAACATGACGAATTACATGGAATTCATCAGAAATACCATTGCCACCATGCATATCGCGCGCAGCTCGAGCAATATCTAACCCTTTGCCACAAGAATTACGCTTAATCAAAGAGATCGCCTCTGGTGCCAGTGCGTCTGCATCCATTAGTCTTCCAGCTTGCAAACAGGCCATCAACCCTAACGCAATTTCGGTCTGCATATCTGCTAATTTCTTTTGAATCAATTGAGTGGCTGCAAGTGGTCGAGAGAACTGCTGACGGTCTAAACAGTATTGTCTCGCTGCGTGCCAACAAAACTCTGCTGCCCCCATTGCTCCCCAAGCTATGCCAAAGCGAGCCTTGTTTAAACAGCCAAATGGACCCTTTAAGCCCGAAACATTTGGCAGCATATTTTCTTCTGGTACAAAGACGTTATCCATCGCCACTTCGCCGGTAATGGATGCCCTAAGAGAAAACTTCCCTTCAATTTTAGGGGCCGATAATCCTGCCATTCCTTTTTCTAAAATGAAGCCTCGTATCACACCATCTAATTTAGCCCAAATCACAAATACATGGGCTACAGGTGAATTTGTGATCCACATTTTGCTGCCATTTAAAACGTATCCACCGGATGCTTTTTTAGCATGGGTTCTCATGCTCGCGGGATCAGAACCTGAATCAGGCTCAGTCAGGCCGAAACAACCAATCCATTCACCAGTCGCTAGTTTAGGTAGGTATTTTTGACGCTGTTGTTCACTGCCGTAAGTATAAATAGGATGCATTACCAATGATGATTGGACACTCATGGCACTTCGATAGCCGCTATCTACTCTCTCAACTTCCCGAGCAATTAAACCGTAGGAAACGTAGTTGACATTGGAACAACCGTATTGTTCAGGAAGCGTCGCGCCCAACAAGCCTAACTCTCCCATTTTCTTCATTATATCGGTATCAAAGTATTCATTTCGATTGGCATGCAAAATCCCAGGCATCAGCTTTTGTTGGCAAAACTGATGAACAGAATCTCGCAATATTCGTTCGTCTTCATTCAACAAAGAATCTAAGTCTAAAGGGTCTTGCCAATTGAATGTTTTCATTTTGATTATCCCAACTTGAATTTAGCTTGTTAATTCTGCCATTTGCATAGAGACAACTTTACTGCCGTCTTCTGACTGCAAACTACCTACCTGACAAAACCCGAAGGAATGATGGAAATGTGCTGAAGCAAAATTGACTGGCTTTAAGTTATATTCACAGCAGATGGAAGAAAAACCTTGCTCCTTTGCGGCACGGAATAAATCGTTATACAGATCTTTTCCCAGACCTCTTCCCTGCAAAGAAGAATCAACGACGATACGGTCAACATAAACAAAATTCTTATAGCGTTGGTCAAACCATTGGTAGTTTTCACTGGCATAATCCGCTTCAGGTGCCATGGCAAGTAAAAAACCAACGATGGAAGTGGTCGACGTTTGATGATCATGCTGTTCTATTACTCGATGATAACAGCTAAGTTCATCCAGTTGCTGTATACGCGGTAAATCCATAGGACTGGTAAAGTGAACAAACTTATCATTTAATCGTTTGATTGCCGAAAAATCTTCCTCGAGGGCATCTCTAAATTGGAATTCCAACATAATTCGGATTATCTCCAAAAGACGAATTTAGTCATAAAAAAAAGCGCCCTAAGGCGCTTTGTAAATTATACGAGTTTAGTTTTTGCTACCAGAGATATTTTTCATATATTTGAAGAAATCACTATCAGGTTCAACAACTAATACATCTTGTTTGCTATCGAAACTAGCTCTGTAAGCATCCATACTTCTTAGGAATGCATAAAACTCAGGGCTTTTCGAATAGGTCTCAGCATAAATTTGAGCGGCTTGGGCTTCACCTTCACCTTTAATCTTACGTAGGTTCCGTTCTGCGTCTGCCAGCATAACCGTCACTTTAGCATCAATTGTTGCCTTAATGATTTCGGCTTGCTCTCTACCTTCTGAGCGGTGCTCTTTTGCCACAGCTTCTCGCTCTGCTCTCATTCGTTGGAAAATAGAATTACTCACTTCAGGTGGTAGATTAATTTGTTTAACTCTTACATCAACAATCTCAATACCAAGCTCATCCGAACTAGTTGACGCTTGCTTCATGGCTTCATCCATCAATTCTGAGCGCTCACCAGATACGATTTGAGAAATAGTACGAGTACCAAATTCAGAGCGCAAACCATTATTAACTTTTTGTTTTAATAGTGATTCTGCTTGTAATTTGTTAGCACCAGTTGACAAGTAGTAAGTTGCAAAATCTTTAATCCGCCACTTTACATAAGAATCAACGATTAAGTCTTTTTTCTCTGAAGTAACAAAACGTCCAGCAGGATCATCCAGCGTTTGAATTCTGGCATCGAGCTTAACAACGCGGTCAATCAATGGAATTTTAAAATGCAAACCGGGTGAAAAGACAACAGTTTCACCTGAAGCATCTCGCTCAACTTTTCCGAATTGAATTTTAATTGCTTTTTCGCCTTCAGGCACAACAAACAATGAAAGAAAAACTGCGATGATAACGAGTACTACGACTCCAATACTTAGATTTTTCATTATCAATTTCTCCCTGTTCTAGTTCGATCACTACGTAACGTTGTGCTCGGAGTGGAATTACTACTTTGCGAAGAGGAAATACTATTTTGTTGTAGTCCTTCAAGCGTACTGCGAGAGTTCTCTTTAGGTGCTTGACTATTTTGGCTCTCTAGAATTTTATCTAAAGGCAAATACATCATATTGCCACTTCCCTCATTATCTATCATGATCTTAGTAGTGTTTTGATACACCTGTTCCATTGTTTCAAGATAGATACGCTGACGGGTAACTTCAGGTGCCGCATTGTATTGAGGTAATAACTCTTCAAAACGTGCGATTTCACCGCGCGCTTCTAAAGTAACACGCTCTTTATAAGCCTGTGCTTCTTCTGCCATTCTATTCACTTGACCACGGGCGCGAGGCTCGATTTCACGAGAATAAGCTTCTGCTTCGCGGATGAAACGCTGTTCATCTTCTTGTGCAGCAATAGCATCATCAAAAGCCGCTCTCACCGCATCTGGTGGACGAGCATCTTTAAAGTTAATGTCGACAATTGAAATACCCATATCATAAGGATTAATAATGCCTTCTAACTCTTGCCAAACTTGTTGACGGGCTGATTCACGACCGCGGGTTAACACATCGTCCATTTTTGAATGTCCGACCACGTAACGAATGGCACTATTTAACGCCTGACTAAGGCTTTGTTCTGGGTTAGTTACCGCAAAGCTATATTTGAAAGGCTCTACGATTCGATATTGAACTTCCATTTCAACGCTAACCACGTTTTCATCTTCTGTGAGCATGCTGCCCTCTGAAGACATCGACTTAATAGATTGCACGTCAATTGGAATGACTTCATCTACGAATGTTGGTTTCCAACGTAAACCAGGCTCTACGAATTGACTGAACTCACCAAAACGTAATACCACACCACGTTCTGCTTCACGAATAGTGTAGAAACCGCTAATAAACCAAACGACAACTAGCAAAACTGCGATCACAGTTAAGCCAACTCCACCTAAGCTTTTACCGCCAGATGAGCCGTCACCGCCGCCACCTTTGCTGAATTTACCAAACAAATTTTTGAATATATCATCCAAATCAGGCGGGCCTTGATCACGTCCCCCCTTATTTTTCCAAGGGTCGTTATTCTTTCCACCGGGCTCATTCCAAGCCATCATCACTCTCCGTTAGGTTAAGTCTAAATCTACGCAACCCCGATACTACCATCAGAAGTTAACTTAATTTGCATATACTAATGCTTTACTACCAAACTGGATAAGTCTATCTCTGATCTTTTTTCCAATCGGTTCCAATCACTGGTTGGCATTCTGACATCCACCAGCCAATCGCCGTCCTCTGCATACGATTCTGCAGCGATACAGTTCATTCCAAATAATGCGCCTCGAAGTTTACCTTCTTTAGGCGGAATGCGTAATGTAAATTGCACTATGCTTTGCGATAAACATTCAGTGAGGGCATTAAATAATAAATCAATGCCCTGATCTTGTTGAGCAGAAATCCAGACTCGAATGGGAATTCCTTCATCATTGCGGTCTATATGGGGTTCAACCCCTTCCATTCTGTCAATTTTGTTGCAAATCATTAGCTGTTGAATATCAGATGCATCAATTTCTTCCAAAACATCGTTCACTTGATCAATATTGTCTAAATATTGGTCATCTGAATAATCTACAACATGCAATAATAAGTCTGCTTCTTGAGTTTCTTGCAAGGTTGCCTTAAACGCCGCCACTAAATCATGTGGTAAGTGCCGGATAAATCCAACTGTATCAGCCAATATAGCGTTACCAACATCTTGTAACTGAATTTTTCGCAAGGTTGGATCTAGTGTGGCGAACAATTGATCTGCCGCATAGACTCCCGCATCAGTAATAGTATTAAACAAAGTCGATTTACCCGCATTGGTATATCCCACCAGCGAGAGCGTTGGCATTTCCGCGCGTTTACGAGCTCTGCGGCCTTGTTCACGTTGTTTTTGTACTTTGGCTAAGCGACGTTGAATACTCTTAATTCTGACTCGCAAAAGTCGTCTATCGGTTTCCAGCTGAGTTTCACCGGGACCGCGTAGGCCAATTCCACCTTTTTGACGTTCCAAGTGAGTCCAACCTCGAATTAATCGAGTTGAAATATGCCGAAGTTGCGCTAACTCTACTTGTAATTTACCTTCGTGAGTACGGGCTCGTTGCGCAAAAATGTCTAAAATCAGACCGGTACGATCTAACACGCGACATTTGCACAATGCTTCCAAATTTCTTTCTTGAGAAGGCGATAGAGGGTGATTAAAAATAACGACATCTGCGTTATTGGTACGCACAGCATTAGCAATCTCTTCAGCTTTGCCACTACCCGTAAAGTATTTGGGATGAGGTGCTTGCCGTGAAGCGGTTATCACTTCAACTGCATTAACACCGGCAGATGACACTAGCATTTGTAACTCTTGCAGATCTTCTTTGCTAGAATCATCAGAAAAATCAATATGAACTAAAACAGCCTGCTCGCCTGCTTCGTAACGGTCAAACAAGCTTTTCTCCTATAAGGTTTTATTCACCGTTATCAGAGTCAGGTTGTGCGCCGGTTGACATATTAATGGCCCGAGAAGGCACAACAGTTGAAATGGCATGCTTGTATACCATCTGACTAACAGTGTTTTTTAACAGAATCACGAACTGGTCAAACGATTCCACTTGACCTTGTAACTTGATTCCATTGACTAAATAAATTGAGACAGGAATACGCTCCTTTCTTAACGCATTCAAAAACGGGTCTTGTAAAGATTGCCCCTTTGCCATCACTATTCCTTATCCTTTTCTTTTTATTATGATTTTCACCTGATATACAAATTATACAGTAAAACATGGGGCTGTATAGCTGCCTATTAGGGTACAGTATTGCTGACATTCAATATGGTAGTCAAATTGTCTTTTTCAATACCATCTAAAAAAGTTATATTTTTCCAGCTTCTTAGCCAGGTTATTTGTCTTTTTGCCAATTGACGCGTTGCCGCCACACCTTTAAATACCATTTCCTCGTGATTATAGTCACCATCGAGATACTGCCACATTTGACGGTAACCCACACACCGCATGGAAGGCAAATCTAGATGTAAATCTCCGCGACGCTTAAGATCTTCGACTTCTTGTTGAAAGCCTTTATCAAGCATAACATTAAATCGTTTTTCTATACGCTCATGGAGTATACCCCGATCACTGGGCATGATGGCAAATTCTTTTACCGAATAAGGGAGGCTACCGGATTTTTCCGCAGTTAACTCCGTCATCGTCTTTCCGCTCAATACGAATACTTCTAAAGCCCTTAACAAACGCTGAGGATCATTTGGATGTATACGTTTAGCTGAAATTGGGTCGATTTGTTCTAACCTGTTATGCAGCTCTTGCCAACCATGGGTATTCGCCTCGTTTTGCAGATGCTCCCGGATTTCCTCACTGGCAGCCGGCAACGTTGATAAGCCATCTACTAGACTTTTAAAATACATCATAGTTCCACCAACTAACAAAGGAACTTTGCCAGCTTCGGTAACTGCGTGCATCGCATTGAGTGCATCATGTCTAAAATTGGCCACTGAATAGGATTCTTTCGGATCGAGGATATCAATGAGATGGTGGGGAACTTGAGATAATTCTTCAGCGCTGGGTTTAGCCGTACCTATATCCATGTCTCGATAAATTAAGGCAGAATCAACACTAATGATTTCGCAAGGTAGCCTTTTGCTTATTTCTAATGCCAAATCAGTCTTACCAGAGGCAGTTGGCCCCATTAAAAAAATCGCTGGCGGTAAGTTCTCAGTATGTTTTTTATTCATCAAATTGTGACAACCAATGGTTTAATGGAATTATTGTAGCGCAAGATTTAAGAATTTCCGTGGCATTGGCCTGTTTGTGTAACCATTCAAAAAGGTCGTTAAAATTATGACTGTTTGAGTTCAAGTTTTTGATTTGATAGTCAGCCACAGCCGAGTAAAAACAATCAGGTAAAGAGGCAGTCGTACTTTCTTGAGCGGAACCTTCCTTTGCGTCGATGTGGGGTGTGTTTCCCTTTTGTTTATGGCTTGCATTAAGTGCATCAAAAAAACTAAGTAAAACACTTGCCCAATCTAAGGCTCTTGTGCCCGAAGGAACTTGCTTTAACAACAGACGCTGATTGACTAGCGAAAGATCAATACCTAACTGTTTAATTTGCGTTAATAATTCGTCGTCTATGGTTAATTGAACCTGCTCTAAAGTAAGGGAAATGGGCATGAGAAGCGGTTGCATCACCGGCGGCGTAAACTCGGCATCGGCCTTGAGTTTTTTAGCCGCTAAGTCTGGTGCCTTGCACAAATAAAAGACCTCTCCCCATTCAATCAGTAAGCGATTATCAGCAACCAGCAAATGCCTAGGCAAATTGGCCGATGACTGCTGCTTAGCTTGCGCCGTCATTAGGCTACCATAGTGCTTTGCTGCCGATTTCGAATGTGGCGCTGGCGCACTATAGTTAAAGGCTTTGGGCGTTCGATTTACGCCATGCTCCTGAACTTCCGCCCGTTGTTGGGATGATGTCTGATTATGGGATGACGAATCAACTGCGCTACTCAAGGGGCGAATATATTGGTGGGTCGGAGCCACCTCTTCCAAGGTTGTATGGGTGACTTGCGTCAGGGTCTCTTCATTTTGGGTATTGTCATTACAATCTGTAAAGGATTCACTCAGTGATTTAGATACTGAACGAAATATAAGATCGTGGACAAGCCGCGATTGATGAAACCTCACCTCATGTTTAGCCGGGTGAACATTCACATCCACTTGGGTAGGATCTAAGGTCAAGAAAAGCACGAAAGCGGGGTGAGTATTGGGTTCAATTAACCCTTCATAGGCTTGGCGTATGGCATGGTTAATGAGCTTGTCTTTCATTACCCGCCCATTCACATAAACGTACTGTAAATCATTTTGCGCTCTGCTCGCACCGGCCGCACTCAACCAGCCTTTGAGACAAATTCCTGCATATTCACTGTCGATAGGGATGGCGTGATCAGCAAAATCACTACCACACACAGCTGAAATCCGTTTGAGTGCAGATTGCCCCTCTTTGATTGCAGGATATTTCCTGACCGTTTTACCATTGTGTTTAAGACTCAAAGCCACATCAAATCGACTCAGCGCAATACGTCGTATTACCTCATCAATATGCGTAAATTCGGTTTTTTCGGCCCGTAAAAATTTACGTCTCGCGGGCGTGTTGAAAAACAAGTCGAGGACTTCAATACTAGTACCTTTGGGGTGAGCGGCGGGTTGCAGAGTCACTTTCATTTCGCGGCCTTCAGCACAGGCTTGCCACGCCTGGGATTGGCTTTCTGGCTTGGACGTTAGGGTTAATCGCGATACCGAGCTAATACTTGCTAAAGCTTCGCCGCGAAAACCTAGGCTGCAAATATTTTCTAAATCATCTAGTTTGGAAATTTTACTGGTTGCATGCCGACTTAACGCCAATTCTAGTTCTTGCTGGGGAATGCCTTTACCATTGTCACGGATTAAAATTCCCTTGTGGCCACCTCTATCGATCTCAATTTCAATACTAGTTGCCCCTGCATCTAAGCAGTTCTCTACTAATTCTTTAACCACGGAAGCTGGACGTTCTACTACCTCACCAGCGGCAATTTGGTTGGCAAGTTGTGGGGATAGAATTTGAATAGACACAGATAACCTTTAAAATTTGGAGAGCGGGAAAAACGCGTTTATTTACGTGCTTGGAATGGTGAGTACCTGACCGATTCTCACCGTATCATTGCGCATATTATTTGCTTCTTTTATGGCGCTAATGCGCACTTTGTAGCGTTGCGCCAATAATGACAAGGATTCGCCACTTCTAACTTTGTGAGTGCGTTTTTCAGAGCGCGCATTGCTAGCCCATAGAGTACCATCGGGTGGCAGTTTTCTGAAATGTTGTTTAATGGCAGAAAAAACCGAGCTCGCAAGCTTTTGACGATGCTGGCTCCAATTTAAGTTCTTTTCTTCTTTAGGATTGGAAATAAATCCTATTTCCACCAGAATTGAAGGAATATCAGGCGAAGTTAACACCGCTAAACTTGCCGCTTGAGGCAGTTTTTTGTGCAGGCTTGTAACTTGTTTTAATTCAGATATGACCATTTTGCTAATGTCGTAACTGGTTGTTAATGAGTGATCCATCGACATATCTAACAATGCTTGGGCGAGATAACGTTCGCTTGCGGTATCTTGTATGACTTCTGCCGCCCCACCTAACAATTCGGAGTGTCGCTCGGTTCGTTCCATCCAGCGACCTAACACTGAATTTGCCCTGCCCATTGATAAAACCCAAACAGAGGCCCCTTTAGGCTGTGGTGTGGTGAATGCATCAGCATGAATGGAAACAAATAGATCCGCTTTATTTTTACGCGCAATATCTGGTCGCGCATTTGGCGAAATATAATAGTCGCCGGTGCGTGTCAACACAGCTCGCAGGCCAGACTCCCCATTAATGAGCTGAGCCAATCGTTTGCTTACGCTTAGGGTAATATTTTTTTCGTATGTACCCGCCCGACCAATGGAACCAGGATCTTCTCCGCCGTGGCCAGCATCGATTGCAATAATAATATCGCGATCACGAGTCGAGCTTTCTGAGCTCATTACAACTTGTTGCGAACCTTCAGACTGATCACTTAAATCTATCACCAAACGATTTTTGTAAGGTGCTGTTGGCGGTAATGCAAAGATTTCTGTATTTAATTTTCGCTTGAGTTCCAAAACAACCCGTACTGACGACGCCTCTTTAGGCGTGCTATATCGTACTTTTTTGACTAAATCTGATGACTTGGCCAGATTAGCAAGATCGATATTGCCCTTGGTATTTGCTAAGTCGATAACTAAGCGTTCAGGGTTGGAAAGGGTGAAATAAGAATATTCTGGTGGTTTAGTGAGATCTAACACCACACGCGTGTTATCAGGAGAGGGCCACATTCTAAGTGCTTCGATTGCATTTTGTGCTAAACACAAATGACTGACAAGCAGCATAAAAATGCCGCTCAATAATTGAATTATCAGTCTAGATACACTTTTCATCATTATTATTTTTGTAATATCTCAACAATCTTTTGCCCGACATCTGACTGGGACTCTAAGTGGATGCGCCTTCCACCTGCTTCAAATTCTATACTAATCTCTAAATCAGCTGTTGCCAATAGACCAGCGCCTTTATCAGGCCATTCGATCAAACAAATACAATCATCTGCAAAATAATCTCGAATTCCCATGTACTCGAGTTCTTCAGGATCGGCTAACCGATACAAATCAAAATGAAAAACTCGCCAAGGTGACACTTCATAGGGCTCAACAATTGTATAGGTGGGACTTTTTACATTTCCCTTGTGTCCCAGTCCATGCAAAAAGCCGCGACTAAAAGACGTTTTTCCAGCCCCAAGATCCCCGGTTAAATAGATAACTAAGTGACCGGTGGTGAGTTGTGCAATTTGTTTAGCAATACTGAGTGTAGCTGCCTCGTCTGGCAAAAACTGGGTATATTTCATTTTCTGTTTACTAGTTGCCTTAAATAATCAAATAAATCACTGGCAATCATACCACGTTGCCCAAAGTTATCTGCCACTAAATCAGCCGCCGCAGAATGAATGCAGACCCCAAATAAACTAGCCTCATCCGCCGTCATTCCTTGTGCCGCTAGTGAACCTAACACTCCCGACAGCACATCGCCCATACCAGCCGTGGACATTCCAGGGTTTCCATTTGCACAAACATAAGTGCCTTGTTGACTGTGCACAATACTGCCTGCGCCTTTTAGAATACAATTGCCGCCATAACGTTCAACCAGCTTTGTTGCCGCTCCATAGCGGTCGTTTTCTATCTTTTCCACATCTGTATTTAACAACCTTGCAGCTTCTGCGCTGTGAGGGGACATAATCAAATAAGATAGTTGTAGAGCATGCAATTGATGACTCAGCAAATTTAAACCATCAGCGTCAATTATCAATGGCTTATGATGATGAATGAGGTAGCTAAATAATTGATTAAAGGTTTCTTGGCTCCATGAGGTTTGACCTAATCCTGGCCCAAAAACGATACAATCTGCCCACTCTAACAATTGCGCTAAATTTTCACTACTGGCCATTATCTCCGGCCGGCCTTGGACAATGGATGAGGTGGAATTGGCGTGGCAATAGACTTTTACCAGCCCGACTCCGGTGCGCAAAGCAGCTTCGGAAGTCATACGAATAGCTCCCGCCATGCCATTGTTTCCGCCGATGCAAAGCAGTTTGCCATTATTCCCTTTGTGGCTGTGCAAGGCTCGCGGCGCTAAAGGAGCAAAATCTGCGTATTCAATCAAGCGCCCTTGCGCTTCCATTAACTGGCCAAAAGTTTCGCCAATATTGAGCGGTTTGAAAATTAAATTGCCACTTTTTTGTTTGCCGTTTCCGGTCACCAGCCCCGTCTTTAAACCAACAAAAGAAATCGTGGTGTCTGCATTAATACTAGCCCCCAGTGATGCGCCAGTATTGGCGTCCAGACCCGAAGGAATATCGATGGATAGAATATGTGCGCTAGATTGGTTTATCCGCTGAATAACAGACTGATAAGCGGAGGTTACAGTGCCTTTCAAGCCCGTACCTAATAAACCATCCACGATGAGTTCAAAATGCTCGGTGTCGACCAGCCGTATGTCAGCAACTTCTCCGCCACTGGCTAACCAACTTTGCTGCGCCAACAAAGCGTCTCCGGATAATGGTCGCGCGGGATCAATAGATGCAAGGGTAATGGTATAACCATCGGCTAACAATAAACTCGCAGCAACATAGCCGTCACCACCATTGTTGCCGGTTCCCACCGCAATTAGAATATTGGTCTGATGATCAAAGTGTGTTTGAATCCAATCAAAAAGTGTTTCTCCAGCAACTTGCATTACGTCGTAAAGGGGAATCGACAACTGTTTAGCTGCTTCCACTTCCCCTTCTCTTACGCACTGCGCTGTGTAGAGATTTTGTGATAACCTTTGTTCTAACAATTCTGCTTTTAAGGAACGCTGTGACACAATTATCCCCCCATTTTCTGAATACTTTAGCCAAAAATATCAAGGAGTGGGGCAAAGCGCTAGGTTTTCAACAAGTGGGAATTGCAGATACCGATTTATCACAACATCAAGCCCACCTGGAAAGCTGGCTAGATAAGGGCTTCAACGGTGACATGCAGTTTTTTCAACGAAACCAGGAAAAACGCGCAGATCCCGCGAAGTTACTGGAAGGTACTTTGCGTTTAATCAGTGTTCGCATGGATTACTTGCCACCAGATGCAAGCTTTGCAAAAGATTTAAAGCGCTCTAAAACCGCATATATAAGCCGCTATGCCGTAGGGCGGGATTACCATAAACTGGTGCGCAATCGCCTGAAAAAATTGGGTGAAAAAATCCAGCAACAATTTGTCGATTTAGAGTTTCGTCCATTTGTAGACTCCGCGCCTGTGTTAGAGCATGCAGTTGCTGAAAAGGCTGGAATTGGCTGGACAGGAAAACACTCGCTAACCATTAATAAAGAAGCAGGCTCATGGTTTTTCTTAGGGGAATTATTCGTCAATATTCCATTGCCCGTCGATCAACCTGTGGAACAAAATTGTGGTAGTTGCACTGCCTGCCTAACCATTTGCCCTACCCAAGCCATAGTAGAACCTTATGTTGTTGATGCTAGACGATGCATTTCATATTTAACCATTGAGTATGACGGTGTTATTCCAGAGCACTTTCGAACGGCTATGGGCAACCGTATTTATGGCTGTGATGATTGTCAGTTAATTTGTCCGTGGAATCGTTATGCCCAGTTAACCCAAGAACAAGACTTTCATGGTCGCAAAACGATTAAGGGAGAAGACTTAGTCAGATTGTTTTTATGGGACGAAGCTGAGTTTCTGGCCAACACTGAAGGCTCGGCTATCCGTCGAATTGGCTTTCAAAAATGGCAACGAAATTTAGCCATCGCCATGGGCAATGCTGAATTCGACCCCGCTATTTTAGAAAAACTAAAAGAAAGGTTAACCAGTAGTAGTGAAATGGTGGCCGAGCACATTCAATGGGCTATTGACCAACAACTTGAACGCAAACAAAGCTTACCTGACCCAACCCAAACCACCTTAAGACTGAAACAACGCTTAATCAGAAGTGTAGAAAAAGGCCTGCCAAGGGACGCATGATCTCAGTATTGGAGCTTATTTATTTAAGAAAATATGGAAGTAAGTTTTGCCATCTTGGGTGGTCGTTGTGGATGATGTTCCAACATACTCCCACCAATCCGAATCCCGCATGGCAGAAAAAACCTTAGACCAATTTTGATGTTCACCGGCATATTCGCCTATCATCTGACAACGCGTAGGGTCGCAGTCAAGGCGGTGTAAGGTAATTAAGTCTGCTTGTTGATGTAACATTAGAAAGTCACTGATTTGGTTTTGTGACCTTAAGTCCGCGTCATTTGCAGAGTAATTTTGTTCAAACTCCGCTTCGTTTGCTAACTTTTGTTGTCGAGATAGTTTTGAATGTTGAAACGCGTCACCTAACTCTGCGAGATGTTGAGCTTGCTGTTTTGGATCATTTCCATTTTCCGGGCTATCACTTTCATGGTTTACAATCTGTATCTCAACATTTTCAGATTGAGTGGGCTTAGAGTGAACAGAATTAAGCTCGTTTAATGAAGGTTGGATACTCCCCTCGTCCACTTCAATATGCACTTCTTTGCTTAATATAGCTTGTTGCTGCTGATCACCGCTATTTTCAGCCTGAAGAGTGCCTAACCAATATCCAATACTGAATATTGATAATGCACTCAAGGATAAAAATAACGGCTTTCTCATTATTTTGATGTCTGGTGATATGGCTTACTGAATTTATGTACGGCTTCCACGAAAACTCCGGCGTTTTCCGGTGGCACATCTAGATGTATACCGTGACCAAGATTAAACACATGGCCAGTGCCTTCGCCATAACCTGCCAATATAGTTTGCACTTCTTCTTCAATACGAGGTGCAGAAGCATACAGAATTGACGGGTCCATATTACCTTGTAGGGCAACCTTATCTCCTACCCGACGTTTAGCATCGGCAATATCAATGGTCCAATCGAGCCCAACGCCATCACACCCAGTGTCAGCAATCTTCTCGATCCAAGCTCCACCATTTTTAGTAAACAACGTAACGGGAATACGCTGCCCTTCATACTCTCGGATTAAACCATCTACAATTTTGTGCATATATTGGAGTGAAAACAATTGGTAATCTCGTGGCGTAAGAACGCCTCCCCAAGTATCAAACACCATTACCGATTGTGCGCCCGCTTTGATTTGAGCGTTAAGATACAAAATTACCGAATCAGCAAGTTTATCTAGCAACAAATGTAATGATTTAGGATCCGCAAAGGCCATTTTCTTGATCTTGGTGAAAGCCTTGCTCGAACCGCCTTCAACCATATAAGTGGCTAATGTCCAAGGACTGCCAGAGAAGCCGATTAAAGGTACCTCACCTTTTAAATTACGTCGAATCGTTCGTACAGCATTCATTACGTAAGCTAACTCATCTTCCGGATCGGGGATGGGTAAGGCCTCAATTTCAGAATAACTGGTCAATGGACGTTCAAATTTAGGCCCTTCTCCCGTTTCGAAATACAAACCTAAGCCCATGGCATCTGGAATCGTTAATATATCGGAAAATAAAATAGCGGCATCTAAGTCAAAACGTCGTAGCGGCTGCAAAGTGACTTCACAGGCCAATTCTGCATTTTTACACAGTGACATGAAATCACCGGCCTCAGCACGAGTCGCTTTATATTCAGGTAAATAGCGTCCTGCTTGTCGCATCATCCATACTGGAGTGACATCGACGGGTTGACGAAGCAAAGCGCGTAAATAGCGATCGTTTTTTAACTGCATGATTTATCCGTAGTATAAAGGAGTTAATTAATACCGACTGTCATTTATAATTAGCCGGTGAATAACCCATTGAATTTAAAATTGCGGCATAGTTTAGTAAAAAAGTGGTCTGGAGGGTATATTTATCGGTTTTTAGTTCACTAATTTACTTTTTATAACATGTTTTCGAAAAAACACCTTGATTTATGTTATCTTGTTTTGCTATAAAATAATGGCTTTACAACATATAAATACAAAGAAGCTCGTTTAACGGGACCTCTACGCTAAACATTACAACCCTGCTCCAGCAGGGTTTTTTATTGTCTTAAGTTTAGTTTTCTTGTTGTGCTATCAGCCGTAAGGTCTCTTCAATTAGTTGGCCAGCAATCGATATTTTCGGTGGTATAATGGGTAAATTGCTCGGTTCATACCAATGGGCTTCAATAATTTCATCACCATCAACCTCTATCTCGCCACTTTCGTGTTCGGCTAAATATCCCATCATCAAAGAATGAGGAAATGGCCATGGTTGACTACCAAAATATTCAAGATTTTTTATTTTAACCCCCACTTCCTCAAAGACTTCTCGATGCACTGCTTGCTCGAGGCTTTCGCCACTTTCCACAAACCCAGCCAAGGTAGAAAACATCTTCCGATCTCGGTGTGCCCTGCCTTGTGCTAATAAAATCTTGTTGCCTTTACGAATCGCAACAATAATGCATGGGGAAACACGAGGATAGCAGCGATGATTACAATTGAAGCATTGGGTAGCCATTTCCCATTTCACTTGCTGCATGGCGCTACCGCATTGTCCGCAGTAGCGATGAGTTCGTCGAAATAAAATCCATTGCCAAGCACGGGCGACAGTCTGAAACAAGGGGAAATTATCACTTAAGTATACACCGCGTAAGCTAATGGTTTCATACTCATCAATACTTAGCTGTTCATTGCCCACATCAACGGCTAAACAAGGAATGCCATCAAATTCACCTAATGAAATGATTTGATCATCATAATGGTGAATCATCGCCAGATCTTGCCAGCTTGCTTTAAGCAATTCCTGCTGTTCCTTATTTGCGACAATCCTGTCCCCCATAAAAATGATCCACTGAACTTCAGTATTAACGCCGATTTCTTTTATATTTATTAGCATAAGTCACACACATGTCGTCTATAAGAGACACCAAAACAAGGTATTAAGTACCACTATTTGAGGTCAGATTGATTAAATTAGCTTAACACGATTTATCGTCATTCTTGAAAGTCCGATGTTACTATTGATCTACGTCAATAGACTAAAGCATAGTTTAGTTAAACTAACGGTGATGATATACTGCGATCATTATAAAAAGCACTCTTTTGAGGATTTGCAATGCTGACCAAAGTCGAACTCGCCAAACAGAAATGGAGTGGCTACCACAAATCTGTTGATATCTGGCTGCAAGAGCGACAAAAGCTATTGGTTCAGTATTGTCAATTAGCTGGGTTACCTCCTTTTGAAAAGGCCTCTTCTGGTTTGCCGGAGTTGAGTGAAATAAGATTGTTTTGTGAAACCTTAGTAGACTATGTTTCGACCGGTCATTTTGAGGTTTATGATAAACTGGCATCGGATCCTAAACAAAATACAGATGACCAGAGACTTGAAAAATCAGTTTTTCCTCGCATATCTGAAACAACAGAAGAAGCGCTAGCCTTTAACGATTTATTTGCAGAAATTAATTCAGATAAAGGTTTGGCTAATTTTGACCAAAAACTTTCGTTATTGGGTCAACAACTTGAAGCACGATTTGAATTGGAAGATCAGTTGCTTCATTCTCTGAGTAATCAGAGTTAATAAGGAAATATTTAGCAATAATGAACATCGATTCGCAATTATCTAGAGCTAAAGAATACTGTGAAGGAAAAGGAGCTCGATTCACAAACCTAAGAGAAAAGGTATATGAATTGCTGTTGAATAAAAGCAGTTCAGTGGGCGCATACGAATTGTTAGACGAATTAAAAGTCACGGAAAGTGGTGCTAAGCCAGCCACGGTCTATCGTACTTTAGACTTCTTACTCGAGTTTGGGCTTGTACATAGATTGGAGTCTACTAATGCCTTCGTTGCCTGTCATCATTTTGATTGTAGCCATCCTGTCCAGTTTTTAATTTGTGACAATTGTGGTTTAGTGAAAGAAATACAATCTGAAGGTTTAAAAGAGACCTTAGATAAACAAGCTAACTCTGTTGGATTTAAAGTCAGCAAACAAACAATTGAGGCACATGGCACCTGCGCCCTTTGTCAATAATTATCCGCTCATGTCTGTTTGGTTGTTTCGAAGAGATATCGGTTATATTTGAATAAATAGCTTGGGTGATTAAAAGACATAAGCATTTTAATCACTGATTTAATCGTGCAAAAAGGCAAGAATAACAAATTAAGTTAACAAAGTTTCAACTTAGGCTTTGAAAGTGAGGCAATCTGGCGGTAAAATCGCGCGGGAAATGCAAAGGCGGGGTTTGCTAAAACATTTTAATCTATATTTTGATAACTAGTGTCGCAATGTGGATACAGAAAAGAATAACAATAAGAGTTAAAGCAAGAGGTTTTCATTTAATCACCAATGAAGTTCTCGAACAACTTCCTGAAATTAGAGAATTGTCTGTTGGTATGCTGAATCTATTTATTCAACATACCAGTGCGAGCTTAACCATTAATGAAAATGCTGACCCTACAGTAAGAATTGATCTAGAAACTCAAATAAATCGTATGATTCCTGAAGGTCCGGAACATTACTTGCATAACATTGAAGGTGACGATGATATGCCAGCACATATTAAAGCGAGTATTTTTGGTAACAATTTAAATATTCCAATTGGCGCTGGCAGGCTAGAAATGGGAACTTGGCAAGGGATATACTTAGGTGAGCATAGAGATCATGGGACACCAAGAGTTATAGTGGCAACACTTCAAGGACTCGATAACAACGTGTAAAAACTTCTGTTTTGACGCGTAAAAATGAAAATAATTTGAATATTTTACTTTTAATTTAGATAACCACTACACACGGGATGGAAACATGAAAAAATCATTGATCGCAGCAAGTCTTTTAGCTGCTATTTCAAGTAACGCGTTCGCCGCTGAAGATTCTTCAGACAAATACTGGATTGGCGGCTTTACTGAGATTTATAAGCCAGATGAAGAAAAAAGCTTCGACTTTACTTCATTCGATGCTGGCCTAGGACTAGGTGCTGAAGTTGGTGTAAGAGAAAGTGAACACTGGGGTGGTCGTTTCGAAGTTGCTAAAGTTAGCCTAGAAAATGATGCTGACTTAGACGACGACAGTGCGACTCGTTTTGGTATCGATGCTATGTATTTCTTAGAAGACGACCTAATGTATATATTTGCTGGTCTTAAGCACATCGATATGGTTGACTCAGGTAGCATGGCTAACCTTGGTCTTGGTAAGCACTGGGATCTTTCTGAAAAAGTAAAACTGGTTACTGAAATTGCCGCATACCATGACTTCGGTCAAGCGTACAATGATGTAAGTGCTAAATTAGGTTTGGCCTACACCTTTGGTTCTACTGGTCCTAAAGCTCCTGGCGATGCTGACCAAGATGGCGTAAACGATAACCTTGACCAATGTCCTGATACTGCGATTGGTGCACGTGTAGATAGCAAAGGCTGTAACATCGACTTAGACGGTGACGGCGTATTAAACGACATTGATCAGTGTCCTAACACTCCAGCGGGTACTCCTGTTGGCGCTAAAGGTTGTAGTTTAGAGCTAGATAGCGACCAAGATGGCGTTCTTGATGACGTAGATCAGTGTGCTGATACTCCGCTTACAGACAAAGTTGATTCAATGGGCTGTAGTGTTTTTGAAGAAGTAGAAGTACGCGAAACCTTAGAAGTATTGTTCGCGAATAACAGTAGTGTTATCGAAAACCCTGATTCTTCTAAATTCCAAGAATTTGCAGATTTCATGAAACGTTTCCCGAATACACAAACTGCAATTGAAGGTCATGCTTCTGCTCCAGGTAATGCTGATTACAACATGATGATTTCTCTTAAGCGTGCAAAAGCGGTAAGAAAATTATTAATTGAAGAATACGGTATTGCCGCAGACAGATTGAGCGCTGAAGGCTTTGGTGAAACTCAATTATTAGATACAAGCAATACAGCCGCTGCACATAAAGTGAACCGTCGTATTGAAGCTGTTGTAACAGCTAAGAAGAAAGAAAAAGTATTACGTTAATAGGTAATATGAATACAAAAAAGCGGCTTTAGAGCCGCTTTTTTTATGCTTAATTTCCATAGACCGTGAAAACCCCAAAACAGAAACACCCTGTAGCACGGTCTTTAGGCCGTATAACTCATAAGATAATACACCCTGTGGCACGGGATTTATCCCGTAAAAATCTCAAGATAATACCCCCTGTAGCACGGTCTTTAGGCCGTATAAATCATAAGACAATACACCCTGTAGTACGGTCTTTAGGCCGTAAAAATCTCAAGATAATACACCCTGTAGTACGGTCTTTAGGCCGTATAAATCATAAGACAATACACCCTGTAGCACGGTCTTTAGGCCGTAAAAATTATGAGATGCCTCCCTGTGGCACGGGATTTATCCCGTGGAAATCTCAAGACAAGACAATTTATTCGTCAGAATAGGCAGGACCAGCGTAATTATCAAAGCGTGAGAATTGCCCTTGGAAGGTCAGGCGCACGGTTCCAATTGGACCATTACGTTGTTTACCCAGAATGATTTCAGAAATGCCCTTTAGATCGGTATTTTCGTTATAAACTTCATCACGATAAATAAACATAATCAAATCGGCGTCCTGCTCTATAGAACCAGATTCACGTAAGTCTGAGTTAATTGGACGTTTATCGGCCCGTTGCTCCAAACTACGGTTTAACTGTGATAACGCCACTACAGGAACATTGAGCTCTTTGGCGAGGGCTTTTAATGAACGTGAGATTTCAGCAATCTCTAAGGTCCGATTATCGCTTAAAGACGGCACTCGCATGAGTTGCAAGTAATCTATCATAATCATACTGATGCCATCGCGTTCGCGGGCTAACTTGCGGGCTCGAGTGCGCACTTCCATAGGCGTAAGACCGGAAGAATCATCAACAAAAAGGTTATCTTTATCTTTCAACATAGCCATTGTATTGGAGATCCGCGCCCAGTCTTCGTCGTCGAGTTGTGCCGTACGAATTTTAGTCTGATCAACCCGACTTAAAGATGCCAACATCCTCATCATAATTTGTTCTGCGGGCATCTCTAGGGAAAATACCAATACCGGCTTTTCTTCCAACAACATTGCATTTTCGCACAAGTTCATGGCGAAGGTTGTTTTCCCCATAGACGGACGAGCAGCAACAATAATTAAATCAGAGCCTTGAAGGCCACTGGTCTTCTTGTCTAAATCTGTATAGCCAGTAGATACACCTGTGACTTCTTTATTGGTTTTGATTAAGGCTTCAAGACGGTCAATCGTCTGGCCCAAAACAGACTCTACGTCTTTTGGACCTTCGTTGTTTCCCATACGCTTTTCAGCAATTTGGAAAACTTGTGTTTCTGCGAGGTCGAGGATCTCGCTACTGTCTCTGCCTTCAGGGTTGTAACCAACATCTGCGATAGAATGAGCAACGCCAATCAATTCCCGGGTAATTGCCCGTTCTTTAATGATCTCTGCATAAGCCACTACGTTCGCTGCACTGGGGGTGTTTTGTGCTAATTCGCCTAAATAGGTAAATCCACCAGCCTCTTCAAGCTCGTCATGGCTTTCCAATTCTTCAGAAACGGTAATAATATCAACAGGTTGGTTAGCAGATAACAAACGCACGATGCTACGGAAAATAGTCCGATGAGAACGGTTGTAAAAATCTTCTTCTACTACCACTTCTGCAACTTTATCCCAAGAATCGGGCGCAATTAACATACTCCCTAGCACCGATTGCTCAGCTTCCATGGAATGCGGTGGTATTTTCAGTTTCTCAACTTTATCGTCTCTGTTTTTATCCGGAACGGCTTTCACAACACTTAAATCTTTTAATAATGGGTCGAGTATTATGCGCTAAGTTTGATATTGCATCAAAGTCTATTGTACAAATTTCTGTGTAATCCAGAAATTCTTTTTAGATGTTTTTATTCGCCTTGTAGGCGGGTGCTTTAGCCCCGCTGTAGTCGGAGGCTTTAGCCCCGAGAGTTGTTTCAATTCCAACTCATAGGTTCATGGCCTAAAGACCATGCTACAGATGATGACAAAATTTCAATTCGCGTGAACCCGGATGTTGATGCCAAAATTCCACCTGTAGGCGGTGGCTTTAGCCCCGCGAGGAACATTTGGAATCCATGGCCTAAAGACCATGCTACAAAGAATCAACCTTTCCTGGTGAATCCATGGCCTAATTTGACTATTTTTTATCGACTTTAATTCTACCACTGACGGTGGATACTTTTACTTGACCATTGCCACCATTGTGAGAAAACTCAAGCCATCGACTAGGACCATATTTCGCTTTATGTTCTTTATCACTGCTGATTTTGTTGATTATTCTGCCACCAGCATGGCCTTGTAGATCAAATCGAGCAGAAATATCCGCTTGGAAATTTAAGCTGATACTACCGCCAACACTGGTAGCCCTAACGTCTCCTTGAGGAACAAGCTCTAAACTAGCTTCGACACTTCCATTTACCGTGTTTAAATTCAAATGTTCCACTTTTGCTAATGTTAATTCAATATCACCATTTACTGTTTCTGCTTTTACTTCCGCCGCATCTAACCTAACGTTGATGTCTCCATTAACAGATTCATAAGTCGCTTCACTAGCTGCAGAATCGCGGTCTTGAATATCGCCATTAACCGTTTGAATTTTAATATTGCCAGTTAATGAATTGGCCTCTATATCGCCATTTACGGCTTCAATTCTCAATCTTCCTGCCAGATTCGAAACGTCTATATTGCCATTCACAGTGTCTATGTCTGCACTGCCGCGAACCTCGGTCACCTCTACATTAGCATTTGTAGAGTTGTAATTTATATGGCTGCCAAAAGGTACGTATATTTCCAGATCATCACCGTCTTCGGAATTCCAGTTCCAACCATTTCGTTTACTGTTCACCTTAACTTTGATAATGACTTCATTGCCATCACGCTCAAAAATAAACTTTTCAGTACGATCACCTAGCTCCCCAGCCACCCTGACCTCATTTTTCGACCATCCAGTAATATTCGCGTAGCCGCCAAGATGCTCAATCTGCACATAACCGTTACCGTCTGCTTTTAATGTTTGGTCAATCTTTTCACCCGCAAAGGTAAAAGAGCTCAACAAGCAAAACCCAACACTAAAAAATAATTGTTTCATTTTTATACCCTTAAATACATTCGCTAATGCGATGTGATAGCGCTTTTTAACACTCAAATTTTTATGTAAACCTATGCTCATTAAATTTGTCTCCATTTAGGAGAATGCACTCGCTCAATTAAATCAATCTGTTGTTGATGAACGTTTTGCAACATTTTTAACAGCGCTATGTTGTTTGGATCCTGCTTCAACGCTGCCTTAATCGCATCAGCTGCTTCATCTAACTCTGATAACTGCTTCTGCCAGTTTTCTGTCAACGCGGGTTGATCCTGAAATTTCACCAACAAAGCATCCTTTTGCGCTTCGTGCTGACTACTTAATGCAGCCACCAAATCCTGTCCGGTTATTTGCCCTGTGGCCGGTTGCAACGAATACCAACTTAAGACGCAAACAAGGGCAAAAGAAGCCGCAATGGCAATCATTTTGAAGCGGGATTCACTGCTCGTTTTTGTTATCTGTTGATTAGCCCCGGTCTCTTCGGTTAACGCCACTTCAATCCCAGCCCATAAATCTCTTTCGGGTTGCTTTTCATTACTAAGGGCATTTATTTGTGCGCGTAAATCTTTTTCAAAATTCGTATTATTCATATCCCATCCACTCCTTTAACAACTGTTTAGCACGGTGAAACTGTGCTTTACTGGAGCCAACCGCCATATTCATCATACTTGCGATATCTTCATGCCGGTAACCTTCTATTGCATGCAATACAAAAACAATCCGCGCCCGCTCGGGCAATCTAGCTACATGCCTTTCTAGCTCGCTTAGGTCAGTAGATTCCTCTGCGGCATAATAGTTTGCCTCAGAGTCTTCAATATTGAACATTCGTTTAACCCAGCCCCGCTGCTTGCGTAAATATGAAATAGTGATATTCGAAGTGACAGTGTGTAACCAAGTTGAGAATTTACTGTCTCCTTTGTAGTTTCCAATTTTACGCCACAGCTGAATGAACACTTCTTGGGCAGCATCTTCTGCTAGTGACTTATCACTAGTGAGTCGATAGCACAGTCCATATACCTGACCAATATAGGTCTGATATAGACGCTGGTATGCATTTTTGTCGCCCTGTTGTACCGCCGTTATCAGGTCACGTTCTGATTTGTCTTCGAACGTGCGCTGGGCAGAAACAACATTTCCGTGTGTGTTCAATATATTTATCAGTTTTTATTAGTGTTAAAGAGTTAGTCGCAGAGTAAATCAGAAAGGTTTAAACCACCAAATTTATATTTTAGATTTTGCCAATTAATGATTATAACTGTCTGATATTTTTACAATTATCCTACTAAAATAATCGCGACCATCTGTTACTTATTGTTTTATACCAGGTTTATTTTTAGGTATGGACATTGCTTAATTTTTAGCCACCACAATCAAAATAAGAAAAATCATGTTCATAGCAAATTCTCGAATAACGGTTATTTACTCATTGGCGTTAGTATTATTTTTATTTCACGCCTTTGCAGATGCGCGCTTGGTTAGAGGGGGAGGAAGAGGAACCTACACAGATTCAGCAAATGTTGAGTATTACCTAATTGACAATAGTTATGAGAACTCTGTCGGCATTGGATTAGACTTTGTAGCGACCCAATATTTATACAAAAACTCCCAAGCCCCCTTCTTACTTGCTACTCCTAATGATTGTTTGAGAAACTTGGGCTCCTTCTCGGATTATAATTTTCAAATAGACAATGGCTTGTTCGTAGAAGAGCCGTGTTACTATGAGTTTTATGAAAATGAAACAACACTTAGCTTAAACGGATTCTCTCCGTTTGCCTTTGATCTTGCCCAAAGCGCGGAAATTAATTGGACCCTATCTCAAATAGGGAAACCTGATCTCATTATTGTTCAGAATATAACTGCGTTTGACGACGAAGATATACTTTTAGACATTTTAATGCCCTCAGAGCTGATACCCGGAGAGTATGAAGTGAGCTTGGATGTCACCTTATATTCAGGCCCGGATGCTGATTTTTATAATGAAGTTTCAGGAGAGGGAAATTCGCTTCCAATCGATTGTGATCCCGTGACTAACGTTTGCGGGTATACCTCTTTTATAGCCTCCGATACGTTGTCATTTACTTCCAGCTATAATGAACGTCTAGTTATTCTTGCTGAACCACAAGTTGAGGTAGCAGAACCGGCAATACTGGGTTTAATGTTGCTCGGTCTGCTGGGTATCAGACGCAAACAGCAAGGTTTTTGCTAATTGTTTCTGTTCGGCTAACTGCTGTTTAATCCGTTGGAAAGAACTTTGCAACTCCGGAGTTTTTGCAAATTTGGAAAGAATGGGATCCTTTTCGCTCCACCATTCTCTCCATCCCCCTTCGATGGCTACCGTCAATTTATCCTTCACTTCAGATAATGGACTCCCGTTTAATACTGAAATACGAACTTGAAGGTAATCTACAAAATTATCTTTAAGTAAGGTATTTTCGGCTAACTGAGCTTGCGTATCACAACGAGAAATAATGCTCTGTGCCGCTTCTATTTCTCCTTTTTGCTGTAATGCCCATGCCACTTCAATGGCGGGGCTACACATGGGCATCATAAATAAGTCCTCGTCACTCAAACCATCGTTGGCTTTTAAAATAAGGGAAATCCCCTGCTCCATATCCCCATAAAGTAGTTGATACCAACCCGCTTCAAACTGAACCCATGGATCATCTGGATACGCTTGTAAGATGAAATCCATTTCTTCGAACAAACTGGCATAGTCCTGTTTAATAATAAAAATTGAGGCATTATAAGCAGGATCATCCGTAGACTTTTCTAGTTCATCCACCAGCTGCAAACTGGTTAAGGTATCTAAATAATTATATTTATACGCCTCATTTTCAGGTGAAAGTTTAGATGCTTGATTCCAATTAAATAGGCTTTGTGCCAAGTTTCCTTGCATAAAAGCATGAGTTGCTAACCCTGCATAACCAAAAGGTGATTCTGGATGTTCTTCTAGCAGCTTATGGAATATGACCGAGGATTTTTCAAATTCACCTCTAAAAGTAAGTTCTAGTCCGTAATTGTTAATTATTGATATAGACAGTGGATCTAACTCATAGGCCTTGGAAATGGCATCCATTGCCTGACTATGCTTATTCAGTTTTTTGTATACTAAAAACTGCCACATATGGGCCACGGCTAAACTAGGGTTAATGGAAATAGCTTTATCGTAACTCGATATAGCTTTGTCAAACTCCTGTTTCAACTCAAAAGACTTCCCCTGAATCGCGTAGGAGCGCGCATTAGTATCATCACGCACAAAGGCTTTGGCTAATTGCTGATCGGCTAATTGTATTGCGATGTCTGTTTCCAAAATACCAAACCGACTATCGCCTTTTTCTAACAATAGAATAGTGTCTGCCAAGGCCACATAAGCCGCTACATACTCTGGGTCTAAGGCAATAGCTTGTTCAAAAAACTGCCTCGCGCCTTTGATAGATTCAGTGGTTTGCTTGCGGTACTGTTCTCGTCCTTTTAAATACATTACATAGGCATCTGTGCTAGCAGTTTTCGATTGCGTTGTTACTTGCCCTGATTCTAAATAACGATCTTCCAGGAGATTAACGATTGATCGGCTAATTTGTTCTTCAATGGAAAAGATATCTTTAAACTTGCGACTAAAGGTTTCTGACCACAAGGTCATGCCATCTTTACTATCAATGAGTTCAGTTCGAATTTTTAAGCGATCGCCAGTCACCCGCAAACTTCCGCTTACCACTACATCAACTTGCAAGCGTCTACCTATATCAGTTGCGGTGAGATTTTGTTCGGCCAAGGCAAAAGCAGAGCTCGCTGCAGCAACCTTTAATTGACTCACTTTACCCAACAATGCCGTTAGTTCTTCACTTATTCCTTCGCTAATGTAGCCTTGATCTTTATCTGGGCTTAGGTCTCTAAAAGGTAGAACTGCTATTGAAGTGACCGACTTAATTTGACTCAGCCCTTCTTCTTGCTTGACCATTTGTTCCTTGAGATCGGTAAAATACACATACCCCAAACCGCCAGACCCTAAGGTGATGAGAATTAACAATAACCATTTGCCAGCACCAAAGGTGATAGCTTCTTCGCCATCAGCAATGGGTTCCAACCCCTCAAGTGTGAAGTTAAAGTACCAAGACAAGTACAAAACTACCGGAAAACCCGCAAACAAAATAATGGCGGTTAGCGTGCCAATCAATGGTGACAAATTGAGCATTGGTTGAATAACTGAAATAACTTGCAGCAGCAACCAAATAAGGCCAATGTAAGGCACTACGGTGGGCAGCACATTGCGGCGACGTATTTCAGACACTAGGGTTTTAAACATAAAAATCCTGAGTAATGCTCTAATTAAGGTAACTAAGAGAATTCTGTCGAATTGGAAGAGCCGAGCGCGACACACTTAGAACGAGAGAGTCTTTTTACTTATGTTGGCCTAATTTAATAGTAAAATCAATTGTGCATATATTAGGCTACACATCATAGGTATTTGTTGCTGAACACTTTATTTTCTAACTATTCGCAAAATAGTCGTCTACAATTTGAATTCAAATCATTAGGGTAATAAGGTAAATCTTCAATGAATATGGAAATAAATCCCTTTAATCATATTTTAGTTGTGCTTCAAGCCAATGAGGACCCATCAATCCCTTTGGCGAGAGCCACACGCTTATGCAAAGCGTATACTGGCAAGATGAGTGTATTCGTTTCCCTCCATGAGCTTTTTTACCCTAAGGCAAATTTTAACTTAGCAGATAATTTACAAGAAATTGTTGATGAACAGCAGGATTCAATTACTAAAATACTGGCAAAGTGGGATGCCACAGAATATGTAGAAGATATCTTTTTGTCTTGGCAGCAAAAACCATCTAAAGCAATCGAAAAATTGTTATCGCAAGAAACCTTTAATTTAGTAATAAAAGCACCTTATCTACAAAGTGACTTTAAACGCCTATTTTTAAGCGGATTAGATCATTATTTTGTAGCAAACTGCCCACTGCCTATTTGGATGGTTAAACCAAGACTTTGGGACAAACAATTTGAGGTGTTAGCCTGCGTGGATATCAAAGATGACGATTTCGACAATCACTTACTCAACCGCAAGATACTCGGCGTTAGTGACAGCTTAGCTCACACTATTGGTGGGCAAATGCATGTTATCGATTGTTATGACGGTGAAATAGGTAGCCTTCACATAGACTTCAATAAAGAGCGCGGTTTTAAACGAGAAGCAACACTGAAACAGAAGCATCAGGAAAAGTTAAAGCTCTATATTCAGGAATATTCCCTTGCCGAGGATGTACTTCATTCCGTAGAAGGCATTCCTGATGAAGCCGTCCCTGAGAAAGCCGCCATTTTAAATGCGGAAGTAGCGGTTATTGGTAACAATGAAGATAAACACTTTTTCGACAAAATGTTTGGCGATACAGCCATGGCACTGACAGAAGCAATGCCCTGCGATATTCTAATTTTGAAGCCAGAATAAGCTGAATGATGAAGAAAGCATTACTAAAGTATAACTAAACTTACCTAATCTAAGTACTCTACCTATCTAAAATATGCTATATTATGCGCGAATTTTCTGAGGTAAAGGGATTCTCGAGTCTGATTTTTTTACACTTTACTCAGAAATAACCAATATATGGAATTATTTTTATAAAATACAGGCACTTAAGTTCCGGCTCAAATATTGCTTATGTAAGCATCTCAAATAAGTTTTGAGGCATGAGTTTTAAGAAACCTGTCTGTGTGGCGTAAATATATAAATTGTAGTAATAGGAAGAAGTAAATTGAAATTGGTAAAATCATTATTCGCATTTGCAGTACTGGCTTCGCTCTCAGGCGCAGCAACTGCAACCAGCGGCACTATTGGTAAGTATAATCTTTTATTGCTTGGTGATTATAATTTCAGCGGTGGGGACGTCCAAGGTCAATCCTTTATTGGCGGCGATTTAAATTCATCTAATCCGGTGGAGTTTGGTAGCAGGCTAGCCAATACTGACACCGCTATCGATGCCGTTACTATTGTTGGCGACTTAAACGCCAACCGCGTGCGAGTGTTGCGTGACAATAATTTAGTTTATGGGGGGGATTTAAACGGTACCGCCATTGAATTGAATGACGGAGATGACGGACAGTTAATACATGATTCATCACTTACCGTAGCTGACATTAAAACTGAGTTGTACGCTGATACAGCCTATTTCGCTGGACTTTCAAGCACTGGTAGTTTTTCCAGTGGTAATTTTGATTATGCTGGCTCGGAAAACATGGCAGTGTTTGATGTTTCTGCTGCCGATATTTTCGCACAAAATAGCAATCTCTCAATGAATTGGGGAAGCGCTGAAACTGTTATCATTAACGTTTCAGGTACCGATATCAATATCGGTGGCGGTGTTAACCTTAATAACGGTTTCAATGGCGATGCAGCATTTTCTAATATCGTGTGGAATTTCTTTGAAGCAACTAACATCGATTTTAATGGCTTAGCATCTAAAGGTTCTGTTTTAGCACCCTATGCAGATACGAGCGGCGGAGCATCTTTTGACGGCTCTTTCGCAGCGGTGTCATACACTGGCGCGAGAGAATTCCATAATTATACATTCGACTACACCCCACCTACATCAACTAAGGTAGCAGAGCCTTCTTTGTTTGGTTTGATGTTACTGTCGGGTTTACTCGTCATTAGAAAACGTAGAATCAAATCATAAACACTTTGATTGTTTGGAAAGCCCGTTAATTAGCGGGCTTTTTTATTGCTAGTGTTAACCAATGTGGCTTTTTAATTCACCAATATCAAGGTAAATTAAAACATTATTTCCCATATAGACAACAACCTGATTCGTCAGAGATCCCATGAAAAAACATCACCTGAAGTACCGTTTTTACAAATTTATCATTTTAATTGCCGGTTGTGCTCTCAGCCAGGTCGTCAGTGCAGACAATTCTGATTATGAAAAAGCACTTTCAAGCTTCCAACAAGGGCAATATGAAGAAGCCTATATCCACGTTAAAAATGCACTTCAAGACAACCCCAGAGATCTGTCAGCAAAAGTACTATTAAGCAAACTACTGGTAAAAAACAAACTGTATAAAGAGGCAGAAACGCAGATTCGCGAGGCAATCCAACAGCGAGTAGATATTAACCTAGTGTTTGCTGAATGGGCAGAAACGCTGCTTAATTTAAAAAAATATAAACAATTAGTAGAACTCGATTATAGCGCTAGGCTATCGCAGAAAAATCAAATGGAATGGAATATCTATAAAGCTACAGCTTGTATTAACTTGTTAGATTACCAATGTTCCAATCAATTTTATCAACAAAATTTAGCGGTCGATGCCGGTCACATTGAGTCTATAAATGGACTAGCGACAATTGCACTGATCGAAAAAAACTATGCTCTGGCCAATAATCAAATTGAGAGCGCCTTACAAGTCTCAACAGAAAACGCAGAAACTTGGCGCTTAAAAGGCCAGCTAGCCCGATCTCAAGGTGATATTCAACAAGCAATTCTTCACTTAAATAGAGCCCTTGAGATCAATCCAACTGAGCCCGCCATCGCCCGTAACCTCGTTGATGCTTATATCGCAAGTAATGACCTGGATAAGGCTTTTTCCCTATCTGACAAGTTACTAGTAGAGTCGCCCAATGATTTATACGTGCAATTCGCGCGTAATTGGTTGGCGGTTAAAACCGCTAACGACAGCGACGGCTATAAACAGATGCAAGTGTTAGCCAATAGGCTCAACGGTTTACCAAGATATTTGATCGACGAATATCCGACTTTTTCATATTTAAGGGGGACGGTTTCTTTTTTACTTGGGCAATACCAAAGTGCCAGGGACGATTTAGCAGAATACAATATGCGCACTGGCGGCGAGTTTCAATCCGCCTATCTATTAGCTAAAACCTACTCGGCACTTTACGACTTTGATGCGGCTTTAGAAACATTTGAAAAATACCAAATGCAAATCACCAATAACCTCTCCCAGTCATTATTTTTAGGTGGGCTATATTTGGTAAACCATAAACCTCATAGGGCTGTTGCTTTATTAGATAGACTTGAAGGAGACTTCTCTGAACAAGTGGAATACAAATTGTTTGCTGTTCAGGTTGCAATCTCAAGAGGTAAAACCGACGCTGCTTTGGCTGAATTGGACAATTTGATCACAGCATACCCCAACAATAAAATGGTTCTCATTGAACACTGCATGGTAAACATGGATGCAAAGAGGCTCAACGCAGCAAACCAGAGTCTGACTAAACTTAAAAAGTTAATCCCTAATGATGTGGATGTTAAAAATCTAGATACTGCGATGCTGATCATGCAAAGCCAAGATCTTCAGGCAATGGCTGCTATACAAAATGTCCTAGCCGAAAACCCGGAATCTTATTCAGCATTATATAACCTTGCGACTGTACAAAGTCGTTTAAAACGGTACCCAGAAGCACTACTGACACTTGAAAAATTGCTCAGCATTAATACCAGCGATATAGCGGTTAAACTGAGATTGGCCAGAATAAATTTGGCTATGTCTAATACGGATAAAGCTAACAACCTATATCAGTCAATACTCAAGCAAGATATCAATAATCTACAAGCAATGGAGGGCTTGTTACAAATTAACGAGCTACAGGCTAATTTTACTCCGGCATTGCGTTTAGCACAAAGTCTCCAACGCTTAGAGCCGCGTTACCCATTATATGTATTAAAAGAAGCACAGCTTCTGATCAAGTTGAAAGACAATGACAAAGCCCTAAGAGCGATTAATAAATATGAAAAACTGATAGAAAAAACAGCGTTTAACTTATTGGCACTGAGTCAGTTGTATTTAGCGATAAATGAAAAAGAAAAAGCATTAATAGCGGTTGCACAAGCACATCAGTTAAAACCTAAAGACATAAATTTGCACTTACAATACGTGTCGCAATTAATTACCTTGAATCATCTCACACAAGCTGAAAAACAGCTTAAAACACTTCAACAAAGCAATGCTACTAATCCTGATGTATTGTTGAAGCTTGGTGAGTTAAATGATGCAAAACAACAATTTGACGTGGCTAAACAGTACTACTTTCAAATATTAGAAATAGATGATAAGTATGAATTAGCTCTGGCTAAGCTCTATGCTCATGTCGCTAATGGGATGTCAGATAAAGAATTTTTAACGGTACTTAATCACATTGTGAACAAATACCCGGAAGCCTATTTTCCACGTAGCTTGCTTGCCCAATTTCATTTTTACTATGGTCAATCATCCATTGCTATCGAACAGTACCAATATTTACTAGAGACCGATAATATGCCGAACAAAGCGGCGCTACTTAATCGGTTGGCGTATTTATATTTACCCGATGACTTAAACAGAAGTGAAGATTATTCATTGCAAGCTTTAGCACTGGATAGTAATAATGTAACTATTCTAAGTAACTACGGGTGGATACTTGCTAAACAAGGCAACTACGAAAAAAGTATCACAGTACTGCGCGATGCGATAACTCGAGATGCAAGCAACCCAGAGCTGAAATACCACTTAGCTTACACATTAGAAAAACTGGGTAAAACCGACCAAGCAAAAAGGTTACTCAACGAAGTCTTGGCCTCGAATGTGTTTTTCACAGAAAAAACGGATGCCGAGTTACTACTCAAAGAAATCGAAAAACGTTGAAATCGGTCTTGAGTTAGCTTGATGATGTTTCCTAAACACCTCAGCCGTTGAACCACATGGCCATATGATTTTATTTTACCCATAAAAAAACCTCGCCAGAGCGAGGTTTTTGAAATGATAAATCTAAGATTTATGCTTCTTGGATGATAACCAATTTAACTGTGGTCATTACATCTGAATGCAACTGTAAGTCAATTTCAAACTCACCAGTTTCACGCAAAGTACCAGTAGGCAATTTCACTTCAGATTTAGCAACTTCAACGCCAGCAACTGTGATTGCATCAGCAATATCACGAGTACCAACTGAACCGAAAAGCTTACCTTCTTCACCAGCAGGAGAAGCAATAGTTACTTCACCAAGCTCAGCGATTTTAGCAGCGCGAGCTTCAGCAGTAGCTAAAGTTGCAGCAATGCTTGCTTCAAGTTCAGCACGTTGTGCTTCAAACTTTTCTACGTTTGCTTTAGTTGCAGGAACTGCTTTTTTCTGAGGAAAAAGGAAGTTACGTGCATATCCTGATTTTACAGTGACAGTGTCACCCAAGCCGCCCAGGTTGGCGATCTTGTCTAGTAGAATGATTTCCATCTTTGCTACCTCTTATTTACGCCAACGATTACTTGTGAGAATCAGTATATGGAAGCAATGCTAGGAAGCGTGCGCGCTTGATAGCAGTTGACAACTGACGCTGATATTTAGCGCTAGTTCCAGTGATACGGCTTGGTACGATTTTACCACTTTCAGTGATATAGTTTTTCAGCAAAGCGATGTCTTTATAATCGATCTGAACAACACCTTCGGCTGAGAAACGGCAAAATTTACGACGTCTAAAAAAACGAGCCATTGTCTGTCTCCTTATGCTTTGTCTTCAGTGCTAGCAGGCTCTACAGCTGCAGCAGGTGCTTCTTCTTGCTTTTCAGTGCGTTCCTGACGACGGTCGTCACGACGATCATCACGACGCTCTTCTTTCGCCATTGGAGACTGTTCAGTTTCAGCTCCTTTGGTACGCATAACAAGGTTACGAAGAACAATATCATTAAAACGGAAAGCAGTTTCTAGCTCTTCAATTGCTTCTGCAGTGGCTTCAGCATTGATTAGTACGTAGTGTGCTTTATGCAATTTTTCGATTGGGTATGCCAATTGACGGCGGCCCCAGTCTTCTAAACGGTGGATTGTTCCGCCGTCATTCGTGATAATTCCGGTATAACGTTCAATCATACCTGGAACTTGTTCACTTTGGTCAGGGTGGACCATAAACACGATTTCGTAATGACGCATTGTTGCTCCTTACGGTTGTAGCCTCTTACAGCTCAGCTAAACTGTGTTGAGACAAGGAACTAAAAGTGATAGCTGATTTAAGGGCGCGAATTGTATATAAAGCCGACACTTAAGGCAACATATATTTCATACAAAAGTGAGGTAGGTAATAGCTCCGTCACTTTTAGCAATAAAACCAATTCTTGTAAGCTGTATTTAGTCCCTTTTCGACTTTGCGATTAGGTTGTCGATAACGTCTTGTGCGCTATAGGCATCTTCGTTGAGCTTCACCCCTTTGCCCATCCGAATATCAAAAATGCTGTGGATCTCTTTACGTTCATTCCCTGCCCCAGTGGCGATTGTCATATCTATCTCGGTAGAAGGGCGTTGGTAAGCGAAGCCCTCCTCGGTAAATTTAGTTTGGCCACTCACTGTGGTATCCAAAACATTGGCAATCTCTGTTGAAACACGTGAATCAGGCGCTCGCTGGTTGAGAGTTAATACGCCGGCTGCCAAAGTAACCGTGCTTGCATGGGCCATCCCAACGATTACCATTAGGTTTAATATTTTATTTAGCTTAGTCATCTTCGTTTCCTCGTGTTTATGTAAATGACACTTGGATAACGAATAAAAAACGCAATTATTCCATCGAATAATAAATTAATTTAACTAAGCCAAAGCAAACTGCCTAACAAGGCGGGTTTTACAGGTGCTCTAAACCCACCAGCACACCCACTCCTATTAACGCGATAATTGACCAAATCGTCGTTTTGCCGCTGACCTTTTCCCCCAGTACTTTAGCCACGACCAGCGATAGAATCACACTCATGGCGAACAAGGTTTGTACGACCGCAGCCTTAGTATAGGTAAAGGCAACCATTTGCAGATACAAAGCGGCGAATGTTCCTATTACGGTAGCGCCGGTGAAAAACAACCATGTACGTTTCACATTGTCAGTCGTCGGCAGCCATTTTTGTTTGGTTATGAACATCAGAATAACAATAATTCCTAGCCCGCCAATTAATCGAATTTGACTGGCATTGAAGGCATCGATTCCTGTTGAGGTAAGAATATCCCGACTCACAACCGCCCCAACGGCTTGGCACATGGCAGCCAGACCAGCATAAATATAGCCACTTAATTCGAAGGGCTCAAAACCGGAACGCTTTTGAATCTTAATGATCATGTCCACTGAAAATAATACCAAGGCAATACCGCACCATTGTTGCCAGGTTAACCATTCAGCAATCCAAGCCATAGCCAGTAATGCGGTAAAAATAGGCGCCAGGGTTTCAGCAACTAAAATAGATTGACTGTCGCCAATTTTATTCAGTGCTTGGAAGAAAAAGGTATCTCCCAGTCCAATACCGATAACACCACTAAATAGCAGCCACAACATGGTTGAGTTAGATACAGACACCTGAGGAAGAAAAAACTGGGTAATAATCAGCAAAATGCCAATTGCGGCTAATCCTTTCCATAAATTTAGCGCTAAAGGCGAAAAGTTTTTGCCTAATATTCGGAACATACGTGCTGCTACGGCCCAGCACAAAGCTGTGCTCAGAGCAGCAATTTCACCTATCATCATATTTTTGGAGTACTTCTATTTGATTATTTACTGTGACGTGAATTCTCGAATTTGTTTGCGCAGAGTGTCACGCAACTCTTCAAGATCTTTATTTAACCACATTTCTTGAGGAACTTGTTGCCATAATCGTTCTAATTTTTCTAAATGACGGTGAAAACTATAATACTCCAGCGCCGCAATCAACAATTGAGGTTTCAATATCTCATCGGATTGCAGAATATCAAAGCTTACTTCATTACCAGATAAAGTCGCTATACGAACTTTCCATTTCATTGCATCTTTGTGGTCTGCACTCGTCACAACTAGCCTAGCAGATTCAAACGCTTGCTGATTGCCAGTGTCATGATGAAGTCGAGCTAACCAGTATTGCCGTTCATAGAAAGCATTTTGCCACTGCCCCATTAAATCACCATTGGTAGCTCCAAGCTTTCTGTAGCTTTGAGCAAATAAGCTACTAGCCTTGTCATTGTTACCCATTAACATGGCCATTTGGGCCAGAGCGGCATCACTAAATGCATCTAGATATTGCCATTGAATATCCGCATTTTCAGTGGCCATTCCTTTAGCACAGGCAACCTTAAGATCATTTAGCACTGCATCAGCTTGTTTATATTGGCCAACTAACATATTTTCATTTGCCAATTTCCACATGGAATATGCTGTAGCCATTGCATTGGCAGGAGAGCGTTCTTTTTTGTAAATCAATGCTCTTAGTCTTTGCTCGCCCTTATTCATCTCAAGGGATTCAGCAATTTTTAATTCTGAATAATACTTATTGGCTAACCAAGTATAAGCGCTGGCCGCTTCTAATAAATCGTTCACATGGGCTGCTGCTCTGCCTTTTTCAGTAAATTTTACAGCTTCAAAAAAGCTTTGGCTGGCACTTTCAAGTTGTCCCCGCTGGGCGGCAATTTTGGCTAAATTTGAATATGCTCGGGAAAGCTCTATTTTGGCAATGGGACTATCAGGCTGCAATTCAACCAGATCATAAGCATTGGCTTGATAAAACTGAAAATATTGCTCGGCTTTTTGAACATCGCCTGCCCGCAAATGTGTCATCGCAATCCAATAGTTAGCATGAGCCAATTCCAATACATAGGTAAACCCGTTTGGGTGAATCTCAACAAGCTCAGTATCCAATTCGAGGGTTTTGTTAAACGCGTCTAGGGCACCGGAGAACTGCCTGTTCTCTAAATAAACTTTCCCAAGTTGGAAAAAGGTTTGGCTGCGACTCAACTTGGCGGCTGTAGAGTCATCTTTGGGCGCAACTGTGCTTAAATATTCCAATGAACGTTTCGAACTTTCCTGAATTAAATCTAACCTCCCAATGGTTTCTAATTTAGTACTTTCATCAATTAGAAATTCTATTAATTCATGGCTTTCATTCAACTTAGCCTCAGCAATTTTTTGATTTACTTTTGCGTCATAAGCATGGTTCACCATAAAACCAAAGATCATCAACAGCACTATGGCCAGGCCAAATCCAACACGATATTTGAGACTTGCACGCTTAATGGAAGCATGGATCATGGCTCTTAACGTAGGGCTTATGGATCCACCTTGTTTAAGAATAGACTCTCCTTCATCCAATGATTTACCCGGTGAAAGCAAATAAGCAGAAGGGCGCGTAGCGCTTTTCCACTCAGAAGCCTGGCCTTCTAATTTGTTTTTAAGCTCGACCTTTTTTTGATGATTGTCTAAGGTTTCATTGAGTCGAGGCCAGTTGGCGAATAGACAATCGTGCACCAAGCTTACATAAAGATTTCCATCAATTCCTTTTTCACTTTTCATAATGCCGATAGCTTCAAATGCATCCACTAGCTCTTTGCCATTATGACTTTTATATAAGTCGTCAGCTACAACCCACACTCTCTCGTAATGGCCTTTAAAGCTTAACACTGCCAGGCGACTTACAATACGATGGAAGTGACGCTTATTAGCACGATCCAAGCTTTCATAGGTTTGCTCGGTCATTTTAGCAATAGCCCGTTCTAAACCGCCTAAATTCCGGTAAGTTGAATAATTAATCAGACCATTTTGCGAACGATTTTGATGAAGATGAAACAACACAAATTGTAATAAGGGTAAACTATCGGGAAACTCAAATGCACGCTGGGCAATATATTCATCTAAACTAACTTGCTCACCGTTTTCCTGCTCAAATTTCAAATGTTTAGCAGGTTCTGGAAACACCATTTTCTTGAGTTGATTTAATGTGGGAGGCAACACATCAAGCTGCCCACCATTTTGTTTTAATCGCAGCAATGCCGGGTAATCTGACAACGTGTGGTAAAAATCACTGCGTAATGTCGCCACAACTAAAATGCCACAGTGGACCACCAGACCTGCTAAAATATCAGTGAAATATCGACGCTCTGTGTAACCTAAGGAGTCGGTTAAAAATAGCCGTTCGAGTTGAAGAATACCAATTGCGAGCTTTTTATCCGCAGGCCAAGATTCCATTTTTTGCTTCATCAACTGCAAGAACTTATCTGGCTGCTGTTTGCTCATTTTAACCAAGGTATTAATATCTTCATTGGCCACAATTACTTGCTCAGAACTTTCTGACAAGGCCGAAATAAGAGACTTAAAGGGATCGATACTCAGGTTACATGGGGTGATAATCGTAGAACGAAATTCGACCTTACCATCCGCTAATTGCAGCTCGTCTAATTTAGGAAAAATACCGGCTTGTAAGAGGCTAGATTTACCCGCTCCGCTTTTACCTAAAAGCAACAAAAATGGTTGGGATGATAGCGCTTTGTGTTGAAGCTTTGACAGTGCCTGTTGAGTTGCATCTTCTCTGCCTTGAAAATAATCAGCTTGATCACTACTAAAGGCATTTAATCCAACAAAGGGGTTCTCATTGTTACGGTGATTTGATTCCAAAATCGACATCCTAATCTAGCAAAATTTTTGCAGCTTCATACTGGCGTGTAGGCTTAACTGCTATTCACTTTATGGCTGTGCCTAAAGTTCCCTGTTTCCATCAAAAGTTAACATAGCGACATAAACTGCCAGTCTAATAATAGATAAAACCGATGCCTACCATATTGAACTACAAAGTTAGCATTTATTGTATGTTTTATCATCAAATAATTATTAAACTAACTTGCTGATAAAAAGTGAATTTTACCTGCAGATTAAATGTACCCTGAGTGTTGATTAGCTTACGATTAGAGACATCCGAACAATGATTATACCAATCTTGTATCAGCAGAAACTATTCTCCAGGTTTTACCAGAATGCTGTTAAATTTTAATTTAATGTAAATGTATTTAGTCAGAAGTACAATTTAAAATTGTCCTGTTCAGAATGAATAAAAAACCTTATCAATCATATTTAATAAATTTTTTTAACCCTGTTACTCGATCTGATTCGTTCAGTTCTTATACCCAATAGTTAACAGGAAACATTATGCAAAATGTCATGCCATATACAGCGAATTACTCGCACCTTAAAATAGCTGGTTTTATTTGTTCTGCTGCCATTATTACCTTCAGCTTATTTGTGATAATGCAAAAATTAACCGCACAAAATGCCAATTACGTCCCAGCGCCAACGGCTGGCGTTTTTGTTGATCCCATATTTAACACCCAAGACAGCCAGTCTATAGAAAAGACCAAAATAAAACCCATTGAACCTCCTAAGTTGATGCCAAAAACAATTCAACCAAAGGAAATATTTGAGCCTAATGACAGCAACCTAACCGCAGGCTTTAAAATTGAGGTCCCCGCTCAGGAAATCACTCAAGACAATCAATTTTTAACGATTCAAGATGCTGAAACCACGCCTATGGTGCGAATTTCTCCGAAATATCCTGCCAGTGCAGCAAGAGAAGGCGTTGAGGGCTGGGTTAAATTACAATTTAGTATTGATGCCACCGGGGCAGTTCAAAATATTCAAATTATTGACGCACATCCCAAACGGACCTTCGACCGTGAAGCACGAAAAGCGTTAAAAAATTGGAAATACAGACCGCAAATAGTGGATGGTAAACCCACTGAGCAGACAGGCTTAGAAGTTGTGTTAGACTTTAAATTAGAAAGCTAACTTTTTTCACTGACGGAAAGGATGTTGCGTGAGCATAACTTTAGCGATTAAAACATTGTTTTCAATTAGTCATTCAAATGAGTGGCTAATAACACGCTTTGCCCAAAGCGGCGATAAAAAACTGTTTGAACAACTTTATGATAACTGTGGCAACGACCTTTACCATTTTTTAGTCACCCAGTCAGACGCTCATTTAGCAAAGGACATCAGCCAACGAACCTGGTTAAAGGTTTTTGAAAAACCTCACTTATATAAGGAATCTGGGCGATTCAGTGCGTGGCTATTCACGGTCGCAAGGAACATGTTAGTAGATGAATTTAGGCATACAAATCGCTGGGAACACCTCCCAGAAAAACCACTAAATCAACTAAAAACGGCCTTTGAATTTTCTGACCCCATTGAAACCATTTTTGATAAAACCTTAATCTCTCTGCCTTTTGAACAGCGAGAAAGCTTTTGCTTACAGCAAGAAGGATTTGGTTTACAGGAAATAGCCGATATAACCGGCTGTGGTGTAGAGACAGTAAAAAGTCGAATTCGATATGCGAAGAATTCCCTTCGCACCCAATTAGAGAAATACCATGACTAAGCCCCATGAACACGATCAAGGGTCGTCAAAACAAGCAGAGCACTTTGAGACTCGGATATCTGACCTATATCAGCATCGAAAATCTAAGGTTCAAGCAACGGCAAGCATGAAACGTCAGTTGATGCAAAGCACCGAATCAAAATCGAAACTCTATGGTTGGTTCTCCAATTTTCAACACCTGACTTTTGCAACAGCTACAATTTTATTGTTAGGCTTAGTTGCATGGCAATCTTACGAATTACGCCAATCACCGGACACCTTGCGTTATACGTCGGTAGAAATACACAACATCGATGAACAATCGTCACAGGATTACCGTCAAATTAGCCAACGTTACCAGCAACATTATCAAGATTACCTACAACAAAAGGCGCTGCTGGCCAGCCATCATCAAAAATCTGCCATACTCACCCAATTTGAAAATGGCTGGGAATTGAGAACTTGTGATCAAGAACTGGTGAAGATATCGAAACAATTAATCGACACATTACAACAAATGAATCTTATCAACGGTAATTTCAAAACCGGTGATAGCGTTGAAATTGCGTTTAATGTCTCAGGCTTGATAGTCGGTATTCATGCCAACAAAACCTTGTTGAAATGTTAAGTACAATGTCATCCGCACCAATTCAACTTGTCGGTACAGTGATAAAAGGACACCAAGTAGCATCCGGAAGGGGCGTTGATACTCCCTATCCTGCCGGCACGATTGAAATGCAGAAACCTTTTTTTAGACGCTTAGGTTTAGATCTTAGCCTATGCTTTAACGGCACCTTAAATGTACGACTCCCCATCACTGAATTCCGCATTCTTCGTCCTACTTTTTGCTTCGAAAAGGTGCTTTGGGCAACAGGGTTTAATTCAGAAACCTTTTCTTTTGTTGCATGCCAAATTGAATTTCAGACTCAACGGTATGATGCTTGGGTTTACTACCCTCATCCCGAGACAAAAACTCAGCATTTCCAACAGACTAATCTAATTGAAATTTTGGCCCCTTATGTCAACAACCTTGCCTATGGCGCACAAATAACCTTGCACGTTCCCCAAGGGAGCATTGACTTTATCCCCGAGTAAAAGCTGATTAATAAACTGTTGTTAACTGCTAATTTTACCATTGTGTAAGTTTTGCGGAGTAAACTGAAAAACCACATTTTCGTCAACGGCATTGTGTTTATTTAGATTATTTTTGTAGTCGATAATTGATAACAAATGGCGAATAACGTTTATTCTGGCTTGTTTTTTATCATCGGCACTTACCACATGCCAAGGCGTAGTGTCGCTATGACTGCGATTTAGCATTTCATTTCGCGCTTGGCTGTATTCATTCCATTTGGCGATGGCGACTTCGTCGATTGGACTAATTTTCCATTGTTTTAATGGGTTTGTACGTCTATCTTCTAAACGGGCAATTTGCTCTTGTTTCGATATATCCAAATAGTATTTCACTATATGAATGCCAGACTCAATAAGCATGCGTTCAAACTGAATTACCATTTGCATAAAATGTTGATACTCAGCTTCGCTGCAAAATCCCATTACTCGTTCAACTCCCGCGCGGTTGTACCAACTTCGATTCATCAATACCATTTCTTGGGCACTGGGTAGGTGACTGACGTAACGTTGGAAGTACCATGAATTGGCTTCGCGATCTGAGGGTTTCCCTAAGGCAACCACTCGCGTATCTCGGGGACTTAAATGCTCAGTGATGCGTTTGATAATTCCATCTTTGCCTGCTGAATCTCTGCCTTCAAAAATCACCAACAGTCGCAAATTATTATGAATAATGTGGTTTTGGAGTTTGACTAATTGAATCTGCAGGTCACGCAAAATACTTTTATACTCTTTTTGCGTCATCGATGATGTATTCATTGTATTTTCCGCCTTTTAATCTCGATTACCATAGTTATAGCCTTTTACGCGGCTAAATTAAACTAAATAGGATGAAGTCTATTTCATTAATTTAAGACTTAAAACATGAATAGATACTCACTTAGATAGCCCTCACCATGTTTGACCTGCCCCCTATAGTTAATGTTATATTTGGTTTTAATCATAAGGAAGAGTTAACAAGAATAGGGAAGTAAAATGAAATTTAAAAAGTGCTTAGTGTGCTGGTTGTTTGTTGGCCTCACATTATTAAGTGGTTGCGCCTCAACACCCTACGCCATTATAGATGGTACCCGCAGCAAAGCTTCTGATTTAGACAACTATGACGTTACCATTGTCTCTATTGATGGAAAAATGGAAGTTGGAAAACAGGTAGAAAATATTGAGCCCGGCTTCCACTATATTAATTTGGCTACCACCAAAAAAGTCAGAAGCAAAGTGACAGAATTTCGTATGTTCCCTTTGGATGCAAAGGAGTGTATGAGATATGTAGTAACGGCACAGCATGACAATAGCCTAGATGATGAATGGGAAGTAAAGTTACTTAGAGAAGAGCCTATTTTATCTTGCACGCCGAGTGAAAAATCGGAAAAAGAAGACGTTCTACCCGCTTATTTAGCCCCCAACTTAGCCACTATTTGTATTGAAATAGACGCGCTTGAAAACACCATTAGCCCGGTTGATTTATACCCGTCAATTAAGCAGTGTATTTTGCAAGGAAAAGAAGACGTAGCAATCTATAATTACGTGTTAGCCAGTGCGTATGGTATTTATGATTCAAAAAGAGTGGTTGATCAAACATCTCACCAAGCTATCAATATTATTCAGAAACATTCAATTTGGTCACTCACCGCCCTAGAGCAAGATAGCTTTCAACAAAAATTAACCGCATTCATTGATTCACCTGAGTCAATGCAACTCGCCTGCAATTTTATCCAAAAAGTTGGGAAGCCCGAATACACCCCAGATTATATGATAGAACACGGAGTTAAAAAGCTCACAGATGAAAATCCAGACGGACTGGTGAATGGTTTTGCAGAACAATCAACCTGGTCTTCAGTATTATTAAATCAACTCAAATGTAAAGGTTAACCTGAAGCACAAACTGGCCCCCTGTCAGTTTTGAGCCCGAGGAAAAACAAGGTTAGCGATTATTAATTGCAGATTAAGTCGAATCAAGGCGCATTTCGCTGCGATGGATTGGCTTTGAAATCCTTCACCATTTTATGGGGGTCCACCGCACTTTGGTGTTTTGTGGCAGCTTCTGCCCACCAAATTAATTGGTTGAAAGTACGGGCAAAATAATTAAACCACGAGGATTGCTGTTCATGCTCGAGGGGCGAACCATCGGCTGCAAATACCTCTTGGGCTTTGGGCACATGGATCATTGCCGAGACAGGCAAACAACCAAGCTCAGAAAGAAAGGTTCGCATACCTACAGCAGCCCGCATTCCCCCCCATTGCCCTGCTGAGTATGTCACTATGGCACTGGGTTTATAAGAAAATAAAGAACTACCAAAGTGATTAAGCAAATTAGCTAATGCCGGACTCATAGAATGATTATATTCAGGGCTAACCATGATATAACCATTACAAGATTGGATTTTATCAGCCAGTTCATTCAGCTTAGCAGGGGCTTTACTTCTCGGGTAAGCAAACTGGGGTTTGAAAACCGCTTCCAAGGGATAGTCCAGCGCATCCACTAATTCGAAATCGTGCTCTGGGTAGCGACTGTTTAAACATTCAATACAGGCTCTCGTTACTCGTTCACCAAGACGAGCAGGCTTAGGAGGTGTACTATCGCGAACTGTACCTAAAAAAACCAAAAATTTCATACACTCTTTCCAAACACTAAAATGGAAGCCTTTATTTTAGGCTTACTGATTTGCTATTGGAGATCATTCATCGCTATACACAATCTCGCACTCAATACTTGTGCTGCAGGATATTGAGTTACGAATTAGGCACTTTTCATCTGATTTAATCAGCAACCTTTCTGCATTATCTTTATTTTCAGTAGCTGGAATTACCAATTTAATTTTTGAAATCACTTTAGTGAATTGTATAGTTCCATCAACTTTGTCCAATTCGCCCTGAGATGAACACTCAATGGTATGCCATTGCAACTTGCCAACTCTGGCGATGGCTCTAAATGACAAAACAAAGCAATTCGCAATTGACGCCATAAAAAGATCTTCCGGCGACCATTTATCTCCCGGCCCACCAAACAATGAAGGCGGTGCAACGGGTATATCGGCTAGGTTTTCACATTTAGCTGTTAAGCTGCCAGACGCATTGCCTTGCGCAACTACGGTGTAATTATGTGGAAGATCTTGCATGTGTATAGTCTCCAAATTATTTGAAATAGTTATCATCAGCCAGCAAATGGTTCGCAAATTAGTTGTAAATTGCGAACCTTACTTAGTCGCGATTACCTGTATAACGGCCCCTCTGCCGGTATGATATTTTCCTTCGATCACGTCTCGTTCAATCTCTTCTAAGTGGTTAAAGTTCAATCCATCAAGATCTGTGAGTATGGATTCTTTGCATGTCATGGAATCGATAGATTTGCCGCCGCCAGTTCCATGCTTCAATTGCTCAGGCGTATAGGCCTCTAACATAAATACACCACCGGCTTTTAGTCCATTTACGGCCTTTTTGTATACACGACTTCGCAATTCAGGCGGTAAAGGGCAGAAAATAGAAAGAACCCCATCCCATACTCCCTCATGGATATTAAATTCGGCCAAGTCAGCGTGAATAAGTTCAATTTCCACACCATTCTCTTTAGCCAACAGCTCGGCTTTTTCCAACCCCACAGCAGAGGCATCTACCGCCGTCACAGCATACCCTTGTTTTGCTAGAAACACGGCATTTCGTCCTTCACCTTCAGCAAGACTCAATACCTTGCCTTTGGGTATGACCGAGAAATGCTCGGCTAAGAAGCTATTCGGTTGTTTGCCATAAGCATAATCTTTGTCCGCGTATCTTTCATCCCACATTTAGCACCTCATTGATTCATATCAAACTGATAGCAATAAAATCCCTAACAGCATGCTGACGAAGCAGCTTGATTCACGTCGTAGAGAGTCTTATAGAAAAAACACTCATTTATTTAGTCTTTAATTATCTACTTTCACATCGTCAACATCAGGTGGATCGCCAGATTCTTCATTTCGTTTTATTTGTTCACGCTTTTGTTTATCTAAACTTTCTGTTGCCGAAGGTGGGATAGGAAATAAAGAAATAAGTGGGAATACGGCTAAAAAAACAAAGGCCCCCTTGGAGTTAGATTTTGCCCACATTATTAGTTTGCTTAAGGCAATGATAAGTATTGGAAATAACAGTAGCGCGAACAGCCCAATAATTTCTTTGCGATAGCTCCCTAGCTCACTAAGTAACTCCATTTAGCAATCTTCATTTCTAATCCAGATAAAGTATAGATGGGACTAAGTCAGTAAAATTAAAGGGGTTATTCTTTGGTTTTTTGATATTCCCAGGACACTATGGCAGCGCACAAACCACTTGAAATTAAACAAAGCACACCAACTACAAAGCTAGCACCACTCATGGCCCAAACCACACCACGGTAACCAGGCGTTTTCATGGAAACAATCAGACCACTGGGATCACCTGCAAAGGTTTGTGGACCCGCAAAAATACTAAAAACAAGTAGACCAACGGAAGCAATCAACGCGAGGTTGCCAATAAAGCCGAGCAAACGAACCGTCAGTAATAATGAGGTCAAGTTTTTTGTTGTGAGTTGAGAGTAAGGATAAAATTTCATAAAAGTCCTTTTTAGTAAGTCTAGAAACGTGACGAGTCTAAGCCTCATAAATTAGCTTAGATCACTATTTGTCAATGTCAAAAAAAGCCCTTTGGTCAGCTTAAGATAAACCCTAAACTTTTGTTTACTGAGAAAATATTTTCAATAAATTTCTTTGTTCTGGTACTAAAAGATCGCTTAAATAATAACTCCGCAAACTAGTAACAAAGGCTTGAGTGGCTTCGGCAAATACGTTTTTTAATTTGCAGGCGGGAGAGATACAACACGGAGGCTTATTGCACTCGACAACCTGCATAGAGTTTTCTAACAGCAGAACTATTTCACCAATATTAATTTGCTCTGGAGGCAGATTTAAAAATACACCGCCACCTTTTCCTCTTTGGGTTTGGATAATCTTTGCTTTACCCAGCTGATGCACAATTTTATTTAGGTTATTTCGAGAAATATCATAGGTTCGACTAATTTCGTCAATACTTGCTTTGCGTCCAGCAGGTAGCAAAGCTAAATAAATAAGTGTACGTAATCCATAATCTGTATATCGAGTTAGTTGCATGTTTGCTTACCTAAAAACGGAGGAAAAATTGCTCACAATTGACACTACTATATAATACTTTTAATATGCACCTTATAAAAGATACATATTATAAGTACCTTAAAGGGTTTACGACTAACATGAATATTTCTGAGCCAAAAACTGAACACGCCATACCAGCCATTTGGAGGCAAGCATTCAGACCTTTATTTTTGATGGGCAGTATTTTTGCTATTTTGAGTATGGCAACCTGGGCACTGTGGTTAACTGGAAAGGTTTCATTTTCCCCATACGGTGGCATGTATTTTTGGCATGGTCATGAAATGCTATTTGGCTTTGTCTCGGCCATCATAGTCGGTTTTTTGCTAACTGCAGTGCAAAATTGGACTGGGTTACGGGCAACTCATGGAAGTTCATTAATCGTACTGTTCTCATTGTGGTTAGCTGGTCGCTTATTGATTGTTTTTAACCCGTTATCCATTCAGTGGTTGACCGCTATTATTGACGCAAGCTTTTTACTATTAGCTGCCGTTTTTATGGGAAAATTAGTCCTCAAAGTAAAACAATATCGAAACCTGATATTTGTTCCTATACTCGCACTGTTGGTGATGGGGAACCTTCTTACTCATTGGTCGGTACTGGCTCAGCAGCCTGAATATTATAGGTGGGGAACCTACACTACGGTAATGACAATCACCCTTATCATTAGCATCATTGCGGGGCGCATTTTTCCCATGTTCACAGCCAATGGTACTAATACCAAAAAGGTTGCCAATCTAGAATGGCTGGAAAAAGTCGTGATTGGATTAACATTAATCTTAGCTTTGTTATTTCTAACCAACTTATCCAGTTATTTACCCAAAATGGTTATGGCAGTTACATTTGGACTTGCAGCTGTGTGCCATACTATTCGAGCATTACGCTGGCGTCCTCAGGTAACCTTCGGCACTCCTTTGGTTTGGTCATTACATTTAGCCTACTGGTTTGTACCCGCTAGTTTAGCTTTGTTTGCTATGCATTTTGCCGGTGGCAATATTTCCCCATCAACCGCACTCCACGGTTTAACTGCAGGTGCCATAAGTTCACTCATCTTGGCAATGATCGCAAGAATATCCTTGGGCCATACAGGCCGGCCGCTGCAGCCCAGGAGAACTATGACATTTGCATTTATGATGATTATATTGGCGGGGATCAGCCGCGTGAGTGTTGAATACTTGCAAGAGTTCACCAGCGCTAATTTATATGTAGTCGCCGCAATTTTATGGGTATTTGCCTATTTGCTATATGTTCTAGGCTACTGGAAGATTTTGACCAGCCCAAGACCTGATGGTCGCCTCGGTTAATCTTTAAATGAGTTTAATTAAAAGCCAAAACCTTGTTGGATTTGGCTTTCAGGTTCCGTTTCTTGGATCAGTTCCGCTCCTTGATTGCTGGCTTTATTGACTTTGCTTGAAACCGGGTAGTAACGGTAGTCATCAGCATAGGGCAGCCACGCAATTTCCTCACTTTGCTGTTGCTCTGCCACAAACCATTGCGTCGCAAGCTTCTCATCAAACATCAGTGGCATAGCGTGATGAAGGGGCTTTAGTTCACCTTCTGAAGGACGGGTTATGATAGTAAACGAACCAGGGGCATCTATTCGTGGGGATTCATATAAACCACCGAATAGAATTGGATTACCATCTTTACGACACACAAAGTAGGCTTGTTTGTGTCCATTTTCTTGGCGCCATTCGTAATAGCCCAATGCAGGTACAATACAGCGTTGACCGGTCTCCCAAGCATGTCGAAATGAAGGCTTTTCACTCAAGGTTTTAAGACGGGCATTGAAGGTAGAAAATTCAGTATTGGCAGTTTTCACCCAACTAGGTAATAAGCCCCAGCGAAATACTTCACATCCATCAGGTGTAATTATTGGCGCCATTTGAGTAGGCGCTATGTTAAAACCCAATTCAGCCTGAGCAGGCCAGTCAGATAAAATATCTGCCCAGCCATGCATGGCTCCAATATGATTCGCGTACCTACCGCACATTAATTATTCGCACCTTTAATGGTTTGTAAATGCAGTATGGCAAAAGAAACTCAGGATTAACAGCATGCTCAAAAACACATAATAAGGTGCCCAGCCAACCTGTTTTAAAACACTAGATGTTGTTGTAATAATAAGTCACCTTGAGTGTCTTTGAGACTCAAGCTGACCTTAATTTCATTTTTTGTATCATTTGCGTTAGGCCACTGAATATCAATTTGTCCAAAGTTTGCATCAATGAATGCTTCGCCTTGTCGGTGCTCATTAGGACTGATTTGGTGCCAGCTTTCCGTTAAACCTGAAGAAGTCAGCTCCCATATGGATTGCCCTTTTGCGGTTTTATCTGCTGATAACTCCCCCCAATGTGTATCACCGCTAATCGCAAACAAGTTATGAATATTCAACTCATCAAATAAGGCTAGCATGCGTTCACGCTCTTGGGGAAAGTTAGCCCAGCTTTCCCAGCCAGTAAATTCAGAGATGAACTGGATACTAGACACCAAAATACGTAAATCAGCTGGCTGTTTTAATTGTTCTTCTAACCACTGCCACTGAGCCTCACCTAAGATCATGCCCTTACCAGAAGGATCAGGCTCGTAAGGACCTAAATTATTAGGCGATTTAATTTTTTCATATTGAGTTTTCGATACTGCATGAAGTGCACTGCGATTCCAGCGCAAATCCAATAATATCACTTGTACTTGCTGTCCTGGCGGCCCGTATATATAGGCTGTATAAGCGCCGTCTTTGCGCCTGCGTCTTTGGCTGTCAGCAGGCTCTTTAAAATAATCCAACATAAGTTGTTTGGAGGCTTCCTTTTGAGGATACTTAACTCCACCATCGTTTACGCCAAAATCATGGTCATCCCAGATCCCTATCACTGGTGTGGTTTCACGCAATTGTTTAAAGCCTGAGACATTAGCTTGTTTTTGGTATTTTTCCGCCAACACTTGCATATCTTCTGTATCACCGTAAATATTGTCGCCCAACAGCATAAACAGATCTGGTTGTTGTTGATTAATTGATGCCCAAATAGGTTGTGGTTTATCTTGATGCACACAAGAACCAAATAAGATCTTGGTCATTGGTATAGTCGTTGCTTGCTGGGCGAAGACAAAACCATGAGAGTTCAATAGTAAAATGAAGCAAACAGTATAAATATAGATTTTCATTGCGGGTTTACCTCAATAGCTTTACCAATGTCATCATTAAATTGTTCAGGCTTAATATTCAACAAACTAAGGGCAGTAGCGGCAACTTGGTCCAAACTAAATGTTTGTGTATTTTTTTGCTCTCCTAATGGTTGATCCTTTGCCAACATTTGCTTTACGTCAGGCCCCATAGCCGCGAACCAAATTTCGTTTGAACCCACTATGCCATCTTTGAACTCAGAGCCTGCATTAATATAACCTTTTACCGCTTCAGGGCTGCCATGGTGTGGCCAGCTTTTCAATGTTTTTCCCCGTCCGTGATCAGTGGTAATGATGAGGTTAGTTTTTCCTGCGTATTCGGGCATACTTTGTAGCTTTTGCCATAAACCAGCAATTAAGTTGTCAGCACGATGCAGTGCATCGGCATATTGCCAATAACTGCCATTGTGTGCAAAATCATCAGTTTCACCTAATGCCAAATACAATACTTTGGGTTTAAATTGACTAACATATTCCTCAGCGAATCCCACTGTAAAAGCATCTAAGCGTACGTTATGCCAAGGGCTCGGGATGTTTTGTTGCAAATGATTAAGCCACTCGGTTCTTTCTGACAGGTTTTGCCATTGCGCCGATTCAAAACCGGCATTGATTGGCAAGCCACTTCGTTGCCGATTAATGATGGCCGGAAATACATCCCAACTACCAAATACAGCAACCTTTTGTTGATACATTGCCTGTTGATTCAGCCATTCCAAAAACGTCACATTTTTGTTGTTATTAGCAGCATTATCTCGAATCCTTGAGTCCGCTTTACCGGTTAAAAGCTCGTTATATCCAGGGTATGAAAACCACATGGAATTGCTAACCGTCATGGCAGAATCGATATCTCGATTGCCCAGCAGTAGTCCATTGTTTGCAATTGTTGACCAAAGGAACGGCATCAGCTTCGCTCTTTTTTCATTTGCAGAAGAGCCGCCAAACTGGTCAAGTTGGCGCTGTTTAATAGCAGGATTAATATGTTGGCTGTACAGCTTGGGGTCATAACCTCGATACACATCTTGCCAGCGAACCCCATCAAGAGATATTAGAATAAGGTTTTCAGCACTACGGGCCAACGAACTTGCCATTAAAGTAGATAAGCATAAAATCATCAACAGGGGGCGTTGCATGTAATTTCTCCATAAAAAAAGGGCTGCAAACGCAGCCCAAAGACACAGGGTCACACATAAAGCAGTTTTAAATTAGAATTTCACCATAGCGTTAAACGCAGCGGTGCGCGGAGCTCCAATCCAGGCCGATTGACCAGAAATACCACCTAAATAGCTCTCATCGAACATATTGTTTACGGTAAGGCGAAGCTCAATAGAATCCACACTTTCGCCCAGATCATCTATTATTACACCAGCATAAAAATCAGAAACTAAATAAGCATCAGCAACTTGCGTATTCGCCGCGTCGATAAAACGCTCATCGACCCATTTTGTAGATAATCCTGCGATGTAATTATTTCTATTCCAATCTACAGAAATAACCGCCATGTGTTCAGCTGAACCAAATACCGTATTGCCAACAGGGTAATCAATTGAACCATCGGTATATTCAGAATCATTTTTAGTAAATGAACCGTAAACACTCAAGTTATCATGCACTTGAATATTGATACTTGCCTCAATACCGCTTGAATCGATGCCCCCCACGTTTACATAACCGCCATTGGTACCGATTAAGAAATCGATCCCTTCTGGTGAATCAGGTGCAATAAAAGTTAGTCTGTTTTCGAACTTAATCGAATAATAAGTCAAACTAGCGGTCACAATGTCGCCAGTATATCGAACACCTAAATCAAGATTTTCTGCGGTTTCAGGAGAGATATCTCCTAACTGAGACGAATCACGTTCTAGCACTGTATCTTTAATCGCTGCAAAGTTTTCTGCATAACCCGCAAACACTTCTAACCCGTCAAGACCGGTTTGAACCACTAAGCCACCGCTCAACAATACATCTGAGTCTGATGAAATACTTACGTTTTCGGTCTCGCCAAAGTTGTCGCTACGTTCTAAATCAACATAAAATTGTTTTACACCAAAACGTGCGGTGAACATGTCACCCTCAAGTATATTTTCCAAATACATCATGGTTGTTTCAACGGGGAAAGAACGGTCATATTGCACCCAGTAAGGCGTATTGTCGTATTCGTAACCGGTTCTTGAGTCGATTACTTTATGCCAGTCCCGAGACTCGTTGCGATCATAATCTTCATACCAAATTCCGCCACGAAGGTTATTTTGCATATCATTTATTTGTGCAATCCAAGAAAAATCAGCATTAAAGCCAATACGCTCTTTTTCATAATGAGTATGGCGATAAGAACTAACAGGCAATGCACCAGATGCGTAACATGCAGGATCATATTCAGCGCCAGCTCCACCATACGGGAAAGTGATTGAACTCACACATCCATCAGTGGGTGATAAAGCAACACCGCTGGCATCCACAAAAAAGATTTGCGATAGTGCACTGCCACCTTCTACAGTATTACCAGAAACCAACTCAGAATGTGGCTGACTGGTACCATCAGCTTCCACATCAACAACGTATTGTGGGATCCAATCACCACGACCTTCATTGTAGTGGTAGTAGGCATTTGCATTGACAACCACAGAACCAAACTCATGTTCTAATTCAATATAAGCAAAGCGATTTTCCCGTAGTGTTGACCATCCTTTACGATACAGTTGATCAACATAAGGAATACCTGTCCATTCAGACGTTAAGCGATCCCAATCAGGATTTTGTACGAATTGATCCAAACTTACCCTTTGGTAGTTGTCTTCATGGGCATCATCCCAAGAAAAATATGCGGTTAAATCGGTGTCGCCATAACTGCTGATGATTTTTGCGGCAATGTGGTCGCGGGTATTTTCCGCAGATTGATTAACCCAATCGGTATTGCTGGAACTTGAAACACTAAACCATGCATAAGTGTCTTTAGCAATTTCGCCAGTTTCATATCCCACAAACATTTTTTGCGCATCGAAATCACCTAAAGTAGTGCTAAAAATCATTTGCTCTTCGGCACCGGGATCAATAGTGACGAAATTTAAAGTGCCGCCTAATGCTTCATTAGAGCGAGATGCAATATCAGATGTACCTTGAGATACTTCAACAGTAGAAAGATTTTCAGTATCGATATAGCGGTTCGCTTTAGCACCACCACCATAGTTGGAATTACCGTTGGCAATGCCGTCAACCGTAATACCTATTTGTTGTTCATCTTGGCTTAACTGAAAACCACGAATGGAAACAGTGGTTGACCAATCATCTGTTCCAAAAGTATCACCTTCATTAATTAACACACCAGGTAAATTATCGATAACAGATAAAACACTGGTAAGCGAGCTTTGCTGTAATAACATCGTCTCAGAAGTTTGGTTATTAGCATAAGAAACACTTTTTCCGATAACACTGATTTCTTCTATTTCAGCTTCTTCTTGGACGTTTTCTTGGGCAAAGGAATGTTGGGCATATAAGGCTGCAGCCACGAGCATTCCAAGGCTCGAATATTGAAATGGTAATAGTTTATTGTTGCGCACCATGATTCCCTTTTTGTGTTTAATTTTCGGGCGCTAGAGTGCTAGGAACTCATGACAGTAGGGTTTAATTTCAATGACATTTTGAATAAGGTTTTACTACAAAAAAATGAAAGGAACACTAATTTAACAATAAAAAACAGTAACTTAATAAAATTTCATCAGGTAATTTTCAGCTCTTATTCACAACTATAAGTATTCAAATGTTGCGTCTTTATACACAAAGCAGCACATTAGGAATGTCGATTAAATGCTTGGAGAATTTTATGCTTAAGTTATATGGATTTGCCGTTAGTAATTATTTCAATATGGTAAAAATGGCGGCGGCTCTGAAACAAATTGATTGCGAGGATGTGATCACCTACCCTAATCAAACACCTGAGTATTTGGCCATTTCTCCCACAGGTAAAGTCCCAGCACTGGAGACCAATGAAGGTGTGTTAGTTGAAACCAATGTGATTCTGGAATATTTAGATGAAAACTACCCGGGCATTGCGTTGTATCCCAAAGAACCTTTCCAAAAAGCCAGAGTTAAAGAGCTGGTTAAAATGATTGAACTCTATATGGAGTTGCCCGCCAGACGCTGTCATGCCGAAGCATTTTGGGGCGTTCCAGGTGAAGATATCACTAAAAAAGAAGTTAAACGCGCATTGCTAAATGGTATCCAGGCTATTTCAAGAGCAGCGTCTTTTTCTCCGTATATTGGCGGTGAGCAAATTAGCGCAGCTGATATCGTATTTCTATATTCTGCTGATCTTGCTGCTAAAGTCGCGGCCAAGTTATTTGCGATTGATTTGTTAGCGGAAGCACCTGGTGCTAAAGAATTACTTGCCAAATTAAATGAGATGCCCGAAGCTAAAGTTATTGCTCAAGCACGTGCTGAGGCTACGCCTGCATTTAACGCTTATTTGCAAAAAGCGTTTCAAAAGTAGCCCATATTCACTTTAACCTTTGTTACCCAACCTGGAGTACTTATGAAAAAAACACGGATTGTTGTTGCCCTAGCAGCCGTTGTAGTAATAGCTTACGTAGGCGTTCGAACTTTTGTCCCCAGTGTAATAGAAGGACAAATGAATCAGGTTCAACGAGGACAAAGCAATAATGTCGATGAAACTACCTTAGCGTTCCACAATTCGCTGATTGTGGGTGATTGGCACGCCGATACGCTTCTTTGGGACAGGGATATTGCTGAGCAAGCTGAATTAGGTCATGTTGACATTCCACGGTTGCAAAAAGGCAATGTTGCACTGCAAATGTTCACCACTGTGACCAAATCTCCCGAGGGGCTCAATTACGAAGAAAATGCCACGGATGCGCCTGACAGCATTACTAAATTATCCCTAGTGCAGGGCTGGCCAATGGCGACATGGACGAGTTTAACAGCTAGAGCAATTCATCAGGCAGATAAACTTAACCAACTAGCCCAGCAACATCCTGACGATTTGATGATTGTTACCTCACAGTCTTCTTTGGCAGACTTTTTAACGAAGCGTGAAAGTACCCCCAAATTAGTAGCCGGCTTACTCGGCACTGAAGGTTCTCACGCGTTAGATGGCAAGCTCGAAAACATTCAGGTGTTGTACGATAAAGGCTTTAGAATGATGAGCTTACAGCACTTTTTTGATAATAAACTGGGCGGTTCACTGCATGGCACCAGTCAAACCGGACTGTCCGAATTTGGCCGTCAAGCGGTGGAAAAGATGCAAGCACTGGATATTATTGTCGATGTTTCACATTCATCAGAGCAAACGGTTAAAGATGTCTTGGCGATCAGTCAAGCTCCTTTGGTCATCAGTCACACAGGGTTTAACGGGCATTGCCAGTCGAAGCGCAATATAGATGACAGCTTGATGCAACAAATTGCAGATAAAGGTGGCCTAATAGCAGTGGGATATTGGGATGGGGCTATATGTAAAATTACGCCGAATGATGTGGCCGACTCGATTATTTATGGCTTAAAATTGGTGGGAGAAGATCATATTTCCCTAGGCTCTGACTTTGATGGTGGCGTGACCACCAGCTTTGATAGCAGTGAATTAAGTGTTATCACCCGCGCTCTGCTACAAAAAAATGTTTCCAAACAAAGCATTGCTAAAGTAATGGGCGGTAATATGCTGAAATTCTTACAAAAGCAGTTACCTGCAAACTAAATTTTAAGTTCTTTTTTATCACTTCAAAACAAAAACGTGACTTTTGTCACTTGTTTAGGTCAGCAAACTCGATAAAGTTTGCTGACTATTTTGTTTTTGTAGGAAGTAAAAATGGATCACTCCCCTCCCATACTCATAGCGAAAGATTTAACAAAGTCATACGGTAAAGTGGCAGCCATAAAAGGCGTCAACATCAACCTTCAAGGTGCAGGCGTATTTGCCATTCTTGGGCAAAACGGGGCAGGTAAAACCTCACTGATAAAATGTGCTCTGGGGTTAGAAAAAATGTCTTCCGGTAGTTTACAGATAATGGGATACCAGCCAGGTAGCCTGCAGGCAAAACGCCAAATTGGGGTGATACTTCAGGACTCTGATTTACCCGATTTACTGACTGTACGTGAACAAATCACCTTATTTGCCAGTTACTATCCCAAGCCATTTTCCGTCAATCAAACCATTGAGATGTGCGAACTTCAAGCTTTCGCAGATAAACGCTATAAAAATCTATCCGGAGGCCAAAAAAGGCGAGCTCAATTTGCTTTAGCCATAGTCGGCAATCCACAACTTATCTTTTTAGACGAGCCCACAACAGGTTTGGATATTGAAGCCAGACGGAATCTCTGGGCTATTATCCGACAATTTGCCAACCAAGGTAAAACCATAGTCCTAACCACTCATTATCTAGAGGAAGCTGAGAATTTGGCCGATCGGATAATGATTATGAACTCAGGTGTAATTGTCGCTGATGCTTCACCTAATGATATTAAGAAGCAAACCACGGGCTCAGTTATCCGCTGCGAAACCCAAATTTCAAAAGATGTATTGCAAAACATAGCAGGCGTAAGTTCAGTAATGAATACTGGAAGGTATACGGAAATACGCAGCGACAATGTCAATCAGTCACTTAGTGAAATGTTGCAGCTCGATCCGCTACTGTCGGATCTCACTGTGGCTCAACCTAAATTAGAAGATGTTTTTAGCACCTTAAGTCAAGGAGAGCAGTCATGAACAGAATTTGGCAATCATTCGTGTTAGAAACTGGCGCTGAACTATTAAAAGCTTTCCGAGCACCTGAATTTATATTTCCCACATTGGGCATGCCGGTGGCATTTTACTCGCTATTTGCCATCTTGCTGCCGGGAAGCAGTAACAACTCAGCTCACTTACTCGCCACCTACGGTGTGTTTGCGGTAATGGGACCTGCGATATTTGGCTTTGGAATAAGCGTTGCTAACGAGCGTGATAAAGGCTGGTTAGATTTGAAATTAGCAGCGCCTAGTCAAGGGTTTAGCTATATTGGAGCTAAAGTTTTCAGCACCCTTCTCTTCTCAAGTATATCACTAATTATCATATACTTAGTTGCAGGTTTTGGGGCAGGTGTTGAGTTACCCCAAAGCACTTGGGCGATGATGTTAGTTTCACATGTACTAGCGACCTTTCCATTTATATTGATTGGCCTAATTATTGGCTTTAGTTGCTCAGGAAACGCTGCAATCGCCATTTCCAATGTCATCTTTTTGGCTTTAGCTGCCCTCGGCGGCCTGTGGATACCAATGATGTTATTTCCACAAAGCATGCAAACATTTGCGCATTTTTTACCGACTTTCCATCTAAGTGAAATTGCCCTGTTTATTTTAGGGGCCAGTGGAGAAAGAGACATAGCTTATCATCTAATGATTGTCGGTCTTATGAGTATTATTTTGTTGTTATTGACCACCCTAGCCTGGTCAAAGCAACGTAGTCGTTAATGTATTAAAGGGAAGCAGTACCATGATTAAATATATATTTAGTATTGTTAGTGCAGTAGTTATCATAATGTTGATTACGCTGGTTTTTATATTACCCACTAATAGAGACAGCGCCAATGCTGACAGTGAAAATCAACAAGCAGATAATACATCGGCTTTGACCAATACGCTGTTATTCAAAAATATTAGATTATTTGATGGCACAGAGTTCATCGAAAACACCAATGTCTTAGTTAAAGAGGGGCTGATTGCAGACATATCAAAATCAATTGATATCCAGCATCTTGGCGATATTCGTGTGATAGAAGGACAAAACCTGACCGTATTACCCGGCATAATCGATGCCCATACCCATTCTTATGGTAATGCTCTCCAAGATGCGTTGCGTTTTGGTGTCACCACCCATTTAGATATGTTTACCAATGAAATGGGCTTATTAGAAAGTGTTCAGCAACGACAGAATTTACAACAGACCGATAAAACCGATTTATTTAGCTCTGGTACTCTGGCTACGGTTGATGGAGGCCATGGTACACAATATGGCTTCGCCATTGATACAATTCAGAATATAGACGGGGTTGCGGCTTGGGTGACAAGGCGTAAACAAGCGGGCGCTGACTATATCAAACTCGTGTATATGCCTAATCAGCAATACATGCCTAGTTTAGACAAAGCAACCGCCCTGGAAGTGATAAAACAAGGTCATTTACAAGGGCTAAAAGTATTGGCGCATATTTCCAGTTTTAGCGCAGCTAAAGATCTAATTGAGGGTGATATTGACGGGTTAGTGCATATTTTTGCTGACCAAGTGGTCACTAGCGACCTGTTGGCAATGGCCGCTGAAAAAGGTGTTTTTATTATTCCAACGTTAGGGGTCATTGCATCGGTGAATCAGCAAAATCGCAATAGCGAATTATTAGCCGATGAACGCATATCTGGCGCACTTTCGGCTGCGCAAAAGGAGACCTTACAAGTTAGTTTTAGTCATGCCGCCAGTGGCTTCGATTTCGCCATTGCCAAACAAAATGTCAGTTTATTCCATCAAGCTGGTGTAACAATACTAGCAGGTTCAGATGCGCCTAATCCGGGTACCGCATACGGAGTAAGTGCATACCATGAGATCATCTTACTGACTGAATCCGGATTAACTAATGCGGAAGCGTTGGCGGCAGCTACAGGCACTACCGCCACACAGTTTAGCCTCGAAGATCGCGGTGTAATTGCAGTAGGTAAACGGGCTGATATGGTAGTCATTGAAGGGGATCCTAGTCTCGATATCGATACTATTTTCAATCTGAAACATGTATTGAAAAATGGCTATCAAGTACAACAAGATTTGCCTCAAAGCCAGCAAGGGGTTGCCATTGAAAATCCAATGTTAGGAGATTTCGAAACTCAAGACAGTTTGCAACCAAACGAAGGGTTTAACTGGACTCAAACTCATGATGGTTATGCCAATGGCAACTCCACAGCAACAATCACACGAGTAGGCAATATAGGGGTTGATGGTAGCGCCGCCTTGCGAGTTGTCTCGACTGTCGAAGCTGGTTTTCCATATCCCTGGGCGGGAGCAGCAATTGGTGATTTTTCACCTCCCATTAGTGCTGCAGATATAGCCGCATACACCCATATTACATTTGATGTAAAAGGCTCTAAGGGAAACTATCGAGTTATGTCGTTTTCGGCCACCTCTGCCAATATTCCGCCTTCTCAGAACTTTGATGTGAGTTCCCAATGGCAGCACATTCGCTTGCCGTTATCAGGCTTTAAAGGTTTGGACCATACTCAAGTATCCGGCTTTGCATTTGTAGCTGGCCCTACCCTTGGAGAATACGAATTTGTGTTAGATAATGTGAGCTTAGAATAGAAGTTGAAATATTCAATAGAAGGCTTGTTGCGCCTTCTATTGTTGTTCATCTTGTTGCAGCAATGTATCTAGCTCCTTTGTTTGTTTATTCGCTGTTTCAATTAGCTGTTGTTCCGCCAATCGCTGCTTTTCAGCCGCTATTGCCATTAACTCTCCTTCCGATTGCTGCATTTCCAACTCAGCACTCTCTTCGAGAGCTGACTGTACTAGATCATTTGCAACCTGCGAGTCTTTCAGTAGTTTTTGCTCAGCTTCTAGCTCCAATGCTTGATCCTGTCTTTGTTGCTCCTCGAGCAACTCTTCTGGGCTTTTTTCCTTGTTTAACTCTGTGGGGGCAGGATTACATGCCGTTATGCTGACAAGTGACAAGATAAAGAGCATATTTATACGCATGTCTAGTTCCTAATATTACAATTGGATTATAGCTGGGTTACTATCTGTGTGTCGTTACTAACGTTAATAAAGACTTTGTTTTAATGCAAATTTTCAAAAAGCCCATTTTCACTTCCTCCAGGGTACAGGCTGCTGCTTTACTTGCGGCTCTGCCAGCTACCTGTTTATCCGCAGAAGTACTGCAACCCTCTACAATTACCTTAGTGGAGACAGAATATAACAGCACCACCTGGGCCGCCAGCAATCTACTAGACGGAGAATCTAATACTCATTGGTTATCTGGCAAACTCAATAACGATATCAATTTTCAACTAAATGACAACAACGAAGCCCTTTGTGTAGATGAATTTGAATTGTTCAATTACGGTAAAGATTCAACTTCGTTAAAGCAATTTATTCTACTGACCAGTTCAGATAGTACCCTGAGTACAGATTCTGGTACAGAGGGGTGGCGCCCGGTTATAGCTGAAGAAAACCCCACGAACAAAATAGATTATTTAAGTTGGGCACAAGGTGCTCGTATAGTATCAGTAGACAGCGAATATAGTAGTACGACTTATGCAGCGAGCAATATCAATGATGGCAGCTTTAAGTCGAGGTGGTTATCGTCTAAATCGAATAACACTATTGAATTCAATTTCGATACCGACTGGAACGGTAATGTTGGCAACTCCATTCCTATTAGTGAAATCCAAATTACCAACTACGGTAACGATGATCGATCCATAAAACAGTTCCAAATTGAATATACAACTGATGGTGTAACTTGGGACAAGCTTGAAGTTCCCGGTTCTGTCGCCGGTGATGAAGACTATATATACTCACGTATTCAAGATGGGGGGATTTTGGGTAACGTCGATAGTGAGTACAATTCCACCTCATGGGCGGCAGAAAATATACTTGATGGTGATGACAATTCCCTGTGGCTAAGTAACGATGGTAACAATACCATTGAACTCACTTTTGACCCAGACAATGACGGCACAACAGGTGCCGAAGGCGACAGTGATGATCTTTTTAATTTTAACAAAATTTATATTAAAAACTTCGGGGATAACGACCGCTCTGTTCAACAATTTCAAGTAGCGGTGCAAACCCTTGCTGATCCAAGTTGGCAAAAGTTGTATGTACCAGGGTCGGCAATTGGAGATAGCAATTTTAATTTTGCATTATCTCATCATGGCGGCACCTTAGTTGAAGTCGATAGAGAATTAGACTCCAACTATTGGAGCGCGGCTCATATTCACGATGGCGATCAGAATACTCGATGGCTAAGCCCCCAGGGCAATAATACTCTTTCTTTTCAATTCGATGTTGACGAAGACGGTGTAATGGGCTCACCTACGGACTATTTTACCCTCGAAAGTTTTCGTCTACGAAACTATGGAGATGATGATCGTTCTATAAATCAGTTTCAAGTTTCTGTTAAAACAGCATCAAACACTGAATGGCAGAAGATTGCTGTTCCAGGTTCCACTAGTGGAGAGGCTGACTATAATTTTGCCTTATCCTATCAAGGCGGCACATCAACCAGTTTCGACGGTGAACTTAACAGCACATCATGGGCTGCGGCAAATATGCATGACGGCGATGACAACTCTTTTTGGCTTAGCAACAAAACCAATAATTTCTTTGAATTTCAATTTGATGCTGACGGAGATGGATCAGTTGCCACAGTCGCAGATCAATTTACTTTCGAGAGTTTTTATTTACAAAACTATGGGGCTGATGACCGAGCCATCTATCAGTTTCAGATTGCGGTTAAAACAGCGGCAAATCCAAGCTGGCAAAAACTAAGTGTACCTGGTGCTGTAATCGGCGAAGCCAACTATAACTTTGCCTTGTCTCACCAAGGGGGCGCCTTGGTCGACATTGATAGTCAATATAATTCAACTAGCTATGCTGGGGCTAACCTACTCGACGGCGATTTAACCACCCCATGGTTAAGCAGCAAAGAAAATAATACCTTAGATTTTCAGTTTGATATTGATGAGGACGGTAATTTAGCTGGTGCACAAGACAAGTTCAAACTTGAGAGCTTTAACTTAGTTAATTACGGGGTGAATGATATTTCAATTAAACACTTTCAAATTGAAGTGAAAACCCAGTCAAATCCAGTGTGGACAAAAATTCCAGTTGCAGGTTCATCTGCTAATGAGCCTAATTATAACTTCTCTTTGAGCCACAACGGTGGCAGTTTAACAACCGTAGATAGTGAATATAATTCGACGTCTTATGCTGCTAAAAATTTGTTCGATGGTGATCAAAGTAATCAATGGCTGTCTTCTAAACAAGATAATACGTTAGTCCTTACGTTTGATACCAACAATGACGGAACTAATGGAGATAGTATTAATTTCGATACTTTTTCATTAGTTAATTACGGCAATAACATATCAATACAAACCTTTGAGCTTGATATTCAAATCGCTAGTGGTCCCTGGCAAACTGTCAACGCCCCTGATGGTGGAACCACCTTTACTGCCGATATGGGTATAGAGCTACAAACATGGTCTGTAGGTGCTTATAACAATGTAACAGCTACCCGCATACGCACACTGACTAACCATGGTCATTCCTCCTATATCGGAGCCAAAGAGTTGACTTTCTCAGGTGATTCCGTGGGGCCTACATATACGTACACAGCGGCTATGAATGGTGATGGAGAGAGTTTCAGTATCGATGCTGCCTATCAATTCGACAATGTCACTGATGTGCGTCTGCGCACAATATCGAACCATGGTGATGGCACTTATATTGGTGCTCAAGAGTTGCAATTGTTAGGCCCTTCGGTAACTGAGAATAAAACCTTCAAAGCTGCAATGCATGGCGATGGTGAGACTTTTACATTTGATAGCGAAGACGTTCCCGTAGACGTCACCCATGTAAAAATCATCACCATAAGTAATCATGGCGATCCTACCTATATTGGTGCCCGTGAATTTGAAATCCGTGGCTTATCTGTCGCTCCAAGTAAAACCTTCACTGCTGCCATGAACAATAGTGTTCAGACGTTCACCCTTGATCCCGCTAATTTACCGATTGATGTCACCGACGTAAAACTCGTAACCATCAATAACCACGGGGATGCAACTTATGTCGGAGCCAGAGAGTTTGAACTCATGGGTAACTCAGTTACCCGAACAAAAACCTTTAGCGCTGCTAAACATGCTGACGGTGAAACCTTTGAATTGGAAGAACTAGACGTCCCGGAGGATGTGACCGCAGTTAAATTGATCACCATAAACAATCATGGAAGTTCATCCTACATCGGTCTACGTGAATTTGAGGTGATTGGAGAGTCGGTCACCCCCTCAAATACCTTTAGCGTACCTATGACGGCAGCGACGCAAACCATAGTATTGGATGAAGAAGATGAAGTGACAGATGTAATTGGTGTACGTTTAGTTACCATTAAAAATCATGGGGATTCCAGCTATAGCGGTATCGCTGATTTCAAATTATTGGGCAACGCTATTACCCCCAGCTATATATTTACGGCGGAAAATACTAGCGTTTTACAAAGCTTCGATTTCGATCCAATAACCACGAATATTCTACGTTTCCACAGTCTTAATAACTATGGTAGCTCATCTTATATCAGAGCCACCGACTTCAGGTTAAATGAAGGAGTTTGCAAAAACGCCCAGTGGCGCATGGATGAGCCCAGTTGGAACGGCACGGCTAATGAGGTTAGAGATAGCACTAACAGCGGTTATGACGCAGTTTCCGTTGGTTATGGTGTTGGTGAAGATCCTGCAACTTCAGCACTGAACCCCGCCCTAGAAGGCGATCCTGGTACCTGTGGATATGGTGAGTTCGATGGTATTGATGATTATATTGTTAGTAGCGGTGGTGACAATTTAGATGAACTGTCAACCATGACCCTCTCTGCTTGGATAAAAGCCAGTAGCTTTAATCAAACTAATGGCACAGATTCCAGAGGGATCTTTTCAAAAGGCCCCGATGGCATAGATGAAGTTGCTTATGGCGCATTTTTTACCAACTCAGGGGGCAATAGACTTCAGGTTGATATTGATGGTTCAGATGACAGGTTTCAATCAAATACCAGCTTCGCGGCGGATACCTGGTACCACATAGCAATAGTATTTGATGGCACACAAGACGAATCCGAACGGGTCAAACTCTATGTGAATGGAAATCTTGATGGCACGTTTTCAGAGTCTAGTAGCTTAATACCCAACACCTCAGGCGATTTTTATATTGGTAATTTATATTCATCGGAAAACCAAAAAAGCGTTTTTCACGGTGCTATCGACGAAGTCGCTGTAAGACCTATCGCAATGAGTGCCACTGAAATATCAAGCTTAATGGCGGCAACTCACTCATGCACAGTTCCTTTGCATCATATTGAAATAGAGCATGATGGAAGTGGCTTAACTTGCAGTGCTGAGTCTTTAACCCTTAAAGCCTGCGCTAACCTAGATTGTACTGATTTAGTACAAAATGACGTGTTGGTTACCCTTGCAGCCACTGGTGATCCATCGACTTGGAGTAATAACCCAGTCACCATTCCAAGTGGTGAAAGCCTAACGGTTGAGCTGAGTCATACAACGGCTGAAACCGTCACATTATCTGCCACCACCGAGATCCCCGCGCTTTATGAGCCTGAATGTATTCCAGATTGTGACATTGATTTCGCTAGCGGAGGCTATCTGCTGACCTTAGAAGACCATACGGCTTGCAGTACAACTAACTTGACCATTCAAGCCGTCAAACTGGACGACACTAGTACCGTTTGTACTGCCGCGGAAAATGGTGATTTGGCGTTAGATTTGATTTTTAATTATGCCAACCCAACCACGGGTAGCAAAGTGCCAACCCTTGACTCTACTGATATGGCCGCCGCTTCCGTGGCGCAAAATAGAATCATTAACTTTGATGAAACCGGCACTGCAGTGCTCAGTTTTGAATATCAAGACGCGGGTAAAATTAGTATAGAAGTGAATGATGCAAGCGGAAATGGATTAGCCTCTTCGACTGTCACCACCATAGTCAGTCCTGCCAAACTCATAGTTGCCAGCCCAGATACAAATGCCCAATGCACAACTAACGATGCCAACTGCAGTGTGTTTAAACAAGCTGGAGAAGCGTTTAACCTATCGGTGGCGGCAGCCTGTTCTGATGGAACCATTACTCCCAACTTTGAAATGGATAATATCCCTCTTTCAGTCGATACCATTGCCCCTCTGACCGGCGCCTCAGTATCTTTGGGTGTCGCTAGTGTAAACATTGCGACAGGTGACAATGGTGAGCATGTAGAAGCAAATCAAACTATCTCTGAAGTAGGCGTTTTTAGCATAACAGCCACACCACCGGTTAATGGCTATTTTGGGAAAACCATAGCCGCCGCAACCAGTGCAAGTATTGGCCGATTTACGCCTGCATATTTTGATTTGGAAACGGTATTAGATGGTTTTCTATCGGGTGGCGATCCTTTTGTTTATGCTGGGCAGATGAACATTTTAAGTCCGTCCTCAGGCCAAATAAGTTACGGCACTGAGCCTGAATTCACTATTACCGCCAAATCTTTAGATGGCAATACAACATTGAACTACACTGGTGATTTCATAAAATTAGATGAATCAAATGTTGTTAGGACTACGCCTACAGAAGACTCAAACCAAATTGGTGCCGACGCCAGTAATCATGTTGCTGTTAGCGCCGTCTTGAATTCTGCAACGATAACGGAAACCAGTGGCGTGCTGACTTACCGGTTTAACTCAACGGATAATTTTGTGTATCTGCGCAACCAAAATTCACTAATCGAACCCTTTACCAGTGCGTTAAGTTTAAAAGTCGCATCCATAGTTGATAATGATGGGATTGTAGCCAAAGACTCGGACGGCGATGCGAGTAATGGCGTTCACGAATTACTTCCATACGGCCAAGAAATTCGTTTTGGTCGTTGGGTTCTTGAGAATAACTATGGCCCAGAAACATCGTCTTTAAACATTCCGATGAAAATTGAGTATTGGGATGGAAGTCGGTTTGTAATCAGTAGTGATGATTATTTTACTCGTTATGATGCTGCAAACGATGTCAACATAACGGATATAAACTTAGCACCTGCGACCAGTAGCGCATCAGGAGACGGTGTGTTCCAATCTGGACGAGGGGAGTTCACCCTTTCGGCACCAGGGATCAATAACAAAGGCGAGATACAAATAGAATACGAAGCACCAACCTGGCTGCAGTTCGACTGGAGCGACTTCGACTCTAATTTTGATGGGCCTTACACGGAAAATCCAACTTCGGTAGCCACTTTTGGCATATTTCATGGCAATGATCGCATGATTCACTGGCGTGAAACCGCCAATTAAAAGTACTCTGATAGACAGTGGTTATGGGTATATTATCAGAATGACAAACCGCTAACTAAATTAACAAGCGCATAGTTTAACTTTGCTCATAGGCCATTTTTAACCAATCGAAAAGCGCTTGATCAACCTCATCGACATGGCTGATTTTAATCCGATGAGAAACCATCGAATTAAAACTACCTGAAGCTTCCAATCGCCCTTGAGGTTCTACATTTTTAAGGTTAATCCCCACATCAATACGCGTTTTAGTGGAGGGTTGAATCAATGCAAATTGTTTTTTGCGTCTCAGGCTAACATAAGATTTTTTCGGTGCTATTTGCATTTCATCTAAAGGATGCAAACCTTGAATTATGCTATCGTAAATTTCTTTCAGTTCTTGCTTAGCACCACTATATTGATTGTCGATTAGTGCTGTATCATCTGCTGGTTGAGTATTGCGATTTAAAAAGTCATTGGCAATTAAATTGGCAAAACCATGGGTAACCGCAAATTCACTTTTAAGCATCTTAACAATTTGCCCATGCTTTTCTAGTTGGCCCTTAGAAATAACCTCAAACCAGGCACTCATGGTTCTTCCGGTTTTAGATTCCACATTGTTTCGCATGGTTTGCGCCATTTCTTCTGGAGTTGCCATAATTTTGCCTTAGTATTTTTATATTAGGTTAAACTAAAGGTTCTTATATTTTTGTCGTACTCGTCTAAACGGAATACCATTTATATCCAGCAGAACAGTTTACCTTGCCGCATTCTTCTCTGGCTTATTGATCATAAAAACCAGTATAGCCAATGAGTAGCCTAGCTACCCAGGATTTTGAACTAAAACCAAACTTCAACTTGGAAATAAGAATAGCGATTTTACATTTGTTACATTCCAAAGTTGATTTGCTAATAAAAGGCCATAAAAAATAGTAGCAAATGAGTCTAAGGTGCTTTCTGTGGGAGTTACTAGCGTTTAATTACTATCAAGTTCTTTGCAATCATTCCCTTTGAAACGCGTTTCCTCCTGTTCATTTACACGTTTCAAATAGGTGGTTAAACTTTTGTCTTTTTCATGCGTAAAGCGACGCTCGAGCTTTTCAAACTTAGCAATACGATCGAGTCGAAAATTTCTAAAATCTTTGCGTAGTTCACACCAACCAGCCAATAGCCATACCGGGCTAAATGAAATCAAAGCTAATGGCCGTATAATTCTCACCGTTAGCTGTTCATTTAAGTCTAGATAGGTGAACTTTACTAATTGCTTACGTCTGATACATTCTCGCACTTCGGAAAAACTCACTTCCCATGGAATTTTGTAGTGGCTCGGCGCAGAAAAAGTACTTATTTGATGAAGCTCGTTTATTAAGGTATCTGGTAAAGTCGCTTGTATTTTGCGGTAGGCACTCTGTGCTTTTTTGGCAAAGTGTTTATCGGTCCAATTGCCTACCATACCTATACCCAATGCAATGGCCTCCAATTCATCAGCGTCAAACATAACAGGCGGAAGGTGATACTTCTTGTCTATTAAGTAACCGACTCCAGCCTCGCCTAAAATTGGTACGCCAGTATCGATAAGGTCTTGAATATCGCGATAGATGGTTCTTTGGCTCACTTCAAATACCAAAGCTAACGTTTGCGCCGTAACTGCTTGGTGCATTCTTCTTAAATAATGGACTATTTCATTTAGCCTCTCAGCTTTACGCATATCAGTTGCCTTTTAACTTCCATCTTTTTTCACAGGATCTGTGAACTTATATTTGCAGTTTAATTAAACACTACTGACATTAGCTGTCAGTAGTCAAAGACTATTATGACTTTGCATTCAAAAACACAAACAGGAGAAGAAAATGCTTGGATACGTTACCTTAGGTACAAATGATTTAGCAAAGTCAGGTAAATTTTATGATAGTTTATTTGAGACAATCGGAGGAAGCCGTTTCATGGAACAGCCCGGCTATTTTATTGCATGGAAGAGAGCGGATACTGAATCATCCCTGGGAGTTACAGTCCCCTTTGATGGCGAGTCTGCAACAGTGGGTAATGGTGTTATGGTGGCGCTGGCAATGGAAAGCCCGAAGCAAGTTAACGCCTTTTATAATGCTGCTTTGGAATTAGGTGCAACCTGTGAGGGTAAACCTGGGTTTCGCCCAGAAGACGCTAACAAAGGATTTTATGCGGGCTACTTTCGAGATTTAGACGGCAATAAACTTAATGCGTTTTGTATCGTCGAATAGCGTTATCAAAATCAAGTTTTTATTAAAATAACGATTTATTTAGGCTTGATTTTTTACACCAAAAAAAGCCCTGAACATTTCTGTTCAGGGCTGTTAGATTAATACTACTTTTCTTCAGTACTTAACGCATCGAAGCGATTAAAAATAGTGATTGAAGGTGTAGCTTAATTTAAAACAACACTTTTAAATCAAACTTGTCCTCAACTATTATTTACTTAGCCAAGCGCTTACGCATACTCATACCCATCAAACCAATTCCAAACAACAATATAGTTGCAGGAGCTGGAACATCAGTAGGGTCGTCGTCTCCTGGAATATCTACAGTACCGACAGTATCACCGAATACATATGAGTAACTAAGTGTTGCTGACTCACCCGCGTTCAAATCCCCAATCATAAACCCTAGACCGATACCATGGTCACCGACAGAATCAAAACCGGCAACAGGAGCGTAGGAACCACCAAAAACGTACGAACTTGGAGTGATAACACTACAGCAAAATGTAACTATTCCTGAGTTGTGTTCATAATCACTTTCGGTAAACATACCTATAGTAAGGCCGCTTAAAACGCCAGAAGCACTAATAAAATCAGTTTGTGCTAACTCGCCAGCATCATCATAATCACCATCATTATTCAGATCTAACCCACGTTCATTGTTGGTAGATGCTGAACCTCCGCTGTAGTTATCTGGATCAGGATCAATTGCTCGAGAAAAAGCAAGATTGGTCAAGTCGCTTGCAGCGGTAATAGTAGTAGTTATATTTAAGTTCTCATCGTCATCATCAAAGAAGAAGTCATGAACGATATCGAAAAAACCGTTGTCTGCAGTACCTTCCCAGCGTACGTGGTTATCGAATGCGCCACCACCTAGATCGGTAAGACTCACTTGACTTACTTGATCACTTGAAGAGTTTCTATTGCCAACAGTACTGAATTGGTCAGACGAAATACCAAAACCCTCAAACGGCGAACCTGGGCGAAGGTAATCACCTCTTGCAGTATCGAAAGTACCAGTTCCTGTAGCATCGTGGATTAATCCTGGAATAGCGTTTTCATCCCCTAGAGTGCCGTCGTCCGAAACTTGGGTATAGAGAAAATCACCTTGCATGAAAATCGGTGCAGCCATTACGCTCGGAGCACCTAGCATAGCACTCAACGTAATGCCTGCTAATGCCAATTTTTTTGTTTTAAACATTGTTCGATTTCCTTATTATCAATTTTTATCAGTAATGCTTCAATCCTACTGAAGCTTCCGATGCTCACTTCAATTTTGCATCTAGAAAAAAGCGTGCACAGTTTAAGCCAACTTTATCTTTACAATAAAATTCAGAAGGTTATATAAGCACAGAATAAAATAATTACCCTCCTGAAAAACGAGTTTGTAAAAAAACATGACAGCCATTTTACTTCCAACCCTTTTCCGTCCACCTTATTAGAATTTGACAAACAATAGTGATTGCAGGCCCTGCTTGTAAACCGGCTTAACACAATAAGCCAATTGCTAGGCACTCTATTCATGAAAAAAAGTACCATTTTGAGTTACAAATCTATAACAATGTTAATACTGACTTTATTCATGATTCACTTCAAAGGAAAAATATGTCAAATATTGTGCTCAAAACACGCATCACAGATATGCTCGGAATTGAAAAACCTATAATTCAAGCAGCCATGGGTTGGATAGCACGCTCACAGTTATCATCAGCGGTTTCAAACGCTGGGGGCATGGGCATTATTGAAACCAGTTCAGGTGAACTTGATATTATTCGCGAAGAAATTATAAAAATGCGCGATTTAACAGACAAGCCCTTCGGCGTGAACATTGCGCAAGCTTTTGTTCGTGATCCTAAAATACTCGATTTCATTATTGCCCAAGGGGTCAAATTCGTTACAACGTCAGCCGGTGATCCAACCAAGTATACCAGTCAACTAAAAGAGGCTGGGTTAACGGTTTTCCATGTTGTACCCAACTTTAAAGGTGCGTTAAAAGCAGTTGAAGCCGGTGTCGATGGACTCATAGTCGAAGGAGGAGAAGGTGGCGGTTTCAAAAACGCCGACGACGTATCTAGCATGGTGTTAATACCTCAGGTGTGTGAAGCGGTAAACGTACCTATAGTCGCAGCTGGCGGTATTATGGACGGACGCAGTATGGCAGCTGCAATAGCATTAGGTGCAGAAGGCGTGCTTATGGGTACTCGTATCTTAAGTGCAACGGAAAGCCCTGTTCATCAAAATTGGAAAGATGCCATTATTGCCGCGGACTCCACCGATACACTGTTTTTAAATCGCTCGGGGCCTGGCCCGGCGTTGCGGGCGCTTCGCACCGAACGCTCAACCCGTATTTTAAAAGAAGGCTCAGCCAGCATATTTAACGAATTTAAAGACACAAAAGCCGTTTACTTTGGTGGCGATCTAGAGGCCGGAATTGCCTTAACAGGACAAGTTGCAGGGCGCATTAAAGAATCTAAGTCAATCAAACAAATCTTTGACGAAACCTTAGCCGAGTTTGGCGAAGTTACTGGACGTTTAGCCGCTATATCTAAGCGCCTCTAATCCTAAACACAATAGTAGTAGTTTAATTGGGGTTAGAGTGTTTTTAATTTTAACGACTCTAACCCTAAGGATTCTACAACACAAAACACGACTTCGATTCCAAAAGAAATCAATTTGATTCCAAAAGGAATCGAATTATTATGTAATTGTATATTAATAAAACAGTAACCAAATGGAAAAGTCCCGTTAACATTGGGTTTACATGACTTTTCATGTATTGGCACTTGTCTTGCTACTTCGTGTTATTCAATAGTAACGGCATCATCATTTAAGATGATGTAATGGGAATGAGGACTTGAACAATATGCAAATATCATCCTTTAAAAGCGCTCATACACTAATAACCGGTCACGGCTGTTCCTCAGAGCTAATTGAGCATATTAAGAGTTTAAACATTAATTACCCACTAATAGTGACTGACAAAGGTGTTAGAAAATCAGGAACTTTAGAACTTATCACCGCTCAACTTGAAACTATGCCTTTTTCAATTTTTGATGATGTAAACGCCGAACCCGACAATGAAGTAGTAGAACATTGTTTTGAGGTATATAACTGCAAACCTCATGATTCAATTATCAGTGTTGGTGGTGGCAGTGCAATTGATATTGCTAAGTGTGTTGCAATGTTAGCGGGTAACTCACAATCCTTAAATGCTATGTTTGGCGAGAATAAGGTGATTAATAGGGGCGTTCCCCACATCGCCATACCTACCACCGCGGGCACAGGCTCAGAAGTCACCAATATTGCAATTTTGGCTGTACCCAGAGAACAAACTAAAAAAGGTGTGGTAAGCAATTATTTATTACCAGATGTTGCCATAGTCGCACCGGAAATGACCTTAAGCTGCCCACCTCATGTAACTGCAGCAAGTGGTGTCGATGCTTTGGTGCATGCAATTGAAGCATACTTATCAAAGTTCGCCAGCCCAATTACAGATGCCCTTGCTATTAAAGCCATGAACATGATTATGAGACACTTACCTACCGCCTACGAGGCACCACAAGATCTGGATGCCCGGGAGAATATGGCCACTGCAAGTTTGATGGCTGGTTTAGCGTTCGGAAACGCAGGCGTTGGAGCAGTCCATGCTTTAGCATACCCATTAGGTGGCCGCTATCATATTTCCCATGGTGTAAGTAATGCCTTAATGCTCCCCTACGTAATGCAGTGGAATAAAAGCGCGTGTTTAGCCCGCTTTGTTGATATGGCCAACGCTTTATCTACTCCAGTCTCCCCCGAAAACAATGCCGATTTCGTCGCCAATAAAGTAATACAGCAACTTCATAATTTATGCGCTCAGGTTGGTATTCCTAAAGGATTGCATTCATTGGGTATTAACAAAGAAGATATTCCAGAATTAGCTCAAGAAGCGATTAAAGTAGAACGTTTGCTGAAAAATAACCCTAGAAAATTGTCCCTGTCTGATATTGAAAGCATATATTACGCGGCCTATTAACCTTACCAATAAGAATTTGGAACTTTAAACCCATGACTTGGAAAAACCACCAATACGGAACTGAAACAACTTTTTTTCCTTTAGGGCCGTTTAAAATACGTCTACCTTTTTTACATTACCGATTCGAGTGGCCCGACTATTTACAGGGCTTATTGATGTGTGCCGTTGACCTCGCTGCAATTCCTCTGATGGTGGAACTACTCGGGATGCCCTTCGAAGCAGCTATCGCAATCGTTATGATTAATGGCTTTTTGTATTTACTTCACCATATTTTAGGGGACCCTGTGATCCCCGGCTGGATCACTCCAGCGGTGCCGTTACTAATGGCATATGTACAAACCTTTGACCCGGGTCCTGACAGGGTTCATGCATTAATTGCTTTCCAAATCATGCTCGGCTTATTAGCCATTGTTCTTGGACAAACCAAACTTGCCTCCAAAGTGGTAACGCTTATTCCTTCGGCGATTAAATCGGGTGTAATCATTGGCGCGGGCCTAGCGGCGATAGTGGTGGTGTTTAAAGAAGGGGGGCGTTTCGAGCAATTCCCAATCACCATAACCATTGCTGTTGGCTTAGCATTTTATCTGATCTTTAGCACCCATTTTGCCCAACTAAAACAACGCAACGCCTTCTGGGCGAACCTCGGAAAACTGGGTATTTTTCCCATTATTATATTGGCAGTCGTACTTGCCCCTTTGGTTTCTGAGGCGAATTGGCCAGATATTGAGTGGGGTATTACCAGCCCTGACTTCGTTTTGATGTTTAACCAGTACACAATTTTTGGAGTAGGTTTACCAGATGCATCTATGTTCTTGACGGCTCTGCCTACTGCATTGGCGGCCTACATAGTGCTGTTTGGGGATGTACTGCAATCAAAAGCCATTTTAGATGAAGCAGATGAGAAACGCCCTGATGAAAAAATTGACTATGACCCTAACCGCTCACATCTAATTTTTGGTGGAAGAAATGTACTAATGAGTATTTTTGGGCCAGATGTTGTGATGTGTGGTCCGCTATGGGCAGCAATGCATGTGGTGATTGTAGAGCGCTATAAACAAGGGCGTGAAGCGATGCAATCTATTTTTGGCGGCTCAGGATCTTTCCGATGGGGCACGAATACAGGTTTGCTGTTACTGCCTGTAGTCAGCTTAGTACAACCCATCCTAGGAGTTGCCCTTGCCCTAACACTGCTAATTCAAGGATTTGTGAGTTTTAGAATTGGCATTATGGAAGCTAAGAGCCAACGAGATTTAGGCATTGCAGGCATTATTGCTGCGATTTTAGTCATTAAGGGAGCGACTTGGGCCTTTGGCGTCGGTATTTTATTAGTTCTTCTAATATACGGTAAGAACTTTTTCAAAGGTGATCCTGAGCACAACTTCAACCCAACTAATCAATCCGATGGTGACAAATGAAATCACTGAACGCCAAACTTTTGCAGCCGGTTTTAGATGCTTTACCCGACGGGGTTTATATCACCGATGCTGAAGGTATTACTATAACCGTAAATAAAGCATACGAAAAAATAACCGGTTTACAGCGTCATCGTGTGCTAGGAAAACACATGAAAGACTTAGTTGCAGAGGGGTATATCTCTAAGTCGATTTCACTGGAGGTGATCCGTGAAAAGCAACCAATCACTCGGGTCCAAACCATTAAAGGTGATCGAAAAATAGTAGTCAGTGGCAACCCAATGTTCGACGCAAACGGCGAACTTGAGTTTGTGATGAGTTCGGTTCGCGACGTCACTGCATTGCTGCGAGCAAAACATGCTGAAGAGCAATTGGAACAAATCCTCACCGTAAGAAAAAACTACGGTATCGATGTCGATGTACTCACCGACAAAGCTGGCGTATTAACCGGCACTAATACGCGGCAATGTTACAAACTGGCAGAAAAAGTCGCGCCCACCGACGTTAAAATTTTGATTCAGGGGGAAACAGGTACGGGGAAAACCTTGTTGGCCCAATTTATTCACGATAATAGTCTGCGTGCTGAAGCTCCCTTTATTTCCTTAAACTGTGCAGCAATGCCGGAGGGCTTGATAGAAGCGGAGCTATTTGGTTACACCTCTGGGGCATTTACAGGTGCATCAGTAAAAGGTAAAGAAGGATTACTCGATATTGCCAACGGTGGCACTCTTTTTCTCGACGAAATTGGTGACTTACCTTTATCTTTGCAAGCGAAGCTTTTAAAAGTGATCGAGGAAAATAGATTCCTCCCCTTAGGCGGTACACGCTTTAAAACCACCAACATAAGATTGATCACCGCAACCCATCATGACCTTAAAGCCGCGATTGCCGATGGTAAATTTAGAGAAGATTTATATTATCGATTGCAGGTTATGCCCTTAGAGTTACCCCCATTGCGTAACCGTCAAGACGAAATACTATCGTTACTGGAACACTATCTAGAACACTACGCAAAGCGATACAACACCGAAAAAACTCTGCACCCGGAAACTTCCGAGGTTCTTTTACATTACAAATGGCCGGGCAATATCCGCGAACTAATGAATTTGGCCGAGCGTCTAGTGCTAATTACTGATCATACTGAAATTCTACCTAAGGATTTACCTGAATCCATCAAACCTTTGGCCGTACAAAGTGACCCTTTCAGTTCTGCTAGCCTCAAAGAGCAAGTTTCCAATTTAGAACGGGAATTAATCGACAACGCCCTTCGTCTGTACGGCTCCACAAGAGCAGCCGCAGCATCTTTAGGAATTAATCAATCTACACTAGTTAAGAAACGGCAAAGTCTCAATGCCGTCCAAAAACAGGAGCAATGAACTTACATAAGTCTGCGCTGACTTCAGATGAGCGTCATTAGCAGACAGTTAGTCTCTGTGCCCTAGCACAAAGAAACTATATCGCCAATTAAGGCAAAACAAGAAGAAGGTGAAACATGACACATATAGCAAGAAAAACATCACTGACAAAAACCCTTTCTGCCCTTGTCGTAGGCATTTCCTTTACCTGCGCGTCTTTAACTTCATTTGCGGCTGAGGAAACGTACATCGATAAATTATTAGCCGATGCGCCTAAAAACTGGGGAAAGTGGGGGAAAGACGATCAGATAGGAGCCTTAAATTATTTGGACGAAACACAAGTAAAACGTGGAGTAAAAGCCATTCAATCTGGTGAGCGCTTTACCTTACAACTACCCATGATCCATGGCGTTGGGCCAGTCTTTCCCGGTCGTGTGCCAGTGATGCACTTCATGGCACAGGATGAGGGTATTTATTCATCGAATAAATCTGAACCGCTAGTTGGCGGCATGAAATATTCTGATGATGCGGTTTTCATGTACTTACAAGGTACTACCCACATGGATGCTCTGGGCCATGCTTGGTATTCTGATAAGGTATATAACGGCAAATCATCCGATACGACTGTACACGGCCACGACTATGTGGACATTGCTCATTTAGGTGATGTAGGTGTGGCTGGTCGTGGCGTACTTATTGATGTAGGTCGTTTTAGTGGTGATAAAAATCATCGTTTAGCACCAGGCACTTGTGTCACTTTAGCTGACATTAAAAATACTGCTAAAAAACAAAAACTGACCATTGAAAAACGCGATATTTTAATGATTAGAACGGGTTCAATGGGTAGATTCTATGACGAAGATGACAAACAAAACTGGACAGCTCTTGATGAGCCAGGTCTATGTTACAGCCCTGAGCTAGTGCAATGGATTGCTGATATGGAAATTCCCGTTATTGCAGCCGATAACTTGGCCGTTGAACTCGCCGCACAAAAGGTCAATGGCAATGACATGGTTATTCCATTACACGGTGCGCTAATTAGAAACTTAGGTGTTGTTTTAACAGAATTGTATTGGCTAGATGATTTAGCTGCAGATTCTGCTGAAGATGGTCAATACAGCTTCTTCTTCTCAGTAGCACCGTTAAAAATGAAAGGTGGTACTGGCTCTCCGGTTAACCCCATGGTTATAAAATAGCCAACAAATAATACTACGGGGCAAACCTGCCCCGCTTCTCCTTTTTATCGCTTTTGAAATAGGCACTTTGCCTGTTTAGGGTTTGTTGCGCCTAAATTTTACTATTTAGTAGACAAACGCCTTAACTCAAACGCTCTAGAAACACTTAATAAACCAAGGTAAGCAAATGAATAATATAAATAAAGTAAAACTTATCGCACTTACATTAAGCATATTTTCAAGCGTCGCAGTCAACGCTGTAGAAATTGAAAGTAATGGATATACTTTTGGCTTTAATGGCTATATCAACACCCATCTTGTATACGTAAGCTGCGACGATAACCCTGACAATGTAGCAGGTAATGCATTGTTATGTACTGGTGATGACGCGACTTCTGTTTCTAACGGTTATAGCCCTGCGAGTTTTCAATTTAGTGCGGCAACCCAAAAAAATGGGGTAGATATTAAAGCTGTTTTTGCCTACGAACCGGGCAGCACTGATAACAGCGCTTTCAATGGTGGCGGTGATAATAAAGCTTATCGCGCCTTTTTCACTGTTGGAAATGAGCAAATAGGAACCTTTAAAGCCGGTCGTGATTACGGTGTATTTGGAATAGATATTGTTTTACAAGATATCTCTTTAAGCGGTGTAGGTGCCCCCGCCCTTGTCACTACCCCACTAAACACCAGTTTAGGTGGTGCAGGTTATGGCTATATTTTTACTGATCGCCTTTCACAACTAACCTATTCTTATACAAAAAACGGTTTAAGTGGAGCAATAGGCGTTTTCCAACCTCTGGACCCTGTAAGTTTTGGTGGTAACGGGTTTGTAGGAGACAGTGGCTCAAAGACCCCAGGGATACATGGCAAACTGCGCTATGACTTTGACCGTGGATTTGTATCTACCACATTCCTAACTCAAAGTGTCGACACAGCATTAAACGATTACAATGCAACCGGAATAGACCTGACATTGGTTTACAACATCGGCGACACGAGTTTATTAGCCTCTGGATTTTCAGCTGATGGTTTAGGTTACTACGGGCTATTGATTGACGGATCAGACAGTGCAGCAAATCCAAGAGATAGCGACGGATACTTTATTCAAGCAACCTATAGGTTTGATAATACCAAAGTAGGTGTCAATTACGGCGTATCCAATATCGATTTAGCTCCCCAAGACACGGCTATCCAGGTAAAACGACAAAGTAAGTTTACCCTTGGGATCTATCATACACTGTGGAGTATGGTGACGATTTCTGCAGAATATTCAGACATTAACGCAGAGAATCATCAAGGTGGCGAGATTAAAAACCAAGCCATTAGTGTAGGTGCTGCATTGAGCTTTTAGTGCAAATACAGGGTTTTAAAAAGGGCTGTGAGTTAGTTGAAGTGACCCCTTAAAGTTGGACTTGCACCCTTTCTTTATTGCAACTTTTAATTCTTTCAATGATGACTGATAAGTTATTTGCTCTCGTTCTGTTTATTTTGGGTGGTTAGGATGTCTATTCGATAAAAATTAACCTCTTTAGTGCAAACTGTTATGTCTGGTCGTCATATTGGCTATTTAAATCCCCCACAATTAAGTCTAGTAACTGCATAAGCTGGCTGGCTTGTGTGGTATCGACACTCTCAAATTTGCATAAAATACTTTTTGGAATATGAGCGGCGGCAACTTTTAGTTGTTGTCCATTTTGCGTAAGTTGCACTAGGCGTTTACGTTTGTCGTGTTTGTCTTTTATAACCTCAAGCAATGATTTTTCGGCCATTTTCTTGAGAATTTGAGTCATGGCTCCACCATCAATCGCAGTTTTGTCCACCAGCTCAGCTATGGTTATTGCATCTTCCTCCCACAGCGCCATCATCACAACATACTGAGGATAGGTTAAATTAAGGGCAGCTAAAGGCTCGCGGTAGGCCCGAGCAATGCTGTTGGACGCCATATATAGCCGATGGCACAACTGATTTTCTAATTTTAATTGCTCAAACGACATAATCGCTCCCAACCTTATAAAGCCAAACTTCAAATTAATTATAATTTGCATGCAAAATATTTGCAATTGAAAAACATTTAACCTATTATTTTGCATACAAACTAAATAATGATTAATTGAAAACTTTGGAGTTCACTATGAAAGTATTAAAAAGCGTAGCCTACACAGCAAAAGCAACAGCCACCGGAGGCCGTGAAGGTACAGCTAAATCTGACGATGGCCGTTTAGAAGTTAACCTATCAACACCTAAAGGATTAGGAGGTGATGACGGCCAAGGTACTAACCCAGAGCAATTATTTGCTGCCGGTTATGCCGCATGTTTTATAGGCGCACTTAAAGTAGTCGCAGGAAGTGCAAAAATCTCTTTACCTAGTGATACTTCCATTAATTCCGAAGTATCCATTGGCGCAATCGACGGTGGTTTTGGAATTGCCGTAAAACTAGCTGTATTACTGGGTGATATGGATAAAGCAGCAGCCTTAGAACTAGTAAATAAAGCACACCAAGTCTGCCCTTACTCAAATGCAACGCGCGGTAATATTGAAGTAGAACTAACGGTTATTTAGCAACATCAAAACAAAGGCCAGTGATTCGACCGTACAACCTCACAACCAGAAAAATTTACTTATCGGTTGTAAAAAACTTACATGAATAACCTAAAAAATAGGTTATGCGATGGCTAACAAACTTAGGCTATCACTGGGCCTCACTGCCTTTTCAGGGGTAGGATCGGTAATTGCTTCCTAGTCTTTAAACACGCAACTACTGAAATGAGGTAAGCAAAAATGAATAGAACATTAATTATTGGCGCAAGTGGGCAAATCGGTAAACAACTCACACCACAAATGTTAGATGCGGGACAAAAAGTGGTCGCTCTGGTTCGCGATAAAGAAAAATTGTCAGATGTGAACAGTGATAATTTGACCATATTTGAAGGCGATCTCACAAAAAACTTTGAACAGGCATTCGAAAACTGCAATCAAGTTGTATTTGTAGCGGGCTCAGGCGGGCACACAGGCGCGGATAAAACGTTGTTAATCGATTTATGGGCAGCTTGCCGCGCTGCAGACTACGCCAAAAATACCGGACTCTCGCATTTTATTATGGTTAGCTCCATTGGTGCAGACGACCCTTCACAGATATCAGGTGAAATGCAGCCGTATTTGGTAGCAAAACACATGGCAGATGAACATCTAATGCACAGCGGTTTACAGTATTCGATTATTCGCCCTGGGACTTTGACAAACGATGAGCCTACAGGCCAATTTTCATCACAACGTCCAAGCAACAAAGATGAGGCAAAAATTACCAGAACAGATGTGGCAAAAGCGTTACAATATTGTGTTTCCAACCCACCTAATAAAAGCACCATAATAGAACTGTTTAATGGTGAAAAATCCATTGAAGAGATTCTTTAAAGTTTTTTATCCTGCGCAGAACACAACGCGTGGCACTGGTTCGATTTCAGCCCTAAAACGACAAAACCCCGAACATTTCTGTTCAGGGCTTCTAGAATAATGGTGCCTCGACCCGGGATGGATACGCACGCGCAGCAGCGGGACACGACGCGTGGCACTGGTTCGATTTCAGCCCTAAAACGACAAAACCCCGAACA